>NZ_CP114887.1:117500-1597500 GCF_028747805.1 Solibacillus daqui
GATGCATACCGTTGGTATGCGTGGTAGGAGAGCGTTCTAAGGGCGTTGAAGTCAGACCGGAAGGACTGGTGGAGCGCTTAGAAGTGAGAATGCCGGTATGAGTAGCGAAACATGGGTGAGAATCCCATGCACCGTATGACTAAGGTTTCCTGAGGAAGGCTCGTCCGCTCAGGGTTAGTCGGGACCTAAGCCGAGGCCGATAGGCGTAGGCGATGGATAACAGGTTGATATTCCTGTACTACCTCCCCACCGTTTGAGAAATGGGGGGACGCAGTAGGGTAGGGTAAGCAGAGCGTTGGTTGTCTCTGTTCAAGCAGTAAGGTGTGTGCGTAGGCAAATCCGCGTACTTTAACATTGAGCTGTGATGACGACTCCGTATGGAGGAAGTTCCTGATCTCACACTGCCAAGAAAAGCCTCTATCGAGGTGGGAGGTACCCGTACCGCAAACCGACACAGGTAGTCGAGGAGAGAATCCTAAGGTGTGCGAGAGAACTCTCGTTAAGGAACTCGGCAAAATGACCCCGTAACTTCGGGAGAAGGGGTGCTCTGGTAGGGTGTATAGCCCGAGAGAGCCGCAGTGAATAGGCCCAGGCGACTGTTTAGCAAAAACACAGGTCTCTGCAAAACCGTAAGGTGACGTATAGGGGCTGACGCCTGCCCGGTGCTGGAAGGTTAAGAGGAGTGGTTAGCGCAAGCGAAGCTGCGAATTGAAGCCCCAGTAAACGGCGGCCGTAACTATAACGGTCCTAAGGTAGCGAAATTCCTTGTCGGGTAAGTTCCGACCCGCACGAAAGGCGTAACGATCTGGGCACTGTCTCAACGAGAGACTCGGTGAAATTATAGTACCTGTGAAGATGCAGGTTACCCGCGACAGGACGGAAAGACCCCGTGGAGCTTTACTGTAGCTTGATATTGAATTTTGGTACAACTTGTACAGGATAGGTAGGAGCCAGAGATCTCGGAGCGCCAGCTTCGAAGGAGGCGTCGGTGGGATACTACCCTGGTTGTATTGAACTTCTAACCCATGCCCCTTAGCGGGGTAGGAGACAGTGTCAGGCGGACAGTTTGACTGGGGCGGTCGCCTCCTAAAAGGTAACGGAGGCGCCCAAAGGTTCCCTCAGAATGGTTGGAAATCATTCGTAGAGTGTAAAGGCATAAGGGAGCTTGACTGCGAGACCTACAAGTCGAGCAGGGTCGAAAGACGGGCTTAGTGATCCGGTGGTTCCGCATGGAAGGGCCATCGCTCAACGGATAAAAGCTACCCCGGGGATAACAGGCTTATCTCCCCCAAGAGTCCACATCGACGGGGAGGTTTGGCACCTCGATGTCGGCTCATCGCATCCTGGGGCTGTAGTCGGTCCCAAGGGTTGGGCTGTTCGCCCATTAAAGCGGTACGCGAGCTGGGTTCAGAACGTCGTGAGACAGTTCGGTCCCTATCCGTCGTGGGCGTAGGAAATTTGAGAGGAGCTGTCCTTAGTACGAGAGGACCGGGATGGACACACCGCTGGTGTACCAGTTGTCTTGCCAAAGGCATCGCTGGGTAGCTATGTGTGGACGGGATAAGTGCTGAAAGCATCTAAGCATGAAGCCCCCTCAAGATGAGATTTCCCATTACGCAAGTAAGTAAGACCCCTGAAAGACGATCAGGTAGATAGGTTCGAGGTGGAAGTGTGGCGACACATGTAGCTGACGAATACTAATCGGTCGAGGACTTAACCACATGTTTATGAATATCAATGAAACGTTTATCCAGTTTTGAAAGAACAATCTTTCAATTGAATAAGTGAAGTGATGATGGCAAAGAGGTCACACCTGTTCCCATACCGAACACAGAAGTTAAGCTCTTTAGCGTCGATGGTAGTTGGGGGTTTCCCCCTGTGAGAGTAGAACGTCGCTTCGCACGAATGAAAACCACTGAGAAATCAGTGGTTTTTTTGTGGCTAAATTTGTAGTATTAAAACTTTAAAATACCTCGTAACTCATTAATATAAGATTGACTAATAGGTAACTCAGTACCATCTTTTAGATGAACAATAAAGTTTGAAGTTAAATCGCGTGTGATTTTCTTTATAAAGAAAATATTAATAATATAAGAACGATGGATACGAACAAAAGTGCTTGGAAGCCTTGTTTGTAGCTCTTTTAAAGTGACGGCAGTTTTATATTGCTGCTTATTTGAATAAAACCATGTACGTTTTTGGAGGCTTTCAATATAAGAAATTTGCTCAATTGGTACAGGGATCCAATCTTCGTGTTGTTTCCCTGTTAAAAATTGATATAGATTAGGTGCTTCAATTTTAAAGAGTGGAGGCAACACGACAACAAGTGCACCAAGTTGGCTATCTATTGTGATAGGATAGCCAATTGCATAGTATGGCGTATCGAATAAGCTAGTATCCATAACTGCATCAATTTTTTTCTTTTCATGTAGTACTTTAAAGGCAATGCTGTTTTCTGGTACAGGTGAACCAATTGATAATGAAAAGTTATGGTGACCTGAACGGAAGTAAATGAATGTATAATTCACTGCAATTGCGATTGAGGCATCACTTGGAATCCAATCTTCTAAAATAACTTTATACTGTTCTAAAACACTCTTCTCCACATCAACTTTGTTTAAATTCAAATTAATTCAACCCCTTCTGTATTATCCAACTTTTAGAAATTCATCCTTCAAATACAACATCCTATCTTTAAATTAACCTATTTTGTCAGAAAATAATGAAAAATTAAATTTTCTGTTATATATTATGTTACACGAGGAACGTCTGTTATGGAACAGTAAGTTTATTGTTTTTTTAGCAGAATTTTTATACACAAATGGGGAAGGTGGAAATTTCATATGACAACTCGTCAAGAAAGAATCGAAGCTTTACAAAAGGATTGGGCAGAAAACGCTCGTTGGAAAGGTATTGAGCGTGGTTACTCAGCTGAAGAGGTTGTGAAATTACAAGGATCGTTCATTCAAGAGCAAACGTTAGCAAAACGTGGTGCTGCACGTCTTTGGAACTCATTACACGAACAGCCATTTATCAACGCTTTAGGTGCTTTAACTGGTAATCAAGCAGTTCAACAAGTAAAAGCAGGTTTACAAGCAATCTACTTATCGGGGTGGCAAGTAGCAGCTGATGCAAACCTTTCTGGTCAAATGTATCCAGACCAATCTTTATACCCAGCAAACTCTGTGCCAGCAGTAGTGAAGCGTATTAACCAAGCGCTACAACGTGCTGATCAAATCGATCATTCAGAAGGTCGTGAAGATGGTTTTGACTGGTTCGCGCCGATCGTAGCTGATGCTGAAGCAGGCTTCGGTGGTCCGTTAAACGTATTCGAATTAGTAAAAGGTATGATTGAGGCTGGCGCTTCAGGCGTACATTTAGAAGATCAATTAGCTTCTGAGAAAAAATGCGGTCACTTAGGTGGTAAAGTATTGCTTCCTACACAAAATGCAGTACGTAACCTGATTGCTGCACGTTTAGCTGCTGACGTAATGGGTGTAGATACAGTGTTAATCGCACGTACGGATGCAGATGCTGCAGATATGGTAACTTCTGATATCGATCCACGTGATGCAGAATTCATCACTGGTGAACGTACTCCAGAAGGTTTCTACCGTACAAATGCAGGCATTAAGCAAGCAATCGCTCGTGGTTTAGCTTATGCGCCATATGCAGATTTAATTTGGTGTGAGACGTCTCACCCATCGTTAGAAGAAGCTCGTGAGTTTGCAACGGCAATCCACGCTGAATTCCCAGGAAAAATGTTAGCGTACAACTGCTCGCCTTCATTTAACTGGAAAGCTAAGTTATCAGATGAAGAAATCGCTGAGTACCAACGCGAATTAGGAAAGTTAGGATACAAGTTCCAATTCATTACGCTTGCTGGTTTCCACAGCTTAAACTACTCAATGTTCGAGCTTGCGCATGACTATAAAGACAATGGTATGGCTGCATACTCTAAATTACAACAAGCTGAATTTGCCGCAGAGTCTAAAGGTTACACTGCAACTCGTCACCAACGTGAAGTGGGTACAGGTTACTTTGACGAAGTATCACAAACAATTTCAGGTGGTACATCTTCAACAACTGCAATGTCTGGATCTACTGAGGCTGAGCAATTCGTATAAAATTTGCAAGGTTATATCAACGTTTCATAAACAGGGTATTGCAAAATAATAATTTTAATGTGTGAAAGTTTATTTTTGGGGCACTGTTGGGGAATAGTAGCCTAGTAAATCTTTGTTATGCCGAAGCAGAGATTGAAGAAAAGTTTACTGTGTAGCACATAAAAATTTTACTTTTATGGATACAAACTTCGAACATCTCTCAACTATAATATCAAAGTCGAATTGGAACGCGGCTTTGATATGGGATTGCCTCCCATTATATAAATGTTAAACTTAGGGGTATTTAATAAATGAAAATATGTCTTTCTAGTCAGGATGGGGCTAGGAAGGCATTTTTTTATTTGGGTAGTAGGGTGTTTAGCGGGAAGGGCCATTTTAAAAGGACCTTCCCTTTTGGTTATAAATTTTGTTCAATGGCTTCTTTTAACCATCTTGTTGCTTCGGTATAATCTTGTGCGACACCGAGCCCTTTTTTATAGAGCATGCCGAGTTGGAATTTTGCTTTGATATGCCCTTGTTGTGCAGCGCGTCGATACCACTTGGCTGCTTCTTGGTAGTCTTGAGCAGTCCCTTCACCGTTTGCATACATTTGAGCCAGTTGGAATTGAGCTTTTCCTAGCTCTTTCTTAGCTGCAAGAGTAATCCATTTAAAGGCCTCGTTAAAATCTCGTTTTGTGCCAAGTCCTTTATCGAAAATGTTACCGAGTTGATATTGTGCATTAACATGCCCCTGCTCTGCGGCTAAACGATAGCAATGACGGGCTTCATCGTAATTAACTTGTATGCCAAGCCCTTTTTCATATAAAAGGCCCAGCTGATATTCGGCCTCTGCATCATTTTGAGTTGTAGCCGCACGGAACCATTTAAAGGCTTCTTGGTAATTTGGAAAGCTTTGTTCATCGCCTAGAGCAAGAAACCCAAGCTGTAGCTGAGCTTGTACATGATTTTGTATGGCCGCACGTTTTAACCACTTAACACCAGTTTCATCATAGCCTGTTTCAATATAGAGCATGCCTAAATCAAAATTTGCGCTAACATGTTCATTGGCAGCTGCTTTTAAAAACCATTCAATCGCTTGAGCGTTTGCTACTTTCGTATGTTGCTGTTTATAAATAAGCCCGAGTGAATATTGTGCGTTTGTATGTCCATGATTGGCCGCAAGAGTGAGCCATTTGATAGCTTCTTCTTCATTTTGAGCAATACCTTGTCCTGCTTTATAGAGAAGGGAAAGCTGGAATTGCGCGCTTGTATGATGTTGCATTGCTGCTGATAAAAACCAGTAAGCCGCTTCTTCAAAAGATTGTGTGACACCTTGTCCTTTTGAATGCAAGTAGCCAAGGTTGTATTGAGCACTTGCATCACCAGCCTTCGCCGCCTGTAAAAATAATTCCGCAGATTTTGCGTAATTTTGAGTAACCCCTTGTCCATTGTGGTATAAAAAGCCAAGGTTGTTTAGCGCGCTCGTATTGCCTTGAGCAATTGCGAGTTCATACCACTTTGCCGCTTCTTTAAAGTTTAGGGGGACGCCTTTCCCTTGATTGTATAATGAGCCAAGGTTGTATTGAGCGTCTGGATTGCCAGCGGTAGCTGCTAATAGATACAGTTCCGCCGCTTTTTGCTCATCCTGCTCGACACCATTGCCAAGTTGATACAACACGCCTAATGCATATTGAGCGTTTGAATCCTGTTGATCAGCCGCCAGCGTATACCATTTTGCTGCCTCTATATAATTCCGCTTAACCCCCTTGCCGTGATTATACAAAACACCGAGATTGTATTGGGCACTGTTATTCCCTTTTTGAGCGGCGATTAAAAACCATTTAGCGGCATCCTCGTAATTGTGTGTTACCAAATCAAGCGTTTCATAATCGCTAGTTGTTGGGAGGTTTTCTACATCTAACAGAGCGGCTTTCGTTAATTTTTCGCCTTTTGATAAGTTTTGGATATACCAATCCGTTACATCAATTAAATAATCGAGCACCATTTGGGCTACTTTTGTATTAATTAATTCATTGGTGTTCGTTATGGTCATTTTTTGAATTAAATTCATCAACAAATACATACGACGTGGTTTTATTTTTTCAGTAAAGCTTTTGTTATTCAAGAGTGTACGTAATTCGTTTTTTGTACCATCCTTTTTCATATCTTTGGCATATAAATCGCGAACGATAATGCTTAAGGCGATATTAGCTTTCTTTAAAGACAGGCTTGGCTTTGAGATTGTATAGCGTGCAGAGCCTTGAAGAGCGTCAGTTAATGGACGATGTGTTGCTGGAATCCTATTGCAAAGTGTTGTGAGCAAGTCGCGATCTACCATAAACGTAGTCACTCCTTCCGATATTCGTTAAGTATCCTTTTTATCGGAAAGTTCTGAAGAAAGTGGAGTATTTCTGATGGGGGGACATTCTGAACGAATAGCTAGAGTAAAGTTGGACATTGTAATTTGCTAAAATAGTCGATAGAATTTAGTAAATATTTCTATTTCAAAGGAGCATGCAAAATGGAGCAAACAATTGTGTTAATTCCTGCGTTGAACCCATTACCAACCATTGTACACTTTGTAGAAAAATTAAAAACGCTTGCAATCGAAAAGATTATTATCATTAATGATGGTAGTGATGTGAAATATAATGAAATTTTTAAGCAATTGCTCAAGCAAGATTGTATTGTCTTAACGCATGAGCGAAACATTGGAAAAGGTCAGGCATTAAAAACAGGTATGAACTATATCGTGAAATCAACCTTGCACGCAAAAGGGGTCGTAACTGTTGGGGCGCATGGTCAGCACTCTATTTTAGATGTTGAACAAATTTTAGCAAGTACAAAAATTTTTTCAGACGGTATCGTATTAGGTATTCGTGATTTTAAAGGTTCGGATTATCCAATTATTAGTAAAATACACAACCGTGCGAGTTCAATGCTTTTTGAGCTATTTTTTCATAAGCGTTTATTAGATACACAGACTGGCTTACGCTATATTCCAAGAGAACATTTGTCTTGGCTATTAAAAGTGAGTGGCGAGTCTTTTCGCTATGATACGAATATGCTTGTTGAGGCCATTAAGCGAAAAGTCCCTTTATACGAAGTGCCAATTGGTCATGCCAAACTGCGGAAAAATTCTATTATTTACTACGATGAAGTAACGAATCATGCCCAAGTTTTACAGCAAATGTGGAATAATTTTTTCCATAAGGGCAATTCAGCGAATGAAACTTTCTCAAAGCGAAAACGTAAATAAAATGTATCTTTAATTTGCGAAGATGCTTGAAGGAGGAAGGGTTATGGAACAGGATTACAATTTTGATAAAATGATTGCAGGTCAGGAGAAACATTATTCTGATAAAAAGTTTTTAAATAAATTTAAATTTTTTGGTGGGGGCTTAGGACAAAAAGCGATGCTGGCAGCTGCTACATTGTATGTCACACTGCGTAGCCCAGAAATGCCAAAGATGAATAAAATGATTGTGCTTGCTGCGTTAGGTTATTTTATTTTACCGTTTGATTTAGTAGCAGATTTTTTACCACTTGCTGGTTTAACAGATGATGCATTTGTCATTTTAACGGCATTAGGGAAAGTATATTTATCCATAACTGATGAGATGAAGCTTGAGGCAAAGCAACTCGTTGAAACGAAATTTACTAAAAATCATCAAGAATAATGTTTGTATAAGCTTAGTCATTTACTAGGCTTATTTTTTTTTCTATTGATCAAATACTTTTACTTACAACAGAAAAAATATAATTTTAATTCTCAATTAACTATTGATATTCTCATTTATAGTTGGTAATATATGAAATTGAAAATCATTATCAATTAAGGAGGTTAAATTATATGAAAAAATTAGTAGGATTCGGTGCGTTATTTTTATCTGTTGCTTTATTTGGTTGTTCAGATGAGGAAGCACAAAAGCAACAACCGATTGAAGCTAATGCTCAGTCTGAAGGAACAACAACGGAGCCAGAAAAACAAGAGCAAGGCTTTAATGATGGCGTTGATGAAGCATCTTTCCAAGAAACATTAGCAACATTCCCTGAAACAGTCCCAGCAAATATTGTAACGACATCTGTTCCGATTACAGAAATGTTGCATTTATTAGATATTGAACCCGTTGGCGTCCCAACATCAACGAACCCAATCCCAGCTGATTACGATTCGATTGCACGTATTGGTTCACCAATGGCACCAGATTTAGAAGTGATTTCGAGTTTACAAACGGATTTAATTATTGGTTCAGAAGCGTTGAAGGATTCATTGGATAAAGCGTTAGAAGGCTTGAACCTACAAGCATCGTACTTACGAACAGATTCGTATGATGACTTAAAGTTAAGCTTTAAAGTGTTAGGAACTTACTTCGGTAAAGAAGATTTAATGAATGAAAAAATGCAAAATATCGTTGCCAAAGAAGAAGAATTAAAGACAAAAGCAGAGGGTAAGGAATTGCCATCTGTCATGCTTGTTATTGGTACAGCTGATTCATTTATGGTGATGAATGAGAAATCGTATTTAGGAAGTTTAGTTGAAAACTTAGGTGCAGAAAATATTGCGCAAACGGTATTAAAAGCAGAATCTACTTACTCAGCGATGAATTTAGAGGATGTTGTTGTTGCGGATCCAGATATGATTTTTGTTTTAGCATCAGGGGATCACGGGGCAAACAAAGATAAATTTAAGCAAGAAATTGAGCAAAATAGTGCCTGGACACAATTATCTGCGTACAAAAATGATGAAATCCATATGTTAGATTATAGTACGTTTGGTGTAACGTCGATTGCCAATGTCGAAACAGCGTTAACGACAATTTCAGAGTATTTCTTTAAGTAGTGTAGGGGAAGTAACAATGATTTCAACAAAGAGAAATAAAATGATTGTAAGCATCGCATTCGTTTTCGCGATAGTTGCAGGGGTTGTAGCCATTGGTATCGGCAGTGTGAAAATTGCCGTACCGGATATTTTAACAACACTTTTTAATGGACGAAATGTAGATGGTGTTTTTACAACAATTGTATGGGATATTCGGTTACCACGTGTACTATTAGCATTAATTATTGGTGCAAATATTGCTATTTCAGGTGCATTACTGCAAGGTGTAATGGGGAATCCGTTAGCAGATCCGGGACTTACTGGCGTTACGAGTGGCGCGGCTGCCTTTGTATTATTTATTATTTTGGTGAATCCAGAATGGACACATCTTATTCCGATTGCGGCTTTTATTGGTGGATTATTAGCAGCAGGGGTTGTATATGCACTCGCATGGCGTAAAACGGGCATTACTCCGATTACGATTATTTTATCGGGTGTGGCGGTGAACGCACTATGTGGTGGGATAATCGGCTTTTTATCAATTTTATATAGTGACCGATTACCCTCAGCGGTTCAGTGGATGAATGGAAGCTTGGCTGCAAAGGGACATTCGGCATTAAATATGATTTACATTTATGCAATTATCGGGTGGGTCTTATCGATTTTTACTATTCGAAAGGCAAACATTATTCGTCTTGGCGACCAGGTGGCAGTTAATTTAGGTGAAAATGTAACACGTATTCGCATTGTGCTATCGATTTTAGCTGTATTTTTAGCGGCCATTTCAGTAGCGGCAATTGGAATGGTTGGCTTTGTTGGTTTAATTGTTCCACATATGGCGCGTATGCTAGTAGGCTCGGATTATAAATACATGCTGCCGATGAGCATGGCATTAGGGGCCATTGTCCTATTAATTGCTGATACAGGGGGGCGTACATTATTTGCGCCACTCGATATTCCTGCGGGTATTTTAATGGCGGTTATAGGGGCTCCGTACTTTTTATACTTAATGAGAAAGAGGGCGTTTTAATGCTGAAAATTGAACAGTTAGCAGTTCGTTATGAGCAAAGGGAAGTTGTCCATAATTTTTCATTTGATGTAAAAAAGGGCGAAGTAGTTTCCATTATCGGTCCGAATGGTTCGGGTAAATCCACGATTTTAAAGGCGATTGCGCGAATGCAGCCTTATCATCAAGGGACGATTTGGTTAGAAAACCAAAATATGAAGCAGTTGAAGTCGAAGGATATTGCAAAAAAGCTTTGTATTTTAAGTCAAAAAAACCAAGCTCCGAGTGATATTACTGTACGCAATTTAGTAAGCTATGGTCGTTATCCCCATAAAAAGTGGTTTGAACGTTTGGACGAGTATGATTACGAAATTATCGATTGGGCTTTAGAAAAAACGCATTTACTTCATTATCGTGATCAATCGATTGCTGCTTTATCTGGTGGAGAATCACAACGTGCGTGGATTGCGATGGCTCTTGCGCAAAAACCAGAGATTTTATTATTAGATGAGCCTACAACCTATTTAGATATTGCCCACCAGCACGAAGTATTAGAATTAGTGCGAGAATTGAATCGTGATACAGGGTTAACGGTTGTCATGGTGCTTCATGATTTAAATCAGGCATCAAGCTATAGCGATAAAATTATTGTTGTGCAAGAGGGGCATCGTGCTGAAATTGGGACGTCACAAGAAGTCATTACAGAACAAATGATTCGTTCTATTTATAAAATGGAGGCTGAAATTCAGCAAGTAAATTGGGACCCAGCGCCACGCATTCAATTAAAAAATACGGTAAAAAGTTAGGAGAATTCGAATGCAAAAACCGATTGATATCGAAGAAATTCGTGTAAATTATAAAACGTTTAAAGAAAATAAAAAAAGTCTAATGCTTAGCTTGATAGACGAAGAAGGAAATCCTTTTAGTAGTACTGCTGCCTTTGTACAATTAGATGGAAAATTCTATATATACATTAGTAAAATTGCCGAGCATTATGCGTTATTAGAACGTGCACAATTCGCTGATGTATTATTTGTAGCAGATGAAAGTGTAACACAAAATCACTTTGCAACTGAGCGTGCGCGTTGGCAATGTAAACCAACTCTTTTAGGTAATGAAGGTCATGAAGAAATATTTGAGAAATTTAATGAAGTACACAATGCTAATATGATGAAATTATTGCGTACATTAGACTTTAGCCTATTTGAATTAGCTCCCATTAATGGACGTTATGTAGTGGGATTTGGTAAGGCATTTGATATCGATGTAGCGGAAGATTCATTAACGCATGTTGTCATTGATAAAAAATAAGGGTAAAGGCTTGTTTGCGCATGGCAATGATGTGTAAACAAGCCTTTATTTTAGTTGAATTGAATATGCTCGAAAGCATGTAAACCACGCTGAAAGATGGCTTCTAGCGGCTTATCTGCACAAAGCTCGATCTTCATTGCAGGATAGATTTGCTGAATGGTTTGTGTGACAGCTTCTAAGATAAACGGATTATGTTTTAGTACGCCTCCATTAAAAAATAATGTATGAGCTTCGTTTTGATAGCCGACATTTTTTAACGAAGTGATGATAAGTTGTATAAGCTCCTGAACAGCATCCTGTGCAATTTTTTGTGCAACGGTATCCTGTTGCTCAACGGCCTTCTGTAAAAATGAACCAAAATGAGCTAATCGGCTGTTCGTATAGTCCGATGAATAAATGTAATTATACAATTCATCTGTTGAATTCACTTGATGACCTTGTAAAATGAGTTTTGTTAATGCTGTCGTCTCGTTGCGTCCATCTGCGGCACGGAAGATTGCTTTGGCAATTTGTTTACCAATCCAATAGCCACTCCCTTCATCGCCAATCCGATGTCCCCAGCCTCCTGTACGGCTCATTTTATCATCAATTAGGCTGTAACAAATAGCACCTGTTCCCGAAATTAAAAGACTTACATTATTTTTTCCAAGCCCTTTAGTTGTTGCCTCAGCATCATTTTCTAAAATGATATGACCAAATGTAAATGGGCTACGCGCAATACTTTGCTGAATAATGTCCCCAACGATTTTTTCATCTTGTAGGGTATCCACTCCAGCAATAGCAAATACTGCGACATCAATATGCAGGCTTGGCAAATGCGCGGCGGCACTTCGTAAAAGTCCTGTAAAGACATGCTGTACATGTTCTATGCCAACTGCTTGATAATTCGAGCTTGTGGATGTGGCACTAAAAAGCTCTCGTCCATCTGTTGTACGAATGGTCATTACCGTATTTGTTGCACCACCATCTACTGCAAGTATGTAATGATTAGTCATGCTGCACCCACTCCTTTAAAATTTGATCAAGTTGTTCTTCGGCTCGGATAATATTTCCTGTTTTCTCACGCAACCAGTTTTCAAGATTAACGGTGGCATCCGTTGCCTGGACTAATGATTCACGCATCGTAGCCGGCGCAGGTCCACCTTTTAATGTACGAATATGAACGAAATATTCCGGCTGGAGAGTCTGATAAAAGGCGATTTCGTTAATTTGTAATGATTTTCCTGTTACTTGGAGGCATTTTTCATTTGCTAATTGCCATGTTAATGAGCTCAGTGATTCCTTATGATGTGCAAGTAATTCACGCACACAAAGACTGACGATTTTATGCGATTGGCGGAAAGAAATATTTTCCGAGCGTACGAGTGTATCGGCAAGCTCAGTGACATTGGCAAAGCTATTTTGTGCACGGCGTAGCAGGCTTTCTTTGTTAACATCCATTGTGACAATCAAGCTACCAAATAGTTTATAAATGCCGACTAATTTATCGATAGCACGCCATAAGTAAGGCTGCATGTCGTCCTCTGTATCGACAATATCTCCAAATGGCGTGTTATGTACCATTTGTAAAACGGTTGCGGCATCTCCGACGACAGAGGATAACAATGAGCGTGTATGTTCGATGGAAACAGGATTGCGTTTTTGCGGCATAATGGAACTGATCTGTACATACGGACTCGCGAGCTTAAAGGCATTGAATTCTTGCGTAGCCCATAGTAGAAAATCTTGTGAGGTGCGCCCTAAATTAAGTGCTGCTAGTTGGACAACACTTGCTGCTTCAGCAATATAGTCTGCACCTGCCACGGCATCCCATGCGTTTTCAATTAAATCGTCAAAAGCAAGAAGCTGTTGCATCCGTTCCCGACTAATTGGGAAACCTGTTGTTGTTAATGCCGCAGCCCCCATACTACTGCGATTAATTGTTTCATATGCAGATTGCATGCGTTGATAATCCCGTGTTAATTGATCAATTACTGCCTTTAAATAATGTGCAAATGTCGTTGGCTGGGCTTGCTGTGTATGCGTGTAGCCAATCATAATCGTTTCAACATGTTCTTCGGCAAAAGCAATGAGCGCACTACGTAAATTGAGTAGCTCTTGCATTAACGTAAGCAGTTTTTTACGCAGTGTCATGCGGTAAATGGCGATCCCCATATCATTCCTGCTACGCCCAATGTGTAAATTTCCAGAAATATCACCACCGAGCTCGATTAATTTATTTTCAATACGGAAAAATAAGTCCTCGAATTGCGGGTTATAATCATGGGTTTTATAATAGTCCAAATCTAATTGATGAATTGCTTGCCCGATTTGCCGAGCTTGCTGTGAGGTTACTAAATTTTGCTCTTCAAGCATTTTTAAATGGGCAATATGAATTTGGATCATCGAATTTAAAAAGTGTTTGCGCGCTTCGTCATAAGCCGGTTGTAACACCATTTGACGATAGCTATTGGAAGGAAAATGAACGCCCTCTTTTTCATTTACTTGATTGCGAAAATCTTGAAAAAACATTTGTTAATGGCCTCCAATCAAAGCATAAATCTTCTTGCCTTACCCTTTAATTTTACAATTGTTAGAATATTATATCAATTTGAAATAAAAAGAGCGAGCAGATGTAAAATCCGCTCGCTTTCTGTTTTTAAATGGTATGTTTTTTTGCAGCAAAATATGAAGGCAATGTCATGCCGATCAGCACGAGTAATATTCCGCTGATCTGCACAATCGTTAAACTTTCCTTTAAGACGATTACAGATACAATAATCGCTACGGGTAGCTCCATTGCACTTAAAATCGATACAAGACCACCGCCCACTTTTGGTGCAGCAATGGAAAATAATAAAATCGGGAAAATAATCCCGAATAATCCGAGTGCTAAGCCAAACTTCCAAAGCCCAGCTGATAATTGTCCATTCCATAATATTTCAGGTGATAAAATTAACAAAATGATGACAAGTGAAATAATGGATAATATAAAGGTGCGCCCAATTGTTGTAACGCCTTCAACAGGGCGAGAATTGACTTGTAAAAAGGCAGCAAAACTAAAGGCAGCAACTAATCCGAGGACCCAACCTTGCCAAGCGATTTGCGATAGGTCCACATCTAAAATACCAGCCGCTAAAATCGTACCTGCAAATAAGAAGGCGAGGGAAATGAGTTCAATACGACTTGGAAAACGCTTTTTAATCATGCAGTCCATGAAAAGCCCAATCCACGTAAATTGGAATAGCATGACAACTGCCAGTGAAGCTGGTAAATAATTCAAGCTTTGTCCATATACAGTTCCAGTAATAGCTGTAAGGGAACCCGCTAATAATAGGGTAAAAGCACCGGATTTTGATACTTTTGGTAATGTACGTTGGGTCGTAACAAAAAGTATAAGTGCTAAAAAGAAGCCAAATAAATACTGGCTTGTAACCGCTTCAGCTGATGTAAATCCGTGCTGCATGGCCACTTTGACAATGGTTGATAAAATCCCATAGCTACTAGAGGCAATAATAATTAATAATGGATAAATCCAACTTTGTTTCATTCGTGTTTCTTCCTATTCTATTAGAGCGACTTCACCATATGATGAAACGGTTCATTAATAATTGTCCACGGCTCAGTCACTACAAAGCCCATGCGTTTGTAAAGACGGCGTGCATCAAGTTTTTCTAGTTCTACATTTAACGATAATTTTTGATAGCCAAGTTCTTTCGCATGTTGTTCGGCAAAATGTAGCAATTTTGTACCGATACCTTGTCCACGGGCATTCTGTGCCACGCAAATTGTATCAATATAATATTCATCTGGGTGTGCTTCCACATCTAATGTAACATGAATATTTTTTTCAGCAAGCTGTTGTTCTAATTGACGATCGAGATCAACGCCCTGCTGTCCGTTATACAAAACGACGATTCCTAAAATATCGGTATCTTTTACGGCTACAAATGTATTTATATAGCTATGGCGATTCGTTGTTTCTACAACAAATTGTTCTAGGGAATTAATAACTTTCGATAACTCCTGCTCACCAGTTAAATTATTTGCAATGTCTCCAATAGCGTCATAAATTAAAGGAGCAACCATTTTTGCGTCCTGTGGTGTTGCTTGTCGAATAGAAATTGTCATATAAATCCTCTCCTTAAAGAACAAAGTATAACAGAAATGTGACATATACGCGAAAAGAGTTACTGTCAGAATAGTTTAAAGTTTTATGGATATATCATATTTGTGGTAAATTAAAAAGAACTACAATGTCGGAGGTTAGACAACTCATGAGTCAGATAGACAAAGAATTCGTTCTCATTTATGGAGACGCGTTCGTTGATTATATTGCAAATGACCAAACAAATACGTCATTTACGAAGTTTTTAGGTGGCGCAACCATTAATGTTGCGGCGGGAATTAGTCGAATTGGTGCCCCTTCTGCATTAATTACGATTACAGGTGATGACGAAACTTCAGAATTTTGTCGTCAAGAGATTGTTAAAGAAGGCGTGAATATGGATTATGCGGTATTTGACCCCGCAAAACGTGTCTGTGGTGTGTATGTACATTTAACAGAAAATTGCGAGCGCGAATTTAAAGATTATGTCGATGAGACACCGAATTTACAAGTAACACCAGAGCAATTACAAGAAGAAGCATTCAAACGAGCTTCGGTATTTAATATTTGCTCAGGGACAA
The DNA here is from genome assembly GCF_028747805.1 of Solibacillus daqui. Classification (NCBI taxonomy): domain Bacteria; kingdom Bacillati; phylum Bacillota; class Bacilli; order Caryophanales; family Caryophanaceae; genus Solibacillus; species Solibacillus daqui. The sequence continues at coordinate 133,414 of NZ_CP114887.1, forward strand.
TGTTTGAAGCCACTGCGCTAAAAACAACGCGCGCAGCAGTAGATATGGCGAAGGAAAAAGGGACCATTATCGCGATTGATGCTAATATCCGACCATTACGATGGGAGTCTGAAGAAATTTGCCGCGAAACAATTGGTGCATTTTTTGACGATGCAGATATTTTAAAGCTGACAGATGAAGAACTATTCTTCTTAACAGAAACAACTACAATCGATGAAGGTTTAGCGAAGTTGGACGAGCTATTAGTGCCGATTATTTTAATTACAGTTGGTGGCGATGGTGCGTATGCTGTATTAAACGGAGAAATTATTCATGTCCCGGTAGAGCGTATCGTACCAGTGGATACAACAGGCGCTGGTGATGCCTTTATGGCGGGTATTTTACGTTACGTCCACTTCTATGGATTACCAACCATCAAAGAGGATTTAGTGAAATGTGTGGCGTTTGGAAATAAATTAGGTGCCCTTGCTGCAACAAAGGCAGGCGCATTAACTGCGTTGCCGAGCTATGAAGAAATTAAGCATTTAATTGAACAATAAAATGTTAAGGAAGCCCAAATGATAAATGGGCTTCCTTTTTTTTATCATTTCTTTCATACTAAATCGTTTGGTCACGAATTTACGCAGTCCAATGCAATCCAAAAGACGCTATAAAGTACAATAGTGCGCGCATATAAAAATGTAACCATTAGTTGACGAAAGCTTTAAAACGTAACGTATATTCGCTATAAATTTGGCGGGATTATTTTTATAATAAAGATAAAGAGGTGAAGGATGATGAGCAATTTTCGATTTGCGGCAATATTTATGCAAAAACGTAAGCAGCTTAATGTAACGCAAGAAGATATCGCCCGTTATGTCGGAATTTCAAGGGCAGCCGTTTCAAAGTGGGAAAAGGGGCAAAGTTATCCGGATATTTCGTTACTGCCTAAGCTTGCGGCGTATTTTAATGTGACGATTGATGATTTATTGGGCTACGAGCCACAAATGAATGAGCAACGTATTATGAAAACGTATGCGGATTTGGCAGCGAAGTTTACCAAGTTACCGTATGAAGAAGTAGATATGCAAATTGAGGAACTGGTGGAAGAATATTATTCATGTTTTCCATTTCTATTAAAAATGGCGCAGCTGTATGTGAATTACTTCAATTTAGCGCAAAATAAAGAAGAGGCAACGGAAAAAATTCAAAACCTTTGTATTCGTGTGAAAGAATTTAGCGGCGATTATAAGCTTGTAAATGAAGCAACGATAATTGAAGCATTAAGCTATATTTTACAAGGAGAGCCGCAAAAAGTATTGGCATTGCTTGGTGAGGATGCGAAAGTGCAACTCGGCGCGGAACAGCTTATAGCAACTGCACAAACGATGCTTGGGCAAACCGAAAAAGCAAAGGAAATTTATCAAGTTAATCAGTATCAGTACTTACTAGGCATGCTCTGTAATGCTAGTGAAATGTTGATGCTTGAAATGCCTAACACCGCTTATTTTGAACAAATTGTAACGCGTGTGGAAGTGATACTGGACACGTTTCAGATTGAAAAATTAAATGTTAATACGGCACTTGTCTTTTATTTGCGTGCGGCAAGTGGCTTTGCAATGCAAAATCGCACAGAGGAGTCGCTACGCTGTATAGAGCGTTATGTTAAAATCTGTATTCATATGGATTTTCCTATTCGTATAACGGGTGATGCGTACTTTTATTTGCTAGAAGATTGGGTGAAGCGTGAAGTAAATTTAAACGCCCAATCACCACGTGATGATGAATCCATTAAAAAATCATTGTATGAAAGTGTTGCAGAAAACCCGATGTTTGAGAGCCTAAAGGAGCATGCACAGTTTATAAGTTTAGTGAAAAATTTACAAAATCATTTGCGTATAGGAGGTTAGAAAATGGAGGAGTTAGTGAACATTCCTTGGGGGTTAATTGCACCACTATTAGTTTTACAATTCATTTTGGCCATTGTAGCCATTATTGATATTGTCCGTATTCATGATACGCGCGGACCGAAATGGATGTGGATATTAATTTCACTGTTCGTCAATACACTTGGACCAATTGCATATTTTATCGTTGGACGTAAAAGCCAATGATGACGATAGACGTACAAAATTTATCGAAGCAATTTGGCCCGAAAAAGGTTGTAGATAATGTATCGTTTACGTTAACCCCAAATAAGGCAACGGCACTCATTGGTCCAAATGGTGCCGGTAAAACGACAACGCTTTCGATGCTCGCAGGGTTACTTAAGCCAACAAGCGGTAAAATTTTTATGCCAGGTGTAATGGATGTACGTACAGCTATCGGTTTTTTGCCACAGTATCCACAGTTTTATTCTTGGTTAACAGCACTTGAATACATGGAAATGTTTGCAAATTTAAGTGGCGTTGATAAGCGTTCAGTAAAGGAAAAGTGCAAAAAAATGCTGTCGTTTGTTGGCTTGGAGGATGCCATGCACAAAAAGACGGTTACTTTTTCAGGTGGGATGAAGCAGCGTTTAGGGATTGCACAGGCACTCATTCATGAGCCAAAGTTATTACTGCTTGATGAACCTGTGTCGGCGCTTGATCCAGTAGGCCGTCGTGAAGTCATGAATTTATTAAAAGAGGTGCAGCAGCAAACGACGATTTTATATTCGACGCATATTTTAAATGATGCGGAGGAAATGACTGATCAGCTACTATTTTTACGTGAGGGGCGCTTAGTAGAACAAGGCTCGTTAGTTGAAGTGAAGGCAAAGTTTGAACAGCCACGCTTTAAGGTGACGTTTGCAAATGAGCAGCAGGCACTGCAATTTGCACAGCTATCCACGCTCCCTACAACTAGTGAAGGTTGCTATGCCTATGTTGAAATTATCGATGCCCAACCAACAATGCAAGAGCTTCTGCAGCGTTTAGCAAATTCGACATTTGAAATAGTGAAAGTGGAGCGTCAAACGGCAAGCTTGGAGGAAATCTTTATGAAGGTGGCGGGTGAACATGCAACAATTTAGCACGTTCTTGTTAAAAGAATGGCGTGATAGCTGGCGTAGCTTCAAGCTGATATGGATTCCGCTTGTCTTTTTACTGTTAGGGGTAAGTGACCCACTAATAAATTATTTCTTGGATGATATTTTGCAAGCAGTTGGCAATATGCCTGAAGGATTTGAAATGATACTCCCAGAACTTAGGCCAGTAGATTTATTGGCGGCTTCTACCGGGCAATTTCAGTCAATTGGAATAATCATTTTGATTGCGGCGTATATTGGAACGTTTAGCCGTGAGCGACAAAATGGTACGGCGACATTATTATATGTACGACCGATTTCGTTTAGCGCACTGTTTTTTAGTAAATGGATTGTCGCAAGTATTATTGCGGTAGTGAGTGCTATTGCTGGCTATACGGGGAGTATGTATTACACGGTACTACTATACGGTACAGTTGACTGGGGTAAGTTTTTTGCAATGGTTGGTACGTATTGTGTGTGGTTATTATTGGTTATGGCACTTATCGTTGCAATGAGTGCTGCGTTTCAAACAGCCGTGGCGGCAACGATTACGATAGTATTAGTACCATTGGGCTTATTCATGGATTCGTTAATCGGTAGCTTTTGGAAAGTGTCACCATGGAAGCTCTCGAATTACGGAATGGCATTATTGACCGATAGCGTGCTCATGAAAAACTATTGGTGGACGTTTGGACTTGTAATGGTATTGATGTTAGTAGCGATTATATTTGGTATAGCAATGAGTAAGCGCAATAGTGGCAACGTGAGATTGTAAGTTGTAGGAGCGAAGGCTGTACCCAATTTTTATTTGAAATAAATTAAAAAGTACAATTTTCTTCTTGGAGGAAAATTGTACTTTTTCTTATGGCATATTTTTAAACATTAACTTTTCTCAAAATTAGGAATATAATATCTTTTAGGTGTATTTTACCAGGATGGGTTATTGTGAAAAATTCGGACCGTTTTTTAACGGCATTTAATCGCATTGACCACACAATGCGTGACATTGTTGATGCAAAGGGTTTTATGGCCTTTTATAGGTTAATTGACCAAGCGAAAAACAAGAGCCCACTTGTACGTAAATATGAGGACGACCTGCGTTCATTTGCCGATTTACGCAATGCAATTGTGCATAACCGTACATCGATGGAATATGTAATTGCAGAGCCACATACCGAAATTGTTGAAAAAATTGAGCATATTGATGAAGCAATCGCTAAACCAAAGCTCGTTGGACAACTGTATCGTAAGCGCGTGTATACACTTCAAACGACGGATTCCTTACAACATGCATTAAAGGTAATTCGTAAGAAAAAGTATACACAATTCCCCGTTTATGATGAACGCAAGCGGTTTCAAGGGCTTGTGACAACGGTTGGAATTACAAACTGGCTCGCCACGACCATAACAGGGGCAAAATTGCAGGTACCAAATCACATGCCAATAGTAAAAGACATTTTACAACATGAAAAAAACAAAAAAAATTATCAATTTATTAGTCGCTTTCTGACGATTTATGAGGCAGAGGAAATTTTTAAACTTGGTGTCGAGCGTGGACGTCGTTTTGAAGCATTACTCATCACCGAGCATGGGCGTCCACACCAAAAACTGATTGGTATTGTAACACCAATCGATATTATGAAGGTGGACTAGCGTTTTTCAGGCTAATGTAGAACGAGCCATTTTCTAAAATTTGTACATAATATATTGCTTCAACATCATGCAAGTTTTTCTTTGATAACTTTTTCAAGAGCCATTCTTCCGTTAATTGTAGCTTGTCTAAGTTTTCATAAATAACTTGACCATCGGAAACAAGTTCAGTTGGTAAATATTGTGGAGCTGGAGCGGATACATGTACGTCTTCTTTTGTAGCGGTACGAGCAAGTGGCTTCTTCATGACGCTTAAATTTCCATTGGTTTCAAAAACAGCGTGCAGTACTTCGTCGAAAGAAAAAATACTTTGTTCACGTAATAGCATTGCTAGTTCATCGGTATGAAGGCGCGCTTTTTTGAGATGATCATTTAAGATGATGCCATTTTGAATGACAATCATCGGTTTGTCATCAAATAATACACGGGCCTTTTTGGATTTTAATGATACGAAACTCACCGATATGGTTAACACTGTCCACCAGATGAGTGCAACAAGACCGTCTAAAAAAGGTGTTTCTACTTGTGCAGATATTTCAGCGGCAATCGAGCCGAATGTTATACCAGTAACATAATGGAAGAACGTAAGTTGGCTTAATTGTTTTTTTCCAATAATGCGTGCGAGTAGGAGTATTGCAAAAAACGCAAAACTTGAACGAATTAGCATTTCCCATAAATTTAATTCCATTGACATCACTCCTTATAATCGGTAGCATGGACAAAAAATAATGGAATTATGCGATTTATCAAAGAGAAAGAATGTGAAAATATGTCGACAACAACCGTGAAACAATCGAATCCAATCTATCCAATTATGGTCGCAATTGGCGTTTGTCACTTAATTAATGATACGATGCAAGCTGTTATTCCTGCGATGTTTCCGTTACTTGAGCGTGATTTAGGGCTAACGTTCACACAGCTTGGGATGATTTCGTTTGTGTTAAATATGTTTGCAAGTTTACTACAGCCTGCAGTTGGGTTTATGACAGATAAACGCCCATTTCCGTATGCATTACCACTTGGGATGGTGAGCTCGTTTATTGGGTTGTCTTTACTCGTTTTATCTACGCAATATTGGATGATTTTAGTGTCGGTATTATTTTTAGGGCTTGGCTCAGCGGTGTTTCACCCAGAAGGCTCACGTGTATCATTTATGGCAGCAGGGAATAAGCGTGGTTTAGCACAGTCTATTTATCAAGTGGGGGGCAATTCAGGACAAGCGCTCGCTCCATTACTAAGTGCATTTGTTATTTTACCCTTTGGTATGAAGGGTGCAGCGATGGTATTAGTACTAACATCGATAGGGATTTTTTTATTAACGAAAATTTCCGCTTGGTATAAGCGCCAACTAGAGGCAGAAAAATTGTCGAAAGTCAAAAGAGTGCTTGTTTCATCACTCCCTCCATTAACAAAAAAACAAGTGGGCTTTGCGCTTGTTGTGCTGTTATTTATTATTTTTGCGCGTTCATTTTATGTTACGAATATGACGAGTTTCTATGTATTTTATTTAATTGATCAGTATGGGATATCGGTAGAACGAGGTCAGTTATTTATTTTCATTTTTATGGCGCTAGGTGTTGTTGGAACGTTTTTTGGAGGACCATTGTCGGATAAATATGGACGTAAAAATATTATTTTATTATCGGTAATTGTGCCGATTCCATTTTGTTTAGCATTACCGTTTGTTCCGCTTTATGTTGCCTTAGTATTGCTCATTATTATTGGAATGCTTATTATGATTAGCTTTACTGTGACAGTTGTTTATGCGCAGGAGCTTGTCCCATCCAAGATTGGAACGATGGCTGGATTAACCGTTGGTGTGGCGTTTGGTATGGGGGCGATTGGCTCAGTTGTCATTGGAATAGTCATGGATATGATGGGTATTCGCTTTACGATGATCGCCGTGTCGTTTTTAACATTACTATTGTTTGTGGCATTTTTATTACCAAAGGATAATGCATCAACTTAACTTGATTCAGAGGGGGTTCAAACTGGCTGAATAGATGAACTTAGATTAAGAGCGCCGCGTCGTGCGCAAAACCTAAGTGACCATCACATATTGGTCAATGTCCCCGGCGGAAAAGGGAGGTTGAAAGATAATAATATCAACCACCCTTTTTTATTAATCAACCTAACATTGAGTAAATTTACTAACAAAAAATGGATTGATTTCAGTGTTCTTTTTTTGAGTGTATTTGAAAAAAAGCTGTTCCAATAATGTGGAAACAGCTTTCACTACTATTCTTTTGATAGAAAACATTCTTTTGGGATAATATCAATATGATTTACAAATCCCTCTGTAATATCTACCTCATGAAGTTTTCCGTTATAGTTAAATTTAAATATCCCATTATCAAAATCAGTGCCAATCTCTTTAAAGAAAATCCCTTCAAGCGATACAAATTTTGGGCAAGTGAACGCTACTTTATACTGCTGGTTTTCTTCGACCAAGTAAGCACGCACACCTTTTTCGTAAATGTCGATCAACTCGTCTTCAGATGGGCGCTTTACTGAAACGATGTGGAAGTCTACGAATGGGATTTCTTTTAATAATACATTTAAGAAGGAACCTTTCGTAATTTCCTCCCAACGACTTTGAGCACTTTGCCCAACGATAATTTGTGTAATATTGAAGTCAATAGCCATTTCTGTAATAACTTTGTGAATAGGGCGTTTTTCATTGTCTTTAATAATGATTTTTTCAATTTCTAATTCTTCAGCTAATTGTTTCCACTGCTCAATATAGCCAGATTTTTCAGCATCAAATGCGTCAAGTGGCTTTGAATCAACCGTTAAAACATATAATGGGCAATCGAGTAAAGTAGCAAGCTTGTGTCCACGGCGAATTAATCGTTCACCATTTTGACCGTAATACACACAAACTAAAATACTTTCATCCATTCGGCCTTTTACATATTTCATTTTAGTTCGCACCTCGTTTTCTTATTCTATAATACTGTATTAAAATGTACTTTTTTGAGAATTTAAGTATAAAAGAGTTAATAATGATGCTATTACAGTGCATTGGATACATGATTATTGTATACTAAAACTGTAATGTTTCCTGTTGTTTAGTGATTTTTACATAATAATTTATAATTGGATATATTAATTAGTGATGTCCACACTAGTTGAGTGGGACAGTTTCACTATATGCCACATTATTATGAAGTGAGTTAAATGGTTAGTCAAGTGTCATCGTCTTGCTGATATTACTATACATAGCATACATTGACTTTTAATATGTAGGAGGTTTTTGCTTTTGAGTGTTGCATTGTCGATTTTACTACCGTTCATTGCTGCGGCCTTTATTCCGTTTTTATACAGGCGAGTTAACAAGGTTCATTTAGGATGGTTTGTTTTAGTCGTGCCTGTCGTATTATTTTCGTATTTAGCTACTTTTATCCCTCGAATTGCCCGTGGCGAAACCTTTATAAACACGTTCGAGTGGATCCCCTCTTATGATATTAACATTACCACCTATTTAGACGGTTTGAGCATGATCTTTGGTTTGCTTATTACCGGAGTAGGTAGTCTAGTAATCCTTTATTCTATTTTCTACCTTTCATCAAAAGAATCTTTGCATCACTTTTATTGCTACCTGCTGCTGTTTATGGGGGCAATGTTAGGTGTTGTATTTTCCGACAACTTAATGGTCCTTTATGCGTTTTGGGAGTTAACAAGCGTTTCGTCATTCCTATTAATCGCCTTTTGGCATCACCGTAAAGCATCACGTGCTGGTGCGCGTAAAGCGATGACAATCACCGTTTCGGGTGGTGTGGCGATGTTAGCTGGTTTTTTAATGCTGTATGTGGCTTCAGGGACATTTAGCATACGAGAAATTTTAGCGAATTTAGATGCTGTGCAAGCAAGCTCCTACTTTGTGCCAGCAATGTGCTTAGTATTACTAGGTGCATTTACGAAATCAGCACAATTTCCGTTTCATATTTGGTTACCGGATGCGATGGAAGCACCAACACCAGTATCGGCTTATCTTCACTCGGCAACGATGGTTAAAGCAGGTATTTATCTGGTAGCACGTACGACACCTATTTTTGGTGGACATGAGGTATGGTTTTGGTCGGTTAGTGCTGTCGGATTAGTGACCTTGTTCTGGGGTTCATTTAATGCGGTAAAGCAGTTTGACTTAAAAGCGTTACTTGCATATTCAACAATTAGTCAGCTTGGCTTGATTATGAGTTTGTTTGGGCTAGGTTCGGCGGCGCTATCGTTGGGCTATTCTCCAGACACGGTTATTTATACGCAAGCAACATTTGCGGCGTTGTTTCATTTAATTAACCACTCAACCTTTAAAGGTGCGCTATTTATGATGGTTGGTATTGTCGACCATGAAGTTGGTACGCGTGATATCCGTCGTTTAGGTGGTTTAATGTCATTGATGCCGTTGACTTTTACGATTGCGGTTATAGGAAGTTTCTCAATGGCTGGGTTACCGCCTTTTAACGGTTTTTTAAGTAAGGAAATGTTCTTTGCAGCTACGTTAAAAATTACGCAGCTTGATATTTTCTCGCTCGATGCGGTTGGGTTAATATTCCCGATTGTGGCATGGGTTGCGAGTATTTTTACGTTTATTTACTGTGTCATTATTGTAAATCGTACATTCTTTGGAAAGTTACAGCCTGATCGTTTAGAAAAGCCACCACATGAAGCTCCGATAGGCATGTTAATTTCACCGTATATTTTAATCGCACTTGTTATTGGTATTTTTATTTTCCCGAATGTGTTGGGGCATTATATTTTAAGTCCTGCGATGGCGAGTGTTTATCCGTCTTTCCCATCAGTGGATGAGTTGACACCACATATTGCAGCATGGCATGGCTATATTAATACGGAACTCATTATGACATTTGGAGTTGTAGTCGTTGGTATTTTCCTATATAGAACACTGAAAAAATGGCGTCCGATGTATCAGCTAATTCCGCAAAAGTATACGCTAAATGGGATTTACGAGCGTGTGATCGGCTCGAGTGAGCAGTATTCTGGTGCGTTAACGAAGTTTTATATGAACGGTAAATTAACGTATTATTTCATCTATATTTACGTGTTTTTTGTAGCGATTTTAGCGGGTTATATGATGTATGCGGATTTGTTTAGTTGGAATCCGAGCAATGATTCGGTTATTGAGCCTTATGAACTCCTATTAGTGTTTGTCATGATTGCAGCAGCAGTTGCGATTATCTTCGCGAAGCAGCGTATTACGGCGGTACTGTTAAACGGGGTACTTGGTTATTCGGTGGCGTTTTTCTTTGTGGTGTTCCGGGCTCCTGATTTAGCATTAACACAGCTCGTTGTAGAATCCGTAACAACAGCGTTATTCTTACTTTCGTTTAAGTTTTTACCTAAATTGCAGCCAGAAAGTGGATCGAAAGCATGGGAGTTTACGAAGGTTACAATTTCGATTGTAGTTGGTGCAACGGTGACGTTAATTGGTTTAGCTGTCATGAATTATGACAAATTTGAACCGATTTCTGCGTACTTTGAAGACTCGTACAACTTAGCGGGAGGAAAAAATATCGTCAATACGATTTTAGGTGATTTCCGGGCATTTGATACGATGTTGGAAGTAGTCGTGTTATTTATTGCAGGGCTGGGCGTCTATACACTCATTAAGCTAAAGGCGAAAAAGGAGGGTAAAGACGTTGAAGATTAATGATGTAATTTTAAAAACCGTCGTTCGTGGTGTTGTATTCATTGTTTTTACGCTTGGTATGTACCTATTTTTTGCAGGACATAATGCACCAGGTGGCGGCTTTATTGGTGGGCTTGTGCTCGGCTCTGGTATTGTCCTTTTGTATTTAACGTACGATATCGAAACGGTGCATAAAGGGATGCCTTTTGATTTTAAAAAGGTCGCTGCATTGGGTGTACTGCTTGCAACGGGTACTGCTATAGCCTCATTGTTTTTTGATGCACCATTCTTAACTCAAACAGCTGGCTATTTTGACATTCCCTTATTAGGGGAAAAGCATCTATCAACTGTAACAATTTTTGAAGCAGGTGTAGCACTGACCGTAGTGGGTACGCTTGTAACGATTATTTTAAATATAAGTGAGGATGAATAGTATGGAATCATTAATGATTGTGCTGATCGGCATACTCGTGGCAGTCGCTACTTATTTAGTCCTCTCTCGTAGTGTATTACGTGTAATTGTCGGTACAGCAATATTGTCGCATGCCGTGCATCTTTTACTGTTGACTGTAGGCGGATTAAAAAAGGGAAGCGTGCCAATACTTGGACAGGCGGCTGCACCTTTTACTGATGCTTTACCACAGGCGCTTATTTTAACTGCGATTGTGATTAGCTTTGCGGTAACTGCGTTTTTACTTGTGCTTGCGTATCGCATGTATTTAACAAATGGTAGTGATGACTTCCATAAGCTTGGAGGGTCATCTGATGAGTAATATATTAGTTTTACCATTAATTGTGCCGATTATTACGGCCGCATTGTTAGTGTTTTTAAATGATTATATTAAGCTACAGCGAATTGTGAGCTTACTTACGATGATTTTCGTTGCAGGAATATCGGTTGTTCTGCTGCAGCTTATTCAAACAGAGGGCATACTACGTCTTGATTTTAGTGGATGGCTACCACCTTTTGGTATTTTATTTGTAGGGGATTCATTTTCGGTATTGCTTGTATTAACATCAAGCATTGTTACGATACTTTGTTTAATTTATGCGTTTTCAACAATTGGTAAAGAACAAGAAAAAATGTATTTTTATCCGTTTGTTCTTTTTTTAATAGCGGGTGTTAATGGGTCGTTTTTGACAGGGGATATTTTTAATTTATTTGTGTGCTTTGAGGTAATGCTTCTTGCTTCGTATGCATTAATTGCACTTGGTGGTGAGAAGTTTCAATTACGTGAATCGTTAAAATATGTACTCATTAATGTAGTTGCATCATGGATGTTTTTAGTTGCTTTAGCTTATTTATATGGCACTGTGAAAACATTAAATATGGCACATATCGCACAGCGCGTAGCAGAGGTCGGACAAGAACCAATGCTAACGTTAGTGTCATTGATCTTTTTAATTGTCTTTGCGTTAAAGGCGGGGTTACTTTTATTTTTCTGGTTACCGGGCTCGTATAGTGTGCCACCAACAGCGGTACAGGCACTGTTTGCAGCGTTATTAACAAAGGTCGGGATTTATGCATTATTCCGTACGTTTACGTTAATGTTCCCACTACAACCCGAAATCACGCATACAATTATTGGTGTTATGGCAGGGATTACGATCATTGCTGGCTGTATGGGTGCTCTATCAGGACGTGATGTGCGTACTATCGCTTCATATAACGTCATTATTGGGGTAGGTTTTATACTGATGGCTCTTGCGATTGGCAATGAACAAGCCTTTGCTGGAGCTGTGTACTATTTAATTCATGACATAATTGCCAAAGCGTTATTATTCTTATTAATTGGGACAATGGTGATGTTAACAGGTGAAATTGTCGTAAAAAATATGAACGGGCTTATCCGAAATTATCCGTTGTTTGGATGGATATACTTTATCACAATGTGTGGGCTTATTGGGATTCCACCGTTAAGCGGCTTTGTCGGGAAAGTATTAATTGGGCAGGGTGCAGTTGAACAAGGTGCTTATGTATTATTAGCGTTAGGCTTTGGTTCGAGTATTATTGTGCTGTACTCGCTCCTTCGCATTTTCCTAGCATCGTTTTTCGGGGAAACGTCGATTAGCGAAGAAGACAAACAACCAATGCCAAAAGGTGCCTATGTTTCATTTGTGTTACTTGCTTTATGCATGATTGGACTAGGTGTCGGTGCGGAAGGGATAGCCATATATGTAAATGATGCGGCTCATACGTTGGCAAACCCATCCGTGTATATTGAGGCAATTTTAAATACGAATAAATAAAGGAGGGTGAGCGAATGTTTGGACAATTTATTCTAAATTTATTTATTGCTTCGTTGTGGTTTTTATTAAAAGACGATCCGAATGCTGATTTTACAACATTTATGTCAGGATTCTTTATTGGTACGCTGATTTTATATGCAATGCACCGATTTTTTGGTACGCAATTTTATTTGCGCCGAGTATTAAAAATTTTGAAGCTCATCCTTTTATTTATTAAAGAGTTATTATTGTCGAGCATCGAAGTGTTAAAGCAAGTGCTAGATCCACAGCTAAAAATTACACCAGGCATTTTTACATATGAAACATGTCTAGAGGGAGATTGGCAGATTACGGTTTTGGCATTGCTATTAACATTAACGCCGGGTTCTGTTGTAATGGAAGTATCCGAAGACGGCAAGACGTTTTATATTCACGCGATGGATATTGTCGAATCGAAGGAAACGGTACTACGTTCAATTGGTAAGTTTGAAACAGCTATCTGGGAGGTGACACAATGATCGATATCATTTTAAGGGTGGCATTGCTGTTATTTATGGTGGCCATTGCACTGTCATTAGTACGTGTGATTAAAGGGCCGTCATTACCAGACCGTGCGATTGCACTTGATACGATTGGTGTTAATTTAATTTCAATGATTGCGATTATTTCCATTGTGTTAAAGACGAAAGCCTTCTTAGAGGCGATTTTGATTTTAGGAATTTTAGCATTTATCGGGACGATTGCATTCTCGAAATATATTGAAAGAGGTGTCATCGTTGAGCGTAAATCAGCTGATTGAGATCATGGCGGTCCTGTTCATTTTATTAGGAGCGATTGTGAGTGTTATTAGTGCATTGGGAATGATTCGCTTACCTGATGTCTACACACGTTCACATGCGGCAACGAAAAGTGCGACGTTATCGGTATTACTTTGCTTATTTGGTGCGTTCGTTTATTTTTGGATTCATGATGGCTATGTGAGCATTCGTTTAATATTAGGGATTGTGTTTGTATTTATTACTGCACCAGTAGCGGGGCATTTAGTCTGTCGTGCGGCGTATCGTTCACGTGTACCACTTGCGGAAGGTTCAGGTGACGATGCGTTAAAGCTAGTGTTGTTTGGTGATGAAGACGTACATGTAAAATCAGAGGTCGAACAATCAAAATAATTAAAGTAAAGCGCTCCATAAGTTAGGAATATAACTTGTGGGGTGCTTTTTTGTGTCTTGAAGTGCATTGCGCATTTGTTAAATTGTCGCTTGGGGTGGTGCTTCACCCATGTGTTAATTAGCCGCTGTAGGCTGCTTTTCGCGTTGGTCAGATGTAGAAAAAATGCAAAAACGTCATAACCTGTGACAACGCATTTATGACCAACCTCTGCGTAAAGGGGCTGCGCGAAAAGTAAATACTTCTCGCGCAGTGCTTCGTTCGTGTATTAATTATCCGCTGCAGGCGGTGCTTCTGCGGTGGCCAGAATAAGGAACGAATGCTAAAAGCGTCACGTCCTGTGACAACGCATTCATGACCAACATCGTGTTGGCCTCCATCCTCGGCGCAAAGGGTTTGTCCAAAAATCACTTTCTAGATAAACCCTTTGTGGACAAATGTGAATAACTTTGTGAATAACTTTGTGAATAACTTATGTTCAGAACGCAAGAATGAGCTAAATGAGTAGGGAAAAGGGAAAATTTTTACGTTTAGACGCATAGGAAATGAAGAAAAAACTATGAGATAAAGGAAAGTTTAAATGCTTAGTAGTAATTGATTACGCTTATTTTTTTAGTTTGTGGATAACTAAAGGGGGAATTGTTGAAAAAGGGAGCTTTAACTGTGGGTAACTAATAGAAAAGTGGATAACTCTGTGGATAAAAAGAATATGTGGATATTTTTTCTTGAATAATTGACAAATACGCTTATTTTAAGTATAGTGCATTACAACACTAACGTACTGATTGACAGAGAGAGGAGGATCAATTTGGATTTCAATGTGCAAAGTACAACGCCAATTTATAAACAAATTGCAGAATGGTTGGAAAATGAAATATTAGCTGACCGTTTGCTGCCGAATGGTAAAGTGTATTCGCAATATCAGCTCGCCGAAATTTTTAATATAAATCCAGCTACAGCGGGAAAAGGTCTAACGATTTTAGTAGAAAAAGAAATTATCTATAAAAAAAGGGGACTTGGGATGTTTGTCATAGCTGACGCAAAACAACGAATTTTAGAAACACGTCGAAGTGAAACATTAACACAATTGGCGATGGAAATCGTGCAGGAAGCCAAACGTTTAGCCGTTTCAGATGAAGATTTAATTCAATTAATTAAACATATTCAAAAGGAGGGGTGACAAGTGATTTTCTGTGAACAACTGCAAAAACGTTATGGGAAAAAGGTGATTTTAGCAAATGTTTCATTTCAAATTGGCGAGCCGAAAATCATTGGACTTATCGGGCGTAATGGTGTTGGAAAATCGACTTTATTAAAGTTACTTGCAGGGCATTTAAAGCCATCTAATGGCAAGGTTGAGGTAGTTGGACAAAGAGCATTTCAAAATTTAACTGTGGCAGCCAATACGGTTTTGATTGAGGACGCCATGACGTTTCCAACGGTGCTAACGCTAAAAGAAATTTTGCATATAGCACCAAAATTTTATGCAAACTTTGCGCTCGAGTTAGCGTTGGAGCTTTTAAAATTTAGTGGAATTTCTGAGAAAAGTTATTATTACCAATTGTCAAAAGGGCAAAAGGCAGCGTTTAACCTAATTTATGGGATTGCTAGTCGCAGTGCGGTAACGCTGCTTGATGAGCCGATGAATGGCATGGATGAAACGATTCGCGATGATATGTATCGTATGATTTTAAAGGATTTTTTAGCTTATCCACGTGTAATCATTATATCGAGCCATTATTTGAACGAGATGGAGCATTTGATTGAGGATATTTTGCTACTGCATGAAGGGCAGGTTGAGCTATTCGCAACGGTGGATGAAGTGCAAAATTTAGCGGTGAAGCTTGTCGGGCAAAAGGAAAACATAGAGCCGTATTTAGCAAACTATGAAGTTTTTTTAACGCGGGATAATGGACCGGTTTTTGAGGCAATTGTGAAAAATAACGAACGACCGCTACCAGAGCAGGTGCGCATGCAAAATCTTTCGGCTAGTGATGTGTGTAAAGTGTTAACAGCAACGAAGGGAGGTTCTATTGATGACATCTATCGTAACAGTGAGCCCGGCGCGTAATATATATGAGCAGGTGAAGTGGAAGTGCCAGGTATATGTTTCGTTATTTACAACAATCATTATTGTGCAAAGTTTATTTGGATTTTTAGCAATGAATGGTGCAGGCAGTTTAGGAATGAACCGAGGATTTGTAGAATATCAGGAAAGTTATTTTAGTCTAGATTCTACCTATATTATTAGTGTGATTGTGCTCTTTATTTTAGGTTGGATGCTGGCGAATTCAAAAATGATACATCAAAATTATTCGGTTGTTAATTCTGCTACAACAGATACAATCGCTAATTTTATTTTAATTGCTTTATTAAGTGCATTTACAATGTTTGCTTCGCTCTGTGTCGTATATATTATTATGCTAATTCAAATTATGACGGAAAATTTTCAACAGTTCTATATTGAAAAAACGGTGGATATCGGCATGCTCGTTGTGTTTTATATGATGATTTCCCTGGCAAGTTCGATTGGCTATTTGCTCAAAACAATTTTTGATTATTCGAAGATTCTTTTTATAGGAATGATTGTGCTCTTAATAGTGGTAGTAAATTTAGCATCAGGCAATTTTCTTCCGATGATTTTTGGTGCAAGTATGCTCGCAATTAGTATTCGTACTATTATTTATGTGCTTGTTATTTGGTGCATCATTCTTTTAATTCAACGTCGTAAAGAGGTGAATCGTTTATGACTATGGTTCCAATATTAGTGATGTTGTTAGTTTTTATTTCTATTAGTGTGATTGTTGCCAAAAGCAATTCTTTATGGAAGCCAAAGCGGGCGCGTTTATTTATTCTTGTGTTTTCACTTGTTGGTATTGCTTCTTATTTAGGAGTTACATTTTTTGTGAAGGATACTGCTCAGGTGGCATCCGAGCAAATGTTAAAAGCTGAAATTCAAAATAATGCTAGTATGGTAGAGGCATTAGAGCTACGCAACTTTGCCGTTTTAAAAAATGTGGAGGTCAAATATAGTGAAACGCTGCATCCTACAGAACAAAAATTGGAGCTACTGCGCGATGATACGACGTATGACATCCCGGTGTATATTGAATGGAATGATTCAACTGAAGATGAAATTATCGCAACCTACTATGAAACACCGCTCTATTTAAATCGCATTAATATTTCAGATAAAATAAACCCGCCAAAGCTTGCGCTGAAGGATGGGGAACTGCTTCTATTCAATGAAGTTGCAACTGTTGAGGTCCATTCTTTTAGATCTACTTCACAAACGATGTCGTATATGCTAGATTTGCAGGAATTTTTCCGGGACGATTTGTCTGAATTGGTTGGATTGCGGATTTTACACTTGAATGTTCCAAGGCACTTTACTATCATTGATCATGATGGGTGGATTGAATAACACCTAAAATTTTCAATGAATTGAGCGAACACGTTGAAAAAGATAATCAAATTTATGATAGGAATCGCCGTTATTTATGCATTTCTCTATGTAAATAATCATTGGCTCGTTGTGACAGAGCATACGTATGAATCTGAAGAAATTCCGAAAAGCTTTGACGGTTTTCGCATTACGCAAGTGACTGATTTGCATGATGCGACATTTGGAAAAAATCAATCACGGTTAGTAGAAAGGGTACGGGCAACCAATCCGGATGCGATTTTTCTAACAGGTGATTTAGTCGATAGTCGGCGCTATGATTTAGATAATAGTTTGCAGGCGGTTGCACAGTTTGTGGACATTGCGGATGTTTATTATGTGCTTGGCAATCATGAGGTGGCGCTTAATTTGACAGATGAAATTTATGCGGCACTGATGGATTTAGGTGTGCACGTCTTACCGAATGATGCAGTAACGATTGAGCGTGGCGGGGAACGCATCGTTGCTCTTGGTATTGAGGATCCGTTAATGGGGCAAAATGTAGAGATATCGATTGAGGCAGCACGACAACATGTAGGGACCGATTCCTTTACGATGCTGTTATCCCATCGACCTGAGCAATTCGAAGCATACGTCGAAAAGGAAATGGATTTAGTATTTACAGGTCATGCACATGGCGGTCAAATTCGATTGCCGTTTATTGGCGGAATTGTGGCACCAGCGCAGGGGTTATTCCCAACCTATACAGCAGGTGTTTTTAAAGAGCAAGATACGACAATGATTATTAGCAGAGGGCTGGGCAATAGCCTTTTCCCTTTCCGTATCTTTAATTTGCCTGAAATTATCACAGTACAATTGAAGTCTAAGTAAAAAACATCACATTAGTGATGTTTTTTTGTTGGAAAATATACATAAGGAATGTTATTTACTTCCGAATAGATTTTATATATGATGAAACAAGTGTTAATAGTAGAAAAATATAGAAAGTAAATAAATAAAATGAACTATTTTGGTTAGTGGGTCTTAATTGTTAATTGGAGGGGAGTTTAATGAAAAATTGGGGGATTGGTGCAAAATTAACGACATCAATTATCGTATTACTAACATTCACATGTGCTGTTTTAGGTGTATCGAGTTATTACAATAGCTATAACTCGCTTGAGGTACAAATTCGTGACAACTTGCAATCAAAGGCAGAGGATGTCTCTAACTATATGGAAGAGTTTTTCAAGCGTACGAATATCGAAGTAGAAGGTATTGCAGAGCAAGAAGTCATCCGTAATATGGATTTTGCCGAGCAGAAAATGTATTTAAATAAGCGCTTAGCAGAAAGCGATGATTATTTAGAATTTGCGATTGTTGATGAAAAGGGTGTTGCGCATTATTTAGATGATTCGACGGCCGATTTGGCGGATCGCTCATACATAAAGGCCGCTTTTGCTGGTGAAACAGCAATGTCGGATACAATTATTAGTCGGGTAACAAATGAACCTGTTGTTATGATTGCTACACCAATTGATACAACTACTGGCGAAAAGGCATTGCTATTAGCACGTATTGATGGCTACTTTTTATCGAATATTTTACAAGATATCGTAGTCGGGGAAACAGGGTATGTATTTTTAGTAAATGCTGAAGGTACAATTCAAGCGCATCCAAATGCAGATTATGTAAAAAATCAAATGAATTTTATTGCTGAAGCCGAAGCAACTGGAACAACAACGGGCGAAGCGACTGCCATTCAAAAAATCATTTCCGTAGAAGAAGGGTTTTATGAATTTAAACATTCAGATGGCAACAATCGTTTTTTAGGTCACCATCAATTAGATAATGGATGGTCTATCGCTGTAATGGCGGAAGAAAATGAAATGTTCGTTGGCTTAAAGCAAATGCGCATTATTTTAAGTGCTTTTACATTTGGCATGTTATTTATCGGGTTTGGCTTTGCCTTTTTCGTATCGAATAGCATTAGTCGTCCAATTCGCTCGGTAGTAAAGGTAAGTGAGTTTGTAGGGCAGGGGGATTTTACACATAGACCGAACGAACGTCATTTAAAGCGTAAAGATGAGTTAGGCGTTTTGGCACATTCACTAGATCAAGTTGTAGAAAATATGCGTACGATGATTACAAAAGTGCAAACAGGCTCGTCAAATGTCAATGTAGCTTCGTGTGATTTAATGGGTGATGTTGAGAATGTGGCAGACAATGCAAAAATCATTGCGCAATCAATTGAAGAAGTAAAGCGTGGTGCAGTAAGTCAAACGCAAGTGGCAGAAGAAAGTGCAGCAACAATGGGGCAACTGGCAATCGGTATTCAACAGGTAGCGGAAGTGGCTAGCACAGTGTCGCAGCATACGGACTTTATTGAAACGAAGGTGCACGATGGCTATAGTGCGGTTCGCCATTCAATTGCACAAATGAATGCGATTCAAAAGGGCATGGAAATTGAGCTTGCGGTTATTCATAAATTGAAGCAAGAATCGTTAGAAATCGGATTAATTTCAAAAATGATTACCGATATTTCAGATCAAACGAATTTACTGGCATTAAATGCATCGATTGAAGCAGCACGTGCAGGTGAAGCTGGACTTGGCTTTGCGGTTGTAGCGGGTGAAGTGCGCAAGTTATCTGAGCAGACAGCACATTCAGCGGCACAAATTAATGTATTGATTCAAAAGGTGCAGCAATATACAGAGGAAGCGGTACACGCAGCAGAATCAGGCGAAGAAAATGTGGAACTTGGTTTACAGTCGATTAACCAGTTAGAACAGCGCTTTAGTGAAATTGTGGATGCGGTGACACATATTGCGACAGAAATTGAGGAGTTAAGTGGCTCAGCACAAGAAATGAGTTCCAACACAGAGGAAGTTTCGGCGTCAATGGAAGAAATGTCGGCTTCTGTTACATCATCAGCGGGCTATGTAACAGATGTTGCGGTATCGGCATTAGGTCAGCTTCAAACGGTCGATGAAATGACCAAACAAGCAGAGCAGTTATCGGATATGGCACGTGAATTACAAGTAGCCATACAGCAATTTAAATTATAAGTTGAGCAGCACAGGGGCTTCCTTGTGCTGTTTTTATTTGTGAATCCTGAACGCAGCATAATGGACTATAACTTAAAGAACACTATACTCGCAACATAGTAACGGGATTAGGTACAATGAAGAAAAGAGTTTTAAAGGAGTTAGTTATGGAACAATGGATTACATGGATTGCACTTGTTTTAATCATAGTCATGATTTTTCGCTTTATGCCGAAAAAAGGCGTGAAGTATATTACAACGAAGGAATTACAGCCGCTGCTTGAAAAAGATGACATCGTTTTTGTTGATGTGCGTTCTGCCAATGAATATAAAGAAGCACACATACCGAAGTTTATTAATCGACCGCTTGGCACGTATTTAGGTGATTTACCGAAGGACAAACCAATCATTGTGATTTGTCAGAGTGGGGTACGTAGTAATAAGGCGTGTAAGGAACTTGTTAGGCTTGGTTATACCGATGTGACGAATGTACGTCGTGGGATGAACGGGTTAAAGGCAGCGTGAGAAAGGGAATGTCCGAGAAGTAATTCTGGGACATTCCCTTTACGCCAAGGATGGAGGCCAACACGATGTTGGTCATGAATGCATTGTCACAGGACGTGACGCTTTTAGCATTCGTTCCTTATTCTGACCACCACAGAAGCACAGCCTACAGCGGATTAATAATACATGAGACGGAAATTGTCCAAAAAGTATTTACTTCTGGACTCTTTTTTCGTTGTTTTATAATGCTTTTTTCATCGCTTCAAGTAGTGCTTCAGCAGGAATTGCTTTTTCGCCACCACCTTGTACTAGTCCGTCACTACCGCCACCTTTGCCGTTAATAATCGGTAGCGCGGTTGCTGAAACAGTTTTCATAGAAGTCGTATTTGCTTTGCCGCGTGCTGCTACGAATTGTAGCTTGTCATCATTCGTCGAGACGAGCAGTGCAACGGCCTGGTCATTTTGCTCCGTGATGAAACGTGCGAGCTTTTGTAAATCTTGGATTGAGCGATTTTCGAATGTACGAGCTGCTATGTTTTCATTGGCGAACTCTTTTGCTTCGAATTGTAATAATGCGTCCTGTGCTTCTTTTAAGTTTTTCTCTGTTTGTTTTGCAGCTGCCGCTAATTTTCGTAATGCCTCGCTAGCTTGTTCCTCAGGTGCGCTTAATTGACGTGCAACATCGGATAATACATTTTTACGCATCGCTAATTGTTGCAAGACACGGTTCCCACAAACAAAATGCACGCGGATTTGCTGCTTCATTTTTTCAGTATTTAAAATTTTTAAGAGTCCCACTTGTCCTGTAGACGTTGGATGTGTGCCACCGCAGCCATTGTAATCGTAGTCTGGGATAATGACTAAGCGAATATCCTCATCTACTTTTACGTCTTTTCGTAAGTTATAGTTTTCCAATTCGACTTTAGTTACCCATTTTGTTTCGATTGGGCGATTTTCTAAAATAATTTCGTTGGCACGTTGCTCAGCGTCCGCTAGTTGTGAGTCCGTCACGTCGCTTACATTTAAATCGATTGTTACAAGCTCAGTCCCTAAATGGAAGCTTGTCGTTGCCATATTAAATAATTCGACAAAGGCCGCTGTTAAAATATGCTGACCTGTATGCTGCTGCATATGATCAAAACGGCGTGTCCAATTGAGTTTCGCAAAAATTTCCCCGGAAATATCCGAAACATTATCTGTTGTATAATGGCGTATTTCATCTTCTACTTTTTCGACATTAATAATTTCTATATCTTGTATCCAGCCTGTATCGTGCGGCTGCCCGCCACCAGTTGGATAAAAGGCTGTATTATCTAATACAATATAATTTCCATTTTCATCGCGATCTGTTTTTATAACGTTTGCATGAAACTCTGAAATCGTGGCGTCTTGGTAATATAATAAATCCTTCATGTTGTATCACTCCTTAAAATCTAGTTTGGCATACGAAAAACTACCTGTCACGTGCTATTTTAGCCATGTTATTTGACGCGCTCAAATTTTCGTTTATCATAAGAAGGGAGATTTCCAAAAAGGGAGCCAGTTACATGAATATTACACACTATTTAATTGATGAAATTTTAGATCCTACAAACATTATCGAGGGCAAGCGCTTTGAGTTTTTATTGGATGTAGAGGTAGATGAGGACGATGAGCTATATTCGGAAGCGGGCTTAGAAATCCGCGCAATCGTTGGGTTAATTAACGAAGATGTACGTATCATGAATTACTTCATTACCGATAAAACAAACAACGAAATTTTAGATTTCGCACTTGAAGATGATGAAGAGGCGATGATTTTAGCGTTCTGTAAGGAAGAAATATTAGCGCCACCAGCATCAGAGGACGTAGAATAAGGAAATTGGGCAGCACGGAATGTCGTGTTGTCCTTTTTTAATTTAATTCAGCAATTTTTGTACCGAAAGCGAAGCGACAGGTACAGAAGTGCCCTACTTCTATAAGTGGGGATGAGGCCAACAATACTATTTATATTCAGTGTGGGTTCAAACCCCGGCTGAATTAAGTTAAGCCCCGGCGGATGTCACAGATTTTTAGAGGAGTTTTTCAAGCGAGCTTGAAAAAAATCTGGACGCAATTACGCCGAGGCGTAATTGATTTTACATGAGATATAACTGAATATAGCGCACAAATAGAATAGGCACTTTTGCTCGCAGTGAACAAAAGTGCCAGTTATAAGTATTGAAGAACTTAACATTTAAATTATTTTCTTTTTAAAGTAGCCTTGGTTAAATGTTGGAGTTGTGTTCTTTCATATCGATTTCCGCGACTACTTTCTTATTTAAACGGCTATTTATCTTATCAATTGCAAATACCACAATAAAAATAACACCAACAATTGTTGCCATCATACCTGCTATTGAAGTATCCAACCATTTCGCACTATAATATCCGATTACCGCTGCCGTCACGCCAAAAGTGATACTCCATACAAACATTTGCTTAATGGATTTACTAATCAAATAGGCGGTAGCCGCTGGACCAATTAGCATCGCTACAACTAAAATTGCGCCAACACTATCAAATGCTGAAACAGTTGTTAATGAAATCGTCGTCATAAAGCCGTAATGTAATAGCATAACAGGCAATCCGATTGTTGCAGCATAAACAGGATCGAACGTTGATAACTTCATTTCCTTATAAAACAGTACAAGGAAAGTAATATTGATTACTAGCACTAAAAGCAACATCCATACCGCTTTGGGCATAGTAATCGACAACAATGTCCATCTATCCCAAGGAACGAACGCGATTTCCCCCATTAAAACATGCTCTACATCTAAATGAACATTCCCTGCAAATAATGTGATGAGTAGCACACCAGCCGCAAACAATGATGTAAATATAACCCCAATCGCAGCATCCTCCTGAATGCCTGAAGATTGTAGTAACTGTACTAAATAAGCTGTCAAAATCCCTGCACAAGCCGCACCCACTAACATCCAAAAACCATTTAATGTTTGCGTTATGATAAAGGCCATAACAATTCCAAACAGCACGGTATGACTAATCGCATCAGCAATCATAGACATTTTACGAAGAATTAAAAAAACACCTGCTATACCGCACGTAATGCCTACTAATATACCCGTTAAAATGACCCAAAATTCAATCATGACACATCACCCTGTTGTTGAAATTTCTTTTTCCTCAAATACTTGCTTAACTGTCCGGATTTTGGACTAAAAACATATGAAATGAAAAAAATACTAGCTGCAAATAACACAATAATTGGCCCAGTCGATAACCCTGTGCGAATGGAGCTAATGAATGTACCTGCCACACCTGCTAATCCACCACAAATGGCGCTAAATAATAGCATTGTATTTAACTTTTTTGTCCAAAGCTTTGCACTTGCCGCTGGGATGATAAGAAGTGCGGACATTAAAATAACACCTACTGCTTGAATACCTGTTACGATTGTCATGACGATAAGAGCCGTTAAACAAGCTTTTAATGCCTCAACAGGTAAACCAATTCCTTTTGCATAAACAGGGTCAAAAATCATGAGCTTCCATTCCTTGTACAGTAAAAGACTTACTAAAATAATGATCCCTGCACTTATAAAGAGCCAAGTTAAATCTGACTTTGTCATCGTCGCGGCTTTCCCGAAAATAAAGTCATTTAGCCCACTTTGATTGCCAAGTGGACTGCGATTGACAATCGTTAAAAGCACAATACCAATTCCAAAAAACACCGCTAATACGAGCCCAATTGCTGCGTCAGCCTTTAACTTCGAATACGTAACAATCCATTGGATACAGTACACAGCAAGTGCAGAGGTAATGGCAGCACCGACCATTAAAACAGGTAGTTCCTTTTGTCCTGTTATTAAAAAGGCTAAAGCGATACCAGGTAATGCAGCATGGGCTGCTGCATCACCTACTAAGCTTTGCTTTTGTAAGAAGGAAAAAGTCCCTGTAATACCTGCTGCTATACCTAGAAGCATTGTACCGATTAGTACCCACAGTAAATTTCCCGATAACATTATTTCTCCTCCTTACATCGCTTCCATTATTAATAATTTTCCGCCATAGGTTTGCTGTAGCTTTTCGGGTGTAAAGGTTTCCTCGGTTTTCCCTGCCGCTAAAATCGTTTTATTTAATAAAATTGTATAGTCAAAATACTCCGTCACGGTTTGCAAATCATGATGAACGACGAAAATACTTTTCCCTTGTGCCTTTAAATTTTTTAAAATATCGATAATTGTTTTTTCCGTTGCAGCATCTACCCCTGCGAAGGGCTCATCTAAAAAGTATACCTCTGCATTTTGGGCGAGTGCTCTTGCAAGGAAAACGCGCTGCTGTTGACCGCCAGAAAGCTGACCAATAGAGCGGTCTGCAAAATCCTGCATGCCAACACTCGATAAAGCTTCCATAGCGAGTGCTCGGTCGTGTTTTGTAGG
The DNA here is from genome assembly GCF_028747805.1 of Solibacillus daqui. Lineage (NCBI taxonomy): Bacteria > Bacillati > Bacillota > Bacilli > Caryophanales > Caryophanaceae > Solibacillus > Solibacillus daqui. The sequence goes on from NZ_CP114887.1 coordinate 158,451, forward strand.
ACGTTTAAATAAGCCTCGATGGCCGTAACGACCCATTAATACAACATCAATCGCTGTTGTTGGGAAATCCCAGTCAACGGCATTGCGCTGAGGTACATAGCCAACCTGTAAGCTTTTTGGAGAAAAAGCCTTCCCTAAAATCGAGACATTTCCAACTTTGTTTGGTAGCTGATTTAATACCGCCTTTAAAAATGTTGATTTTCCAGCACCATTTGGGCCAATTATGGCTGCTAAATGTCCTGTTGGTACTGAAACACTTGCATTTTCCAACACCGTTTTTTTATCATAAGCAACCGATAAGTTTTGAACTACTAATGCATCCATCTATTTCACCTACTTTAATGAATTGACAATCGTGTCGACGTTATGTTTATACATGCCTAAATAAGTACCTTCTTCTGTTCCCTCGGCTCCCATAGCATCTGAGAACAGTTCGCCGCCAATTACTATGCTATGCCCTTTTTCCTTAGCGCCTTCAATTACTGCTTTCATCGCCTTATCGGAGACACTTGACTCTACAAATATCGCTTTAATCTTGTTCTCTACTAAATAGTCAACCATATTTTGCACATCTTTTACGCCATATTCTGAATCCGTACTTAAGCCTTGAAGACCCCGTACTTCAAACCCTTGACTTTCACCAAAGTAGTTAAAGGCATCATGGGCTGTTACTAAGATTCTTTGCGATGCTGGAATTTCTTCAATCCTATTAGATGCGTATTGTTTTAGTTCATCTAACTCGGCTAAGAAAGCTTCTTCATTTGCCTCAAAATCATCTTTATATTCAGGATATTCTTCGACTAACGTGTCGCCAATTGTATCAACAACTTCCTTCCATAAGTCGATATCAAACCAAACGTGGGGATCGTGTAATGTTGCATTATTTGGATCCGCTAATAATTGTGCTTTATCAATTTCCTCTGCTACCGCTTGCACGGTTTTTTCCTCAGACATTTGGTCGAAAATTTCTTGCATCTGTCCTTCTAAATGTAAGCCGCTGTAAAAGATCACCTCTGCTCCATCCAGCTTTGTCAAATCACTTTGTGTAGCCTTGTATAAATGTGGGTCGACGCCAGGTCCCATTAATGTTGTTACTTGTAAATGATCACCGCCAATGATTTTTAAGGCATCTCCAATTTGACTTGTAGTTGCGACGATATTTCCTTCTTTTTTTTCACTAGTTGATGATTCCTCATTTCCGCATGCTACTAATATCATAGATAATCCTAAAACACCCAAAACCCCAAAATAACGTTTCACTGTCTTTTAGACTCCTTCTCTTTCAAATAATGATTTTGAATCACATACCGTAAGCTAATCCATATTACAAAAAATAACGTCGCGATCGTCACTGATTTTGTTAGGAGCCATGCAAGTAAAAAAATAAACCAAATAATACATAACAGAATCATTAAAACTTCAACGGTCATAATATTCAGTCCTTTTCACTAACGATAATATGTTTCCTTAAGGAAAAATATATGCTGAAACGAAAGAAAATGCAACAATAAAGTTAAAAATAAACTTGTCGCATTGGAAAATTTCAAGCAGATAAACGATATATACGGTCATACAGAAGGTAAAATCTTATTAAGTAAGGTAATGAAAAAATTAATAAAGATGGGGGCTCGGAAGATTATGTTGTATGTTTCGGTAGGGGATAAGGTTGCCGTTGTATTTGAAAGGAGAAGGATACAAAGCTAAAAAAAGCCTCGGTGCATAAAGATAACATGCATCGAAGCTTTTGTTTATTTTACCAGGCTGCGATTGTGCCATCCGTACGTGGCTCTGTCCCACCGTAAAGTACGCCTGTTTTTTGATCGCGCCAAATGATTTGTCCACGTCCGAAAATACTACCATCGATTGCAACATGAATATCATGACCTTTACGCTGCAAGGCTTGGACTAAATAATTTGGGAAATGTGGTTCAACTTCAATACGTTTGTCACCCATCCATTGCCAGCGTGGCATGTCGAGCGCGGCCTGAGGATTTAGCGCGAAATCAACCGTATGCGTTACGACTTGAAAATGTCCTTGAGGCTGCATATAACCACCCATAACGCCAAATGGTCCAACGGCTTCGTTATTTTTCGTTAGGAAGCCTGGAATGATTGTATGATATGTACGTTTTCCTGGTTTTAAAAAGTTTGGATGATTTTCATCTAATGAAAAATCATAGCCACGATTTTGTAGAGATATGCCTGTTCCTGGAATCACAATACCTGAACCGAAGCCCATATAGTTACTTTGAATGAATGATACCATGTTGCCGTCCGCATCTGCGGTTGCTAAAAACACCGTACCACCTTTTGGAATATCAAATGGCTTTGGCAGAAGTGCTGTATCGGTAATTTCGGCAAAACGTTTTTCACCGTAATCCTTTGAAAGTAACGTATCAGTATCTACCGGCATTTCTGCACGCTCCGTGACGAAGGCTTTACCGTCTGTATAGGCAAGTTTGATTGCTTCAATTTGCTTGTGCAATGTATCAGTGTCCTGCCATTTTGCTTCTGCATGCTGGAAAATATTTAGCGCCATTTGTGCGACGATGCCTTGTCCGTTTGGTGGGATTTCCCATACGTCATAGCCTTTGTAATTTACACCAATTGGTTGAACCCATTCCGGCTCGTAGCTTGCTAAATCGTCTTTCGTTATAAAGCCATTATGCTGTTTCATGAATGCATCGATTTTTTCTGCAAGTTCCCCTTGATAAAAAGCCTCTCCATTTGTCGAGGCGATTTTACGTAATGTGTCAGCATGACCAGGAGAACGCCACATTTCACCAATTTCCGGCATGCGCCCATCGATTGAAAACGTGTCGAACCAAGCGTTGAATTCTTCGGTTGTGAGTGATTTTTTGTACTTTTTATAAGCGTTTTGCCAGTTTTGTCCAAGTGTCACGGAAATCGGGTAGCCGTCCTCCGCATAAGAAATCGCGGGTGCTAACACTTCTGTTAAAGGTAATTTTCCGAAGCGCTTTGATAATGCTACCCAAGCCGCTGGAGCACCTGGAACAGTTACCGGAATGACGCCATGCATCGGCATTTTGTCGATCCCGCGTGCTATTAATGCTTCTTTTGAAATTGCTTTGGCAGAAGGACCTGAAGCGTTTAATCCATAAAGCTCTTTATCGGCGTTCATCCAAACAAGTGCAAAGGCATCTCCACCAATGCCGTTTGATGTTGGTTCGACAACGGTAAGGGCTGCTGCTGTTGCAATGGCTGCATCAACCGCATTGCCACCCTTTTTTAAAATATCGAGCCCAGCCTGTGCAGCAAGTGGCTGTGATGTTGCAACCATCCCACGATTTGCAATGACCGTATTGCGTTTACTCGCAAACGGATAATGTAATAAATCCATCATAAAAACGTCCCCTTATAAAATGATTTGCTATTTTAATAACTCATCTATCCAACGTTGAACTTTTAACCCTTCTTCAAATGGTACGATAAAGGCATTTTCACCAAGCAGTGTTTTACGGCAAGCGCCTAGCATCGTTTCGGGCATTTCGGTTGCAATAATTTCTACTTCTGCTTCATAGGCTTTTGCTGTGAATATTTGTGACCAGTTACGCAATGTGACCGTTTTATTTGTACCGAAAACTTTATAGTCGATGCGTTCTTCTTGGCCAATGCCTGCAAGTCCATTTATGACCATTGGAATACCGCTCGTTGTTTTCGCTAATGCGGATACGCCCGTTTCGCAAAGCGCTTCATTTTGTGGATATGTCGTTTCATGTGCAGTAATGTCGATATCGCCAAATAAATGATACGTTAGCTGTAAGTAGTGTGGGAAAATTTCGCGTATGAAGCCACCTTGCTCACGTGAAGCAATCCACGGGTTTTGCTGCCATTTGCGCGGCCATTCTGGGAAATATGTATGTAGTTCAATGCGCATAATATCGCCCATATCACTTGCTAATTCTTTTTTGAATTGGTGCACCGCTGCTCCGTACATCAGCGGGAAGTGCATCGCTGTTTTGACATTCGATTGTTGTGCGACTTGTACCATGACTTCACCGTCCGAGGCATCATGGGCAAGTGGCTTTTCTGATAAAATATGAAGCCCGTGCTTAGCGATTTCTTGTGCTAATGAGGCATGGCTAACGGGTGGTGTGCCGATATACACCCAGTCAGGTCTTAAGTTGAGTAGTGCTTGTAAATCATTTGTTGTGTTGACATTGTATTTTTCCTGTATTTCCTTCGTACGTTGTTCATTCGTATCAAAAATAGCGGCGATTTCGTAATGTTCGTTGTTTAACGCTTGGTTAATAATCCTTTCGCCGACAACACCTGTGCCGATAATACCGATTGTTGTTTTTGTCATAGTGGTATTGCTCCTTTATTAGAGTATTCTGATAGTTAGTGTAGCATATTTTTCGGATTTCGGAATATAGTGGAGGGAGATTTTAGAAGTTTTGGAGCGAATAAAAACAGTGTAAAAAATAAATGCATGTCACATTAAGCATCGTTCATGTGAAATGATTGAAAATATGTTTTACTAATGGTAAGTTAACTCACTTATATAACTAATGAACTTGAATAAATTATACAAAAGATAAAAAAAATTTTCTGAAATGGGATTAGACTTAGAAGGAGTGGTGCACGGTGAAGGTAGTAATTATCGGAGGAGATGCGGCAGGAATGAGCGCGGCAATGGAAATTGTGCGCAATAATAAGGCTGCACAAATTTTAGTGTTAGAAAAGGGCGATGTCTATTCATACGGGCAATGTGGTTTGCCGTATGTCATTAACGGAAAAGTGCCACATACAGATGATTTAATCGCACGAGATGTTGAAGAGTTCCGTGCAAAATACGGAATTGATGCACGGATTTTTCATGAAGTTACGAATATTGATACGAAGTTAAAAAAGGTGAGTGGCATTGATGTGAATAGCCGTGAACCATTTGAATTTTTATACGATAAATTGTTAATTGCAACAGGGGCCTCACCAACAATTCCTCGGCTGGAAAATGCAGACTTACAGGGCATTCATACAGTGAAAACCATTCCACAAATGGAGGCATTAATGCGTGCATTACCTAGTGTGAAGCATGTGACAATTATTGGTGCGGGTTATATTGGCTTGGAAGTAGCAGAAACGGTTCGTGAGCGCGGGTTAGAGGTGCGTTTAATACATCGTGGGAAGCGTTTGATGTCAGCTTTAGATCCAAAGCTAGCGCAAATGGTGTTAGAGGAAGCACGGAAACATGGCATTGACGTATTACTAAATGAAACGACACTAGGTTTTAAAGGGGCAACGCATGTCGAAGGGGTACGCACGGCATCAGGTATTTATGAGACCGATTTAGTCATTGTCGCAACGGGGGTACGTCCAAATACGCAGTTTGCGAATGGCTTTGCGAAACTCGAAAACGGGGCATTAATTGTTAATGAACATATGGAAACATCTATTGAACATGTCTATGCAGCAGGCGATTGTGCAACCCATTATCACCGTATTAAGCGTCAGATGGATTACTTACCGCTAGGCTCTACAGCGAATAAGCAAGGACGTATTGCCGGTTTAAATATTGCTGGCTACATGCAAAAATATCAAGGCATTGTGGGCACATCGATTTTAAAATTTTTCAATTTGCAAATTGGAATGACGGGATTAACTAATGCAGATGCCGATCAACTGCATGTACTTGTAGAAGCGTATGAAATGGAAGTAAACGATATCGCAAGCTATTATCCGAATGTACGTCCGATGAAACTGCGCATGCTTGTAGAGCAGCAAAGTCGTCAGTTACTAGGCATGCAAGCGGTTGGGGAAAATGGGGTCGATAAGCGTATCGATGTATTTGCAACAGCGCTTTATAACGAAATGACATTTGAGGATTTACTACATTTGGACTTAGCATACGCACCACCATTTAGCGGTGTGTGGGATGCAATTATGCAAATGCCGAAGCGATACGGTAAAAAATAATAAAAACGAAAGAAGGCACGAGCTACTATTGGGAGGATAGCTCGTGCCTTCTTCTTTTTTTCGTTTAGGCTAGGTGTGTGCTAGCCTACCTTATGAATGAGGTGGTAGTCAAATGGTTCAAAGCATAATGAATATTGTTGAGTTTTTACATGCTAGCAGCTAGGTATCCTGCAACGGTGGAATCATGCAAAAAGTCTAAATACTCTTTTGAACTTACATACACTATAACGCAAAAACAGCACAAAAATGCCATTTTAATAGAACTGTAAATGATATGTAAAGTATAAAAAATGGTATAAAACCCATTGTATCAATGTTTATGGGCGATTACAGGAAATTGCCCTTGTCATTTTATGAATATTGTATGACAAATATATGACGTATGTGACGAACGATTTAAGATTTTCGTAAGGTTGGACGCAGTTTGCTGTAAGGTTTGCGCGGTATAGTAAAAGCAACAACAAAACGAGGTGTTTGACATGACGACAATCTTACAAGTAAACAATGTGTCAAAGGTGTACGGCAAAGGCCAAGCTACTTTTGAAGCGCTGAAAAATATTACATTTGATATTGAACAAGGGGAATTCGTGGGGGTAATGGGTCCTTCAGGTGCTGGGAAATCTACATTACTAAACGTTTTAGCGACTATTGACTCCGCTTCTAGTGGCGACATTGTAATCGACAACGCCAATATTGCGAAAATGAAGGAAGAAAAGCTCGCCGATTTTCGCCGCGATCATTTAGGCTTCATCTTCCAAGACTATAACTTGCTCGATTCTTTGACAGTGCGTGAAAATATCGTGCTACCGCTGGCGATTGCCAAAGTAAAGCCAGCACAAATTAAAGAGCGCGTTGAAACGATTGCCGCACAGTTTGGGATTAAAGGCTTACTCGATAAATATCCATATCAAATTTCAGGTGGGCAAAAGCAGCGTACAGCAGCCTCACGCGCACTTGTTACAGCACCGAAAATGATTTTTGCTGATGAACCAACTGGGGCACTCGATTCAAAATCGGCTACAGATCTACTCGAAAGCATGAGTAAATTAAATGCACAGCAAAACGCAACGATTATGATGGTTACACATGATGCGTATGCCGCAAGCTTTTGTCAACGCATTTTGCTTATTAAAGATGGTGAGTTATCGAAGGAGCTATTTCGCGGTACGAAATCAAGGAAGCAGTTTTTCCAATTTATATTAGAAGAATTAGCAGCAACGGATGGTGATATGCATGACATTATTTGATTTGGCATTAAAAAACATTCGCCGCAATATGAAAAGCTACTCACTTTATCTTGGCTCGATGGTCTTTAGTATTTGTATTTACTTCACATTTGTCACGTTGAAATTTAGCGACGATTTTGCTGACGGCGGTTCGATGATTAGTACGCTTATGAATGTGTCTTCGGTAATGCTTATTATTTTTGTTGCAATTTTTATTGCCTATTCGAATTCATTTTTTATGAAAAAGCGTAAAAAAGAAGTCGGCCTGTATTCATTACTGGGTGTTCGCAAAAAGCAAATTGGTTTTTTATTGTTTTTCGAAAATATGGTGATTGGGATGTTTTCATTAATTGTCGGTATTTTGCTAGGGTTCTTTGCTTCGAAGGGCATTTTAGCAATATTAATTCAGTTAATGAATTTAGATATTGTTTCAAGTTTTACATTTTCGGGTGAGGCAGTTCGTCAGACGATGTTGCTATTTATGATCATCTTCTTCCTCACATCATTGCAGGGTTACTTTGTTATTTATCAATTTAAGTTAATTGACTTGTTCCATGCAGAAAAAAAGGGTGAGGCGCTGCCAAAAGCGAAGGCGATTGCTGCTATTTTAGGGGTGGCGATGATTGGCGCAGGCTATTATTTAGCCTCTGTCGATATGTCGACTTCGCAGGCTTGGAAAATGCTTGGAATTATTACGACACCGCTGATTATCGTTCTACTCGTTGTGTTTGGGACATACTTATTATTCCATAGCGTAACGGTATTCATATTATCGAAAATGAAAAAAAATAGCCACTTTGCATGGCGCGGCTTAAATTTAATGACTGTATCGCAAATGCTGTATCGTATTCGTGGAAATGCGAAAACGTTAACATTAATTGCGATTTTGAGTGCGACGACCATAACAGCGGGTGGAGCAGTATTTGGTCTTTATTACAACATTGGAAAAGAAGCACAAAAATATGCTCCAAATACGTTTATGTGGCAGGGTAATTCTGTAAATATACAATCGGACGCAATAATATACAACGAAAATATAGAGGTTAAAAACAGCGATTTAAACATATACAATGACGTGTATAACTATGCGTTTATTAAATTATCTCAGTATAATAAAATGGCTTCTTTGCAAGGGAAGGAAGCGTTGACGTTGTTGGGAAATGATGCGTTTATTATGGATAGCTTTTACGATGCGCGTTTTTCTGATGATTACACAGGGAAGACCATGCAAGTAGGCGAACAAACATTTACGATTGAAAGCTTTTCAGATGAGTCGATGTTTAATACGCCATCACTATTTGTCGTAGCGGTTGTAACTGACGATGCATACGAAGCCATTCAAGGTGAGGCAGTTTCGTATCAAATGGTTGAAATGAAGGATGAAAAAAATCAGTTAGCAGTATCTGAAAAAATCCGCGAGCAAATCGGGGAGAGTGAAACCTTCTCAAGCCATCCTGCAATCTATCAATCAATGGTGCAATCCTATGGGGCGCTACTGTTTGCTGGGAGCTTTTTGGGCTTAGTATTTCTTATGGCAATGGGGAGCGTTATTTACTTCAAAATGATTACCGATGCCGAGGAGGATCGAGGCAAATACGAGGTGTTATTTAAAATTGGCGTGAACTCAAAAGAGATGAAAAAAACAATCCGCGCTCAAGTTGGCTTGATTTTTGGGATTCCGCTTATTTTAGGCATTTTACACAGTGTGTTTGCGTTAAAGGCTTTCTCAACATTGTTTAATATGAATATCGTGACACCTGTGCTCATTTGGATTGTTGTTTATTCTGCAATTTACGGTTTGTATTATATATTAACAGTTTCTTATTTCAATAAAGTGATTCGTCAAAAATTATAATGGAGGAAAAGATAGATGAAAAAGCTATTTATTGCTTTTGGTTTCGTAGTGGCTTTGTTAGTAGCTGGCTTAGTTGTGTTAGCGACAATGGATTTTAACCGTTTAGGGAAAGACCATGTGTACGTGCAAATTACAGAAGATGGCGTAGAAGATCGTTCTGTCGCAACGGATGGGACGGTTTATATGAGCTATTCGTATGAGCAAGTTGCGTACGATGAGGACGGGAAAGAAGTTTTGGTGAAATTTTCGGCGAGCAAAAATTTACGTCATGAAGCATACTTAATGTTATATACAAAAGATGGAAATGAAGTAACGTCTTACGATGAAGTGCAGTACGATGTGCTACCAGCGAAAGTAAAAGCACAATTCAAATAATATTTTTACATTTAATGAAAAATTAAAAGTCATAAAAGGGTGCTGCTCTTTTATGACTTTTTGCTATTTTTGACTTAGAAAGTATAAATTTTTCAAGGAAACCCACAAAAGAAAAGCTATCATTTTAAGCTGTTTTGTTTAATAATCCATTTAAAAAATGCAATGCCATTTATAAAAGGTGGCGAGTATTACGTTTTGTAGCTTTTATTATAAATGTGGCTGGAACAATAGATGCTCTTTGAGTTGAATACCATTTTGAAGGATTTTCTGTAATGGTAGTCGGTAATACAACATCATCGATTACCTTCTCAATGATAAAGCCAGCTTCTATAAGCGTATTAATATATGTACTTAATTTTCGATGGTATATGACAACATTGTTGTGCCACGCTTCATTGTACTCGGGGCCTTCTATATTGTATGATTTTTTTAAAGTGAATGCTGAATTTTCATAGGCTAATCGATCGTGAATAGGGTGCTCCCAACTAAATATGAATGTGCCACCAGGTTTTAAATAACTATGGATATTAGATAATGTCTTTTGTAAATCAACAGTCCATCCTAATGCATAAATGGAATACACTATATCAAAGTATTCAGGTGGTAATCCTGGATTCTCCTCCATAGGTGATTCGAACAAGGTTACTTTACTTTCTTGAGAACGTAGTAACTTTTCAGCTGTTTCAATTTGTTTTGTTGAAAGGTCTAACCCCCACAATTCTTGTGCGCCTTCATTCCCCATATACTGCAATGAATGTCCACTCCCACACCCAATATCTAAAATCTTTTTACCTGCAATAGTTCCGAATAAATTAAGTTGTTCTTCACTTAAAGAAAATGGCCCATATTCCGGAAGAGCTGTTCTGCCATAAAAACGTTCTGCGGATTTTTCCCAGCCTTCCTTATTTATACTCAAAATTTCAGTCAAGTTCATTATAATCTCACAACCCTTTAGTTGGATTAACGTAGCCCAGTTTGAACTGCATTGCAAATTACTTCGACGGATATACTTATTTGTCCTTCAAGATGTATCTAATTGAAATGTTGATATAGAATTAGATAACTAGTAAAACAAATGTAGGCGTAGGTTTTGAAAAAGTTGGGAATTGCATGTGTTGAAAAATTTATAATGAAGCCAACGTGCAATTTCAAAAAGCTTTATAAACAGCCATGACGAAACAAACATATAAATATAATAAGAGGTAGTTCCTACAAGTGTATTTGTAATAAGGGACTGCCTTTTTTTTATAAGCATTGGTTAACGTATTTACAAGGTATATAGATCGATTTTGCTGGAAAGGAGGATATTCTTATGAAGAATAAAAGAGAAATCATGGAGATCATTCAGCAATTGGATCATCATATTGCAGATGATTTTGAGGCACAGGACCTAGACTTTAAGCAATGGAATTTTAGTGCTGTGGAGGAAAACGTCAATAAAATGATTAAATACGCTGTTTGTATGGCAAATGGCGGCGGTGGCAGCGTTGTTTTCGGCGTGGCCGACAAAATTCAGGGAATAGACAATGTTTTAATAGGGATTCCATTTGATGTAGACATAGAAGAATTACAAAAAAAGATATTTGAAAATACGGATCCACACATAACCCCTTCATTTGATGAAATATTTTATAAAGATTATTCAATCCGGCTCTTGGTCATGAACGTTTTGCCGGAAACACCGCCTTATAAAACAACGAATGGTACAGCAACCATTAGGCAAGGAAAAGAGTGTCTGCCGTACGTGGAGACGAATTGAAAATTTAATTCCTTTTGAAATTTCGAATATAAATAATTAAATTGTAATTTGTCTTATTGAGTAATATACGTAATAAAACCGCACTTACACTAGCAACGGAGAGCCGTACCATAAGTAAATGCGATTTTTATAATAGAGCCTAGAAGTGGAGCAAATATTGCTTCACTTTTTTTCTTATAGGCAGACCATAAAAGCAAGAATGAGGACGAAATTAAGGTAGATTACTTGTTAAAATGGCTCCAGCAAAGTATTTGGAGGGAGAAAAGATGAATAAGATTCAGGAATTCAATGAGCTACATTTTTCAGAGGATCTATTATTTTTAGGAAACGCGTGGGATTTGTTTTCTGCCTTAACGCTTGAAAAAGCAGGATTCAAAGCTATTGGTACTACAAGTTGGGGAATTGCTAACTCTCTAGGGTATAAAGATGGAGAATTAATTGATTTTGATAGACACTTAGGAATAATAAAAACAATAGCAGAGAACGTTAAAATTCCAGTTTCCGCTGATATTGAGGCTGGATACAGCGAAGACACTGAGACAATTATAGATAATGTTTTAAGGACGGCAGATGTAGGAGTAGCGGGTATCAATATTGAAGATTCATTGAAAAAATCAAATGGTTTAAGAGAGATTTCACACCATTGTAATCTTCTAGAGAAAATAAGAACAGCGTTAGACCAGAATGGTTATAAAGATTTTTATATTAATGCCAGAACAGATACTTATTTTCAAAGGCAAAATCCTTTGATGGAAACAATAGAACGAGCAAAAGCGTATGTTGAGAGTGGTGCTAGTGGGATTTTTGTTCCCGGCTTAAAAGGGGATGGTGAGATTAAAGAAATTACCACGAATATAAGTGCACCCCTAAATATATTATCTTTACCTGGACTAACAAGTTGTAATAAGCTCAAAGAATTAGGTGTAGGAAGATTCAGTTTTGGAAATGCCCTATCCGATAATATATTTGCTTATTTAGATAAGAAAGTTGGCCAATTATTGAGATATAAAGATACTTCCCTTCTTTATGAAAACGAGCACTAATGTGAATGGAGAGTGGTTTACATGACGACTAATGTTAATCTTTCATTTGAAGAGATGTGGGAGAAAATCATCGCGTGTGATAAAAAATATGATGGGCTATTTTTTACTGCAGTTAAAACAACTAAAATATACTGTCGCCCATCCTGCAGATCAAGAAAACCTAAAAAAATGAATGTTGAGTTTTACCATGACATGAATGAAGTTGAAAAAGCTGGTTATCGTCCTTGTAAGAGATGTCAGCCAGAAGTTGAGCACTCTCCGCATATTGAGCTTGTCAGAAATATTATAACTTTTCTAGTGAATCATTATAAGAAAAATTTGGTATTAAAAGATATAGCGGATCATGTAGGTGTTAGTCCTTTTTATTTGGAGCGCTTATTTAAACAGGAAACATCTGAGACTCCACGTACTTATTTAGAAAAAATTCGTATCGACAAAGCAGCCCACCTTCTAAAATGCACAACTTTAACGAACCTTGAGATTTGCTATGAAGTAGGATTCCAGAGCACTTCTAATTTTTACAAAGTATTTCGAAACTTAAAAAATTGTTCACCCAGTAAATATCGAAAGGACTTTTGAATGAATTGGATTGATCATGAATCTTTTATAGAAATATATCCTCCAAAGGCATTTAATTTTGAGGAGTGTTTAGTTTTCCTGGGCAGATCCAGTCAGGAAATAATGCATCAGATTAAAGAGCAGTCTTTATATAAACTAATAAAAATTAATGAATCTTTGGTTTTATGTAAAATTGAATCTATCAATCATTCTATAAATGTTGAATTCCCCATGAGCCCTCCATCGATAGACTCACGCAAAAAAGTGGCAGAGTATATTTGGGAATGGTTTGATTTGGATCAAGAATTAGCGGGATTTTATCAATTGGCTGATCGAGATAAAGTCTTAAAGAAACTTGCTCATAAATATTATGGATTACGGATTATGTGTATTTCTGATTTATTTGAGGCGTTAGTATGGGCGATTATGGGACAGCAAATTAATTTAACATTTGCGTATACATTAAAGAGACGCTTCGTTGAACAGTATGGTGAAAGTTTAACTTTCGAAGGAGAAACGTTTTGGCTATTCCCATCATTTGAAAAAATAGCATCGATATATGTGGATGATTTGAGGGATCTACAATTTACGATTAGGAAGGCTGAATATATTATTGGCATTGCCGAAGCTATGTCAGAGGGGAAATTGACAAAAGAATTATTGCTTGAGAAAAAAGATAATCAGAAAGTAAAAAAATCCCTAATGATGTACAGAGGTATCGGAGCATGGACAGCAGATTATGTAATGATGAAAACCCTACACGATACATCTTCCTTTCCAGTTGCCGATGTTGGCCTTCAAAATGCCTTAAAGATTTTATTGGGTCTTGAAAGGAAACCAACAATGGAGGAAATAAGGGAATATGCAGTAGATTGGGAAGGTTGGCAGGCATATGCAACCTTTTATCTTTGGAGGTCTTTATATGAAGAAAATCCATAAATTAGATTATGAATCACCAATTGGCGTAATAGAAATAATCGGCAATAATGAGACAATCAGTTCGATTTTATTTTCTGAAAAGGAAAAAAAGGTGAACCTTTTACTTGCTGAAACTCCTCCAGTTTTAGAAGAATGCTATAACCAACTTGACGAATATTTTAAAGGTGATCGGCGTGAGTTTTCGTTTCCGTATCTATTAATAGGGACAGACTTTCAGAAAAAAGTATGGGAAGCTTTAACAGAGGTTCCCTATGCAAAAACGGGCTCCTATAAGGATATTGCTGTTTCTCTCAGGAATGAAAAAGCCATCAGAGCAGTTGGAAATGCAAATGGGAAGAACAAGTTAAGCATTGTCATTCCTTGCCACAGAGTAATCGGCTCTAACGGGAAATTAACTGGTTATGCAGGAGGTCTGTGGAGAAAAGAGTGGCTGCTTCAACATGAGAAGTCTTCTAATAAGGGACATAATTAGATGTTAAGAACTCTAAAGAACCTCATTTAGGACCATTACGGAGAACCTTATCGTAAGTAAGTTCGATTATTGTAAGTGAGTAATTCATTAATAGTGGGAATTGACATCTATCTTCATGTAGTGTATTGTCTTTTTAGATAAAATACCTGAAAATTCTCAGGAGAGGTTCATAGCTGATACCCTCTATAAAAAACTATGGATACATGACAAATACGCCATGTCCATAATTGGACATGGCTTTTTTTGATTCAATCCTGTAAGTTGTATAGAAAATGACAGCGCCTCTCCTTGAAAAGATTCGGTATTACTTTTCAAGGAGGTTTTTTTATGACTGGCCGCAAGCCCACTGAAGGATTAAATGATTTAACACTATTAGGGAATCAGAATACACAATATGCAACGGACTATGCACCAGAGGTATTAGAGTCAGTAGAAAGTCTGCATTCAAATCGTGATTATTTCGTGAAATTTAATTGTCCGGAGTTTACGAGTTTATGCCCAATTACAGGACAACCAGACTTTGCAACAATTTATATTTCATACATTCCAGAGAAAAAGCTAGTTGAAAGTAAATCATTAAAGCTTTACTTATTTAGCTTTAGAAACCATGGTGATTTTCATGAAGATTGCGTGAATATTATTATGAATGATTTAATCAAGCTACTAGATCCAAGATATATTGAGGTTTGGGGCAAATTCACGCCACGTGGAGGTATCTCGATTGATCCATGGTGCAACTATGGAAGACCAGAAACGAAATACGAAGAAATTGCAAACTACCGTTTAATGAATCATGATTTAAACCCGGAAAAAATTGATAATCGATAACAGGTATTTGCTCGGTAATGCGAGATAAATTGAATAAGTCCTTGTTGGTAAGGAAGAGGTTGTTAGCGACCCTCTTAAAAAAACTAAGATGAAAACAGCACATCTCTTAGAGTGCTGTTTTTTCGAGATTAAGGAGTTTTTTATATGATTCAGGATAAAGCACTTGTTGTATTTAGTGGGGGGCAAGACAGCACCACTTGTTTATTTTGGGCAATTGAGCGTTTTGCGCAAGTTGAGGTTGTGACCTTTGATTATGGTCAAAAGCATCGTCTTGAAATTGAATGTGCTAAAGAAATCGCAAATGAGCATGGTATCAATCACCATATTCTTAACATGTCCCTGCTGAATCAGCTTACTTCGAATGCATTGACACGTGAAGAAATAATGGTTGAAGAAGATAGTGATGGACTACCTTCGACTTTTGTACCTGGGCGTAATCTGCTTTTTCTTTCATTTGCTGGTGTTTTAGCAAGTCAAATAGGAGCAAAGCATATAGTGACAGGCGTTTGTGAAACCGATTTTAGCGGCTATCCCGATTGTCGCGACATTTTTATCAAATCATTGAATGTAACATTAAATTTATCGATGGATTGTTCCTTTGTCATTCATACACCATTAATGTGGATCAACAAAGCACAAACATGGGAGCTAGCAGATCAACTTGGCGTATTTGAGTATGTGAGAGAAAGAACACTAACTTGCTATAACGGTATAATCGCAGACGGTTGTGGTGAATGTCCGGCTTGTAAATTACGGAAAAAAGGGCTTGAGGACTTTATAAACGCTAAGAGTGAATTTTACGAAAAGAATAGTTAAATATTTCCAAGCTTTTACAGAGTTAGTGGTATTTAAAGGAGAGAAATTATGAGAGTATTATTTTATTTATTATCGATTGTTATTGCAAACGTGGTAACCGCAAGATTTGCACCGTTAGAGTTTGGAATGTTTATCGTTCCTATGGGGACACTTTTTGTTGGAGCAACCTTCATTTTTCGAGATCTTGTGCAAAATAAGCATGGTCGAGCAAAAACATATATCTTTATATTCATAGCGTTACTTTTATCTGGAGCGGTTTCATTTTCACTAGGAGATACTTTAATGATTGTTGCAGCATCTGCGATATCATTTGTCATTGCTGAATCAGCCGATACAGAAATCTATACACGCTTGAAGCTACCAATGGCTTGGAGAGTTTTCTATAGCGGTATTGTTGGCGGTCTTCTTGATTCTGTTATTTTTGTCATCGTTGGATTGAGCCCACTTGGGGCAGGATTCATACCATGGGAAGCTGTACCAGCCGCTATTGTGGGTCAAGTAATTGTGAAGACAGTCATTCAATTGCTAGGTGCTTTGATTTTAAAACAAGGATTGGCAATAAAGGAAAAGCGTCTATCTAGCGTATAAGCAAGAAGATTTGCCATTTAGGTATGACGCATTTGATTTTCCTAGTTAAAACTATTTGGTAGAGAAAAAATAGTATCTATATTAAAAATAAACCGCACTTATTTGTAACGCAGAACCATATTACAAGTAAGTGCGGTTCTATTTTTCATTCTATCAATTACGCCTCTGCGTAATTGCGTCCAGATTTTTTTCGAGTTCACTCGAAAAACTCCCCTAAAAAATCTGTGACATCCACTAGGGCTTGTGCCAACACGATGTTGGTCACTCAGGTGTTGCCGCACGACGCGGCGTCCTTAGCCTGAGTTCCTCCAAGCTAAAGTTTACTGACGATAAGTTGTCCAGTTATAGCATCTATACCGACAATCTGCTGTTTCGTTTGTGCGTGTCCTAATTTATATTGTAATACTTCATCGTTTTTATTTTCATCATACTGCCTAGACCATTGTAAAAAGGTATCGATTTCTTTTAAGGCTGGCATGACGTCTTTTAATGGTTGGATAGTTTGGGCTTCATAGGATTGAAGAAGCGCTAGGTCCATACGAGGGGACCATAAGATATCCACGAATCCCGTTGTTTTGTTTATGCCAATGTAAAAACGTTCCCCCTCTATTTGTAAGTCTGGAGCTACGTGCAGCGGGAAAGTGAAAAATGCGCGGTTTGCTTCATTGAAGGCGTTTTTTTCAATTTGTAATTGTAAATAAGGAACATATTCTTCAAAATACGTTGCAATAACTGCACAAGCAATGTCACGGCAGGCTTCAAACGAAAGATCGAGTTCGCCTGTACGCTCTTTAAACCACATGAATTCCTTTAACTTCCTCGAATGCTTATCAATCTTCGCTTTTACCGTATGCTCCATACGTTCAAGCAGGAAGTTTTCCATCGTCTTTTCTGCAGGTGCTCGCCAGTCTTTTTCTCGCCAGACAATAACAAGTGTATTTTCATCTAATTCGAATTCGCGTAGTTTTATCATAGAGTCTGATACACCGATGATTTCCTCTATCGTTGTTCGTTTTTCAAATGCGGATACTTTTGGAAAAGGAATGAACGACTCGGGCTCTTCTTGTTTGTGTTCAAAGGAAGGGTGCCCATTTTCGGCATTAAATGATTGGTAAACAATCGGACTCTCATAAATTGGGTACAGGCCGGATTGTGGAACTGAATAATAGTCACTTACTAAATACTTCATCGTGAGTGTCCAATTTGCTGTGTGCAAATGTTGCAAAATAGCTTCTTTATCGGCAAGCTGTATTGGGAATTTTGGTGGTGTTTCTGTGTAGCCATCGTAACTAAAATCAATGGTTTCACCGTACTTGGAAACGGTTATTTTTGTGTAATAGCTTGCAAGAGGGTAGCCTCCTACAACTTGTTCGTATAAAAACGTGGTTTCATCCTCGTTTTCGATGACAGTAGACAAAGTTAAATAATCCATTGCTTCTTCGTACTGTTCCATTAGAAAATTTTCTGCAAGGGCTTGCTGCTGTTGCGGTGTCACGAGTGTTCCTGTATTCGAAGGAGGTCGAGTTAAATCTAATAATTTTCCGTTTTGATCAAGTGACACTTCAATTCCTTTTGCTAAATCATCTGCCGACCACATAAATTTAGCTTGTTCGTTTGAAAAATCCTCTACAAGTAATTGATAGTCATCAGGAATTGACACAAAGTTTAAAGCTTTTTTGGCTAGTTGTTCCTGTAACATATGTACCACTTCTTTCTGCTTGATTGATGGGTTCATGAATTGTTTTAGTTAATATGAATAATTTTACCATAACGGTTATTATTATGTAGTTTTAACTTGTGCCACTGTCAGCATAAGTTATTGATTAGAAAAATAGCCGGAGATGTTGGCGAATCAACACGTTCGTTGAAAAAGTGAAAAGAAATGCGAACACCCACCTAAACAAAGCGCATAGAATATTGAAAAACAATTACACGAAAGGCGGAATCCATTGTATTCTCCACAATATCGGTTTCAACCATATCCAGACTCACGTGAGATGACCGTGACGGGGAATGGAGAAATCGTTGCGCGGCCTGATTATGTTCAAATTCAGATAGAAGTGCGTACAGAAGGGAAAGATGTCAGTCTAGCTCAGCAAGAAAATGCCTTAATCATGAACCGCGTCATTGGGTCGCTTTTAGCGTTAAATATTCCAAGAGAGGCCATCCAAACAACGGCCTATACAATTTCTCCAAACTACGATTACATTGAGGGTAGACAGGTTTTTAGGGGCTATGAGGTGCAAAATGCGATTACAGTTAAAATAACGGATATTAGTCAAGCTGGGACAGTTATTGATACAGCTATACAAAATGGGGCGAATCATGTTTCAGCTATCCAGTTTAAAATAGAAAATTCGGATGCCTATTATAAACAGGCGCTTAATTTAGCACTGGTCAATGCCATAGCAAAAGCCAAATCAATGGCTGAAACGATGCAAATACCGTTACAGCTTATACCAATTGAAATTGTGGAAGAGAGCCATAATAATATACCAGTTCCTTATAAGGTTCAAATGAGTAATCAAGACTTTATAACACCCATTGAACAGGGGACAATTCCTATTAATGCCTCTGTTCGAGTTAAATTTCGATTTTAACGAAAAGGTTACTCCTTAAATTATAGGCAAGATCACTTATTTGTGGGGAGTTATATGGATAGGCATTGTATTTTGACAAAAAATTATTGTTTTAATAATTTTTATTAACCTGGGTCAAACTTTAGTTTGAGAAGTCTTAATTAGACGATTCGTTTAATTACTTTTCAAAAAAAGAATGGAGGATGGTTATGTCAAATATGAATGCAAATCGTAATCATGCAAAAGCAAAGGGAAAACAAGGTATGAAAAAACAAGAAGTAAACCAAAAACCTAAGAAGTTCCGGTTGGAGGAGTTCGGTACAGAATTTAACTTCGATGCGGGCTCAAAGCATGCTAAAGCAAACAACAATCAACCATTGAGTGAGCGATCGGCCTGGCACTAATTTATATTTGACAACTATTCGACACAATGAAAAGAACTAAGGCATGTGCCTTAGTTCTTTTTGTGATTGGATTACAAACATTCCTCGTATGCCTGCTTTTTGTCCATTAGCACATCCCTCTAAATTCGAATCTTTACAGTAGTACCGTTACCAATTTCACTCTCAATTGAAACTTCGCCACCATGTGCGAAAATAATATCACGAGCAATAGCGGTACCAAGACCCGTTCCGCGCACATTTGTCGTATTCGAGCCGCGATAATAGCGCTCGAATACATTTTCAACATCTTCTTGTGACATGCCACGACCATTATCACGAATTTCAATCATTACGCGTCCATTTACTTCAGTGAGTTCTACAGTCACTTGTGTATCACTAGGATTATGAATAAGTGCATTCATCAAAAAGTTCGTGATGGCACGCTGCATTAAATGCACATCAACGGTTAACACCAGCTCGGATGCGGTACTTTCAAAATGGACCTGACTCATTGCAAATTGAGGGTCGTTTAGCACGTTAATCACTAGATCACGTAGTAATTTTTCGATACGTACTTCGGTTAGTTGAAGTGGCATTTTGTGCTGGCGTAGCTTCATCGTTAAATTAAAATCATCGATGAGTTCACGCATATAAACCGACTTGCGCTCAATCACTTCTGCGTATTCTTTACGTTCCACGTCACTAACATCCGCATCGTTCAATAATTCGGCATAGCCTTGAATCGATGCGAGCGGAGTTTTCATGTCATGCGAAATATTACTAATCCACTCATTACGCATTTGCTCGAGCTTTTTGCGTTCGTTTTCTTGTTTTTCGAGCTCGCTTGAAACGTCCTGTAAATTGGTAAACACCTGCTTATAAATACCAGGACGCTTCACTTTTTGTAAGTGGAAGTTGCGGTTTTTTAACTGCTGGATGCTGTCAATCATGACATAAAGCGGCTTCGTTAAAATCGAACCGAACATGAGCCCAGCAAAGAGCGCAATTATTAAATCAACAATAATGATATAAAGAACATATTTAGAAGTGACATTTATAATGGAGCTACCATTTAACGAAAAGGTATAGCGTGAAACATCAGAATTGAAAATACCGATTAAATAGCTGAAATCGTCCTTGTTACTAATATAAACGGTTGTGCCCGTATCATATTCCCGATATTTGTAATGCTGCACAATGTCAATTGGACGATAATGGCTCGGTGCTTCACTAGGTGCAAAATAAGATGTGACAACAGAGCCATTTGTATCTAAAATTTGAATCCATGCATTATGAGCTGTTAATAAAGAAAGACCAACGTCATTAACATTAGGTACATTTTGCTCGGTGGAAATATACTGTTTAAAATCACGTGTAAATACTTCATCATTGACGGAATCATTTGTTGTGGATTTGTTCGAATGCCAATATAGTAGCCCGACAAGCAACACTAAATTCACAATAATAACTATAAAAATAATTGTCATAATCGTCATTAAAAAGCGATTCGTCAGCTTCCATTTCATTGTGCGTTCCTCCGAATCTTGTTAAATCATCATTTTATAGCCAAGCCCCTTTACAGTTTTGATGGAAACAGGCTTAGAAGGATTTTGTTCGACCTTTTCACGAAGACGGCGAATATGCACCATCAGTGTATTATCCGCGCCAAAAAAGTCCTCACCCCATACGTGCTCATATAGCAGTTCTTTACTCAAAATTCGGTTTGGATTGCGCATGAAGCAAGCCATTAAACCAACCTCTTTTGCTGTTAATTCAAGCAGTACACCGTCTTTTTTTATTTCCGTTTCATCGGCATTCATTTCGAATGGTCCGCATATCGTAGAAGTACTTTCAGTGATAGTAAATGTGCTTTGAGCAAAACCGAGGCGACGTAACTGTGCCTTTACACGGAAGGCTACTTCTTTTGGACTGAATGGCTTTGTAATATAATCATCGCCACCAATTGCCAGTCCTAAAATTTTATCGACCTCATCGGATTTTGCGGATAAAAATAGCACTGGAATATGCGAGGTTTCACGGATCTTGCGGCATAGTTCGTAGCCCTCACCGTCTGGTAGCATGACATCAAGCAGTGCAATGGTTGGCGAAAACGTTTTAAATACCTGGAGCCCTTCTGCTACAGAGCCCGCTGTTTGGATTTCGGTGAAGCCTTCTTTTTTGAGCGCGGCTTTCATTAAATTTCGTAAATCCTCTTCATCGTCTACAATCAAAATGCGCGGCTGTTCCATAGAAGCACGTCCTTTCAAAAAACTAGTATTTTTATTATAAAACATTTGGGAATGTTTTACCTTTGTGACAATTCAAGTCGTAAAGCGTATGAAAAAAATTGTATAATAGAGGAAGAAACAGTTTGCCGATTATAAGTACTGTAAAATAATCGCTCGTATTTTTTGGATTTTCATATTATAGGGGGTTTTTACATGACAAATGAAATTAACACAGCAAACAACCCTGCAATGGATGTAGGAGAAACACTAACAATTATCGAGGAGTCGATTGTACAAGCGGCTGAAACGTTATTTGTAAACGAATTTACAGACGGAATTTTAAATCCGAATGTACCGATGTTAGGACCACTAAAAGACGGGGGTACGATTATCGCGAATACAGCACCAGGTTGCTGGGGACCGATGATTACACCAACAATTCGTGGCGGGCATGAGGTGACAAAGCCTGTTTACATTGAAGGCGCGGAAGTAGGCGATGCGCTTGTTATTGAAATCCAATCTATTCAGGTAACATCGATTGCGACTTCTTCAGGAACGGATGAAGCACAAAGCGACCGTTTTATTGGAGACCCATTTGTTAAAGTCAAATGCCCAGGTTGCGGGAAGCTCTATCCATCAACAATTGTACAAGGTATCGGTCAAGAAGCGGTAAAATGTGCGACATGTGGTACGGACACAACACCATTTAAAATGTCAAACGGCTACACGATGGCGCTTAGTCCTAAAGGGGATATTGGTTTAACACTTGGTAAAGAAGCGGCGCGACGTATCGCACAAAATGCAAAAGAATTTATGCGTACACCTGAAAAATCGGTTCAAAATCCTGTCACTGCTTTTGCGCCGAGCGATTTAATTGGGCTAATGGCGAGAATGCGTCCATTTGTAGGGCAACTTGGGACAACGCCATCAAAAGCAATGCCGGATTCACATAATGCCGGTGATTTCGGGACGTTTTTAATCGGCGCACCACATGAATTTACGATGACGGAAGACGAATTAGATATTCACCGTACAGACGGTCATATGGATATAAGTCGTGTACGCGCAGGGGCGGTTGTTATTTGTCCGGTAAAGGTGCCAGGTGGCGGTGTGTATGTTGGAGATATGCATGCGATGCAGGGTGACGGCGAAATCGCGGGGCACACAACGGATGTTGCTGGTATTGTGCAGCTAAAGGTAAGTGTATTGAAAAAGGTTGATTTGCAAGGACCGATTGTATTGCCTAATGGCGAGGATCTTCCATATACAGCGAAGCCATTTACAAAGGAAGAGAAGCGTATTGCGCGTAATTTAGCAGAAGAATTCGGTGTCAAAAATATTGAAGATAGCTTCCCGTTGTCGATTGTGGGATCAGGCGCAAACTTAAATAGTGCGACTGACAATGCATTAGCACGTGCAGCAAAACTCTTTGATTTACCGGTAGAAGAAGTGAGAAACCGTGCGACGATTACCGGCTCTATTGAAATTGGTCGTCATCCAGGAGTTGTGACAGCTACCATGCTAATGCCCAAGTCGCTGTTAAAGCAGGCACGTATTTATAAACCAATTAAGCGTCAATATGATTGATTGCCACGTTTTTAGTGCTCACTTTTCGGGAAAACAATCTAATAGAAATATAGAGAGGTGATACAATGCAGCCAGTAATCAGAAAAATTGAAGCACTTGTCCTCTCGATTAGCGTGCAATCGGGTGTCGGTATTATCGAAACGATAAGTGAAAAAGATGAAACGAAAAAATCGATATTAAAAATTACAGGGCAAACACCGCTTTTGACAAAAGACGGTCATCGAATTGGTGTATCAGCGATTCCGGTGAAGGGTCGCATTATTGCATTTGTTGACTCTAAAACGCCACTGCCAATGGTGTCACCGCCACAAACAACACCGCTGTTAGTCATTTTTGATCAGTATGACAAAAAGGGCGAAGTGGTCATTGGGGCGTTTGATGAAATGCTATTTAGCAAGCAATTGAAACTGAAATTACACATAAAGGATTCAACGGAAATGGTTGATTTGCAAGGGAAGCGTGTTGAAAAAGAGGGGCTAATAGGTAAAATCCTCATCGTTTTTTATAGTACGACAACACGTAGTATCCCAGCGCAAACGAATCCAACAAAAATTATTGTGACGGATGTTTTATCAACGGAATAATGCCAAGAAACTGCGTTAAATGTGAAGACGTTTAATGTAGTTTTTTAACTTGTTTCAGCAGGGGTTCAAACCCCGACTGAAAGAAATTAGTGCCCACGGCGGATGTCACAGATTCTAAAAGAAAATTTCCTAGCGGGCTCAAAAAATGGACGCAATTACGCCGAGGTGTAATTGATTTTTTTATTTCGTAGTTAATTAATGTTTGTTATATTTTTCTATAGAGTGAAAGAGGGATGTGTTAAAGGAGGAATGGCTGTTGTTGCTTCCATTTGATGAGCAGCTTTTGAAGGAGACGCAGGGACAGATTGGGGTAGAGCTAGAGAAAAGGTTGCGAGAGACATGTGATGAAACGTCGATTTGGGGTGTGACATTCGATAGTGAAAGCTTTTTATTTGAACAGGAGCGTGCGGAAAAATTCTGCTTTTTGCTACTGAAAAATTATTGGGGGAAAGTGAATTTATTTTTTTACGATTCTTTTCATGAGGCAAATTTTAACGTAGAAGTGGTCAATGAAAAAATTCAGCAATTTTTTAATGAACAAGAAAATAAGAAAGCACTATTTGCATTTATACATAAACAAGGGGAGATTCGTTTTTCGCAGCTAATTGAATTTCTTTTTGCAAAATCGATTCAAACACCCGTATCCGAAACAGGCTTAGAACGACTAATTGTTTATAAAGTGGGCGAGCGCTATTTTGTGCAGCCGCTTTACTCTGATCAGAGCGTATTTTGGGAATATATCACCGCCAAAAAAATCTATTCGCTCTATTTACAGCAATCTTTATCAGTAATAGAGCGACCATTGCAAATGATGCGTACTTTTAAATTGATGCTACAACCACAGTTTAGTAAAAATCGAGTAGCGACAATGATTCATAAGCTTGTACAGCATATCGATTATGAAAATCCTAAAAGTTATGCATTAAAGCAGCTGCATTTATTTAATATTTGCTCACATTTTTCAAGTGGGCGTCGTCATTTTAAGAAATTGCGAAAATGTGTAGCCAATGTACAATCTGAGTGGAATCAGGGGGGCTTTGCGCTCAACGATAAGGAGCAAACGTTGCTAAGTTATATGCTGTTTCAGGAGGCGATTGTACGAAATGACAATGCGACGATTATGAAACATGGGCTGCATTTAATTGAAGAGGAGCGTTTATCCAATCACGCAATCGAGCTCATAGTTGATTATGAAGATGTTTTGCAAAGTATGAGTCCACAGCCACACGCACTTGTGAAAAACTACAATGAAAATTATCTGGAGCATTTATTTTTCGTGTTGATCGACACACTTGTAAAAGAGGAGCAATGGCAGCAAGCGTTTGAGCTTGTAAATTGCTATGAGCTTGCAACATGTTCGGCCATTTTTGAGTTGTTACAGGCACAAAATCCACAGTCGATGCTGCATGTAATTGAAGCAACTGTTCAGCAAGATATTGCGGTGTTAGTCGATGGTACCGCCCAAAATATCCGTGATTCGCTTGTGACATGGCATGCGCAATATGAAGAAAAAAATAGCGAATATTATGAAATGGCCAAAATGACATCACGCCATGTGTGTAATTTATTGAAAATATTATTTTATGCTGAACAAGATCTTCTAGTAGAAAAGCTATTAGCTGTTTATAAAAAATATTTACTTTTCCCAGCACATTTTGAAAATTTACGTCAGTTTATTGAACAGCGTACGGCATTAACGGTGTAATTCGCAAAAAATTACAACTTTTCGTGTGATTTTTCTCACAGCTAAAAAGCGATTCCTTCTATTACACTTAACGTAGAAGGAGTGAGCAAAATGATTAAAGGGTTTTTATTAAGCTGTGCAGGCGTAGTATGTTCTGTATTATTAGGCATGGGAATTTATTTTAGCTTCGTATCTGTAGGATGAGTGATGAAATAAGGTGTATCAACGGGGAAATAACAAAACGTTGATACACCTTTTTCTATTGTCTGATTGGGGTGACACGTTGAGATAGTGGGATTTATCCCGAGTAAGACGCCCACTTCAAATTAGCATGTGACAGGAGAGAGCTAAGTGGGGGATGCGGAAAACCCCACCGAGCTAAGTTTCTTTTTATTTTAGAACACCTGATTTCGTCAATTCCTCAATTTGTTGTTTTGAATAGCCATACGCAGTTAAAATTTCGTCGGTATGTGCGCCCATTTTTGCGCCGACATATTGATAATTTGGCTCGACGCCTTCGATTTTTAAGGCGGTTCCGATTTGGCGCTGTGTTGTGCCGTCTAATTTTGGCACGTCGACAAGCATATTGCGTGCTTTGATTTGTGGGTGCTCACATGCTTCATCGAATGTTAGTACGGGTTCAACACAGCCATGGAAATCCGCGTTGAAAATTTCTAGCCATTGCGCAAATGTTTTGGAGCAAAAGGCATCCTTTACCGCTTCTTTAAAACGTTGTTGTGTGTAAGTCGAATCGTTGAAAGTGTTGCCGATTAGCTCTGGAATATCGAGCGCTTCACATAAGAGCTTGCGAAATTGTGGCTCCAAACTGCCAACCGAGAAATAGCGTCCATCTTTTGTACGATAGTAATCATAAAAAGTGCCGCCATTTAAGATTTCCTCTTCGGGCTGTGGTGCGCGACCGCTTCCGAAATACTGCGCTCCGTATAGTGCGTTCATCGCAAACATTGCATCCGTCATCGAAACGTCGATAAATTTACCCTTGCCCGTTTTTTCACGGTGAAGCGCGGCTGCCAAAATGCCGACTGCTGCATGCATTGTCCCCCCAGCGATGTCTGCAATTTGAATGCCCATTACGGCTGGTTTTTTATCCTTTAAGCGCGAATGATTAAGCACCCCACCAATAGACAAATAGTTGTTGTCATGACCAGGGCGAGTTGCATAGGGACCTGTTTGTCCGTAGCCCGTAATCGAGCAGTAAATAAGGCGTGGATTAAGTTCACTTAGCGTCTCATAATCAATCCCAAGGCGCTTCATCACTCCTGGACGGAAGCCTTCAATGACAATGTCGTAATCCTGCACAAGCTTTTTAATAATGTCGACTCCGGCATCTGTTTTTAAGTTAATTTGTAGTGATTTTTTTGAGCGATTCAAATGTTGGTGAATATACGACTCGCGGTCATCATCATACGGAGGCATTATGCGCATTAAATCCACGCGGCGCTCCGATTCGATATGAATCACCTCAGCCCCCAAATCTGCAAACATCATCGTCGCAAGTGGCCCCGGTAAAAGCGAGCTAAAATCTAAAATTTTTAACCCATTTAAAATTGTCATGACTCCATCCCCCTTATGCGATCAAAACAACAAACTGTAATAATACAGTGATATTATATTTTAATCAGTATTATAACAGTGGTGGCGATAAATTCCTATAAATAACCTTTTCTTATTAATAGATATGTAGTAAATAAAATATGAATATAAGAAAATAAGCCACAAAAAAATGTATTACCTTAATATAAGTATATTTTAAATTATCTGAAAATTATAGTACGAAAATGAGCAAATTTTGACGGAAATATAGAAAACTCGAGAGAATCATTCTCTCGAGCTCCATTTTATAGCGAATAAAAATTGATTGTGAAGTAGGGCTGGTTCTTGCTGTTGAAGTCTACACCGACAAAAACATGGGTGAATTCTTTTCGTAAAATATTTTCACGGTGACCAAGTGAGTTCATAAGTGCTTCGTGAGCATGAATCGCGCTGTATTGACAGTAGGCTAGGTTTTCACCCCACCAATCGAATGTTATGCCGCCTTGTTTCATACGATCTCCGCCACGCAGACCATTTAAATCGGAATGGCTGAAGTAGTTGTTGTCGGCCATGCTTGTACTATGCTTACGAGCAACTGAATTATACGTTGGTATATATGTTAATGGTTTTAACCCTTCAGCAACACGTGCTTGGTTTATTAATTCGATCATTAAGTTTTCAAAGCCGTCACGTAATTCTTGTGATTGTGTAGCAAAGAAGCCTAATTTCGACATTTCTGTAGCAGCACTTATCCAACTAACGGAACGAATTACGTTGTTTTTATGGGCATCGTAGAAAAATGTTACATATTGATTGTCGATGAAATAGGTACCGCTTGTTTCTTGCCCATATTTGGCTTTGTAATTTTGTGTGTATTTCGTGTTGTTTTTCGAAATGCTTGTTAGTGGATCGCCGTATTTTGCTTTAACCGAATCGCGTGTGTCGCCAACTTTAATCTCGAAAACTGTTTGATTGGCACGTGTTTCATAGCCGCCAACAGTAGCACCGTTTTTTGTACCAATTAAATGGAATTGTTTATAGTCAGACGAAGGCATGTTCCATTGTAAATCATATTCAGAGGCAAATGTTTTTACTGCTGAATCAGAAGCCGCTTTTTTTACGGTTGTGAATGGAATGATGATTTCTTGGTTCATCGCATTTCCATTTGTTGATTTTAGATTATTCGTTACAACAATTTTGTAGCTAGCACTATAGTTAAGCTCTGTCGCGGGTTGGACTGTTAATTCTCTTCCGAAAATCGTTGTAATGATGGCGATTCGCTTGTTGTTTGCATCTTCTAAGTAAACATTGTTGGCGATTGAATTAGCATCGATGTTTTTTTTAAACGTAAATGTCCATTTCTTATTGATTGCTATATTTGAATAGGATTTCCATTGAGTAGATTCTGTTGTATTTGTTCCTAGTAATCTTGTGCTAAAAATGATAGGAATGATGATAGACATCATGAAACTTGTTTTTTTCATACTCGACTTTTTCCCCCGTGTTCTATTGTTCACGAAGGTATTCTATAACGAAATTAAGGGTGATTTCATGCCATATGATTGAGTCTATCAGATGCATCAACCCTTGTTGATACTCTGTTTAAGTGATATGTTCTATAGAATATCCAAAAAATGAAAATGGATTTTCGTGGAAAAAATTTATATGGAAATAATATTTCGTAATGAGGGACAATTTTTTTACATAATCGATATAAATACTGCGGAAAATTTATTGGTTATTTATGTGAAATTAGATATACACAATTTCGACATTTTAAACTAGTTAATTTTACTTATTTTTTGTACGATTTATAATATATTTCCTAAAACATTATGACTTATTGGGAATATAAGGGAGTTAAGGTTAGGTGATTCCTTTTATATCGAAATTGGTTTAGGGGAAGTTTATTGGATTTAGGACGATTTGTGTTTTTCTAACCCAACTGTTAAGGGCTTGTACGAAAAGTAAAACAAATCGTTCTTTTTTATACAGTTTTGTATGTGGAGTGCCGATATAAAGAAAGGAGTATTACAAGTAGATTCAGCATAATTTTACAATTCAAAAGGGAGGTATTCTCTAGCATGGAATCGAAAAAAGCACAAAAGCTTTCTAAGGCAACCGTGGCAACCGTTTTGGCAGTAAGTGGTGTGATCGTAGCAATCCCACAGGGGGCGAGTGCTAGCAATTTTAGTGATGTCAGCCAATATTCGGATTACTATGAGCCGATTGTCGATTTAGTCAGTCGTAATATTATTAGCGGCTATCCAGATGGTACATTCAAACCAAATAAATCCATCACACGTGAAGAA
Source organism: Solibacillus daqui (assembly GCF_028747805.1). Classification (NCBI taxonomy): domain Bacteria; kingdom Bacillati; phylum Bacillota; class Bacilli; order Caryophanales; family Caryophanaceae; genus Solibacillus; species Solibacillus daqui. The sequence goes on from NZ_CP114887.1 coordinate 187,758, forward strand.
GCAGCAAAAATGCTTGCACGAACGATTGATGTCAATATAACAAACCCATCCAACCCAGGCTTTAAGGATGTAAAAACAAGCGATGCCAATTATCGCTATATCGCAGCGTTAGCAGCAGAGGGAATTATTAATGGTTATCCGGACGGGAAATTCCATCCGAAAGAACCGATTACACGCGCGCAAATGTCAAAAATTTTGTCGTTAGGCTTCAAATTAGGAATTTCGACAAAGTTAAATCACGGGTTTAAGGATGTGGCGAGCACAAACCCAAATGCGTACTATATTCAAACGCTGTACGATTTAAACATTACAAAAGGGGTCTCAGCCATTAAATTTGACCCATTTAATACCGTAACACGCGCGCAAATGGCAACGTTTATTTGGCGTGCAGAAAAGGCCGACCGTGGGACACCTGTCTATGAGGTTGGCGATATTATCGGGGATCAAATATACATAAACGGTGTTGCGCATACAATAGCAAATCATTTACGCAGTATTTTAAATGCCTCGAACAAAAATATTTTAAAGGGCGCTTATATTGAAGGTGACTTTACAGGAAATAAAATCAATAACATTACGAAGCTAACGATTAATGCCAGTGGTACATCATCACGCTTACTTGCGATGGATGGCGACTATACATCCTTTGCCGGAGAGCTTGTTGTTAATGGTAGCTATTTACGCTTCAAAAACATTAACTTTACTGGGCGTGTGGAGCTTGCAGAGCCTCCGCGCCGTTCGTTAGCTGGCTTAAGCGAAGTTCGTGTAGCAGGAATTCCTAGTGTTGCAGACTTTATCGATTGGAAGCCGCCAACGAATAATAATGGTGATGATTCTTTAAACACAGATGAGGATGAGTCGTTAGTTGATAAGCCTGACCCGTCGAATCCACAAACGAAATACAAGGATCGTATGCCAAATCTAAAGAAATATGTAGATTTTGAAAGCTCGGAGTTACGTCATGTCTATGTAACAGCCAATCATGCTTTTTTAAAGTCTGATGATGATATTGACCGCTTATATGTACAGGGGGATGTGTCGAATTTTGAGCTTTATGCAGATGCAAATGCGATGTATATCGACACAGACTTCAACGTAACGATTTACGGTTCGCATGATATTAAGTATGCTTATAAAAATTCGCTAAAAAATGTGTATCTCAGATCGGATGCAACGTACGATTATTACTACGTTACAGCAAGCAATGGCTATACGAATCTTGGTGAATTTGCCTATATTACAAACGCCATTATTCCTGTAAATAAGACGGTTAATGATGTGTTCGACGATTTCGAAACAGATGAACCAAATATTGGGCATATTGAAGACGAAAACGGTAAAGAGGTTTCGCGTGACCCTGTAGGCGATAATGATGTTTCGGACAAAACACAGCCAATTATTACGCAGTTGGATGTTAAGGCTGGTGGTACAGTGGCAGATGTAACGTTAACTGCCAATGAAAATGGTACATACTACTATGTGGTAAGACCTTCAAGCGAAAAAGCACCATCGATTAATGAAATTAAAACAGGTGGCTTTAAATTCAATGGTAGTGGTCCAATTGTGATGGATGAGCAGGTGAAATTCCAAGTAACAGGCTTAGAAACGAAAACTGAATACACTATTTACGCCATCGTTATTGATGATGCCGACAATGTATCGGAGAAGAAGTCTGTCGATTTCACAACGATTGACAATAGCCCACCACGCTTTACATTACAGCCGGGTGCAAAACAGCCAGGCGGTAAGCGTTTTGAGGTGAAGTTCACAAAAATTAGCGAGCCCGGAACGATTTACTACTATGTACGAGAAAAGGGCTCATCTTCCGTAGACCCAACGATTGACGACATCATTAAAAAGCATACTGGCACAAAATTAGTCACAAAGCCAGAAGATTTGACAGAAATGATTCGAGAATTCGGTCTAGATCCAAATAAAGGCGCCATTCAGCCAAATACAACCTATGAAGTCTTTGCCGTAATGGTCGACAAAACGGATAATCGATCGAATTTGGTGGAGAAAATTGAGGTTAAGACGGAAGCACCAGACCCGGATCATCCGTATGTAGCGAAACCGGATTTAGTGTTAGATGACCGCGATAAAGGCTATTTCTATGTGGATGTTAATGAAGCTTTAGACAAGGAAACAGCAGAAAATCCAGCTAACTATTTACTATCGGGTACGGGGATTGTCAATATTACGGGACATAAGGAAATTCAGCCGGTTGAAGTAAAGCTAGAGTCAGGAGGTAAGCGAGTACGTGTTACAATTCCTGCCGTTACGTCGTTAGTACAAGGCGATACAATTCGTTTAACAATTTTAAAAGGCGTACAAGATTTAGCTGAAAATGAATTCGAAAATGCAGATACAATTCCAGTAGGTCAGGAGCCACGTAATTATGCGGAATATCATCATACGGATGCGCTTTCACCAGTGATAAATATTAAAAATATTATCACAGGTCCTGATAAATATGAGGTAGAAGTAAATACGAACAAAGCAGGTACGTATTACTATATGATTTTACCGGATAACTATGATTTCACTACAGAGGATATTACAAATCGTGATTTTGTGGATGAATTTTCAACAGATCCGAATGTTATTACAGGTAAATTCCAAACAACAACTCAAGCAGGAACTAAGGATGACTATATTGCAAGTGGTCAAAACCCAGCAACATTAGGTACATTCAAGTTTGATATTACAAAACCGGGTACCCCACCGCGCGATCCATTCCTTAGCTATAGGCTGCACATAGTGTTAAAGGATCGTTCTGGTAAATTATCAACAATTGCTAATAAATCACTAATAGATGATGCAAAACCACCGTTAGTAACGAATTATGCAATTAAAAATGTATCAGGAAACGACAAACAGATTGAATTCACGGCAAATGTCGATGAAAAGGCAAACTTCTATGTGTTACCTGTGAAAAAATACAATAAAAAAGTAGTAGATGGTGTAACAACTTATGAGTTAAATACCGCTTACTTTGATGCTTCTGGAAACTTAAAAGATCTTACCGATGCATTGAATACACCAGTTACTTCACCAGATTTGTTTACTACATTTAAAAGTGTAGGGGCAAAAGTTATTGGTGGATCTGAAGGTAAGGGGACAGTTATATTAAAACCACAGGAAAAACTACTAAATCTAGAGGCACATGAGGAATACGGCTTCTATATTGGTGCGGTTGATACAATCGGTAACTTTACGATTTTACAGCGAAGTTCTGCTCCTGAAACAGCAGAGGACGAGCCAAAAGGTCCGCAAATGAAAACAACGCTTTATATGGATGGGACGAAACCGTATATTAAATCCCCAAGTGCAAATCCATACGGTGCTCAAACTCCATATGCTATTATTCATAGAACACCAGATTCTAAGTTTGAAATTACATTTAATGAAACAATTTTACGTCAAAATGCAACGAATATAAGTGAATATAATAAATCTAAAATAAAGCTTACCAACAGTTTGGATCTATCTTCAATATTAAAAATTACAAATGAAGCCGGTACAGAAGTCACGGAGCAATATGTGTTTGATGGATACACAGTAGGTACTGAAACAACAAGTGAATCAACGTTAGTAATTAAATCAAATGTACCGACAGACGCAGACAAGTCAATTACAGTCGAGTTGAAAGATGATATAAAAAATGCATATGATTACGTTAATAAAAATACGTTTGATATTTCTAAGTTTGGTAGATATATCTATCCAACAAATGATGTAAATATTATGTCAGATGCAATATTAGGTACACCTTTAGCAGATCCAAACAACTCAAAAGAAATTATTATTACACCACAGTTAAGTGCTTCTGATGTAAAAGAAGTATACTATATTGTAGTAAATGATGGTTCAACATATGTACCGACTCAAAAAGATATCTTAAATATTGTGAGATATGGGACGCAACCAAGTGGAGCACAAGTGAACCTATATGGTAAAAAGTTAATTGAAAAACCAGCAGATACAAGTGCACAAATGACATTAGTTGCAAATGGTACAAATAATGTATTCAGACGAGGTCAAAAAGTTTATATGATTACTTTAGATAGATACGGTAATATCAACTGGGTAGTGAATGAAACTAATCGAAATCAAAAATACAGTGTAGTAAAATAAGCTTTATTTTTATAAAGGAATTTCAATTATTGCACCGGGTGCACAAACAATTATTAAGGTTTCGTTTTTGTTAAAAATACAATGCGCGTGGTATAACAGATTGAACAAAGTCGTAAGTGAGAGCCATCTTGCTTGCGGCTTTTTGTGTTTTGCTGCCAAATTTAGATGCTATATCGCGTGCACGAACAATTATGAAATGTGAGTTTTCGCTTTTATGCCCTATATCAATATAAAATATTAGAATAATTTAAAGCTTAACCTCAAGAAGTTATGGTGATGAACTATTTTTCTCCTTTTCTTGTTGCTCCATATACAAACCATCCACATTCCCTCCCAACATCCACCTCAACACCTTCTGACAATTCACCTGTGTCCCTTCTATAAATCCATTCCTTTACCGCTCAAAAAGATTAGAGTATTAAAGATTTAAAAAGATATATATTGTCGTATCAAAATTGATACGACGGTACATTAATTAAAAATTTGGAAAAATTTGTAAAGCGTGTCCCCGTTTTGTCTTTTGCATGTCATATACATGGTGAAGACATTTTTAAGGAGTAGCCAAAATGAGCTTATTGACGAATGAAAAAACCACTCATTATTTTGCGAAAATTCGCTTCGGTTATTGGATTGGAGGAGACGGTTTTGCTGCAGCAGCTTCACTATCGCTTACAGCAGCATGAATTTACCGATTTTTGAGTATTTATGGCAATTGGCGCAAGCGGTTCATTATAAAAAAATAGTACATTTTCAGTATTGTCGGGAGTTTGATGAAGTGTCGAGTGAACGCATTGTAAAGCTAGGTGGTGTTATTTTTTCTGAGTATTACTTCTATTTAGTCGCCTATCAAACAAAAAAGGTAATATCTCGTGATTAGGGCGCATGTTTCGAAAAGCGAACGTATTCTCTGGAATTTCGAGCATATCCATGTACATGCCACCAACCTATTCTACATTAATCATCCCATAAACGCCGCCACCCCCAACGGTAATTCCTAATGTTCCTTTTCTGGCTGCGTCGATTGTATTGGCCAATTTTTCAGGAATAATCTGTTGGAGCTCCTCTAAAGACGTTTTGTGAAGGATATTCATTTCTGTACCGAACGTATTTAATAATTTTTCGATTGTTTTGGGACCGATGCCCGGAATAAAATCGAGTGGCACCTGGTGAATATAAGGTGGTCTGTCAATTTCCTGCACTGCCGGATCGGATAGTTCACCTATTCGTTTTGCAACGCCTTTAAGAAAATGCTGCTTGCCACAAAATGGGCAACGAATGGGGCTTTCTTCAATGCTTTTCTCACCACAATTGGCACAGACCGTATCATGATATTTGCCGAGCAAAGGATTTAATCCATAATTGGCTAAAATCCCACGTCCCTCTTGCTGCTTTAGCGCCATTTTTAATTCTACAAAGTTCGCATCAGCTACGTTCATTTTTTGATATTCACGGGCAAGTTTTCCGAGAGAATGTGCATCTGAATTGGTGACAAAATTATATGGAAGTAATTCAGCTATGCCTTTTACCATATGTGTATCTGAGCTTAAACCGAGCTCAATCGCGTCAATTAAATCGGGATCAAACACTTCACTTAAGCTACTTTTTACGCCTTTGCCAAAAAGGCTTTTAAATGGTGTAAATACATGGGCCGGTATAAATAATCCACCAAGCTCCTGAACTTTTTGCTGCAATGTCCGCCCATCACAATAGATTCGCTGTGAACTTAAATGAATATTTTTCACGTGAGCGCTCATCCAGTTTGAAAAGATCTTCATCGTTTCGATTGTTGGCATATAGCAAAGCACATGAATCGGTCCGTGACAATTTGCATCGTAAATTTCAATTTCTGAGCCTAAAATGAGCGTCGTTTTTTTAAAGCGTACGCCTCCTTCGTCTAGTTCCGTTGCAGTTCCTGCAAGAATTAATTGCTCGAGTTCCTCGATGACTTCAGGAGAGTGACAATCGATAATACCGACTAAGTCGAGTCCTTTTTTTGAAGTAGCTGTTTCTAGAATATTATTCAGCGTTAAATTGCGACTCCCAGTAATTTTCACTGCCCGGCCCTTTTCTGTTCGACCAATATGTATATGTAAATCCGCGTAAATTTCTTTCAATAGTCGACACATCCTTTTCTATAAAGCTTATCCAAAATTAGAAAAATTATTGTTCCTTGTCTTAAGGATAGCTCGTTAACTATAGACCAAAAATAGCTAAGTCAAATCTCTGCGTAGTAACGTGGGCTGTGGTAAAATTTCAAAGAGATAGTAGATAAAGGAGTCGATTTATATGGGTCAATCATTACAAGGGAAAGTAGCGGTTGTAACAGGTGCTGCACGTGGTATTGGGAAAGCGGTAGCGGTAGCATTAGCAAAAGAGGGTGTCAATGTCGGTGTGATTGCGCGCTCTGAAGATGCTTTGCAGCAAGTAGTGAAAGAAATGGAAAGTCACGGTGTAAAAGCTGCTTATGCGACAGCGGATGTTTCAAATTTAGAGCAAGTACAAGCGGCAGCTGCAAAGTTAAAACAAGAATTAGGGTTAACGGATATTTTAATTAACAATGCCGGTGTTGGGAAATTTGAAAAGCTTGTCGATATGGATCCGGCAGACTTTAAAGAAATTGTCGATATCAATGTGATGGGAACGTTTTATGTATCACATACGATTGTGCCGCAGTTAATCGAAAAAAACGCAGGCGATGTGATTAATATTTCATCAACAAATGGCCTAAATGGCGCGGCAACATCAAGTGCCTATAGCGCATCAAAATTTGGTGTAATTGGTTTAACCGAATCACTTGCAGCAGAAGTGCGTCGCAATAATATTCGTGTAACAGCACTCGCACCAAGCACGATTGCGACAGACTTAGCAGATGCACTGAACTTAGTGCCAGCCGACAAAAAAGAGCAATACATGCACCCAGAAGATATTGCCGAATACATCGTGGCACAATTAAAATTAAACCAACGTATGTATATTAAAAACGCAACATTCATGAATACAAATCCATTTTAATATTTGCAATTACAACCTCACAAAGCATAAGCTGTGTGGGGTTGTTTTTTTGCTATATGAAAAAAGATTTTAGTCAACTATAGTTTGAAATGTAACGAGGCATTAGGCGAACAACGTTAAATAACGAAGACACCGCTACGCAATTGTAACGGTGTCTCTAGTTATACATATTTACTTCCAACCGCTAGCCAATGGGAATCCCATTCGGTAATGGCATTGCCTACACGGCACGCTAAACCACAAGCATTTCCATCTACCATAAACGAGCCAATGAGCCATTTTTTCATATGTTCGCCATCCAGTAAACGAATGGTGAGATTGGGCATTTCGACAAACTCCTGATACAAGTACAAATTATCCGTATAATGACGGTTTGGAGAAGCCATTTGCATGTCACCAAGTGCATCAAAAATTTCAACAGTGTTACCTTCACGTGAAAATACGGGCTTTTTAACGAAAGCACGACCAGCATCTAAAAATGGGGCATCACTTAAAAAGGTCGGTAACATGTAGCGCTTAATCGCCCCACGCTCGTGTTTAGTAAATAGCGTTTCATCGTTGCGGCGCTCCCAAATAAGCCAAAGTAAAATTTTTGATTGTAACAAGTAGGCTGCAGGCGCATTGATAATGGCCAGCTCTTTATCACGCACAAGGTCAAGTAGCTGTAAGCCAATACGGTCACCGTCTTCTGCAACATCATCCAGTAAAAACTCAATTGGATGGGCGGGGCGGTATAAAATATCAATGCGCTCCATATTTGCTGTATAGAGTCCACGCTGCGACCCATTATTGATAATAATAAGCTCTTTTATCGGTACATATTCCACATCAAATGGCAGCACACGTTGCATAAACTTCACCTGACAATGTTCTTCGATATCATTTACCGCTTCTTTGCCAGTAATCACTACTTTAGGCGTTGTAGTTTTATTCAGATACTGCATCGTCTGAAACAATGCCTGTGACATCCCTTTGATGAATTGTTTCGTATCATTCGGATTTTTGACGCAAAACTCCGCGCATAATTTTTCATTCATCTCAAACGTTTCCTGCACTAAAAAGGGTGTATCTCCATTAAGTTCAATACATTTAATTCGTCCATCATCCGTACAAATAAAATCAAAACGTGCGAGCACCGCCATTTGGGCTAAGTAATCAAGATGAAGATAATCCAACATTTCCTCACGTAACCCAAGTGCTAGCAGCTGCTCTTTCGTTAGCGTAGGCAGCAAGCGAGCCACTTTACAAAAAATGCCCCACAGCATATGTGAGGCGAAGCGAATTTCTTCGATTTTTTTCTCAGGTAGTACCATCACATCGTAAAGGGCGTATTCAAGATCAACAAAGTCAGCAAAAAAATGGTCTTTATAAGGTGCGTAAAACTCATCGCGTTTGCTGTAATCTGGTTTCATACGAAATCCTCCTTATGATGATGAAGAACCGCCACGAGATGCGCCACCAGAGCTAAAGCCTGATTTGCCACTACTATAATTTGTTGAGCCGTTTGATGGCTTATTGACGTTTTGGTTACTGTCGGTTGTATTTGTATTTGTAGATGGAGCTGTTGGTGAAGTTGTTGCGCCATTTGACGTACTAGAAGAGCCACGCGAGCCCGTTCCATTATAGCCGCCACCAGAAGAACCACCAGAGCTACCGCTTGTTTGTTCTTGCTTTCGTGCCTTTGATTGATAGTATGAGCTTGCGAGCATGGCACCCATTGTTGCGTACATTACGCCACCGAAAAAGTGTTGCCCGTGGTAGCTCGAATATTGGTCTTCACATGTGTACGAACCATCTTCTTGCTCGGCCCACTCTTCACATGCTTCGTAAAACTCGGAGTCTTCAATCGCTGTTAAATTTGCGTCTGTGTCATTTTCAACAGCCGTATCATCGTAGCTCATGTCTGTATGTACGATTTCTTCAGATGTTTCTTCGTTATAAGCCTGTTCTGAACTACAAGCCGTCAATTGAAGCGTCATTGCTGAGGCAGTCGATACTGCCGCAATTTTTTTCCAAGTTGTCATATAATCCTCTCCCGTGCGGTTTTGTTAAATAATTATACGGGATAGAGGTTAAGAAAGTTTCAATAAAATGTAAATCCGTTTTTGCTTCTAAAAGAAGAAATAATTATTACAGACACCCTTAGTAAGATTGGTTCGTTTAGGCAAATCGTTGCAGCGGGTGCGCAAATAATAATATTACAGAGCACCGTACCATAAATAGGTGCGGTTTTTTCCTTTTCCACACAGTGATAAGCTAATGGGATAAGGTTCCCACGGATTAATAACGCAGCGGCATAATAGATTTACACTTACCCAAGAAAAACACTAAGAAAATATTAAGAATTGATGTGTGTGTTTGTTAAGATTTAATTAGTATCATAACCTTATACGAATCCAATAGGGGTGATCAGATACGCCTAAAGAAATGGAGAAGTGAATGGAATTGAATATTTTAATTTGTGATGATGATAAAGAAATTGTAAGGGCGATTAGCATTTATTTAGAAAATGAAGGATATCAAGTGTTCAAAGCTTATAATGGGCTGGAGGCAATCGATCTGATTCGAGACCACGTGATTCACCTCATTATTATGGATATTATGATGCCGAAAATGGATGGGATTACGGCAACGATGAAAATTCGACAAGAGAATATGATTCCGTTAATTATGCTTTCTGCAAAGTCGGAGGATCATGATAAAATTCTCGGACTAAATATTGGCGCAGATGATTATATGGGTAAGCCGTTTAATCCGTTAGAACTGATGGCAAGAGTGAAATCGCAGCTCAGAAGGTATACGACATTTGGCAGTCTTGAAGTGAGTAATCATGTATTTCAATCAGGCGGGCTTACGATTGATGACGAACAGAAAGTCATTACGGTGGATAAAGAAGAGGTTCATTTAACACCGGTACAGTATAAAATTGTAAAGCTCCTCACAGCAAATGCGGGAAAAGTTTTCACAATTGAAGAGATTTATGAAAAGGTTTGGAATGAAAGGGCTGTGAATCCAGAAAATACGGTGGCAGTCCATATCCGAAAGATTCGAGAAAAAATTGAAATTAACCCGAAAGAGCCGAAGTATTTAAAAGTTGTATGGGGAGTGGGATATAAAATTGAGAAATATTAGTCATGCACTATTTACGAAAGTGGTTGTGTTTTTACTTGCCGTCGTTTGTTTAACCGGTGCAGTGAAGGCAGTTATCGACATGGAAGTAAATGAGGTTCATCTTAGTAGTATAAATCAAGATAGTTATCTTGAAAGCCGAGCATTCGCTGATGAAAGTTATGAAATTATTGCCCCTTTAGCGCAATTAATCGGAAAATATAAAAGTGAAGAACATATTTTAAGCGGGAAGACACTAACTGAAGAAGAGATAAGAGTAATCGAAGAAAATTTATATAATGATTTCCGTTATTCATACAGATATAATGACAATTTGAGTGAAGCGGAAAATACTCGTATATATCAAGAAAAATATGCAGATGACATAAATCGTAAAAAAGACGAAAGCATGAGAGAGCAGTTAAGAGAATTTTACCAGTTACTCAGCACATTAGAATCAAATAAAGGGATTATCTATTATGCGAGTAACGGTGAACAAGTATTTTCTAATAGTGGACTCAATAAGAAAGAGCAATTTGAGGATTATAATACCTATATGCTATTTGAGGATTATCAACAAAAGATTGTCCCAAATGAAGCGAAAGAAAGTGGTTACGTAGGTTACTTTACTCATGAAGTTGAAAGGCTGAATCCACAAACGGATGTCATTTATGTGGCGTTTAAAGAATCTTCCTTACAACAAAAAATACAGGAATGGGAAAAAGATAAAGGAATTGCTAAAAATTTACTTAATGAATTCATTGTATTTTTAGCAGGATTTATTTTAACTTTCATTTATTTAATTATAGTTATTGGAAGAACGTCATTTAAAGATAAAGAAATTCATTTGAATGTCATTGACAAACTTTATAATGATCTCAATATCGTGATCGCCGTTTCTTTAACAACGTGGTGGATCATCATGCTTGTGGAAGTGTTCCGTGATATGTACATGCTTCTTTCAGTACCTATTTTTAGTATCGCATTATTGATGGTTTTATCGCTCGTAAAGCATATTAAAAATCGAACATTACTTTCGCATACACTTATTTATCAACTGCTTAAAAAGGTCTTTCTTGCGGTGAAAAATGTCTTTGATAGTGGAAGTATCGGTGTGAAAACTGTGCTACTAGTTATTGGTTATCCAGTAGTAGTTGCGGCAACATTTTTCATATTCCCGCTTACGATTGGTCTTGCAGCTTGGTATGCGCTTAAAAAAGTGAAGTCGTTTAACCGCATTAAAGAGGGCGTAGAGAAAATTAAAAATGGAGATCTTCACCATCGAATTGAAGTAGATGGCAAAGGGGAGATTAGCCAACTTGCAACAAATATTAATCGTATTACGGATGGGCTAAAAAAGTCGGTAGATAGTGAAATTAAGAGCGAGCGTTTAAAAACAGAGCTCATTACGAATGTTTCGCATGATATTCGAACGCCATTAACGTCCATTATTACGTATGTCGATTTATTAAAAATCGAAACGGATCCTGAAAAAATGGCGGAATATATAGACGTGTTAGATCAAAAGTCAAAAAGGCTCCAGCATTTAACGGATGATTTATTTGAAGCGGCGAAAGCGTCAAGTGGAAGTATGCCTGTTCAAATAGAACGGATTGACATCGTATCTTTGCTAACGCAGGGAATCGGGGAAATGGATGAAAAAATTGAAGCGTCGGCATTAGATTTTAAATTAGCCTATCCAATAGAAAAGGTGTATGTGAACGCGGATGGGAAATTGCTATGGCGTGCCGTTGAAAACTTATTCTCGAATATTTTTAAATACGCACAGCCTGCCTCAAGGGTATATATCGATGTGGAGGATTTAGGGAACGAAATAGGTGTGACATTTAAAAACATTTCAGCATATGAGTTAAATATTTCAGCCGATGAGCTAATGGAGCGCTTTAAGCGAGGGGATGAATCGAGAACGAGCCAAGGAAGCGGATTAGGGTTGTCGATTGCGGAAAGCCTAATCCATATCCAGCACGGAAAATTTTTAGTTCAAGTAGATGGCGATTTATTTAAGGTAATGATTTATTTACCGAAAATTTCAAACGAATAGTATAACGAAGGGGGTGTCCGAGAAGTGATTCTGGGACACCTCCTTTGTTAATGAATAGAGAAAGTAAGTTTAATTATAAATGTTGGGAGGTAACTTCATGAAAATGTATGATGTAAGGGTTCGGCTCAATGAAATAATCCGGATTCTCGCGACTTTTTAAGCAGTAGCTTTGTTTTCCGGTTTATCTTTTCTTTAAAGAAGGTGCCGAATAGTAAAAATGCTGCACTAAAGAGCAAAAGGAAAGAAGCATCTCGTAATGCTCTCTGCCAGACGATACCGCCTACAGCTTCACGCATAATATCTACTGCATACGTAAAAGGAAGTGCAGGGTTGATTAACTGAAAAAACTCTGGTAAAAGAACGACTGGATAGGTACCGCCTGCCCCTGCAATTTGCAAGACAAGCATAATAATTGCAAACGCTTTTCCTATATCGCCAAAAACGGACACAAGCGTGTAAACAATGGACATGAAAACGAAACTAATAAGAAATCCGAACACTATAAACCAGAATGAATTTTTAACATCCACACCTAATAGAACAATGTCGCCTATTGTTACAATCAATGCTTGGAAAAGTCCAATCGCAGAGAATGTAAACAATCGACCGAAATATACCGCACGTTCGCTTACATTATTTTCATGGTTGGCATCTGTAGCAAGAAGTGAGATAAGAAGCAAACAACCTACCCATATAGCTAGAACGGTATAAAAAGGAGTCATACCTGTTCCGTAATTTGCGATAGGGAAAAGTTTGTTTTCATTCAAGACGATCGGCTCTTCAAAGAAGCTACGTTCCGCTTGTGGATCATTGCGGAGTAACTGGATTATTTCATTGAGATTTGTTTCCCCCTGAACTTTTCGTATTTTATCTGCTAGCTGTTTCACTTTGTCATATATATATGGATATTGTATCAATGCATGATCCAATGTTGATTTTCCCTCTTTAAGATGCGCGGCTGTACTATTTAGAATACGCGTGACTTCCGGTAAATTGGACTGAATATTGGACAGCATTTCTTTGGCATTTCCTAAGGTCTTTTTTGCATTGGCTACTTCGGAAAGAACAGTTGGTTCAATTGAGTTTTTGTATTCGTTTATAAAGGCATCCAGTTGGACGGTTGTATTCTGAGCTATTTTTTGTAAATCACTCAATATTTTTTGCATTTGTTGTTCTTTATCTTTTACAAGTGAATTGATTGTACGCGTATTCGTTTGCGTTTCTTGTAAAAAAACTTTCAATTTGTTCGTTTTGTCAATTGCCTGATCTAGTTTTGTTTGTTGTGCTACGTTGTTTTCTTCCAAACTCGATTCGTTCGAGCTATTGGATAATTCTTTTAACCAATCAAGGTCCTTCCTGATCGAGTCGATAGTTTGGATATTGGAGGTTATTTTGTTGTCGAGGTCCACCTTTACTCGATCCAACTCGGTAAAATCCAAATCGGCGTTTTGAACTTTTTGAAGAAATTCATTTGTACTTTTTGAAATCTTTGATACTTTATCCAAATCATTTTCAATTGTAGGGGCGAGTTCATTTAAACGACTTTGTGCTTTCGTCAAGAAATCGATTGTTTTTCCAATGTGATTCAAACCTTCAGTCGTTATTTGTTCGGCACGAGGAACCATTAAATTAGCCTGCGTGACAATTTTCTGTGCGGAAGAGGCGTCTTTTTGGACATCCGTCAGTAATTTGTGGATTGTAGGCAATTCTTGTTCCATTTTGAATACATAGTTTTCAAAGTTATGAATATCTGGTAGGTAGCTTTCTATTTCAATGCCTAAATCATTAAAGACGTTAAAAATGACGCCATTCACATTTGAGATGAATTGACTGCTAACTTCTTGAACAATAACCGTTGCTCCTTGTTCCGTTATTTTAGGCGCAATGGAGTTAATTTTTTCATTTACATAGTATTCGATATCCGCCTTTTGGGGGTTACCTGAAACGATAGAAGCTAACTTTTCGGAAAAGTTTTCTGGGATAATGATGACTGCAAAATAATCACCATATTCAACTTTTTTCATCGCATCTTTTCGAGAAGTAAAAGACCACTTCATATCTTGATTGTTTTTTAATGTATCGATTAGTTCATTTCCAACGTTTAACTGTTCCCCCCGCACGTTTGCTCCTGCATCTTCGTTTACAATCGCTACAGGAAGCTGATCAGTTTTAGCATAAGGGTCCCAAGAAGCATAAATGTTAAGCCATGCATATAAAGAAGGTAGGAAGACTAAACCTCCTATAAGAATTGCAGCCACCCAATTCCTGCTTATATTTCGAATGTCTGACTTGAAAATATTCCAACTATTTTTCATAACTCGTCCACCCTACTATTTGTATTGAAGTTGATAGGTACTTGATGATTGTAGTGTACCCCCAATAAATAATAGATATCCAAAGTAAAAGTAGGAGGATAGAAAGACTAATATATAAAATGATCAGCTATTGTTTAAAATTTCTAGTTTACAGTTAAAAGTGCTCGTAAAATCCATTTCCACCTAACACCCAAATTTATTTTTCTGCTACAATAAATTTACAGTAAATTCAAAATATTTCAAAGGGGATATGGCAAATGGGAGAAATTCAAGCAGTAGTACTCACACCACAAGCAGTAGCAGCACTTGATCAAGCGGTTGAACAAAGTTTAGGGAAAGATAGGGCAACGTTTACATTACGTGACCGCGCAACAGGGGATATTTTATACGCATATCGAGGGGAGCATTTAATGCGCCCAGCCTCGAACATGAAAATTATTTCAGGTGCAGCCGCTTTAGAGGAGTTGGGCTTAGATTATCGCTTTCAAACGGAGCTGTATATTGATGGAGAACTTGGAGATGGCATGTTAAACGGGAATCTCTATGTGAAGGGTTATGGTGATCCAACGATTAACGAAGCAACACTGCGACATTTTGCGGATATGTTATGGCAAAAAGGTATTCAATCCATCAATGAGCAACTAATCGGCGATGATAGTTATTTCACAGGGGATACATTGCCACCGGGTGTGGATGATGAAGGGGAAACACATTATTACGGTGCGCGTATTTCGCCGATTACGATGTCACCAAATGATGATTTTGATGCGAGTACAATTATAGTGACAGCAGAGTCACAGTCAGTTGGGGAGCCGCCAACATTTACCGTGATTCCACATTTAAGTGGCCATGAAATTACAAACGAAGCGACAACTGTAGAAAGTGGCGCGGAGAACACATTAGAAATCCGTCGGTTAAATGGTACCAATCATATTGTAATGACGGGTGCTATTCCACAAGGTGAAAGTGCGAAAGTATGGGTATCATTACAAAATCCAACAGTCAATACTTTGGAATTTTTCAAGGTGCTTTGTGAGCAAAAGGGCATTCAGTTCACACATGCTCAGCCAGTTACAGTTGGGAAAGTTACGGAAAGCGCGGAGCTTATTTACACACATGAATCGCGTACAGTTGCGGAGTTATTTTCGATTTTTATGAAGCTTAGCAACAATAGCATTGCCGATATTGTTGTCAAAACGCTTGGGGAATTGCAGCATGGTGTTGGTGATTATGAGTCAGGTTTACTTGTTGTGAATGACTACTTAATGCGAAAAAATATTGATTTTTCAACATGGCAATTCGTTGATGGCTCGGGACTTTCGCATGGTATTCGCCTGCATTCAAATGGCATTTCACAGCTATTATTTGAGCTGCAAAAAGAGCCGTATTTTGAGGTGTTCTTTGCATCCTTACCGGTTGGCGGGAACGAAGATCGTTTAATCGGTGGCACATTGAAAGACCGCTTTTTAGAGCCGGAATTTACGGGCAAAATATTTGCAAAAACAGGCTATATTCATGAGGTGCACTGCTTATCGGGTTACGCGACAGGTGCGAGTGGGAAAGACTATATATTTTCAATTATGCTAGAAGATTGTGAGGACGGTATACCGTTTATAGATGAGGGGTTAAAGGCTATTATAAGCGCAATATAATATTTTAATCTAATGATTTTGAAACTCTATCCTACACCTAGCCGTATACAATAAATGGAGGTGTGTGATGAAGAAACGAATGGAAGTACTAGATAGCTTACGTGGCTTTTCATTGCTTGGTATTTTAATTGCAAATATGCTGTATTTTCAATATGGCACAATAACAAAAGAGGAGATAGAGCCGACTACTTGGTGGGATCAGGCTGCCTTTTATTTCACAAAAATTGCGGTAGAGGCTTCGGTTTATCCGATTTTCGGCTTTTTATTTGGCTATGGCATTATTTTATTTGTAGGTTCACTGGAAAAGCGTGAGCTCAATGCAAGAGGACCACTTTGGCGTCGGGCGATTGGGCTTGTTGTTTTAGGAGCTTTGCATATCGCATTCGTTTGGGATGGCGATATTTTACTTACATATGGCGCGGCACTCATAATGATTATTTTATTTTTCTTAAAACGTCAGGTAAAAACATGGCTTGTTTGGTCGGGGATTTTAGCAGGGATTATGCTGCCATCGATGTTTCTTAAAGAAAATTTATTGGCGCTATTTGCGGAGGAAGCTGACAAGGCAGCCGTTATTTTTTCAAGTGGCACGTATTTAGAGGTTATGCAACATCGTATTGGTCTTGGTGATGATGAATTTGGTCTTATTTTTTGGATAGTTGGTCTAGCGATTGGCTTTATTCTCGTTGCGGTGATGGCCTTTTTCGCGGTAGGGTCCTTTATTTTACTTGGGATGGCGGCTGCAAAGGTAGATTTGTTTAACGATATTGAGCAAAAGCAGCGTCTTCTGAAACGTGTTACATGGCTTGTGCCAGTCGGATTATTATGTAAGGCATTCCTCGTTTGGGAGCATCCAGTTGGCACACTTATTTATGGCTTTGGTACGTATGCACTGGCAATCGGTTATATCGCGTTGTTTACATTACTATTTATCAAGCTAAAAGATCATAAGATCATGCATAGATTTGCAAGTGTAGGGCGTTTGTCGTTATCCAATTATTTATTGCAATCGATTATTTGTACAACGATTTTTTACGGCTATGGCTTCGGCTATTTTGGCAAGCTTGGCGTAGCACTGGGGCTCGTATTGGCGCTTATTGTTTACGGCTTGCAGCTTGTTGGCTCACGTCTATATTTACAGCGCTTTTCGATTGGCCCTGTGGAATGGCTGCTGCGCAAGTTTGTGTATTTAGGAAAAGAGAAATGATGAAAATAGAAGTTTGCCTTAATTTTAGGGCAAACTTTTACTTTTCTTAATAAATTATTTTTGACATGCCTGATGATTTAACAAGAAAACGAGTAGCAATTGAGCTACTCGCTTTCATTTTCATTTTAGATTGTAAAAAAGCTATAAATGTAAATAATAAAATTTCACAGGTTTATTTTGTATTTACCGGTCCTTTATTAATCTCGGTAAGTTTAGAGTTGATAGAAAAGATTTTTGCGTTGACGTCTTTTACGCCAAATCCAGCTAATCGTTTAGAGTGCATATCTAAATATTTTTTAGCCGTTTCTTTAGTTTCAAAAATGTAAATCCCACCGGCTTCATTTGTTTCGGGATTCTCTGTCCAAATTTTCCATGTCATTCCGTCTTCTTCGTTGATACTTTTTGCTAAATCAGTAAACGCATTTGCCATTTCATCTCCGAATGGTCCATTCATTTTAAAATCGACTTGTAATAAGTATGCCATAATTTTTCTCCTTTTGTTTATTTAGCCGTTATAAAATAGGCTTCCCCTAAAACTTCCTTCATTTGGTAACAATTAGGTGGAAGTTCTTTTTTAACAAAATTTTGAATATCTGATTTCTCGATATTATACATAACTTCAATTTCCTTAGAAAATAGAAGTTTTTCTTTTTCTAATAAACTAGCAAGAGATGGTTGAGGTTTTGGCACTAGTTCCTCCTTTTTTAAAACTTGCTTTAATGCGTCTACATAGGATTCAAGGGGACGGCCGCCAACAATTTTGATACCTTTATTTTCCTCATTGATCAGGATAATAGTAGGAAAACCTCGGGCACCTAAGCTTCTAGCTAGAGCAAAATCTTCATTTAATAACTGTTGTCCGATTGGTTGTTCAGCTTCATTTACAATAGCTTCTCCATCAAGACCAAGTTTATTTACGATTTCAATCATAACGAGTTTATCTGAAATATTTTGATTAAATGCGAAAAGGGCTTCTCTTGCACGGCGCAAATATTCATATGCTATTTCATCATTATGATTTTTTTGGATTACTTTAATTACACGAGAGGGTGGGTAGGATGATTGAACTGGATTATCAATCATTAAAGTACCATCAATTGGCATTCTAGAATATTCTCCAACTTCTCTCCAATGACCAGCAACGTCGGCTGGTTTATAAATTCCATTTGCAGGATCAATTGGTCCGTCATGCCATTTTTCCAGCAAACCACCCATCACAGTATGGAAATTAAAATAATCTCCATACTGCTCTACAAAACGACGAAGAACAGGTTCAATTGCCCAACAATGAGAACAAATAGGATCAGTTACATAATACAAATTGATTGTTTTTTTTGGATGATTAAAATCAATCATCCCCATTTCTGCTTCTTCAACTGTCCCACATACACCTGTTTCTAAGTCACAAATCATCTGATTGTTGTTCTTCAATTTCGTTTCCCTCATTCCTATTTGCTTTCTTTTCACGGACACAATGTGAAATTTGCCTTACAATTGAATCATAAGCCATAATGAACATCACCAATACCAATAGTTTTATAGATTTGTCGTTTTTACAACAGATTGATAAATATGTATAAAAAGTAGGAGGGATAATAAGTGGATCAACCAAAGACCGATCCTCGAGTTCTGCGTACGCGCAAATTAATTATGGATTCTTTCATTGAACTTTCTGGAAAAAAGGAATTTAAAAATATTACGATAAAAGATATTACGACAGAAGCCATGATTAATCGGGCAACTTTTTATTATCATTTTGAAGATATCTATGACTTACTAGAGAAGGTCTTATCAGAAGTATTGTTAGTCAATTTGAATTATGATATTTACGAGAATCATGAACTAAATGAAGAAGTTTTTGTCCATATTTTTTTAGCGATTACTAATTTTCAAGAGTCCTTATCTAATCGCTGCCATAGAGGATATGAAGATACTATTGCTCGGATTATTAGAGATCAGCTCGAAGTCGTTTTTTATAAACTGTTGTTAAAACAACATAAAAAGGAAGAGGATGGAGCCCTAAAAAATATGGCAGTCATATTAAGCTGGGGCGTATATGGAGCTTCTGTAGAGTGGCGAAGAAATAGTGATCAGATTTCGCCAGAGGAATTTATCAAATCAGCCGCCCCTTATATCATTTTTGGGATTGATTTTAACTTATAAAATAACAGCTAATTATTTTGACAATTAAAATAATCTGCCTTAACAGAGGCTTGGACAGAATTAGTTTCAGCCCGCACAAAAAATCGAAGCTAAGTCATGCAATTTCGATTTTTTGTATATTGCCTTATGAAATTAGGTTTGTCCTAGCTATCAAGCTATAACCTTTCATTTTTTGATGAGAATGGGCAATCTACGCAATAGTAAAAACCGCACTTTTCAAAAGGAAGTGCGGTTTTTATTTCCCTAAAATCTTACGCTCGGTTAGCTCCACCAATTTATACATCAATGTCGCGATGATAAGAATCATAACAAGCGCTAAAAATACGAGCGTAAAATTGAACACCTGAAACCCGGAAATAATTAAATACCCTAAACCCTTTGATGATACTAAGAACTCACCAACAATGACCCCAACCCAAGATAAGCCTACATTGACCTTCAAAGTCGAAATAATGGTCGGCATCGAAGCCGGCAACACGACATGGCGAAACGTTTCGTATTTTGATGCATGAAAAAGCTGCATGACCTTTACATAGTTTTCATTGACCTGTAAAAAGGCAGAAAAAATAACAATCGTCGAAATAATAACAGAAATTAATACCCCCATGACGATTACAGCCAGCATATTTGGACCGAAAATAACGAGAATCATAGGTCCAATAGCGACTTTCGGCATCGCATTTAACACAACTAAATACGGGTCAAGCACAGCAGCAGCTGTTTTGGATGCCCAAAGAAAAATAGCAAGCACTGTACCACAAAGGGTGCCGAGCAAAAAGCCAATAATCGTTTCAAATAAAGTAATGCCTACATGAGGTAGAAGGGTGCCATCTGATAGCTTTGTGATAAACAGACTCGCAACAGCTTGGGGACTACTAAAAATAAGTGGGTCTAGTATTCGAAACTGTGTGGCTAGTTGCCAGCATAGCAACAGCCCTACAAGTAAGCACAATTGAAGGAGCAAGATTTTTTGCTTGTGCCGGCGACGAGCGCTTTGAAATTGCTGTTGCAGTAGGTCAAGGTTCATCGCGCTCAAGCTCCTTCCAAATTTGCTGAAATATTTGTTGGAACGGTGGGGCATTACGTGCTTCAAGGGGAGATAATTGTCGTAGCGCCTCAGGTACGATAAAGCATTGGGTAATGGTGCCCGGTCGCGGACTAAAGATGAAAATTTTATCACTCATGGCAATCGCTTCACTAATATCATGCGTTACTAAAATGGTCGTCGTTTTATAATTTTGTAATGTTTTAGCGACAAAGTCTTCAAGCATTAATTTCGAACGATAATCAAGCGCTGAAAACGGTTCATCAAGCAACAGTAGTGAGGGATTGACTGCCAGTGTACGGGCAAGTGCAATACGCTGACGCATCCCGCCAGATAGTTGCGTTGGGTAGAGCTTTTTCGTGTGACTGAGTTCAAAGTTTTCCAATAGATCATCGACAATGGTAGAAGGCTGCCGTTTTAAAATCGTCAGCCCCAGTGCCACATTGTCCTCAATCGTTTTCCATGGAAATAAAAAGTCTTGCTGTAGCATATAGCCGATTTCAGGTGAATCGTGCCTAAATTGAAGTGTTCCTTCTGTAGGTGTAAGTAAGCCCGCAATAATAGAGAGTAGCGTAGACTTTCCGCAGCCACTAGGACCTAAAAATGACACGAACTCGCCTTCATGCAAAGTAAGATGAATATCGCGAAGAGCTGTCGTAACGGCTTCATCCGCAAAAAAATGATGTGATACATCGTTTACTTGTAAAAAGGTCATTTACTTCACAACCTGATCGGCAATGGAACGATTGACGAGCTTGCTATATTGTACATCGTGGTCTAACGTACCCGCCTCTGTCATTACATCGAGTAAATTTTGGAATTCATCCTCATCTATGATAGGATTTTCGGCATAGGATTTTTGAGCACGATAGCGTTCAACCACTTGCTCAATTAGTGCAAGATCTGTGTCTTCAAAGTACGGAGATATTGCTTGTGCAACGTCTTTAGCAGGTGCTTCATACACCCATTGCTGTGCTTCATATAGGGCCTTTGTAAAGTTCGTAATAAAGTCATCTGCTTTTAACGTACTTTCTTTTGTCATAAAGCCTGTATATGGAATTGCGCCAAGCTCTTCACCAAACGAAGCAACAATTTTCCCGATTCCTTGCTGTTCAAAGATGCTCGCGGTTGGCTCGAATAACTGTACGTAATCGCCCGTTCCAGAAGCAAAGGCATTGGCGATATTCGCAAAATCAATATTTTGAATCAGCGTTAAATCCTGCTGTGGATTAATGCCATTTTTCTTCAATACAAACTCCCCGGCCATTTGCGGCATTCCACCAACCCGCTGCCCTAAAAACGTGCTGCCCTTTAATGCATCCCATGAAAATTCGCTGTTTTGGTCGCGTGCTACTAAAAACGTACCATCTGTCTGCGTAAGTTGAGCGAAGTTAACAATCGGATCATTTGGGTGTTGGCCGTCCACATAAACCGATGTTTCCGCACCAATTAACGCAATATCAATGCCGTCAGATAATAATGCTGTCATAGTTTTATCGCCGCCTGGAATGGTTGTAAGCTCAATTTGAAGGCCGTGCTTTTCAAAATAATCCTTTTCAATGGCAGCATAAAGAGGTGCATAAAAAATTGAACGTGTCACTTCGCCAACCTTTACGCTTTGTAACTCTTTGTCTCCACAGCCAACTAAAACTAATAATAATAGTGCACTTAAAAAGGCAAGGCGCAGCCTAGTCATGTAGTCATCCTTTTCTTGTCGATTTTGTAAGTAGCATATGCAACAAAAGGATGTTGCGTGCGAAGGGGGAATATACATTGCACCAAATAACAAGCTTTCGTGTTACGATAAAGGCAGTAATTGTCTTAAAGTGAGGGAAAATATATGTTTTTAGAAAAATTGAAAGGACAGCTGGAGAAACCACAGCCACTGTTTTTAGGGGAGGAAACAGCCTTTCGTTCGGCGGTGCTTATTCCACTTGTCGAAAAAAATGGTGAGTGGTATGTACTATTTGAAGTGCGTGCGTTAACGATGCGTAAACAACCAGGGGATATTAGCTTTCCAGGGGGCAAAATCGATGATTCAGACGCATCACCGTTAGCTGCTGCACTGCGTGAAACACAAGAGGAGCTTGGCATTGACCCACAATCTATTCAGCTAATAGGCCATTTAAGCCCGTTTGTAACCTCGCCTGCCTTTGTTGTGTATCCATTTATTGGGGTTATTGAGGAGGCAGAGCTGAATCATTATAATCGTGACGAAGTAGAGGAGCTATTTATGGTGCCACTCAACTGGTTAATGACGCATGAACCGTATGTTCATTATGTTCCAATGGAACCAAAGCCTCCTGCAGACTTCCCATACGATAAAATTGTGAATGGGGAAAACTATCAATGGCGTGCCAACCGTATGGAAGAATGGTTTTACGAGCACGGAAATTATACAATTTGGGGCTTAACGGCAAGACTGTTGAAGCACTTTATCGAAAAAATGAAATGACAAAGGGAGTGTCCGAGAAGTAATTCTGGAACACTCCCTTTGCGCTCACTTTTTAATTCGTTTAGTTAGTTTTAAACACGCTTACCTCAGTTAATAACTCATCCACAATTGTCTCTAATGCTTCTGCTGTTGCAGAAATTTCTTCAATTGAGCATAGTTGTGCTTCTGTAGATGTGGCTACAGCTTGTAACAGGCTTTGTGAGTTGCCCGAGATGTCCTCAACAACTTGAATATCGCCAACAACAAAATCACTGTCACGAGCGATTGAATGTGCACGGTCTTGAATGTCAACAAGCTGCTCAGTAATGTTTTCGATATATTGTTTTACTTGCTGGAAGTTTGTTTCAGTTTGTGCGAACATTTCTAAACCTTTTGAAACCTCACCTAAGCTATCGTTCATCGACGCTACTGATTTTGATGATTCGCGTTGAATCGCTGTAATAATTTCTTTTACTTGAATCGAAGAATGGTTCGTTTGTTCAGCAAGTTTACGTACTTCATCGGCTACGACTGCGAATCCTTTACCATGTTCACCTGCACGTGCAGCCTCAATAGAAGCGTTAAGGGCAAGTAAATTTGTCTGATCAGCAATGGATGTAATGACGTTAACAATTTCATTGATTTCATTGGCATATGTATTGACTGTACCGATATCTGATGAAAGACGGTTAAATGTATCTTCAATATTGGCCATTTGTTGCTGGGTTGAAATCACGATATTATGACCAACTTCGGCAGCACTTACTGCATTTTGTGCACTGGATGTTACAAGTGCCGTATTATCCTCGATGGAGTGAATGTTATTCGATACTTTTCGCAAAGATTTAAAGCTCTTTGTTAATTTTTGTGTTTGCTTTTCAAAACCATCTTGCACATCGTTCATCGCTAAAGCAATTTGCTCGGAGGTTTTTCGATTTTCTGCAAGTGTGGCTGCTAATTCTTCAGAGGAAGCAGAAATGACTGAAGATTGCTCGTGAATATGCTTGATAATTGATGAAATCATGTCACTCATTTTAGTAAATGAACGACTTAAAATACCAATTTCATCGCTCTTATCGATTGTTAACGTTGTACGTAAATCACCCGAGCTCATCACAACGGCAGCTGTTGAAATTTGTTTTAACGGCTTTGTAATAGAACGAATGATAATAAGTAAGAAAATCCCTAAAATCACAAGAGCAACAATAACTACATAAAGCGTCGTTTTTAAGATTGGAGCAGTTGCTTGAATAATTTCGCTATTAAATATAGTTCCTCCAATTTTCCAACCTGTTAACTCATTTGTTGCAACGTACATTTTTTTGTCTGAACCCTCAAATACATAATCAAATGAGTTGTTTTCTGTAGTGAGCATTTCATTAGCCCAAGTTTCTTTTGATACATCTGAACCACCTTCTAAAGTAGGGTGGGCAATAATGGTTTTACTTGATGTCATTAAAAATGGATAGCCTTGTTCGCCGACTTGAATACCATTAACGATTTCAAATAGCGCATCCATTCCTAAGTTTACGGCATAAACACCGCTCCCATCTTCAAGTTGCTTCGATACAGTTACAACCCAATCGCCAGTTGAGGCAGATTGGTGAGGTGTAGCAATTACATACTGTCCAGGATTTGCCTCCGCGTTTTGATACCATGCACGTGTACGGGGGTCAAAATTAGGGTCGTTCATAAGCCCTAAGTCAGGGTATTGAATCATATCACCATTTTTTGTTCCTACAAACGACGAAACAATCCCTTCGCTTGTCTCGAAATACTGTTCCATCATTGTTAAAATAGGGTCCCATTCGCGTTCAGTGTCCCAGTCTGATTGTTTGAAAAAGCTCGAAAAGTATTCGACATCACTAATAATAGGTGACACATGTTTGTCAATGAACGCATCAACAGATGAAACACTTTGCAGTCCGCTAGAATTAATTTTTGCTTCAATTTCATTTTTTGCAGAAAAGTAGGAAGTAAAAGCAATAAGTAACGTAGGAATAAGTAATGCAATTAAAAATGCGAAGCCTAATTTAAAGTTAATTGAGACTTTAAACGCTTTTTTCTGTTTTTCCATCCAGATATTCCCTCCAGGTTCACGGTGGTTTATAGTACTTTTTATTTATATATAATTCCATTATAAGGCAATTTATTGTTCGAGATTTAAAAATTTTTGTGACAATTACATACTGATGTGAGAAAAGTTATTGATAAATGAGGTGTAGTAGACTTTCAGTAACAAAATTCTAGGATTTTCTTCAATAATCACCTATGATAGACGTAAGAAAAGTGTTTGGAGGATATTATGAAAGGGAAAAAAGGATTGTATATTGCAGTTGTGGCAGTTATCGCGATTGCATCGGTATTAGATATTGCATTTAAAGGCTTAGGCTATCAGTTATTACAAAAATTATTATAACTTGCTCCAGCTGAATCAAGTTAAAGCCCCGGTAGATGTCACAGATTTTAAGAGGGATTTTTCAAGGGGATTCGAAAAAAATCTGTTCGCAACTATGCCTAGGTGTAATGGATAAAATAACCCCTGTAATTCGTAATAAGACGAATTACAGGGGTTTTATGTTTAAGCATTAAACAGTTTAAATTGGCGAACATTAGCATTTAAGTTTTCTGCCATATGTGCTAAGGTTGCAGCGCTGCTAGAAATTTCATCCATCGAGCCTGTTACTTGTTCCACTGTAGCGGATGTTTCCTCAATACCAGCAGCAGATTGCTGTGAAACGGCTGCAATTTCATCGACTGCGTGGTTAATTGTCGCAGTATTGGCAACGACATCTTCTAATTTGCTAGACATATCGGAAATATGTAAAGACATTTCGTTAAGTGCATGCGAGATTTTTGTGAAAGTATCACCAGTCATGGCAATCTGAGATGTACCACGTTCAACCTCTTTGTAGCCAGATTCTAATGAAGTCATTACAAGGTTTGAACCAGTTAAAATACGTTCAACAATTGTCGTAATACCACCAACAGAATATGTTACTTGATCTGCTAACTTACGTACCTCATCGGCAACAACGGCGAAACCTTTTCCGTGTTCACCAGCTCGTGCCGCTTCAATTGCTGCATTCAAAGAAAGTAAATTTGTTTGATCGGCAATGGCATGAATGACCTGGACAATTTGTGAAATCTCTTGTGTTTCTTTGCCTAATTGTTCTACTTTGATGACAGCATCTTTAACGATTGTATCAATTGTCGTCATTTGTTGCGTAGAGGCGTTCATAAGACTTTGACCTTCAGAAGTTAGGGCCAAAACATTGGATGAAGCACCTTGAATTTGTTTATTGCGTTTATTAACATCGCTCATTTTCGTTGAGAAGTCACTCATTGTTGAAGCTACATCTGCGGCATTACTCGCTTGTGATTCCGTACCACTCGCAATTTCCGCAACTGTTGTCGAAACTTGTTCTGTACCAGACTTTACTTCTACTGCAGATTGCGTTAAATCCTCACTATGTGCTGCTACTTCATTTGATGTTACTTGAATATCTTTTAACATACGATTCATTGTTTTCACGACAGTGTTTGTTGCTTCTGTAAGTTGTGCAATTTCATCTTTTGTACGAACTTCAAGTAAAGGTTCACTAAAATCACCTTGCGCAATATTTTTCATGCGTGTGGTAACCGTTACGACACTTTTTGAAATCTTTGTTGCGCTAATACTTGCGATAAGAATCGATAAAATGACCGTTAGCAAACCTAAAATGACAGTAACCCATTTCGCTGTCTCATTTGAATCAATCATAGTCTGACCTGTTGAATTAATTTTTTCTGTACGATTCGTGGCTAAATCTTTAAAGCCTAAACGAATTTCAGTAGCTGTGCTATCCATTGCTACTAAATTTTTTATAGCGAGCTCCGTATCACCAGCATCATATACCGAAAAAACAGATGTTTGAATGTATGTGTTCCATTCTTCCTCCATTTTATGATATTTTTCGTATGTATCGGAGCTTGTTATTTCACGCAACTTCGCGCCTTGTTCGCTCGCTAGCTCCATGTTTTCGGTAAAAACCGTTTTGTATTCGGGTTTACCGGAAAGAACATAACCACGGACAGCTGCAATGCGTAGTGCCATTGTTTGTGCTATATCATTATCGATTGTTAATAGTTGAAGCTCCTCATTCACAATTAAGTCGGTTTGATTCGCACTAGTTGATGTGTGGATAAAATTGTAAGTGGAATAGGCCGCAACGATAATAATAACGATTGAAAATGCAAATAATATATTCATACGAATAGTTTTAAATTGGAACATGTAAAACATTCCTCCCCATTTTTTTACAAAATACTAACTGAATTACAATATCATAGTTAGTGATTAGAAAACTGTTGTTACGAAGAAGTAAGAAAAAAATAGTTTAAGGTAGTTATTTTCTTGATACATAGAGTATTAGAGGAGGGAAGCGATCATAATGAGTGCTATTTCATTTGCTTTAGAAATCTGAAGATAAAATAAGGGGATATTTTCATTAAGAAGAAATTTTTTAAGAGATTTATTAAAAATTTTAACCTAATTTTAACCTTTGTTCGGTATAACTTTAAATAGGTTATCCAAGTAGTAGGGGAAATGCTCACTACGAAGATATTCTATAGGTTTCTCCACTTTTTACCCTTTCATATTTAGGACTCTAGTGTATGAAGGGGACTTTTTTTAGATAAATTCTATTTTCCGTAAAACTCCTCCTTTTTCCGCTCTATTTTTGTAGCGGCTTTTTTTATGGTTAATAAAGAAAAAATGGTAGCAAAACGTATATCACATCCAAATAACTGACATGATGAGTTTCCTTGTATATGCACTAAAAAAGCCGCCCAAGTAATGAGCGACTTTCACGATTAAAGCTGGTATAACGCTGTATATTTTTCTTTTAAGTAATTGGCTAAATAAGAAGCGCTTAAAGCTTCGCCAGTACCTTCTAAAATAAGTTCATTTGGCTTTTTCAATGCGCCGTATTGATGTACTTTTTCGGTTAACCAATTTTTAATTGGTGCTAATTCCCCGCGACTAAGAAGCTCGTCGAAGTTAGGAATGTCTCGATCCATGGCATGTTTCCACTGCGCTGCATACATGAATCCTAAAGCATAGCTAGGGAAGTAACCAAAGCTACCACCGCTCCAGTGTGTATCCTGTAGTACCCCTTGAGCATCATTTTCAGGGCGAATACCTAAATATTCTTCGTACTTATCGTTCCAAACGCGTGGTAAATCTTCTGCTTGCAAATCCCCATTAAAAATTTCACGTTCAATTTCATAACGAATCATAATGTGTAGTGGGTACGTCAATTCATCAGCCTCAATACGGATGAATGAGGGCTCTGAGAAATTGATTGCCTTTAAAAATTCTACGACGTCAACGTGACCAAACTGCTCTGGCGAATGTTTTTGTAAAATGGAAAAGTTATGTTTCCAGAAATTTTCGTTACGTCCAATAATATTTTCATAAAATAGTGATTGCGATTCGTGTATGCCCATCGAAGCACCAGTGGAAAGCGGTAAGCCATTTAATTTAGGGTCTATATTTTGTTCATATACAGCATGCCCGCATTCGTGGATTGTTCCGAATACAGCAGAGCGGAAGTCTGATTCATCGTATTTTGTTGTAACACGAATATCGCCACTATTCAAACCAATCATAAATGGATGTACGGTTTCATCTAAACGACCAGCCTCGAAGTCATAACCGAGTTGTTCTAATAGTTCGAGTGAAGCGGCATGTTGCCCAGCTTTAGGGAAGTGTTTGAAAAGCATCGAAGTATCTGGTTTGTTTGGTGAAGCTTCAATTGCTTTTACTAATGGGATGATCGTAGCCTTTAACTCATCAAATAACTGATCTAGCACGTCTGTCGTCATATCTGGCTCGTATTTATCGAGTAATGTATTGTAGGGCGAACCATTTTTGATACCCCAATAACTAACAAATCGCTTTTGATAGTCAATAATTTCTTTTAAGTAAGGTAAGAAAATTTGGAAATCAGAAGCAGCCTTCGCTTCTTCCCAAGCGGCCTCTGATTTCGCCTGCAAAATCGTATACGCTTTAAATTCATCAGCGGGAATGTTCTTAGATTCGTCATATCTTTTTTTCACTTCTTCAAATAAGCGAAGCGTTACAAAATCTAATTCTTCTTGTTCCAGTTGCTTTAATAGGTTACTAAGTTCTTCGCTCGTTTGCAGTGCAAATAATTCAGCAGACAATGTCCCGATAACCTCAGCGCGTTGAGACAACCCTTTTTTAGGTGCCCCCGTACGCATGTCCCAATAAATTACTGATAGTGCCTCAGAGTAGTTTTGCATTTTCTTTACATAATCAATAAAAGCCTCTTTCAAAATCAATCACTCCTTTTATTTTAATTATATAGTGGAAATAGAGAATAAGTTGAGAATATTTCAAAAAAAGAATGAAATAGTTCGATTAAAATTGAGTCACTTAAAAATAATAATAAAGTTTATAAACATTTATATAAGTAGAAACTAATATCAAAAAAATAAATCAAAAAAAGTTATTAAAAACTGTTGACGGTTGTTTAAAAGGGGTGTAATATTCTAATAGTCGTCAGCAGCAAGTTGATAACAAAGCGAAATGAATGTAACATGAACCTTGAAAACTGAACAAGCAACGTTAATGAATATAGCTTCTTAAATGAAGCAAAAAAGATTTCTAACTTAATTGTTAGAATCGCTAGCAAAGCAAATGAGCTTTCAAACTACTTTTATGGAGAGTTTGATCCTGGCTCAGGACGAACGCTGGCGGCGTGCCTAATACATGCAAGTCGAGCGAATGGATTTGGAGCTTGCTCCAATGACGTTAGCGGCGGACGGGTGAGTAACACGTGGGTAACCTACCCTATAGACTGGGATAACTTCGGGAAACCGGAGCTAATACCGGATAATACTTTGAACCACATGGTTGGAAGTTGAAAGATGGTTTCGGCTATCACTATAGGATGGACCCGCGGCGCATTAGCTAGTTGGTGAGGTAACGGCTCACCAAGGCGACGATGCGTAGCCGACCTGAGAGGGTGATCGGCCACACTGGGACTGAGACACGGCCCAGACTCCTACGGGAGGCAGCAGTAGGGAATCTTCCACAATGGACGAAAGTCTGATGGAGCAACGCCGCGTGAGTGAAGAAGGATTTCGGTTCGTAAAACTCTGTTGCAAGGGAAGAACAAGTAGCGTAGTAACTGGCGCTACCTTGACGGTACCTTGTTAGAAAGCCACGGCTAACTACGTGCCAGCAGCCGCGGTAATACGTAGGTGGCAAGCGTTGTCCGGAATTATTGGGCGTAAAGCGCGCGCAGGTGGTTCCTTAAGTCTGATGTGAAAGCCCCGGCTCAACCGGGGAGGGTCATTGGAAACTGGGGAACTTGAGTGCAGAAGAGGATAGTGGAATTCCAAGTGTAGCGGTGAAATGCGTAGAGATTTGGAGGAACACCAGTGGCGAAGGCGACTATCTGGTCTGTAACTGACACTGAGGCGCGAAAGCGTGGGGAGCAAACAGGATTAGATACCCTGGTAGTCCACGCCGTAAACGATGAGTGCTAAGTGTTGGGGGTTTCCGCCCCTCAGTGCTGCAGCTAACGCATTAAGCACTCCGCCTGGGGAGTACGGTCGCAAGACTGAAACTCAAAGGAATTGACGGGGGCCCGCACAAGCGGTGGAGCATGTGGTTTAATTCGAAGCAACGCGAAGAACCTTACCAGGTCTTGACATCCCATTGACCACTGTAGAGATACAGTTTTCCCTTCGGGGACAACGGTGACAGGTGGTGCATGGTTGTCGTCAGCTCGTGTCGTGAGATGTTGGGTTAAGTCCCGCAACGAGCGCAACCCTTGTTCTTAGTTGCCATCATTTAGTTGGGCACTCTAAGGAGACTGCCGGTGATAAACCGGAGGAAGGTGGGGATGACGTCAAATCATCATGCCCCTTATGACCTGGGCTACACACGTGCTACAATGGACGGTACAAACGGTTGCCAACCCGCGAGGGGGAGCTAATCCGATAAAACCGTTCTCAGTTCGGATTGTAGGCTGCAACTCGCCTACATGAAGCCGGAATCGCTAGTAATCGCGGATCAGCATGCCGCGGTGAATACGTTCCCGGGCCTTGTACACACCGCCCGTCACACCACGAGAGTTTGTAACACCCGAAGTCGGTGAGGTAACCTTTATGGAGCCAGCCGCCGAAGGTGGGATAGATGATTGGGGTGAAGTCGTAACAAGGTAGCCGTATCGGAAGGTGCGGCTGGATCACCTCCTTTCTAAGGATTTTTCGGAAATCTTCTCTTGGAGAAGATACTCATTAACGTTTGCTGTTCAGTTTTGAAGGTTTATGAATGAATTTTATATCTTCTAAGAGGGCCTATAGCTCAGCTGGTTAGAGCGCACGCCTGATAAGCGTGAGGTCGATGGTTCGAGTCCATTTAGGCCCACCATATAAATTCTTTATATTACCTCTTATATCATAATATTGGGGCCTTAGCTCAGCTGGGAGAGCGCCTGCCTTGCACGCAGGAGGTCAGCGGTTCGATCCCGCTAGGCTCCACCAATTTTTTTGTTCTTTGAAAACTGGATAAAACGACATTGATAAGTAATAAACAAACAATAGATCAAGAAATTGATCGTGTAAGATCCTTAAAGTCTTAAATCATCTGATTTAAGTTTAACTTTGGTTAAGTTAATAAGGGCGCACGGTGGATGCCTTGGCACTAGGAGTCGATGAAGGACGGCACTAACACCGATATGCCTCGGGGAGCTGTAAGTAAGCTTTGATCCGGGGATTTCCGAATGGGGGAACCCACTATCTTTAATCGGATAGTATCTACACGTGAATACATAGCGTGATGAGGACAGACGCAGGGAACTGAAACATCTAAGTACCTGCAGGAACAGAAAGAAAATTCGATTCCCTGAGTAGCGGCGAGCGAAACGGGAAGAGCCCAAACCAAAGAGCTTGCTCTTTGGGGTTGTAGGACACTCTATACGGAGTTACAAAAGAATGATTTAGGCGAAGCGACTTGGAAAGGTCCGCAAGAGAAGGTAAAAGCCCTGTAGCCAAAAAGTCATTCTCTCCAGAGTGGATCCTGAGTACGGCGGAACACGTGAAATTCCGTCGGAATCCGGGAGGACCATCTCCCAAGGCTAAATACTACCTAGTGACCGATAGTGAACCAGTACCGTGAGGGAAAGGTGAAAAGCACCCCGGAAGGGGAGTGAAATAGAACCTGAAACCGTGTGCCTACAAGTAGTTAGAGCCCGTTAATGGGTGATAGCGTGCCTTTTGTAGAATGAACCGGCGAGTTACGATTACGTGCGAGGTTAAGTTGAGAAGACGGAGCCGCAGCGAAAGCGAGTCTGAATAGGGCGAATTAGTACGTGGTCGTAGACCCGAAACCAGGTGATCTACCCATGTCCAGGATGAAGGTGAGGTAACACTTACTGGAGGTCCGAACCCACGCACGTTGAAAAGTGCGGGGATGAGGTGTGGGTAGCGGAGAAATTCCAATCGAACTTGGAGATAGCTGGTTCTCTCCGAAATAGCTTTAGGGCTAGCCTCGTGATTGAGAATACCGGAGGTAGAGCACTGTTTGGACTAGGGGGCATCTCGCTTTACCGAATTCAGACAAACTCCGAATGCCGGATATTTATACACGGGAGTCAGACTGCGAGTGATAAGATCCGTAGTCAAAAGGGAAACAGCCCAGACCACCAGCTAAGGTCCCAAAGTAATCGTTAAGTGGAAAAGGATGTGGCGTTGCTTAGACAACCAGGATGTTGGCTTAGAAGCAGCCATCATTTAAAGAGTGCGTAATAGCTCACTGGTCGAGTGACGCTGCGCCGAAAATGTATCGGGGCTAAACGATTCACCGAAGCTGTGGATGCATACCATTGGTATGCGTGGTAGGAGAGCGTTCTAAGGGCGTTGAAGTCAGACCGGAAGGACTGGTGGAGCGCTTAGAAGTGAGAATGCCGGTATGAGTAGCGAAACATGGGTGAGAATCCCATGCACCGTATGACTAAGGTTTCCTGAGGAAGGCTCGTCCGCTCAGGGTTAGTCGGGACCTAAGCCGAGGCCGATAGGCGTAGGCGATGGATAACAGGTTGATATTCCTGTACTACCTCCCCACCGTTTGAGAAATGGGGGGACGCAGTAGGGTAGGGTAAGCAGAGCGTTGGTTGTCTCTGTTCAAGCAGTAAGGTGTGTGCGTAGGCAAATCCGCGTACTTTAACATTGAGCTGTGATGACGACTCCGTATGGAGGAAGTTCCTGATCTCACACTGCCAAGAAAAGCCTCTATCGAGGTGGGAGGTACCCGTACCGCAAACCGACACAGGTAGTCGAGGAGAGAATCCTAAGGTGTGCGAGAGAACTCTCGTTAAGGAACTCGGCAAAATGACCCCGTAACTTCGGGAGAAGGGGTGCTCTGGTAGGGTGTATAGCCCGAGAGAGCCGCAGTGAATAGGCCCAGGCGACTGTTTAGCAAAAACACAGGTCTCTGCAAAACCGTAAGGTGACGTATAGGGGCTGACGCCTGCCCGGTGCTGGAAGGTTAAGAGGAGTGGTTAGCGCAAGCGAAGCTGCGAATTGAAGCCCCAGTAAACGGCGGCCGTAACTATAACGGTCCTAAGGTAGCGAAATTCCTTGTCGGGTAAGTTCCGACCCGCACGAAAGGCGTAACGATCTGGGCACTGTCTCAACGAGAGACTCGGTGAAATTATAGTACCTGTGAAGATGCAGGTTACCCGCGACAGGACGGAAAGACCCCGTGGAGCTTTACTGTAGCTTGATATTGAATTTTGGTACAACTTGTACAGGATAGGTAGGAGCCAGAGATCTCGGAGCGCCAGCTTCGAAGGAGGCGTCGGTGGGATACTACCCTGGTTGTATTGAACTTCTAACCCATGCCCCTTAGCGGGGTAGGAGACAGTGTCAGGCGGACAGTTTGACTGGGGCGGTCGCCTCCTAAAAGGTAACGGAGGCGCCCAAAGGTTCCCTCAGAATGGTTGGAAATCATTCGTAGAGTGTAAAGGCATAAGGGAGCTTGACTGCGAGACCTACAAGTCGAGCAGGGTCGAAAGACGGGCTTAGTGATCCGGTGGTTCCGCATGGAAGGGCCATCGCTCAACGGATAAAAGCTACCCCGGGGATAACAGGCTTATCTCCCCCAAGAGTCCACATCGACGGGGAGGTTTGGCACCTCGATGTCGGCTCATCGCATCCTGGGGCTGTAGTCGGTCCCAAGGGTTGGGCTGTTCGCCCATTAAAGCGGTACGCGAGCTGGGTTCAGAACGTCGTGAGACAGTTCGGTCCCTATCCGTCGTGGGCGTAGGAAATTTGAGAGGAGCTGTCCTTAGTACGAGAGGACCGGGATGGACACACCGCTGGTGTACCAGTTGTCTTGCCAAAGGCATCGCTGGGTAGCTATGTGTGGACGGGATAAGTGCTGAAAGCATCTAAGCATGAAGCCCCCTCAAGATGAGATTTCCCATTACGCAAGTAAGTAAGACCCCTGAAAGACGATCAGGTAGATAGGTTCGAGGTGGAAGTGTGGCGACACATGTAGCTGACGAATACTAATCGGTCGAGGACTTAACCACATGTTTACGAAAATCAATGAACCGTTTATCCAGTTTTGAAAGAATAATTCTTTCAAATTAATCTAGTGATGATGGCAAAGAGGTCACACCTGTTCCCATACCGAACACAGAAGTTAAGCTCTTTAGCGCCGATGGTAGTTGGGGGTTTCCCCCTGTGAGAGTAGGACGTCGCTAGGTTATTACCCAGGAGGATTAGCTCAGCTGGGAGAGCACCTGCCTTACAAGCAGGGGGTCGGCGGTTCGAGCCCGTCATCCTCCACCATTTCTAAAATGCCGGTGTAGCTCAGTTGGTAGAGCAACTGACTTGTAATCAGTAGGTCGAGGGTTCGACTCCTTTCGCCGGCACCATTTTAGAGAGCCATTAGCTCAGTCGGTAGAGCATCTGACTTTTAATCAGAGGGTCGAAGGTTCGAGTCCTTCATGGCTCACCAGTTTTTATAATTTTACATACTGTCAGAATAAAAAATTCTAAGCATTTTGCGGAAGTAGTTCAGTGGTAGAACACCACCTTGCCAAGGTGGGGGTCGCGAGTTCGAACCTCGTCTTCCGCTCCAAAATGCCGGGGTGGCGGAACTGGCAGACGCACAGGACTTAAAATCCTGCGGTGAGTGATCACCGTGCCGGTTCGATTCCGGCCCTCGGCACCATTTTTTAAAACAAAGAAATTTTTAGCGCCCGTAGCTCAATTGGATAGAGCGTTTGACTACGGATCAAAAGGTTATGGGTTCGACTCCTGTCGGGCGCGCCATATATATTTTTAAAATGACAGATCGGAATGTAGCTCAGCTTGGTAGAGCACTTGGTTTGGGACCAAGGGGTCGTAGGTTCGAATCCTGTCATTCCGACCATTACAATGGGGCCTTAGCTCAGCTGGGAGAGCGCCTGCCTTGCACGCAGGAGGTCAGCGGTTCGATCCCGCTAGGCTCCACCATATATTTCATTTTCCCTTTGGAGGTATACCCAAGTCTGGCTGAAGGGATCGGTCTTGAAAACCGACAGGCGGGTAACACCGCGCGGGGGTTCGAATCCCTCTACCTCCTCCATTTTAATTTTATAAGTTTTAAACAATATGTTGGTCCCGTGGTGTAGCGGTTAACATGCCTGCCTGTCACGCAGGAGATCGCCGGTTCGATCCCGGTCGGGACCGCCATTTTTTTGTGGGTTTGTAGCTCAGTTGGTAGAGCATTAGATTGAAGCTCTAAGTGTCGGCGGTTCGATTCCGTCCAAACCCACCATATTATGGGCCTATAGCTCAGCTGGTTAGAGCGCACGCCTGATAAGCGTGAGGTCGATGGTTCGAGTCCATTTAGGCCCACCATAGTATGTTTCCGAAGTAGCTCAGTTGGTAGAGCATCCGGCTGTTAACCGGCAGGTCGCAGGTTCGAGTCCTGCCTTCGGAGCCATTGGCCCGTTGGTCAAGTGGTTAAGACACCGCCCTTTCACGGCGGTAACACGGGTTCGAATCCCGTACGGGTCATACACTTGAAAAAAAGCACATCGCTAAATGCGATGTGCTTTTTTATATTCATTTAGTTCGTTTCAAGCGTTAATGTACCATTGTAGTTTGTTCCTTTGTCGCGACCGGCTTCGCAATAATATTCAGTTGTCTTAATAACGTTAGTACCGATTTTTTCAAATTCAATGACACAACGCGTGCCTTCAGATGTTTTGTTTAGGCGCGCTTTTTTATCTGAAACAATTGTTGCTACGCCTTCAACTGTACCTGAGTTCCAACCATCGTATGTGTAATAAGTGACGTTGAAACTGGATTTTGAACTGTTGGTAATCGATAAAATACGTCCACGTGAATCGAGATCGTCATTTCCATATGTGTAAAAATACGTGTACTCACCGTTCCATGTTTTGTTTGGTTTGTTGTTTGCTTCTGTAGACCAATTGGAGCCTTTTCTTAGTGATTTGTCGAGTATGTTACGTGCTAAATTTGCGCGCTTATTGAGTGTGTAGTGCTCTGTATTTTCAAAGCTTTGTTCGGCTTTAGGTGAAATATAGAAAAAGCTTTTTGATTGTAGCTTGTAAAAGAAAACAACAAGCTGTGCGCGAGTTAAATGATTCGACGCACCGAAATAGCGTTGGAGATTAGTGTTTTCATACTTCGGATTTTGTCCAGAAGTAATGTAATAATCTAATAAAAATTGAATGGACGAATTGAGCGTCGTGTCACCGTTGAGCATATATGCAAGGGCTTGAGCAACAGTCCCACGAGTAACGGCTGAGCTACGGATTTGATTATCGAAGTAACCATTTAACGGAACTTGGTAAGCAGCAAGCGTATTATAAATGGCATCCGAGGCAATTTGTTTTTTTGAAAATTTCATGAGCTCCTCTTCAACAGGCTCTAAATCGAAATAACTGACGAATATTTGGGCAAACTGCTGCTCGGTGACGGCCTGATTTGGGCGGAATGTGCCGTCAGGATAGCCGTGAATTATATCAAATTCATATGCCCATTGAATGGCTTCAGAAGCGTAATGGCTCGTCGGTATATCTTTAAATAATTGTTTAGCCTCGGCGTTATTGGCTGGAAGTGCCAAGCTACCGAGGGAAATGATTGCACAAAAAATCGCAATGAAATAACATTTCACAAATGTTCCTCCTTCATGCTTGGTTTTATTTTACAGTAACATGTATCGTTTCTTCCTGCAAATAGAGATATATTAGCGCTTTGTACTAGACATTTTTTACGAAATGGCATCTATTTGCTTAGTTCGTTACCTATTTTTGTTCTAAATTATGGGATGTCTGCCGATATAAAAAGTAATGTGATTTTGTATATATTTAGAAGTGAGAAGGAGATGTGTCATACATGAACCATTCAAAAAAAATCTTAGCTGCGTTGGTTGCAGTGCCGGCCAGTGTCTTAGTGGCAGATGGGGCTTTAGCGGCTGA
This sequence comes from Solibacillus daqui, assembly GCF_028747805.1. Taxonomy (NCBI): domain Bacteria; kingdom Bacillati; phylum Bacillota; class Bacilli; order Caryophanales; family Caryophanaceae; genus Solibacillus; species Solibacillus daqui. The sequence goes on from NZ_CP114887.1 coordinate 225,412, forward strand.
AGAGACGGTTAGTTTTGAGATAAATAATGCATTAACTAATGGAAATGCAATAACAGTAGAATCAGTAACAACTATTCCAGATTTAGAAAATACGATTTCAACAAATTTAACGGCATTAAAAACTTCTTTTATTTATGAATTAAATGGAAAGACGAAGGAGCAAGCCAAGGAAGAAGTAGATAAGGTTTTTCAACAATTAAAAAATAACATAGATAATGATACAGCGTTAAAGGCTTATGGGTACTTAAAAAAAGCAACGGTTCATATTACTCAAACAGGACAAGATGCAGCTGTTAAATCTACTATCTCATTTACTGCGGAATATTTTGCTGATCAGACAACGTTAAGTATATTAAATAACAGTCCTGCTTTGTTACAACAAACAGGTATTTCAGCCCAAACGAGTACGATAGGAAAAATTAAAGCTGCACACGATTTTTTAATCAAAAATAATAGTTATAATGCTACTAGTCATGGTTTGGCAGGTTTTAACTCAAAAGGGGCTTTATCATCGCATGCATATGCAATGTGGACTTACTTATTGTTAAATAAGGCGGGTATTAATGTGCAGTATGTATACGGACTTGCAGATGGAAAGTACCATTCTTGGAATATCGTAAAATTAGATGATGGCAAATGGTATCACTTGGATGTGGCAAAAGATGAAGTGGCTTCTAATGGTACGAATATTTCATATAAAAACTTCTTAACAAATAATAGTCAAACGGTTATTTTAGGGGCCCCTTCAGTAACTTCATTTGATTCTAAAGATATCTTTAAAACGATTACAAATTCAGTTCAAGTAAATGATGCAATCTATTATGTTGATGAGGAGAAGGCAGGGGAGTTATTCCATGTGGCTTTAACTAATTTAACTCCAACTTCTCTAAAGGCACATACAAATATCGGAAATTTAGTATTAGATTCAACAAATAAAGTCGTTTATTTTATTAATAATAGCTCGGGGAAGGCACTATATCAAATTGCGCCTAGCACACCAACTACGGCTACAAAAGTAGTGAATGAATCCTTAAGCAACATTCGCTATGACAGTACATTAAATAAATTAACTTTAACCAATCAAAATAAACAATCTTTTGAATATACGTTAACATCTGTAACAGATGCTGCAAAATTCGATCAGCTAGCACTAGACAAAATAAGAGAAGCTGTTAATGCGTTAACATCTCCAGTAACAGAGGCGCAAAAGGCAAAATTAGTTGAGCTGTATTATATGCTAACAGAACATCAAAAAACAAAACTTCAAACGTCGATGCCTGCCTACTATGCTGAAGTAAGTAATGCAATTAGCTCTTTAGATAGTGCAGTACAAACGGTTATAACAGCTATTGACGCGCTGGGAGATTCAAGTCAGTGGACTTCACTAGAAATTGAAAGTGTTTTAGCATTATACAATGCATTAGGAACGAAAAAATCGAGCGTTTCAAATAGCGCAATATTAGAAAATGCCAAAAATCAATTAAACATCTTTAAAGACTTAGATGCAAATTTAGGGACATTTATTGATACTTTCCCTACAGACAAAGAAAAAACAGCAACATACTATACAGAGCTAGCAAAGATTCAAGTAAAATTAGATAGTTTGGAAAGCGCATTAAAAGCAGAACTTTCTTTTATAACAATCTCTAAATTAGAAAGCATGATTTTTGAAAAACAACAGTCTATTGAAACAGTGAAAAAGCTAACAGACCAACTAGATTCGATCATCACAACGAGTAAAGATTATATTGCTGATGTTGATGTGCTTGAAGCAAAATACCTTCTGATTAAAGGAAACAACAAATTAAACGCATTGCTAACAACTACTGAACGACAAAGTATCGAAAATCATATCAATGAAGTTGTGAAAATGAGAGTAGTTATTAAAGAATTTAAGGATAATAACTACATAGCAACAATTAGCGCAATTTCTAATGAAACACCATATGACCCAGATAAATTAACGCAAGCATATATTAATAAAATAAAAGCAATTGATGCGCTCATAAAAGCAGGTATTCATGATTCACAATGGCAAGAGATTCTGAAAGGACAAACAACATTAACTAAAGCAGATGCGTTAAACAAAGTGGCAGGCTTCTTATTACGTGTGGAAAATGCTCAAGGTAGTTTAGATGCTGTAGCGTTAAAGGTAACAGAAGAAATTGAAAAATTTAATGCTTCTCTATTAACAACATTGGAGCAAATTGAAAATCGTAAACCTCAAGACTTTATTGATGCTTTCAGCGCGTTAAAAATTAAATTAGAGGGTACGGATTTTGCTGGTACGGAAGAAAATTTAGAAATTATTTTTACATTGTTAAGTGTAGAATTACTCAATACATGGGAACATCACGAATCAATTACTCAAGATATTAGTATGACAGTTACTTCTTATCAAAATAAAATTGCAAACTTAGAAAACGATCCAGCACTTACGATAGCAAAAATTGATGCATTATTAGCTGAAATTCAAGCATTGGATCCAATTTATCGGTTATATACTACAGATGTATCCAAGTTAGAAAAAAAGAAATCTGAATTAGCTGATGCAAATCTTGAACAACAAGCAACCGCATTTATACAAAAGATGCACGCTCTATTGTTAAAGAATACAAACACACCGGTTACTTATACTGAAATGAAAGTTCTTTGGGACGAATATGAGACAAATGCTGTAGCTGCCATATATAAAGAGAAGGTTGAAGCAGAAGCACGCTTTGCGGAATTCAAAACGTTATGGGAAAAATTAAAAGCGGAAGACCAACTTATCAAGGAGCTTATCCAAGAAATTGCTGGGTTATCAACTGCTTCTTCATTAGAACAATTAAAGGCAACACAGCAAAAATATGATGCATTAACTACAGAACAGCAAGCGCTCATCACCAATTATAATCAGCTAGAGGAATTACTCCAAAATCTTGTAGAACTTGAGGATCGAGACGCAGCCCAAAAAGTAATTGATATGATTGCTGGACTAACAAATGAAACATCAAAGGCGGATATTGATAAAATTCGTGTAGCCTATAATGCGTTAACAGAGACAGCAAAAGAGTTAGTTCCGGAGCGTACAGTAGACGTGCTAGTTTACTACGAATCACGCCTAAAAGAGCTGTCCGAGCAAGCCAAAAAAGAAGCAGCAGTGGTGCAAGACCGCATCGACCGCATTACAAGCAGCTACACAGAAGCTCAAATTAAAAATATTCGTATTGCGTATAATGCCTTAAGCCAACTGGCGAAGGAATACGTAACAAACTTACAAAAATTAATTGATGCCGAAAAAAACATCATTTACCAAGATACCGTTGTTAAGCAGGCCAAGCTGGATGCCAATGCATTCGACGTTTACATGAATGACATCAATCGTAATTCAACGAAGGCTGAAATTGCGAAGGCACGTGCATACTACAATAGTTTATCTTACGAGGCAAGAAAGTATGTGACAACGTACGAAAAGCTTGTACGTTTAGAGACGATGTGGACAGACCCGAAATATATTGATCTTGTGTATACGTACTACCCTGACTACATCCATGATATGAAGCCAGGCGCGATTATTATTGAGAAACCAAAATATGATTCAATTTATATTCCAGATGATTCTGAGACAAGTTCGTCATCGTCTTCATTCACAGCATCAACGGATTGGTCAACATATGAAACAATGAAATATCAAAATGGCCGTTATACAACGTCTATTACGACAACACAGGCACAAAATATTAAGGACCGTAGCAAAATATTAAAGGCTGATGAAATTGAGATCGTCATTCCAACTGCTGATTTAAAAGCGTCAACAGCAACAGTTGGTGTGACAGTGAGTGTAGCTAACAACCAGTTGAACATTCAATTTAAAGAAGGGAAGCAGGCGAAGATTTTCTCAGAATATGTAGAAATTCATGTACCGTTTAGCGTGTTAAATGGCAATGCTTCTCAAATTATCGAACGTGTGTCAGCATCGAATTCGTCAGCATCGTTTAAAATTGAGGGCACAAACTTTATTATTCGAACAAAATCAAGCGGAACATTTAAAACAGCAACAGCTTCCGTATATAGTGATCTTCCGAATAATACGCAAGGTACAGCAATGCGCGAATTAGCGAAGCGAGGCATTTTATTTGATACAAATTCACGTTTATCTCAAAGCTCTAAGCAAGTGACGAAATTTGAAGTGGCGTCAATGATGGCGATAGCGCTTGATTTATCCAGCAGCAATCACTCTAGTTACCAAGATGTCACAAATGAACAAGACTTGAGTCATGTACAGGGCTTATTAGAGGCCGGTATTATGAGTGGTTTCACTTCTTCGTACTTCAATGGTGAAGGGACTGTAACAAAGCAAGAAGCAGCGATTATGATTGCCAATATGTACCGTTACTTAAATCGAGATGTCTCAAGAGTATATAGTGGCTTCCAATCAAGCTTTAAGGATATTTCGTATTTATCGCTAGAGGCACGTCAAAGCATTGCCATTTTAGAGCTATTCGGAGTTGTGAAGGCGACGGATTCATTTGAGCCAACGAAGCAATTAACACGCGGTGAGTTTGCAGAGCTATTCTACAACGCACTCACAGCAATCGAATATTTATAAAGTGAAACTTTGCTCGGTGGGCATTTTCTTCATTCCCACTGAGCATTAGCTTTCACCAATCGGGCTTTTAGGGCCAGTTTGAACGCCCACTTAGCTGTCTACTGACTTTGAAGTGGGCGTCTTACTGGCCCTTAATGCGGGATAAAATTTACGTCTATGATCTTTATGGTCATAGACGTTTTTCACGTTAAAATGTCAAACTTCAAACGCATGGACGAAATAATACGTTATAATAAACAACTAGAGTAATTAGGCACAAAGGGAGTGCTCGGATGGATTATTTATCGATGATTTTCTTCAAAATAGTTGCACCGATTTTAATATTATTAGTTATTGGTGCGGTGTTGCAGCGGAAGTTTCAATTTAATTTAAAAGCGCTATCTCACCTCATTACGTATTGCTTCATGCCAGCCGCCGTTTTTATTAATATTTATGAAACATCAGTTGAACTGAGTGTTATTGGTCAGATTACGGCATTTATTGTACTGTTTATTGGCTCACAAATGTTACTTAGCCAGCTTTTAGTTAAGCTAATGAAGCTCGATAAAAAAGAGGGCGCGGTATTTAAAAATAGCGTCGTACTCATTAACTCCGGTAACTACGGAATTCCAGTTGCACAAATGATTTTTGCGACGCAGCCTATCGGAGTAGCGATACAGGTAATTCTCGTTATTTTTCAAAATATGACAACGTATACATATGGGTTGTACAATTTGATTTCGTCGACAAAATCGGGATTAGCCATTGTAAGGGACTTTTTGAAAATGCCCATTGTCCATGCGCTTATTCTGGGAGCATTGTTAAACTTTTTAAATGTACCGATCCCCGAAACGTTTAGCATTCCGATTCAACATATTGCAAACGGCTTTGTCGCAGTAGCATTAATTACGTTAGGGGCACAGCTATCAACGATTGAGATGCGAACGATGTTTAATAAAATGATTTTTGTTAGCTGCTTTACGCGTTTAATCATTGGTCCTGCGGCGGCACTTCTTATTATTTTTGCAATCGGGTTAGATGGTGTGGTTGCACAATCGTTATTTATAGCAAGTGCGTTCCCAACATCGCGTAATAGCTCGAGTCTTGCATTAGAATACGATATTGAATCGGCAACAGCAGCACAAACCGTGTTGTTTTCAACAATTATTAGCTGTTTAACGGTAACGGTCGTTATTTATATTTCGAATATATTATTTGTTTAAAGCGCTATTAGGTGGATTTCCACTTAGTAGTGTTTTTTTATGTTAGAAATTTTAATATAAACTTGAATTACACTATTTGAAAATGATCAATTTATTGCACTATAACGGGTGCGGTGGCGGTGCTGCTTGAGAAGTAACATGGAAAGGTACAAACGAAAAAACCGCAAGTACTATAGCATTAGTACTTGCGGTGTGTAAGCGATTATAGGTTGGATATTAAACAACGCTACTACTATCTTTGTAAGGATTTGAAAGCTCCATACCGTCTAATGATAGACCCATAGCTTTTGCTACACCTTCACCATAAGCCGGATCAGCTAAGTAGCAGTGTAAGATGTGGCGACGTTTAATGAAATCTTCAACGCCATTCATTTCAGCTGCCGTCGTTTCGAATAAACGTTGTTGCTGTTCTGGAGTTTGAAGACGGAATAATTTACCTGGTTGCTCAAAGTAGTTATCGTCATCTTGACGGTAGTCATAGATGTCAGCAGGGCCATCAAGCGCTAATGCAGGGTCTTTGTATTGTGCTTGACCTTGTAATGCACCATAGCTGTTTGGATAGTACGTAATTGCTGAACCACGGTTTCCATCGGCACGCCCTTGACCATCGCGGTGGTAAACCATAAATGGACATTTTGGTGTGTTTACTGGAATTTGGTGATGGTTAACACCTAAACGGTAACGAGTTGCATCTTGATAAGCGAATAAACGCGCTTGTAACATGCGGTCTGGTGAGAATGAAATACCAGGTACAACGTTAGACGGAGCAAATGCAGCTTGTTCAACATCAGCGAAGTAGTTTTCTGGGTTACGGTTTAATTCGAATTCACCAACTTCGATTAATGGGAACTCAGATTTGAACCAAACTTTTGTTAAATCAAATGGGTCGTCTTTGTGGTTACGTGCTTGCTCTTCTGTCATCACTTGGATGTACATTTTCCATTTCGGGAAATCGCCTTTTTCGATTGATTCGAATAAATCACGTTGAGAAGATTCGCGGTCTTTACCGATAATTTCAGCGGCTTCTGCACCTGTTAAGTTTTCGATACCTTGCTGAGAACGGAAGTGGAATTTCACATATACGCGCTCGCCTGCAGTATTAATCATTGAATATGTGTGAGAACCGAAACCGTGCATTTTGCGGTAGCCGTTTGGAATGCCACGGTCAGACATAACGATGGTCACTTGGTGTAATGCTTCAGGTAATGAAGTCCAGAAATCCCAGTTTGAGTTCCCGTTATGCATGTTCGTTTTAGGGTCACGCTTAACAACGTGGTTTAAGTCTGGGAAGTGTAATGGATCACGGAAGAAGAATACAGGTGTGTTATTACCAACCATATCCCAGTTTCCTTCTTCAGTGTAGAATTTTAGAGCAAAGCCACGGATATCACGCTCAGCGTCAGCCGCACCACGCTCACCAGCTACTGTAGAGAAGCGAGCGAACATTTCTGTTTTTTTACCAATCTCAGAGAAAATTGCCGCTTTAGAATATTTTGTAATATCATGTGTCACGGTAAAAGTACCGAATGCACCAGAACCTTTCGCGTGCATACGACGCTCTGGAATTACTTCACGGTTGAAGTTTGCTAATTTCTCAATTAAAAATACGTCTTGTAATAGAACCGGACCACGACGGCCAGCTGTTTGTACATCATCGTTAGATACTACTGGAGCTCCAGTAATCGTTGTTAAACGTTCATTTGTCATAAGTAAGTTTCCCCCTAAATAAATTAATTTTGAAAAACTCTTCGTTAATAATCATAACAAATCTAAATCGGAATTGCTACTACATTATAATAATTCTTTTTAAGTAATGTTTATATTAAGATAACAATTATATATTGTGATAATTATTTGCTCTCTTAGTTTATTAAACTCATATGCCTTGTACCCGTAAGGATTATCCTATAAACATCTGTACTGGAAAGGTTTTTTTTCCAATGAAAGTGCAACAGTTTTGTTAATATTGAATGACTTCTGGGCGTTTCCACTATACTGGTATTGAAAATAGATTATTATAATTGAAAACGTTGTGTCTAATTATTGGTTGAATCCGCATCTTTTCTGTGACAACTGTTGAAAGCGGAAGAGATATTGAGTTCTATCCTATATAATGGTGGGCGAGTATATAGAAAGAAAGGAAATAACTATGCAATTAACGTTAACATTTATTATTTTAGCGCTGACAATCATACTATTTACAACAAATCGTTTTCGTGCAGACCTTGTTGCGATTATGGCGTTATTATCACTTGTTGTATTAAATATTTTAACGCCTCAGGAAGCATTGGCCGGATTTTCGAATTCGGTTGTTATTATGATTGCGGGGCTGTTTGTAGTTGGTGCAGGAATTTTACGTACGGGACTAGCTGGGATGGCAGGGAATTTACTATTAAAATGGTCGGGTGATAGTGAGTTACGGTTATTCATTTTGTTATTAATTATCGTAGCAACGGTTGGCGCATTTATGAGTAATACAGGAACGGTTGCACTCATGCTACCAATCGTTGTATCAATTGCGCTTAGTATTAAGATAAGTCCCTCGAAGTTTTTAATGCCGCTTTCCTATATTGCAAGTATGTCGGGATTGATGACATTAATTGCTTCGCCAACGAACTTAATCGCGTCTCAAACATTAGTAGATCATGGCTTTGAAAAGCTTGGTTTTTTTACGATTACACCAATTGGGATTGTAGCAACGATAACAGTCATCATTTATTTAGTTTTAGTGCGTAATACATTGATACCAAATGATGAAAAACGTTCACAATCTAATGAAGGTTATAAATTGTCACCCAAAAAACTTGCGAAAGAATATGATTTACAAGATAAACTTTTCCGCACGGTTGTAAGTGAGCAGTCAACAATTATGGATAAAAAGCTTGCTGATTTAAAATTACCAGCAACATACCATATTTACATTATGAAAATTAAGCGTGGTGCAGCGCAGGAAGGCATTAATTTGCGTCCGATGACCTATCAAGAGCTTGCAGGTCCTACAAGTGTGATTTACGCAGGGGATGAGCTATATGTTCAAGGATTAGCACAAGATGTTGAGCGCTTTGCACAGGATTTTGCGTTAACGATTCAACCGTATGAAGATAATGTAAGAGAATTGATTTCGAAAAATATTGGGGTAGCGGAAGTTCTGTTGACACCACAATCGCGTTTAATCGGTGAATCCGTAAGTAAAATTGGTTTCCGTGAAAAGTATAATCTCAATATTTTAGGAATTAACCGAAAAGGGGATTACTTGTTAAAAAATATGGCCGAGCAAAAATTGCGATTCGGGGATGCGATTTTAGTGCAAGGCACGTGGGATGAAATTGAACTGTTATCACGCGAAACACAGGATGTTGTTGTTGTTGGGCAGCCACGCGAACAGGCAGGTGCAGCAGCTGCGAGCGGAAAAGCACCGATTGCTGGTATGATTATGCTTTTAATGATTGGTTTGATGGTATTTGAAGTATTTGATGCGGTTATCGCAGTACTGATTGGCGCGGTATTAATGATTCTTACAGGCTGCCTACGAAACATGGATGATGCCTATGGTAAAATGAATTTTGAAAGTATTGTACTTGTAGCTGCAATGCTTCCAATGGCAACAGCGCTTGAAAATACAGGCGGAATGACCATTTTAGCAGACGGAATTATCCATTTACTTGGAGGTTTCGGTCCGTACGGGGTATTAATGGGTATCTATATATTAACCGTCGTCTTCGGTCAATTTGTTAGTAATACGGCAACGGCTGTATTATTTTCACCAATTGCGATTACAGCAGCACTAGCAATGGATGCAAACCCGTATACATTTATGATTGGCGTTGCAGCTGCGGCGAGTATGGCCTTTGCAACACCAATTGCTTCTCCGACAAACTCACTTGTATTAACTGCAGGTGGTTATAAGTTTATGGATTTTGTAAAAGTAGGCGTTCCACTACAAATCATTATGTTTATTGTCATGATGATTACAGTCCCATTATTATTTCCATTTTAACTTTTTAAAGCGAGTGTCCAAGCACCCGCTACACCGCCTCGGTTTTTCTGAGGCGGTTTTTTTGTTAAGGGAACTACAATTTGTAGTATCTTATATAATTTTTGTGCAAAATAATGTGTTGAATGGAGATGTTGGAAATGAAATTCCATCATTGAAGAATCATAAAAAAATTTGATATTTCTGTTTTAACTAAAGGGGCATATTAGCGCTTCCGTTCTTTTTCCATTCGGTAGCGATAAGGTGTGACATGATAATATTCACGAAAAACTTTAATAAAATAATTACTATCTGAAAAGCCCACTGATTCGGCAATCGTTCCAATGGGAATGGTTGTTTCAAGCAATAATTTAGCCGCCTGTTGTACACGAAATTGCTGTAAAAATTTTTTTAAAGGTACACCCAATTTTTTCGAAAATAAAGTGCTTAAATAATTGGCGTTAATATTTAAATGCTGCGCAATCATTGTTAAAGATAGCTCATTATTTTCATAAGACGACTCAATATATTCCACCGCCAGCTCCGCATAATTTGCAGATAAAGTTTGCTGCGAATCCAATTTAATTTGGATAAGCTGCTGCGTGAATAAAATAAATTCCTGCACAATCGCATATAAAATGGGATGCTCCAATATTAAGTGAAATAATGCACGATACTGTGTTTCCATTTTTGCTTGATGATGTAAATGATATTTCAACATAAAACGTCGGATTTGTGCAAGGATGCTTGTTAAATGAATACGCACTTCATCTTGTGAGTAATAGCAATTCGGTGCGGTCAATTTATATAAAAACTGCTTCACCGCAGTTAAATTGCCCTCCTCTAAAGAAGTAATCCAAAGTTGCTGTTCCTCGGGTGTGAGTAACGGATCCAAATACGATAAAGAAATAGATTGGGAAGTTAAAAAAACATGCTCATAACCTTTATAAAAGCGTTGTGTCAGTACTTGTTTTGCCTCAGTATACATGTCCCGTAAAGTGGCATCCGCTCCATCATAAATAGCGATATTTAGAAATTCCTCGGTCATCGTATACCATTCCCGTATAACTAAGCGTAAGTTTTTAATGAGTTGGGCTTGCTCCTGCCCTGAAATTAAACATATAATACGTTTTTGCAATGGAAATGCTGTGAGCTCTGAAAAAATAGGCGACTGCATAAGCCAATGATAAAGCTGTAAATTTGAATCGAAGTTAGAAGGCTCAATTAAAACGAATTTTGATTGTGCCGACTGAATAATTTGCGGCGAATTTAAAAACAAATCAACGTACATTTGGGCATCGGTTTGCATTGAATTAGTAAATGGGACGGTACTTTCGAGAGCTGGCAACGTCATCAATGTTGATTTTAATTGCTCTAAAGGAATCGGCTTCACAAATAATTGCTTTGCTTGCAATGAGATTGCTTTCATCGCGTGCTGAAAAATCGGCTGTGCGGTAAAACAAATAATGTGAAGTGCTCGATTTTTTAGTAGCTTCTCAACATGTGAAGTGACGAGTGCCACGTCGACCATAAGAATAGTTGGTTCAAATGAATGAAGCATTCGCTCTAAATCCATCGTATCTGTAATCCCCGAAAATTGCATACCACTTGAAAAATAATTTTTTAAATACCACTCAATGCCCTGTATTTCAGCTTGATCACGCTCCAATAATAAAATACGCATTAACTACATCCCACCTTATAAAAATACTATTTTATATAAAATTACTATTAATATTTAATAAATAACTCATTCCTATATAAATTTACTATAAAGACATGTTTTTTTCTATTTATTCTAAATAAAAAGAAATTTATAGTGTAGCAAAGGGGTGGAAAAATGACAAATTATCAACAGGAACAAAATCAAGAGCTTGGAAAAGTTGGAAAATCCGAATTGTCTTTATTTGTGAAAATGATTATTTGCAGTTTCATTGGTATTTTTAGTTTCTTTGTATCATTTGAATGGAATGGCAAAAAAACAATATTAGTTGACCACGTTGTAAGCGCTTTTTCTACGCATATGCCAACTCTAGTAAATGGTTATGTTTTAATTTTACTCGTGCTTGGTGCGTTCTATCCATTTGTCACTAAAAAATGGAAAACATCAGCTGTAACGATGGTGCTATCTATTTTTAAAATAGGTGGACTTGTAGCTGGGGTAATGCTTATTTTTGGCTTCGGTCCAGCTTGGTTATTTAATCCAGATATCGGTCCGTTTTTATTAGAAAAATTAATTAAGCCAGTTGGTTTAGTTATTCCAATTGGATCTGTATTTTTAGCCTTACTTGTTTGTTATGGATTGCTTGAGTTTATAGGGGTGCTCATGCAGCCGGTAATGAAGCCTGTTTTCAGAACACCAGGTCGCTCAGCGGTAGATGCGGTCGCTTCATTTGTAGGAAGTTATTCGGTAGGTTTAATTTTAACGAACCGAGTGTATAAAGAAGGAAAATATACAGCACGTGAAGCGGCAATTATTGCAACTGGTTTCTCTACGGTATCGGCAACATTTATGGTTGTTGTAGCGAAAACATTAGATTTAATGGAGCATTGGAATATGTTTTTCTGGGTAACGCTCGTTGTGACGTTTATCGTAACAGCCATTACAGCACGTATTTACCCGTTAAATAAAATTAAAAATGAATATTATGAAGATGCGACACCACAGCCAGAAAAAGTGGTGACGAAGGATCGCTTGAAAACGGCTTGGACAGAAGCGGTGGAGGGGGCAGCTGCCAATCCATCCTTAGGAAAGAACTTATATATTCATTTAAAAGATGGTTTGATCATGGCAATGGGTGTCATTCCTTCAATTCTATCGATTGGATTACTAGGCTTGGTTCTGGCTACTTATACGCCATTATTTGATTGGTTAGCATATCTTTTCGTGCCATTTACGTATCTATTGCAAGTTCCAGAGCCGATGTTAGCAGCAAAGGCAATGTCTGTATCAATTGCTGAAATGTTTTTACCAGCAGTAATTGTAGCGGGTGCTGATATGGTTACAAAGTTTATCATTGCGGTGATTTCGATTTCGGCAATTTTATTCTTCTCGGCGGTAATACCTGTAATTTTATCAACAGATATTCCATTAACGATTCGCCAAATGATTATTATTTGGTTTGAGCGTGTCGTATTAACACTTATCATCGTAACACCAATAGCATTTTTCTTATTTTAGAGCAGTAAATTGTGCTGAGAACAACATTATGTAATACGCCTGAGAAAAACTACCTTAGGGCGTAATTGAATAGTAATTTAAAAGGAGCGAATTAAGATGGTATTTAAAACAAATATTCGAGCACCAAGAGGAAATGAATTAACATGTAAAGGTTGGACGCAGGAAGCTGCGATGCGTATGTTAATGAACAACTTAGACCCGGAAGTTGCAGAAAATCCAGATGAGCTCGTTGTGTATGGCGGTATTGGGAAGGCGGCCCGTGATTGGGAAAGCTTCGATAAAATGATTGCTACATTAAAAGAATTAGAGAACGATGAAACAATGCTTGTCCAATCAGGAAAGCCGGTTGCGGTATTTAAAACACATGAAAATGCACCCCGCGTATTAATTGCGAACTCAAACTTAGTACCAGCATGGGCAAATTGGGATCACTTTTATGAATTAGAAGAACGCAACTTAATGATGTACGGCCAAATGACAGCGGGCTCATGGATTTATATCGGAGCACAAGGAATTTTACAAGGGACGTATTTAAGTTTTGTTGAAGCAGGGAAAAAGAAATTTGGTACAGCTGATTTACGTGGAAAGTTCATTTTAACAGGTGGTATGGGTGGTATGAGTGGTGCTCAACCACTAGCTGGAAAAATGGCGGGTGCAGTTATTTTAGTTGTAGAAGTAGATCGTACGCGCATCGAACGCAAAATTAAAGAGGGTTACTGTGATTATCTTGTTGAAACAGTGGATGAGGCGATTGCGCTTGTGAATAAGCTAACTGCTGCAAATGAACCGGCTTCGATTGGATTAGTAGGAAACTGTGCCGATGTAAACCGTGAATTATTAAACCGTGGCATAATCCCAGATTTCGTAACAGACCAAACTTCTGCGCATGACCCAATTAATGGATACGTTCCAAATGGTATGACGTTGGAGGAAGCGTTAAAGCTACGCAAATCAGATGTGAAAACATATGAGCGTCTTGCAAAAGAAACAATGGCAGAACATGTTCGCACAATGCTTGAATTCCAAGAAGCAGGCTCTGAAACATTCGATTACGGAAATAACATTCGTGCTTACGCAAAAGAAATGGGTGTAGAAAATGCCTTTGATTTCCCAGGTTTCGTACCAGCGTATATTCGTCCGTTATTCTGCGAAGGAAAAGGACCATTCCGATGGGCGGCATTATCGGGAGACCCTGAAGATATTTACAAAACAGATCAGCTTGCAAAAGAAATGTTTGCTGAGGATGAAGGTTTAGTGAATTGGATTGATATGGCGCAAAAAATGGTGAAGTGGCAAGGTTTACCGGCACGAATTTGCTGGTTAGGCTATGGCGATCGTCATCGTTTCGCATTAAAAGTAAATGAAATGGTTGCCAATGGCGAATTAAAAGCACCGATTGTTTTCGGTCGTGACCATTTAGATTCAGGTTCAGTTGCTTCACCAAACCGTGAAACAGAAGCGATGATGGACGGTTCAGACGCAGTATCAGATTGGCCGTTATTAAACGCATTAGTAAATACAGCAGGTGGCGCAAGCTGGGTAAGCTTACATCATGGTGGCGGTGTTGGTATGGGTTATTCTCAGCACGCAGGTCAAGTATTAGTAGCGGACGGCACACAATTAGCAGCAGATAAAATTAATCGCGTATTAGTAGCAGATCCAGGAATGGGCGTTGTACGTCACGCGGATGCAGGCTATGAAATCGCAATTCGTACAGCAAAAGAAAAAGGCGTTAATATGCCAATGTTAAAAGGATGATGAATCGTGGCAATTTTAATTAAAAATGCAAATGAAGTCATTACGATGCATTCGAATGTAGAAGGTCCTCGTCGAAAGGAACAGATGAATGAGCTGGGACTGCTGAAAGATGTTTGTGTGCTTTTAGATGGCGAGCAAATTGTCATGATTGCACCACTTGAAGAGCTTGAAGCAACATTTCCGCACTTAGTACAAAGTGCTGAAGTGATTGATGCAACAGGGAAAATTATTATGCCAGGTCTTGTAGATTGCCATACACATTTAGTGCATGGCGGTACGCGTGAGCATGAGTTAAATATGCGCCTTTCTGGAAAAACGTATATGGAAATAATGAATGCAGGTGGTGGCATTCATTACACAACGACAAAAACACGCGAAGCAAGCTTTGATGAACTGTATGAAAAAACGTACAATCATTTAAATGATTTTTTACGCTACGGTATTACAACGGTCGAGGCAAAGTCAGGCTACGGTCTTGATTGGGAAACGGAAAAAAGACAGTTAGAAGTAGCAAAAAAATTGCAAGATACACATGCGGTGGATGTTGTTTCGACCTTTATGGGTGCCCATGCAGTGCCAGCTGAGTATAAAGGGAATGAGGAAGCATTTGTTGAGCTAATCATAAATGACATGATTCCAAAAGTTGCTGAGCTAGGATTGGCGGAATTTAACGATGTGTTTTGTGAGAAGGGTGTTTTTACGCCAGAGCAATCACGCCGCATTTTAGAGGCTGGGAAAGCATATGGATTAACGCCGAAAATTCACGCGGATGAAATTGAACCGTATGAAGGTGCTGAATTAGCTGCTGAAGTAGGCGCTATTTCAGCGGAGCATTTACTCGTTGCTTCAGATGAAGGCATTGAGGCGATGGCGAAAGCCGGAACGATTGCCGTGCTATTACCGGGAACAGCGTTTTTCCTTCGCGCACCTTATGCAAGAGGACGCTTAATGGTGGACAGTGGTGTACCAGTTGCCATTTCGACTGATTTTAATCCGGGTTCTTCTCCTACGATTAGCTTGCCGTTCGTACAAAATTTAGCATGTATGAATATGGGCATGACGATGGAAGAAGTGCTTTGTGCGACAACGGTCAATTCAGCGTATGCGATCAATCGTGGGAACGAAATTGGCACGCTAGAGAATGGGAAAAAAGCGGACGTACTTATTTTAAATGTACCGAACTATAAGCAACTACAATATTTCTATGGCATGAATCATACGGATACTGTGATTAAAGCAGGGAGAGTGGTTGTGAAAGGTGGCCAACTACTGTGAGCGAGCTATTTGTAGCGCCAAGTGTGACGTGGAATCGCAAGTTGCATGAGGATATGAAGGTAAAAGACTGGATTGAGCCGAGTTTTGGGAATTTCCCGGCAGCTGTGGATGTTGTGTTAACTGGAATCCCATTATCACGTTCATCAATCAGTGCATCAGCAGCGTCCGAATACCCCGATTTTTTCCGTAAGGCGTGGCACTTATTTACAACCTATTCAATTGATGAAAACGTTGATTTTCGCGAAATGAAGGTGGTAGATGTAGGCGATGTGAAAATGCATGGCACGAATATTTTACAGTGCCATGCCAATATCGAAGCAGCAATGAAAAACGTGTTAAGTGAGTGCCCAAACAGTTTTTACGTGCAAATCGGAGGCGATCATTCCATAACTGCACCAATTGTTCGCGCATTTCAGGAGCATACGAACAAACGCATTGGCATTTTACAGTTTGATACCCATTTAGATTTACGTGCTACCGATTCAGATGGCCCAACAAACGGTACGCCAATCCGCCAGCTGCTTGATGCAGGTGTGGTGCGTGGTGAGGACGTTTACAATATTGGACTTCACGGCTTTTATAATGCACCGAGCTTAATTCGCGCGGCAGATCATTACGGCGTGAACCGTATAACATTAAAGGATTTTCGTCGTAAAGGTGCAAGTGTCTTAATTGCTGAAGTAATGGCCGAGCTTGCTACGAAGGTCGATATTGTCTATGTCACGGTTGACATGGATGTACTTGATATTACCTATGCACCAGGAGTTCCGGCATCTACACCAGGTGGTATGCGTACGGATGAGCTGTTTGATTTATTATTTGAGGTTGGGAAGTACGAACATGTATGTGGCATGGACTTTGTTTGTCTGGATCCTCACCGTGATTCGCGGGAGCAGCAAACTGTCAAGGCCGGGGTATATGCCTTTTTACAGGTGATGCTGTCGCGATTTATGCATGTAAAAAAATAATGGATTCAAGGGCTGTCCGGAAAGTTAGTTCAAGAGTAAGCTTCTTCAAATAAATTAATGTGAAGAGAAGGGGTGTTAAAAGTTAAATAGACTTATAACACCTCTTTTTTATTTGTTGATAAGCAGAAATTTTTGGATTTTTAGCAATGTCTAGGTACTTACGCTAGTTCCTCGTCCCATCAGCATGCCCCTTTAAAAGTGGTGGATCGTTTACTGAGTTTTGTATAATAATACTAATTTAACTGAAGAGGTGATATATCATGAGTTTACTATTAAAAAATGTCCGTCTTGAAACAGGATATCAGTTTGAAAATGAAGAAGTCATCAGAACAAATACCGAGCTAATGGATATTTTGATGGAAGATGGCGTTTTTAAAAAAATAGAAAAGCAAATAGAGCCATCAGAAAATGTGACAGTACTTGATGCAAAAGGTCGTTTATTATTACCATCATTAAAGGATATGCATATACATTTAGATAAAACGTATTACAGCGGGCCATGGAAAGCACCGACAATTGCTAAAAAGGGCATTTGGACACGTATTGAAGAAGAACAGCAGTTATTACCAAAGCAACTGCCCGTAATGGTTGATCGTGCACAAGCGATTATTGAACTCTTAATTAGTAATGGTCATACGCATATTCGAACACATTGTAATGTAGATCCACTAATCGGAACGAAACATGTTGAGTTGGTACTTGAGCTTTTAGAAAACTACCGAGATAAAATTACATACGAGTTAGTGGCATTTCCGCAGCACGGGTTATTGCACTCACAGGTGGAACAACAATTGCAGCAAGCGTTACAAATGGGCGCAACGCATATTGGGGGATTGGACCCAGCAACTGTCGATCAAGATATAAATCGCTCTCTCGAAACGATGGTCCGCTTAGCGCATGAGGCAGATAAAGGGATTGATATCCATCTACATGATGGCGGGACACTAGGGGAATATGAAATCCATCGTCTCATGGATTATTTAGAGCACTATCAGTTTAAAAATGAAGTAACAATTAGTCATGCCTTTGCATTGGCAGACATTTCGACAGCTTCATTAGAAAAATTAATGGAACGAATGAAGAAGCATCAAATTAATATTGCAACAACTGTGCCTTTTGGACAAAATCGCCCAACGATTCCAGTTTTCCACTTAACAAACAGTGGCATTGGTGTTGCCGTGGGACACGATAGCTTAACGGATCATTGGTCACCTTTTGGTTCAGGTGACACCGTTGATAAGCTGAAAATTTTAGCGGAGCGCTTTTATTGCAGTGACGAGCGCCGATTAGGACAGTGCTGGAAGTTTGGCTCTGGGAATATAACGCCGCTAAATGAGCAAGGTCTTCAGCAATGGCCAAAAATAGGTGATGAGGCAAATGCAGTGTTAGTTGAAGCAGTATGTAGTGCGCAAGTAATTGCACGTAATCGTCCAATTGAATACGTATTGTTTCGAGGGAATGTAACGTTTGAAAAACAGTAATTGTAGGGAGAGCTAAAAATAGCTCTCCTTTTGTTCGTTGATTGTATTAGTAATTTATTGGTAAAAATATGAAACTTAACCTTTTCCTTGACGTATATAGAAGGAGGAGGTGTGTGTATGTTTAAGCGTAAAATGTTGTTCTCGTTATTCGGAGCATTGATTATACATATCGCTTATGTTCTGATACAGCTATTAATTGGCATTATCCAAACGTTTTTCTATCAGCCTCAATTTGCACCGAACGATGTTGTATTGCAATCAGAGGTAGTGTTTGGGTTTATTATGCAGGGTACGCCACTAATATTACTCGGGAGTTATGTTATTGTCGCAGTCGTGTTGTTTACAATATTAAATACAAAGGAAGCATTAAAAAGAAAGGTGCGAGGTCATGATCGAAATTAACGGAAAATTTACCGACGCCAAAATTTATACGAATCGCCCACAGCAGGTAGCAATTGAGCAAATTGATGAGCTCGTAAATCAGTCGTTCATGTCGGGGACAAAGGTTCGTATTATGCCGGATTATCATGTTGGTAAGGGCTGTGTGGACAAGACGTGGATTTTGATAAAGCCTACAGTTCACATTATAAATAACTCGCAAATTTGAACAGCTTGATAAACCAATCAGTTTCCCGCTATACGAATGAATTTGAACACTTTTAGTCATGTATGAAAAATACATGTTTTAATTGCAAGCGTGTGCACTTGAGTTTCGCTAAAAAACAAGCCACAATAAGGTTTGAGGAGGCGTGACAATGACATTAGCGCTTACAGAACAACTTCAACAACGTATTGAATTTTTAACTTTATATAAACAAGAAACAAAGCAATCAGACACTTGGCTAAAACAGCGGATACAGCAGGCACAAGAACGGGATTTTTCATTAACAACCGATGAGCTCACATATGGTGCACGTGTTGCCTGGCGCAATAGCAATAAATGCATTGGCCGTTTATTTTGGAACAGTTTAACGGTGTTTGACCGCCGTGAATTACTAGAGCCTCAACAAATTTTTGAAGCACTAGTAACGCATATTGACTTCGCAACAAATGGCGGCAAAATCCGACCAGCGATTTCGGTGTTTGATCCGACGCGGGTGCGTATTTGGAATCATCAGCTTATTCGTTATGCGGGCTATGAAACGGAAGTAGGCATTATTGGTGATTCGGATTCACTCGATTTTACGAAAGTTTGCGAACAACTGGGCTGGCATGGGGAACGTACAAATTATGATGTACTACCACTTGTTATTCAAGTAGATGATAGTGTGCCGCAAGTTTTTGAAATTCCGAAAGAAGCTTTACTAGAAGTAACTATTACGCATCCTGATTATGATTTTAGTCAGCTGAACATGCAGTGGTATGCGGTTCCAATTATTTCGAACATGCGCTTTAACATTGCGGGTGTGGATTATCAGGCTGCACCATTTAACGGCTGGTACATGGGCACGGAAATCGGCGCACGTAATTTAGCAGATGATTACCGGTATAATTTTTTGCCGGATGTAGCACTAGTAATGGGGCTAGATACATCACGAAATGCATCATTATGGAAAGACCGCGCGTTAGTGGAACTCAATTTAGCGGTGCTCCATTCCTATAAACAAGCAGGAGTCAGTATTGTCGACCACCACACAGCCGCGCAGCAGTTCTTACTATTCCAACAGCAAGAACAGGAAAGTGAACGTGAAGTTACTGGTAACTGGGTATGGCTTGTGCCACCATTATCGCCTGCAACAACATCGATTTATCATCAACCAATCGACAACACATTAAAAAAACCAAATTATTTGTATCAAACACAGCCTTATTAAAAGAAGTCAGTGCAAAAAAAATGCACTGACTTCTTTTTTCATAAGGTTTTATAATAAACAATTTGAGCTGAGTTACTTTTTATTTAAGATTAATTGAATCAATTCTTCTCGATCGATTAAATATACATCGTTAATGTCTGCCAATTTTTCGGCTTGCTTAGTGAAGTGGGAGTTTGTAACAACCCAAGCTTCTGTTGCGTCGTACATTTTGACTGCACCGATAATTTCTTGTACAGCTTTCACACCAACAGTGCTTGAATAACGCTTTGCTTGTACTGCAATGATGTCATTACCATCTTTTAAAATCAAGTCTGCCCCATAATCACCACTTGTAGCGGTATAGTTCACTTTAAAGCCGCGACGTTTAAATAATTCCCCTAAAAAATATTCAAAGTTTTCACCGCTCATTTGGTCAACTTCCCGAATCCCTGATTTGCGAAGCTTGGCGGTTTTACGAGATTTGGCCCAAATTTTAAACCCAATATATAGCACGAAATAGCAAGCAATTCCATAACCTATACCTTCTAACGTGTTACTAAAATGCCAGCCAGCATATCCAGCGAGCGCAATGGGCATAAGCCGGAAAATGGGTATGCGCTTTTTATTTCGTCTTCTTTTTTTACGCAATGCAATTGTACTCCTTTAATTTACTTACGTTTAGTATAACATAAAAGGGTACATACGTTTGGTTATATGGTACGATTTTTTGCGCTTGTAAAGGAAGCAATAAATAATAGCAACGATGCCAGAACAAATAGCGCGAGCGGCACAAACCAACTATCCGTAACGTCGTGAACAAATCCAAATAACACTGGACCAATAGCCGCGACTAAATAGCCAAAACTTTGTGCAAAACCTGATAACTCGGCTGCTTCAAAGGCGGTATTAGTCCGCAGTGTAAACAGCATAAGTACAAGACCGAAAGAAGCACCACCTGCAAAGCCTAAGAAAATCATCCATACGACTGCAAGGCTTGTCCATTCGAATAATAGCCCACTAAAACCGATGAGGTAGCAAATTGTAAAGAAGACGACAATCGGACGTTGCGATTTCATTTTCTCTGCGATAATTGGAATAATGAATGTCATCGGAATTTGTGAAAACTGCATGATCGATACCATCCAACCAGCCGATGTCGCGTCTAAGCCCTGGCTAATAAATATTTCCGGAATCCATGCCGCACAACAGTAAAATATAAATGATTGAAAGCCCATCGCTACAGCAATTGCCCAAGCGAGTGGTTGTTGCCACATTTTTTTCTGCACAGTTTGTTCGGAAGGGGTGTGCATTTCTACTTTGGCATTACGTAAAAGCGGTAGCCAAATGATAAGTGTTAGTAACCCTAAAATAATGGAAAAGCTAAGGGCAATTTGCCAGCCAGCAGACTGAGCAATCGGAAAGCTTATTCCAGCCGCAATACCTGATGACATATTCATCGACACCGTATAAATACCGGTTAATAATCCAATATGTAATGGGAATTTTAATTTAAAATAACTCGGAATCAGTACATTACCAAAGGCAATTGCTACGCCAATTAATATTGTACCGAGTACGAGCAGTGACGTTACGCCAATCGAACGTAAAATAACGCCAGTACACAATAAAATTACCGAATAAAATAGTGTCCACTCCATGCCAAATTTTCGTGCAATACGCGGTGCAAATGGTGACACAACAGCAAAGGCTAATAGTGGAATCGTCGTTAGAAAGCCTGCTAGTACATTTGAAATTCCGAGTCCATCACGGATAAATGAGGTAATCGGACCAACAACAGTAATCGGTGCTCGTAATGTCGTTGCGAATAAAAAAATGGCGATTATAAAAAATAATAAAGCCTTGTTTGATAGTATTTTTTTGCTTTGATAATCTGCTTGTTCGGAATCCATAATCTAGCTCCTTCTTTAAATAATTTATATTATAACAACATATAACGTAAGGGTTAATTCTCTGAAAAATAAGAAAAATACTAATTCGTTGCGATCAAATAGTTGTTATGATAGACTATAAGTCGTTATTAAATTTAATAGATATACCTCATGAAAAAGTGAGGTAGAGGTCGCGACCATTATAATTAGTATAGCTGAGATTGAGGAGAATCGGTGAAGCTTTATGAAAGGAATGGTTGCCGAAGTGTTGTTTTTCTTCTTAAAAACAATGCTGGGGCTGTTTCCGATAAGGAACAGAACTGTCACATGTGTCGCGCATGTGTTGAGCTATCTTTCAAGTTTTGAGGTTTATAAAAGCCGTCACATAACTTGTGGCGGCTTTTCTTTTTATAAAAAAATCTAGAGTCGGTTTATTCGAGCCATAATAAATCGAAGGAAAACTAAATAAGGAGATTTTTTCATGAGTGAAGTTAAAATAGATCAGCTTGGCAAAAAAAATGAGCTGAAACGTAGTTTAAAAAGTCGTCATATTACAATGATTTCGCTAGGCGGAACAATCGGTACGGGGCTGTTTTTAGCTTCAGGTGGCGCAATTGCGCAAGCAGGTCCAGGTGGTGCGTTGCTAGCTTACGCATTAATCGGGATTATGGTGTACTTCTTAATGACATCACTAGGGGAGATGGCAGCATTCATGCCAACTTCAGGATCATTTAGTACGTACGCAACAAAATTCGTCGATCCGGCGTTAGGCTTTGCACTAGGCTGGAATTATTGGTACAACTGGGCAATTACGATTGCAGCTGAAATCGCAGCCGTTTCATTAATTATGAAATATTGGTTCCCAGATAGTTCATCATTAACATGGACAATATTATTTATCGTTGTCGTATTAACGTTTAACGTCTTATCCGTAAAAGCATACGGCGAGGCAGAATATTGGTTTGCGATGATTAAGGTTGTAACGGTTATTATTTTCATCATTGTCAGCTTCTTAATGATTTTCGGTCTATTAGGAGGAAATGATCCGGTAGGTTTCAAAAACTTCTTTGAAGGCGACGCACCGTTTAACGGCGGCTTCCTTGCAATGTTCGGTATTTTCTTAGCAGCAGGATTTAGCTTCCAAGGAACAGAAATGCTAGGAGTTACGGCTGGTGAAACAGATGATCCAGCAAAAAACATTCCAAAGGCAGTACGTTCAGTGTTCTGGCGTATTCTATTGTTCTACATTTTCGCCATTGGTGCGATTGGTTTATTAATTCCATATACGGATACACGTTTATTATCAGAAGATATTGCGACAAGTCCATTTACATTAGTATTTGAAAACCTAGGTGTCGCATTTGCAGCATCCGTGATGAACGCGATTATTTTAACAGCGATGCTTTCTGCTGGTAACTCGGGGTTATATGCAGCGAGTCGTATGTTATTCCAATTATCGGTTGATGGTAAAGCGCCTAAAATATTCCAAAAAGTAAATACGCGCGGTGTGCCAATTTATGCATTACTTGCAACATTAGCAGTAGGCTGTCTATCATTCTTAGCTTCATTCTTCGGGGATGGCGTTGTCTACATTTGGCTATTAAACGCTTCAGGTATGTCTGGCTTCATTGCTTGGTTAGGGATTGCAATTAGTCATTACCGTTTCCGTCGCGCATATGTCGCACAAGGCAATTCATTAAGCGATTTACCGTACGTATCGAAATTTTTCCCATTCGGTCCGCTATTCGCGTTCGCACTTTGTTTGATTGTCGTATTAGGTCAAAACTATATGGCATTTACAGGTGATACGATTGACTGGTACGGTGTCATTGTTTCGTATATTGGCTTACCATTATTCGCGTTATTGTGGTTAGGCTATAAAGTAAAATATAAAACGAAAATCGTGCCGTTAGATCAGTGTGATTTAACGCATAAATAAATCTAAAAGAAATCTCTTAACGGAGGTTTCTTTTTTTATTGAAATCTTTGAATGTTTTTACATTTAGTCACATAAAATTCTAAATGAAGATATTGGTAATGCTATAATAAAGGAGGGGGAGCTAATATGAATTTAGTAGACAAAGCAACACAATTTATTGCACTAAAATATGATGGGCAACGACGTACAGCCATGCAAATTCCGTATGTGACCCATTTATTTGGGGTAGCCCGAATGTTAAAAAACAATGGTTATCGTGATATTGTAGTTACAGCAGGGTTGTTACATGATATTCTAGAAGATAATTTAGCAAGTGATGCTGAATTAATCGAGCTTTTTGGTTCAGAGGTGCTAGAACTTGTAAAGGCAACTACCGAAATGTCAAAAAGCTATACATGGCAAACCCGTAAAGAATATGTAATAGCAACAATAAAAGATAAATCACCTGACGAGTTAGCGATTTTATTGGCAGAAAAAATACAGAATGTGAAATCTATTTTTGCAGAGTTAGAGCAATTTGGAGAAGGCCTATGGGAGAACTTCAATGCGCCAAAAGAGCGGCAAGAATGGTATTATAGAAGTATTATTAAACAAGTTGAAACCTACCATCCGAATGCGCTACTACTACCACAATTACAGCAAGCGGTAGATAAGCTATTCGTGAAGGTTGCTTATTAAGGAAGTGAAGAGACGGATGCCTATTTCAGTGGGGTTTTATAAAAAAATTTATCAATGGTTGATGGATGCACAAGGGCAAACGGTGAAGTTTAGACCCTTTTTAACAAAGGGCAATCCTTATAAATCACGCATTTTTTTAGTAAGTGCAAATGCAGTACCTCAGTTTCATGTAGAGGATGATGGTGAAAAGATCTTTGCAGAAGCCCTTATTAATCGTGCGTATTTAGAGGGTGAATATTTAGATGAACTAAAGTTAGCGCCGCGTGAATTTCAAGGTTCATTGCAATTTGAAGCTTGGCTAGAAAAACTTGGCGAATCGCTTATATATACGGCATTAAATGCGTATCAGTTAGATACACTTGATGATGCAAAGTGGGCAAAGCAAGAGGATATTGAAAATTATACTCGCGGTGAAGAAATATTCCATGAAGTATTAGAAGAATTTCAACCTGAGATTTTGATTTTACAAGGTACGACAGCGTTTAACCAATTCAAAAAGCAATTTGCTGAAAACCTTGTCATTTATAATCCAGCGATTACGAAAGTCCAGTTATTAGAAGAAGCTGGCCCATTTGCAGAAATGCATTTTGCGAGTGGTAAAAAGATGCTTGTGTTTGTTACACGAAGCATGAGCTACTTTGGACAAGACAGTGAGAAGTTTAAAAAGTTTAAAGAAAACTTAATAAAAATACTATGAATATACGCAAAAACCGAACATTAATATTCCAAAAACCGTATTTTTTATCAAATTTCCGAAAAATATGAATAATATTATTATTTAAAGGTTCTTGCAATTCGGTTTTCCCATGATTATAATTGGAACATTCATAAACTTAAATTTCATAACTTTACTCATATAATAGCAAGGATAGGCTTGCAAGTTTCTACCGATTTACCGTAAATAAATCGACTATGGGTAAGGCAGGTTTAACTAATGTATTTGTCCAATTATTTTCTAATATTTGAACCGTCATTCGTTATTACTTTTGAATCTACTCGAAAGTTCTTGCTTTACTCATTGATTGAGAAAGCAGGACTTTCGGGTTTTTTATTTGAGTTAAAATAAGGAGGAGCTCTTTAACATGGAACTGTTAAGAGAAAAAATTGAAAAAGAAGGCCAAGTACTTTCTGACACTGTATTAAAGGTAGACTCGTTTTTAAATCACCAAATTGACCCAATGCTAATGAAGGAAGTCGGCGAAGAGTTCGCAAATCGATTTTCAGACCAAGTTATCACAAAGGTGTTAACAATTGAATCTTCTGGTATTGCACCAGCTACGTTTTTAGGTTTAACAATTGGAGCACCAGTTGTATTCGCGCGTAAACGTAAATCATTAACACTAACAGATAACTTATACACTTCAAGCGTGCATTCATTCACTAAAAACGAAACGAATGAAATTTCGGTTTCGAAAAAGTTTTTATCAGCTGATGATAATGTTGTTATTATTGACGACTTTTTAGCAAACGGTGAAGCATTAAAAGGTCTAATGGATATTGTTAACCAAGCTGGCGCAACAGTCGTTGGTGCCGGAATTGTTATCGAAAAAGGCTTCCAACCAGGCGGTCAACTGATGCGCGACCAAGGCTTACGTATCGAATCATTAGCGAACATTAAATCATTAGCTAACGGTAAAGTTGAATTTTTTGATTAAGAAGTTTTGTATAAAAAAAAGTAAAATAGTTCAAGCGTGTTTTTAACTCAACATAGGGTACACATAAATTGGAGGAAAACTTTTTTTATGAATAACACAAAAGCAACGATGCTCGGAATTCAGCATCTATTAGCAATGTATGCAGGTGCCATTTTAGTACCATTAATTATCGGTGGTGCACTCGGTTTTGACTCTGCACAAATGACGTATTTAGTCGCAATTGATATTTTCATGTGTGGTGTTGCAACACTGCTACAAGTTTGGAAAGGTAAATTTATTGGGATTGGTTTACCGGTAGTATTAGGCTGTACGTTTACAGCTGTTAGCCCAATTATCGCCATCGGTACAGGTGGTAGCTTAGGTGATGTATATGGTGCGATTATCGCATCAGGTTTAATTGTTGTATTAATCGGTGGTTTATTTGGTAAATTAATTCCGTTTTTCCCACCAGTAGTAACGGGTTCGGTTGTAACAATTATCGGGATTAGCTTAATTCCAGTTGCGATTAACAATATGGGTGGCGGTCAAGGTGCACCTGATTTCGCATCTGGCTCTAATGTAGCATTAGCAATGATTACTTTAGTCATTATTTTAGTTGTTTACCGCTTCTCAGTAGGCTTCATTCGCGCAATTTCAATTTTACTTGGACTAATTGCTGGTACGATTATTGGTATCTTTATGGATAAGGTAGATTTCACACCAGTGGCTGATGCATCTTGGTTACACATGATGCAGCCATTCTACTTAGCAACACCAACATTTAGCGCTTCAGCGATTTTAACGATGACGTTAGTAGCGATGGTATCATTAGTAGAATCAACAGGTGTTTACTATGCGTTAAGTGATATTTGTAAAAAAGATTTAACTTCAAAGGATTTAGCAAAAGGGTACCGTGCTGAAGGGTTAGCTTCGATTATCGGTGGTATTTTCAACGCCTTCCCTTACACAACGTTCTCGCAAAACGTTGGTCTTCTCCAAATGTCTGGCGTGCGTGACCGCAAAGTGATTTACATTACAGGTGGGATGCTAGTTGCTTTAGGTTTCTTACCAAAATTAGCAGCCATTACAACAATCATTCCAACACCAGTACTTGGTGCGGCAATGTTAGCGATGTTCGGTATGGTAGTTACACAAGGTGTGAAAATGTTAGCACCAGAAATCGCAAAATCAATGGAAAATGCAATGGTAGCAGCACTTGCAGTTGGCTTAGGTGTCGGCGTAGCAAGCGTGCCAGGTGTATTTGCTAACGTAACACAGGGTATGCCTTCATGGTTATCGGAAGTCATTACAGTGATTACATCAAATGGTATCGTAGCAGGTGCGTTAACAGCAATCGTATTAAATATCTTATTTAACATGATTGGTCCTAAACGCCAAGATCCGATGCATGTAGAATAAAAACGAATCGTCTATTTAAACGGTGAAAATCGTCTAAATAGGCGATTTTTTTCGTTCAAAAATCCAGTTTGCTCAAGGGAGAAGGAATGGTTTTCTTAGGAGGCGAATGATAGGGAAAGGAGGTGGTGAGGTGGAGATGCTAATGGTATTTTTTATGGGTATTATTGGTGCAATTTTAGGCTCGTTTTTTAATGTTGTCGGATTGCGTATACCGGAAAAGGAATCGATTATTGCACCACCATCTAATTGTCCTAGCTGTGCGCATACGTTAAGTATTATTGATTTAATACCGGTGTTGTCTTATGGATTATTGCGCGGGAAATGTCGAGTTTGCGGTGTACGTATTTCGCCAATTTATCCGCTTGTCGAAGCAGCAACTGCGTTATTATTTGCTTTTGCGACATGGGAAATCGGATTGAAGTGGGAGTTATTAGTGGTACTATTGTTTATCTCATTACTAATGATTATTACCGTTTCAGATATCGCTTATATGCTCATTCCTGATAAAGTGTTGCTGTTCTTCTTGCCATTTTTTATAGTAGGACGAATATTGTCACCGTTAACGCCTTGGTGGGATAGTGTATTAGGTGCTACAATTGGCTTCTCACTCTTACTGTTCATTGCCGTTGTGTCGAAGGGTGGTATGGGTGGGGGAGATATTAAGCTGTTTTTGTTAATAGGTATTGTATTAGGGACGGTTAACACGTTATTAACACTGTTTTTAGCCGCGCTATTCGGCATTGTTTTTGGTGGGATCATGCACATTCATCGTAAACAGGGACGCAAAACGCCAATACCATTTGGACCAGCCATTGTTGTCGCTGCACTTGTTGTTTATTTTTACGGTGCGCAACTGATCCAAATTTACATAAAGCTATTTTTCAAGCTGTAAAAGCTTTTTGGGTACGTTTCTTACAGAGTATAGCCTGTCATTAATAATCACGAATAACTTGCTCGAGCGGATGATGCGCTAACAATTCCTTCGTCGCCATTTCTACCGCTTGTTCTTCTGAATCAGCCAAAATTAAAATTCGGTACTTATCAAAATCCTTGTAATACGCATCAGCCTCAATAATCGGAGAATCGGTTTCATTAGGGATTGTCACCACAATTTCATAACCATTTTCAATGAATTCAATTTTCTTCATAAAAACACACCCCTTCTATAAAAAAAGTATTTACCATTTGGCAAATGTTTATTAAACATTTGCTGGGAAAATATAAGCGGCAATTATTCAGAGTAAAAGTAGGTTTGGTCACCGTCATTAGTTAAAATGTACCTACGTATAGTATGCATATCACATTAAGTATACGGATAATCGTACGAAATTAGCGAAATCTATCATGCAAAAGAATTAGTGATTTTAGAGGCAATTTTAGAAAAATATATTGGGATTTTTAATGAGTTTCCTCGATATACTCCAATTTATTGGTTCGAAATAATATCGTAGAAAGTGTAATGATTTTCATCATATTTGAAGTATTCTTCTAAGTGAGTTGTATATAGAGTTCATTATCTTTGATATAATCATAATAATTGGAAATTTGCTTATAAGGGGGTGGCTAATTATGAATTTATTTTTGGATATGAAAACAATTATTCTATTACTTGGTATAGGCTACTTAATTACTTTAATTCTTATTGGTGCTTATGGGCATAATCATACAAAGGGTTTAACAGTTAGAACTTTTTTTTTAGCAAAATGCTTCCAGACCATAGCATGGTTTTGTATGATTTTTCGAGGAGATGTTCCCGACTTTCTATCCATCTCTTTTGCTAATTCGTTACTATTTATTGGAGCATCCTTAGAAGTTATAGCATTATTGTCTCTTCAAAATGCTTTCCGTCTAACGACCAAGATGATGATATATCTCGGTTTGACTCTACTCAGCATTATCGGTTTTCAACTCATTGTTCACTTTTCTAACCAGGAAAATCTACGGATTGCATATTTCTCCTTTGCTATCGTGGTAATCTTAATTCCCGTATATCGTATGGCTCTGGGGAAAACTTCCACGATACTTATGAGAATCATTGGTAGTCTATATCTCCTTGTTACCGCAGCTTTTTTAATCAGAGGAGTAACCGCTTTACTTTCAACTTCAGTTTCGACAAGCTTCTATAATCCTGGATTTTACCAATTGATTTCCTTACTAACTATTTATCTAGTTACGAATTTAGGCAATTTAGGTTTTATCCTGTTAATCAAGGAAAAAGCAGACCACGAGTTAATCCGTTTAGCTTGTTATGATGATTTAACAGGCACGTTGAACCGTAGAACCTTTACAGAAAAGGCGAATAAGTATCTTACTGTGTATTCTAAAAAAGGACAACCTCTATCCTATTTGCTTTTTGATATAGACAACTTTAAAACAATTAACGACACTTATGGGCATCACGTTGGTGACCAAGTACTGCAAGACTTGACTACACGAATTATGCTGCATTTGGGCAAAGAAGATTTGTTCGTACGTTATGGCGGTGATGAATTTGGAATACTAATCCCTGGTAAAGATGAAACCGATTCAAATGAGATTGCCGAGCAAATACTGCAGACACTTAATGGAGCTATCAGCCAAAGTCTTCCGGTGACATATACTATTAGTTTGGGTGTTCTCACCGTATATCCAGATAAGTACATGCAATTAGAAACACTATACACTACTTGCGACAAAGCCCTTTACAACGCAAAAAATAACGGCCGAAATGGTATTTTTCGAGGTCATATAGACATACATAATGCTGTTTCATAACTGGAAATTTGAACTTTAAAACCACCTAAAACATCGTCAAATCAACGTTCTAGGTGGTCTAATTTTATAAAACGCACCAAAGAGTCATTCCTTGGCACGCTCGTATCTAACTATTTCTTACTCTGCATTTGGGTAAATCATCGTTGCTGGGTCTACGTATTGATCGTATTGTTCTTCAGTTAATAAACCTGAAGCTAAAGCCGCTTCTTTTAATGTTGTTCCATCTTTGTGTGCTGTTTTCGCGATTTTTGCTGCGTTTTCGTAACCGATGTATGGATTTAATGCAGTAACAAGCATTAAAGAATTTTTTAAATTATTATCGAGTACTTCTGAATTTGGTTCAATACCAACTGCGCAGTTATCGTTGAAGCTTTGCATCGTATCTGCCAGTAAGCGAGCTGATTGTAAGAAGTTATAAATAATGACAGGTTTGAATACGTTTAATTCAAAGTTTCCTTGGGACGCAGCAAATCCGATTGCTGCATCATTTCCGAACACTTGGCAAGCGACCATTGTCATCGCCTCTGATTGCGTTGGATTCACTTTACCTGGCATGATGGATGAACCTGGCTCGTTTTCTGGGATGGTAATTTCGCCGATACCAGAACGTGGACCACTTGCTAACCAACGAACGTCATTTGCGATTTTCATTAAGTCAGCCGCTAACGCTTTTAACGCACCATGTGCAGTCGTTACTTCATCATGCGAAGTTAATGCGTGGAATTTGTTTTCAGCAGTAATGAAATTTTTCGCTGTATAAGTGGCGATTTCTTCAGCAACCATTGCACCGAATTTCGGGTGCGCGTTAATGCCTGTACCAACAGCTGTACCACCGATTGCTAATTCTTTCATGAAGTCGCTCGTTACCTGAATCATTTTTTCAGATTTCACAAGCATATGCGTCCATCCTGAAATTTCTTGACCTAACGTAAGTGGTGTCGCATCTTGTAAATGCGTACGACCGATTTTAATGATGTCTTTAAACGCTTCTTGCTTTTGTTGTAACGTTGCCTTTAATACGTTTAGTTTAGGTAATACTAAATCTTCTACCGCAATAACAGCCGCCACGTGAAGGGCAGTAGGGAATGTATCGTTTGAGCTTTGTGACATGTTGACATCATCGTTTGGATGTACCTTTTCTTCCGAGCCTTGCTCAGTTAAAAGTTGGTTAGCTCGGAATGACAGTACTTCGTTTACGTTCATGTTCGATTGTGTACCTGAACCAGTTTGCCAAACGACAAGAGGAAATTGATCATCGAGCTTACCTGCTAATACTTCATCAGCTGCCGTAACGATGGCCTTTGTTTTAACATCTGATAATTTGCCTAGTTTGTTGTTAGCGAGTGCACAAGAGCGCTTTAATATCGCAAAAGCATGAATAATTTCAATTGGCATTTTTTCTGTGCCAATTTTAAAATTTTCTAAACTGCGTTGTGTTTGTGCTTTCCAAAGCTTGTCTGCGGGTACTTTAATTTCACCCATTGTGTCTTTTTCAATACGATATTCCA
This sequence comes from Solibacillus daqui, assembly GCF_028747805.1. NCBI lineage: Bacteria > Bacillati > Bacillota > Bacilli > Caryophanales > Caryophanaceae > Solibacillus > Solibacillus daqui. Next base: position 257,455 of record NZ_CP114887.1, read on the forward strand.
TTTTCAACAACTCCTTTTATATAGGTATGCCCAATATGTAGCTATGAAAAAATGGCAAATCTTGTGAGGAGATTTGCCACTTTTTCAGGAGAAAAGAATATGCTTCTTTTCGAAATATGAGTAAAGTAATTAATGAGTTTTCGAACCAGAACTGGGGGGAACGGTCTCGAAAGTTTGTTAACAACTAAGATGTCTTCCTTACAATGATAATGATAATCCTTATCAATTAGAAAGTCAACATTATTATTGAATTTTTTTAAAAAAGTTTTTAACATTAAACAACGTCTACCGTATCGAATTGTTATCGATGCATTAGACGTTGTTTAGACGAATATTCACGTAATTTGTCTCCTCATAATTAAATGATTTTCACATAAAAGTCGCGACCATTAGTTAATTCTAAAATCTCAGTTCCTTTTTTGCGTTTATAGTAGTCTGAAATAATAGTTGCTAGACCGCTATAGCCGTTTAAAAACGTCCCTTGTTTAATTTCCTTTGCAATGTTGTGGAACTCGAAGTATGCGATTACATCTTCGCTCATGCTGTTTAAAATATTCTCTATATCTAATAAAGGAATATGCACACCGCGTGTATAGCGACATTCGCGTTTGTACGTGTGGTGTTGAATGTTTACTGGTGTAGTTTCTGTAATCATCGTCATTTGATTCATAGAGTGTCCCCCTTAGATTGTATATATTTCTAAAAAAATTATACCAAAAAATGAAAAAATTAATTAGAAAATTATATTAATTTAGAATTTTGATAAAAATAATACTTTACCAATCTTCTCCGCGTTGCAAATCTTCAGCAACCATTTGCAAATCGTAGGCATTTATGATGAAAAGCTCGTAATCTTCGTGGATTTCTTGATACTTTTGCACAAGGCGATGCACGTATTTTGGGGAGCCTTCGTTTTCTTCATCGTATACGAGTAGGGTAGCATCGGTATTATCAATGATGAATTTATCCTTTTCGATAAATTGCCAAGGAGCTTCATAAGGACGCTTTGTCACGCTAGTCGTAAAATCGGCCTCACTTATTATATGCATGTAAGTTGCTTGTTTATGCTCATTCCAATTTTTTTCTTGCTCTAAAAATGGAGTAATAATAGAGTATTTGAGTTCGGGGTATTCTTTTTTTAATTCAATTACTACTTGAGCAGCCCATGTTTCAACACCTTGTTGGCCGCTAATGACGATCCATTCTAGCTCTTCCTCTAAAAAAAGGCGAAGTTGATTTTCAATAGCGGTTTTAATAATCACAACACCTGGATGCTTGTCATTGAAAATACCAAGCTCATGTGGTCGATAGCCTGTAATATAAAGTGATTTCATGTATATCCCTCCGAAAAAGTGAAAAGGGCTGTGCTGAAGTGTATCAGTACAACCCTGTTATGATGATAGTAAGAATTTCTTTTTTTCCTCGAGCTTATCCCGTATTAAGGGACAGTAAGACGCCCATTTCAAGCTGACAAATGAAAGCTAATGCTCGGTGGGAATGAGGAATACCCCCACCGATTAAAGTTTCACATTATCTGTACGAAGCAGGTTTTTTCCAAATAAGTGTTAATAAAATACCAAATACTAATACAACTGTAGCAAAGTAATATGGGTAGTTAATATCAATATCAAATAGGATTCCACCTAAAATGGGTCCGAAAATATTGGCAAGACTTGTAAACATGGAGTTCATACCACCAACAAAACCTTGCTCGTTGCCAGCAATTTTCGATAAATAACTCGTTACAGCTGGTCGGAATAAGTCAAAGCCAACAAATACGAAGCATGTTACGAGTAAGATTGCGAAATAAGAACTTACTGCCGTCATTAAAAATACTAAAATCGCAGATAAAATTAATGTATAACGAATGAGTTTAATTTCGCCCCATTTTTGTGCTAAACGGTCAAATAATGCAACTTGCGCAATCGCACCGAAAATGGCACTGCCTGTAATAATAATCGCGATATCCGTTGGTGTGAAGCCGAATTTATGGTCAACGAATAAGCTGAAGAATGATTCAAACGCCGCTAAGCCGAATGATGCGACGAAAATTAAAATGAAGGCAATGAAGTACATTGGTGCAAAAATTCGCTTAAAGCCTGACTTTTGGTCTGGTGCACTTTCAACATTTTCCGCATTACGCTGTGGTTCTCTCAGTAAAATAAATGACAAAATGGCAGCTGTTGTACCAAGTGCCCCTGCAAAATAGAATGGCACACGTGTACCAAAATCCGCTAAGAAGCCACCAATACCAGGTCCGATAATGAAGCCCGTACTAATTGCTGCACTCATATAACCAAGAGCTTTTGGTCGTGTTTCCATTGTCGTAATATCTGCAATAAACGCAGTAACGGCAGGCATAATAAATGCCGCACTAATCCCACCAAGAATACGAGAAATAAATAATACCTCAATCGTTTTCCCTAAACCGAATAAAAATTCCGAAAAACCGAAAATGAATAACCCTAAGACGATCATAATTTTTCGACCATATTTATCAACCGCTTTACCAGCAAGTGGTGAAACGATTAGCTGTGCAATCGCAAATGCAGCTGTTAAATAACCAACTGTTGTGCCGTTAATGCCTAACTCATTCATTAACGTTGGAAGTACTGGAATGACTAATCCGATCCCTAAAAAGGCGATGAATAAGTTTAAAAGCAGTAATCCTAACGTTACTTTGATTTCTTTCATAGCTGTTTTCTCCTTACTTATGTTGCTAGAAATTTCGTGTTTAACCCGCACTTTCTAACATAAACCCTATAGTTACTATAGAGTCAATGAAACAGCATTAAATTATTGTAAAAATTGTTAGGCAAGCTGTACCTTTAATTCAACGATAAATTTGTCCTCTTCATTTGGTGAATAATTAAGTGGCATAAAAATTTCATAGACGGTAGGCATAATTTGTAACTGCTCGCTCTCAATATAATTGTAGAGCTTGTCATATTGTGTTAAATACGCCTCACGCGTAAAGATAAAGGCGATACATACATAACGACCAGCTGGAATCATCTGTACATCCATATCGCTTGTTAAATGTGTAATATACCGATCTGTAAGCAGTGGCGTAAAAATATGGCTATAAAATAACGTATCTACATCATGGTACTGCTTATACGGATAAATACAGCCGTAACGACTACTTAAAAAGCTGTTTTCGGTTTCTAACGTCTTAATTAGAGAACTATAGTACACATTTGGTATATCAGAAACCGTGAGTCCCTTCGTTTGGATGGTTAATATACGCGAAGTTTCCTCAAATTTAATGTACACGGTATCCAATACATCGATCTCGAGCTGTTCTTGCATTTGTTTTTTCGTTTTATAGAGCGTTTGCTGAATCTCATGTAGGCGGCTCATGCGCTGTTCTATTACTTGTTCCTGCCGCTGTAAAAATGCAAGCAATTCATCAGGTGTAAACTGTTGTGCTGCTTTAATTTCATCTAGTGAGACGCCTATATATTTCAGTGATTTAATGATATCTAAATAGTAAATTTGAGAATCTTTATAATAGCGATAATTAGTTTCCGCATCGACATAAGATGGCTTAAATAAATCGATTTGGTCGTAATAGCGTAGTGTCTGAATCGAAATATTTGTCAGCTTGGCAACTTCACCGATTGAATAGTAGTTTTCTTCCATAATGTATGTACCCTCCAGTAATCGACGTAGTGTATAGCTCCACTATAGTCTTAACTTGATTCAGTGGGGGGTGAACCCCCACTGAATCAAGTTAAGCCCCGGCGGATGTCACAGATTTTTTAGAGGAGTTTTTCAAGTGAACTTGAAAACAATCTGGACGCAATTACGCCGAAGCGCAATTGATTTTAATTGTACAACTCTTGCGCTATCGGTACAGACTTTTTCTTACTATAATAATAGCCAATAATTAAAATAATAAGGGCAACGGTTACAGTTCCACCTGCAAAAAGTAACGGAGCCTTAAAGGTTACATAATACGTTTCAAGTCGGCCTGCAATGACAGGTCCAACAATTTGACCGAGTGCGTAAAATGTCGTTAACATCGATACTACGTAACCGCTTTGCTGAGGGTAAAGCTGACGTGCATAGCCAGTGGACATTGTGACAAGCCCAACGAATGTAAAGCCGTATAAAAATGCCGATAAAAGTACACTCCAAGCAGTTTGCGACAATACAGGCAGTAAAATACCGATAATTTGCATTGCATAGGCAAGTGCCATCATTGAAATGGTCGAAAAGCGCGACATTAAGTGCATCCAAACTGGAGCGGATGGGATAGCCGCAATACCAACAACAACCCAACTATAGCCCGCAAAGCTACGTAACGCCTCAATATTGTAAATGATATCGACTAAAAACGTCCCTGTAATGATGTAGCCAAGTCCCTCTAAACCATAAGCGATAATGAGCCACGGCATAAAGCCATACCAAATGGATGTTTGCTCACCTTTAGGAAGGGATGCTTGGTTTGGCACAGTCAAACGTCGCCATAAAAATACCGTTGTCACCAAAAAGATTGCTGATATCATACCAAGCCCGATCCATGAGCCTTGCCACTGGACACGTGCTTCAAAAAACGGTACAAGTAAACCAGAAAGCGCAATCCCAAAGCCAATACCACTAAATACATAACCACTCCAACGTGTCAGTAAGTGTGTAGCTAAATAATCCATTACAATGCTAGATGTCAAAACAAAAATAAAGCCGCTTGTGAGCCCCATAATTAATCGTAATACAATCCAAATTATGTAAGAATCAATGAACCCCATTAAAATAATTGATGTTACATTGATTACTACATTTAATAGTAGAAAATTCTTTTTAGCGCGGTAAATAAAGGCAGCTCCAAGTGCCCCGATAAAGTAACCTACATAATTACTCGATGCAAGCCAGCCACCTTGTGCAAATGATAAATTTTCATCTATGCGCATAAATGGCAACAAAGGTGTAAGAGCAAATCGGCTAATGCCCATCGCCACCACCAAAAACAAAATTCCGCCAACAATGACCCCCATATGTTGTCGATTCATGAAAATTCCCCCTTATCAAACAATCCTCTTTAACGAATTATAGCATTATTGAATTTGGTAATAATAGAAAGATTTAATGTATAAAAGAGAAAAAACCTAACTTTTCACCAAAAGTTAGGTTTCGATGTCATAAGCCAAATGAAAAAGCACATGAGTGCGATATATTTCCATGTTGCCACTTTGACCATATGAATATATGTATCTTTTGAAAAGTCGGCACTTTTTGCAAAGTTCCTTGCGGGTTTAAATGCGCTTGCCATAAAATAAAGAGATGCCGTCATCGCAATATAAGTCACGATTAACCACGAACTTCCCCATGACCAACCACTAAAATGAATGAGCATCAGTCCTGTTGGTACGACATAATGCCCACCGTGTGCAACAGCACGCAAAATACCTTGTAAGGCATTTACATAGCTCAATGCTTCAGCTTCAGGTGCTTTTTTCATGCGACTTAATAATGGGAAAATCGCAAATAGCGGACCGGTTGCAACGACCGCACTTACGACGTGTACAAATAATAGGAGTTTGTAAAGCAAATTCATCCCTCACTAAACAATAATTACAGTTAGTGTAACACGAATGAAAAAGGCAAGCTACGTCCCCTTAACGTAGCTTGTCTCTAAACCCTTATGAATGTGCAGGTTTGCTTTCTCCCACTTGTTGTGTTTGTTCTTTTGCACGCTGTTTTTTCATTTTGTTAACATCAGAACGTAGTAATAATGAAATACCGAATGAAATAGCGATTAAAACACTGAATACATAAAACACTGGTTCGTAGCTATTCGCTGCTTCATGAATCGTTGATACAATAATTGGACCAAAAATCCCGCCTAATGACCAAGTAGTTAGTAAGTACCCGTGGATAACACCAAGTTGTTTTGTACCAAATAAATCTGACGCAAAGGCTGGTAAGTTTGAGAATCCACCACCATAGCAACTAACAACTAAGAAAATAAATAGTTGGAATAATAGAACGTTTGTTGTGAATGGTAATGTAATGAACGCGATTAACTGAATGACAAAGAAGATAACAAATACATTTTGACGCCCAAAATAATCTGAAGCTGCCGCCCAAATTAAGCGACCACCACCGTTAAATAAGCCCATTAACCCAACCATTGTTGCCGCAGCTGCGACTGAAAGGCCTACGATTTCTTGTGCCATTGGTGAGGCAACTGAAATCATCATTAAACCAGAAGTTACATTAATTAAATGCATTGACCAAAGCATCCAAAACTGCTTTGTTTTTACTGCTTCACGAGCTGACATTTGCGCGATTTCTGTTGTTTTTACTTTACCTGAAGCAGTTGCTTCTTCTACATCACCCGGTTTTGGTGGGGCAATATATAAGGCACCTAGCATCATTAAAGTGAAGTAGCTAATCCCCAATACAAAATAGGTATTGGAAATACCAATAGAAGCCATTAAGCTAACAGCAACCGGTGCAGTAATTAACGAACCTGAACCAAATCCTAGAACAGCCATCCCTGTCGCTAAACCGCGACGATTTGGGAACCATTTTACGAGCGTTGATACTGGAGAAATATAACCAATCCCCATCCCGAGACCGCTTAATAATCCGTATGTTAGCCAATAAAGGACAACAGAGTCTGAAAGAATGGCAACTCCAGCACCAGCTTGACCAAGTCCGAATAAAACAGCCGCAACCATGGCAGCTTTGCGAGGCCCTAATTTTTCTACGATCCCACCAAATAATGCCGCGGAAAATCCGGCTAACCCCATCATGATTGTGAAAGCAATTGTAATTTGTGAAGCATCCCATCCAAGCTCTGTAGCAATTGGATTTTTATACACACTGTATGCATATGCTCCACCGATTGATAAATGAATAGAAATTGCTGATGCAGCAATCAACCAGCGATTCTTTTTCATGGAATTCCCCCTAATGCGTTTTATTTATCGTTTTGTACGATAATTTCTACCTGAAGTAGTTGTGTCGAAATGATGACTTTCCATGGCAATAACTTAACATCATTTTATTATGTTAGGCAAGTGAAATTTGAAAAATAAATTATGTCGAAAAAACATAAATATCTTTTTTGGAGAGTAAAAATTGTACTTTACGTTGTAGGTATTACGGGTTTTCCTTATGGATAAACCCTTTGTTTTCAACGTTTCTGAACATTTTTCGATAAAATAAAAATCGAGGATAAGAGTTTTTGAAATAATAATAAAAAATATAAAAAAATAAATTAAATTGTACTTAAATAATTAAAATAGCTTAGTTTTACTTATAAATTCTAAAATAACAACAAAAAAACTGCATGTTTAAATACTATTGTTTTAATAATATAACAGTTACTAATACACATAAAAATGAATGCTGAATATTATTATGCATTGGTAAATCAACGTTTTTAACGATAATCCACAAAAAAATAGCCATAGAAAATGAAATGTTTTTTTAAAAGGTGAAACTGTTTATAACAGTTTGATAAAAAGAGTATTTTTGAAGTTTCGATAAATAAATTTACTTTTTGTAGAAATTATTTTGTAGTTAGAAACAGTTGAATTGGTTGATTTTTGGGATTTTTAACTGGATTTAAATTGGTTTTTTAATGTAAACAACACTGGATTTATCTATTGAATAAATATGCTTTCGAGAAAAAGGAGGAAAAAAGAAAAAAATTGACGTTTGTTAGTCAGTTCTCTAAAGTCAAAATAGTAATAAGAAATGAGGTTGGTAAGATGAAACAATTAGATCCGAAACAACTAACAGAACGTGAAAATTATAAATTTTTGATTGGCTCGATTATTCCAAGACCAATTGCCTTCATAACATCAATGTCAGAAGGTGGCATAGTGAATGCTGCGCCATTTAGTTTTTTTAATATTGTATCGTCAAATCCCCCGATGATTTCGGTGAGTATTCAGCGAAAAGCTGGACAAATGAAGGACACAGCACGCAATATCAAACAAAACGGTCAATTTGTAGTGCATATTGTTGATCCAGACAATGTTGAGCAAGTGAATGAAACGGCTGCAAATATGCCCCCACATGAAAGTGAAGTGGAGCGCGCACAATTTACATTAGTGGAAAGTACAAAAATTGCCGTACCAGGTGTAAAAGAATCGAAAGTTCGCTTTGAATGTGAGCTAGAAACGGTATTAGAGCTTGGTGGCGACGAAAATAATGCCGGCTGTGACCTTATCATCGGCAAAGTATTGTACTATCATATAGAAGATGCCATTTACGAGGACGGAAAAATTGATCCTGAGGCATTAGCGGCGATTAGCCGTTTGGCGGGCAATGACTATGCAAAAATCGGAGAGCAATTCACGATTGAGCGCCCACAGTAATTATAGGAGGCAACACCATGTTAAAAATCCAATCAATTGAACTTTTTAATATCGAATTACCATTAATAGAGCCATTTATCGTTAGTTACGGCACCTATCCAAATATGCCGTCAATTATTGTGAAAATGACGACAGAATGTGGCTTAGTTGGATGGGGCGAGGCAGTTCCAGACGAACATGTAACAGGTGAATCATTAGAAGGTACATATGCAGTATTAAAGCATACGTTAGCGCCTGCTATGATCGGTGAAAACCCGATGAATTTTGAGCAAATTCATGCCAAAATGGATGCCTTAATTTATAGTGCTCCAGCAGCAAAGGCAGCAATTGATATTGCATGCTTTGATGTAGTCGGTAAAAAGCTAGGCGTACCGGCATATCAATTAACAGGCGGACGTTATCACGAAAAATTCCCAATTACGCACGTATTAAGTATTGGTACACCTGAAAAAATGGCTGATGAAGCAGCTGAACGTGTAAAAATGGGCTACAACTCATTTAAAATGAAGGTTGGCCGTGATGTGGCAAGTGATGTTGCACGTATTCAAGCAGTACGCGCGCAAGTGGGAGATGCAATTGCAATTCGTGTCGACGTGAACCAAGGTTGGGTGAATAGTTCGACAACAATGCAGGCGGTGCGTGAGCTAGAAAAATTAAATATTGACTGGCTAGAACAACCAGTGCGCGCTGATGACATTGACGGCATGGTTGAAATTAAAGCAAAAACATCCATTCCAGTAATGATTGATGAAGGCTTACGAGGCGTACGTGAAATGCGAGAAATTATCGCCAAACGTGCAGCCGATAAAGTTAACATTAAGCTAATGAAATGTGGTGGCATTTATCCAGCCATGAAATTAGCTCATATGGCAGAAATGGCTGGTATGGAATGTCAAATCGGTTCGATGGTTGAATCGTCAGTCGGCTCCGCTGCTGGTTTCCATGTGGCATTTTCGAATAAATCATTCACAAGTGTGGAGTTAACCGGACCATTAAAATTCTCAAAAGATATCGGGAATCTTCATTATGATGTGCCGTTTATCGAGTTAACTGAGCGTCCAGGTCTGGGTGTCGATGTTGATGAAGCGATTTTAGCCGAATTAACGCGTGAGCAATATGTGGTGCAGTAAATGATTGCTACAGGATATTTAGTGCAAGCTGTATATGAAGTCCATGTATTAACGGAAGCACATATTCCGCAATTGATGAAGCTGCAATTCGAAGTGGTGGATGCGCTTGAAAATAAGGCCATCTTGCAGCCGCTTGATGTAGGCGAGTTAGGCTTTATTTTACGTGGTAATGGTGTAATGATTGGGGTATTTGTCGAAGGGAAATTAATCGCATTCCGTGCCTTACTTCAGCCTGAACTGGATGACGAGCATTTAGGCTATGATATTGGCTTAACGACAGAAGCCGAGTTAAAAAAGGTGCTGTATCAGGAAATTTCGAATGTTCACCCAGATTATCGAGGGTTTGGTTTACAACGAACGATGGCGGATGTCATTATGCAGCAAATCGATTTATCGAAATTTACAGTTGTTTGTGCAACCGTGATGCCGGGCAATATTGCGAGCTTAAAGGATAAATTTTCGCAAGGGATGCATGTAGCAGCCTTGAAATATAAATACGGTGGGAAATTACGCTATGTGTTTATGAAGGATTTAGTGGGCAAGGAAAATGCTCTATGGCAAGAAGAAAAGTTCGTCGCGATGGATGAAACAGAAGAGCAACAACAATTATTAAAAGCAGGATTTGTTGGGCGAACAATGAAAAAAGATGGCGACAGCTGGCTTGTTCAATACGTGAAATAATAAAGGATGTGGCGAGATTTATTTTTTCGCCACATCCTTTATCGATTTACTAGACCTCATGTCGTGTGTTTGCTCCTTAAATATCGTTGTCATCAAAGCTGTCTAAATCGAAGAAATCGTCGTTGTCTTCGAATAAGTAAGATACATCATTTTCATCCGTTGTTAAGTATGTGTAGTTTGTCATATCATATCAGCTCCTTTTAATAACTATACAATAGTCAGAAAATTAAGTAAAGTCAAAAATCGTAAAGATTTTTTTGAATGATGGTTCATGAAAACGTTTTACATAAACGTTTTATCCTATTGGTTACGGTTACATTTTGCATAAAAAAATATTTAATAAAGCGTTTTCATACATATTTTCATACATAAATTGAGTGGAACAAAGTAGCTTTTCGCCACATAAATAGAAGAAATTATCGCCTTCGATAAATTATTCGGGTGACATTGCATATATATTTACTGGCTATACAAAATCATGATGAAAGAAAAAGCGTGCTGATGAAGGTGATTACGTAGAAAAAATACTGGGTGAAATTTCTATTAAAGTAAAATTATCTAATAATATGAAATAATATTCTGTTTTGTGTTAAGATATTGTTCAATAAATGAAATGTAGGGGATGGTCGCATGGAGCAACATGTTTTTGTATCTAAGTTAATTCCTCCAACACCAACTAATTACTATTTAAGAAAAGCAAATTTAATGAAGAAACTTACAGGTTGGCATCAAGCGAAATGTACAATTTTGCATAGTAGCGCAGGTTACGGAAAAACATCACTTATTAGCCAGTTTATCCAAGATAGCAATACATCCTGTGCGTGGTATCAAATTACTTCGGATGATGATTCGATTTTCCCTTTTTTAAGGCACTTTATTTATAGTGTTCAACAAAATTTCCCGTCATTTGGAGAAAATTTAAAAGGATGGGATTTGAACATAAAATTTCATAATGTAGAAGAATTACTTCAGCTTTCAAAACAACTAGTAAACGAGTTTCATAAAATTACAATACCGTTCATTATGGTGTTAGACGATTATCATCATGTATCGCATGTTTTTTCTATTAATTATGTAATGAATCAGTTGCTTCAATATTTACCACGGCAACATCATTTAATAGTGGCCTCGCGTAAAATGCCTGAATGGAGTTGCTTACTTCATTTAAGAATGAACAATCAGCTCATTGAGTGCTTTGAGCATGAATTTGTATTTTCCGAAGATGATGTGCAATTTTTATTCGAGACTTATTTTGAACGCAAGGTCTCGGACAAAGAATGTGAATTTGTTATGCAAATGACTGAGGGCTGGGCGATGGCGGTTATGTTACTTGCATATCAAGCAAAATATAGTCCTCAAAAATTAGTAGATATTGCACAAGGGAACGTTGTGAATTTTTTTGCTTATTTATCAGCAGAAGTATTTGAAAAATTGGATGAACAATTTCAGCAGGACTTGTTGAAAGTAGGCATTCATCAAGTAATCTCGCTAGAAGAATTGACCGAGTTATATGGGGCTGATTGGGTAAAGGGCTTGCAGGATAATCTGAAAAATTTAGCCTTTGTCATTCCATTAGCAGGTGGTACAAAGTATCGCTTCCATGCATTATTCCAGCATTTTTTACAGCAAAGATTACAAGAACATGCTCCGGCACTTTTTGAGCAATATCATGAAGAAGCTGCAAATTATTATGCAAGTCATCAGCAAGGAATACAAGCCGTTTCACATGCTGCCCAACTTAAAAATAAAACGTATTATGCAACACACTTATTACAGTTTTCGCAACAGTTTATTGAAGCAGGACAATTTGATTATTTACTTGATCGGTTAAAAGATTTGTCCCAGGATGAAAAAAACTATCAATTGCTGTTTTATGAAGGTGAGAGCCAGCGTTACCGAGCGCAATATGAAAAGGCGAAAAATGCCTATATGGAGTGCTTCCACAAAGCACAGTCTGAGCAGGATCTATTATATATGATGCGTGCCCAGTTTGGCTTAGCCAATATTTATTTGGATACATTACAGCCAGTTTTTGCTGAACACCACTTACAGCAAACAATCGAATTATTAATGCAAGTAGACGTAAGTGAGGAAGAAAGTCAGCAAATTAACAGCTATTATACGGAAAACTTGATTAATTTAGGGCGGGCAGGAGAAGCACAACGATGGAGTAATGGGCAAAATTTGAAGTTGAGCTTAAATAATATTGATGCGCGCATGTACTTACGTCAGGGGCAACTGGAACAAGCAAAGGAAATTTTACAACAACGTGTAGTGAAGCAATTTCGCTGGGAAGAGGCACATCGAACAACGGATTTATTGCTTGTACTCATTGATGTTTTAATGGGCGAAAATGAGCAAGCCTATGCCCGTATTATTGAAAGTGAGAAGGAACAATTAGTTGATATGCCATTCACACTTGCGATAATAAAGCTGAGAAAAGGTCTCGCGCTATTAAATATGGATGTGAAAGATTTGACCTTAGCAAAGCAGTGTTTAGACGAAACATTAGAATTAATGGGGCAAATTCACGTGAAGCGTGTAAAAGCAGAATGCTATATGGGTCTTGTATTATTTCATAGAGACAATGTAAATGAAGCGAAACGTTATGCCCAAATGGGTTTGAGAGAAACAGAAAAAGTGCAGGATTACTGGATGTCAGCGCTACTACTAACAGCTTTAACGAAAGTTTTAGTAGAAAACGAGCATTATGAAGAGGCGATTGAGACTGCGAAACAAGCACTTGCTTATTATACATGCAGCGAAGACAGCTATGGCCAAATGATTTGTTCGTTTTGGTTAGCTGTTTGTAATGAACAATTAGGTCGACGAACACAGGCAATTCAGGATTATGAAGTGTATTGGAATCTTTGCTCGGAAAAGTATCCTTACTTTATTAAAAGGCGCACTTTATTTGGTCCACAAAGGTCCTTGTTATTTATACGATTAGCGCAACGTCTAGAAAAGCAACATGAGCTTTTTGTAATGATGGCAGCAGAAAACGTTCCCAATACGCAACTACATTTAACGTTATTTGGACCCGTATCGATTCAACGAGAGCAACAGGTGGTTCATGATAAAGAATGGAAAAGAATGAAAGCAAAAGAATTGTTTTTATATCTGTACAGTTGTCGGGACCAATTTGTTACCAAACAACAGTTATGCGAAGTGATTTGGAATTATGATGAAGAAGCAATGGTAAGGGACTTTAAAGTAGTCTATAATGCTATGTTAAAAACACTAGAGCCAAATCGCTCAGCTCGCGAAGAAAGTCATTTTATTATTCGACGACAGCATCTTTACAAGCTAGATACGGCTTGGATTCAAAGTGACGTAGCATTATTTGAGTACTATATGCAAAAAGGGTTTGACGAGTCCATACCTAAAATTTCGAATGAATGGTTAAAGCTAGCGATACGCTTTGTTGACTCTCCATTTTGCTCAGATATTGATCGGGATTGGGTGAACACTTTACGGGTTTATTACGAAGAGCAAGCAATAAAAGTAATGGAACGTTTAGCTCAAAACTATGTAAGATTACAAAGTTTTACAGATGTAATTTACTATGCGAATCGAATGCGAACAATTGATGATGGCTATGAAGAAGCATATCGTTTACTGATTTTAGCTCATTATTATCTAGGGAATCGAAGAGAAGCGTTAAAAATTTATGACGAATGCGTAAAAGTATTAGATGAACAATATGAGCTACCTCCAATGGAAACGACCGAGCAACTATATGACCTTATTTTAAAAATGTAAGAAGCATCCCTTAAGTTACTTAAACTTAAGGGATGTTTTTTTTTGTAACTAATTTGTAACTAGGCATTGGTAAAGTATGCTAAAGCAGGAATTCATGCTGAAATTAATGCTAGGAGGGACAGTTAATGAAAAAGCATTTATGGTTAGTTTTTGCGGTATTATCTATGTTTTTATTAGTTGCGTGTAATAACGACTCAAATGAAAGCGCTTCAACGAGTACAGATTCAGGCGTACAAGGTGAAAGCGGTAAAGAAGAAGTTGTTTCAAGTGACCCAATTAAAGTAGGTGTTCTTGCTTCATTAACAGGTGCGCTTGAATCGTACGGCAAGCAAACGAAGAATGGTTTTGAACTGGGCCTAGAGTATGCAACAGGAGGCACGATGGAAGTTGAAGGGCGCAAAATTGAGGTTGTTTGGGAAGATACAGAAACAAAGCCAGAAGTAGCAGTTCAAAAAGCGACGAAGCTATTAGAGGATGATGCAGTTGATTTCTTAGTAGGTTCTTCAAGCTCAGGTGATACGTTAGCTGTTTTACCGTTAGCCGAAGAGTACGAAAAAATTATGATTGTTGAGCCAGCGGTTGCGGATAGTATTACAGGTTCAGAATTTAATCCATATATTTTCCGTACAGCACGTAACTCTTCACAAGATGCCTATGCAGCGGCAGCAGCCATTGCGGGAGAAGGCGTAAAAATTGCAACATTCGCACCAGACTATTCATTTGGTTTGGATGGGGTATCTGCATTCAAAACAGCAGCAGAAAAATTAGGGGCTGAAATTGTTTTAGAAGAATATGCAGACCCAGCAGCAACCGATTTCACGTCGAATTTACAAAAAATCATTGAAGCGAAACCAGATTTTTTATTTGTTGTTTGGGCAGGAGCGAACTCTCCGTGGAATCAAATTGCAGATTTAAAACTTCAAGAAAAGGGCATTAAAATTTCGACAGGTGCTCCGGATATTATCGCACTTCAGTTTATGGAGCCGTTAATTGGAATGGAAGGATTCACAGTTTATCACCATACATTACCAAATAATGATGTCAATGATTGGTTAGTAAAAGAGCACAAAGCGCGCTTTAATGGCGAAGTTCCTGATTTATTCACACCTGGTGGATTCTCAGCGGCTGTTGCGATTGTTGAGGCACTGAAAAAATCAGGCGGAGATGCGGATGGGAATGCATTAATTCCGTTAATGGAAGGTATGTCATTTGAAACGCCAAAAGGCACAATGACCTTCCGTAAAGAAGATCATCAAGCATTACAACCAATGTATTCCATTAAATTAGAAAAAGTAGCAGAGTTCGATTATCCAATTCCTGTGCTTATTCGTGAGTTATCACCGGAAGAAACAGAACCACCAATTATGAATTAATCTGCTTTGTCCCTAAAAACCCGTTTGGTGAAGGCTAATGCTCGGTTGGGGGATGAGGAAATTCCTCACCGAGCAAAGCTTCACTTTAAGAGAACAGATGACAGGGGTGTCATCTGTTCTTCTTAACTACCTTCAACTTGATTCAGCGGGGGTTCTAACCCCGGCTGAATCAAGTTGAAGCCCCCGGCGGATGTCACAGATTTTTAGAGGAGTTTTTCGAGAAAGCTCGAAAAAAATCTGGACGCAATTACGCCGAGGCGTAATTGATAAGCGGAAGGTAGTTAAGAAGAACAAGAAGGAGTGAGATGATGGAAGCTATTTTAAAGACAACGAATCTATCAATAAAATTCGGTGAACATAAGGCTGTAGACGGTGTGAATTTTGAAATGCCGGCTAAACATTTCAAATCGATTATTGGTCCTAATGGTGCAGGGAAGACGACCTTTTTTAACTTAATTAGTGGGGAGCTCGAACCTACAGAAGGCGATGTACTTTTAAAAGGGGCGTCATTAAAGAAAAAGTCCTCTGTTGAACGAACGCGCTTAGGGGTTGGTCGTTCATTTCAAATTACCAATGTATTTCCTAATTTAACTGTCTTAGAAAATGTACGTTTAGCAGTACAGTCAAAACGCAAAGTTCGCTTTGATATGTTCCGCCATTTTTTACAATACAAAAATATTACAGCAGAAGCGGAGCAAATTTTACAGCAAGTGCTCTTAACGGACAAAATGCATCAAGTAGCCAATCAACTATCACATGGTGAAAAACGCAAGCTAGAAATAGGGATGTTACTAGCATTAGATACAGAGATTTTACTATTAGATGAGCCAACTGCTGGCATGTCTTTAGAGGAAGTACCTGCCATTTTAGAGGTGATTCGTTCGATTAAAGAGCGCGGAGACAAAACAATTTTATTAATTGAACACAAAATGGATATGATTATCGATTTGTCGGATTCAATTATGGTGTTATTTAACGGTACATTGCTGGCAGATGGGACACCGAAAGAAATTATGGACAATGAAACGGTGCAACAAGCGTACTTAGGGGGACTTGCGTATGAATGATATTTTAAAGCTTGGACAGGTTGAAACCTATATTTCGCAATACCATATTTTACAGGGCATTTCGTTTGAGGCGAAGGTCGGGGCGGTATCGGTACTATTAGGTAGAAATGGCGCAGGGAAAACGACAACGCTTCGTACAATTATGGGATTAACGCCAGCTGCGAAAGGTTCGGTTATCTTTGATGGCAAGGATATTTCAAAGATGGCAACATACGAAATCGCTAATCATGGAATCGGTTATGTCCCAGAGAATCAAGGGATATTTGCAGAATTAACCGTTGAGGAAAATATGCGTGTAGCTGTTCGTAAGGAAACGGAATCCGTTATGCAAAAGCAAGATTATATATTAGAACTTTTCCCAGACTTAAAAAAGTTTTGGAAAAAGCATGGGGGTAATTTATCGGGTGGTCAAAAACAAATGCTGGCAATGGCCAGAGCATTCGTGAATGACAGCAAGCTATTACTCATCGATGAGCCATCTAAGGGATTAGCGCCAATCGTTATTGAAAAAGTAATGGAAGCAATTACAGAAATGAAAAAGCACACATCGATTTTACTTGTCGAGCAAAACTTTATGATGGCAAGCCGAATCGGTGATACGTATACACTGATTGATGATGGGCGAACGGTACAATCCGGTACTATGGAAATGTTGATTGAAGACGAACAATTGAAACGTAAATATTTAGGGATTGGTTAAAGGAGGAGTTGGCAATGGAGTTAATTATAAGTTTGACAATCAATGGTTTGGCAACAGGGATGCTTATTTTCTTATTAGCAGCAGGGCTAACGCTAATCTTTGGCTTAATGGATGTATTGAACTTTGCTCATGGCGGATTATTTGTGTGGGGCGCTTATACAGGGGTTTTCACTTATGCTTGGAGTGAAAGTTTTGTAGTAGGAATTATTGCAGCCATTTTAACAGGTCTTGTACTTGGCTTTGTTACTGAAAAGCTCATTATTACCCCGGTTTATGGAAATCACGTGCAACAAATTCTCATTACATTAGGTTTTATGCTGGTGCTTCAAGAAATGATTAAGGTTGTATTTGGTCCTAATGGTGTTCCAGTAAAAGTGCCGCCTTATTTAGCGGGAAGCTGGGAAATCGGTGAATTAACAATTATTAAGTACCGTGTATTTATTATTGTTGTGGGATTTGCTTTATTTGGTATTTTGCAATTTATTTTAAAACGTACAAAAGTGGGGTTAATTGTACGTGCGGGTGTTATGAATAAGGAAATGACACAAGCATTAGGGATCAATATTAAACGTGTCTTCCTACTTGTATTTATGTGCGGTGCAGCTCTTGCCGCTTTAGGGGGCATGCTGATGGCTCCTTATTCGGGAATTGTGTATGCCGAGATGGGAATGGAATACGCAATTTTAGGTTTCATTGTCGTTGTAATTGGCGGAATGGGAAGTTTTCAAGGTTCATTAATGGCAGCGATATTAGTTGGTCTTGCAGGAAGTTTTATGGCCTATTATGTACCATTTTTATCTGTTGCAGTGAACATGATTTTAATGGCAATCGTTTTAATTTTCCGTCCACAAGGCTTATTTTCGGTAGTGAAAGGGTGAGCATATGATAAAACAGCCGTCAATTTTATCAAAAACAAATTTATTTTATGCACTTGTAGTCGGGGTCATGATCGTATTGCCGATAGCAATGGACTCAAGAACATTAACGATTTTATTAACGCAGTTTTGTATTTTCGCTATTTTAGCGATGAGTTATGATATTTTACTTGGCTATACAGGAATTATTTCATTTGGTCATGCGATGTTTTTCGGGGTAGGAGCTTATTCAACAGCGATCATGCTAAGTGATTTTGGCCCTACTTTGGGGAGTTTTATGGCTTCGATTGCGGTAGGTATTGTGCTTTCGAGTTTAATTAGTATTGTCAGTGGCGCTCTTACATTACGCCTAAAAAATCACTTTTATGCGATGTTTACGTTGGCGATTTCGGGTTTATTTTTAGTCGTTGCAGAGAAATGGCGTACGGTAACGAAAGGAAATGATGGATTTACATTTCGTGCACCAGAATTTTTCCGTGAGCGTTTGTACTTCTATTTATTTGTATTAATTTGTTTAGTAATCGTCTTTATTTTACTGAAACGATTCGTTTCTTCTCCATTTGGAAAGGTACTTGTAGCAATTAGGGAAAATGAACAGCGTACACGCTCTTTAGGATTTAAAACGCTCGGTTATAAAATTATTGCTTCTGTTGTAGCGGGTGCAGTAGCAAGTTTAGCTGGTTCCTTGTATGCTGTGTCATTACGTTTTGTGAATACAAGTGTAATGACGATGGATATTACGTTGGACGCACTTATGATGACGATAATCGGAGGTGTCGGAACATTAATTGGACCGATTATTGGTGCGGGTGTCATTGAATTTGCACAGCATTATTTATCAGGACTTGCAAGGGATTATCCAATTTTCGAACGATGGATTATTTTCTTCGGAATTTTATACATTTTAGCAGTGATTTTCTTCCCACGAGGCATTGTTGGTACGGTTTATATGAAGTATCAAGAGTGGAGTGTGAAGAGAGGTCGTAAATCTGCAACTTTAAAATTTGTGGAAGAGAAGGAGTGACATCCATGATTGGAATTACGGGGATTGGTGTGCACTTACCAGAAGGGCGTATGACAGGGGAAGAAATTTCAAAACTTGCAGGTATTCCTAAAATTGTCGTTGAAACGAAGATGGGGATTATCGAAAAAGTTGTCGCTGGACCAAATGATCATCCTGTTGAAATGAGTATTAAAGCTGCACGTGATGCCATTTTCGAAGCACAAATAGATGCAAAAGAAATTGATGTCATTATTTATATTGGTGAGGAACATAAAGAATATCCACTTTGGACAGCAGCAATAAAAATTCAAGAAGAAGTTGGTGCTGCTAATGCATGGGCATTTGATGTGCAGTTGAGATGTGGTACTGCCATCATGGCGATGAAGGTTGCTAAAAGCTTGATGCAGGCAGATGAATCAATTCGTACGGTGTTATTGGCTGGTGGTTATCGCAATCATGATTTTATAGATTACAAAAATGAGCGAACTCGTTTTATGTTTAATTTAGGTGCAGGTGCAGGTGCGATGGTTTTGCAAAGGAATGCTGGAGGTCATGAAGTACTAGAAACAGAACTCATTACAGATGGCTCTTTTTCGGAAGATGTTGTCGTACCTGTCGGGGGAACGAAACAACCATTAACGTCAGAGCATTTACAACAAGGTGAATATATTTTAGATGTGTTAGATCCTGAAGGGATGAAACTTCGATTAGAGCAAAAGTCACTTGAGAACTTTTTAAAGGTAATTCGACGTTCTTTAGAGAAAAGTGGATATAGCGAGCGAGATTTGAGTTATGTGGCCATGTTGCATATGAAAAAATCTGCGCATGATTATGTCTTAGAAGAACTTGGTTTAACGGGAGCGCATTCGATTTATTTATCGCATTACGGCCATATTGGTCAAATCGATCAAATACTATCACTCTATCTTGCTAGAGAAGCGGGAGCACTTCAACAAGGCAGCATCGTTTCCTTAGTAAGTGCAGGTATTGGTTATGCATGGGGAGCAATTACTATAAAATGGGGGGCTTAAGTATGAATCAATTAGATAATTTACACAAGGTAGCATTATCAAATGGTGAAACGTTATCCTATCGCAAACGTGATGGTGGCGATGAAGTGGTTGTACTAATTCATGGTAATATGACATCTTCAAAGCATTGGGATATATTGATGGAATCGCTGGATGAACGCTTTACAATCTATGCAGTTGATATGCGTGGATTTGGCGAATCGACTTACAATCAGCGTATAACGTCAATTAAAGATTTTAGTGAAGATATAAAGCTATGGGTGGATGCGTTACAACTGAATCATTTCACAATAATTGGTTGGTCGACAGGTGGTAATGTAGCGATGCAGTTTTGTGCAGACTATCCAAATTACAGTAAAAATCTCGTGCTTTTTGCATCAGGTTCGACACGCGGCTATCCGTTTTATAGCTCAAATCCTGATGGTACACCAAACTTAAAAGACCGTTTCATGACGATTGAGCAAATTGAACAAGACCAAGTTAAAACGATTCCAATGCAACAAATGTATGATACAAAAAATCGTGACGCTTTAAAGTTTGTTTGGAATAGCGTGATTTATACGCACAATCAACCAGATGAAGCTCGCTACGAACAGTATGTAGACGATATGCTGACGCAACGTAACTTAGCCGACGTGTATCATGCATTAAATACGTTTAATATAAGTGCAGTTGACAATGAAGTAGCAAAGGGGACAAATCAAGTATGCACCATTCAAGTTCCGACTTTAGTTTTATATGGTGACCGAGATTTTGTTGTAATCGAGGCAATGACAAATGAGATTATCGAAGATTTTGAGGGACGAGCGCAAGTAAAAAAACTACAAAACTGTGGGCATTCACCGCTAATCGATTGTTTAGATGAAACGAAAGAAATAATTGAGCAATTTATTTTATTGTAAAAGGGGTTGAAATTATGCGGTTAGAAAATAAAGTAGCCATCATAACAGGCGGTGCAGGTGGAATTGGCTATGCAGCTGTGAAGCGGTTTTTAGAAGAAGGGGCAAAAGTAGCGATTGTTGATTATGATCAAGCGTTAGGTGAAAAAGTCGCAGCCGAACTAGGAGACAATGTAGCCTTTTTCGCAGTCGATGTCTCCGTTTTAGCGCAAGTTCAGGAAATGGTACAACAAGTTGTGGCGCGATTTGGAAAGATTGATATTTTAGTCAATAATGCTGGTATTACGCGTGACGCAACCCTTGTAAAAATGAACGAAGAAGACTTTGATAAAGTGATTCAAATCAACTTAAATGGAGTATATTATTGTACGCAATCTGTAGCACCATATCTGATTGCACAAGGGTCAGGTAAAATTATAAGTACATCTTCGGTAAGCGGTGTTTACGGGAATTTTGGTCAAACCAACTATGCAGCAACAAAGGCCGCAATTATAGGGATGACAAAAACTTGGGCGAAGGAGCTTGGGCGTAAAGGGATTAATGTTAATGCAGTAGCACCAGGTTTTACCGCTACGCCTATGGTTGAAAAGATGCCAGAAAAGGTATTGCAGCAAATGCAAGGAATTACAAGCCTACAACGTTTAGGGAAACCTGAAGATATTGCAAATGCCTATTTATTTTTAGCATCGGAAGAATCAAATTATATTACAGGTCATGTATTGCACGTAGATGGTGGCATCATGATGTAAAAGGCGGGAAGGCTTATGCAACAACTAGATTTTTGGATTGCCAAACGAGCGCGCCAAACACCGAATAAGAAAGCTTTAATTCAAATTGAAACGGGTGAAACGTGGACATATGAACAGCTCATGCGGTACGCAAACGGTTGGAGTACATGGTTTTCTCACAATTCATTTCAAAAAGGGGATCGAATAGCGGTATTACTAGAAAATTCCATACAAAGTTTTGCTATTTTATTTGCTTGTCGAATGAGTGAGCTTATTTATGTCCCGTTGAATACAAAATTATCGAATATGGAGCTAGGCATTGTACTGGAAGATTGTACACCAGTACAAATGATTTGTGATGGTGTTCATGAAGTGCGTGCCAAGTTGCTAATGCCAGGGAGTACTTTTCGAGTGGAGCAGTGCGAACCAGTACAAGCCTTCTCCTATGAATGGCGAGATGAGCCAACATTACCTTGGCTAATGATTTACACAGGTGGAACAACAGGGAAATCGAAAGGCGTTGTACTATCGTATGAAGCGGTAACTGCTAATGCCATTAATACGATTGTTAGCTGGGGAATAAATGACCAAGATTGTACACTAAATTATATGCCTTTATTTCATACTGGTGGGATTAATGCCTTATCATTACCGATTTTTCTTGCGGGGGGGACAGTTGTAATCGGTCAAAAATTTGATCCAGAGCGTGCTGTTCGTGCGCTTGATGGCTACAAAACAACGATTTCACTATTTGTACCAACGATGTACCAATTGATGACAGATACAACTTATTTTAAGGAATCGAGTTTCCCGACGGTAAAAGTGTTTTTGTCTGGTGGCGCACCGTGTCCTAAACCGATATATGAGCGTTTTAAAAAACAGGGATTGTTATTTAAAGAGGGGTACGGCTTAACAGAGGCTGGACCAAATAATTTTGTCATTGATGCAGAAGTAGCTATGCTAAAAAAAGGTGCAATTGGTAAAGGGATGTTGTTTAACGACGTACAAATTATGAATGATGCGGGAGAAATATGTGCTCAAGGTGAGGTTGGGGAGCTTTGTTTAAAAGGAAGTCATATTTTCTCAAAGTATTGGAATAACGAGGCAGAAACAAAAAAAGCATTTCATAATGGTTGGTTAAAGACAGGTGATTTAGCAAAAGTGGACGAAGATGGTGATTTTCGTATCGTCGGTCGAAAAAAAGAAATGATTATTACCGGTGGAGAAAATGTTTATCCTCAAGAAGTTGAAGAATGTCTAATTACAGAGCAAGGCGTCGATGAAGTATCAGTTATTGGTGTACCGAATGAAAAGTGGGGCGAGTGTGTTGTAGCATTTGTTGTATCGAAGCAGCCATCCAAACAGCTTGAACAAACATTGAAATGGGCATGTAAAGAGCGTCTGGCAAATTATAAAGTACCAAAGCAATTTTATTTTTTATCAGAACTCCCGAAAACTGTAGTTGGTAAGATTGATAAAAAGCAATTGGTCTCCTACGCAAAAGATAAAATGAAAATAGAATAGTTAGAAGAGAAACGTACAAAGGGGGTGTCCGAGAAGTGATTCTGGGACACCCCCTTTGCGCCGAGGATGGAGGCCAGCACGATGCTGGTCATGAATGCGTTGTCACACGATGTGACGGTTTTAGCATTCGTTCCTATTTCGACCACCGCAGAAGCACCGCCAGCAGCGGATAATTAATACACGAACGAAGCACTGCGCGAGAAGTATTTACTTTTCGCGCAGCCCCTTTGTGTTGAAGGAAACTATAAATAATTGCCTTTAAAGTTTATATAAAGTTTATATTCCGTTTTTATAATAGGAATGTAAATTTAAAGGAGGACAATTATGAATAAATTACTACAGCTGATTACGGACTGGGTATCAACGAAGCGTGGTGCTTGGATTACGTTAATCATTTGGCTTGTTCTAATGATCGGTTTAAGCACTGGTCCAAAGCTAGGTGACTATAAAACATCAAATTTCCAATCACTGCCTGATGATTCGCAGTCAATTATCGCAGAAAATAAATTATCCGAATACTTCCCGAACGATCAAGGGACACCAGGGATTCTTGTTTTCCATAATGAAAACGGCGAAATTAATTCCAAAAGTGTAGCAGCTATTTTAAATGCAATCATTGCAGAGGACATTGAAGGTATTGATCAAATTGTAGATATATCAAAACTTCCACCACAAGCATTAGGAGGTTTCACATCAAAAGACAAATCTACAATGATTGTGCCAATGACGCTTGAAAAAGGACTTGGTAATGCAGCTTATGAAGAAATAAATGATCATGCTTCAAAAGTAGGGAACGAGGCAGCTGAAGTAACAGGCGATACGAAATTTTACATTACAGGTCCAGCAGGGATTGCCGGTGATACGATTAAGCTGTTTGAACAAGCAGACTTTCAGTTATTATTCGCAACAATCTTTATTATTTTAATATTATTAATCGTAATTTACCGTTCACCACTACTTGCGATTATTCCATTATTAGCAACAGTAATTGTTTACCAAGTAGCAAACCAAACGATTGCATTAATGGGTGCAGCGGGCTTAGAAATTAACAACTCCACGACATCCATTATGAGTATTTTATTATTCGCAGCAGTAATCGATTACTCACTTTTTGTATTCTCACGCTATCGTGAAGAGTTAAACCGTTATGCCGATAAATACGAGGCGATGAAGCATGCGATGCGTGCAACAGGAGAGCCAGTATTCTTTGCAGGTGGTACGGTATTAGCGGCTATGTTAATTTTATTCTTCGCTGATTTCCGTGATTATCAAAACTTTGCGCCAATTTTTGGGATGGCAGTATTTATCATCATGCTTGGATCGGTAACATTAGTACCGGCATTATTTGCACTATTTGGTCGAAAAGCATTCTGGCCAAAAGTACCGAAATTTGGTGAAGTAAAAGAAGTTAAACATGGTATTTGGGGTCCAATAGCGAAGTTTGTGGTCAACAAGCCGTATGTTTCAGGTGGTTTAGTTTTAGTCTTTATGTTGATTACGTCTCTGAATGTGCTTAACCTAAAGTACGAATTTGATACGGTAAAGTCATTCCCGGAAGAATTACCTTCACGTGTTGGATACGAAATCGTCGAATCCCGTTTTGACAAAGGAGAGCTTGCGCCAACGTCATTACTTGTGGAAAGTAAAGAAGCCATTACAGAAGAACAACAACAGGCTTTAACAGCAAGCTTATTAGCAGATGATACACTCGCATCAGTACGTCCATCAGCAGTGTCTGAAGATGGTACAAAAGTGAAGTTATCACTGGCATTTGATTTAAATCCGTATTCTCCAGAAGCGATTGAAAAGCTAGAGGAAATGCGTGAAAATAGTGCCGATTATTTAAAAGAAGCAGGCATTGAAGGCGAGCTATTATTTGCTGGTACAACAGCAAAATTAGTGGATGAGCGTAACGTCAATAACGCCGACATATACAAAATTGTTCTACTAGAAACATTATTAATTTTAGTGCTGTTATTCGTGTTAACACGCTCTTGGAAAATGCCTATTTATATGATGGCAACCATTTTAGTATCATACTTATCTGCATTAGGTTTAGGTTTGTTCTTAGTTGATGTTTTATTCGGCTATGATGCAATTAGTACACGTGTACCAGTATATGCGTTCATTTTCTTAGTGGCGCTTGGTATCGACTACAACATTATTTTAGTATCGCGCTTTATCGAAGAACGCAAAACACGTGCGGTGAAAGAAGCACTTGAAATTGCGATTCGCAATACAGGTGGGGTGATTTCATCAGCGGGTGTTATTTTAGCAGCAACATTTGCGGCACTAATGACAATGCCAATTGCCGATCTATTCGTATTCGGCTTCATGGTAGCAGTCGGCATTATTATCGACACCTTCCTAGTGCGCGGCATGCTATTACCGATGCTGATTTTAACATTTGAAAAAGATAAGAAATAACAGATAATAGGAAGAGGTATCGAGCAAATCGATGCCTCTTTTTAAAATATATAAGCAGGTGAACACATGCAAATTTTAGTGGTAGATGATGATGCATTTATTCGTAAATTAATTGGCATTCATCTTAGGAAAGAAGGCTACACAGCACATTTTGCAAGTGATGGGATAGAGGCACTGATATTGCTTTCAGAACATGATTTTGATTTAGCAATCGTTGATGTGATGATGCCAAAAATGGACGGTATTCAATTGACAAAGCGTTTGACTGAGCAGGAGATACCTGTGTTGATGCTAACTGCAAAAGCAACATTAGATGATAAAGAAAAAGGGTTTTTAGCAGGAGCCGATGATTATATGATCAAACCGTTCGAACCAAAAGAACTATTGTTTCGAGTGCGTGCCATATTACGCCGCTTTCAAAAAATGGGGCGTGGCATAACAAAAATTGCTAATATGATGATTGACCGCCAAACATTTGAAGTAAATGTAGGTGAGCAGGGGTTAATGTTACCGTTAAAAGAATTTGAATTATTAAGTATTTTATGTAGCCGCCCGGATGTCGTATTTTCACGCAATCAGCTAATGGAGCAAGTGTGGGGCTACGATTATGATGGAGATGATTTTACGTTAACAACGCATATTAAGCGGCTGCGTACACGTTTAGAAGAAGTAAACGCGAATGTGAAAATTCAAACGGTGCGAGGCATTGGCTATAAAATCGAGGAAATCAAATGAAAACATTGTATAAGCAATATATTGTCGTCACACTAGTGGTCATTGCAGCAAGTATTACACTGTCAATGCTGTTTCTTGGGCAAATTTATAATGCACAAATTCGTCCTGATACGGATAAGGAAAACTTTGAAGTGGCGCAAGAAGTAAAGCAAATCTTAAATGCTATGCCAGAGGAAAGCTATAATGAGTATTTCCGGTCAATTGCCAAGTTAGGATATCAAGTAACGATTGTAAATGAAGCGGGGAAAACCACACATTATGGGACAGCGTTTAAAAAAAATGATTTAAATAGAGCGATGAGTGCAATTATCGGTACAGAAAATGTGTATCATGGCATTCAAGGTTATAAGGAAAACTTTTTCTTTATGAACTATTTTGCTAATGATGTACAAAATACGATTGGTGTTTCAATTTTATTAAGTGGAGAGCCGCATGCGCTATTTATTCGTCAAGATAATGCGACGCTATTTTCAGAAATGCACTTTTTAATCGTTGGTTTTATTATTATTAGTGCCATTATTATTTTGGGAACGATGATTTTTTTAGCCCGTCAGCTTGTGCTACCATTAAAGCAATTACAGCACGCAACTGAACAAATAGCGCAGGAAAATTATGATATCCAGATAAATATCGCGCGTGATGATGAGCTAGGCATGCTTGCAACGCAGTTTCAAAAAATGGCAAAGCGCCTAGCAGAAAATGACCAAACGAAAAAGGACTTTATCAATAATGTGTCGCATGATTTTCAGTCACCACTTTTAAACATTCAAGGCTATGCCAATGTGTTAAAAGACTCGGATAATACGGAAGAGGAACGTATTCAATATTTAGAAATTATTGAGCAGGAAACGAAACGATTATCAGCGCTGACAAAACAGCTACTATTATTAAGCTCGCTTGATCAAAAAAACTTACCGATTGATAAAAAGCATTTCGCGCTTGATCAGCAGTTGAAAGAACGTTTATTTTCAAAGCGCTGGAAGCTAGATGACCGCCAAATGGAGCTTATTTATGAGTTGGAGCCAGTTGAAATTTATGCGGATGAACATTTATTTGAGCAGGTGTGGGACAATTTATTGTCAAACGCGATTCGTTATAGTGAGGAGCGCGGCAAAATTATTGTGACATGTAGTAAAAAAGAGGATACTGTGCAAGTAGTCATTCAGGATTATGGCATTGGTATTCCAGAAGAAGCATTGGAAAAGGTTAAGGAACGTTTTTACCGTGTAGACCGCTCACGTTCGAATCAAAGCAGTGGGTTGGGTCTCGCGATTGTGACAGAAATTGTGAAGCGCCATGAAGGGGAATTGTTAATTGAAAGTGAGCTTGGTAAAGGAACGAAGGTAACGATACGGTTATCATGAAGAGTAGTGGGATTGGGTCTGTCCAAAAAGTAAATACTTTTTGGACAGTGTCTGCTAGTAATACGGATAATGCTAAAAACGTCACTTCCTATAAAAATAAAATCATGAACAATATCGTGCTGAGCTCAATTCCAGGCGCAAAGAAATCGTCTAAAAATGAACTTTTCAGACGGTATTTTTTTATGCCATTTTTGCTTCTGTTAATGTTGGTAACGCTTCGATTGCTCCGACTTTTTCGCATACTTTTGCACCAACACGATTTGCAAATTCGATAATCGATACCCACTCAGCTTGCGAGATTTCTGTCGTGTCACGCAGAGCTAGCTCATACAATACCGCGCCAACAAACGCATCGCCAGCTCCGGTTGCATCGATTGCATTTACTGAAATGGAAGGAACTACTGTAATCACACCATTTTGAATGTAAATTGTACCCTCTGCACCTTGTGTAATGGCAATTGCTTTATCTTCGAATTGAGTAGCCCAATTTAACGCTTCCTTAAAATTTTCCGTACGGGCGAATAATAGTAGTTCCTCGCTACTCATTTTAATAAAATGCGCGGCGTCGATAAAAGGTGCACATTTTTCGATAAATCGCTCAGTGTCACCCTTCCATAAATTTGTGCGGTAATTCGGATCAAATGAAATAAAATGATTTTGCATAATTAATGTTTGCATCAACTGCTCGTATGTTTTACTAAATGGGTCACTAAGCAGTGCGGTTGCAGAACCGAAATGAATAATATCCATGTCCATTAGCTTTTGTAAATATAAGTCTTCAATGCGTAGCAGCTCGTCAGCACCACGATTAAAAATAAAGTCGCGCTCACCATCCATTTCACGAGAGACAAAAGCAAGAGTTGTTGGTGCAGAAGGATCTAAAATGAGTTGTTCTGTACAGACACCGGCATTTTGCAGTGTTTGCTGTAAAAAGTGGCCAAAAGCATCATCGCCAACTTTACCGCAAAAGAAAGCGTTACCACCAAATTTGGCAATCGCTGCTGCGACATTTGCTGGAGCGCCACCTGCTTGTTTTTCGAAAGTTGTTGCTTCTATAAGAGACTGTTGGATTTCAGTCGTAAAAAAATCGATTAGTAATTCACCGATGCAAAGAATTTTCTTCAAAAGAGAGTCCTCCTAAATTCCATAGTTCTTTAAATTTTGGCATAGATATGCCAAAAATAAAAACAATTACGTTGAAATTGAAGTGAAAAATGTATAAAAATTACAATTATGTGTCGGTTAATTATTAGGTTTTTACCCTTTGGAATACAAAAAAACACTTTCACAAAAAGGTGAAAGCGTTTAAAAGTTAAATATTAGCTAGCATACTTATGTAAGCAGCCACATTGCCGTAGTTATTATAGAAAGTTTTAAACCACCACTCCTCAAAGTGGGTGTTCGCAAATGCTATCCTGTCTATCCCAGAGTCAAAAGAGTCCGGGCACGCCATTCCAACATCGATGTAAAACTCCCTGTATAAGTATAAAGGTTAAAACTTAATATTCGTACGTACAACGTAGCCTTATTGTTATCATATAGTATCATTTTGTACATTGCAATAAAGTATGTTTTCGAAAAAAAGTCAAATAATTTGAATGGTCTTATTGTATATCATCTAGAGTGATTTTTGCATTTGATTGAAAATGTAGGCTATATCTACGTTCATAATAAATTGGCGCATCGCCTTCTTTTTTACCGTCACGGTTGTCGAATTTTTCGTCCATATAGACAAATACAGAGTCGTAACGAATGCCGTCTGCGTTGAGTGTTTTTGAATATCCTGAACATGATTAAAAAACGTCTCTTTAGATTAGCCTTTATACAAAGGAAATTCAATTGTTATCGATGGGGCAACAGGGACATCTACAGTTGGTGACCAATCAGCTTGTGAAAATTGTTTTGGAACGGAGCAACACAATTTCTTTCAATGGTGGTTCTATTTGCTCGATTTTTGTTAGGAGCCGTTTAGCTTCGTCTTTTAGCTCGATTAATTGCTCTGTCGTAAATAAAGGCAACGTTGGCTGTGCTTCAATTTTCGTGAGTAAGTTCTTTTCATAGTGCTTTTTGCGATAGTGTTTTTTTAATAAATTGTTCGCTATTTTAAATAGCCATGTCGAAAGGGTAGCCTCTCCACGATATGTATGAATGGACTTTGTTGCTTCGTAAAAAACATCCTGAGTTAGATCTTCAGCGATGGCTGAGTAGGACGTTTTTATGAAAAAGTAAGCGTCAGTTTTGGCTGAAGATCTGTATAAATTTGCGCTAACGCATTCACTCAGTTCACCTCTCAAAATGTTCTTCAATAGTAAAGTACCTTCAACTTAGGATTCGTTATAAAAAAAGTCAAAATAAAAAAGCCTTCCTGCCGTTTCGGAAGCCTTTGTCGTTAATCTGTATGTTGTTTTAAGATGTTTTCTGTTAGCTTTGCAATATCTATAATTGTTTTTTCGGCGACTGCATCCGCTAAAATTTCGTTGCGGAAGTATTGTACGCTTGTCGGTAAATCAATTAGTAGCAGTTTGGATAATGCTACTTGGTACATATGAACAAACTCTTTATCTGTATTGCCACGCTTTAATTCAGCGAAGGATTCGTAAAACTGATCGAGCTTATCAGCAAATTCGAGTAAACGGCCTTCGATCGTGCCATCCTTGCCTTCTTTCATACGCTCAAAGAAAATGTCCTGTAAGTCTTCCGGAATTTCTTCAATAATGAATTTCTCCATCATCTTTTCTTCAACATGAGAAAGCATTTGCTTTAACTCAACGCTTGCATGTTTGACCGGCGTTTTAATATCGCCAATGAACACTTCGGCAAAATCGTGGTTAATTGTTTTTTCGTATAATGACTTCCAATCAATGTTGTTGCCTGCACGTTCCTCAAGTGTCGCGAAAAACATCGCATATTGTGAAACTTTCCACGAATGAGCTGCTACGTTATGTTCTTCAAATTTAAAGCGTCCTGGACAGCGAATAATGCGCTCAAGGTCGTTTAAACTTGTAAAAAATGTGTGGATTCCTATAATTATCACTCCTTTAATTTGGTTAACTTTATTTTACTCCTTGTTATACCCGAAAAACGAATTTTTAAAAGTTCTTAAAAAAACTTTAACAATCCATTTACAAAGGGAATATTCGAGTCGGAATTCCAATCACAATAGGAGCAACCTCCTTAAGAAGATTATTACTACTTGAGACGAGCACTGTCCAAAAAGGAAGTACTTCTGGACAGCCTCTCCTATAGAGCTTAAACTTGGACGTCAATTACCTGTCCCTTGTAAGGGTGGGCTGCAGGTGCAGCTTGTTGCTGAGGAATATCTTCCATCATTTCAATGACACCGGCTGCGCCAGTAGTCATGGCTTTGTCTAAAATGCTCATTTGCAAAGTTTGTTGTAGTGACGCAAGTTGAGAAGTCATCATCGTATTAATGTCCATTATTATCCCCTCCTTTTTCTTTTTATCGACATATTCATTAAAAATTCGAACGCTTCTTGATGTGTTTGTCATGTAATGGCAAATAAATTGCCAATTTTTATCGAAAAATACCATTATTGACGGTTAAAATGCAGAAAACTTGCTAATGATGATAGTAAAAATGTGATATTTATCCATTGATTTTGCAAAGTTTTTGTAATGCGCAGTTTATAAAGTCGTTATATAACGGCAATCTAGATACGGTAATGTGGGAGCACAGTTTAACTTGCCTCTGTAGTTGATGCAAGTTAAAGCCATGGCGGTTCTCACAGGTTTTTGAAGGAGCAATTCATTTCAAGCTAACTCAAAAAATCTGGTTAAGAGTTAGTCAAGGCGTATTTGATAAGGGTGTCGAATTTACTTACAAGAAATTGGAGGAACAGTAAATTGAAGAATAAAAAGATGATTGCATTAACATTAGCTGGAGCATTAACCTTCTGGGGATTTGTCGCGAAAGGAGCTTCGGCAGAACCATACACAATTCAATCGGGTGATACACTGTATTCGATTAGTCAGCAATTCAATACAACCATTGCATCGATAATGGAAGTTAATCATTTAAAGAGTGATTTAATATATGCTGATGACACGATAGAAATTGGCTTGGACACGGAGTTATACCTTATAGAACCAGGTGATACATTATTTCGAATAGCTGCAGACCACAATGTATCTGTCGAACAGTTGCAAGAATGGAATGACCTAAGTTCAGATTTAATTTATGCAGGTGATACAATTTCAGTTTCAGGTTCAACGGAAGAGGTCCTCGCAGTAATAGCGGATCAATCAAGTGATGCGGATTCAAATGCAACAGAAACAGATTCATCTGATCGCGTTGAAACAATAGAAGAAACATCTGCGCCAACATCAAATGTCGAACGGACAATGACAGTTGAAGCGACTGCCTATACAGCTTATTGTGATGGCTGCTCAGGTACAACAGCGAACGGTACAAATTTACGTGCTAACCCAAATTTAAAAGTAATCGCAGTTGATCCACGTGTCATTCCATTAGGTACAAAAGTATGGGTTGAAGGCTACGGGGAAGCAGTAGCAGCGGATACAGGTGGTGCGATCAAAGGCAATAAAATCGACGTGTTTATACCAAATTTAGATGGTGCTTATGAATGGGGGCGCCGTACAGTAACAATCAAAATTTTAGACTAATAATTAGTGGACATGTATATTGAATGAAATAACATGTTCATAACAATTAAGAAGTGTCGTTTTCTAATTTGGAAAACGGCATTTTTTTATGGACTCGATGTGCATAACTTTTTACTAATTTGAAATACTAATGCAAAAGGAGTGACGATATGCGGAAAGTATGGATTATTAGTAGTGTGATGTTATTAGTGGGTTGTAATTATTTTCAATCCGAAAAAGTTCCAGTAAGCGCTCCGCAAGCTCTATCAGCAAAAGCGTTGATGTACAATACAAAAAATGAATTGGTTGGCGAAATTGCGCTGAAAGAAACCGAAAAAGGTGTGGAATTAACAGCGGTTATAAATAATTTAACGCCAGGAGAACATGGCATTCACTTACATGAAACTGGTAAATGTGAAGCACCCACTTTTGAAACGGCTGGTGCTCATTTTAATCCAACGAAAAAACAACATGGCATTAATAACCCATTAGGACCACATAAGGGAGATTTACCGAATTTAGAGGTTGATGAAACAGGGCAGGTGCAATTAAATTTCATAACTGCCGATTTTACATTGGAAAAAGGCCAACAAACGTCAATTTTTGATGAAGATGGTACGTCAATTATTATTCATGAAAAGAGAGATGATTATAAAACAGACCCTTCAGGAAATTCAGGCGCGCGAATTGTATGTGGGGAAATAGAGTGAACTGCATTCCATAGGGAGTGCAGTTTTTTTGTGATGCTATATTAAATATTGTGGATGTCTTGAAAGTAAACATTTGATAACTTCATGCGAAAATAGTGATTCTGAAAATGATTTATACAAAAATTATGCGAAATTTTATCGCAGAAATGTAATTTTGTAAAGGTGTTAATAGTATTTTTATGAAAATAACAGAAATAAAAAGGTTTTAAGAGCTATGTATTAATTATCATAATATAAAAATATTTCTAATATTATTGACTTTTGAATAAATATGTATGTAAAATGAATCCATGATTAAGTAAAAGGGGGAATTTTTACATGTTCAAATCTAAAAATATACTATTCATGTTTATTTTAAGCGCTTTCATTTTAGTGCTAGCGGCATGTGGTGGAGATGATAAATCTTCAACAGATTCTGGTACTTCAGATTCAGGTACAGATAAAGAAACAGCTGGAACTGATTATAGCGGTGAGTTTTTAAGTATTTTAACAGGTGGTACACAAGGAACTTACTACCCGTTAGGTGGTACATTCGCTGATTTAATTACTTCAGAAACAGGTGCTAAAGTAACAGCTGAGGTTTCACAAGCATCTGCTGCCAATATGACAGCACTTGACGCAGGTGAAGGCGATGTAGCATTCGTACAAACAGACATCGCGTACTATGCAACAAACGGTACAATGATGTTTGATGGTAAAAAAATTGATTCAATTTCTGCATTAGGGGCGTTATATCCAGAAACAATTCAATTAGTAACATTAGCAGATTCAGGCATTAAAACTTATGCAGACTTAAAAGGTAAAAAGGTTTCTGTAGGTGCACCAGGTTCTGGAACATTTGCAAACGCAGAACAATTATTAGAAATACATGGTTTATCAATGGATGATATTAAAGCGCAGAACTTAGATTTCGGTGAATCAACAGACGGTATTCAATCTGGTCAAATTGATGCAGCATTCATTACAGCAGGTTATCCAACAAGTGCTGTAGAAGCATTAAACGCAACAAATGGTGTATACATTGTGCCGGTTGAAGCTGACAAAGCAGAAGAGTTAATCGCGAAATATCCATACTATGCAGTGGATAACATTCCAGCAGGCACATATGGCTTAGAAGCAGATACACCAGCTGTATCAGTAGGCGCGATGTTAGCAGTTAAGAAGGATTTACCAGAAGACTTAGTTTATGCAATGACAAAGGCGATTTATGATAATACAGATAAAATCAGCCATGCAAAAGGCGCGTTAATTAAAGCAGAAACGGGCTTAGATGGAATCGGTATTGATGTTCACCCAGGTGCACAAAAATACTTTGATGAAGTGAAGTAGTATCGGAAAGAGGCCTCTGGTGCAGTTTGCTCAGAGGTCTTTTTAGTGAATAAGAAAGTAATATTTCTAATAAAATCCATCTACAAAGAGACAACATTTCGCGCTATTTGCCGCGAAATATGTTTTTTAAATGCACACAGAGGTCTTGAATTCGCAGGTGATCGCAATGAAGAAGTGGCTTGTCATTATATTTGTATTAATTAGTGTAATAATCTGTTTTATTCCATATGAGCGGAGTATAACATTTACACAGACACGTACAGAACAGCCTGTTATGTATTATTTGCCGCTGAATGATGCATTCGATTTCCAAATAGTATTTACGCATTCTATTCATTTAACAGATGTAATAGAAAGCTATCGAGTGTTAACGAATAATGAACTACAGCTATTGTCAATGCAATATGAGGACGTAGCAATCGGAATGCCGAGTTCAGCAGAAGAGGGCCAAACATTAACGTATGAAAAAGGCCGATACACACTGCGTTATGATGATGCCAAATTAAAGGATTTTACGTTACATGTTGGTGATGTAGATTATAAATTAAATTTGCAGCATAAAGATGAAGTAATTGCACTAAAAGAAAAACTAACACGTGGGAAATCCTACGTACTTAAAATTAAGAAATTATCATTTTATCAAAAAATGAAGGGAGTCGAATTAAATGAATCAAAATAAAGAGCAACATCAACAAATGGATCAGATGGAAACGTTGACACTCGAACAACAGCAAGAGCTACTTGAAAAGTTCGATATCGAATCGAATCAGCGTAATCCACAAAATTTTATGAAGTATATTATTTATTTTGGACTACTTGCATTTACATTATTCCAATTATACACAGCAATTTTTGGACAGTTTCCAGCACAAATTCAGCGTACTGTGCATTTAGGCTTTGCATTAACGTTTGTCTTTTTACTATTTCCAGCTAGTCGCAAGTTATCAAAAAAGTCGATTGCGATTTATGATTATATCCTTGCAGCAATTGCTATTTTTATAGGGGCTTATTGGGTAATCAACTATGAGCGTTTAGTTCAAAGCTTAGGAAAGCTTGATACGATGGACTTTTATGTAGGGCTATTAGCTGTTGTTTTAGTATTAGAAGCAGCTCGTCGTGCGGTAGGTTTACCGATAGCAATTATTGCGGGATTGTTTTTACTGTATGCCTTTTATGGACCGTACATGCCTGACTTTATGGCGCACCGTGGTCAAAGTTTAGATGGAATTGTGAACTTAATGTATTACTCAACAGATGGTATTTTAGGAACACCACTTGCGGTATCAGCTACATACATTTTTGCCTTTCTTTTATTTGGTGCCTTCCTTGTAAAAACGGGAGTAGGTGAATACTTTAATGATTTAGCAATTTCGGTTGCGGGTAAGCTTGTTGGTGGACCTGCAAAAGTAGCTATTTTTTCATCTGCATTACAAGGTACGATTTCAGGAAGCTCAGTAGCAAACGTAGTAACTTCAGGTGCTTATACGATTCCGTTAATGAAACGTTTAGGTTATGAGAAAAACTTCGCGGGGGCGGTAGAAGCTTCATCATCTACTGGTGGTCAGTTAATGCCACCAATTATGGGTGCAGCGGCATTCTTAATGGTTGAATTTATCGGGCGTGGTGTATCATATTGGGATATCGCAAAAGCGGCAGCGATTCCGGCTGTATTATACTTTGCGGGTATTTGGATTATGACACACTTCGAAGCGAAACGTTTAGGTTTACGTGGTTTAACCGATGAAGA
The DNA here is from genome assembly GCF_028747805.1 of Solibacillus daqui. NCBI lineage: Bacteria > Bacillati > Bacillota > Bacilli > Caryophanales > Caryophanaceae > Solibacillus > Solibacillus daqui. The sequence continues at coordinate 293,502 of NZ_CP114887.1, forward strand.
AATGCCAGATCGTAAGCTTATTTTAAAGAAACTTTATTTATTAATTCCAATTGCATTGATTATCGTGATTATGATGTTCGGTGTACCAGTTATTCACTCAGCATTATACGGAATTTTAGCGTGTATCATTGTAGGGATTATTAATCCAGACGTAAAATTTGGTTTTAAAGAAATTATTGATGCGATGGTAGAAGGTGCACGTACTGCTGTTCCAGTAGCAGCTGCGACTGCGTGTGCAGGTATTATTGTAGGTGTTGTTGTAAAAACGGGCTTAGGTTTATCGTTGGCAAACAGTTTAGTGAAATTAGCAGGCGGTAGCATTTTAATTACGTTATTCTTCGTAATGATTGCATCACTTATTCTAGGGATGGGTGCACCAACAACGGCCAACTATGTTATTACATCAACAATTGCAGCACCAGCAATTATTGCGTTACTTGCACCGGATGTTCCAGCAAGTGTAGCGCCGATTGTTGTTGTATTATCGGCACATTTCTTTGTATTCTATTTTGGTATTATTGCGGATATTACACCGCCTGTTGCACTCGCCGCCTTCTCTGCAGCTGCTATTTCAGGAGGCGATCCAATCAAAACAGGGATTCATTCGGCGAAGTTAGCTATTGCTGCTTTCATTATTCCATATATGATTGTCTTTTCACCAGCGTTGTTAATGATTGACGTAACAATTTGGCAGATTATATGGGTAGTATTTACGGCGATGATGGGTATGCTTGCAATCGGTGCAGGGGTTATTGGTTATTGGTATCGTTCAATTAATTGGTTAGAGCGTATCATTTTACTCGCAGCCGGCTTAGCGATGATTTACCCAGAATCATTATCAGATACAATTGGTTTAATCGTCTTTGGGATTATGTTTGTGATTCAATGGATGACGAAAAATAAAGGTGACGAACCAAAAGTGGCAATTTCGTAAACAAAAGCTACATTGAGAGAGTGCAATCTCTTAATGTAGCTTTTTTGATTTCTAATTAAGAAGTTTTTGTGGATTGTTCTCTAAATGAGATAGGTTATATAGTTTTTAAGGATCAATTGAGTTTAATGATTGAATTTCATTTCATTTTACTTTATTATTTAAAATAATTAAAAATTCAAACAATTGAAGGGGTGAATGAAAATGAAACAAGCAGCATTGTTAAATTCAACGTTAGAAACCTATTTATTGGATGAGGATTTTGAGTTTGAAGCGCTAGAGCTAGAGGAAACAGAGCAAGTTGAACAGCGTACACAATATCCAAGCGGCTTCTTTTCGGGCCTATAAGGAGTATATAGGCATGATACAACTAAATTTAACGTAGCAGCACTTGTCATAAACAGAGTGCTGCTTTTATTATGCCTATTATTAGGCAACAATAATGCGGCATACGAAGTTTTTGCTGTATACTAAATATAACAAAATTAATTCGAGGTGCAATTCATGTTGGCAGTAAAATCGAGTGAGCAAATGATTTTTGATTGGTTTCAGTATTTCCATGCAAATCCGGAAATTAGCTGGAAAGAAGTGAATACAACAGCGCGACTAGCGGAAATTTTGAGCGAAATGGGTGTTTCAATAAAACGTTTTGATGATGTGACTGGCTTAGTCGCAGAAATTGGTACAGGTAAAGATGTAATTGCGGTTCGTGCGGATATTGATGCACTTTGGCAAGAGGTAGACGGTGTTATGAAAGCTAACCATTCTTGTGGGCATGATGCGAATATTTCAATGGTATTAGGTGCGCTTCACGCATTAAAAGATGAAGTATTAACAAAACGTATTCGCTTTATTTTTCAACCAGCGGAAGAAACAGGCGGTGGTGCGCTAGCGATGATTGAGCGCGGTGTTATGCAAGATGTGACTCATTTATTTGGTGTGCATTTACGTCCACAAGAGGAGTTGCCACTTGGTAAAATCGCACCGGCAATTTATCACGGGGCCGCTGCATTTTTAGGTGGTACGATTTCAGGAGCAGATGCGCATGGGGCTCGCCCACATCAAGGCAATAATGCCATAGAGGTAGTTGTGGCGATTCAACAAATGCTTAAAAACATTCATATTGATCCGTTTGAAGTGTATTCGGCAAAATTAACGAAAATTGTTGCTGATGGGGGCAGTGTAAACATTATTCCAGGTAACGCAAGCTTCTCAATCGATGTACGTGCGCAAAAAAATGAAATATTAGCGCAAGTACAGCAATATATAGATAGAGGGCTGAAGCAAATCGCAGGGATGTTCCACATTGATATTGAATGGGATTGGCAAGACGTGACACCGGGTGCGGAAGTGTCAATAGAAGCGGCGGCAGTAGCCGAGCGTGCTATTGTTGAATCGTTAGGTGAGTCGTATTTAGCACCAGCAGTTGTAACGCCTGGTAGTGATGATTTCCACTTCTATACAATCAAGAACCCGCAGTTAAAAGCGACGATGATCGGCGTAGGAGCAAACTTAGAGCCAGGATTACATCACCCTAAAATGACATTCAATGCCCAAGCTTTATTAGACGGGGCTAAAGCAGTAGCCGCAACATTAAAAATGATGGCAACAAAATAATAGATACGTTAATGGAGTTGTGTAAAACGAAATAACCTTTTACACAGTGCGTCCCATATTTATTTAAAATCCGATTTAAGCAGCTTTTCGTGGTGGTTACAAGTAAAAAACGAATGCTAAAAACGTCACGTCCTGTGACTACTCATTCATGACCACCTTTTTACTAGCATAATTCTTCAGAGCAAAGTGAGTGTCCCAAAAGTGATTCTGGGACACTCACTTTATTATTTAATCGGACAAAAGCCACAAGCCATTAAGCCAGGGATATCTTTTGAGAAGCAGCAGCTTTTACGAACTGGTTGATTTATTAGCGCAGATGGACTTTTGCCACCTGTGTAATTTAAGAATAATGATTTATCTGAGAAGTAACGCCATACATTTTTTTCTTCTAACATATCTAAATCCTCAAATGCACGGTCTGCCAAAGCCGGCTTGGCAAGTAATGTGTGGAAATGCCACAGCATATAACCAAAAATATTTTCCCACAATATTAAAGGAGAAATTGATGTCGTTTTGCGTAATTGCCCGATGACTACGGACGTTTTATATAAAACATCTGACATAACACGCTCACGTTCATCATCTTCTACATAGCGAAAATCATTTGGATTGATGTACATGCCGAGCGTATGTATGCCGAATTCAGGAACCATTGCAAAACGTAAATCTTCGGGCTTTCCATCCCAAACTTCATCGTAGGTTGTGAGCATATAAAACTGCATTGCCACAAACATACCGTAGCGACGACCAAAATGAGAAATCGCCGCTGCCTCTGTTGCAGCATTTGTAATACCCATCATTAAATTAAGAAAATCTGTTAAATAAAAATCTTTATGCAAATTCGCTAATGTAAAAAGCGGACGCTGCGGTTCTTCGGTAAAAATACTATATGAATTTAATTGACGTACTTGATCGTATGAAAGTGCAGGCACTAAAATCACCTTTTCTAAAATTAGTTAACCTTACTATAACATTTCTCTTCACAAACGCGTGAAAAAACGTTAAACTAAATAAAACATATAAGAAAGGTTGGTTTTGTATGCCGAAACCGATTTCGATTCCGCGACCTTTAGTTCGTGTCAATCAATGGACCATTTTTATTTCGGTTGTTTTAACATGGATTACAGGGCAGTACTGGCTTTTAACGATTCCTTTAGTGGCTAATCTACTTGGTGTTTTAACTGGATTTAATCCGATTATGCGTATTGCCAAGCTTTTTTTAACGAAGGAAATAAAATCATATATTCCAGAAGATATCGGGCAACAAAAATTTAATGCAACAATTGCCTGTGTATGTTTAGCGGGTGGGCTATTAGGATTTTTGCTAGATATATCAGTAATAGCTTATAGTTTTACCATTATGGTAGGACTTGCGTCATTTATTGCAATTCTAGGTTTTTGTATTGGGTGCTTCCTTCATTTTCAACTGAAGCAATTTCAATATCGTAACTTCTTAAAAAATTCTTAAAAAAGTATAGAAATTGTATTGACAGTGATAGTGATAATCATTATCATATAAGGTATAGCAAGAGCTTATTTGTAATTCAGTACAAGTAAGTCCTGAGCTAACCTACTTTTCTCCAGGAGTAAGTTAGCTTAGGTATAACATTCTAAACCCCCTCATTTAGAGTGTAGTTTGACTTTGTTCAGACTTGAGTTTTTCACCCTTTATATTTTTCTTCAAAGTTGTACTTCCTGTTTGGAAGACCTTTTCCCGTATCTTGCATAGATGCGGGATTTTTTATTATGACTAGCTTCGTGCTAGCCTCCATCATCGGCGAAATGGGTCTACCCCAGAATTACTTCTCGGGCAGACCCGTTTTTGTGATAGCGAGCTGTTTTTTACTTTCGAGTATTGTATGGTAACTATGTAGTAACATCCCGATAATAATGACTGTTAAGCCCGCTAATGCAATTGGCTGTGGTAAAGGTACGCTTAGTAATACCATTTCTCCAATCATCGCAAATAGCACTTCAGTTGATTGCGTTGCTTCAACGGCTGCCAGTTTGCCTTGGTTATGTCGTACACGGTCCGTCGCAATGAAAAACAATACCGTCGCAATAACACCTGAAGACACTGCAACGAGTAATGATTGAAATACTTGGTTGGAAGAGGGGACACCTACTGTCAACAATGCATAAATTGCAAGAATAATCCAAGCAGGAAGCGAAGCAATGGTCATACCAAGTACTCGCTGAAACGGATCTACACGTCCGCCACACAGTTCCATCATTTTACGATTCCCTAGAGGATAAGCAAAAGCCGCAACGACAACCGGTAAAATTCCAAGGAGTAGACTTTTGGTTGAAACGCTTTGTGCTTGTGGTATTTGAATCATTAAAATACCGATTAAAATAATGCTCGAGATGCCAAGTGAAATGAGCGGGATTTTGGCACGAATGGATTGACCAGCAATGACTGTTACAAAAAGTGGGGCAAGTAGCACACCAGCCACAATCGTAAATTGCCATGTACCTGATACGAGCCATCCCGGTCCAAACGCTGCTGCGAACGTTAGTGGTGCGTAAAATAGTACGAAACCAACAAAACTCCAAATCACCCAAGCCCATGGATGTTGCTTCATCTCAGAAGTCATGATACGAAAACCATTATTTCCACGTATTGCGACGATAGCAATTAAAAACGGTAGCATAAAGAAATACCGTAGTGAGGAGCTCCATAACCAACTGCCACCCTCAAGCTCCATCGAATGATTTAATACGAATGTTACAGCAAAAAACAGTGCTGCTAAAATCCCGATTAATATTTCCTTCATACTGCACCTCGCTTCATATTGTGAATTTTCTGATAATATTGTATAAAAAAACGGAGTGAAAATAAAGTCTAAAAAATTTTTTAGACTTTATTTTTGCGCCGAGGAGAGTAAAATACATATTTTACTCCCCGCAGAAGCACCTTATTTAATTGTTTGCCGATACAAAGCAGTATTCGGGTTTTCGTTTTTAGTTACGTTTCTCGAATAACTGAACGATTTCGATAATAACCTCTGTTGCTTTTTCCATCGTTTCGCCCGATACGAACTCATATTTTCCGTGCATGTTTTCGCCACCAGCGAAGATGTTTGGTGTTGGCAAGCCCATGTAAGAAAGTTGTGACCCGTCTGTTCCGCCACGGATTGGTTCAACAATTGGCGTAATATCAAATTTCGCAAATGCCTCTTTTACGATATCCACGATTTCCATAACTGGCTCGATTTTTTCACCCATATTGTAATATTGGTCGTCAATTTGTACTGTAATCGTGTCTTCACCGTATTTTGCTTGCATATCTTGACCGACTTTTGCCATGTATGCTTTTTTCTCTTCGAATTTCGCGCGGTCATGGTCACGGATAATGTAAGACATTGTTGATTCTTCAATGCCTCCATCAAAATGCATTAAGTGAATGAACCCTTCGTAGCCATCTGTTTTTTCAGGAACCGCATCTTTTGGCATTGCGTTTTGGAATTCGATAGCTTTTGTAATTGAGTTTACCATTTTGTCTTTTGCAGAGCCTGGGTGAATGTTAGTGCCACGTGTTGTTACTTTTACGCCTGCCGCATTGAAGCTTTCGAATTGTAACTCACCAAGTGGGCCGCCATCCATTGTATACGCATAGTCAGCGCCAAACTGTGCTACGTCGAATTTGTGTGGGCCACGACCGATTTCTTCATCTGGTGTGAAGGCAACACGAATTTTACCATGTTTAATTTCAGGATTGTTCACTAGGAACTCCATTGCTGTCATAATTTCAGCAATACCGGCTTTGTCGTCTGCACCTAACAATGTATTGCCGTCTGTTGTGATTAACGTTAGGCCTACATAATTTTTTAAATTTGGGAAGTAGTCAGGTGACATCACCAAACCATTTTTTAATGTAATTGCTTCACCGTCATAGTTGTCGATACGTTGAGGCTGAACGTTTGTACCAGTGTAATCTGTTGTTGTATCAACATGCGCTAAAAAGCCGATTGTTGGTACGTTTTTATCTGTGTTTGCTTCTAATGTTGCGAAAAGGTAACCGTTTTCATCTAATGTAATGTCTGTTAAACCGATTTCAGCTAATTCATCTTTTAAAACATGTAATAAATCAAATTGTTTCATTGTTGATGGTGTAGTTTCTGAGTTGAAATCTGATTGTGTGTCGATTTTTGCATAGCGTACTAAGCGCTCAATAACTTTTTCTTTCATATGAAAAAGGCCTCCTAAATAGATAGTACTTTTATTGTACACTCTTTATTTCGGTTTTTGAACTATTTTGAAATATTGTGAAATACTTAGCATGAACAAAAATTGTGCGCCGTAATAAGTAAACATAATTAGTTCATGTGAATATGGAACGGCGAACATAAATTTGTTGATTGCTAAAATAGAATCCGACGTAATAAACAGTAGTGCGCCGGCAATCGCCAAAGAACTACCTGTTCGAAACGATGTCCACCCCATCATTAAAATGACCAACATGTATGCGACAACGGCAATTGCCAAAACAGTATCACCATTTTTAAAGATAGAACCAGCGATCCAGGTAAGCATGAAAAGTCCATACGCGCCTAAAAGGATTTTTACGTAAGTTGGTGTTGTACTGACGCCGGTTGATCGAAAGGCAAAGATATAAAAAACATGCCCAATTAAGAAAAAGCTAAGCCCGATAATAAACCACTGCAACGTATAGTCGCCAATCGCACAAAAGATGAGCCCAATTGAGATGAGCCAATAATAAGGCGTTTTCAATGGTACTTTTGTAGAAAAGGCAAGACCAATAAGCAGTACCATCGGAATGAGTTTAAATACCATTTTTAATGAGGCGTCGATTGATTCAAAAAAGAATACATAATAGAAGCCAAAGCCTAAAAAAAATAAAATAAGTAGTTTTCTTGTCATATTTTTCCCCCTGGAATTCCTGATTTTCTATTGTTTATGAATCTTTTTTTTCGGTTATTCGTAAATAGTACATAGAGAGGATGATTTAGATGGGACAATTATTTTTGATAACCGCGATTGGCTCACTAGCAATGACGCTACTATTAGTGCCGTTTTCGAAAAAAATTCGCAATAAAGAATTATCGACTAAAGTAGTTTCTATTAGTACAGTAATTGTATTTATTGTAAGTTTTATTTCGCTTTTTGTAACTGTTTATATTTCAAAAATTGATTTATCGTGGACAATTTTTTTATATTTGTTGCCTGTAGTGGCACTATGCGGTGCAATTATTGCAGTTGGTATAGAACAAAAAGTGAAATCGTTTTTTGTTTTAGTGGGAATTATCGGCATAGGCTATTTAGTTTCAGCGCCATTTTTAAATGCGGAAGACAAATACAATTCGGCTGAAATGGAAGAACAAACGGAAATTGCACCGTTTGATGAAACGAAAACTCCAGCGAGTGTACCACCACAATTTGTGAAAAATAAAATGAAAAAAGCGTTTGGTCAAGTGCCAAATACAAGTTATTACGAGTTAGGGAATTTACAAATTCAAAAGGTAAATGGTGCGTATGTTTATATTGCGCCGGTTGAATTTTCTGGTTTCTTTAAATGGTTCAACGGTAAAACAACACCGGGTTACTTCACGATGAGCGCGACGGATTCTAGTGATAATCCAAAGTTTGTTAAACAAGAGATGAGCTATATTCCGTCAGCATTTTTAAACAAAAACTTAGAGCGTCATATGCGTTTACAGTATCCATCATTAATTTTCAATGGTGATCCACAACTTGAAATTGATGAGGGCGGTAAACCTTACTACATCCGTTCTTATGGTGAATTTATTTCAGCCCGTAACGGTTTTGATGTAAAAGGGGTTGTATTAGTAGATGCTGCGTCAGGTAATACAGAAAAACTTGCATTAGCAGATGTGCCGGAATTTATTGATGGCGCGGTATCACCAGAAACAGTCAGCCTACAAAATAGTTACTACGGGAATTATGTGCATGGTTTCTGGAATAGCTTAGTTGGCAAAAAAGATGTAAAAGTTCCAAGTGATGAAGGAACAGAGGCAAATGTAAGCCCAATCTTTATGGAAGACGGCGAAATGTACTATTTCACGGATTTCACAAGCCCAAAAGAGGGCGTTGATTCGATGCTTGGCTATGCGCTGACAAATGCCCGAACAGGTCAAGCAACATATTATACAGGTAACTTAGAGGAGTCCTACATGGATTCACAGGGAGCGCTTGATATTATCGAGAAGAAGTTCGTGGAAAAAGAATGGGAAGGCGAAATGCCGATTCTCTATAATTTCTATGGTGAAGCGAGCTGGTTATCAGCTGTATTAGATGCGAATGGATTCTTACAAAACTATTTCATTGTATCAGCTGCAAATCCTGAAATTTCAGCGTATGGTACGACACCAAATGAAGCTTTAAAGCTGTATAAAACAGCGCTTAGCCGCGGTGGCAGTACAGTCGATGGTACGTCAAATGCAGAAGAAGCAAAGGCAACGGTTGAAGTAGTACGTGTATATAAAGAACGTGTGGGGGATTTCACCATTGTGTCATTTCTAACGAAAACAGGTGAAAACTTCATCGTTAGCTCAGAAGTCTCACCATTTGCGATTTATTTACAAGAGGGCGATAAAGTAGCAATCACCTACGCAAAAACAGGTGAGGACTTCCAACCTGTAAAAGTATTGCAAATTGAAGGATTATAACAAAAAGGAGAACGCAATTTTAGCGTTCTCCTTTTATTTTTTCAAAATCCATAATATGATCAAGCATTTTCGTGCGACGCATTTCGATATGTTCGTTTGAATATAGCGTAATTTTCAGGAACTTTTGACGTTGTTCTTCCAAAATACTACGGGCATTTTTATACAATTCGGCAGGCTCACGATCTAAAATATATTTTAAATGGAAGAGTTGCATTAGTGCCACTTCAGGGTCTTCTAAATTGCATACAAATTTGATGTTCCAAACATGTGTATGTGAAATATATTGATTCACATAACCAGTTGCTGCTTCGTATTTGATTTCGTCGATGTGTGGTGCGAGCTGCTGGTGGACGTCTTTTAGTGCTGTATTAATATCGACAATTTGTAAGGATAGCTTGCGTACAGATTTTAAATGCTGACGCTCCATTGATTTCGCTACAAAACTTGAATTCATTTGAAATCCTCCCGTCAGTTTGTAAGAATATTGTATCAATAAAAAGAGAAAAAGTTTTAGGTACAATAGATTGAATTATTTACTTAAATTTCATATTTTCTATAAGGCGCTATATAAAAAGAACGATAGAAACCCTTTTATTAGAATAATTTAACTTGCATCAGCAAATTCTTTTTGTACCAAAAACGAAGCGTCAGGTACACAAGTCCTCTACTTTTGGTTCAAAGTTATGAATGTAGTCGAGCATTTTTACTTCTCGTAATTTTAGCTGCTCATCAGAGTAAAGTGTAATACGACGAAACTTATGAGTTAACTCCTCTAAATTAGAGCGGATTGATTGATGTAGGTGAGCAGGCTCGGAAGCTAAAATGAATTTCAAATGGAAGAGTTGCATTAGGGCTACTTCAGGATTTTCTAGATTATTAGCAAATTTCAGATCCCAAATATGTGTATGCGAGATATATTGGTTTGCATAGGATGTGATGGCTTCGTATCTCGTCTCATCAATATGTGGTGCGATATGATCGTGCAGTACTTTTAAATTTTCATTAAGAGTAGCGATTTGTAAAGGATATCTGCGGATAGTTTTTAAATGTGATTTTGATGTAATACTGATGCCCATTATAAATCACTCCCTTATTATTATATGAAAGATGCTTCGTGTAATAGATAGATTGTTATATATAATGTTGGATGCATTATGTATATAAATAACTATGATTTTTGGTTCTATTGTAATGTTGCTATTATATGCATTTATTAAAATAGAATCAATCCTTTAAGAAATAAAAAAAGATACACCGTTTCATGTTGAAAGGGTGTACCCAAAAAATATTATTTCCAAGTGAAGCCTTTTGACGCTAAGAATTCTTTAATGAATGGGCGTTTTTGATCAATTAAGAAATCAGCCATTTGTTTTGTCCATGTTGCCATTTTTTGATTTGATGAACGACTTGCATAGTAGTTTTCCATCGTTGCATCGTATTCAGCAAGTAGTGTGTCGTATTTTTCAACGTCATAGCTATTTTCGTGAAGTACAGCATCTACTGGTAAACGTGGTTTTGTTTCGTTACGTTTTGTTGGCGTACCAATCGTCATTGCAAATAGAGGGAAAACATATTCTGGTAAGTTGAATAGCTCGCTAATTTCTTTTGGGTTTGTACGTGCACCCCCGATGTAGCAAATGCCGTAGCCTAATGCTTCAGCTGCCACAACAAAGTTTTGCGCGAATAATGATACGTCCGCAACCCCAACAAGTACGTTTTCAGCAGAATCTGCTACGATGTCGACACCGTGCATTTTACCTGCAACTTGCAAGCGTTTAAAGTCTACGCAAAATAGGAACGATGCACCAGCTGTTCCGAATTGAAATTCATTTTTTGATAGTTCGCCGAGTTTTTTCTTTTTGTCTTCGTCTGTTACCCAAATGACGCTATATGCTTGAACAAAGTGTGAGCTTGCTGCCATTTGAGCTGTTTCGATTAAATCGATAACGGTTTCCTTTGAAATTTGCTCGCCTGTATATTTACGAACAGATGAGTGACTGCGTAATAATTCTCTAGTTTCCACGTGAACATCTCCCTTGTATGTAATATTAGAAAGATACATTATGCATGATATTGGCGCATGAATGTTGTTCTTTCGTATGTCGCTAATACGACAAAAAGCTTAAAGGAATTTTCCTTTAAGCCTATTTTAGTCAATTTTAAGGTTGAAGTCGATTACAACAACCCGATCCATTTCCAGTAAGTCGCACTGAAAATTAAAATTAAGATGAAGCCGAAAATTGTTAACGGAAGCCCTGATTTTAAGAAATCCTTCGTTGTAAACGTCCCTGTACCGTAAGCCAGCATGTTTTGCGGCGCACTTACTGGTAATAAGAAACCGAAGCAAATAACGAATTGTTGAATAATAACGAAGCCAATTTGGTTTTCAACAGGCATTGGTAAACTCAATGCTAATGCGATAAATACCGGAATTAACGCAGAAGCTAAACTGGTTGCTGAGGCGAAACCTAAGTGAATAATAATGTTAAACACTGTAACTAATGCGATCGTTGCTAAAATTGGCATTGTATCTAAGCCTAGTGAACCGAAAATTGTATCTGACAGCCAAGCAGCACCTTTTGTATTTAATAACGTAGAGCCTAAAGAAATACCTACTGCGAATACGATTAATGTACCCCAGTCAATGCGGCTAGAGGCTTCCTGCCAGTTGAATACACCTACTTTAGGAGTTAATAAAAAGGCAATCGCGACAATCGTAATTGTTGTTGTATCGAATGGGTGTAGCTTTCCTTCAGTAGACCAGAAGAATAGTAAAACTAAAGTTGTAATAATTAATGTGATTTCTTTACGTTTTAGTGGTCCAAGTTCCACTAACTGTTGGCGGATAACGTCTTTCCCACTTGCGATATTGTCTGTTTCAGGTTTGATTAGTTTAATCATAACGAAGAATAACACAACCGACATGATAGCGGAGAATGGCGCGGCATACATGAACCATTCGCTCCATGTAATATCGACACCGAATTCAGATTTAATGAAGCCCAGTGCAACTAAGTTTTGCGCAGCTGCCGTTTTAATCCCAATGTTCCAAATTGAAACGGCTTGTGTTGCTGTGATAACTAATAGTGCAGCAAGCTTACTTTCCTTTGTTAAGCCGAATGCTGCTACAATTCCTAATAAAATTGGAACAACTGCACCAGCACGAGCTGTAGCACTCGGTACTACGAATGCTAATGCAATCGCTACTAAAATTGCACCAAATACTAACGCATTTGTTTTCGTGCCAACCATTGATAAAATCCACAGCGCGATACGTTTATGTAAGTTTGTAATTTGCATAGCGGCTGCTAAGAATAGCGCAACCCCTACTAATGCTACAGCAGAGTTACTAAATCCACCTAAAGCCAGTTTAAGTGCATTACTTGTCCCCATTTGAACAGATGGATCTTCCATACTTGGCGCTAAGCCTAGTAATACAGCGATTAGTGCTAAAATCATCGCGGAACTTACTGGGTATGACACCGCCTCGGTTACCCATAAAATAACGGCAAATGCTAAAATAGCTAAAGCACGTTGACCTACAACTGGTAAGTCCCCCCCGTTTGGAATTAGCACAATGATGATGAGCGCAGCAAATGCTAATGCAATCCAAAATGGTTTTAAATTACGTTTTTGCTCAGTGTTGTTTGCCCCTTTTTCTGTTACTGTTGCCATATAAATTGCCTCCTTTTATTATATTTATTTTCCATAAAATAATAATTTTTCGACCAAGAAAATTTCTTGGCATAAAGACATGACAATGCAACTTTTATAAACATATTAGTGTTAGATTAATAAGAATGCTGTAAACAAAAGTGTTTGTCATCTTTAATTATAGCGATATTTTACAGTTGGTATTGTTAATATTTGGTGAATTTAATTATTTTAAAATAAGTATATATTCTCCTAATTAACAATTCTGAATAGCAAATTAGGTGTGTTAATTAGAAAATATTTGAAATTAATAGCGAGAGAGTGAAGCGTTATGAAATGAACAAAATATAAAAATCAGAAAATTTATAAATTTTGTGTTGACGAATGGAATTACTCTGTCTTATACTGTGAAACAACGATGGAACATAAATCACATAACTCTTATCAAGAGCGGCTGAGGGAATAGGCCCTATGAAAGCCCAGCAACCAGTGAGTGATGAACTGACTAAGGTGCTACGTCCTACAAAATGAACAATCATTTTGACAGATAAGAGGAGGTTAATTTGCTCATTTGCAACCCCTCTTCTTAACTGAAGAGGGGTTTTTTACTTTTAAACCCCTCCTCAAAATACACCGATTTCACCATCGAAATTATTTTAGGAGGTATTGTAATGACAAGCTTACGACCAGAAACATTATTATTACACGGAGGCCAAAAGCCAGATCCTGTAACAGGTGCAATTGCTGTACCGGTTTATCGTACAACGGCTTATGCATTCAAAGACACAGCTCATGCGCAACGTCTTTTTGCATTAGAAGAGCCAGGTAACATTTACTCTCGTATTATGAACCCAACAGTAGGTGCGTTTGAAGAGCGTGTAGCGTTATTAGAAGGCGGAGCAGCGGCAGTAGCACTTTCATCTGGTGCAGCAGCAGTAGCGTTTTCCATTTTAAATTTAGCTGGTGCGGGTGATGAAATCGTTGCAGCGGGCTCACTTTACGGAGGTACGTATAATTTATTTGCAACAACATTACCTCGCTACGGGATTACAGTGAAGTTTGTCGATGAATCAGACCCAGAAAACTTCCGTGCAGCTATTACAGAAAAAACAAAAGCGGTATACGCAGAAATTATCGGTAATCCAAGTTTAAAAGTATTAGATATTGAAGCAGTAGCAAATATTGCACACGAAAACGGTCTACCATTATTAATCGATAGCACATTTGCTTCGCCATATGGTAGTAATCCAATTGAGTTTGGCGCGGATGTTGTCATTCATTCGGCAACAAAATGGATTGGTGGTCACGGTACAACAATTGGTGGAATTGTTGTTGATGCGGGTAAATTTGACTGGACGCAAGGGAAACACCCAGGTTATACAGAGCCTGATACATCTTATCACGGAATTCGTTATGGAATTGACACAGCAGCGGCTGCATTTGCGACAAAGCTTCGTGTACAATTACTGCGCGATTTTGGTCCAACCTTATCAGCAGACGCGGCATTCAACTTCTTACAAGGACTAGAAACGCTTCATTTGCGTATTGTCCGTCATAACGAAAACACGCAAAAAGTAGCCGAGTACTTAAAAAACCACCCATTTGTGGAATATGTAAATTACAATGGCTTCGAAGATTTTGCTACGCATGATTTAGCGAAGAAATATTTAAAAAATGGCTTCGGCTCAATCATTACATTCGGCATTAAAGGTGGACGTGAAGCAGGGCGCCAAGTGATTGATAACGTAGAATTATTCTCACACGTAGCAAACGTAGGGGATGCACGTTCATTAATTATTCACCCAGCAAGTACAACACATCAGCAGCTATCTGCTGAAGAATTAAAAATCGCTGGCGTATCAGAGGAGCTCATTCGCTTATCAATCGGTCTAGAAGCAGCAGAAGATATTATCGCAGATTTAGAGCAAGCGTTAGCAAAGGTAGCAGTAGCTGTAAACGCTTAATAATCGATAGCCCATTTACTTCGCCATATTAATAGTAGAAACTCGCTTGTTATTTCCCATTCGAAAAACAAGCGAATTTTCAAAAAAATCAATCCCTACTAACTTAATAAGTTTTATTGACAACTCTAAAACCAAGTAATACAATAGGAATAAATATAATTGTTAATTTGGAAATTAAAAGAAAAGGAGTTGTTTAATATGGGAAAAGTATTTAGTGCACAAAACGTTGCTGCTTACATAATCTATGAATTAAATGAAGTAAAGGAATTCGTGAACGCTTGTTCAATCCAACAAATTTTGGCGGATGTAGATTCGATGTGGCAAAGCGTTTTTGGGCATCATGCTTTTTCAGAAACAACTCACGATTTTCAAAAATCCGGCTATACTGTAAAAGAAGTAGCAGATGAATATATAGAACATGGTAAAGCACATATTTTAGCGCCAGCGAAAGAATGGTTTTTAAAATATGGCGAGTTCCAATTAGTGCAACGCCCATATGCAATGCCTAATTTTTCGATTAAAGAGGAGATCGTTATGCGTAAAATTTTATCTGCTTATCGTTTACGTACTTACAATTTCGTAAACGTTGCAGTTTAACTTGATACAGTGGGGTTCAAACCCCGACTGAATAGGGGAACTCAGGCTAAGAACGCCGCGTCGTGCGGCAATGCCTAAGTGACCAACATCGTGTTGGCCCAAGCCCCGGCGGATGTCACAGATTTTTTAGAGGAGTTTTTCAAGTGAACTTGAAAAAAATCTGGACGCAATTACGCCTAGGCGTAATTGATAATATCCCTAAGACATTGGTAGGTCCCCCTTACCAATGTTTTTTTATTACTAGTATGAAATAAGATTTGAATGATTAATGACTTTTTAGAGAAAACAAATGTCTTTCTAGGAGAGATTTTTCTTGTTTTCATGTATTATATAGGATAGAATTTCTTTAAGAAAAATTATTTGAATTATTCGTTAATATAGTGTGTTTTTTGAATTTGGAGGAGAAAGGCAATGGCAACAATCAAGGCAGCCATCTTAGGATTTGGCACAGTAGGTCAAGGGATTTATCATATATTAAATGAAAAGAGGCAGGAGCTCCGCGAAAAGTTAGGTGTTGAGCTAGAGGTAGCGAAAATTTTAGTAACAGACGCTAGCCGTGAACGCGTACCAGGCACAAAGCATTTAATGACAGAATCAATGGACGAGGTTTTAGCAGAGAAGGGCCTACAAGTTGTGTTCGAGGCGATTGTCAATGAAGAGCCAGCATACGGTTATTTAAAACGTGCTGTGGAAGCAAAATGCCATGTCATTACAGCCAACAAAGTAATGTTTGCAAAGCGCGGAGAAGAATTAGAGGCTTTAGCAAAAGCAAATGGTGTGTTCGTAGGATTCGAAGCATCAGTAGCTGGCGGGGTGCCGATTATTAAAACGATGAAAAATATTCTACTTGTAAACGATGTTAGTCGCGTACAAGGGATTTTAAATGGTACGACAAACTACATTTTAACCAAAATGCGTGCAGAGGGCTGGGGCTTTGAAAACGCGCTAAAAGAAGCACAACGCTTAGGTTATGCAGAGGCTGATCCATTTAACGATGTTTCAGGTCAAGATGCATTCAAAAAACTGATGATTTTATCGAGCTTAGCGTTCGGCGAGCAGCCAAATTGGGCAGATGTTGAAGTTATCGGGATTGATACGATCTCATTAGAGCAAGTAGCAGAGGCAACGGCAAAAGGTTTACGCTACCGCCATGTTGCTGAAGTGGAAAAGTTAGAAGATGGCACAATTCAAGCAAAAGTTGCGCCGCTACTAGTGGATAAAAATCACCCGCTTTACCCGGTGGACGACGTGTTTAACGCCGTAGCGATGGAAACAAATTATATTGGGACATTATCAATCACTGGTCCAGGTGCAGGTATGTATCCAACAGCGAGTGTGATGGTAGAGGACTACGCGGAAATCATCGGTAAGCGTGCGGGATTTACCGTAACGATTTAACTTCCTTCAGAAAAAGCGAGTTAAGAGCGTGGTATAATTGATTTAGAAAAGCGAACTCAATGGCGAGTTCGCTTTTTTCATATGTCTATTAGTCCTCGTCTTTTACATCCATATCTTCAGGAATCGGTGTATTGCGCCAAATCTCAATCTCTTCTTTAATGCGTTCTAATTGTTCGTGGTATGTGTCAAACTGAGCGCTATTAATTAAAAAGTTTTCACCATCATGAACAGCTTTAATGCGCCCTTCGTAAATATATTTCATAATTTGATACTCGGGCATACCGATATCCTTTGCTGTTGCTTCAATTGATTTATACATGTGATGGTCGCCTCCTTTTAATTGCTGTTATTATTCATTATAATCGCATTTTAAACAATCTGCATCTGGATGCGTTTTTTAGATAAAATGTGTTTAGAATAAATATAAAATCTTAAGAATTTCTTCAGAATTTCCATAGCCAGTTGTTAAGAACTGTACCATATTATTAAAGTATAAGAAAAAGTGGAGAGGTGAGCTTGATGAGTCAACTAACGGTGCTTGTAACGGATGATGATAAAGATATTCGTGACGGTATTGAAATTTATTTGAAAAATGAAGGTTATCATGTATTAAAGGCAGCAGATGGGCTAGAGGCAATCGAGCTATTGGAAAAAAACGAAGTCCATTTAATTATTTTAGATATTATGATGCCAAAAATGGACGGGATTACGGCGACCTTTAAAATTCGAGCAGAGCGTAATATTCCGATTATTATGTTGAGTGCAAAGGTCGAGCAGACGGACAAAATTCACGGTCTATCGGTTGGGGCGGATGATTATATTACAAAACCATTCCATCCATTAGAACTAATGGCGCGTGTGAAATCTCAGCTTCGTCGCTATGTAGATTTAGGGACATTTGGTGAAACACAAGGTGTCGAAGGGCTTGAGCTTGATGTAGCGGCACGTGAGGTGAAAGTAGACGGAGAGCCAGTGAAGCTAACACCGACGGAATATAAAATTACCGAGCTGCTATTAAAAAATGCAGGCCGTGTTTTTTCAATCGGTGAAATTTATGAGCTTGTGTGGAATGAGCCAGCGTATAATGCCGAAAATATTGTGGCCGTACATATCCGAAAAATCCGCGAAAAAATCGAAGCCAATCCGAAAAATCCACGCTATTTAAAAGTCGTGTGGGGCTTAGGTTATAAAATTGAAAAATAAGGGATTGTCTTGGATTGGCGGAATTGCGGCGATTATTGGCGTGTATTATCTCGGCTCGTATTTAATTGATTATTTAACGGAACGCTTCGTACCATTAGTGAAGCAGTTTCTATACTTTTTATAAGGAGGAATGGAAATGAACAACAAAAAATCCCATCTCCAGCTTTTTCTTATGTTTATTGTGGTGTTTGCGATTTTAGTAATATTAGTACAAGGAAATAATTATTTTGGAAAAGACTACTTTGAATCCAATTCATTTGATTCAGAAGCTGAGCAGTTTGCTTACAATGTGGCCCGCTATGAAATAAATCCGTTAACAAAAGAAGATTTTGCAGAGGTTTTAACGGTAACGAAGGATGATATTGCACATTATCGTACGTATTATGGATCATTGGCACAGCAAATTCAAAATATTAAAGACCAATATGCAGAGGACATTAATAACGCGCAAGATGAGGATGTATTACAGGCATTAAAATCAGAGCGTGACGCAAAAATTGAAGATGTTCAAAAAAACTTTGAAGATGATGCTTATGTATCCGAAAAAATTAAAGCATTGAAAGAACAAGTTGTGAATGAAATTTTAGCTGACAATAAGCGAAATCATCAAGCGTTTTTTGCAGAAAATAAGCAATTTGCTTATGAGCTACATGATGACAAGTACGATTTAACGTTTAAAAAGAATGATGTAAAAGCAGCTTCTGTCTTTAAAAAAACAATTTCGAATAATGATTTAGGTACACATGAGGAATCGATTAATTTATACGAATATGAGCAAATCGGCTTTTTAGATAAAACGTATACGATTGAAAAAGATTTTTCGACTATTACAGGTAGTGTAACGATTCCAAAATCAATGCTGTCTAAAACGCATTTTGGGAATGATTTGCGAGCATTTACAATTACAAAATATATATACTATAGCATAATTATTGCGGGAATCGTGAGCTTTATACTGCTAGTAAAGGTATTTAATAGCCGTCCGGAAACTTTGTTTGACAGAGAGAACAGCCTACGTGATGTTTTAAATCGTTTGCCTATGGATATTGCATCAGTTCTTGTATTATTCGTTGTATATCTTACGCTAATGCTTATGAGTAGTATGACGCATATCGGACAATCCATCGGTTATTATTTCCAAGGTGAAAATTATTTTAACGTTGTTGAAAATATGATTAACTTAGCGGTTGTCTACGGGATGTTTGTCTTAAGTGTTTACATTATTGTTTGGACGTGGGCACGTTTTAAAAGGTTTAAAAGTGTAGAGAAGCTGTGGGAAAATATGTTTTTATCTAAGCTAGTGAAAGTATGTATCGAATTGTTTGAAAATCGTTCGATGGGCATACAATCCCTTATTTTATTAATGGTTATTTTCCTTGGTGGCTTTGGGTTTGCTGTGTTTGTAATGAGCGGTACGTTTGAGGTATTCCTCTTCTATATGTTCCTGTTTGTTGTATTTTTCATTCCGGCGCTGTATATTTTCTTGCGTCGTATTGGCTACCTAAACCGAATTATGAAACATACAGACGATATGGCGCATGGTCGCTTAACGGATAATTTAAAGGTAAAAGGGAAGTCACCTTTAGCAAAGCATGCGGAAAATTTAAATGGTCTACGTGAAGGGGTTCGCACAAGTTTAAATGAGCAGGCAAAGAGCGAGCGTCTAAAAACTGAGCTGATTACAAATGTCAGTCATGATTTACGGACACCGTTAACATCGATCATTACGTATACCGATTTGCTTAAAAATCCCGATATTACAGAGGAAGAACGTCAAAAGTATATCGAAATATTAGATGCGAAATCGGGTCGGTTAAAAACATTGATTGAAGATTTGTTTGAAGTGTCGAAAATGGCAAGTGGCAATATCGAAATTTCGAAACAACGTATTGATCTTGTACAACTATTGCAGCAGGCTGTGGGCGAGCATGAAGAGGAGTTTGCAACATCGAATTTAGATTTACGTGTTGCCATTAGTGAACAACCAATTTATGCCTATGTAGATGGTCAAAAATGGTGGCGTGTTATTGATAATTTAATCGTCAATGCCCGTAAGTATTCATTAGAAGGTACGCGTGTATATGTGAATTTAAAAGTGAACAATGGCAATGCCGAGTTAACCGTGAAAAATGTGGCGAAATACGAGCTGAATGAAGATGCAGGGGAATTAATCGAGCGCTTTAAACGTGCCGATACGTCGCGTCACACAGAAGGTTCGGGATTAGGACTAGCCATTGCCCAATCCATTGTAGACTTACATGGTGGTCAATTAGATATTGCTGTGGATGGCGATTTATTTAAGGTGACAGTGTTTGTACGCGCGGAGAAATAAGAAGGGAGCTACAGTAGGGGAAACCTTATTGTAGCTTTTTTAATACAGTCTTTTCTTCATTTATAGTAAAATAGCAGTTAACTAAAAATGACAACAATGATGGAGGCAAACATTATGCGGATATTATTTGGTATTATTGCCATAGTGATTTATAGTGGTATCACAGTTTATCTTGGCTTGAATTTGCGCGCATGGCTTTTATCGATTGAGGTATACCGCTGGCCATATTTATTTTGGGGTTTCTTATTTTTAATTTCTTTTGGCTTTATAATTGGGAAAATGCATAAAGTGTTAACACCGTTTAGTGTACTTGGTAGCTACTGGATGTTCTTTTTAGAATATGGCTTGATGCTATGTATTATGGCAAATCTTGTAGTCTTATTTACACCGCTTTCTGTAAAAGTTGTTGGTACGGGTGCAATTGGACTTCTTCTTGTTTTGCTGATTATTGGTACATATTTTGCGTATACACCGGTTGTGCGTCATGCGACAATAGAAATGGATAAACCGGGTGAAGACATGCGCGTTGTGATGGCGTCGGATTTTCATTTAGGCTTGTTATCAGGAAAGAGGCATTTAGAAAAATTTGTTGATTTATCTAATGAGCAACAGCCTGATTTAGTGCTGCTTGCAGGGGATATTGTTGATGATAGCCCGCAGCGATTTATTAATACAGGTATGGGGGACGTCATGAAAAATTTGCAGTCCACATACGGTGTTTATGGGGTGCTTGGCAATCATGAACATTATGGCAAAGAAATCGCAGCATTTAGACAGGCAATGCAGGATGCGCATGTGCAAATTTTAGTAGATGAAACTATTTTGATTGCAAACCGTTTGTATTTAACGGGGCGTGAAGACGTAACAAATAAAAAGCGTCTGCCAATCAGTGCTTTGCAACCGGACGAAAAAGAGTTACCATGGCTTATGATGAATCATACGCCAAATGATTTAGATGAACCAGCAAATGCAGGGGTAGACCTCCACGTATCAGGTCATACACATAAAGGGCAAATGTGGCCAAATCATTATATTACACAAAAGGTATTTGAGCTCGATTATGGCTATCGTCAAAAGGTAGATATGCATGCACTTGTGTCAAGTGGCTTTGGTTTTTGGGGACCACCAACACGTATTGGCAGTCAATCTGAATTGTGGGTAATTGATATTACATTTAGTAAGTAATTTATGGGGAAAAGGAGACTTCTTGATGGAGTGGTTTGAGTTATTAAAGGCGTTAATATTAGGGTTTGTAGAGGGGATGACAGAATTTGCCCCAGTTTCGTCAACAGGACATATGATTATTGTCGATGATATGTGGCTACAAACGAAGGAATTTTTAGGTTCGGGCTCTGCGAATACATTTAAGATTGTTATTCAGCTCGGTTCGATTTTAGCAGTTGTTGTCGTGATGTGGAAACGTATTTTAAGTTTAGTAGGTTTGTATAAAATTGAAGGGCAACAATCGAAGCGTTTTAATTTAGGGCATGTGTTAGTGGGGATTATTCCTGCAGGTGTCTTTGGTGTCCTGTTTGAAGATTTTATCGATGAAAATTTATTTAGTATTAATACGGTCATTATCGGTTTGATTATCGGAGCAATTTTTATGATTATTGCCGACAAGTTTGGTCCAAAAAAGCCAGCCATTACATCGTTGGATGATATTTCGTATAGTAAAGCTTTAAAAATTGGCTTAATTCAATGTTTGTCATTGTGGCCAGGTTTTTCTCGTTCGGGCTCAACGATTTCAGGTGGTGTTTTACTAGGATTAGATCATAAAACAGCGGCTGATTTTACATTTATTATGGCTGTACCAATTATGGCAGGGGCAAGTGGCCTATCACTTATTAAAAACTGGGATCAAATCAATATCGACCATTTATCATTTTATGTAGTGGGCTTCATTAGTGCGTTTATCTTTGCGCTTCTTTCGATTAAGTTTTTCTTAAAACTTATTTCAAAAGTAAAGCTAATGCCATTTGCTATTTACCGAATTGTATTAGCTTTAGTACTGATTTTTGTTCTATTTGTATAATTTTTAAGTTACGTCAAATTTTTGTAAAAAATTTGACGTCTTTTTTATGTCCAATTACCAGGTTTTATTGTAAAAAATGGATATATAGCCTATATTAAGTTATAAAATGATTAAAAATATATGAAAAAAGAGGGGTGAAATAGTGTTTTCTTTTAAGAAAAAATCTACTGTTGCAAAATATGAAGAAGTAGACTTTCAGAATGTAGGCATCTTTATTACTGATCCAGATCGACTTGCTCAAATGCAAATTATTGGATTAAATATGGAAGATTTAAAATTATTAAGAACAATTAAACCTTTTGTAGAAGTACGAATTTTAGAAGTGGTACAGGCGTTTTATTCAACGATAGAAGCAGTTCCTCATTTTAGAGAAATTATTAGCCAAAATAGTACGTCCGAACGTTTGCGCCAAACGCTGCGTCACCATATTGTTGAAATGCTGGAAGGCAGAATTGATGACCATTATTTAGAAAATAGACGTAAAGTATCGCTCATGCATGTGCGAATTGGGCTTTCGACAAAGTGGTATTTAGCTTCTTTTCAAAAGCTAGAGGCTAGTTTACGCCGAATTGTCTATTCTCTTGAACTGAATTCTGAACAAAAGCAAAAAATGATTGATGCCATTGGGCGTGCATGTAATTTTGAGCAACAGCTTGTATTGGAAGAATATGAGCTTGTTTCAGCCGCGATTCAACAGCAGCAACAAGAACAAATTAAACAAGAAGTGAAATCGATTGTCGGGGATATTTCACGAGATTTAGAGCGTCAATCACGCGATACGAATGACACCGTATTTACGATGATTGATAATACGAAAACAGTCGATCATTATGTACATAACAGTATCGAGGCGGCAACCGATACAAAAATTGCTTCTAAAGAAGGTTATGAACAGATGTTATTAATCACGAAGCAGTCTAATGAAATTAATGAAAAAACCGTCGAAATGTCGCGCATGGTGGAAGCGTTGAACAATTCTTCGACAGAAATTTATGCAGTAATTGAAATTGTGAAAGGGATTGCTGGCCAAACGAACTTACTAGCATTGAATTCTGCTATTGAAGCAGCACGTGCAGGCGAGCATGGTAAAGGTTTTGCGGTCGTTGCCGATGAAGTTCGGAAGCTAGCCGATCAAACGAAAACATCTGTAGAACAAATTGCCGGGTTAATTGCCATTTCGGGTAATGTTACAAATGAAGTAGTCGTAGCGATTCATCACATTCAAGAACTTGTACAAAACGGTATCTCACAAAATGAGCACTCATTAATTGCATTCGATAAAATTTCTACTGCTGTCGATTTAACAATTAATGATTTTGAACATGTTGGCAAACAAGTACGCGAATTGAAGCATATTGTTGAAACGATTGGAGAATCAACAAAATCCCTTGAACACGCCGCGAGTAAGCTAGAGGAAACCATTCAAACATTATAGTTTGGATAAAGTAAAAGCACGGAAACTATTACAATTTGTAATAGTTTCCGTGCTTTTTTTGTATTATATTATTTGTTGAACAGATCAAATAGTCCGCCGATACCGCCTTCACCTGAGTTTTGGCCACCACCGCCTTTTGATACTGGAGCAGCAGCGAATACACGGCTTGCTAAACGGCTAAATGGCAATGATTGTACCCAAACTGTACCAGGGCCAGATAATGTAGCGAAGAATAAACCTTCACCGCCAAATAGCGCTGTTTTAACGCCACTTACCATTTCGATTTCATAGCGAACGTCTTGCGTCATTGCGACTAAGCAACCTGTATCGATACGTAATGTTTCACCTGGCTGTAATTGACGTTCATAAATGGCACCGCCTGCGTGTACAAAAGCCATACCATCGCCTTCAAGCTTTTGCATGATGAAGCCCTCACCACCAAAGAATCCTGTGCCTAATTTTTTCTGTAGCTCTATTCCGACAGATACACCCTTTGCCGCAGCTAAAAAGGCATCCTTTTGACAGATAATTTTTCCACCAAATTTACTTAAATCCATTGGAATGATTTTACCTGGATAAGGCGCAGCAAAATAAACTTTACGCTTATCGTTCCCTTCATTTGTAAACGTCGTCATAAACAAGCTTTCGCCTGTAATTAAACGTTTACCCGCACCAAGTAATTTTCCCATAATACCTGAGCCTTGATTGCTAGAAGCGTCACCAAAAACAGTTTCCATGCGGATACGGTCATCCATCATCATTAAACTGCCTGCTTCAGCAATTACCGTTTCCTGTGGATCTAATTCAACCTCAACGAACTGCATGTCATCTCCGTGCAATACAAAATCAATTTCGTGGTTTTTCATGTTTTTTGTCTCCTTTAAATAAACTATCTTTATAATGTTACGTTTCATTTTACAAGAGGTTTCAAAAAAATATATTCTACTAACTAATTTTTTATGAATTTAATCCATATTGTAACTTAATATGAATTGTTTTTGAGAGAAAAAAGGGATAAGAGAGAAAATGTCGAATAATAAAAGAGAAATATGAATTTGTGAGGTGGAGAAATGGAACTGTTAAATTTTATTGGTGGTCAGTGGATACAAAATACAACATTACAAGCAATGCCAGTCATCAACCCAGCGAATGGGGAACAGTTAGGAACGGTCCCGCTTTCAACTAAAGAGCAAGTAGATTTAGCCGTACAAAAAGCAAAGGCTGCACAAAAAGAGTGGGCACTTATTCCAGCCCCAAAGCGTGCGGATTATTTATATGAAATCGCGTTTAAATTAAAGGAGAACAAAGAGCATTTAGCGCAAATGCTCACAAAAGAAATGGGGAAATTGATCGAAGAAGCGCGCGGTGAGGTACAAGAAGGGATTGATATGGCGCTTTATATGGCAGCGGAAGGTAGGCGTTTATTTGGTGAAACGGTTCCTTCTGAGTTGCCAAATAAATTTGCGATGAGCGTACGTGCACCAATTGGGGTAGCAGGGCTCATTACACCGTGGAATTTTCCAATTGCCATCGCGACGTGGAAGGCATTCCCTGCACTTGTTGCGGGCAATACGGTTGTGTGGAAGCCGTCAAACGAAACTCCATTTATGGCATACGAGCTAGCCAAAATTTGTGAGGAAGTCGGGTTGCCAGCGGGTGTGTTAAATATTGTATTTGGCTCAGGACCTACTGTTGGAACGGCGATGATTGAGCATCCAGATATTCGCATTATATCCTTTACGGGCTCTACTGCTACAGGAAGTAAGGTGGCAGAGCTTGGAGGCAAGCATTTAAAGAAAGTGTCGCTTGAAATGGGTGGCAAAAATGCAGTCATTGTGATGGATGATGCGGATTTAGATTTGGCACTGGAAGGCATTTTATGGAGTGCTTTCGGTACAGCGGGTCAGCGTTGTACAGCATGTAGCCGTGTTATTGTGCATAAAGATGTAAAACAAGAGCTTGAACAGCGTTTGGTAGCGTTAACAAAAAACTTACTTGTCGGTGATGGCTTAAATCCAGCAACAAAGGTAGGGCCAGTCATCAATAAAGCGGCGCTCGAAAAAATTAATCATTATGTTCAAATTGGTAAGCAACAAGGAGCAACATTACTTACAGGTGGCGACATTTTAAGTGAGGGTGACCTCGCAAATGGCTATTATTTTGCACCGACAATTTTTACGAATGTAGAAGCTACGAGTATATTAGCGCAGGAAGAAATTTTTGGTCCGGTAATTAGTATTATTGAAGTGGCGAGTTTAGAAGAAGCGATTGACGTGAACAACGGGGTGAAGTTTGGTTTATCTAGCTCGATCTTCTCGCAAAATGTCAACACAATTTTTAAGGCACAGCAGTTACTTGATACGGGGATTGTCTATGTTAATGCTGGAACGACCGGCGCTGAAATTCATTTGCCGTTTGGTGGCACAAAGGGTACGGGGAATGGACATCGTGACTCAGGTCAGGCAGCACTTGATGTTTACACAGAATGGAAAAGTATATACGTAGATTACAGTGGTAAATTACAACGCGCACAAATCGATAACAATGCATGAACTCCGCAATAGCGGGTGTCATAGATTACATTTACTTATTATACAAACAAAGGGGATGTTTATATGAAGGTAGTAGTGTTAGGTGCAGGTTTGATGGGGAAAGAAGTTGCACGCGATTTAGTGAACAGTGAAGATGTCGAAAAAGTTTATTTAGCGGATGTATCTATCGAAAAAGCACAGGAGTTCGTGGATACACTTGGCTCAAATAAAGTAGAAGTCATACAGTTGGATGCAGATTGTGATAAGGACCTGCGTGTGGTGATGGCGCGCGGCAATATTGTAGTCAATGCCCTTTTCTATGCGTTCAATGAGCGAGTGGCACGTGCAGCAATCGATGTAGGGGTGCATGCGGTTGATTTAGGTGGACATATTGGCGGTGTTACGGAGGCTATTTTACAGTTAAATGACGAAGCAGCGGCTAAAGGGATTACGATTGTTCCAGATTTAGGAGTAGCGCCAGGCATGATCAATATTTTAGCGGGTTACGGAGCGACAAAAATAGATAAAGTGCATTCAATTAAGTTATATGTAGGGGGCATTCCGACAGCGCCGAAGCCACCACTACATTATACACGCGTATTTTCATTAGATGGTGTATTTGATCACTACACGGAGCCTTCAAAAATGATTCAAAAAGGCGTGCTGTCAGAGGTGCAATCATTGACAGGCATTGAGCCAATTTATTTTGATGAATTCGGTGTTTTAGAAGCTTTCTATACATCAGGTGGCATTTCAACTTTATATAAAACATTCCCGAATGTAAAAACATTAGAATACAAAACGATTCGCTATAAAGGGCATGCTGAAAAGTTCCAGCTGCTTGCAGAATTAGGACTTTTAGATAAAACCAATGTTGTTGAAGCGGGTGGACGCGAAGTAAGTGTTCGTGAAGTGACACGCGAAGCGATAAAGAAAAAATTGGACATAGGTGAGCAGGTTGACGCGGTTTTATTACGTGCGATTATTTCTGGTGAGAAATCAGAAGAGCAAATTACGTATGAATATGAAATGGTTGTGCGCAAAGATTTAGAGAATAACGTGACAGCAATGGCGCGAGCAACGGCAAATACGATTTCAGTTGTCGCGCAAATGATTGGTAAGGGTACGATTACCGAGCGCGGTGTATTTGCACCAGAAACAGTTGTACCAGGCAGTGAGTTCATTCAGGAGATGGCTAAGCGTGGTGTCGATATTAAGGAAACATCACACCGTTCATCAATGATTGTGAAATGGTAGGAGTGATCGTATGAACTTCGAATATACAGCAGAACAAACGCTTTTACGAAAAACAGTCCGTCAATTTGTTGATGCCGAAATCATACCGCATATTGCAAGGTGGGATGCACAAGGTGGCTTTGATCAAGCCGTTTGGAAGCGTTTAGCGGAACTAGGGTTTATGGGAGTATGTGTACCTGAAAAGTACGGCGGTGCAGGGATGGATTACAACTCGCTAGCAATTGTATGTGAAGAGCTAGAGCGAGGGGATACGGCGTTTCGTACAGCCGTTTCCGTGCATATCGGGTTAAATAGTATGACGCTCATGCAATGGGGGACAGAAGCACAAAAGCAAAATTATTTAACCCCACAGGCAAAAGGTGAAAAAATCGGTGCGTTTGGTTTAACGGAGCCTGGAGCGGGTTCAGACGTAGCGGCAATGAGCTCTTATGCGAAGCGTGAAGGCGATTACTACATTTTAAATGGTCAAAAAACATGGATTTCACTTTGTGATGTGGCCGATCATTTTATCGTCTTTGCTTATACTGATAAAGAAAAGCTACACCACGGTATTTCGGCTTTTATCGTTGAACGTGAGTGGGCAGGCTTTAGCTCGAAGGCCATTAAAGGGAAGTATGGAATTCGTGCGGGAAATACGGGAGAATTATTTTTCGAAGACGTAAAAATTCCTGCAGAAAATTTGCTCGGTGAAGAAGGGGAAGGCTTCAAAATTGCAATGTCAGCACTGGATAACGGACGATTTACGGTAGCTGCCGGCGCGGTTGGCTTAATGCAGGCTTGTCTTGAGGCAAGTGTGAAATATTGCAAGGAACGCGAAACATTCGGCAAGCCCATTGGTGAGCACCAACTTGTAGGGCAAATGTTAGCGAAAATGGAAGCAGGCTATGAAATGAGCCGCTTACTTGTATATCGCGTTGGAGAATTAAAAAATACAGGTGTGCGAAACACGCGCGAAACATCGCTTGCAAAATGGCAGGCATGTGACTTTGCAAACAAAGCTGCAGACGATGCTATGCAAATTCACGGGGCATATGGTTATTCCGATGATTATCCGGTCGCACGTTATTTACGTAACTCGAAAGCACCGGTTATTTATGAAGGAACACGTGAAATTCATACGATAATGCAGGCGGATTATGTACTGGGTAAGCGCGAAGATAAAAAGTTGCGCTGTATGCTACCGAGTTGGCCATTTGAATAATTATTTTGCAAAAAACGAGGTGAAATAATAAATTTCTCTCGTTTTTCTTTTGGGGAAAATATTTTATGGAAAATAATAAATATTCTGTAACTTATTTATTGTTGGCGAGTCTAATTGAATATAGCCAGTTATAAAAAGGGAGGGTTAACAATGAAAAAGGGCAAGATTTTAGGGATTGCATTAACTTTATTGGCGATCGTTGGGTTATCATCATTATTTTATTTTACAAAGGATACGGCATATGCAAATGGCGTTATTTTTGAAGGTGAATCGTATACAATACAGCTTGAAACAGCACTGACCAATGACAGTGTAACAAACGGGACAGTAACGGTAACAGACGCTGCTGGAAAAGTAGTACAGGCGAAATTAAAGCTTGATGACACGGCAAAAATGTTGACGGTAGAAAATTTAAAAGCTGGACAATACAAAGTGATTATTAAGAAAAATGCTTATGCAAAAGCAACAAAGTTAATTAGTGAACAGAGCATTCCGCTAGATGTGATTCAAAAGGTGAGTACATTGAAAACAGAAGCGGATTTAAAGGCTTATTTTAAAGCATATATCGCAGCAGAAAATACGATGTATCAAGGGCGTGAAGAAGAAATGGCCCAAGAATCTTCAGGTGTCGCAAACGAAAACAGTTCAAGCGATAAAGTAAGCGCAGATTCGAACTACTCAACAACAAACAACCAAGTGGAAGGTATTGAAGAAGGCGATATTTCGATTACAGATGGTAAAAATATTTACACAATCGTTGATAACAAAATTATGATTGTGGATGCGAAATCATTAAAAATGGTGAAGCGTTTAACGGTTGGTAAAGATATTTATCCAACACATTTAATGCTGCATAACGAGATCTTAATTGTTGGCTATACAACTTATGTGCAAATACAGCGAGAGGATTATTTTGATTCGAAATCAATATCAAAAGTGGCGTTTTATGATGTGAAAGATGCAGCAAACCCAACGCTTGTGCGTGAGGTAGGGCAAGATGGGGACATTACGAATATTCGTAAATTAGGTAACTATTTATATGTAGTTTCAAGTAAAACGCCAAACTATTGGATGCTGACAGAAAACCCAGATGTAGAATTACGCCCAGCAATGTATGATGGTGGCAAAGAAAAGCTAATATCGGTTGACCAAATAAAGCTTTTACCGGAGAGCAATCAACCGAGCTATTTAATCGTTTCGGCAATAGATGTAAGGAATGTCAAATCGAATGAATGGAAAACAGCGAGCTTTTTAGGGAACAGCGGACAAATGTACATGTCTGAAAGCGCGATTTACATTGCGTCGATGAATTATCGATTCTGGCCAGTAGTTGATATGATGTCAGATACTACAGATTCATCAATTGTACCTGTACAAAGCGAAAATGAAACGACAATTTATAAAATTGCTCTTGATAAAACAAACATTGGTATGGCAACAGAAGGTAAAGTAAAAGGTTCAGTTTTAAATCAGTTTTCAATGGATGAGCATAACGGTTATATCCGCATTGCAACGACAGAGGGCAATGCTTGGGGGGCTGAAGCAAACTCAAAAAATCATCTATTCATTTTAGATGGAAACTTAAAGCAAGTAGGCGCGGTTCATGATCTAGCACCAGGGGAACGTATTTATTCTGCACGCTTCATCGGTGATAAGGCATATTTAGTAACGTTTAAAGAAACGGACCCACTATTTGTGATTGATACAAAAAACCCAAAGGCGCCTAAAGTGTTAGGTGAGCTAAAAATTCCAGGTTTCAGTAACTATTTACACCCAATCGACGAAAACCATTTACTTGGTATCGGCTATGACACGGAGGTACGTATGGAGGAAGGTTCAAAAGAGCCGATCGTGTTAACAAAAGGCATGAAATTAAGCTTATTTGATGTGTCTGACTTGAAAAATCCGAAAGAAAAGCAAGCTGTGGTCATCGGAGGACGCGGCACATATTCACCAGTGCAATACGACCATAAAGCGCTATTTAGAGACCCACGTAATAATTTTTACGGTTTCCCAGTAACAGTCTACTCAGAGACGGATGAACAAGACCGCCTAAAATACGAGGGAACTGGTGCACAAATTTATAAAGTAACAGCTTCGGGTATTGATTTAGTGGCGAACTTATTGGAGCAAGCGCGACCAGGTGAGCAATATGAAGATGCATACCATGCCGTACAGCGTTTACTTTATGTAGAGGATGAGTTGTACGCTGTATCTCGCTCGAAAGTTACAAGTTATAACGGTAAAACATTTAAAAAGCAACAAACGCTTGGATTTTAATTTACGCTGTGTTAGGGCAAAACGCTCTAACACAGCTTTTTTTCATTTATTGGGCTTGTTGGCTCCATTTCTTAAGAAATTCTTCATTTTTGTCATGCAAAAATATTAAGATTTAGTCTTTACACTGTAACTATAAAGGAGTGTAGAGCAATGATTGAAGTGAAGAATGTCCAACATACGTTTTTAATTGGTAAAAAAGGTAAGGAAAAGCGCGTTCCTGTATTGCGCAATGTTTCATTTGATATTCCAACAGGCGATATTATAGCAGTAGTAGGGAAAAGTGGTTCGGGGAAATCGACGTTGCTGCAAATTTTGGCAGGGTTTATGAAGCCTGAATATGGTTCGATTTGTGTCAATGGTCAGGAAGTTGCTGCGTTTACAGAGGCACAAAGCGCGGCGTTCCGTTTGAAAAATTTCGGCTTTATTTTTCAAAATTTCCAACTTATGCCGAGTTTAACGGCGTTTGAAAATATTGAACTACCACTAAAATTACAAGGCTTAAGTCCGGCAATTCGCAAAAGTCGTGTTGAGGAAATTATGGGGCGTGTTGGGTTAGGGGAAGTGAGTGACCATTTTCCAAATGAATTATCTGGTGGTCAACAACAACGTGTCAGTATTGCGCGTGCATTAGTAACGAAAGCGCCGATTTTGCTTGCTGATGAGCCAACAGGAAGCTTGGATTCAGAGACGGAGCAAGAGATTTTAGCGTTGATACAACAGCTTAATCGTGAATTGAATTTAACATTTGTCATTATTACGCATGATGAGGAAGTGGCGAACATTGCCGACCAACGTTATCGTATGCATGACGGAGCGTTAGTGAAAGAAGGTGTCACTCATGCGATTTAGTGACCAACTTGATTTTGTTATGCAGCATATTAAGAAAAATAAGTTGCGTGTTTTTATGACTGTGTTAGCTGCAACGATGGGCTGTGCGTTTTTAATCGTACTTGCATCTGTAGGCTT
Organism: Solibacillus daqui; assembly: GCF_028747805.1. Taxonomy (NCBI): domain Bacteria; kingdom Bacillati; phylum Bacillota; class Bacilli; order Caryophanales; family Caryophanaceae; genus Solibacillus; species Solibacillus daqui. Next base: position 325,553 of record NZ_CP114887.1, read on the forward strand.
TGGTTTACAGGCATCGATTGAAAAGGATATTTTATCGAATGATAGTGTGACGAAAATTGAAGTGCAAAGCAGCCAATCGCAGTTTACCGAGGAAGAAATTGCAGAAATTCAAGCAGTAGAACATGTACAAACCGTGTTAAAAACAACAGATGTGAATGCAGAAGCGCAAAGCTATTTTGAAGATCGTGATACATTAGGAAGTTTACATCTAACGAATTTTAACGATTTACAACAAGTATTAGATGATTTATCGGCAGGTGTATATCCAACAAATGAGAACGAAATTTTAGTAGGCTATCATTTCGCACAAACGCTGTTAAATGACGCTGATCGTAAAGTAATAGAAGAAAAATCACTGGAAGCACAGGCAAATGGCGATTATTATAACGGTTCTGAAGAAGGCTATAAAGAGTCACTTCTAGGTAAGGAAATCGAAGTGGCCTTCCGTTCTTATGAGGATATGTCGAAACAAACAGAGCGTAAATCGTTCAAGATTGTCGGTGTACTTGCAAAGCCTACTTATGAATGGGCGATTGACAATAAAATTTACGTATCCGATGCGTTGGCACCAACTTTAGAAGAGATGTTGGTTCAATCGTTCCCAGATCAACAAGAAGCGCTTTATTTTGATCGTTTTGAAATTTATGCAACGAGTTTAGAATATGTGAAGCCGATATTAGAGGAATTACGTGATAAAGGCTTTGGTGTCTTTTCGGTAACGGAGCAATTAGAGGAGCTAAATGTATTTTTCTTAGTATTAAAAGCGGGACTTATTTTTGTCGGGACAATTGCGGTATTAATTGCATCGATTGGAATTTTCAATACGATGACAATGGCTGTAACCGAGCGTACGCGTGAAATTGGGGTATTAAAAGCAATTGGCGCAAGTCCGAAGCTGATTCAGCGATTATTCTTAATGGAAAGCACATTTATTGGTGTGATTGGAACAGTCATTGCAGTAGCCATTTCTTACGCGGTGAGCTTTGCGTCAAATGCATTGCTACCAGTAGTATTGAAGGCGGCAACGGGTGAGGAAAGCTTTGATGGCATTCAATTTTCTGCCATACCTTGGCAACTTGTTGTCATTGCGGCTGCTATTAGCATCGGGGTAGCTATTATTTCAGGTGTGCGCCCTGCACGAAAGGCGACAAAAATTGAAGTGATGCAGGCATTGCGCCAAGAGGTATGATATAAAATGAGGTATCCGAGATCGAATTCTTGGGTACCTCATTTTTCAATTGGCTAATCAAAATTAATACGTACACAACTTGATGTGCAAGGGATTATCGTACAAGCATTTCACACATAATAATGACTAGAGGGCAACTTTCACCACTTGGAAAGTTGCCCTTTCATTATCAATTACGCTTCGGCGTAATTGTGTCCAGATTTTTTCGAGTTTGCTCGAAAAACTCCTCTAAAAATCTGTGACATCCGCCGGGGCTTTATTTGCTTCAGTCGAGGTTTGAACCTTCACTGAAGCAAGTTAAGAATAGTTCAGTACTTCAGAAACGGTTACAAATTCGTAGCCTTCACTTTGTAAATATTGCAGCACGGGTTCAAGTCCATCTGCTGTAGATTGGTGGATATCGTGCATTAATACAATGGCATTATTATGTAGTGTTTTTTGAATCATCGGTAGTAGCTTTGTTGGGTCGCGATGCTTCCAGTCAAGCGTATCAATCGTCCAGTTGACCGATTTACGTTGAATGAGTGCTCGGACGGAATCATTAGTCGCACCATATGGCGGACGGAAAAAGGCTGAAGGCTGACCGATTGCTGCTTTGATGGCTTGCTCGGTAGATTCATATTCCTTTTTAATGGCCGCGGCTGGCATCTTAGTAAGTACGGGGTGCGTCCATGTATGATTACCAATTTCGTGCCCGGCATCACGAACTTCACGTGCTAGGTTTGGATAACACTGGACACGGCTACCGAGCATGAAAAATGTAGCTTTGGCATTATACTTTTCTAACAGCTCCAAAATTTGCTTCGTTACCTCAGGGTGTGGCCCATCATCAAAAGTTAAAGCAATTCGTTTGTGTGCTGCATCCGTATTTTGCTTTGGTGCAGTAGAGCTCTCTGTTTCCATAGCAATTTGGAAGTCTGATGCAAGTAATGGATTAATCGATGATAAAGGAATTTCTACAGTAGGTAAACCAGCTGTAGCATTAGCAATTTCACCTTCATCGAAATAGAGAACAAGGGCGTTTTCTTTTAATGCAAAGCGCTCAAATAAATCCCATTTTGGCTGTGTAGCAGCTACAAGTTTGTCTTTGTTAAGGGCATCCTTGAACTCTGGATTTTTTGCCATTTGTGATTGTACATGATTGGCGAAGGTTTTTAAGCTAGCTTCATCTTGATTTAGCAATGTCTGCATATTAAAAATTTCGCCTGCTTTATTGTCGATTAAAAAGGTCATGATGGTTGTTTCGTGTTCGGTATTACTTAAAATTGTTTTGTTTGTAAGTACAAATGAATAATAATGTTGATGTGCAAATGTTTGTAAGCTAATATTCAGCTCACCTGTTAATTCGTGAACGTTTTGTTGTAGGCGCATCATACTAATATAGTAATCTTTTGCGTCGTTTATATAAGATAAAATGGTATCGTTGAGCGTTTCGTATTCGGTTAATGGGTATTGAATAGCAAAGGGCATTTTTGCGTCATTTGAAACGTCTGTGACAATGCGCACACCCGGAAAGCTGGATTGTTCTTCAGAAATAGTGGATGAGGTAGTATCGGAGGAAAGACCATCTTCCGCTTGAAAAATAGGTTGATCATTTAAAACAGTTAAATAAATAATAGCTGAGCCGAGCAAGGTGATCATGGAGACAAGTAGTAAATCAATCCAAATACCACGGCGTTTACGGTAAGGGGTTTTCATTTTGTATCGGAGTCCTTTCGAATTTATAGAGCAATGATTAGTTAAATTAAAGTTGGATTTAAAGTGTAAATATGTTAGAAAAAGCATCGTTATGTGAGCATAAAATGTCCCAAAAAAGACTATGATTTTGATGAAGCTTCAAGTAATATGAGCTAAGAAGTGAAAAGGAGGTCCATCTTCTATGAATGCTGAACATAATGAAATGGCGATTGAATGCTTTTTATTAGCAGGTCGCATCATGATGGAAAGTGGCGCAGAAACGTATCGTGTTGAAGATACGATGTTAAGAATGGCACGATCTCAAAATATGATGGACGCACAAAGCTATGTAACGCCAACAGGGATTATTTTCTCACTTGGAAAAACGCAACCTACAAGAATTACATCGATTTCAACAAGGATTACAGATTTACACAGAATTGTACTTGTTAACAATGTTTCCCGTAAACTTACATCTCAAATCATAACATTAGAACAGGCTTATGACGAGTTAAAGAAGATAGAAACGACGAATTATTTTTTACCGATTATTATTCAAGTATTAACAGCGAGTATTGCAAGTAGCTGTTTCCTCTTAATGTTTAAAGGGGTATTAACAGATATTCCGGCGGCGTTTGTGGCAGGTGGGTTAGGGCTATATATTGTAACCGTCATTCACCAAATCACGCGTGTTAAGTTTTTCTCAGAATTTATGGCAGCATTGGCTGTAGGTGTTGTCGCATCGATGGCGGTGCATTTTGGTCTAGGTACGCAGGTGGATAAAATTATTATCGGCTCAGTCATGCCGCTTGTACCAGGGCTACTAATTACCAATGCGGTGCGTGATTTAATGGCAGGGCATTTTACAGCAGGTATGGCGAAAGGTGCAGAGGCGTTTTTAACGGCTTTTGCGATTGGTTCGGGGATTGCATTTGTTCTATCCTTCTAAATAAAGGGGTTTTTCTATGATCGATAGTCTATGGTTTCAAATGATTATTAGCTTTTTTGCGACAGCTTGTTTTGGTGTCATTTTTAATGCCCCAACAAAGGCCATTCCAGCATGTGGACTAGTTGGAGCGATTGGTTGGGGAATTTACTATTTATTGTTTAACTACGGTATAGATGAAGTCCGTGCGTCGTTCATTGGGGCGTTTATAGTATCATTAGTTGCGCATTTTGCGGCGCGGAAGTTCCGTATGCCAATGATTGTCTTTAGTGTATCGGGCATTATTCCGCTTGTGCCAGGAAGCGTTGCGTACAATACAATGCGTAATATTATGGAACTTGACTATATGACGGGTCTACAAAATGGTATGCGCGCGTTTATGATTTCAGGGGCGATTGCCATGGGGTTAGTATTTGCGGAAGTGATTATGCAAATTATTTTACGTTCAATGCGTGAAGGCAAAACATCAATTGATTCATTTTTCAAAGCGAAAAAAAGAAGCTCAAAAAGCTAGGGAATCTAGGCTTTTTGAGCTTTTTCGATTAAAACAAATCCGAAACTTCACTGCTTGTTACGGGTTTGCTAATGTAGTAGCCTTGTACAATGTCACAGCCGAAGTTTGTTAGAAGTAGTTGTTGGTCTTCTGTTTCAACACCTTCTGCGACAACGGTTAAGTTCATTGACTTGCCGAGCTGAACCATACCATTTACAAGTTGCTGTGTTTTTTCGGATTTTAATGCGCGTGTAAACGTTTGGTCAATTTTTACGATAGAAATTGGCAATAGCTGCATGTAGCGGAATGAACCGTAGCCTGTGCCGAAATCGTCTAGCGCGAATACGATCCCTTCGTTTTCGAGTGTACGCATTTGCTTAATGATGCCTTTTTCGGCTTCCGCTTCAAGCGCAAATTTTTCAGTAATTTCAATTTGTATTAAGTTTGCAGGACAGCCTGTGCGCTCAAGCGTTTCTAAAATTGATTTTGCCATGTTTTTGTCGCGGAATTCACGAACAGAGGAGTTGATGCTTACTTTCAATTCGTGGCCCGCATTTTTCCATGCGACTGCTTGTTCACATGCGCGTTCAAGCATGAGTGAACCGATATTGTTGATAAGCCCTGTTTCTTCGGCGATTGGAATTAACTCGTCTGGTGATACAACCCCGATTTCTTCATCATCCCAACGTACAAGCGCCTCAACTGCAATAATTTCTCCAGATTTTACATCTAACTGTGGCTGATAAAGAACATGTAGATTTTTTTGATCTAGTGCCTGTAGTAAACGCTTTTCAACGATCGATTTTCGGTTTAACGCTGCGTGTAATGATTTTGATAATGAAAGAATGCTATCGCCACCTGCTTCACGTACAGACGCAATCGTAGCAAGTGAGGCTTTCATTAATTGTGAAAATGTTGTTTGGTCTTCTGGGTAGCGTGTAATACCACCACTTAATGATAATGGTACCGCGACATTGTCATTATAAATTGGATTCTGCTGTAAGTAGGTTAAGAAACCTTGTGTAAACCATTCAGGTAATGGTGTAATGACTACGAATTCGTTTTCATTAATACGAGCCATTGTGCTGTCTTGGAAATACAATTTCATGCGCTTTGTAAATTCAACAACTAGAGATGTACCCTCTAAATCATTGTGTAAATCTTTAATTGTGTAGAATTTGTCGATGCTTAAATACACGAATGAAAAATGGCGCCCTTCGTCAATCATTTCGGTAATAACTTGTGCTAAACGGTGAACGTTTATCATGCCTGTTTCTGTATCGATATAGGCGATTTTTTCGAGTTGGAATTGTACCGTCTTGTCTTTAGTTATATCGCGCTCAATAAAGATAAATTGATTTTCGTTGGGTGTTGGTCCGAATAGCGGAATGGCTGTTAGGTAAACCCAATAAAGCTGCTCATCTTTCGTGATTTTCTGGACATCACCTTGCCAAATTTGTCCGTCTTGTAATGTATTCCAAATGACTTGTGTTACTTTTTCGGATTCCTCAGATGACGGGAATAGCTGCCAAAACGTTTTCCCAATGACGCGCTTAGGTGTCCAATGACTTGTTTTTAAAAATTGTTGGTTTGTTTCTATGATAAAGCCGTCTTGATCGAGTGTTATTGTCATAAATGAATTGTGAATACCATTTTTTAAGTCTACTAAATGCTGGTGTTCGGCGTTTACTGAGGCAATTTCGTCAGTGGGTACGCATAATACATAAATGGCCTCTTGACTATCGAGTGTTATAGGTTTTGTGTATAGCGTGACAAATTGGACTGTTTGGTGTTTAGTTGTTATCTCAATATCTTGTAAGCAAAGTGGTACGGTGCTTGATAGAATAGATTCAATCACATCATTCTCGATTTCTGAAAAAAGCGTGTCTTCAACAGATTTCTTTTTTAGTTTCTCTATATCTACTGTTGAATAGTCAAAATGCTCCAGATTACCTTTGGCGATTGTTCCATTAGGTAATAGAATGAAGGTAGGAAAAGGAGTAACTAGAAATGTGTCAATTTCTGTTGAATAGAGTTGCTCTTTTGTCATATATCATTTCTCCTTAATTCGTAAAATAATACTATTATTATAAATAAAAAATGCCCATTAGTCATTAATTAAAAACGTTATTTGTAATAAATGGGAGGTCTTATAGTATTATTCTACCTGTCTTTTTATTAACGTAAAATTAGTGATGATAGTGAATTGATTTTTCATTAGTAACTAGAAGTCAATTATAATGTGGGATTAGTACTTTAGGTAATAATTTTATTATATTTCGTGATGTAAATAGTAGTAAAGCTGTTTTGATTTTATTTTTGAAAAACAAGTAAAATGTCTCAAATGCTTTCGATTGTAACAATCAAATGGCTAATTTTTTTCGAAAATTAGGGGTATACGATTGCTATATTCTAAAAATATGAAATAAATCGTAGTAAAAGTTTTCTGGAGTTGCGTTACAACGGTAGCTTTACTAAAATAAGAGCATTATGAATTAGTAGGAATTGGAGTAGAAAGAATGAATTTATCGGCAATTACAGTGTCGCTTCCACTAGATGAAGAAACGTTTGAAGAACTGCACCATTTATGTGAAGTCGCAGAGTGTGACGGGCACGTTTACAATCAGGTGATGAATTTACCAATCGCGCGTAGCTATGAATCACGTGGTTTTTATGTGCTTGTTTATGATGATGACAAAAACGAGCTTATTGGTGCGGGAACGGCTATTGATTTAATGGGCTTAAATACGTACGAGTGGTCCATTTTAGTGGCGCCAATGTATCGCCAACTGGGTGTAGGGAGTGCGATTTTTAATGTGTTAAAGGACGGGATGGCTACACGTGAAAGTGAGGGCGAACTAGCTTTAACAATAGAAGGTGCTCATTTTGGCAAAGAGTTTTTAAGTAAGCTAGGCTACTTATATAGTTTTTCCGAGGCGACTTTAGAAGCAAGAGCAGAAGTATTGCAGCAACCGGGAGCAGTAACGCTTCGTCCGTTTATGCAAAAGGATACAGAGGCGCTTGTTGCCATTTTTAGCGAGGCTTTTGGCGATATGCGTGAGGAATCGTTAGAGCTCATTGATTTCAATACCACAACAGAAGGACTTGTGATGTGGACAGCGGAATTTGCCGATGAGGTAGTTGGGACGGTGACGACGCGTAAAGAGGGTGAAGTCGAGTGGGTTACAGCGTTTGCTGTCGCACCAAATAAGCAGGGGCAAGGAATCGGTACGCAAATCCTAAACATCGTCAAAGATTATGCAATTCGCAACGGTGAAAAAACGATTTTATTAGATGTAGAAATTGATAACGCTGGTGCACTACGGGTGTATGAAAAAGCGGGCTTCATGAAATCGATGCAGCTAGACTATTATATTTGTTTAGATATGTAATACGTGTTTAAACGGAGCTGCGTGCGAATAAAACATAACGGATTTTTCGGGGAATCAACGTTAGAACAACACAACTCGCGCTAATTTCACGCGAGTTGTGTTTTTTTATAGCGTTTACATCAAAAAGGCTTCTTTTGAAGGACCAATTAAATAGAGCTCATGCATTGCGCGGGTTAGAGCGACATATAGGAGCTTGCGGTCAATTGGATTGTCGTAATATGGTACATCAAATGACGCGATAATGACGGCATCAAACTCGAGCCCTTTTGCTAAATGGCTTGGCACAACGAGTAGCTTTTGCTGATCAATCGCTGAATTTTCGTCCAATATTTGCGCGGGAAAATCGGCTTTTTCAAGCTGTTTAACGATCGATTTTGCTTCTTTCGTCGTTTTGCAAATGAGTGCAATGGAATGATGGTTGTTCGCTTTAATTTGCTCGACGATTTGGTTGATTGTATGGACTTGTAACGCTTGTTGCGCGATAAACTCAGGGGGCTTGCCGTGACGAACAACAGGCTCGACAAGTGGTAAGTCCTCCTCCATTTGTAGTAGGATTTCATTGGCTACTTGCATAATTTCAATCGTTGTTCGGTAACTTTTTTGCAGTGTAGCATAGGTTGCGCGTGGGAATAAATCGAGCACGGGCTGCCAATCGGTTAATGAACGGTAGCTATGGATTCCTTGTGCTAAATCGCCAACCATTGTAAACATATCTGTTTCAAGCCCTGCCTTTAATGCTGCAAGCTGGAAGTAGCTGTAGTCCTGTACCTCATCAATGAATACGACACGCATTTTCCATGGATCCTCTATACCTTTTACCTTTGCCTGTAAATAATAAAGTGAGGCTAAATCTTCTAATGCCCAGCTTTCCTTTTTATGTGCTTGTAGGAAGCTTTCTGTTTCATTTTGGTCCCATTCAGGTGCAATTTCGTATAGTAATTCACGGTTCGTCACGATATCGCGGTATAGTGTCTTCACTTTTGCCTTTGTGAATTTCTTCATATAACGACTTGCCGTTGTTTTGGCCTCTTGTTTGATTTTTGGGATGCGTACATCGCGTTCGTCGATCATTTTGGTTACGGTAAGTCGGCGTTTTTCTGCGTCGCGCATGCCGTTTAGTGCTCGACCAATTGCTTCCTCATAACGCGCGTTTAATTTTGTTAATACGGCGGTTGTTTTCCGCTTTACCTCGGTTTGGATTATCTTTTTGATTCGTTCAAGGCGTTTTTCGATCGGCATATATTGAAATTCGACTAAAAACAACTTTTTCAAATGCTCGCCTTTCATAATACGATATTTTTCGATAAAGACATCATCAAAAAGTGTGGCCAATTGTTCTTCATACCGCTGTAAATAGCGCTGCATCATCAGTTCGTAAAAGGGGCTACCCTTCATTTTAGAAATGTGCAAATCATCGAAATTGGTAGTGATGTTCTCGACGATTTTTTCAAGCTGTTCATTTGGATTTGTGAGCTTTAGCTTCAGATGTAAGGCGTTTTGTACATAATCGGCATAGGTGGTTTGGCATATTTTATCGACGCCGAGCTCTGGTAGCACATCCCCAATGTATTCGATAAATAAATTATTCGGTGCTAGAATCATGAGCTGCTCGGCATTAAAATGTTCGCCCATTGTATATAAAAAATACGAAATTCGGTGAAGGGCAATAGTTGTTTTTCCTGAACCAGCCGCCCCTTGTACGAGAATTGGTTGGCGGAGGTGCGCACGAATAATTTCATTTTGCTCCTTTTGAATAGTCGATACGATTTCGGTTAAACGTACATCTGCCTTACCTTCGAGTGCTTCTTGTAACAATTCGTCGTTTGTTGTTAAATCAACGTCTCGGTAATCGAGAAGCTCGGCTTGCTCAATTTTGTATTGGCGTTTGGCGAATAGATGCCCAGCCTGTTCGTCGCCTCGTACATCATACGTTAATTCACCTAGTCGTCCATCATAATACACGTTTGCGACTGGAGAACGCCAATCGACGATAATCGGCTCATGTGTTTCGCTATGAAATAGAGATGTTTTACCGATATAAAGAAATTCCTCCGGCTCACCTTCACGCTGAAAATGGATGCGCGCGAAATACGGCTTTTGACGAATTGCCTCTAAGCCTTCCTTTTGATCGCGTGCTAATTCGAAAAAGCGCGTGTTCATTAGAATATTTAAGAAACTATCACTCGAGTCAAGATATTCCACGTTTGACATCGCTGTTTTAATGTTAGCCTGTGCATTTTCAATATCGCTTTTGGAGCTATGTAAAATGCGGTCCATATACGCAACAGTGTCATTAAGTCGCTTTTGCTCCTGCTTGAAATCCTTTAGCTGCAAATGTTGTTCCATCGTTTGTCGTTCCCCCAATCACCTTATAAAGTCAGACTATTATCGTAACAAAAATATGGATAGATATTCAAGTAAAGTTCTAAAAATGGATTGTGATTTCAATGATGGTTTGTATGAAAAGTTATTTTAGAGGTAAAAGAATTAAGGGTATTAACAAAATTTATGAGAAGTAATCGGGATTTCATTTACATTTCATTTTACTTTTGTAAACTATCTCGTATTAAGGTAAGCTAGATTTATATAATAAGCGCTAGTGTGTAACAAAATTAGCATACAATTTTTTGGGGGTTACTAATGAATAAGCAGTTAGACGAAGTTCAATACGCGCGTGCATTTGCGATGTTTGCCGTATTGTTTGTGCATTTTAGTTCGACAGGTTTAGGGGGGGTTACTCCTGAATCAAGTACGTTTTATATATACTCGGCATTCAATACATTAGGGAAGATTGGGGTGCCCGTATTTTTCTTTTTAAGTGGTTTGGTGCTGCTATATAGCTATAATAAAAGGCCGTTTACAAAGGAAACAATTCTTCAATTTTATAAGAAGCGTTTGAAATATATAATTGTTCCTTATATCGTCATTTCGACTTTTTATTTTGTGGTAAGTACAGTAAAGTATAGTAGTTTTACATCTGTACCAGCATTTTTGACGGATTTAGGTGAAGCGTTATTATGGGGGAAAGCCTATACGCATTTGTATTTCTTATTTGTACTTTTACAGTTTTATTTAATTTTCCCGTTCATATTGTATTTCTTTAAGAAAGTGAAGGTTCGTGTTTCAGTTGTACTAATTGTTTCGCTTGCTTTGCAGTTTACTTGGTTTTATGTGAACAAAAATTATATACAAGTGGAAGCGCGTGGTTCGTACTTTATGTCGTATTTACCGTTCTTTTTAGTAGGTGCTGCGATGGGGGCTAATTATGCGCAATTAGATCAATGGTGGCAAACGAACCGAAAAAAAATGACTGCATTTATTGTGACACTGTTTGCAATTGCAGCTGTCAGTTTGATTGTTGTGGACATCTGGACACGTGCGGGTACATTGGTTAACTATTTACCGTCTACCCCGTATCGTTCGTATATTTTTGATGGACTATGGGTACTTTTAGGGCTAGCGGGTAGCTTGTTTACGTTATGGTTAGGGAAAGTGGTGATGGCAGTGGACTATGCGCCATTACAGCATTTCTTAAATCGATTAGCTCAATTGTCGTTTGGTATTTATTTGATTCATCCGTTTTTCTTAATCTATTTCCGCGATTGGCTACCAAATTCAACACCGCTTGTATTCCATGGTTGGCAGTTGTTTACCGCATTTGCGATTACCGGCATTTGTTGGGTACTGACGAGTTGGTTAAGTAAGTGGAAAGCTAGTTGGATTATTATCGGTAAATAAACGAAAAGCCTGCTACATGCTCGAATCGAGTTGTAGTAGGCTTTTTATTAATAACAAGACATCATTTCGCGCGAATTGGCACGAAATGTGTATGTCTAATGGCTAACTTTGTAGAATAGGGGGTTTACCATTTTGCAACATGCTCCTCGATACAACCAAGCATTTGCTGGATGTGTAGTGTTGTGCCGTCTTCAAGTCGAATGATGCCGTCATAATAGCCGACCATTTGATGCACGGATGACAAAATGACTCTCGCGTTAGTATTTGCGACGCGTTCGAAAAAGGGTGTGAATGTTAAATTAATTTGGTCACTAAATTTCGAACGAATTGTCCATGGATTCATAAAGTTCGAGCGGTCATATTCGAAGCGTACATCTTCGTGAATTTTAGTCATAATTCCATCAATAAAAATGGCGTTTTCCGTCATGCCGGTGCCGTCTGTCCATTGTCCTCCAAAGTTTAAGCCGATGCGTTGACCGCGAACAAGTTGTGATGCCATTCCCCAATTCCAAGTTGACTCACGTGGCCAAATACCACGTCCGTAATCGAGTACGGCGAAGCTTTCTTCAGGAGAAAAGGTAAAGCGGCGTCCACCAATTTTCACGATGCCAGACGTTGGCAATGTATGATGCTTTGCCGTAAATTGAAATGTTTGGCGATTCCACGGGATGACGACATTTAAGGATTCATCATCTTGTGGATGCTCAATCGTTAATTCGGCATGCAAGTGCTCGCCATCAAAATTCGGTGAAATGACCGTTAAATGTGTTACGCCGTTGTAGTAAGTTAGCTGGATAGTTATTTCACTAGTTTTGTAGCTGACGGTTTCTAATACTTGTGTCGGCATTTTTACTTTTGCGCCAAGTGGTATCACGATTGTTTTTTCGAAATAGCGCTGTGTTTCGTATTCAAGGAAATAGACGAAGCAAACCGCAGCGTAATCTAAATGGCTAATCGTTGCGGAAAATAAGATTTCCTCGCCATAAACACACCAATAATTCCACTTTTTCTTACGCATAAAATGGCCAGATAAATTGCAATCAATAATTGGCTGTCGTGCAAATCCAATTGCCTCTGGATTTAAATTCCCTTTTTTATCGCAAAGAGCTGTTGGAAGTACTATTTCTCTTTCTGCGTGCTGCCTCATATAAACTCCCCCTACACAAAGAAAATACCATTGAACTCAGGGCACAATGTTTCGACCGAGCCCAGAAAGTGTCCTTAAAATGATTGTATCAAACATTTAAGAAAACGGGGGATTTTTACACTTCTTTCATATAACGCACATATTCGAAAAAACATTGTCATACGTTGTAAAAAAAGAAATGAGGCCAAATGCAAATGCTTTACTATAATCGCCAAGCTGCGGTCGATTATGCAAATTTTTGGTGGGATAAATACAATCCAAGATTTCCAACGTTTGAGGTGGATTGTACAAACTTCATATCGCAATGCCTCTATGCAGGGGGAGCACCGATGCGCGGCTTTTCGGATCGTGCGCAAGGCTGGTGGATGATTGGTAATCCTGAGCGCTGGAGCTATAGCTGGTCGGTAGCACACTCACTGCGATGGTATTTAGAAACCTCGAAAAAAGGGCTTATAGCAACTCGTGTTTATTCGATTGATGAGCTTGAGATAGGCGATGTTATTTTCTATGATTTTGCAGGGGATGGAAGGATTGACCATAGTACGATTATTACGCGGATTGACAATGGCATTCCGTATGTTAATGCGCACACAATGAATAGCAAAAATCGACATTATGCGTATGAGGATTCTTCGGCCTATACCCCTCTAATCGAGTATTATTTCTTTCACATTAGCGATACGTTTCCCTTATAAACTCACTATATAATAATGATAAATGATGATAAGATAGAGCTAGTATACGAAGGAGGATATGTCGATGACAGTATCAGTAAAACAAGCCATTTTAGAGCGCCGTTCAATTAAAAAATTTAATGGACAACTTGTTGGAAAACAAGCGGTTCTACAAATTTTAGATGATGCAAAATGGGCACCAAATCACGGCAACCGTCAGCCTTGGCGAGTTGTTGTAGCAACTGATGAAAAATTAGCTCAAGTACATGAGTTATTACGCGATTTAGCGATTCCAAAATGGCAGGAGCTTTCAGAGGAAACGCTTGCTGCGCAAATGCAAAAATTCACACTTGCGGGGGCTTATGCTTTTGTATTAGTAACAGAAGATATGCGTCAAAAAGAGCGTCTAGAAGATTATGCAGCGGTCTCTTGTTACTTACAAAACGCACAGTTACTAGCTTGGGAACAAGAAATCGGTACATGCTGGAAAACGCCAGGCTTCTTAGATAACCCAAAATTCCGCGAAGCATTACAAGCAAAAGAAAATGAACGTGTCATTGCGATGTTCCAATTCGGTTATTTCGATGAAGCAACACCAGCAAAGCCACGTAAAGAATTAGCTGATTTCGTTACCGAATTCGGCGCATAAAATCAAAATGGAATTCGTAAAATGCTACGAATTCCATTTTTTTATTTTTAACTTAATTCAGCAAATTCTTATTGTAAGAAAAGTTGGTATCTTTTTTGTAGTGGGAAAATTGTAATACAAAACTTTTGGAGGGATGTATATGTTTCGAAATGAACCAAAACAAACGGTTGATGTCGTCTATACAAAACAAGAATTGCTCAATAAACTCCAGGAATTACGTAAACCACGAGAAATGGTAGACAGCAATAAAATTTATATTGTAACGAAAAATGTAAATGAGTTTCATACGTTATCGAGGGATAGTCAAATTGAGTTGGTAACGACACATGGAATCGGTAGTTTTATAAAAACATTATTGACGAAAGAAACGCCAATCGAAAATGTATTACGTCGCATGAATTTATCGCATAATGAGCGGATTGAGTACGAGGCTGTTATTCGTAGTGGTGGAATGGTGCTTGTCTCGGGAACAGATCCATTCAATGAAGGAGAGTGGACAGGTCACACGCTGACGAAATGGATTACAAATCGCTCAAATTCATCGAATATAATTTTGCATGATGTAAAAAAAGAGCGCGTCGTTCCGTATGAGTCAAAGCCGCAATTGTACTTTTTGCCTTCGAAGGGTGTAGCAGGTGATTTTGGTCCTGCAGATGAAGTTTTAGCGTCTTCAAATGCCGAAGTGCCACTACGAGACAATCAACGCCTCGTTCGCGATCCAAAAACACAAGAATTAGGCGTTTATCAAGGGCCACATAAATAGCATAACGTGAAGCTTTGCTCGGTGGGGGTCCTTATCATCCACCAATCAAGGTTTTAGGGACAGTGAGTCGCCAACTTAGCTAGCTCATACCATTTGCTAGCCTGAAGTGGGCTTCTTATTGTCCCTTAATGCGAGATAAAGTGTGGAACCGAGCCATTGGAATAATCATGTGCTCGGTTTTAAATGTCTAAAGAAGGTAAAATCATACAATTTGTAGAATATTGTCTCATTAAAGAGGTGAATTGTTATGGATAAAGTCATTGGTTCGGTGCAGGAGGCTGTTCAGCAAATAGAGCATGGTGCAGTGCTGTTAGTTGGTGGATTTGGGCTTTGTGGCATTCCTGAAAATCTAATTCAAGCGCTAAAAGACAAAGGTGTAAAAGATTTAACTGTTGTGAGTAATAACTGCGGTGTAGATGATTTTGGATTAGGTGTGCTACTTGAACAAAAACAAATCTCAAAAATGATTGCTTCGTATGTAGGGGAAAACAAAATGTTCGAGCAACAGTTTTTAAGTGGAGAATTAGAGGTAGAGCTAACACCCCAAGGCACTTTGGCAGAGCGTATTCGTGCTGGTGGGGCTGGGATTCCAGCATTTTATACGGCTACGGGGGTTGGAACGCCCATCGCACAAGGAAAAGAAACGAAGCAATTTGATGGCAAAACGTATTTATTAGAACGCGCGATTACAGGAGATTTTGCATTAGTGAAAGCATGGAAGGCGGATAGAGCAGGGAATTTAGTGTTTCGTAAAACATCACGTAATTTCAACCCGCTTGTAGCAACTGCGGGGCGAGTGACGATTGTTGAAGTGGAAGAGCTTGTGGAAATCGGCGAGCTTGATCCGGATGAAATTCATTTACCGGGAATTTATGTACAACACATTGTGCATAGCCCGTCCTTTGAGAAACGTATTGAACGTCGCACGATAAGGGAGGAGAGCTAGTGGACGCTCGAAAAAAAATTATTCAACGTGCTGTTCAAGAAATTCAAAATGGGATGTATGTCAATTTAGGCATTGGCATGCCAACGTTAATTGCGAATGAAATTCCAGCCCATTATGATGTGATGCTGCAATCTGAAAATGGATTATTAGGCATTGGCCCGTACCCAACAGAACAGGGAATCGACGCGGATTTAATTAATGCGGGAAAGGAAACGGTAACTGTAAAAAAAGGAGCTGCATTTTTTGATAGCGCCGAAAGCTTTGCAATGATTCGTGGAGGTCATATTGATGTCGCGATTTTAGGCGGTATGGAAGTTTCGCAAAAGGGTGATTTAGCCAATTGGATGATTCCCGGTAAAGTCGTAAAGGGGATGGGCGGTGCGATGGATTTAGTCGTCGGTGCGAAAAAGGTCATTGTCATTATGGAGCATGCAAATAAGTACGGGGAATCCAAAGTGAAGCATGAATGTACGCTCCCACTAACTGGGCTGGGGGTTGTTCATCGACTGATTACTGATTTAGCGGTGTTTGATTTTGAGGGTGGTGTCATGCGGCTTGTTGAATTGCAGGATGGTGTGACGCTTGATGAAGTAAGGGAAAAGACGGAAGCACAGTTTGAAGTTAAATGATAATCGGGATAAGTCGCTGGAATTTTGGCGGCTTTATTGATTTCTGACGACTTAATAAAAGCAACTTTTCGGTCTAAAGATCAGGAATAATGAACTACGACTAACTGCTACTAGTTGAGGTCTTCTCCATATGCTTTGGGTGATATGGGTTTAGTGAATTTTTATTCATGTTCATTCAGTGGAAATAGTGGTTGTGAATTTTCTTTATATTTAAAAACTACATAAATTCACAACAATTACTTCTTTTATTAATAGTATATTCATATATTATGAATAAAATAATGCATAAAAAATTTTGAAAATTCCAAATTTACGTTTTGCTGTTGAATATTTATGCACGACAAGTTAAAATGAATTATCGCTTATTTGATAATCATTAAATTAGTTATCAAAAAGTTGCAAATTATATTGTGAGGTCCTATCAAATGGCAAATTGGTTAGATTTATATAAAGAAATGGGCGATTATTTAGCGCCAAGTATGGCAAAGGATCATCCAAATCTTCCGGTAGTTAAAGAAGAAGGTTGCTATTACTGGGGAGCGGATGGCAAGAAATATTTAGATTTTACATCAGGTATTGCTGTGACAAACACAGGTCACCGTCATCCAAAAGTTGTGCAAGCAATTAAAGACGCAGCAGATGAATTAGTGCATGGGCCATCAGGCGTGATTATGTACGAATCGATTTTAAAATTATCGGAAGAGCTTGGCGAAGTGTTACCAGGTGATTTAGGTTGCTTCTTCTTTGCGAACAGTGGTACGGAGGCAATTGAAGGCTCATTAAAATTAGCGAAATTCGTAACGGAGCGTCCATATGTGATTTCATTTACAGGTTGTTTCCATGGTCGTTCGATGGGTGCGCTTGGTGTGACAACTTCAAAAGCGAAATATCGTAAATTTTTACAGCCATCGCATCTTTCATACCAAATTCCGTATGCAGATGTAAAAGCTGCTCCAGTGGGTGTGGATGCCGAAAGCTATGTTGTAGAAAAACTTGAAAAAGATTTCAAACAGCTATTCAAGCACCAAGTAACACCTGAAGAAGTAGCGGCGGTAATTTTAGAACCTGTTTTAGGTGAAGGTGGCTATATCATCCCACCAAAAGCTTGGGTGAAAAAAATCCGTGAAATTTGTGACCAACATGGCATCTTATTAATTTTTGATGAAGTACAAACTGGCTTTGGTCGTACAGGTGAATGGTTCGCTGCACAATACTTTGATGTAACGCCGGACATTATGGCGATTGCTAAAGGCATTGCATCAGGCTTACCACTTTCAGCTACAGTTGCGTCAAAACAATTAATGCAAAAATGGCCGATTGGTTCACATGGTACAACATTCGGTGGCAACCCAATCGCCTGTTCTGTAGCACGTACAACATTAGAAATATTCCACGAAGAAAACTTAGTAGAAAATTCTCGCGAAGTCGGTGCATATGCCCGCGAACAATTGTTAAAAATGAAAGAAAAATATTCAATTATTAGCGACGTGCGTTCAGCTGGTTTAATGATTGGAATTGAATTATCAGACCCAACTACAGGTGAGGTTTCTGGTGAAGCAGTCGGGAAAGTATTAGATTACGCACTTGAAGAAGGTGTGCTGTTCTATCTATGTGGTAATGAAGGCGAAGTTATTCGTATGATCCCACCACTTACAGTAACAAAACAACAAATTGACGACGGCTTACAAATGTTAGACAAAGCCATCGAACGATATTTACAAGAACAACTAATAAAAGGAGAGAAATAACATGAACAAAAAGTGGCTATTAGCAATTTTAACAACACTTGTCATTGCAGTATTAGCAGCATGTGGTACTTCAAAAGACGACAAAGAAACATCTGGTAGTGCAGGTGAAGGTTCAACAGACAGCAAGAAAACATTAATCGTAGGTACATCAGCAGACTACGCACCATTCGAATACGTAGACACTGCAACAAGTGATGAAATTATCGGTTTCGATATCGATTTAATCAAAACAGTTGGTGACAAATTAGGCTATGAAATCGAAGTACAAAACATGGACTTCAACTCACTTATTACAGCATTACAAGCGAAAAAATTTGACGTAGTTATCTCTGGTATGACACCAACAGCAGATCGTGACAAAGTGGTAGACTTCTCAGTTCCTTACTATGAAACAGAGCAATATTTAATTTTCGATAAAGAAAAAGGCTACACAACTCCAGCTGATGTTGCTGGTGGTGTTGTAGGTGCGCAAGTTTCTTCTATCCAAGAAGATTTAGCGAAAGTATTAGGGGAAGAACATGGATTTAAAGTAGAAAGCCGTAACTTAATTCCTGAGTTAATCCAAGAGTTAAAAACAGGGCGTTTTGATGCAGCAGTAATCGAAAATATCGTTTCTGAAAACTACTTAGCAAAAAATGATGATTTAGCAGCCTTCCCAATCGAAGTAGAAGAGCCAGATTATAAATCAATCGTATTCCAAGAAGGTAGCGAATTAAAAGCGGAGTTCGACAAAGTCATTGAAGAGTTAACTGCTGACGGTACAATTGAAGAATTAAAGAAAAAATGGTTTGTTGTTGAATAATAGCAAGTAACAACCAAGAGGCACGTACTTTAGCTTGGTCTGGAAGAAAAATTAACGTCATTCAGCTGTTAGCGTTGAATGACGTTTCTCACGTTTTTTTAGAGAGAAAGACCGATAATGGATTTCTCTGCTAAAACAAATTCAATTAAAGAAAGGAGGGCTACGATGTTCAACTTTGATGCAGTCGTACCCTCTATCCCGTATATTTTTGAGGGGATAGGTATTACATTACAAATCGTTGTCGGCGCGACGATTATGGGGTTAGTTTTAGGTATTTTATTAGCATTATGTAAAATCGGTAATGTGACGCCACTTCGTTGGTTTGCGAGCTTTTATACTTCGATTTTCCGAGGAACACCGTTAGTTCTTCAATTAATGATAATTTACTATGCGGTTCCGCAAGTGTTAGATATTAAAATTGAACCAATTCCAGCGGCGATTATTGCATTCGGTTTAAACTCAGGGGCGTATATTTCTGAAATTATTCGTGCTGGTATTAACGCAGTGGATAAAGGACAAATGGAAGCTGCGAAAGCACTGGGGATTCCATATGCAAAAATGATGAAAGACATCATTTTGCCGCAAGCAATGAAAAATATTTTACCATCGTTAATGAATGAATTTATTACGTTAAATAAAGAATCAGCCATCGTTACGGTAATCGGGGCAATGGACATTATGCGCCGTGCGTACGTTGTCGGTGGTTCGACGTTTACGTACTTAGAGCCGTTACTAATTGCGGGCTTAATCTACTATGTAATGACATTGATATTATCATTCCTTGGCAGAACGCTAGAAAAGAGGATGAAACGCAGTGATTAAAATTGATAATCTGAAAAAATCATATGGCAAAAATGAAGTATTAAAGGGCATTTCAACTGAAATCAGTGAAAAAGAAGTAATTGCCATCATCGGTCCTTCAGGTTCAGGGAAATCAACGTTTTTACGCTGCATTAACCGCTTAGAAGAACCAACTGAAGGCGTAATTACAATTGCGGGTGTAGAAGTAACAGACAAAAACGTTATGAAGGTGCGCGAGGATTTAGGCATGGTGTTTCAGCACTTCCACCTCTTCCCACACAAAACGGTTTTAGAAAACTTAACATACGCACCCATTAACGTAAAAGGCGTGGCAAAGGACCAAGCTGTGAAATCAGCTGAAGAGCTGTTAACAAAGGTTGGGCTTTACGACAAGCGTAACGAGTATCCGAATCGTTTATCGGGTGGTCAAAAGCAACGTGTGGCCATAGCGCGAGCACTAGCGATGAACCCAACAGCGATTCTATTCGATGAGCCAACAAGTGCGCTTGACCCAGAAATGGTTAAAGAGGTTTTAGAGGTTATGAAATCTCTTGCTAAAGAGGGAATGACGATGCTAATTGTAACGCATGAAATGGGCTTTGCACGTGAAGTAGCAGACCGCGTCCTGTTTTTAGATGGTGGCTATTTAGTGGAAGAAGCATCTCCGAAAGAATTCTTCTCATCGCCAAAAACAGAGCGAGCAAAAGCGTTTTTAGAGAAAGTTTTATAATGATCGTAGACACACCCGTAGGAGAGAACTTGCGGGTGGTTTTTTGTTTTAAAAAACGAAGGCCTAGTTTAGGACCTTCGTTAAACTATTATTTCGGATACGTCTGGCATACACGCCCAACTTGCCCATCTGTTAAGCGTACTTTAATGCCATGTGGGTGAAAGCTGCTGTTTGTTAGGAGGTCTTTTACTGTGCCACGCGTTGTGTTGCCGGTGCGTTGATCTTTCTTTAAGACGATATCTACCTCTAAGCCAGCGTAAACATCGCTGCGATTTTTTCCGTTCATGTTCTTTGCTCCTTCATGCTCGTATGTTTTCCTAGTATAGCATGAACGTTCCATGAAGCGAAAAAGGTCCAGCTTATTTCGGCAAATGGTTTAAAAAATTCGCATAGCAAAAACCGTGCACATCTTCCTCACGATAATATTTCAGTAGCTCATTTACTAAATTTTGATGCATGCCGGCATGTTCCAACCCTGGAATTTTGCTAGAGATGCCATCAAAGTCAGATCCAAGCCCAATTAAATGCTTACCGCCAAGGGAGCTAATATGGTCGATATGCTTGATTAACTCACTCATATCCGCTTGCTCTGTGCCATTCACAAATTCAGGGAAGTAAACAACATGCATCGGCGCGCTTTTCGTAATCATTGCGCGGATTTGCTCGTCGGTTAAATTGCGTTCATGGTTGCATACAGATGTAGCATTTGAATGGGAGGCGATGACATAATCCGCATGCTCGAGCACATGCCAAAAGCTTTGTTCATGTAAGTGCGTCACATCGGTGAAAATGTTATGTGTATTATTGAGCTGAATAATTTCACGGCCAAAATCCGTTACACCGCGTCCTAACTTACTATATAAACCATCCGCTGCTTCGTTTGCAAAATTCCACGTTAAGCCAATCGCAAGTACACCAAACTTGTAGAATTCATGCCAAAATTTGATGTTACCACCAAAGAAATCAACACCTTCAATTGTTAAAAATGCCCCGATTTGACCGGGCTGCAATGTATGGAAATCGTGCCATTGCTTCATGTGCACCATTTTCGGATGCGCCTCAATGAGCTGCTGAAAATATTCCGCTTGTTTATAAGCAGACTGAATTTTCCCCAGTGGTGATAAATCCGGGTTCACATAGATGGCAAATGCTTGTGCCATCACATTGCCAGCTTGTAATTTTTCGTAATTAACGTCTAATGTTGGCGCATTCGTAAAGCTATCGTTTCGTTGGAATAAACGAAGTAGGGCATCACAATGTAAATCGATAATTGGTATTGCCATTTGAGCTCACCATCCCGTTGAATTTTCCTTCATTATAATGAATATGAAAATAATTCCCAAAATATTTTCAAATAAAAATGCCTCACGCTAGATGGAGTTTCTAACGTGAGGCATGTGATTAAGCGTGATGCAGCCCGGCGAAAATGCCGCCTTTTGCAACAAGCTCCTCGTATGTGCCTTGCTCCTCGATGCCATTTGGTGTGACAACGAAAATATAATCAGCATCGCGAATTGTCGCTAAGCGGTGCGCGATAATAAGCGTTGTACGATTTTTGGCTAAATCATTTAGAGATTGCTGAATGATGCGCTCGGTCGCTGTATCTAAAGCAGAGGTTGCTTCATCTAAAATTAAGATTGGTGGATTTTTTAAGAACATACGTGCAATTGCGAGACGTTGCTTTTGTCCACCTGATAATTTCAGCCCGCGTTCACCGATTTGGGTTTCGAAGCCATCTGGCAAGTTTTCGATGAATTCGAGTAAGTTAGCTTGCTCGGCTGCGGCTTTAATTTCGTTAAAGTTAGCGCCAAGTTTACCGTACTCAATATTTTCACGAATGGTGCCGGTAAAGAGGAACACATCTTGCTGCACTGTCCCAATTTGCTTACGTAGAGAGCTTTGCGTTAAATCGCGGATATCGTGCCCGTCGATTGTAATCGAGCCTTCTGTTACATCATAGAAGCGCGGAATAAGTGAGCTGATCGTTGTTTTCCCTGAACCCGATGGACCCACAAAGGCAATCGTTTTGCCGGCTTCAACATGGAATGAAAGATTGTTTAATACTTGTTTACTATCTGCGTAGTTGAAGCTAACTTCGTTGAAGGCGATATTTCCATGTAAATGGTTCACTTCAATGGCATTTGGACGGTCTACAATGGTTGGCTCTAGGTCAATTAAATCGCAGAAGCGTTTAAAGCCCGCCATGCCTTTAGGATACATTTCAAGCAACGCACTAATTTTGTCGATTGGTTTTATGAGTACATTCGTAAAGAGAATAAAGCTCGCAAACTCACCATACGTTAGCTGCTTCGTATATGAGAGCCAAGCCCCGACAACTAACACAACTAATGTTAGGAGGCGCGTTAAAATGTAAATGCTTGAGTGTGTACCCGCCATGACCTTATATGCATAGATTTTTGCTTTGCGGAATAAAGCATTTTGTTCCTTGAAGCGCTTCTTCTCAAATTCCTCATTCGTAAAGGATTTAACAACGCGAATTCCTGAAAAGCTGTCCTCCACGCGGCCGTTGACATTGGCAATTTCACTATACATCACCGTCCAGCCCTTTTTCATGCGCTGATTACTTAAATACATTACAGCAATTAAAAATGGAACAAATACTAAAATAAGCGTCGCCATTGTTGCGTTAATGTTATACATAATCGAAAATGCTCCGATAAAGGTCATAATCGCAATAAAGAAATCCTCAGGACCATGGTGCGCAAATTCGCCGATATCAAATAAATCATTCGTAATACGGCTCATTAAATGGCCAGTTTTCATATTATCGAAAAACGTATAAGGCTGACGCTGCACATGATTGAACAGCTGCTGACGCATATCGGTTTCGATATTAACGCCAAGCTTATGCCCTAAATAGTTGACGATAAAGTTCATGACCGTGCTTAAAAGGTACGTGAAGAGTAGTAATGCACTAATTTTGGTAATCATGCCCCAATCATTCGTCGGCAGTAAATCATCGATAAATCGTTGTACCGCAACTGGGAACAGTAGCTCTAAAATGGCGACGAATACCGCACTTGAAAAGTCGATGATAAATAAGCGTTTGTGTGGCTTATAGTATGTAAAAAATCTTTTTAGCATAGGTTGTCCTTTCTGTTAAGCAATGTTAACGGGGTGTCATTATTAGTGAAAATGATTCTTAATATGGATTATAGCATTTTTTCGAGGGGCGAAGGAATAGGGAGCGAAACCCTAGCTTCCGTGCATAACACACAGAGCGGACATTTTGGATGGATAGCTGCATAGTTTTTTCATAATTTTACTCTATACTAGAGGTTGAAGAGAGGTGTATGATCTCCGATGAAGCGAATTTCAACAAAATTAGCCGTCTATTTTTTTCTAACGGTGTTCGTCATGCAATTATTGTTAATGTATTATCTCCATCACAGTATGATTACATCAAAGGTAAATGAAGAATATGAACGACTTTTAGCCAATGGCTCTAATCATCGCGATGTTCTTGTTGAGAATTATTCAGAGTCCACGGTGCATCATATTGTTTTGATGGAAATGGATAGTAACCGACAAGTGATCATTACCGATCGTGATGGTAAGGTCATAAAAAGCTCAGAAAACGATGCTCAAAAATTAAGCAATTTTATGCCCGTCTTACCAACAACATTTTTAAAACAGGATACCTTACTCGTTTCAGATTGGAAGAATGCCCCTTACATCATTAGTGTGCATCCGTTTCACATACAAACGAATGACGAAAAGGGCTATGTTGTAATGCTTCAAAGCACACGCCCAATCGAACAATTAGTAAATCAACTCAATTTTCATTTTGGTATTGCCGGTATCACTAGCGTACTCGTTTTACTGATTGCCTACTTCGTGTTATCCAAAATTTTAACGCGACCATTAATTCGGATGAAAGAAGCTACAGAAAAGATAAACGCTGGAGACTTTCAAGTAGAGCTACCAAAATTGAAACAGGATGAGCTTGGTGAACTATCACAAGCAATCCAAATGTTAGCTCGTGATTTAGAGCGACTAAAAAAAGAAAGAAATGAATTTCTTGCTGCTATTGCACATGAATTAAGCACCCCGTTAACCTATTTAATTGGTTATACAAAAGTCGCGATGAGACCTGAAATCCGAGAAGATGAAAGAAATCAATATTTACGTATTCTAGTTGAGGAGTCTGAGCGTATGAAGGAGCTCGTAAAAAATTTAGTAGATTTAGCGAAAATGGATGAAAACTCATTTACCATTTCAAAAGAAAATTTTGGAGCAAAGGCATACTTTCAACAGTTAATAAACCTTGTCCATCCTTCGTTTACATTAAAGGATTTAGAATTAACATTCATTTGTAATAAGGATGTTCAAATCTACGCAGACCCTTTGCGATTAGAGCAAATTATTTTAAATTTACTAGACAATGCGAAGAAATATTCACCTTCGTACACACAGGTTACATTGTCTGTTTCAACAGAGCACAATAAAACGATTATTTCTATTACTGATCAAGGCATCGGAATTCCTCCGGTTGAAATCGGCTATATTTTTGAAAAATTATATCGTGTAGAGAAATCGCGTTCTCGCTCACTCGGTGGATCAGGAATTGGACTAGCCGTAGTAAAAGAATTAGTCGAGGCACATGGAGGTACAATCGATGTGAAAAGTACTTTAGGAAAAGGAAGTACCTTCACAATCACCCTAAAAGGCGAGGTGGCGGAATGACGAAAACAATTTTATTAGTAGATGATGAACAGCGAATGCTCGATTTAATTGAACTGTTCCTCATGCCAGCTGGATTTAGATGTATAAAAAATATCAATGGACAGGATGCGATTCACACTTTACAAAAGGAAAATATCGACCTTGTCATTCTTGATGTGATGATGCCACTAATGGATGGTTGGGAACTGTGCACAAAAATACGGATGTTTTCAAATGTGCCCATCATGATGCTGACAGCGAGGTCTGAAAAGCTAGACTTGGTGAAGGGGTTAAATACAGGGGCTGATGATTATATAACAAAGCCCTTCGATGAGCAGGAACTAATAGCAAGAGTGAATGCTTTGTTAAGACGGAGTAATCATGAACATACACCACAAAATATAGTTGTACATGGGAACTTTGAATTAAATAAAGAAACGTTTTCGCTTCATTATGAGGCTTGCACGATTCGGCTAACATTGAAGGAATTTCTAATCATTGAAGCGCTTTTATCGCGTCCGCAAAAAACATTTACACGCGAGGAACTAATGACGATTGCGTGGGAGTTCGATGCGTTCATTGATCAGCGCACGGTCGATTCACATATAAGAAATCTACGCGAAAAATTAAGGACAGCCGGTTTTCCAATCGAGCAAATCATTAAAACTGTGTGGGGAATTGGTTATAAATGGGTATAGATGGTACCGTACCCTAGTAGCGAATTGGATGAACAAAAATTCATCACCTTGTTATTTCTTCTAAATGGATTCCCAAACTAATAATAATGATGTCTGCACAGTATTTGCAAAATTAATGGTTACAATAAAAATAGCCATTATAAGATTACGAGGAGGACATTTATGAAGAAGAAACTAACGCTGGGATTCTTGACCATTGCTTTATCATTTACATTAGCCGCATGTGCCGAAGAAAAGAAAGAGCAGGGTACAGATAATACAGACAATGAACATGCAACTATGGACCATTCAACGATGAATCATTCAAGTGATGGGGAACTACCTGAAGGCTTAGCAGAAGCTACGAACCCAACTTTCCCTGTCGGCACTACTGCGATGATGCATGCAGATCATATGGATGGTATGAATGGGGTTAAAGCTACTGTGGTGGGCGCTTATGATACAACGGTTTATGCAGTTACGTACACGTCTACAACTACTGGAGAACTTGTAAAAAATCATAAATGGGTCATTCACGAAGAGCTTGAAAATCCAGGTGCAGCCTCTCTTGAACCAGGCACAGAAGTAACGTTACGCGCGGATCATATGGAAGGGATGGACGGTGCAACGGCAGTTATTGACTCCGCCGAAAAAACAACGGTCTATATGGTTGACTACACTTCATCTAAAGGAGAAAAAGTGACAAATCACAAATGGGTAACAGAAAGCGAGTTAGCGGCTGAATAGAGCTACAAACGAAGGAACGAACAGTGAGTACAGTAGCAACGTGAAAATCATCACAACTCGTTCATGTATCGCATGCGTAAGGAACCGATGAAGGTGAGAAAATAGAATATCAGGAACCATTAAAAATTCAGGCAAATGACGTCGATTGAGACCGTTTGGCTGAATTTTTTTATGGGTTGGGGATTGGTGATCCATAAAGGCGTGGCATTGTTTTGTGCGAAAGGTGTCTTTCTATAAGCACATTTTTATTTTTGAGGGAATAATAGTGGTAAGCTATATGAAACGATGAAGATAAGGGTGTACGGACATGAATTTTTATATAGTAATGCAAGGGAAAACATACGAACAGGCAAAGGACGCGAATGTTGTTTGGTGCTCCATTTACGATAATAGCGGGCAGACACCGCATTCTTGGGAGCGCATGAACGAGGTGAAACAGGGCGATGCCATTTTCCATTGTGTAAAAGGCGAAATTGTCGCAATTAGTATTGCGCAGGAAGATTGCCGTAAAGGTGAAAATCCGTTCGATGAAGCTAAACACATTGGCAATCTATTCATTTCTGCCTATGAGCCACTTCAAATCCCGATAGCAATTAAAGCAAACTTTGAGCATATCCAGCAGCTCTTACCAGTGAAATACTCCCCATTCCAACAAAATGGCGATGGTAACCAAGGCTTCTTATATCCTTGTAATGAAATGCTCGCGATTAAATTGTTAGAGCTTATTAGTGATGCGAATATTTATGAGGAAAATGAAGAACAGCTAGAATTTGCGATCGGATTAATTGCACAAAAAGAACGCAATACATTAGCGCCGATTTTAATTGAAACCGAAGCAGAGGCCAAGGTGAAAATTCGCAGGGGTCAGCAAAAATTCAAAAAGCAACTGACTCCTTTATGGGACCATCATTGCGCGTTATGCGGCATCGAATTACCAGAGCTTTTAAAAGCAAGCCACTCCAAACCGTGGAAAGATTCGACGGATGAAGAACGACTCGATCCGTATAATGGCATTTTACTATGCAGCAACCATGATACATTATACGACCGCGGCTATATTGCCTTTGATGGTACTGGAAAAATTCACATTTCACCGGAGCTTGCGAAAGCGGATTATAGTAAGTACGGCATTCATGAAAAGATGCGTGTAAACCGTGTGGAGGAGAATAAGAAGTATTTTAAGTGGCATAAGCGGGAGATTTTTAGAGGATGAGGCAGAACGTTTTTCGCCAATCATTATCTATCGCTAAGGAGATCGGAATTAACAAAGCTTCGAATTTATAATTTGTTTATATTTGCGATATAAGGAGTTTAGAACTGCCTTTCATAATGAAGTATAAGAAAATGAAAGGGAGAGAACAAATATGAATAAAAAATTAAAATTTGCATCATTGGTAGTATTTAGCTCATTAACAATTTTAGCTGCATGTAACGACGAGACAGTAACGGAGAAAACGAATTCAACGGAACCAGTTGAGCAACAAGAGAAACAGGAGCAAACATCACAAGTTGAAACGGAAAACCAGCTTACAAAAGGTCAGGAAATGGTTAATCTTTTAGGGAGTACAGATTGGCAAGGAACAAAGGTTTACGATAAAGATAATAATGACTTAACAAAGGAAAATGCAAACTTTATTGGTTTGGCGAAGTATGATGCTGAAACAGGTCGCTATGAATTTTTTGATGCAGCGACAAAGGAAACACGAGGAGATGAAGGGACATTCTTTGTGACAAATGATGGGAAGAAACGAATTTTAATTTCTAATACGAAGCAGTATCAAGCTGTTGTGGAGATGACGGAACTGAGCGAAGATATTTTCACATACAAGCGCATGGGCAAAGATGCAGCTGGCAATGATGTAGAAGTTTATGTTGAACATATTCCGTACGAAGAATCAAAATTAGCATTTACAAATCCAGGACAAAATTTAGTGGCAACGACAGGCACGATTTTGACGGACGTAGATGGTGATAAAATTTTAAGTGAAACATTATGGCAAGGAACAAAAGTACTGGATGAGCAGGGGAATGATGTGACAGAGCAAAATGCGAACTTTATTAGCATCGCTAAATTTGACCTAACAACAAATCAATATGAATTTTTCAATGTTGAAACAGGGGAGAGCCGTGGGGACTTTGGTTACTTTGATGTGATTAATAGTAATAAAGTGCGCGCACATGTATCGCTAGGTGAAAAAAAATATGGGGCTGCTCTTGAGCTGACAGAATTAAACGATAGCAAGTTCACATATAAGCGAATGGGTAAAGATGCAGCAGGCAATGAAGTGACTATTTTTGTTGAGCATGAGCCATATAAGGGAGAATTCAATCCAAATTTCAGCTTTTAACTTTTATTAGCAATTTCTTTTGTACCCTAAGTGAACAGAGGCAATTACGCCGAGGCATAAATGATTAAATAATAGTTAACTATACAATAGTTTTATATAGAGGTTAGAGAAAGGAGATTACTATGACAATAAAAAATCGATTTCTCATTTCATATATTGGGGGTATTTTTATTGCGAGCGTCTCCATTCTTCTAATTTTATGTATTGCTTTTTATGTAACGACAGGATCGATACCGACGCCGAAAACATTGTATCAATCTTTTACGAAGCAGCGTTCCTTGAGCCCAGAAGAGGAGCTTGCTTATGTGGAGTTACGAAATATAGCGAAAAGTACGCCGGACCAACTAATAGGAGAGGCTATGCTAAATAAATTACAACAATTAGAGCAGCTATCTCTTGGTCTCGTGATTCGTAAGGATGAGGACATTTTATATTATTCGGAGGAGCTAGTTGAAAGGTCGCTTATTGTGCATTTCCCTGATTTTGATACAAACAATATTGAAACAAAGGGTACCATAGATAATGCAGGGAGAATGTACCGTTACATTAAATATGATTTTTATTACAGCGATCAGACTAAAGGTAGTGTTCTTGTATTAAAAAAGGAAAATAGCTTATTAGAATTTCTGACAAGATGGGGATTGCTTATTAGTATGCTCATTTTGTTCGTTTCAGTTGCAGCTATGCTTTTTTTGAATCATCAAATACGCAAATCAATTATTCAGCCCATTGAAAAATTAGGTCAAACAATGTCCGGTATTCGAAATGGGGACATGATGATGAAGACATCTATTTTGCCGGAAAATACTGCAAAAGAAGTGCAGCAGTTGATGGCAAATTTTGAACAAATGCGAGAAGCATTACTTGCATCGATTGAGGAGCAGCAAAATCTTGAAAATAACCGAAAAGAATTAGTGGCAAGTATTTCACATGATTTAAAAACGCCGATTACCTCTATTATTGGTTATGTAGAAGGATTGAGGGAAGGTGTTGCTGAAACACCTGAAAAGCGGGAAAAGTATTTAAAAACAATCCATTCTAAATCACTTGCCTTAAATCATTTAATAGAGGAGCTTTTTCTCTATTCAAAGCTTGATGCAGAAGCAGTACAATTCCATTTTGAACGTACTTCATTGCCAGATTTTCTAGCGCATGTTGTAGAGGAGTTTCAATTATCTAATCGACAGGTACACATTGACTTGCAAGTTTCTGGTAAAGTGTATGTGCAGATTGACCGTATGCATATGAATCGTGCAATTAATAATCTAATTGAAAATAGTATAAAGTTTCAAAAGGCGACGGGGCCATTAATGATTATTGTTGAAGTAATTGCTGTGTCTCGCTTTGTACAATTAATTGTTAAAGATAACGGGCAAGGGATTTCGGAGGAAAAATTGCCCTATGTATTTGATCATTTTTATCGCGGGGAGGAAGCTCGAACATCAGCAACAGGTGGCAGTGGCTTAGGGCTTGCGATTGTGAAGCAAATTGTTGAAAAGCATAAAGGTCAGGTAAAAGTTCAAAGTACGTTACATGAAGGCACATCTGTAATCATTGTTTTGGAAAAGGCTTAAAGGAAGTGTTGAAAAATGGTAGCATCACGAATTTTAATTATTGAAGATGATCTAAGCATTGCGGAATTGCAGCGAGATTATTTAGAAATTCATTCAATAGAAGCGGATATTGTAACAGATGGTTTTGAAGGGATGAATTGTGCAATTAATGAAGCATATGACTTAGTTGTGATAGATCTAATGCTTCCTTCAATGAATGGATTTGAAATTTGTCGCCGTATTCGCGAGGTGAAAAATATTCCACTCATGGTTGTGTCAGCAAAAAAGGAAGATGTTGATAAAGTTCGTGCCCTTGGTTTAGGTGCGGATGATTATATGACAAAACCATTTAGTCCTAGTGAATTGGTTGCACGTGTCCAAGCGCATATAAAACGCTACAAACAGTTAACAGGCGTAGGGCAAGCAGTAGAGTATATCGAAATGAATAATATTGTTGTAGATAAGGCAGCGCGTAAGGTTTTTGTGCTCGGCAAAGAAATTACATTTACAACTAAGGAGTTTGATTTACTCGTCTTTTTTATGGAACATCCGAATCGTGTATGGACGAAGGAACAGCTTTTTCGCCAATTATGGTATATGGATGATCTGGATGGGGATGTATTCACTGTTGTGGTACATGTCGGGCGCATTCGTGACAAATTAAAAAAGGGGAAGTTGTCAGAGCTACCGATTGAAACCATTTGGGGCAGCGGTTATCGTTTTAACTATTGAAACATTCCTTGTAAAGGGTGATTTAAATTTGAGATTACTTAAAGGATTTATTATTAGCTTTTTATTTATAATAGTAGGCTGTAATGATGAGGAGGAAAGGGAAATGGCACATCAATCAGGTGAATTGCTTCAAGCGGTTGAAGCGAACAATCTTGAAAAAGTACAGGACATTTTAAAAGATTCATCTTATCCAATTAATGAAACGAATAAAAATGATGAAACACCGTTGTTAATTGCTACACATAAAAATTATATTGAAATTGCAAAAGCTCTAATTAATGCAGGGGCAGATGTTAACCAACAAGACAGGATTCAAGATAGCCCTTATTTATATGCAGGTGCACAAGGTAAAACAGAGATCTTAGCTTATATACTTGAAAATGCAACACCCGATCACCAGGTGTACAATCGATATGGTGGCAATGCATTAATCCCAGCTGCTGAAAAGGGCCATTTAGCTAATGTAAAGTTACTTTTAGCGGATGGAAAAATGGATATCAATCATCAAAATAGCTTTGGCTATACAGCTTTAATTGAAGCAGCGCATTAACAGATGGTTCAAAAGTATATCAGCAAATTGTACAGGAGTTGCTAGCTTACAATGCAAACAAAGAGCTTCGTGATGACAATGGTCTGAAAGCATTGGACTATGCTAAAGATAGAGGATACACAGAGATGATTGAGTTGTTGGAGCAGTAAAACTTTCCTTAGCCCTATTGGTACTTTATTTGAATGTGGCAATTAAGATAACTCTTTTTCGTATATTATTAGTTAACAATTTAGACGCATTGATCTACTAGATCAATGCGTTTTTTTTTATTGTGTGTTTTTGCGGTCTTTCTTGAGAAAATATAGGATAATGTTAATTGATAAATTCATATGTATGAATTTATTTCATAACATATTGTATTTTAGTTTGGGATATACTATATTATTCACAATAATGAAATTTAGGGGGTGAAATGATGAATATAGGAATGGAAATAAAGAAATTGAGAACTGAAAAAGGAATTACGTTGAAAGAGTTAAGTGAAAAAAGCGAATTATCTGTTGGATTTCTATCTCAATTAGAAAGAGGGCTTACTACCATAGCAGTTGACTCACTTGAAAAACTAGCTGCTATTTTGGAGGTACATTTAACACACTTTTTTGATTATCCACTCAAAAAGAAAGAGTTGGTTTTAAGAAGTTATGAACAAGAAATAATGGATTCCGTAGAAGGCGGCTTTATTAAGTATAGTTTAAGTTCAAATATGGAAAATAAACAGCTTGTTCCAAGGCTTATTGAAATTCTTCCTCAAAAGAAGGATGAAGAAATCGTATCCTATACGCATGAGGGGGAAGAGTTCGTTTATGTTTTAGAAGGAATCTTAACCGTTTACATCAATGGTATAAGGCATGAAGTATATCCAGGTGATAGTGTTCATATGGACTCAACTATTTCCCACAATTGGGCTAATTATACGAATAAAAACGTAAAGCTAATAGCGATTAATACGCCTAATTATATGTATAACAGAGGCTGATTTAGCAAGGACATTATAGAAAGTGATACTAACAATGGATAAATTCATATTATTTGTAATTGGTTCTTTTTTTGTCATCGGTGCGATTGATTATATTACGGGAACTCATTTGAAGCTGGGTGGGAAATTTGAGGAAGGTATAAAGACCATGGGAGCTTTAGGGCTTGGCATGATCGGTATAATTTCTTTAGTACCTATTTTTACCGACTTTTTATCTGCTGTGATTATTCCAATCTGTCGCGTTTTTGGTTTAGACCCTTCTATTGTTCCGGCAGCATTTTTAGCTGTAGATATGGGCGGCTATCAGATGGCTAGTCAGTTAGCATCGACAGAGGAAATGGGTGCATTTTCAGGGATTATCATTGCCTCTACTTTAGGAGCCACAATTAGTTTTTCAATACCAGTCGCGTTAGGGATGCTTTCTAAAGAGGATGAAGGCTATTTTTCTAAAGGTGTGCTAGTTGGAATTATTACTATCCCAATAGGATGTCTTGCAGCGGGCTTATGGCAAAAAATAGATATCAATCTATTAGTGTTAAATCTGATACCTATCTTTGTTTTTGCCATTATTTTAGGGGTAGGGTTATTAAAAATTCCACATGTTTTTATAAAAGTTTTTAATGGATTTGGAAAGCTTATCGTATGTCTGAGTATTATTGGGTTACTTTTACAAGGAATAGATGTGATATTTGGTGTAAGGCTTGTATCAGGATTAGCACCACTAGCTGAATCTACAGTGATAGTGGCCAAGATTGCCATTGTTTTAGGTGGCGCATATCCGATGCTAGCATTTATTAATCGAATTTTTAAAAATAGTTTTGAGAAAATAGGGAAAAGATTTGGGATTAATTCTGTATCAGTAGCAGGCATTCTAGGAAGTTTAGCTAGTAATTTATTAATATTTGGAACTTTTAAGGAAATGAATCCTAAAGGAAAAGTAGTAGCTACTGCCTTTGGGGTGAGTGGCGCATTTGTATTTGGTGGACAACTTGGGTTTGTGTCTGGAGTAGCACCAGACATGATAGGCGCATTTATCATATCAAAGCTTACAGCCGGAATCATAAGTATTGTGCTAGCTATCTGGTTGTATGACCGTGAACATAAACAAATTTGACTTAAGGAAAATGGGGGAATTCGTAATGAATAGTAGAGATAGAGTCGAAAAGTTAAGACAGCTAATGAAAGAAAATCAAATGGATGCCTATATCATTCCTAGTTTTGATGCACATCAGAGTGAATATGTAGCAGAACATTGGAAAGGCAGACAATGGCTATCAGGATTTACAGGGTCTGCAGGTACGGTAGTTATTACATTAGAGGATGCTGGGCTATGGACAGATGGTAGATACTATATTCAAGCAGAAAAGCAGCTTGAAGGCTCAGGAATCAAATTATTCAGAATGATGGATCCAGGGGTGCCATTTTATTCAGAATGGCTTGCAAATGTTCTGAATGAAGGGAATATTGTAGGCTTTGATGGAAATGTTTTTTCAACTACTATGGTTAAAAGAATGGAAGCCGATCTAAAAGCCAAGCAAATCACATTAAAAATAGATCAAGATTTAATTGGTGAACTGTGGGAAGACAGACCGGAGATTCCGAAAGAACCATTATTCACGCATGACGTAAACTATGCGGGCAAATCACGCGTAGAAAAATTAAATGAAGTAAGACAAGAAATGAAAAATAAGGGAGCCAATTATTATATTTTAACTTCCCTTGATGACATTGCATGGCTGTTGAATATAAGAGGAAACGATGTGCCGAACAGTCCAGTTGTAATAGCGAATGTAATCGTAGCCGAACATACATGTTATTTATTTATTGATTCTTACAAGGTTCCGGCTTCAGTGAAAGAAGAGTTAGAGGCTGAAGGGATCGAGTTAAAAGCGAATCATGAAATACAACCGTTCTTGGAAAGTCTTTCAGGCAATGATGCTGTGATGTTAGATTCTACAAGAACGAATATCCGTCTATACAATGGCATTAACAGTGAGGCAAAGAAAATTGAAAGTCCTAACATCACGACGGATTTAAAGGCTATTAAAAATGACGTGGAGATAAAAAATTTAAAAGCGTGTGAAATTAAAGATGGATTGGCCATGGTGAAATTTATAAAATGGCTAAAGGGCTCTGTAGCGAAAGAAGAAATTACAGAGATTGCTGCAGAAGAAAAATTAGAACATTTCAGAAATGAGCAGGAAGGATTTGTTGGACCTAGCTTTGATACAATAGCAGGCTATAAAGAACATGCTGCGATGATGCATTATAAAGCCAATAAAGAAACCCAACATACGCTTAAGGATGAAGGTCTGTTTTTAATTGATTCAGGTGGCCAGTATTATGATGGAACAACAGATATTACAAGAACGCTTGTTTTAGGAAAGCTTACCGATGAACAAAAAAGAGATTACACTTTGGTGTTAAAAGGATTTATTGCATTAAGCGCAGTAAAATTTTTATACGGAGCAACCGGTTCTCATTTAGATATTCTAGCAAGACAACCGATTTGGCAGTACGGCATTGACTATAAATGCGGGACAGGACATGGGGTAGGTTTCTTCTTGAATGTTCATGAAGGACCACAAAGCATAAGAAATGATTCGAATAATGTTACCTTAGAAAAAGGCATGATCATTACGAATGAACCGGGAATCTACCTAGAAGGTAAGCATGGAATTAGAATTGAAAATATGATGCTGGTAGTTGAAGATGAAAAAACTGAGTTCGGTCAATTTATGAAGTTTGAAGCAATCACATATTGCCCAATTGATTTAGCTGGCATAGATAAAGAGATGTTAACAAAGAGTGAAAAGGAATGGTTAAACAATTATCATCAAGAGGTATACACAAAGCTAGCTCCTCATTTAAATGAAGAGGAACGCGTGTGGCTAAGAGAAGAAACTAAGGAAATCTAAATAGGTATTGCTGAATATAAATGGTATCACCTTATATCATGGATGGCATTGGAGATACTAAATCTATTAAACAACAAAAAGTGCTTCTACTATGGAAATTCCATCGTAGAAGCGCTTTTTTATTCGTTCAGATTCTGGCATGTAAACACCGCTTTTATTAACATACTATTAAATAAATATGCTGCTTTATCTTAGCGTTTTTACTGATATTGACATGTATCTTTAAAATAAAGTTTGATCAAAAATACCTCTTAAATCTTAATTTTTGTAACTAAAAAAGAACCGGTTTTGAAAAAAGATTAATCAAAATGGGCTCTTTGTTTATAGTATTGTGATAACTAATTATCATTTCATTTGTGATTAAGGCTAAGTACTTATTTACTCTAAAAACCAGAATTCGATCCGATAACGACAGTAGCGTCCAGTTCATCGTCTCTAGCCACTTTCGTGGTAAGCCCAGCGCTAGCGAAGATTTCAATGGTCTCAGGTGCCTGCTTTTCGCTCGTCTCTATCAAAAGATGGCCTCCCGGTGCTAGCCAAAGAAATGCTTCTTCTGCTACTCTTCGCTGAATGTCAAGTCCATCCTCTCCACCGTCAAGCGCCACCTTCGGTTCATGTAGGCGAGCCTCCTGTGGGAGCAGCTTGATTGCCTTTGTAGGTACGTAAGGTACATTCGCAACTAGGATGTTCACATGGCCTTTAAGTGAGATAGGCAGAGCTTTATACAAGTCACCTTCAAAAACATGGCCACCGAAATCCGTAACGTTGCGGCCAGCGCATCGTACTGCGACAGGGTCAATGTCAACAGAATACAATTCAACTCGTCCTAAAGCTGCTGCCAGTGCTACACCCACAGCACCTGACCCACAACATAGGTCAACGACGATATCACCAGAACAAGACAGGGCTTCTGCCTGGTGAACAAGAAATTCGGTACGTTGGCGAGGCACGAAAACGCCTCGATCCACTTCTATCCGCAAACTACAGAACTCTGCGTATCCAACAACATATTCAAGAGGTAAACCATCGGCTCGCATTTCCACCATTTTCTTGAGATCCTCTGGAGTTTGTGCCTCCAGGATAAGTAACCTGGTCTCATCTTCTGCGAAAACACAACCCGCGCTCCGAAGCCTGTTAATTATACATTTTTCCATTTTATTGTCCAAAAATAAATTAAATTTTTTTCCTATTTATCTCACCACTTTTGCTTATCTATAACCATGTATTCGTTAAAAATTAGAGATATCCTTCTTCAACAAAATGGCCCTATTGTGGAATAAAAAAATCCTGCATATCATCACAGAATTTTTATCAATCTTTATTTTAAATAATCGAATTTTGTTTCAAATGTTTAATCTTTTTTATAAAACTACATGGACATGACAGTCAATAATCGAGGTCAGCTAAACAAATTAAAAAAACGAACTAGAAGAAACTAGTCCGCTAAAACAGCATTAACTGCTGTGTATGTTGCTGCTCGCGCTCTCGTAAATAGTGCACAACCCATTCGGCAATCGGCATTGCAACAGCTTTGGCAAGGTGTACGGGTATGGCATTCCCAATTTGTTTGTATTGTTTATCCAAACGGTTGTTTTCAGATGCTGTCATATTGCCGCCATTTCTAAACTGATACCAATAAGGGAACGTTTGAATACGGGCGATTTCTTTGACAGATAGACGGCTCTGATGAAGAACGACTCGATCCGTACAATGGCATTTTCTTGTAGAAGCTTATTTTTATTCTTCAACTAGATAATGATAAATATCGTATTGAATCGGCTGTTCTAACACCATTTCCATTGTAACAACAGGATAATAGGAACCTTTATCTAAAATTTGATCCGGTTTAGCTGAAGCTGGATTTACATCACAACGACCTAAATAATAGAAGTCTTTACCTTCGCCATTGTCTTTTTTTACAAACAGGTAAACATTTGTTCCATTAGCTACTGAGTTAATAAGAATCTGCATTTCCTTTGATTTATCGATGTATCGATTTTTAGTTGAGCACCATTTAAACGTGTCGTTTGATAAGAACTCATCCATGTAATTTGTTTCAGAATCATTTTCATCATTTTTATGATAATTTACGAAAATCGGGAAATCTCCGTTCTTGGGACGACCACCGTTAAGTGTACCTTCTTCATTTTTCTCCCAATCTAATAAACGGCATACCTCACGACGAGAATATTTTTCATAAAGCTTAAACGGTTCATCATTTAGAAATTGCTCGTTTTTAATAAAGGCACAGTCTAGTAGATCGACAAAGTATTGCTTAAAGTTCGCATCCTGAAGTGATAGCTGCAATTCTTCATTGAACATGTAGTTTGAGTTCGACTTAATGATTACAGGTTTTTGGCCGAATTTCTTTTTATCAACTTCTACGAAAAAGTTTAAAGAAAATACATTTTCTATCCCTAGTAGGGTGTCTTCGTTAAGATAGGCATTATGATCGTGAAGTACCGAAATAAATTGTTGTTCTGAAAGGGTTTCTTGTTCAGCTAAAAGTTTTAATAGCAGTAGTTCATGAATTCTTTTACCAGGTAAAAAATCTTTACCGATTAATGCCAGAATGGATTTTTCATAGTCGGTAATCGGTGCAATATCTTCTTTCAATTTTAATAAGAAGTCATAATAGTTTGGACTATAATTAATAATTACCTCGGGATCGAGTGAGTTTTGCTGAATAAAATCTATTAGTAATGGGATACGTCCAATCCGATTTTTCACTTCAAAATAACTATCCTTTAGCATTTTTAATGTAGAGAGATTTGTATTATTAATCGCATCAAAAATTTGTTTCTTCGCAATCTCCTCAAAATTAATTGTAGAAACCCCTTGAATGTAATCTGTGTTAACGGTATTACGTCGCACATTGTCTTTATTCATTGTTTTGTCGCCTGAAAGGGCAATCGGAATTAAATAGTTATTTTTATAATTTCCGATAAAATCAATAATTGTAACGTAATCTTTGTCATTATGTTTTCGTAAACCTCGTCCAAGTTGTTGAATGAAAATGATGCTTGATTGCGTTTGGCGTAGCATAACAATCTGATTTAAAAATGGAATATCAATGCCTTCATTGAAAATATCTACAGTTAAAATATATTCTAATTCGCCAATTCTAAGTTGTTCAATTGCTTGTTCACGTGCATCTTGAGAGTCGTCCCCCGTTAGCACGCAAGTTTTTAAGCCACGTTGATTCAATATATTTGAAAGTTCACGCGCTTCCTCTTTTTTACTGCAAAACATTAATCCTTTAACGCGATTTCCAGAGAAGCCGTAGTATGAAATTTTTTCGATAATATGATCGACACGTTCTTTCACTAGGAGCTTTTGTAAATCAGCTGTCTCATCAATTAACTCATCGCCTTTTATATAATCGGTAACACCGAAATAATGAAACGGACAAAGCATTTCTTCCGCTAACGCTTCTTGAAGGCGGATTTCATATGCAATATTGTAATCGAATAGCTCATAAATATTGAAATTGTCAGTACGTTCAGGGGTTGCTGTCATGCCTAATAAAAACTGAGGCGTAAAATAATTAATAATTTTTAAATAGGATTCCGCACCTGCACGATGAACTTCATCAATTAATATGTAATCAAAGTGGTCTTTAGCAAATTGCTGTAAGTATGGGTCACGAGACATTGTTTGAACGGTAGCAAATAAATAACGTGCATTGGTATTCTTAGAAGTTCCTGATAAAATACCATATTCGGATTCGTCGCCAAGTAAAATTTTTCGATAATCAGCCATGGCTTTATTTAAAATTTGTTCACGGTGAACGATAAATAGCAATCGCTTTGGTGCAGCATTTCGAACATCAAATGCTGAAAGATACGTTTTACCCGTTCCGGTAGCAGAAATAATCAGCCCTTTTTGAGCTCCTGATTCCCGTAATAATTTTAATTGTTCTAAGGCAGCTGTTTGCATTTTGTTTGGCAGTATTAATAGGCTTTCCTTTAAAGGGTTTGTTACATACAGTGGTGGTGAAGCAA
The DNA here is from genome assembly GCF_028747805.1 of Solibacillus daqui. Lineage (NCBI taxonomy): Bacteria > Bacillati > Bacillota > Bacilli > Caryophanales > Caryophanaceae > Solibacillus > Solibacillus daqui. Next base: position 365,068 of record NZ_CP114887.1, read on the forward strand.
CTTTTGAAGTCTGTTGCATGTTTTCAAGATAGAGTGGTTGGTATGATTCAATCCATTCAATCGTTAAAGGTGCAGCTTGATTCCACGTATGTTCAAATTGATTTTTAAAATGCTGAATAATTTCTCCATTTTCAAGTGAGTTTAAATAAACATTCCATTCATAATTTGCTTTTAATGCACTGTCCGTTAAATTTGAACTTCCTACAATTAGTGAATAGTAATCGGTATGTTCAAAAATATATCCTTTTGAATGGAATCCTTTAATATCAGTAATTCGGACTTCAACATTTGTTAATTTAAGAAGCTCTTTAAACATTTTCGGCTGATTAAATTGTAGAAAAGTAGAAGTTAAAATACGTCCGAAAATCCCTTTTTTCTGTAAATCATAGAGCATCGTTTTTAAAGTGGCTAGTCCACCTTCTGTAATGAATGCAACAGAAAATGTAAATGAATTACAAGTTTTCAGTTCTTGAAGCAGGGTAGTTAAAACATTTTCATGCGCTTTATTTGATAATAATTTCGGTTTAAATTGTGAAGAAACAGCTCTATTTTGATCGATGAATCCTTTATATAAAGAGTTTTCAAGCTTTTTTATAATCTGTTCCATATAGTAAGCCACCTAAAATAAATTATTTTAATAATTTTTCAACTGCAGGTATATCTGCTGGTGCAAATTCTAATTGTTTAAGTAAATCACGTTTAACCCATTTTGCTTCTGCATGTTCAAGTGCTACAGGTATCCCGTCAATGATTTTTGCCATATACGTTTCTAAACGTACAACGAATTTTCCGTAATCATATGTAGTATCTTCTACTTTATTTCCCACAGCAATATCACATGCAAATTCTTCTGATATTTCTCTACGTAAAGCTTCTTGAGGTGTTTCACCAACCTCAATTTTTCCACCTGGAAATTCCCATAAGTTAGGTAAAGACATTTTAGGACTACGAAGGGCACAGTATATTTCATGCTGTTCATTTTCTATAATTGCTCCAACTACATGTACTTGTTTTTTCAAAATAATCCATCCAATCGTTCGATAGTACCTTAATTATATCCGATAAGCTAAATGATTTGTGGGGGAAATCTTAGAAGACCCGAACCCACCCAGGCTCGGGGTTCTCCCATTCCAACTAGCTCCTTTAATCTCCAACCCTCCAAACCCCAACAAACGCAGGAAATACCTTGAACCGTTCCTTCAATTCAAATAGATAAATCCATTCCTCGGTATGTGGTAGGCGCACAGATTCGTGTTGAAATTGCCTGTAAACACTATGCCATTTCACCGCATATGCCTTAAATTGCTGCTGGTGCAAGCGCTGGGCATCTACGGGATTTTCGGCGAAGTAAAAGGCATAGTGCTTGTCTTTAAGTTCTGTCGCGTAAAGCTTGATGCGATTGATACCGAGTACATCTTGAGCGTTCATGTGCTGGAGTTCTTTGATTTCTTCTTCGGTGAAGGGCACATCGTATATGCGTTCGGGTCGGTCATGCTTTTGCAGGTAGCCCTTTTTTAGTGCGAGATAAATCCAGTAGGCGCCGAAGTTTTGTTCGTACTTGACCATATCCAAAAGTAGCTGATAGACATTTGTTGTTTTCATGGCATTATTCCCGTGATACGACATGGCCAGTATTACGATTGTAAAAGGCGTAGGCAGTACCGGTCGGACCGTTACGATTTTTGCAACGATGAGTTCAAGTAAATCGCCGCTGTCTTGTAAATCGTTATTGTAATACGAGTCGCGGTAGAGAAAGACAATTAAATCGGCATCTTGTTCAATCGAGCCCGAGTCGCGTAAATCGCTCATCATTGGTCGTTTTTTGCCACGAGATTCCACGTTGCGATTAAGCTGTGATAGGCAAATGACGGGGCAATTGAATTCCTTGGCCATTTGTTTTAGGCCACGGCTTATTTTTGTCGTTGCAATGTTAGATAAATCCTGGTCGTTTTCGGATTGAATAATTTGCAAATAATCGATGAAAATAATTGGCGCAAGCTCTGGGTGCTGACGAATAATCCGTCTTGCTTGTGCGCGGATTTGGGCAATGGATAAATGGCTTCGGTCATCAATATGAATTTTTGTTTTAAGCACACGATTGAGTACGTTCAGCCAGTTTTTAGCTTGCTCCTCTGAAAAATACCGCTTGGGATTGCGTAGCTTCAGTCGAGAATAGTTACCGGCTGTTGCAATCATACGGTCGAGTAGCGTACGTGTGCTCATTTCGAGTGAAAAGATGATGGGCAAATGACCATTCCACCCAGCATAAAGTGCTAAATTATTCATCACATCGGTTTTGCCCATTGACGGTCGCGCGGCTAAAATCGTTACCTCACCTGGTCGGAAACCGTCGATTAATTGGGCGAGCGCTTGAATATGTGGAACGATAAGACCTGGTGTTGTCGTTTCTTCAAATGGACGGTTCTCCATATCGATTAACCTTTGGGCAATTGTTGTATCGATTATTTCCCCTTGAAGTTGTGTTTGATCGAGCGCATGAATAATTTGCGGTATTGCCCAATCGCCTTCTGTTGCTTGAAACAAAATTTGTCCTTTTTGCTTTTCGCACCAAATTTCGCGCTGTAGCTGCACATAAGCATCGAATTTTTCAGGATTTGAAAAATGAATGAGCTCTGTTACATAGGGAAGTCCTATTTGCGTGATTTGCTCAAAGCGCGCACTGAGAGTCATGAAATCCACGGGATGGTTTTCAAGTGCAAGTTCGCGCATCATTGCAAACAGCATGCGATGGTGTTGGCCATAAAACATTTCTGGTGTAAGCCCACTATCTAAAATTAAATAATTTTCCTCTAGCATCGTTGCTAAAATACTCTGTTCCAAAAATTCTCTTTTCATCACCAGTCCTCCCCGGCATTAAAATCGAGAACAACAGCTTTAGGCATACACGTTCGTGTGTCCTTCTTCGACAGGGCGTTATTTAAATAACTTTCAAAGTTAGATGGACGAAACAGCGTCATTGGTCGCAAATATTTTTCCATTTCGTGATCATCTAGCCAGCACAATACTTGCTCATCAATGACCAAGCAGCAATCCTCAACACTGTAGCCCTCCTTCAAGCGAGCGCTAATAAAATTGCGATTTGCCTGCGATTTTAGACTAAATCTTTTAGAAGCCTTGTCGTTTAAATATGTCAGTACCGAATCAATTTTTTCGGTCAGCTTTTCGTTTTGAACTGTCTTTTTGTTGCGCTTTGGCGCGTTTTGATTATCTTTTGAAATTGTTGTCATTTGTGCGAATGCATCGTCGTCAATGCTGTGCTGCTCCTTGTAGTCAGCAAGCATGCTTTGTAATTTGTCGTAATCGATTTTGTACCATTTCGTGCGATCTACATAAAATTGGTTGAACTTGTCTGTTGAGTGCACCAACTCTAATTGTTCAAGCTGTAGGATAATGCGCTTAATTTTGGGTTCATTCCAAAACGGCAGCTGCTTTCTCCAATTCGCGTGGGATTGGCAATACCAAGCCTCTCCATTTTGCAAGACGGTTTGCTGCTGTAGGCGGTAGTGAAGCTGTTGTAGCAAAATGGCTTCATCCACACCAATAACAGTAGCAACATTTGGTAAGACAATGAGTGGTTTTTCGTTTGTTAATAAGTTCATTTTTCGCTCCTCCTTGTAATGGTTCTTACTTACTAAATAACAAGAGGGATCAAAAAAAGGGACGCTCGATGAAAATTTTTATTATTTATTAAAATAATCCAAGGTCGTATCGCTTTTGATACGACAATATATATCTTTTAAAAATCTTTAATACTCTAATTATTTTGAGTACCACAAACAAAGATATTGTGAAAGTACAAGGTTTTCCCGTCAGTATGGATGCTAATCGATCTTGAGAAAGGAACAGTGTGGATTGTGTGAGGAGAATGACAACAGCGATGTGCCAGTGAAGCATAATACTTATAATGATCTTGCTTTTTTCATAGATAAGTAAGTTTTAAATTTTACCATTTTAATAGTGTCGAAGTTAAAGCCCCAGCTCATGGAACTATTTTTAAACTATCGGGAAATACGAGGTGACTTATAGATGAAGGTAGGGAGTGAGATAGTATTGATAGATTTTAATTAATTATGAATATATTGAATCAAATAGAAATAAATATATTAATAACAAAAAATTTAGAAAATTTCATATTGTGAAATTTTTCTATGTAAGCGCTTTATTCCCTTTTGATATTATCATATTAATAATTTGAAAGGGGATTTTTACAATGGACTTTAAGTTATTAAGACAGGCTTTTGGAAAGTTTCCCACAGGTGTAACCGTTGTGACTTGGTTTGATGATGTGGGGATTAATGGCATTACGGTAAATTCCTTTACATCGGTGTCGTTAGAGCCACCACTTGCGCTTATATCGATTGATAAAAAAGCAAATTCATATGAGCAGTTACAAAATAAACCTTTCACTATTAATGTGCTAGCAGATGATCAAGAGGCGATTGCCTGGCAGTTTGCGGGACGACCTCAAGAGGAGTTGGATATTTCCTGGAATAAAGAGGGGGATTCGCCAAGAATAGAAGGTGCGACAGGCTACTTTAAATGCAAGCATTGGCAGCAATATGATGCAGGGGATCATGTGCTGTTTGTTGGAGAAATTACAGAATTTGATCGTAGAAGCGGCGATTCATTAACATTTTTTGAAGGCAAGATGGGATCAACGGAGATGTATAAAAGCCAAGAAGTGCAATAAATTTAAAGGGGTGTAGATGATGGGAATTCGTACTGGAGCACAGTATCTCGAAGCATTGAAGTTGCGTAAGCCGGAAGTTTGGTTAAACGGGAAAATCGTAGAAAGCATTTTGGATGAGCCATATTTTAATCAGCCTGCATTAGAAATTGCGAAGTTATATGATATGCAGCATGAGCCAGCGTATCAGGAAGATTTAACGGTTATGTGCGAAGAAACGGGCGAGCGGATGGCGACATCGTTTTTAATGCCACACAATTATGAGGATATTATGAAGCGTAGTAAGGCGTTTGAAGTTGTTGCACGCCAAACATTTGGATTAATGGGACGTACGCCAGATTTCTTAAATACAGTCGTTACATCATTAGCGCAAAATTCTTGGTTTTTACGTAAATACAATGAAGACTGGGCGACGAATATTGAAAACTACTATAAGCATTTACGTGATAACGATATTTTCTTAACGCATGCGATTGTTAATCCACAAAATGACCGTAGTAAAAATTCGCATGAGCAGGCCGATCAGTATACGCATCTTGGTGTTGTAGAGGAGCGTGCTGAAGGGATTATTGTACGCGGAGCAAAAATGTTAGCTACGTTAGCAGCATTAACGGATGAAGTGATTATTTATTCGTTCCCAGGTTTTGCACCTGGCGATGAGCGATATGCGCTAGCGTTTGCCGTACCGATTGATGTAAAAGGGTTAAAAATTATTTGTCGAGAGCCAGTGCAAGATGGTACACGGTCGACATTTGATCATCCACTTGCATCGCGCTATGAAGAGATGGACGCGCTGCTAGTTTTCGAGGATGTACTTGTTCCTTGGGATAAAGTATTCCTATACAACAACGTAGAGGCAGCAAACCTGCTGTATCCGATGACAGGTATAGCAGAGCAGCCAGCGCATCAATCGGGTGTGCGCGGCTATATTAAGCTGAAATTTGCGGTAGAGGTTGCATGTAAAGTGGCGGATTCAATTGGAGCAGACCAATATTTACACGTGCAACGGGATTTAGGTGAGTTAATTCAAAATACAGAGGTTATTCGTTCGCTACTACGCACAGCAGAGCGTGAATATACGATTACAGAGCAGGGAGAGGCACGTTTGAACCCAGTCGTATTAGAAACAATTCGCGGCATGATGCCGGGTATGTATCCACGCACCATTGAAGTAATGCAGGCGATTGGCGCAGGGGGCTTACTTATGATGCCAACAGAGGCGGACTTCTTAAGTGAGGAGCTACGTCCAACCATCGATCGTCATTACGGTGGTCGTGCCGGTATAGATGCAGAGGCACGCATGAAAATCTTTAAGTTAGCTTGGGATTTATGTGGCGAGGCATTCGGTATGCGTGCGTTACAGTATGAGCGCTACTATACGGGGGATCCAGTTCGTAAGCGCGCAATTTTCTACAATAAGTACAAAAAGGATCATGCACTTGATTTAGCCAATGCAATTTTAGCGAAGGAAAATACGGTAAAAGAGCCACAAACAAACTAATCGGGGGTAATGGGAATGATCGCTTCTGTAAGTAAAATGGCACAAATTATTGATTTATTTTTTGAAAGTGAATTAGCTTTGTCCAACAAACAAATTGCAGAAATGCTAGATCTTCCTGTTAGCTCTGTACATCATTTTTTAAAGACGATGTGCGAGGAAAATATTTTAATGCAGGACAAAAACCGTAAATACCGCCTTGGCTGGCGCATTTTAGAATGGAGCAACAAAGTAATGTACCAGCAAGAGATGAATGAAAAGGTCGCACCAATTGCGGCAAGTCTAGTGAATCGTTTTAAAGGCAGCGTGCATGTGGGAATGTTTGATAACGGTCAAGTGCGCTTCATCTTTAAAAATGTTTCGCCTCATTCAGATGTACTGCCCACCTATATCGGCGTAACGCGCTTCCCAGCTCATGCGACCAGCATAGGAAAAGTGTTGCTTGCCTATAATCCCTCTTTTGTGAAGGCGGTTGAGCAACGTGGGATGCAAAAGTTTACGAAAAATACGATTTCGGATATAGGCGATTTGAAGAAGGAGCTACAGGTGATTCATAAACAAGGCTTTGCTGTGAGCAATGGTGAAAACGAGACCGGTACATTCGGAATCGCTGCACCCATTAAAAGCTATAGTGGGCAAGTGATTGCGGCGTTCAACTTCGTATGCGATATCGATTACATTCAGGAACATAATTATCAACTTATTTTAAAAGAGGTTATTCGCTCAGCGCAGACTATATCGCGCGAGATTGGCTATATAACAATTTAAAAATGCTAATGTAATTGGCTTATTCTTTTCCTCCATGAAGCGAAGTAAGTCGGGCACATAGCATATAAAAATTAGGAGGTTTTACAATGAACAATTCTACTGAAGTAAGCACAATGCAAGCACGGTCTCAAAACATTTGGAAAATCATCGAGGATAATAAGGATTTATTAAAGCCACCAGTAAATAATACAGTGCTTTGGAATGATTCTCAGTTTTTAGTGATGTTAGTTGGCGGTCCAAACGCGCGTCGTGAATTCCATGTGAGCCCTTCAGATGAAATTTTCTACCAAGTAAAAGGCTCTTGCTATGTTGAAATTATTAACGACGAAAACAAACGTGAAGTAATCGAAGTAAAAGAAGGCGAAATGTTTGTTTTACCAGGGAACGTACCGCATTCTCCGCACCGCGTAGCTGACACATACGGCATTGTTATTGAATATAAACGCAAAGAAGGCGAACTAGAAGATTTAGTATGGTTATGTGAAAAATGCGATCACGAAGTTCACCGCGTAACGTTACAAGTAACAAATATCGGACAACAAATTGCAGAGGGTATTGCGCATTTCAACGCTTCAGAAGAATTGCGTACATGTGAAAAATGCAATCACGTAATGTCCGAAAAAGTTGAGGAATGGCAAGTATGAGAATCGACTTCCACACGCACATTTATCCGTTAAATTTACCAAATTTTGCGGAGAAATTTGGCAATGATAAATGGCCGGTACTGGAGCAAAAATGCTCTTGTGGCGCGGATATTATGGTAAGTGGCAATTTGTTTCGCGAAGTAACAGACCAAGTGTGGGACCCGAAAAAGCGCATTGAGGATATGGAAAAAGAAGGCGTTGATATGCAAGTGATTTCGCCTGTTCCCGTAACATTTTCATATTGGGCACCGGTAGAGCAAGCGCTTGAAATGGCACAATTCCAAAATGATTTTATCGCCGAGACAGTAAAGGAATATCCAGCGTATTTTTTTGGGTTAGGCACAGTGCCCATGCAAGATGCAGAGGTAGCGATTGCAGAAATGCGTCGTTGCAAGGAGCTTGGTTTAGTGGGTATTGAAATTGGTACAAACGTAAATGGCGAAAACTTAGATGCAGACTATTTGCTACCGTTTTTCCAAGCGGCAGAGGAACTAGAAATGCCACTCTTTATCCACCCATGGGAAACGATGGCGAAAGAGCGCACACCACGCCACAACTTTATGTACACAGTTGGTATGCCGAGTGAGACAGCTCTTGCTGCTGCTAGCTTAATTTGGAGTGGTGTGATGGAAAAGTATCCGAATCTCAAAGTATGCTTTGCGCATGGTGGGGGTTCATTTGCCTATATTTTACCGCGCTTAGATCAAGGCTGGGAAGTATGGCCACATTTACGTCTGACAGAGCATCCACCAAGCTATTATGCGAAAAAGTTTTACTTCGATTCGCTCGTATATGACAAAGACAATTTTGCCTTTTTATTAGAGCGCTTTGGCCATGACAAAATTATTATGGGTTCGGATTATCCATTTTTACTACGTGAGATTAATCCAGGGAAAGTCGTAGATGAGTCGCTACAACTTTCAGATGAAGTGAAGAAGGCTGTGCTTGGTGAAAATGCGCGCCAGTTTTTAAATTTAACAAAGAGTGGTGTGAGTAAATGATGACGAACGAAACACAAACGCCAGAATCGCAATTAGAGAAGCTCGGCATTACGCTGGGTACGCCACGTTCGGCAGTTGGAAATTATGTAGGCTGTGTGCGCACGGGTAATTTAATTTTCACATCGGGGCAGGGGGTTGACCAATATCACGGTCAGCTAGGTGCTGATTTAACAGTAGAGGATGGCTATGCGGCATCACGCCAATCGATGATCAATTTACTTTCGGTGTTAAAGCATGAGCTAGGTGATCTATCGAAGGTCAAGCGCATTGTGAAAATTTTAGGAATGGTCAATTCTACTTCCGATTTCACGCAGCAGCCAAAGGTTATGGATGGTGCATCGGATTTACTTGTTGAAGTGTTCGGCGAAAAAGGAAAGCATGCACGCTCAGCGGTAGGAATGGCGCAATTACCAAATAATACAGCAATCGAAATCGAAATGATTGTTGAGATAGAAGAATAACAGTACGTACGGCAGCTTTAAGGAAGTAATCGCTTCATCTTCTTTGAGGCTGCCTTATTAATTACATCGATGTAAAGTGAGGTGAAACCTGCACAAAGGTGTAGGAAGATATGCAACAAGTACAGATAAAAGGAATCGATTGCCGTAATTTCATTAACGGTCAATATGTAGAGGCTGCTGAAGATCGAAAGTTTTTCAATATAAATCCAGCAACAGAAGAAGTAATCGGGTGGGTGTCAGAGGCAACACAATATGAGGTTGATCTTGCGGTGAAAGCAGCAAAAGCAGCAGCAAAAGGCGAATGGTCTACATACACAGTGAAGCAACGTTCGCAAATCATTCGCAAAATTGGTGATTTAATTTTAGAAAATGTTGAGGAGTTCGCAATGCTTGAGGCACTTGATACAGGCAAGCCTTATGCATTAGCAATGGAAATGGACATTAAACGAGCGGCGCATAACTTCCACTTTTTTGCGGATTATGTTACGTCGTTAGGTAATGAGGCATATAACCAGGATAATATCGCGCTCCATTACACAGTAACGCGTCCAGTAGGGGTTGTGGCCATGATTAACCCATGGAATTTACCGCTTTTATTATTAACATGGAAGCTTGCACCGTGTTTAGCGGCGGGCAGTACAGCTGTTATGAAACCGGCGGAGTTAACACCGATGACAGCAACGAAGCTAGCAGAAATTTGTAAGGAAGCGGGCGTACCAGATGGCGTTGTCAATGTTGTCCACGGTTTCGGTAAAGATTCAGCAGGGGCGTTTTTATCAGAGCACCCACTTGTTGATGCGATTACATTTACTGGTGAAACGCGTACAGGAACGACCATTATGAAAGCGGCAGCACCAACGTTAAAGAAAGTGTCCTTTGAGCTAGGCGGCAAAAACCCTGCCATTATTTTTGCGGATTCAGATATCGATGAAGTAGTAGAAACAACCCTGCATTCAAGCTTCCGCAATCAAGGGCAAGTTTGCTTATGTGCGTCACGCATTTATGTTGAGCGTTCGATCATGGATGCATTTTTAGAAAAGTTTGTAGCGCGCACGAAAGAGCTTATTGTCGGAGATCCGTTCGATGCTAATACGAATATTGGCTCCGTTGTAGGGAAGGAGCATTACGAAAAAGTAATGCGCTATATCGATATTGCGAAAGAAGAGGGCGGTACGATTTTAACGGGTGGTAAACGTCCAGCTCATATGGAAAAAGGCTACTTTATTGAGCCAACAATAATTATAGGTCTAGATGAAAATTCACGCTGTGTGAGAGAAGAAATTTTTGGTCCTGTCGTTACGGTTTTGCCATTTGATTCAGAAGACGAAGTGATTGGTTATGCGAATGATACAACGTATGGCTTAGGGGCGACAATTTGGACAAATGATTTACGTCGTGCGCATCGTGTAGCAGGGCAAATCGAATCGGGCATCGTTTGGGTGAATACATGGTATTTACGCGACTTACGTACACCATTTGGCGGCATGAAGCAAAGTGGCATCGGGCGTGAAGGCGGCGCACATAGCTTCGAGTTTTATTGTGAACAATCGAACGTAACAATCAAATTATAAAAGTGGGTGACGCACGATGAGTGTAAATTTAATTGAATGGTCTAGTAGAATTTCGCAAGCAGAAAAGACGCGTCAAGGCATCGCGCCGTTGACGGAGCAAATCGAAAGCTTAAGTATGAAGGATGCTTACTGGATTCAGCTCGAGCAAGTACACCGTAAAGTAAATGCAGGCGATCGCATTACGGGCAAAAAAATTGGTTTAACATCACTTGCGATGCAGCAGCTGCTAAATGTAGATGAACCAGACTATGGGCATTTACTAGAATCAATGGCGATTACAAACAATGTGCTCGACTGCAGTGAGTGCATTAAGCCACGTGTAGAGGCAGAAATTGCGTTCGTGATGAAAGAAGACTTAATCGGCCCGAATGTCACATTAGATCAAGTACTTGCCGCAACGGATTATGTTGTTGCGAGTCTTGAAGTTGTGGATAGCCGAATTAAAGATTGGAAAATCAAACTGCTTGATACGATTGCGGACAATGCCTCGTCAGCTAAATATGTGTTAGGTGATGTCAAGAAGCCGATTGATGCGATTGATTTACCAGCAGTGGAAATGAATTTTTATAAAAATGGAGAGCTAATTAATAGCGGCAAAGGGACAGATGTATTAGGAAACCCGGCAGCTTGTGTTGTATGGCTGATTAACCGGTTAGCTGATTTCAACATTGGGGTGAAAAAGGGCGAAGTGATTTTATCAGGCGCTCTATCTGCCGCACTTGATGCAAGCCCAGGGGACGAATTTGTAGCAGACTTTGGTGAAACGCTCGGAAAAATTCAGCTAAGCTGTCGCTAATAGGAGGTTCTATGAAAAAGGTGAAGGTTGGAATTATCGGGTCGGGCAACATCGGTACCGATCTTATGAAAAAAGTAATGCGCTCTAACGAATTAGAAATGTCCGTGTTAATCGGAATTGATCCAGCATCAGATGGATTAAAACTTGCACAGGATGCGGGTATTTACACAATTTCAAACGGTATCGAAGGATTTTTACAGCAACCTGAGCTAGCAGATATTTTATTTGATGCGACATCAGCAAAAGCGCATCAAGCACATGTGAATGCATTGGTGCCACTAGGAAAGCGTGTCATTGATTTGACACCTGCAGCAATCGGTCCTTTTGTTGCACCGGCTGTTAATTTGCAAAAGCATATCGAGCAGCCTGTTGTCAATATGATTACATGCGGTGGGCAAGCAACGATTCCGATTGTCTATGCGATTCAGCGCGTACAAAGTGTCGCCTATGCCGAAATCGTTGCAACGATCGCTTCTAAAAGCGCTGGTCCGGGAACGCGTGCGAACATTGATGAATTTACAGAAACTACGGCGCGTGCGATTGAGCAAGTAGGCGGTGCCAAGCAAGGAAAAGCCATTATTATTTTAAATCCAGCAGAGCCACCGATGCTTATGCGTGATACCGTTTCGTGTTTATTGGAGGAAGAAGCAAAAGACCCTGTGCAAATTAAGCAAGCAATTGAGGAAATGGTACAGGCAGTCAACACATATGTGCCAGGCTACCGTTTAAAAATCGAGCCATTAATCGATGGACGCGAAGTAAAAGTGTTTTTGGAAGTAGAAGGGCTTGGCGATTATTTACCGGTGTATGCCGGCAACCTAGATATTATGACGGCTGCAGGCTTGAAAGTCGCAGAATTGATTGCACAGCAGCTCCAGCAAAAAGGGGTGCAAATTTCATGAAAAAGTTGTTAGTAACAGAAGTAGCTTTACGCGATGGAAGCCATGTAGTCGGTCACCAGTTTACAAAAGAACAAGTGCACAATGTAACGAAGCAACTAAGCGCTGCGGGTGTGCCTTATATCGAAGTGACGCACGGAGACGGTTTAGGTGGGTCATCTTTACAGTATGGTTTTTCAAAGGAATATGATATCGAGCTTGTAAAAGAAGCGGTGAAAGTAGCCGGTAATTCAACGATTGCGGTTTTGTTGTTACCAGGTATTGGTACGATTGAAGATTTAAAAAAGGCATATGATGCCGGCGCTCGCATGGTACGTGTAGCAACACATGTTACAGAAGCAGATGTTTCAAAGCAGCATATTGAAACAGCAAAAGCGATGGGAATGGAGACAGTCGGCTTCTTAATGATGGCGCACAGTGCTCCACCAGAAGTTGTTTTGGAACAGGCGAAGCTAATGGAATCTTACGGGGCAGATGTTGTTTACGTGACGGATTCTGCAGGTGCAATGCTACCGAGTGATGTAACGGCACGTATTCGTTTGTTAAAAGAGCATTTGTCAGTAGATATCGGTTTCCATGCGCACAATAACTTATCTTTGGCGGTTGCAAACAGCCTTGTCGCTATTGAGGCAGGCGCCAACCGTATTGATGGGAGTGTGTGCTGTTTAGGGGCAGGTGCCGGAAATACACAAACAGAAGTATTGGTTGGTGTATTAGATCGCTTAGGCTATGAAACGGGTATTGATCTTTACAAAATGCTCGACTTGGCAGATGATGTACGCGCGAATCTTTTACCAGCTCCGCAAGATATTACGAGCGGTAGCTTCATTATGGGCTATGCCGGTGTCTATTCAAGCTTTTTACGTCACGCCGTCCTTGCGTCAGAAAAATTCGGTGTCGATGCACGCGATATTTTAGTTGAGCTTGGTAAGCGTAAAGTAGTTGGTGGACAAGAAGATATGATTATTGAAGTAGCACAACAAATGGCAGAAAAAAAGGTGAGTGTATCGTGAGTACAATTTATGAATTTGTAGAGCGCGTAGCAACAGCACAATCAGAAAAAACAGCAATCGAAAAAATTACGAATAGTAACCCAACGTTAACGCTTGAAGAGGCATACGAAATTCAACGTCTTAGCATCGAAAAATCGATTTCAGCAAGCAATGCATTTATCGGATGGAAGATGGGTTTAACGAGTAAAGCGAAGCAACTTCAAGTAGGTGTGGAGTCAACAATTTACGGTCGCTTAACAAATAATATGTTAATGAATCACAACGAAATTACAGCAGCAGATCATATTCATCCGCGTATCGAGCCGGAAGTCGCTTTTACATTCAAAAGTGCGATTGCTGGTGAAAATTTAACGCCGTATGAAGTATGGTCAGCAGTTGAATACGTTTATTTAGCACTAGAAGTAATTGATAGTCGATATGAGAACTTTGCTTTTTCGTTAATGGATGTTATTGCAGACAATGCTTCTTCCACAAAATTCTTAATGGGAAGCCAGCCATATGCGCCGACAACAACCGATTGGGCACAAATTAAAGTAGATGTGTATCACAATGGTGAGCGAAAGTATGAAGGTGTCGGTGCAGCAATTTTAGATCATCCGATTCATTCGGTAATTGAACTGCTCAATATGCTAAGCAAAGAAGGGCGCGGCATTCTACCAGGCCAGCTTGTATTAGCAGGTGCCATGACGGACGCAGTAGCTGTAAAAGCAGGCGATACAGTGACAGCGGATTATGGTGTATTAGGTAGCCTAACAATAAATGTGAAGTAATGGTGAGAATTCTATGCCAATTGTACAAATTCAATTATTAGAAGGTCGCAGTGCGGAACAAAAACGACAGATTATTTATGAAATGACGGAGATGCTAGCAAGAGTTGCTGACGCTCCGAAAGAAAGCATTCGCATCATTATTCAAGAAATTCCATTAGATCATTGGGGTATCGCGGGTGAAACGATGACCGAGTATCGAAAAAACAAGGAATAGAGGGGATTCAATTTCATGAAAAAGTTTTTAAGTTTTGCAGCAATGCTTATGTTACTTCTAGTTTTAGCGGCATGTAATAATGATGAAAAAACAGTCACTACGAGCACTTCAGCAGGATCAGGTGATTATCCAGAAGTAACATTTAAGTTAGCGCATATTACACCTACTGATCACATGTGGCACAAGGCTTCTGAAAAATTCAAAGAAGAACTTGAATCGATTACTGGCGGTAAAATGTCAGTTGAAATTTACCCAGCGAGTCAATTAGGCTCTGAAGCCGATATGGTACAGCAAGTAGAAGCGGGTTCAGTAGATATGGCGATGATTACAGCGGCCTATTTAACATCCCGTACACCAGAGATGGCTGCATGGTTTGCGCCATATTTATTCGACACGTTAGAAGAGGCAAATACAGTAGCACAATCAGATTTAGGTCAGCAATTGCTAAAAAAAGTAGAAGGAACAGGTCTTAAAGGCTTAACGTACCTATTTGCAGGTCAACGTACGATGGTAACAAAGGACGTTAAAATTAACTCTACAGATGATTTAGATGGCTTAAAATTACGTGTAACACCAAGTCCAGCACTACAGTCATTCTACCGTAACGCAGGTGCAGCGCCAGAGTCTCTATCATTAACGGAAGTATATTCGGCGTTACAAACGGGTGTTATTGATGGAATGGACATGGACTTAGACGCAACGATTACAAATAAATATGCTGAAATTGCAAAATATGTAGCGGTAACAAACCATATGGTATGGCCGTCAACAATTTTAACAAATGAGAAAAAATTCAATGCCCTTTCAAAAGATGCACAAGATGCCGTAACACAAGCTTGGAAAGTAGCAAGTGAATTCGCTGTAACAACACGTGCTGGTCAAGAAGAAGAATTCCGCAAAGAGTTAGAAAGTCAAGGCATGGAAGTATATGACCTAGATGCAAGCGTGTTCGAAAAGCAAATTGAAGCATTCGACAGTGAGTACGGTGGTCAGTCAGATTTAATTAAGCAATTCATTGAAGCGAACCGTTAATCAAATGAAGTAATCGAACAGTGATTTGGAGGGTGTAGGATGACAAAGCTCAGCAATGTTATTACAAGAGTAGAGGAAGTTATTATGGGCGTTTTAATGGCGATTTTAACGATTATCATGGTAACAGCTGTATTTTTTCGCTATGTATTATCTGATCCACTCCCTTGGGCAACGGAAGTTTCGATTTACTTATTCATTTGGTTTTCATTCATAGGAGGTAGCTGGGGCTTGAAGTATGGTACGCAAGCCGCAGTTACTTTTTTACTTGATGCTTTATCAGAGAATAAGCAACGAATGTTAAAAATTGTCCAAGATGTAATTATGTTAGCTTTTCTAATCATTATTTTAGTATATTCCGTGAAATGGCTTATGCTGCCTTCAACGATGCTCCAAAAATCTACGTCTCTTGGCATGCCGATGTGGATTCCATATAGCGCTGTGCCAACGGGGATTTTATTTGCGGCAATTCATATTGTTGCACGTCTAATTCGTCTATTAAAAAATGAAGAAAAACTACAAGAAAAAGAGATTGGAGATGAATTAGTATGACATTTATTACAATCGCTGTATTTGTCATTTTATTAATTTTAGGTATTCCAATTTCTTTAGTATTGGGGATTACGACAGTTGTTTACTTTTTAATTAATGGGCAAGCGATACTGCTAGATTCTACGCCGTTACGCATGTTTTCAGGGCTCGAAAATTTTGGTTTATTAGCGATTCCGCTATTCATGTTAATGGGTGAAATTATGAATGAAGGCGGTATTACGACACGTCTTGTAAACTTTGCAAAGCTAATTTTAGGTCATTTTCGTGGCGGTTTGGCGTATGTAACCGTCGTAGCAAATATGTTTTTAGCGTCTATTTTAGGCTCTGCAAACGCACAAGCGGCGATGATGAGTAAAGTGATGGTGCCGCAAATGGAAAAAGAGGGCTATAAGCGTGAGTTTGCAGGGGCAATTACGCTTGCCTCATCAATTATTGCCCCAATTATTCCACCAAGTATGATTTTCATTATATATGGAACGTTGTCGAGCACATCGATTGGTGCGATGTTCATGGCTGGGATTTTACCGGGGATTTTATATGGACTTGTCTTTATGGGAATGATTGCATATTTGGGCTACAAAAATAATTTTCCAAAAAGTAAACGCCATTCTTTTAAGGAGATTTTGCAAGGGACAGTAAAAACGTTACCTGCATTATTAATTCCATTAGTAGTCGTTGTCGGAATTTTACGTGGCGTTTTTACTGCAACAGAGTCAGCGGCAGTTGCCTGCTTTTTAGCCGTTATTATTGGTTTATTTGTTTACCGTGAATTGGATTTTAAAA
Organism: Solibacillus daqui; assembly: GCF_028747805.1. Lineage (NCBI taxonomy): Bacteria > Bacillati > Bacillota > Bacilli > Caryophanales > Caryophanaceae > Solibacillus > Solibacillus daqui. The sequence continues at coordinate 381,775 of NZ_CP114887.1, forward strand.
AATTTCCAAAGATGCTTGTAAATACTGTAACGAATACAGCAACGGTTACTTATTTAATTATTATGGCCAACATTTTTGGTTGGATGATTGCGTTTGAGCAAATTCCACAATTAATGGCCGACTTAATTTTAAGCTTCACAGAAAGTCCATGGGTGTTCTTACTATTAGTTAACGTTTTGTTATTAATTGTTGGTATGTTAATCGATGGTATTGCAGCGCTTGTTATTTTAGTACCAGTATTAATGCCTCTTGTACACGCGCTTCAAATCGATCCGGTACATTTCGGGGTGATTATTTGTATTAACTTAACGCTTGGTTTATTAACACCACCAGTAGGTACAGGGCTATTCATCGTATCATCGATGGCAGATATTAAGTTTGAGCGACTAGTAAAGGCGGTTTTCCCGTTCATTATCGTATCGGTTGTCGTATTATTTATTATTACCTATATTCCAGATTTAGTATTGGTCATTCCTAGAATGCTAGGATTCTAATATGAAGCAGTTAAGATGGCTCGTTTTGCTCATCGTTATTGCTCAGCTATTAACTGCGTTTGTTGGAAGAAGCCTAAATCCATTTGCAGCGTATATTGGAGAAAGCCTAGCGCTGACCAATTTTCAAATTGGCTTTTTACCCACGGCATTATTCGTTGGGCAATTTTTAGCAACATTACCAATTGGGTTTATAGCAGATTATATGGCGACTCACCGGCTGATGCTAATATTAATGTCAATTGTAGGGGGCGGATTTTTGTTGCTTTCTACAATTGATGAAAGTTATTTTTTAGCACTTCTTTTTATTATGTTAGCGGGGCTTGGATATGGTGGCATGCATCCTGTAACGAATAAAATGCTTGTACAGCTTTATCCGATTGAAAAAATTTCCTTACCAATGGGCGTAAAGCAAATGTCGATTACGCTGGGCTCCGCTTTGTCGAGTATTGTGTTGCTCGCCATTGCAGAGCAGATCGGCTGGCAACCAACAATTGCGATGGCATCACTTTTATTATTGGGCATGGGTGTATTTGTTTATTTGCTATTGAAGCCGCATGATGAAACATTTCGTTCGCATCGGGCGTCAGAGGTTTCGCTCATTGCACAGCTAGAAAAATTAATGCGTTCAGTACCGCTGTTTTTTACTACAATAATTGCGCTCATTTTAATGGGGATGCAAATTACCTTTAATACGTATCTTCTATTGTATTTAGTAGAGGTGAAAGTATGGGCCATTTATTTAGCAGGTTTGGCGCTTGCTTGCTCCGAAATTTTTGGTGCGCTTGGTCGTGTTTTATGGGGTGTCATTAGCGACAAATTTCTACGTAGCAATCACTGGTTAGCGCTGCTGATAATTGCTCTTTGGCTACCGTTCGCTTTATATGGGTTACATATCGTGCAAGATCATCTGCTATTGCTCCTTGTTATTGCCACGATTGGCTTTTCGCTTTCGGGGTTTAATGGTGTTTGGATGAACTTAGCTGTTGAAAGTGTCCCAAAAACATTAAGTGGTTCGGCAAGTGGCTATAGTGTGACATTTGCGTCGGTAGGGGTCTTTATTATCCCACCGATTTTTGGACTTATTTTAGATAAAGCTAGTTATATACAAGCAGGGGCTTTCTTAGCATGTGTAAGTAGTTTATGTGCACTGATTATTGTAGGGATGCTTTTTAGTAAAAAGAAGAGCAGTGGCATAATTTAGAACCATACTTGATTGTATCGAAGTAGCTGTAAAACTAATAAATCTTTGGAATTTTTAAAAAGTCGATTCATACTAGGGCTTCTAGTGTGAATCGGCTTTTTCAATGTGCATAAATATGAGTGATCATTTAATTATTTCATTACTTTCGAGTGCATCAAAAACGCATAGCCTTCAGCGCTTTCAAGTGAAAACGAAGCACCCATACCTTCCATGACATCGACAATAATTTGCATATGTTTTAAATACGTATCCTGTGTTTTATCAATATAATAAGGCACACCTGCAATTTCACCAATAAGTACATTTTGACTGCTTATATAATGGCCGTCCGCCTGAAAGCACATCGGCACCGTGCCATCACAGCAGCCAGATGATTGCTGAAACAACAAATTACCGTGCTTTTTCTTTAACAGTTCGATTACTTCAATAGCCTTGTCTGTTGCGATTAATTTTTCCATTAAGTTAAACCTCCTTTTCGCATGAAAAAAGGGATGCGCTAAATTAGCACATCCCGGTATGAGCTTTATCGACTTAGAAGAAGCCCATTGGAGCTTGGTTATAGCTTACTAACATACATTTCGTTTGTTGGTAGTGATCTAACATCATTAAGTGGTTTTCGCGACCAATACCTGATTGTTTGTAACCGCCGAATGCAGCGTGAGCAGGGTATTGGTGGTATGTGTTTGTCCAAACGCGACCAGCTTGGATACCACGAACTGCGCGGTAAGCTGTATCCATGTTACGAGACCATACACCAGCACCTAGACCGAAGTCTGTGTCGTTAGCAATTTCCATCGCTTCTTCAAACGTTTTGAACGTTGTTACAGAAAGTACTGGACCAAAGATTTCTTCTTGGAAGATACGCATGTTGTTTGTACCTTTGAATACTGTAGGCGCTACATAGTAACCGCCCTCTAATTCGCCTTCAAGAACGTTTTGGTGACCGCCGATAAGTAGCTCAGCGCCTTCTTCTTGACCAATTGTCATGTAAGACATGATTTTTTCTAATTGTTGTTGTGAAGCTTGTGCACCCATCATTGTTTCAGTATCTAATGGGTTACCGATTTTGATTGCTTTAATGCGTTCTAATGCACGTTTCATAAATTCTTCATAAATGTCTTCGTGTACTAATGCACGTGATGGACAAGTACAAATTTCACCTGAGTTTAGTGCGAATAATACTAAACCTTCGATTGCTTTATCTAAGAACTCATCATCTTTATCCATTACGTCTGGGAAGAAGATGTTCGGTGATTTACCACCAAGCTCTAATGTTACAGGGATGATGTTCTCTGTAGCATATTGCATAATTAAACGACCAACGCCAGTTGAACCAGTGAAGGCAACTTTGTTGATACGTGGGTTTGTTGCAAGTGGTTTACCTGTTTCAACCCCAAGGCCGTTGACTACGTTGAATACGCCTTTTGGTAATAAGTCTTGGATTAATTCGATTAATACCATCATTGAAGCAGGCGTTTGCTCAGCAGGCTTCATTACGATTACGTTACCAGCAGCTAATGCAGGAGCGATTTTCCAAGCGGCCATAAGTAACGGGAAGTTCCAAGGAATAATTTGACCTACAACCCCGATTGGCTCGTGGAAGTGGTATGCTACTGTATCGTTGTCGATTTCAGAAATACCACCTTGTTGTGCACGAATAGCACCAGCGAAGTAGCGGAAGTGATCTACAACTAATGGAATATCAGCATTTAATGTTTCGCGAACTGCTTTACCATTGTCCCAAGTTTCAGCAACAGCAATCATTTCTAAGTTTGCTTCGATACGGTCAGCAATTTTGTTTAAAATGTTGGCACGGTAAGCAACAGATGTATGAGCCCAAGCGTCTTTTGCAGCATGTGCAGCATCTAAAGCTAACTCGATATCTTCTTCAGTTGAACGAGCAACAGATGTGAATACTTTACCTGTCACTGGAGATTTTACGTCTAAGTATTGACCTTTAACAGGAGCTACCCATTGGCCACCGATAAAGTTCTCATATTTTTCTTTGAAATTAACTACTGCACCAGTAGTATTAGGATTTGCATAAATCATGTTATATCGCCCCTAAATGCTAGATTTAAAGTTTGGTAACTTTATGCCTCGATTATGCATCTGCATATTCGAATAAGCAAACGAAAAAATTATTTTATTATTCAGAATAGTATCTTTTTCTGTAGAAAATGAATAGAGTATTCATCAAGAAATATTCGTTATTGTACTTATACAGATAGATTTAGAATAATGATATTGGAAAAATTGGATATAAATATATTATTTTGATATAAAAATGTATTATATAACAAGTTGAATTAATCAATATTAATTCGATTAATTGCATAAAAATTCTTGATAAAAATTCTCGATTAATCAAATGAATATTAAATGTAAACATTAAAAAAAAGATGATATAGTTGTCTTACTTGAAAGGATTGTAAAAGAATTTCCACTAACCTGAACGGAGAAGATGTACATGATACTTGTATTCATCATCGCACTAATCGGTGCACTCATTTTTTCTGCGTTATCCTTACCGATTCCGTGGTTACTCGGACCGATTTTTTCAGTATTAATCGCTCAGTTTTTCATTAAAGACCGTTTGCGCTGGCCAGCTGTGTTGCGCAATACTGGATTAATAATCGTTGGTGTGGCGATTGGGCAGCAATTTGATTTGGCATTATTTAGTGATTTTAAATCGCTGTTATTTTTTATGGTCATTGTCAATTTGATTTTGTTTGGCTTTTGTTTAGGAATTGCGTGGGTTATTTCCAAAACGACCGGGCTTTCATTTAAAACATCAGTGGCTGCCAATGTACCAGGGGGATTATCACAGTTGGTGCTTTTTGCAGAAGAAGAAGGGGACGTCAATTTAACGGCGGTCACTTATTTTCACATTATCCGCGTGTTAGGGGTCGTGCTGTTCATTCCGTTTTTAGTGTCAGGGCATGTTGTGAGTGGGGGAGCGATTCCAGTTTCGGTTGATGCTTGGCAAGTCGTGCTGCTGATTTTAGTAGCTGCTGCACTTGTTCCGCTTGGAAAGAAAATTAAATTGCCAGTTGCACATTTTTTAACGCCGATTTTAGTTATCATAGTTTTAAAATTGTTTTCAATTGAAGCAGCCCCAATGCCGAGTGATGTCTTGCATGTTGCGCAGATATTAATCGGGGCATATATTGGGCTCTTATTAAAACCAGAAACGTTGCGCTTACCTGTAAAGGTGTTAGTTGGGGGCATTGCTAGTACGATTTCGATGATTGCGCTCACTTATGGAACGAGTATTCTCATTGCCAATTATTTAGATTTAAGCTTTGCGACGAGCTTTTTAAGTACAGCGCCAGGAGGTCTCGATCAAATGGGCCTACTTGCCGCTGCTGTACATGCGGATATTTCAGTTGTGACGGTGTTTCAGCTGTTTCGTTTATTATTCATCTTCCTTTGTATCCTGCCACTTATTAAATGGATTTACAGTGAAAAAAATACTTAATTGTGTCCGTGATTTTACAGGGTTTCGCGTGAAATTATTTGAAAAGGAGCTTGGAAGCTAACCCTTTGCGAGTGGTTTAGGTTATACTAGAGAAAGTGATTAATTGAGGGAGTAGGATTAGGAAACATGCAAACGCAATCAAATCGACAGTTGTGGGCGCAAGCTGTGAAAACCGGCATTATCAAATCAAACTTGATTCCGATGATTGCTGCACTGATGCTCGCACTATACACATATAAACTAGACTTTATTGAACAGATTCCAGCTATTATTTTTGCGACGCTTGGCTCTGCAGCTGTTATTGCCGCAGCAGGAGCATTTAACAACATCTATGACCGAGACATCGACCAAATTATGCCGCGTACGAAAACACGTCCGACGGTAACAGGTGAGCTATCAGCAAAACGGGTGCTTATTGCAGCGACACTGTTACTTATTATTGGCTGTGTCTTGTTATACCTGGCATCACCACTTGCTGCCTTACTTGGTTTTTTAGGTGTATTTTTCTACGTTGTTCCTTACACTATGTGGACAAAACGCCGTACAATTTGGAACACAGAGGTCGGCAGTATTTCAGGCGCAATGCCACCACTAATTGGTTGGGCTGCTGTTGCACCAGACATTTGGCACCCCGCTGCATGGGCATTATTTTTAATTATGGTCATTTGGCAAATGCCGCACTTTTACGCTATTGCCATCCGTAAAAAAGAAGACTATGCCGCAGCAAATATTCCGATGCTACCGGTAGTAAAAGGGGAACACCGCACATATATTCAATCGAATGTGTACTTAGTGTTACTATGTTTATCCAGCTTTTTATTTTTACCACTTAGCTTAGGCTTAACGATTGTATCGTTTATTTTAGGGATCATTTGGCTGTGGATGAGTATTACCGCGTCAAAGAAAAAAGAACAGAAAAAATGGGCCAACAAAATGTTTGCTTACTCGTTATTCCATATGATGGCGGTTTTCGGAACTGTGTTCATCTATGCGTCAGTCGGCATGATTTTAAATGCGCTCTAATTAGAGATACCGTAGTAGCTATGATTTCAATAGCGGCTACGGTTTTTTTATGGATAGGAATGCCGTCAATTTAAAAGAAGTTAATATTTTGTGAACAGAAGATGTGATCATACTATGACAATCAAATAAGAGATATTTTGAAGTTGGCAGGCAAATGCTATGATAAATACATCAAGCGAAGCCAATTGCTTGAAAATAAGTTTCGCACTCAAAATGATATGCTTAATTTTACTCATAATTCGTATATGACTTCGACAACATATAAAACCCCCTATTTTTATATGGTCAAGTACGGAAAAGAAAACTCCAACGTGCAGTTGGAGTTTTTTATTGTTAGTGACAATGAAGCAATTCAACAATTAACAGATACTTCATTTGAGGAAATTGAAGCATTACGCCAACGCTATTAAATAACGAAAACACCGCTACATTTTCTTTTAAATAGACTATACTAATAAGAGGATAATATGTTCAATATATGAGCATATATCCTCTTATCCATAAGGGGGTTTTTAAATGACACCAGAACAAATTGTTAGAGAATTTTTTGAAAAAGTACGTTCAGGTAATGATCCTGAATACTCCAATCAATTAATGGCAGAACAAGTAGTGGCACATCAAACTGTATCTGAAGTAGAACAAACAGTGGTGAGGACACCTAAGGATTATGCTGAACACGTAAGAGAAATGATTGAAGCATATGGTAATTTTTCTTTAGAAATTCAAGAATTATTAGTAGGCGGAAATAAAGTATATGTACGGTGGAAACAAAAAGGTACGCACGTAGGAGAAATTGATGGATACCAACCTACAGGGCTTCCAATAATACAAATGGCAAGTGCGGTATATAAAATAGAAAATGAAAAAATTTCAGAGTATTGGATTCAGATTGATAGGTTAGGTATTCAAGTACAATTGGAGAGTAATAAAAATATTAAAAGTTTATAAATTTCAATGTTTTAATATTTAATAAAAATTATCGAACTTTGATGTAAATTACTAATCTAATTAAAAGGGTGCTAAAATCTTGTTTCATTAACGGGTGCTTTAGTAAAAGAAGAAAGGGTTCTACATATTAGATATGACTAATATGTAGAACCCTTTAATTTATCTATCTTTTTTAAAATTAGGTCTTGATAATATCAAGCGTAGCGGTGTTTCTATTAAATCCTAGTAACGATGCTTTCTATAGCTTAATATTCGCAACTTCATGCATATAATCACCAAGTACACGTAAGCCTTGGTCGAAGTTTTCTAAATGGAAGTGTTCGTTTGGTGCGTGGAAGTTTTCGCTTGAAAGTCCGAAGCCCATTAGCACAACCGGTAAGTTTAAGATTTCATCAAATGCGGCTACGATTGGAATCGAACCACCGCCGCGCGTATAAGCAGTTGGCACATTGTATACTTTTTCGTATGAACGACCCGCTGCTTGAATTAATGGATGATCGAATGGTGTGATGTAAGGTTTCCCTTTATCAAACTCAGAAATAACAACCTCAACACCAGCAGGCTTGTGCTTTTCAATATGTGCTTTAAGTAGCGCTACGATTTCATCTGGATCTTGGTTTGGTACTAAGCGGCACGTAATTTTTGCGCCTGCTTCAGCTGGTAACACCGTTTTAATGCCTTCACCTGAGAAGCCACCAAACACGCCGTTAATTTCTAGCGTTGGACGAGCCCATGTTTGTTCTAAATAAGAGTAACCGGCTTCACCGAATAATTCTTTAACGCCCACTTCTTCTTTTAATGCATCTTCGTCAAAGTTTAGGTCGCGGTATGCTTGGCGCTCTTCTTCTGATAATGGCAATACATTGTCATAGAAGCCTTCAACTTGGATTGTGCCATGCTCATCACGGAATGACGCTAAAATGTCAGCTAATGCGTGAATGGCATTTTGTACACCGCCACCGTAAAGGCCTGAATGTAAATCACCTTTCGCACCTCGCACATCAATTTGTACACCTGTTAAGCCACGTAAGCCGTAGCATACTGCTGGCTTTCCTTTTGCATAAAGACCAGTATCCGAAATAACGATTAAGTCTGCTGCTAATTTTTCTTTATTGTCTTCCGTATATTGAGGAAGTGACGGACTACCGATTTCTTCTTCGCCTTCATAAATAAATTTCACGTTTACAGGCAATGTTCCTTCCATAGCAAACAGTGCTTCAATCATTTTTAAGTGCATGAACACTTGGCCTTTGTCATCAGAAGACCCACGTGCAAACAGCTTGTTGTCACGAATTGATGGCTCAAACGGCGGTGTCTCCCATAAATGTAATGGATCAACTGGCTGTACATCATAGTGACCATAGAATAGAATCGTTGGTTTTCCTTCTGCATATAACCATTCACCATACACAACAGGGTGGCCAGCTGTTTGTTCAACTGCAACGTTTTCGATATTTAATGATTTTAAGTGATCTGCTAACCAGTTCGCAGCAGTCGCCATATCTGCTTTGTGCTCGGATAGGGCAGAAATACTTGGAATGCGTAAAAATTCGTTTAATTCGGCTAAATGGCGCTCGCGATGTTCTGTAAAGTAAGCATCTAATGTTTGTAAATGATTCATAAATGGGCCTCCTATTATTTCGATTATAGAAATAAGTATAGCATACGCTTTAGCCTTTATCATGATTTGGCTGCACGGAATAGGGTACATTCATAATAGAAATTCCAGGCTGTGCTAAAAGGGCTTGCTTCAATGCAAAGGCATGATGGTTATGCAACGCGGCATGCCGTTTTTTTTGTGTCACGAGCTGCGGTACAGCAACCATTACATGATAATTTTGTTTGTCTGCCCTAGCTTTTATTTTCAAAATCGTACGCATGAGCGGCTTTAACAAATACTGATTACTAGAGACAAATGTGATGAGACGGATGTTTGGTGCAAATGTAGCCCATTCCTCCTTCATATGTGCCACATCCTCCGTGGAGTGTCCAATATAAAGTGCATACATATTCGAGCAATGCTGTAATTCTAATATCGCAAGTGCTTTTTTCGTTGTTTGATAAATACCGCTAATCGGAACAATCATGATTTGCCCATTATAGTTAGGGAAAACCGTCTCATTTGTTAAAGATTGTGCCACTTCATCATAGTGGTGGCGAATACGCAAACAGCCATAGACAATGATTGGCACAAAAATAACAACAGGCCAAACGACCATCCATTTTGTCACAATCAGCGCAATCACAACCGTAGCAGTTAAGAGCATCGCCAGTAGAGGAACAATCATCTGAGCCGTTTTCCAATAGCAAATGACAAGCCCCAGTAATGCACACGTAAATGGTACAAACACACCGACTGCATATAAAGGAATCAGTTGCTCGGTATTACCTTGAAACACCACAATACACAGAATAGCAGCGATACTAAGCGCAATCATACTATTGGAGTAGCCTAAGACGATCTCCACGATTTAAAAAGATGCGCGGTGCATAGCCGTCCTTCGCGAGATTCGCTAATAGTTGCGGAAACGCTGCAAAGGAGGTGTTTGCTGCAAGTAATAAAATACTAATCGTTACAGCCTGAATGAAAAAATAAAAGCCATTTCGTCCAACAATTTGAGACGCAAGCTGAGATAAAATCGTCTCATTCATGGATGGTGTAATTTGAAAATGCGTTGTAAAAATTAGGACTCCACTAAAGAGCAACGTTAAGACACCCGCTAATACTAGCATCGTTTTTTGTGCATTGACGGCAGCTGGCTTTTTGAAATTGGGAACCGCGTTACTAATCGCTTCTACACCTGTAAGCGCAGAACAGCCAACCGCAAAAGCTTTAATGAGCAACATCCATGAAAAAGCTTCTATTGTAGCCGGGGAAACGATCACAGCATCATTCCATTTAAAAAGTGCCATGATGAAAACGAGAAACATCGCCACAATAAAGCCGTACACAGGAAACATCAATACGCGTGCGGTTTCTGTTACACCACGTAAGTTAAGTAATAGTAACCCACCGATAAAAAGCACGCTAATTATAATTCGAGACGCATGTAAACTTGGAAAGGCACTAGTTAAAGCATCTACACCGGCAGATACGCTTACGGCAATCGTTAAAATGTAATCGACTAAAAGAAGCCCGGCTGTACAAAGCGCTACATAGTTATTCATATATTTTTGTGTGACTTTATAGGCACCGCCACCCTCTGGAAACTGGGTAATGACCGAACGATAAGCAATAACAAGTAAAAACAGCAACGCTAATATGAGCCCAGCAACGGGTAATGTATAGAGCGAATGTAAGGCAGTTGCCGCCGAAAGTACGATGATGATTTGCTCTGGTCCATAGGCAACCGAAGATAATGCATCCGAAGACAGGAGAGCTAGCGCCTCTTTTTTCGATACCGCTTGCTGCTTTTCACTGTTTAATTTTAAAGGCTTTCCGATGAAAATTTGTTTCCACATTACGCACCACACCTTTTCCGTAAATTTCTTCTTCATGTATTGAATATTTTGATTGAATGCATTATGCGCTCGAAAATGCTAGATAACAAGTTACTATTGATTCATTTATTTTCCAGTTTCGTTACGCATCACCAAAATGAGAGGTGGCTTTCTACTATGGAGGAAAAGCAAAGCATATAAAAAAGAAGTGTAGGAAATTTAGAAAAACACAAATCGAAACCAAATAGCGCGATTTTATGTCTTTATTCATGTAGATTTCATTTGGAAAATTCTACGTTTCTATCCATAAAAAAATACGCTACGATAGAATTAACAGATTAACTTGTTTCAGCGGAAGTCCCAATTTCTATAAGAGGGGGATGAATGCCTAAAAATGCAACTCGTTTCAGTGGAAATTCAAACTCTAGCTGAATCAAGTTATGCCCCGGCGGATGTCACAGATTTTTAAGAGGAGTTTTTCGAGCACGCTCGAAAAAATCTGGACGCAATTACGCCGAGGCGTAATTGAGAAAAAGCAATAAAGGAGATGCAGGCAATGCTATATATTTTTCTAAGTTATTTGGTCGGCAACATTTTATTTGCGGTTCTAGTGGGTAAAGTAAGGGGCATTGATTTGCAACAAGCCAATAGTGGCAATTTAGGCGCCCGTAATGCAGGACGAACACTTGGTAAAGGTGCCTTTGTTATTGTGGCGATTGGAGATGGCTTGAAAGGGCTCCTAGTTGTTTTAGCGGGACGGTTACTGGACTATTCTGAAATAACGATTGCTCTTGCGGTTATTGCCGTTATTCTCGGTCACCTTTATCCATTTTGGAACAAGGGGAAGGGGGGCAAGGGCGTTGCAACAATCATCGGGGCAATGGTATTGTTTGCACCACTGTCTTTCCTTGTATTTTTAGGGGGATTTGGATTAAGCGTCATTCTTACAAAAAGTGCAACAATTAGCATGGTTGTAGGATTTGTTGCTTATGGATTGCTACTTGTCGTACAACAACCCGCGGGAAGCCTATTTTGTATTGCCTTACTGCTCGTTATTTGGAAGCAACGAAAAAGCATAATAGAAAGAGTGAAACCAAATGTATTGGAGTAAAATTGCTACAACAGAAAAAGAATTCGATGCGATTGCGGCCTTAAACTATGAGACTTTTGTTGAAGAAATTCCGCAGCATACATCAAATAACCAAAAGCGATTAGTCGATAAATTTCATACTGAAAATACATATATCGTCGTCTATAAAGGCATAGAAATCGTTGGAATGGCTGCGTTTCGCGATAAGCGACCCTTTTCAATCGATCAAAAAATTGGCATCGTTGAAAAGCATTTAGCGCCAGAAGATTGTGCTTATTTATGTGAAATCCGATTATTAGCGGTGAAAAAAGCACATCGTAATGGGCGTGTATTTTCTAAGCTAGCTACGGCCATTTATCGCTACTATTATGACAAGGGCTATACGGCATGCGTCATTTCAGGTACGGTGCGCGAGGAAAAGCTGTATAGCGAGATGGGCTTTAAACAGTTTGCGCCAGCAGTAGGGACAGAAGAAGCACGTTTTTTACCAATGGTGCTGACACGTAAAGATAGCGCAGTATTTCGTGAGCGCTTACGTGAAAATAATGCTGTATTTTACCCTGGCCCTGTCGCATTGGAATTTTCGATTGAGCAATCGGTTTTATCGCATCGCTCGTTTCAATTTGAGCAGGAGCTTGCACAGATGAAAGAAACACTGTGTCAGCTAACGAGTGCAAAGTTTGTCATTCCGATGGTGGGCAGTGGCACATTAGCGAATGATGCGATGTTAGGACAGCTAAAAAGTGATTTTAACGATGGACGAGGCTTATTTTTAACGAACGGGGAGTTTGGCAATCGGTTGATTCATCAGGCGCAGCAATGGGATTTATCGTTTGATTGGTTAGATTTTGGTTGGGGGCAGCCATTTTCAATCGAACGGATCGAGCAGCAACTGCAAACCGATACGTATCGATATATTGTCTTCGTTCATAGTGAAACGTCCAATAGTACAATGAATCCATTAGAGGACTTGAAGCATTTAGCAGCGCGTTATGATATCGCTTTATGTGCGGATTGTGTGAGTTCGTTTGGGGCTACACCGTTTTCGATGGCGCATGTACATTATGCAACGGCGAGTAGTGGCAAAGCGCTTGGGACAATTGCAGGGGTAGCTTTCGTCTTTTGTAAGGAAGCGCCACAAGTAAGCGTCGCACCACTGTATATGAATTTACCTTATTATATGGAAAAAACGATTCCATTTACGCTGCCACATTTCTTAGTTCAGTCAGTTAACACCGCTCTAAAGGCATATCCAGTACGCTTTGAAATCTTACAAAACCGGTTGGAGCTTGTAAGAAAAGCCGCGTTACCGATTCAGGCAGTGAACCCGATTATAGCGACGTTGCAGCATGATGAAATGCCAAAAATTATGGAAACCTGTGCGTTAAATGGCTTTTTGTTGCATGGGGATAGTGGCTATTTGAAAGAGCGACATAGCGCACAAATTAGTATGATTCAGCCGAAATTTGAACGGGATTTTAAAAAGGTAGCAGAACTTATTGAAAATATCATGAAAACGTTGTAAGGAAGGGAAAGTGTAGTTGTTGCAAAAGACCATAAATCTTTGGATATTACAAATAATTACGACGTACCTTACATCATTGTAAGTTAATTGAAAGCCAATCCGATAGAGTGTAAGTATAAATTTTGGCAAAATAAAGTTAGAAAGTAACTACATGCATTTAAACATACATTGACTTTTATATAAATAAAATCTATCGGAGGGTTTACAAATGAACGAATTATTATCAACAATTTATGATGAATACAACCGCTACATTTACCACCTATGCTTAAAATTAACACGCAATCAAACTGAAGCGGAAGACTTAATGCAAGAAGTTTGGGTAAAAGTTGTGCGCTACGAAGAATCAGTAGCTGGAGTTGACCATGTAAAAGCTTGGCTTACAACAATTACAATGAATACATTCCGCGATCGTTACCGCAAAAATGTGCGTCGTAGCAAATACATGATGAGCCAACCTGAACAATTAGACGTACCTATTTTAGATTTGGTTCCCAATAATGAGGCTTCAACAGAGGAACTTGTAGAAAAAACAGAAATCACAAAAATTGTTCAAGAAAAAATGAGCCAATTAGAAGGCATTTATCAAAAAACATTATGGTATTTCTATGTAGATCAATTTTCATTAGCAGAAATTTCAGAGCTTATGAAAGTATCCATCGGCACAGTAAAATCTCGTTTATTCCGCGCAAAAGCTCGTTTAAAGGAAATTTTATTGGCAGACAATCATGTAGCCGATGCGATTTTACCAGCTTAATTCTTAGGACGAAAACAACAGTAAAAAGGTTCAATAAATCAATGAAAAGAAGGCGCTTTTATATACGAAAAGCGCCTTCTTTTTATATTGTTAAAGGAATATGAGCATATTTGTAGAATTAACGGCTATAATCATTGATTTGAATAAACTGTTAATGAAGGTGAGAAGGTTGAATAAAAAAGATTTATTCTTCTACTAACATTGAGCAAATATACTAACAAAAATGGATCAAGTGCAATCTACTTATTTTCGGCGGGCAACGGCATGACAGCATATTTAAAGTCAGCACCGGATTGGCTGACTTTAAATACTGCGACGAAAGCAGAGCGACAGGAGCATTACTGCTTCTGCGGGTAGTAAAATCGCGATTTTACTATCCTCGGCGCAAAGAAAAAGTCTAAAAAGGGTTTTAGACTTTTTCTTTACTGTCTTTAATGCCGCATGCAAGGCCCGCCAAATTAAAATGTTACTTTTCCCTATATAGTTAAGAGCTTAAAATGCTGCCGCTTGCTCTATCGCGAGGCGGCGGTGATGGATAAAATGTTATGCTGTTTACAATATTATATTTTTGATTAAAAGTTAGCTAAAGCAATAAAATTAGCTACTTTAATTGAGTCAAAATAATATCATTTTTGAATAGAAGTTGACATCATTCCAATAACAAAGTAAGTTTCTGTACACTTCATTAAAAAACCTTTGTAATAAAAATCAACCTTATGTTTTATAGTAGAGTGGCGCGAAGTGAAGGGGGCGACTTCTAGGGGATCAAGCGTGTGCGGAAAATCCACTCATTTGTGCCACCTTTAGAGGCACAAATGAGTTAGTTGTAGCCACGCCCCCAGAAAAGCGTCCCCCGTAACGAAGCAGAACGGACTATATTAGATACATGCACTTTATTCCAAATTTTGTATTAAATACTCATTATGAGTCCCTCTTACTTCTAATAGCTGCTTGTAGCGTATTTGTTCTATTTATTCCCTATTACGACACAAAAAAGTACGCCAGCATAGTAGCTAGCGTACTTTTATAATTTCGCGCATTTTGCAAAGATTTGTGTGAGTGTTTTAAGCTCGTCTTCGTCTAACATTCCAAACAAACTTTCAAACACCACATCGACTTGTTTTTTAGATTGAGCAAGCATTTCGACGCCAGCCTGGGTAATATGAATTTGAGAGGCGCGGCGGTCAGTTTCATTTTGCGTTTTTTCGATTAAGCCCGCTTTAAGGAGCTTCGATGTTAATACGGTAACGCCACCCGTTGTCACCTTTAACTTTTCAGCAATGGCAGAAGGTCGTTTTGGCCCCTCTGTATGAAGAAAAGCTAAAATTAAAATATGTGACTTTGAAAAACCTAATAGGTCATGGCTGTTCCATTGGTTTGCGATTTTACGTTCCAATGAGGTCAAAGTTTCAAAAAGAGCCGATATTTGATCTCGTTTTTGCTCATTCATTAGTGGTCAACTCCAAAAAGTTTTCGCTATTCTACAGCTAGCTTTTGAAGGGCATTCAGTTCAAATGCACGCACCTTACGTGGAATGAAGCGACGGATGTCCATTTCGTTATAGCCGATTTGAATGCGTTTTTTATCAAGTAAAATAGGGCTACGCAACATACGTGGATGCTGCTGAATTAAATTGTATAGTTCTTGAATTGATAATTGATCGATATCAATGTCTAAGTTTTTAAAATCGTTTGAGTTTGTTGCGATAATTTCGTCAGTTCCATCTTCTGTCATGCTTAAAATATGTTTGAACTCGGCTAATGTTAAAGGCTGAGATGTTGTACGTTTTTCAGTGTAAGCGATATGGTTTTCGTTTAACCATTTTAATGCTTTTCGTGATGAAGAACAGCTTGATTGTGTATAAATTGTAACTGGCATAATGAATTTCCTCGCTTCCCATAATTAAATATTTAGGTGATAGCTTAGCGGTAAGATATATGTTTATATTTATATCTTACTACTAAGCTATTTATATTGCAACATTTTTTTGTTGGTTTACTTTTCCATTATTGTTTACCCATTCTTTTAATAAAATATACGTTTGTGCGAATAAAAAGTTTCAAATTTAACATTACAGTTTTGTAAAGTTGGAGATAAAAGAGGGGAAACTTCAAAAAAAGATTCCGCCGCAACGTTGTGTAGCGAGCAAGGTTGTAACCAAATTTTCGGCATGGCGTTCATCGCTCATAACGTATCAGAACCACCTTACTGAAAAAATGAAAAACGCTATTTCCCTGTTACAGAAAATAGCGTTTTGTTTCATTTTATTTAAATTCGTTTAATTCTTTCGTTTCGCGTGAAGTGAACCAATCTTGTACGTTCCAGACTTTTGTTGCTAGACCATCATAGAATTCAGGCTCGTGTGATACGAGAACGATTGTGCCTTTGAATTCCTTCATAGCGCGTTTTAATTCTTCTTTTGCGTCCACGTCTAAGTGGTTTGTTGGTTCGTCAAAAATTAACCAGTTTGTTTGATCCATCATTAATTTACATAGACGGACTTTCGCTTGCTCACCACCAGACAGTGAGTTTAGTGGACGTGTAATATGGTCTGTTTTAAGACCAGCACGTGCTAATGCGGCACGAACTTGGGCTTGCTCCATAGAAGGGAACGCATTCCACACATCATCGATTGGTGTAATTTTGTCCGCTTTTACTTCTTGTTCGAAGTACGATGGCTCTAAATAGTCACCTAAAATAACTTTCCCGTCTAACGGCTGCACTTTGCCAAGCATTGTTTTTAGTAATGTCGATTTACCAACACCGTTCATCCCTACAAGGGCGATCTTTTCACCGCGCTCGATTTGGAAGGTAAGTGGCGGCAATAATGGTTTTTCTTTGTCATACCCGATGACTAAGTTTTCTGCTTCTACCACATAGCGACCTGGTGTACGTGCTTCTTTAAAACTGAATTCTGGTTTTACAGCTGTTTCAGGGCGGTCAATACGCTCCATACGGTCTAATTGCTTCGCACGTGATTTTGCACGGCCGCTTGTCGAATAACGAGCCTTGTTACGAGCGATGAAATCCTCTTGCTGTTTAATAAATTCCTGTTGTTTTTCATACGCATCGATATGTTGACGCTTGTTAATTTCCGCAAGCTCGGTGAATTTTTCATAAGTTGCCGTGTAACGCGTCATTTTTGTGAATTCTAAATGTAAGATGACATCCACAACATCATTCATGAATTCCGTGTCATGCGAAATTAATAGGAATGCGTATGGATAGTTCTTTAAATAGTTTTTTAACCAAGTTACGTGCTCTTCGTCCAGATAGTTCGTAGGCTCGTCTAGTAATAAAACTTTTGGTTTTTCTAATAAAAGCTTGGCAAGTAAAACTTTTGTACGTTGCCCACCTGAAAGAGCCGCTACGTCACGTTCTAAACCAATTGCATCTAAGCCTAAACCACGTGCAACCTCATCAATTTTCATATCTAAGCTGTAGAAATCGCCTGCGTCTAGTGCATCTTGAATTTCAGCCATTTCTTCTAATAGCTTATCGTAATCTGCATCTGGCTCAGCAAGTTCTGTAGAGATTTCATTTAAACGCTCTTCTTTTTTGTAAAGAGGTAAAAACGCGTCACGTAATGCATCACGCATTGAACGGCCTGCTGTTAATACAGTGTGCTGGTCTAAGTAACCATAGTGCGTACCCGGTAGCCATTCCACTTTACCTTCGTCGTGAATTGCTTGTCCTGTAATGATGCTCATTAATGTTGATTTTCCAACCCCGTTAGCACCAACTAAACCGATGTGATCGCCTTCAACTAAACGGAATGAAACATCTTTAAATAATGTACGGTCACCGAATGAATGACCTAAGTTTTCAACTGTTAATATTGCCATATACTAATCCTCCGAATGTTTGTAGTTTAATTTTATCCATCAAAAAACTCGCAGGCATTAAAGTGCTGCGAGCTGTTTATTTAGTTCTGCGAGCCTTGCTTCCATATTTTCTAGACGTGTTAATGCCTGTTTCACTGAATCTGCATGGCCAAGTGATTCTAATTTTTCCATATCGCCTTGAAGATTGATGTAATCCATCTTCAATTCGGCAATTTGCTGCTGTAATTGGTCCTTTGTTAGCATTGATATTTGCTCCTTTAACTAACGAAAATTCATCTTTTTTTATTGTAACATAATGCGTCTAAATTTTTCACTACATGTGCGCAAGATTATGACGAGAATATGCTAAATCGAGTAGTAAATTTTTTAAAATATCATTGTTCGTTAAAATTTCTAAAGCCCGCTGTTTGCGTACAGCACGTTCACGACGGGATTCGTGAAGTAATAGCTCCATGACAGCGTTTTGTAAAATGGACTGCTTCATTTTTCGACCTAAGCCAATGTGAATGAAGCCGTTCATTTCGCGGGCAAATGTATAGTTTAATTCCTGCTCGTGCTGGGCAGTTGTAATGCAAGGGATTCCGGCAGCAGCCACTTTGTAAGGTGTATAGTTAGCATTACAAATAATTAAATCGGCTTTCGGCATTAGGTGGAGTAGGGCATCTGGACGTTGCACGAGTTCTATATTGCGTCGGCTTAATGCCATCATTTTAAGGCTATCAATATCGTGCTTGTAATCATCATCAATGGCGATTGAAATTTTGAGTGGGATATGTAGCTGCGTTAAGTGGCGTAATGTGCGGTACGTTAAATTATTGGCATCACCGTCTTCATAAGCAATAACGATGTGAGGAAGTTCTCCTTTAATATTGCAATCTGCTGCATCATAAATTTCCTGGGCTGTTTGTTGTAAATTTGGTGGCACAGCAAATGCATAGCTACCAGCAAGCTCTTGTGGAATCGAATCCTCGTGCGGCTCACCAAATAGCGCAATAATATGGCAGTCGACAAGCTGTGCACCCACTCCAAAATCATCGAAATGGACAATTGTCGAGCAATATGGACGAATCATTTCAACTTGTTCAAGCTGTGTATCCTTGCCGTCATGGACGATCAAATCTGGCTCAAGCTCACGAATTTTATTTTTCAATTCTATGAAACGATCGAATAATACAATCGTTAAACCCGTCGTAGCT
This sequence comes from Solibacillus daqui, assembly GCF_028747805.1. Taxonomy (NCBI): domain Bacteria; kingdom Bacillati; phylum Bacillota; class Bacilli; order Caryophanales; family Caryophanaceae; genus Solibacillus; species Solibacillus daqui. The sequence goes on from NZ_CP114887.1 coordinate 400,776, forward strand.
AGCTTATCAATGAGCGCTTGGTTTTCCGTTTTTACAAATAAAAAAACACTTTCATCGCGTAGGAAATTTGCGAGGGTAACGGCGCGCTCAAATGGATACATGCCTTTCGTATCACAATGTTCGATAATCCAAATAATTCTTTTCTTAGGCAATTTCATCCCATCCTTTCCACTATCTCTATAAAATATGGCGGAATATCCGAAATTATGAATATATACATTTTATACACTACGAAAAATGAGGGATAGAAATGAAGGAGATGCGTTCAGCTTTAGTAGTTGGTGCGACAGGTTTAGTCGGCTCAGCTTTAGTTAAATTATTGTGCAATAGTGACGAGTACGTTTCTGTCAATGTTATTTCGAGAAGACCACTTGATTATTTTCACCCAAAATTAGTCGTCACATTGCGTGAATTTGATCAAATTGCAGAGAGTGATATTGAGTTTGCCCACGAAGTATATTGCTGCTTAGGAACAACGATGAAAAAAGCGGGTTCAAAGGAACAGTTTGAAAAGGTAGATTTCGAATACCCATTAACAATTGCGGCGTTGGCAAAAAATCGAGGGATCGGGCATTTTATTGTCATTTCGGCAATGGGTGCAAATGAAAAGGCATTTGCGTATTATAGTCGTGTAAAGGGTAAGTTAGAAAATGCGCTCATTACGATGGACTTCCCGCAACTATCCATTGTGCGGCCATCACTCATTATAGGAGAGCGTGGGGAATTTCGTTTTGGAGAGTCTATCGGTGCAATAGCGCTAAAAATGGTGAATCCGCTGTTAGTTGGACCGTTGAAACAGGTGCGCTCAATTCCAGCCGAGCAAATTGCACGTGCGATGAAAATGATTGCACTACAAGGGGAAAAGCAAAAGGTAACGATTTATAAATCTGACGAGCTATTATCGATGGATATTCCGCCTGTAGAGAAAGTTGAGGCCGAACTAGCAGAAAAAGAGATTTCATTCAATTGGAGTAAGCTAAAAAAAGATGAGTTGCCACCGATTGACAAAGAGGTTGTATTTGATCGAAGCAAAAAAAAAGAAGCGGATAAGCGTGACTAATTTTAACTTGCTTCAGCAAAAGTCGCCTACTTCTGTAAGTGAGGGTTCAAACCCTGGCTGAATCAGGTTAAGCCCCGGCGGATGTCACAGATTTTTTAGGGGATTTTTTCAAGCGAGCTTGAAAAAATCTGGACGCAATTACGCCGAGGCGTAATTGATCTTGCTTCAGCAAATTCTTATTGTACTATAAGCAAAAAAATAGGTACAGAAGTCACAGGTTTTTAGAGATGTTTTAAAAGCAAATGTTTAAAAAAATCTGCATGGAATTGCGCAAAAATGAGTTACGACAAAAGACTGAAATTGAACATTTAGAAGCAACTCCCTATTATATTAAATCATTATTCTGATACAATAAGGGTACAATGAGTTACATGGAGGAACAAAAATGAAGATTTTACTTGTCGATGGGACGATTTTTGGTCGCAAAACCGGTGTTCTTTTAGAACAGGTTCAACAATATATCACAGCTTTAAACCCTGAGTTAGAGCTTGAAATTTTATATTTTTCAAAGCTTCAGCATCAAATTTTAGACGGCAGCCCGCTAAATGATGATATGAAAAAGATGATTCAAAAATTTGAAGAGGCGGACGCATACATTTTTGCGTCACCCATTTTCCAAGCATCGATTCCAGGTGTACTAAAAAATGCCTTTGACATGATTCCACCAAAAGCAATGCGTTACAAGCCAGCTGCAATCGTTGGTAATGGTGGGACGTACCAGCATCATTTAGTATTAGAAAATCAATTACGCCCAATTTTAGATTACTTCCGCTGCCTAGTCACACCAAACTACGTGTACACGCACGCGGATCATTTCGATAAAGACAATAATATTACTAGTGAAGATGTACACAACCGTCTACGCGAACTAGCGCGCGTGTTCGTGCAATACTGCGAAATGACAAAAACATTATCAAAACAAGCTGTGGACATTCAATAATCACCCAAATTAAAACCAGCCCCGAAACTATGATTGCGTAAATTTCGGGGCTGGTTTTGTTATGTGAATAAATGATACTTACTTATTAAACGGTTCCGCGTAACAAGCCTCTCACCATTACGAATCAATATAAAGTTTCTCAAACATAAGATTACTTCAAATGTTCATTTAAAACGTTCTCTTCTAAAACCGTAAATTTATCACCATATACTTTCGTAATGTGTTTTTCTCCCCAATCGCATAATAAGTTTAAAATACCACTCAGGCTCGATCCATACTCACTAAGCTCATACTCCACTTTCGGAGGAACTTGATTATATACGATTCTATTAATGATTCCATCTTCCTCTAATTCACGTAATTGTTGAGTGAGCATCTTTTGCGTGATATTCGGCATCAAACGCTTCAATTCACTTGTTCGTTTTTTGCCGTGTGTCAGGTGGCATAAAATTACGCATTTCCACTTCCCTCCAATCACTTCCAAGGTGGCTTCAACTGTTATATTGTATTTCTTTTTCTTCATAACTAAGTCCTCCTAAATCTATAGGCACTAAAAAGTATCTATGTTACTTTCAGGTTCCTATATCACTTTAAAGTGCGTACTTCCCATTCATTACAATATATTCGATAATAACACTTGCCCGCTGAAATGGGTAGTCCACTTATATCATGACCTTTAAGAAGGTTCATTCATACAATTTTACAATATTTGGGAGGGAACATATGTCTATCGAAAAAAAACGAAGCACATTTGCGCTTCTTGCCTTGGCCATAAGTGCATTCGCCATAGGAACTACAGAATTTATTAGCGTAGGGTTATTACCGTTAATAGCCGAAGATTTAAAAGTACCTATTACAACAGCTGGTCTCACTGTTTCACTATATGCTTTAGGAGTAACCTTCGGGGCACCTGTCTTAACATCACTCACTGCCAGGATGTCACGCAAAACTTTATTAATATCTATAATGATCATTTTTATTGTCGGTAATAGTATAGCGGCAAGTGCTACAAGTATTGGTGTATTACTAATTGCTCGCGTAATTTCTGCCTTTTCACATGGGGTTTTTATGTCGATTGGTTCAACAATTGCGGCAGATTTAGTACCTGAAAATCGACGAGCAAGTGCCATATCCATCATGTTCTCTGGGCTTACGGTAGCGACTGTTACAGGTGTTCCATTAGGGACATTCATTGGACAAAATTTCGGCTGGAGAGCAGCGTTCATTCTTATTGTTGTAGTTGGGATTATTGCTCTAATTGCAAACAGTCTTCTCGTTCCATCTAACTTAAAACGAGGGACGCGCACTGCACTACGCGATCAATTTAAATTAGTAACAAATGGTCGTTTATTACTTTTATTTATCATTACTGCCTTAGGATATGGAGGAACATTTGTAGTCTTTACTTATTTATCCCCAATACTACAGGATATAACCGGATTTAAGGAAGGAACAGTGGCTATCATTCTTCTGCTATATGGGCTAGCTATTGCTATCGGAAATATGATAGGAGGAAAGTTATCCAATCAAAATCCGCTTAAAGCATTATTTTATATGTTTATCTTTCAAGCAGTAGTTCTATTAATCTTCATGTTTACAGCACCATTTAAACTTGTTGGCTTGATTACCGTTTTCTTTATGGGCCTACTTGCTTTTATGAATGTTCCGGGATTACAAGTATATGTAGTCATGTTAGCAGAACGGTTTGTTCCGACTGCAGTTGATGTAGCTTCTGCGATCAATATAGCTGCTTTTAACATTGGCATTGCTTTTGGATCCTATATGGGAGGTGTTATTACAGATTCAATCGGATTGATTCATACCACTTGGATCGGTTCATTAATGGTTTTAGCAGCCGTTTTCTTGACTGGCTGGAGCCGAAATCTTGAAAAAAAAGATCAAAAAGTGGCTAGATTGAATAGTGAAGAGCATGAGCACTCTTAAAATACATTGTGCTCAAAAAAACATTACGGAGGAATAGATTATGTTAAACAATTTACAAGCGACAACAACATTAAATAATGGAGTCAAAATGCCTTGGTTTGGTATTGGGGTATTTAAAGTAGAGAATGGACCTGAATTAGTAAATGCCGTTAAATTTGCAATTAAACATGGTTACCGAAGCATTGATACTGCTGCAATTTATGATAATGAAGAAAGTGTTGGACAAGCCATCCATGCTGGCTTAAAGGAAACAGGAATTTCTAGAGAAGAACTTTTTATCACTTCAAAAGTATGGAATGCTGACTTAGGTTACGAATCTACCATCGACGCCTATGAAACAAGTCTAAAAAAACTTGGACTTGATTACTTGGACTTATATTTGATTCACTGGCCAGTAGAAGGGAAATACAAAGAGGCATGGCGTGCATTAGAAACACTTTATAAACAAGGAAAAGTAAAGGCAATTGGAGTGAGCAACTTCCAAATTCATCATCTTGAAGAATTAATGAAGGATGCAGAAATTAAGCCAATGGTGAACCAAGTAGAATATCATCCACGCTTAACACAAAAAAGCTTACAGTCTTATTGTAAAAAACAAGGAATCCAGTTGGAAGCTTGGTCGCCGTTAATGCAAGGTCAGCTATTGGATAACTCGGTTCTCTTGGAAATTGCGAATCAGTATAATAAGTCGATTGCACAAATTATCTTAAGATGGGATTTACAAAATGGTGTGGTAACTATTCCAAAGTCCACGAAGGAACATCGTATCGTTGAAAACTCAGATATATTTGATTTCGAGCTTTCCAAAGAGGACATGGAAAGAATTGACCAGCTAAATCAAGACCACCGAGTGGGACCTGATCCTGATAACTTTGACTTCTAATTAGAGTAAAATAAATTACCAAAGGCGCTTCCTTAAAATAGGAAGCGCCTTTGATCGTTAATAAATTATACATAAAATAATACTTTTATACCTGAAAATTCAGACTTTTGAACGGCGGTTTTATCATAAAAAAATGGTAATTTTAACGTATCAAAAGAGAAGAGGTAGATATTATGAATATTGACCACGTTACAATGTATGCTTCTAACTATGAAGCAACAAAACAATTTTATGAAACTACACTCAATTTCCCTATAACTTCAGAAGAACATAACCGTTTTACAATAACAGTAGGTAAATCCACGGTTACATTTATTAAAGCCCCGTTGGAAGAAAAACCATTCTATCATTTTGCATTTGATGTACCTTCAAATCAATTTGAAGAATCGAAGGCATGGACAAAGGGAAAATTAGAATTATCTCAAGAGCAAGGGGATGATGAAGTATACTTTGCTTTCATTGATGCTAAATCTATTTATTTTGAGGATCCTGCCGGAAACATTGTTGAATTCATTTGTCGTTTTTCAGATGCAAAACAAAGTGATGAGCCGTTTAATGCTTTTTCCCTACAAAAAGTGTCTGAGATGAGTATTGTTGTAACCGATAAATTAAAGGCCGTATCATCATTACATGAAGTATCCATCTTTGAACGTGATCGCGAAGAAATCTCAGCAGAAGGCTTATCTTTTATGGGAGAACGTGAAGATGCGACATATCTACTATTTGTAAATGAGGGACGTACATGGTTTTTCTCAAATAAAAAATCAACAGCTTATCCTGTCGAGATTTCACTAGATCATGGGGTTTCGGTTAAAATTAATGAAGAACTGGAATTAGTTAGTTCTATAAATTATTTTTAAAAAGGAAATATTGGAAGTCTATAATAAGAAAATGAAAAGTGCTAGTTGATTTTTAATCAATTAGCACTTTTTATAACAATTGTGGGAAATTAGTTTTAAGCCTTATACGTTTTGTCTAAAACTAAAATTGGTTTAATCGTTGAACCGTTTTTAGAATCAGCAAATGCTTGTTCAATTTGATCGAAATCATAAAATTTCACCAGTTTATCTACCGGGAATTGGCCATTTTTAAAGAATTGAACTAATTTAGGGATAATTAATTGTGGTACTGCGTCTCCTTCAATAACACCTTTTAAAGTTTTTGCAGGACCAACGATGTCTGTGAACACATTTAATGTTAAGTCACGTTTACCAACAGCTACAGAAGCGATTTCACCTTTTACACGTAATGAGCGAATACCAGCTAATGTTACTTCTGGAACACCAGTAGTTTCTAATGCATAGTGAGCACCTTTACCAGTGATTTCAATAATACGTGCTATTACATCTTCTTGCTTACTATTGATTGTGTGTGTTGCACCTAGCTCTTTTGCTAATTCAAGTCGACTATCATGAATGTCTACAGCAACGATAGGGTAGCATCCCGCAATTTTTGCTGCCATCATACCTGCTAAGCCTACAGCACCGGTACCGAATACAACAAAGCTTGAACCTGGTTCTGGTGCAAGTGAATTTAATACAGTTCCACTACCAGTCATGATACCGCAGCCGAAAGGTCCAAGAAAGCGTAGGTCGATTTCTTTATCTACTTTAACAGCATTACCTTCAGAAACTGTGGCGTAAGTAGCGAATGAAGATTGTCCAAAGAATTGAGATACATCTTGATTATTTTCTGTGTGAAGTGGCGTTTCACCGTGTTTATTTTTACCACCGAAGTTTAGAGGGAGCATGTTTTCACAACCACCAGCGTTACCTTCTAAGCAGTTATCGCAGTGACCGCAGTAAGTGAAACCAAGTACAACATGATCTCCTGGTTGGACTGTCGTTACGTTTGCCCCAACTTTTTCTACAATTCCAGCACCCTCGTGACCAAGTACCGCTGGGTAAGGAACAGGTGTAGATTTATCTAAAACAGTTGCATCCGTATGACAAACACCCGTTGCAACGATTTTCACTAGTACTTCATCAGCTTTAGGCTCGTCTAAAATCAAAGTTTGTTGTTCGAAATCAATAACATCCGTTGTTACCATTGCTTGAATTTTCATGTTAATACCTCCTAAAAGTTGAAACGAATAAGATTCTATCGTTAAGATAGTATTATCCGCCCAGAAATAATTATAGGTAGCGGAAAATTTGCATTCAATCATTAAAAAAGTAATTTTGTATCCGTTTTCATCACCTAATTATAAGATGTACTGGTATTCAACATTATTTTAAAAGTGTCGATTTTGGAGGGTAGGTAGATGGAAAAAAAAGAAGATCGTCGCATTGAAAGGACTAAGAATCAACTTAGGCAAACATTGAAAACGCTTGTAGTAAAGAACGGTTATACGAATGTACGTGTAAAGGATATTGTAGAAAAGGCTAACTATAACCGAACGACCTTTTATGTGCATTACGATAGTAAGGACGAGCTCGCTGAAGAAATAATAGCTTTGGAAATGGAAAAATTTATTTATGAATTTTGTAAGCCAGTTCGAGATAATCCATTATTAGATTTACGTAAAATGGACGCTTCAGGTACGGATGTATTTCATTATATTAAAGAGAATCGAAGCTTCTATGATCTACTTGTGCTTGAAAATACGCTCCCAAATATTAATCAAACCTTATTAACAGAACTACAAAATATATTCCAAAACCGTATGTATTTTTTAGGGGATCAAGCTACTGAAATTAACGCACAGTACTTTATTCATTATCGCTCTTATGGGATATATGGATTTATTTTAGAATGGATTCGAAGCAGCTACGATGCAAACCCAGAAGAAATGGCAAGACGGATTATTAATCTATTGCATTATCATTCTCCACTTATGACTAAACTAAGTGATGAATAAGATGATGGTGAATTATTCATACAAGCCGTGAACGTGATGTATCTATAATACATCTGGCGATATTCTTTAAATTTAACGTCTAGATAATAACAATAAAGACCGTTTTAAGCCATATGTTTAAGCTTAAAACGATCTTTTTAATCTTGGCTCTCTTCACACAGAGATTGTTGTTTTAATAAAGTTTGGCCGTTGATTTTTGCTCTAACCAACATAGCACCAAATCAACAATGAACTTTTACCTAGCCTGTTTTTTAGAAATCATATCCGTGTTTCACAAGTGCCCAAAGTACAATATTATTTCTGTTCCGTATCCTTGTTTGCTGATGACGGAAATTTCGCCTTCATGTGCAACAGTTAATTGCTTGGCGATACTCATCCCTAGGCCCGAACCGCTTGTGTTCTCTTCAGAATTGGTTCCACGATAGTATCTCTCGAACAAATTGTCCAACGTTGCTTGGTCCATCCCATATCCATGATCACGTATCGTTACCGAAAAGCCGTGTTCACTTTCCGTTTTTACGATAATATCAATTTGGGTGTGTGGCGGATTATGTTTAATTGCATTTGAGATCATATTGTCAATTATCCGGGTAAACCATTTCGTATCAATAGGATACATAATCGTTTTTTCAGAAGCATGGAATGAAATTTCGTATGTTGTAAACTGAGGATCGTTCATAAAATGGATGACGGATCTGCGAATCGTTTCGTTTACTTCCTGAGGTTTCCGTTCTAATGGTAGCGCATTGTTTTTCAATCGGTAAGTAATGCTTAAATCGTCGATTAGTTCAGACATAAAAGTCGATTTCTCTCGAAGCGTCTTGCCTATCATCTGGAATTCTTCTTGTGACCATTGGTAAGGGGCGGATTCAAGTAAATGAGCATAGCCCTTAATAGAGGATAAGGGTGTTTTCAGATCATGAGAAACTCCGACGATCCACTCTTCTCTTGTTTGTTCAATATGTTTTCGCAGCTGTTCATTTTCTTGCAGCTCTTGTTTTAAACCTTGTAAGGAATCATTAACTTCTTGGAATAACCGATAGGAACGCTTTAGTTTGCCTCGACGATCTAATATATAGCTTCGCCCCTTAGTGTCTTGCATATCTCTATAGTTACCTTCTGCTAATTGTTGAATGAAATTAATTATATAGAGAAAAGGTCGTCCAAATCGTTTGCCATACCATAAGGATGCTAGGACTATGAACAATAATAGAGCAATACTATATAGAGAAATTGCTTTCGTCATATACTGTGGAAGTTTATCGCCAACCCCTTGTTTATCTTCAGAAGCTGAATCCACTTCAACAACCCAGGTTTGCCGTTTCGTTGGATCATAGTAGACGTACTCCTTTCCATTTTCCCTGAGTTCATCTGCTTTACTCCCTAACAAATCGTCCAGTACTAGCTCGGTATTTACCGCCTTCCCATACCCGTATTGCTGTACTCTTTGTCCATTAACATCAAATATTTGTAATGATCCATGGCTCTCTTCTAGTAAATTCGCTCCTTGCTGAGACAAATCTAGGCCATTCCATTCCTTAATCAGCCTCTCAAAAAGATGCCTGGCTTCGCTTTTTTGACCGACAACAACAAAATACGATTGTCCATCTTTCTCTTCACGGCTTAATGCAATTTCATAAGGAAAAGGCATACTCTTCTCCCAATAAGCAAGCAATGCTCCGATCTCGTATTGTGAAGGCACATCGGAGGGTAACTGCGAGGAAGCCAACACTCTACCATGAGAGTCCAACACCTGCAACCATTTCCCTTGTTTCTCTAATATAGAAAGCCATTTCGAATCCAATAACACATCGCCTTCCTCAATCGAAAATGTTTGCCAGAGTGAGCTATTGCTATCGCTAGACAAATGACGCGTTTCCGGTTCATCCTCCATTCGCAGCCCAACATATACTAAAAAAACGAGCGTCCCCACAATTAACGCTACCATAACAAAGAAAATTTGCATGATAAACGTAAGGGTAAGTCGACTGTTTATCCGATTCATAATTTGTCCTCTTTTCGGATCAATTTGTAACCGAGACCGCGTACCGTCAACAAGTATTCGGGTGTCTTCGAATCATTCTCAATTCGATCCCTGATACGTCCGATGTGTACTGTGACAGTATTGTCATCACCTATACTATTCTCTCCCCATACAGCTTCATACAACTGACTTTTCGTGAAAATTTGATTCGGATGCTTACAAAAAAATAGCAAAAGTTGAAACACTTGAGCTGGACACGCAACGGTTTTACCTTCCACCGTCAACTCACCAGCACGTTCATCTATCTGAAATCGACCATAATCATAAACAATAGAATCCGAAGTTGCATGTTTGATTCTATCTTCATCATACCGTTTTACACGACGCAACTGAGCCTTCATCCTAGCCACTACTTCCAGCGGATTGAATGGTTTCGTAATATAATCATCCCCACCCATAGCAAACCCTGTTAACTTCTCCAAATCAGAATTTTTTGCGGTAATAAATAAAATAGGAGCATCTGTCGTTTCCCTTAGAAAAGGACAAATCTCAAAACCGCTTTTATCTGGAAGCATTACATCTAGTAGAATCATGTCATACCTTTTTCTTCGGCAATATTCTAGCGCTTGGCTAGCAGTGCCCACACTATCAATTTGCCGAAATCCTTCTTTATTTAAAACGATTTGTAGCATATGTAAAATGGCCGGTTCATCATCAACCAGTAAAATTGTAGCTTCGTGCATGTTCATGTTCAAATCCGCCCCTTCCATCATAAATTATGGCCCTAATTGTACCACGAAAATACTTCATTCAAATAAACAGAACATAAACTTGAAACTCAAAAGTTTATTGAAATGTAATCGACTGTTTTCGTTTCCGTTAGATTCAATGTTTATACTCGACGAGTAGGTAAAAATTATGTAAGAAACAATTAGATTGAAACTGGAGGTAAATTGAATGATTGCTATTTGGAAAAAAGAGTTTATCCAATCGTTTCGCAGTGTATTTTCGCTCATTACGATTGCGATTTTCATTGCTGTATCGTATTACTTATCTGATTTTGTATCCAAAGCCAGTTCCATTACGGGACTTCAGCTTGCGGATGCTGGTTATGTAAGTGGGCTTGTCTTTCTTATTTATATTATGGGGTTTCTGTTTATTTTTTCTCTATTTCATGACACTATCAACCGTGAGACAGAAAGCAGAACTATCCGTTTCCTGGTTACGAAGACATCTCGATCAGCTATTATTTTTGGAAAGCTGCTTGGTATATTTTCATACTGGTTTGTTTGCTTATTTGCATCTTTCAGTATCATCGCTTTCTTTTCCCATCAATTTTATGGAAAGATGTTCGGCAACTTGTTCGTTATGTTAGCTTACATTGTCTCCTTGTGCGTGCTGATGTCTTGCCTTATTCCTAAAAGATCCATGTCAATGTTTGCTGGATTACTCGTAAGTATTGCGATTCCTACGCTTGGTATATGGAGCTTGTTCTCAGACAAGCTGTGGCTCAAAATTTTTAAATATATCACACCCTATCACTATATGCTCGAAGGTGGAAAATGGGGCTGGATCATAGTATTGCTGTTAGCTGCGGTTATGGTTGGATTTTCAATCATTAACTTGAACAGGAGGGATTTATAATGGTCGTCATCGAAACGAATAACTTAAAGAAGTCTTATCAAAATCACGAAGTTGTCCGTGGAATTAATTTAAAGGTAAACGAGGGAGAAATTTTCGGTTTCCTTGGAAGAAATGGGGCAGGGAAAACAACATTTATCAATATGCTTACTGGAATTGTTCTCCCATCTAGTGGGCAATTTCATATACTAGGTGTTCCGGACAAGCAGTTAGATCAAGTCAAACATAACGTCGGAGTTCTACCAGATTATACTGAATTTTACTCGAACGATACGGCTCTTGAACATCTTCGTTTTTTTGCCGCTCTACAAAAGCATAACGTCACTCGTCAGCAATGCCTGGATCTGTTAGAGCAGGTTGGATTAAAGGATGCTGTACATGTCAAAACCAAAAAATATTCATTCGGAATGAAGAAAAAGCTGGGTATAGCCCAAGCCGTTATTGGAAACCCAAAGCTAATCTTTTTGGACGAACCTACCTCTGGAATGGACCCAGAATCCGCACTGGAAATACAACAATTCATTCGTGGGTTAGCTAGCCAAAAGAAAACAGTATTTATGACCTCCCATAACCTAAATGAAGTAGAGAAACTGTGTAACCGTGTTGCCATTATGAAGAAAGGGATTATTTCTGGTTTAGGAACGATCGAACAATTGCAAAAACAATTTCAGTCCAGTATCGAAGTTACCATTAAGTTACTCCCTAAAAGTAATGAATCCTATCGCAGGGCTCGGGAAGAAATTCAAACGTGGACCACTATGAAAAGCTGGAGTCAGCATCATCTCACGGCTGAAGTCCGAGATGAATCTGATATTGCTGCAATCATTCATCTCTTATGCAGTAGCGGCGCCGATGTATTTGGAATTCAGACCAATCATCCTTCATTAGAGGACATTTTTATGAGCGAATGAGGTAGGTTTGGGGAGTATATCAATGGAATGATTCTCTGATAGCACCCAGCGATATGAAATAGAGTGAGATCCCTCAATTACCTATATATCCATATCCATATTCGTAATCATTTTATTTAAGGCACTAAGTAAATAATTTTTAGAGTTAATCGAAGTGGTAGCCCCCAAAAGTCATTGGACTGACTTTTGGGGGCTGCCCATTTTTGTTTAAACTAGAAGTAAGAAAATCATAAGGTAATGACAATCTTCAACAACCCAATATCCCATATAAATTAGATGAAATAGGGAATCAAGAGAAAAATCGTTCTTATATAGTATTCTCCTAACTCTGCAGCCTTGTCGACTCTGATAGTCCTTTATCCGCTAATTGAATAAGAAAGGCTTTTTCTTGCAAAAATATTTTATGTTATGATATTAAGGTTGTGCATCTACTATATGACACATTTACATTCATCTAAGAAAAGAGGTTTTTATGCACTCTACAAAATTATCGAAGCAACATTGGTTGCTCATCTTAACACTTACTTTATTAACATTTGTTCTAGGAACAAGCGAATTTGTTATTGTCGGAATCTTAACAGATATTTCTTCAAGCTTTCAGATAACAAATGCAAAAGCAGGTACACTCGTTTCTGCGTTTGCAATCACGTTTGCCATTGCCACACCATTAGTGATGTCAGCAACAAGTCATTTTCCAAAGCGTAAATGGATGTTGTTTTTAATAGGAACTTTCATTGCCCTGAATGCTTTGTGCGTAATTTCCACGAGCTACATCATGTTCCTTGCACTTCGGATTTTGACGGCAATTGTAACAGGCGTATTAATCTCCCTAGCTATGATTGTTGCAAGTGAAACGATGCCGATTGAAAAACGCGGAATTGCAATATCATTCGTTTTTGGTGGATTCACACTTGCAAATGTCGTTGGAGTGCCTCTTGGTATTGTCATCGCTGAAAGGTACGGCTGGAATGCCACTTTCATTTTAACTACTTTCTTAGGTTGTTTGGCGTTTTTGGCATCTTTTTCAGTCTTGCCAGATAAACTTAGCCAAGTTCGCAGTTCGATACTGGATCAGTTTTCTTTATTGACCAACCCAAGAATTTTGATGGCTTTTTTCATTCCTGCTCTCGGATTCGGAGCAACTTATACTGTCTTTACGTACCTAGTTCCTATCTTGAACGGAATGGGCGCACCAGAAAACTCGATTAGTTTAATCTTGTTTGGTTACGGATTTATCTCGATTTTCAGTAACATTCTCGCCGGCAAGATTGCTAGCCACAATGCAATCGGTCGCCTTCGATTTGTTTTTCTCGTTCAGGCAATTGTGCTAACAACTTTATTTTGGACGACAAATCATTTTATTTTAGGACTTGTAAACATTGGCTTAATGTCGTTAATGGCCATTCTCTTAACAACATCTACTCAGCTTTATTTAATAGACCTCGCAGGAATTTATCAGCCCAAAGCAACGGGACTTGCTGCATCACTTATGCCAGTGGCAAGCAATGTAGGTATCGCTTTTGGTTCTGCATTAGGCGGAATTGTATACCATCAAGGGAATTTAATGAATGTAACATGGGTAGGGGGAATAGTTGCAGTCTGTGCAAGTCTACTAACTTTCTTTAGTTATCTTTTGGACCAAAAACAAAAGAAATCAGTATAAAAGGGAATCAACAAACGTTTGGCATGCTTCCTATGGTATCTCCAGAAGAACAAAAACCTTTCTATGCCATAGTTAATGATATACAGTAATCTCTTCTATATAAAAAATTAAAAAAAGAAGTATCAAGGACGTTTAATCGTTGATACTTCTTTAAACTATATTTTTTTATTGAGTTACTTTAACAGTTTTATGCAATAGTGTCCTTATATTTATATCTAATCCACTCGGTATACTTATCTTCAAATCTCCTCTTACATATTTCTCTGTCTACAAAAGTAATTCCTTTAGCATCCATCATAAAAGTAACCTAATTTCTCTAATCAATGGTTGGTATTTCTATCTCCACTTTGCATTTAATCCCGTACCACTAACATTAAAATACTCACTAATAAATGGACTAAATTGGTATTTAATAGTACTATTTTAATACACAATATATTTCGGGAGCTAGAAAATGAGAATTCAATATAATCAAGGTTTATTCACACAAAACCGATACAATCACACAAATACTGAATTAAATAAAACGTTAAACAAACTTTCTTCAGGCTTCCAAATTAACCAAGCTGCAGATGATGCTGCTGGATTAAGTATTTCAGAAAAGATGAGAGCACAAATTCGTGGGCTAAATCAGGCTGGAGAAAATATTCAAGATGGGATTTCACTTATTCAAACAGCTGAAGGTGGATTAGGTAATATCGTAGACCCTAATTTACAAAGGCTTAGAGAACTTGCGGTACAAGCTTCCAATGATACTTTAACTGATGAAGATAGACTTTTAATACAAAAAGAAGTAGATCAAATAATAAAAGGCATAAGCGATATTGCTACTAATACTGAATTTAATGGGATGGCTTTACTCGCTGGAATGTCTAATAAAGATGGTAATCAAATACCGTCTGGTTCTTTAGCTCAAGATGTTAAAGAAATTACAACTAGTGGTGGCATAACGGATAAATATACATTCGGGGGAAAGGATTACGCTAGTGCTGTCATTGACTTTAGTAATATTACCTCAGCAAGTGACGTAGCTAATTTAGCTGGAAAAGGGGTTAATTACACTTGTTGTACTTGTACAAAAGCTTATAGTATAAAATTTGTAAATGGTAATCCGGATGCATCAAGATTAAATGATTTTAATCCCGTGATGGAAGTGGATATCAGTTCTATTACGAACGGAACGGATTTAGTAAACAAAATTATTGAGACAGCTTATGGTCAGGCAGGATTTGTTTATGATCCCGGTAATCCGTCTATTCCAGGTAGTGCAACAAGTTTTGTAAATCATTATTCACAGTTAGCAGCTGATGGTGGAAAAATATTTATTTATGATAATAGACCCGGAAACGCTAATGGGAATTGGCCAAGTAATGGCAGTGGGGTATTTGATCTGAGTGTTTATGGGGAAGTACAGGAGGAAGAAGACTTGTTCTTACATTTGGATATGCAAGTAGGAAGTAATGCCGGACAAACGGTTAGAGTATCCATTCCCAATGTAACTGTGCAGAAACTAAAAATCGATCCGCTACCTGTTGATACGCAAGTGAATGCAAATGCAGCTATTACGATTATTGATAATGCGATTAAGAAAGTATCAAGTGCAAGGTCAACTATAGGGACATATCAAAATCGTTTTGAACATGCATACAACAATGTTCAAAATGCGGCAGAAAATTTAACAAAGGCCGAATCACAATTACGTGATACCGATATGGCTAAAGAAGTTTCTAAATTACAAAAAGACCAAGTATTATTACAATCAACTCAATCCATGATGGCACAAATCAATCAAATGAGCCAAGGGATTCTAGAGATATTAGGGTAAGCCTTATTTTAAACAGCACCAATCCAATAAAGGACTGGTGCTTTACTATTTTCTCTAAACCTCAAAAATAACTTTTATTAAGCTTCTAGTGTTTTATAAATCTTTTTGACTCTTTTTAATTGTGGTGCTGTTAGGTATTCTTCTCTTTTTCGTAACACATTCAATAATTCCTCTTTATTTTCATCTGTTACGGCTAAAAGCGTACTTTCCGAGTGCTGAGGAATTTCCTTTGGTCTGCAATTCTCAAGGTGATGGAGTAATATTGGAAAAATCACATCATTGTTTTCCTTACTGACAGCTGCTAGCTTCGCAAGAGTTAGCACACCTTTATCAATTGTAATAACAGAACCAACTTTCATTGCACTTTTTAATATATCAAGATGAGCCATAATGGTTTCTGATGCTCCCTCGGCAATCGTAGCTAATGCTGTCATTCCGCCCCAGACCAAACGATTATTACGGCTTTTTAGCAATTCTATAAAAGTCAGGACGTACTTATTTATGAGTTCTGGTTTAACTTGCCCAATTTCGTACGCTACTTTAATACAATCGTATTGAATCTTTTTATCTTTGCAAGTTAGGTTTTTAATTATTTCTTCGATGCCCTCATAATTTTCTTCATTGGCTAATTTATGTGCCAGCTCAATATTTGGCACTTCATCATTTCGACTTAGTTGAGAAGCTAACAGGTTCAAAACTGACATGATTATCCCTCATTTATCAAATTTTTTTATATACATTATTACATTTAACCCTTAACCAATCTATTGTTTTGTAATAAATTTCTTACGAGATATTATCGTTTAATATTAGCAATATTATTGCAATATAAATGCCATGGACGTAAACAAATTAACACCTCCTTGTTCTTTTTCTCAGAAAAATCTATGTTACGATTAATAAAAATTAGCAACCAAGAACATGGAGGAAAATTAAATGCTTAAAAAAATTATATCAATTGTACCAGTTGCAATGCTTTCGGTAACTTTAGGTGCTAATGTTCAAGCTGCAACGATTACCGTACAAAAAGGGGATACACTTTGGGATATATCACGTGCAAATGATACGTCTGTAGAAAATATTCAAAGGTTGAATCATCTTACTACCGACCTTATTCACCCCGGGGATGTCTTAACCATTGCACAGCAAAAACAATATACCGTAAAGCAAGGTGATACATTATGGGACATAGCTCTAGATCATCAAGTAACAGTTTCGCAAATTAAAGAATGGAACCAATTACATACTGATATCATTCATCCAGGTTTAAATCTAATCATCTTTGATGGTTTGAAAACTAGTAATACGGTTGTAACTGAAAAACCAATAATGCCTGAAGCACATGAATCAAAGGAAACTACAACTCCATCAACAAATAATACAGATTCAAAGGATAGTAAACCTGAAGCAACCGCTCCATCAACAAGTAATACGGATTCAAAGGATAGTAAACCTGAAGCAACCGCTCCATCAACAAATAATACAGATTCAAAGGATAGTAAACCTGAAGCAACCGCTCCATCAACAAGTAATACGGATTCAAAGGATAGTAAACCTGAAGCAACCGCTCCATCAACAAATAATACAGATTCAAAGGATAGTAAACCTGAAGCAACCGCTCCATCAACAAGTAATACAGCTTCAATGGATAGTACATCTGAAGTAACTGCTCCATCATCAAGTAATACGGCTTCAAAGGAAATTATAGTAGAAGCTTCAGCCTACACGGCTTCATGTGAGGGATGTTCAGGTATTACCGCTACTGGAATTAACCTTAAAACAAACCCGAATGCAAAGGTCATCTCAGTTGACCCAACTGTTATTCCACTTGGTAGTAAAGTTTATGTAGAAGGCTATGGCGAAGCAATCGCAGGGGATACTGGCGGAGCCATTAAAGGAAATCGAATCGATGTCTTTATTCCTTCTCAACAGGATGCAATCAATTTTGGAGTAAAACAATTAAAGGTAACAATATTAAACTAACATATCTATTACCATCCTATCCTTAGGATTGCTATAAATGTACAAAAAGGTGATTTGAATCTTAAATAAAAAAAAGGAACCAGATTTGGTCCCTTTTTTTTTCAGCCATTCCAATAGGGGAGTGCCCAAAAAGTTGGTCACTCCTTTTATAATAAAATTTAACTTTGTTCTTCTATTTCTTCATCTTCTCTCCAACATTCAACTTCTCCAATTTCAGGTACATTTTTCGTATAGAACACTGGATCTTTACCTTGTTTACGTTGGTTTAAATAATCATTAATTACTGGTTTTGCTACTTTCCAAAGTAACAGAATAGCGATTAAGTTTATGATTGCCATAATGCCCATAAATAGATCCGCTAAATCCCATACAACTTGTACTTTTGCAACCGAACCAAACATGACAAAGAGTACGACAAATATACGGAATACAAATAATCCATTTTTTGAATCTTTAATAAATCCAATATTCGATTCACCATAGTAGTAGTTACCAATAACCGTGCTAAAGGCAAACATAAATACAATTATTGCTAAAAAGCTACCTGCCCAATCACCTAGGTTTTCAACTAAGGAAGCTTGAGTTAAATTTACGGAAGTAGCATCAGATTGAAGATATGCATCACCCAATAATACGATTGCAGCAGTTGCAGTACAAACTAATAAAGTATCAATAAATACACCAAGTGCTTGAATCAAGCCTTGCTTTACTGGGTGTGAAACAGCTGCTGTTGCTGCTGCATTAGGTGCAGAACCCATCCCTGCTTCGTTGGAGAATAGACCACGTTTAATCCCATTCATAATTGCTGCCCCTAACATTCCCGCAAAGGCTTCTTCCAATCCAAAGGCAGATTTAATGATCAGGGCAAACACATTTGGAAGTTCTGAAATATTGATGATTACAACAAAAAGTGCAATGATAATATATAAAATTGCCATAACCGGAACAACTATTTGAGTGAAGCTTACAATTCGCTTTAACCCACCAAAAACAATGATTCCTGTAAAAGCAGCCATTATTAAACCTACAATAACACGATTAGCACCAAAACTCTCTTCAAAGGCTATTGAAATCGTATTGGCTTGTACTGCATTAAAAATAAAACCGTAAGTAACTGTAATAACTACAGCAAAAAGAATACCCATCCACCTTTTATTTAAGCCCTTTTCCATATAATAGGCAGGACCACCACGAAACAATCCAGTACGTTGATCTTTAACTTTATATACTTGTGCTAATGTACTTTCAATCAGTGCAGACGCACTCCCAATTAGCGCAATCATCCACATCCAAAATACAGCACCAGGACCTCCAAGAGCAATTGCCGTCGCAACCCCAGCAATATTACCAGTTCCAATACGTGAAGCGGCGGATATTGTAAAGGCCTGGAAAGAAGATATACCCTTTTTCCCTGACTTATCTTTTGGCGCTGCTTCTGTAATAAGTTTAAACATTTCTGGGATTAATCTAAATTGAATAAACTTCGTTTTAACAGTAAAAAACACACCTGTTCCAACTAACAATACAATTAATACATACGAATATAAAATTGTATTTATTTCACCTAGAATACTGTCAAACCAATTCATAAATTCACTTCCTTTATTTAATAAAATCTCCTGTTCACCATAGGAACACAAATTTGGAAACAAAAATGGAGTACCTTTTTAAAGACAAAAGGGTTTATTATAAGTACTCCTTTTTAAATTTCCGTAAAACATTTCTCTGACTTTTACCACTCTGTTTTCTCTATACATGTTATAACCGATAAATTTAAAAAAATCGGCGAACAACTATAATAAAAATCTGATAATTTGTAAATTGACGGAGGAGGATGAGCTACTTCTGAGAGAACAGCACAATTCTCTAGATTACAGGCTCAGACCGTGCCCTCTGAAAGCACCCTCAGAATGAAAATCAATTTTCATTATACTAAAAAAACACCATTTTCCTCAACGGAAAAACGGTGTTTTTGATATTTGTCTTTAGATTTTCAGGAGTTTTGTTCTATTAGGAAGAAACAGTGAAATTATGGAACGAAGTAAAATAAAATCTATTAAAAACTTCACTTACTTATGAAAAGGTTCACCATGACTTATCTAAATGAGGTATCGAGTTATCCTACTGGTCTATTCTTTTAAAATAATTATAAATCTTTTCAAGTTTTTTCGTTTGCTTTCCCTTAGGACTTTCCATATTTCCAAATTCAAAAAACTTCACTTTCTTAATGCCCACAAAATTAAATAATGCTCTTTTCATTAGAATTTTATGTGCATTGTTCAACCAAAGAAATGGATAGTGAGTAGGACCCTTCATTGTAGAAATACATATAACGGACTTTCCCTTCAGCAATCCTTCCGGAAAAAGGCCCTTCTTATCTTTATAAGCAAAATTTGAAGCAAATAAACGATCTATATATCCCAAAAGCATCGCGGGAGGTCTTCCCCACCAAATAGGATAGATAAAAACAATCATATCAGCCCAAGTAATTTGTTCTCTATATTTTTCAATACTAGGATCAGTATGCATATCACGTCTTCGTTTTTGCTCATTAAACACTAGAAGTGGATTAAATCCTTCTTCATATAAATCTAAGACCTGTATTTCCTTTATCTTAGGGTTTTCATTACTTCCTCTCATCACTTTTTGTAAAAATGCATCGTTCAAACTACTATGATTAGGATATGTAAAAACTATTAGCATCTTCATAACGCACCTCTTATTTATCATTTGATAACTAAATAGTAGCACCTTTTATTTTGGTTATCAATTGATAATTGTATTTTGATAGCATTTTTGTTACCTTGGCTATAAGAGGTGAGAGAAATGAACAAAAATACTCTTTTTGATAAACTTGTGTCATTTACGACTTCTGTTCATCGTGTAACACATGAACTAACCAAAAATGCGAAACCAGATTCAATCTCGCAAGTTCAATATAACATTCTTGAATATATTGCAGTTAGTCAACCTGTTACTCCAAGTGAAATTAACGATTGTCAGAATATGTCTATGCCAAACACAAGTCGTGAGCTTAGCAAGTTAAATAAGAAAAAATTAATTGAAAAGATAAATGATAGCAAAGATCGACGAAAACAATATATTCGTCTCTCACATGAAGGGGAAGCTATAATGAACGAAGCTTTTGCAAGCATAGAGTCACATTTTTTAATGCGAATACAAAATGCTTCGAAAGAAGATTTAGAAGATATTGAGCGTGCAATAGATACTCTTCAGAAAAAGCTATTTTATCCTTAAGTATAAATTAACATCAACAGCTCCCTCAATGGAAAATCCATTGAGGAAGCTCGATACTTTATTTTAATGTCCCTGTTAACCAATCTATAGAGGCTGTTCTCTAAAAATTAATATGTTCGTACCATTGGTGGTATATAATTTGCAATATATTGTTCGATCTCGGTGAAAGAGTTGGAAAACAGCATTGCTTTTTTATCTGCTTCAGTTAAAAAGCCGTTTGTTACCATATCATCATAAAAATCTTTTAATTTATCATAGTAGCCACCTACATTGAATAAAATACATGGATTTTGGTGTTGTCCTATTCTTGCCCATGAAATTACCTCAGAGATTTCTTCTAGAGTTCCAGGTCCTCCAGGCAGTGCAATATAGCAGTTCCCTAATTCAATCATCTTGTTTTTACGTTCAGACATGGAGTGAACAACTTCTAAACGAGTTAAATTAGGATGACTTAGCTCTCGGTCAACTAAAAATGTTGGAATAATGCCGATTACTTTACCATTATGTAATAAAACTTCATCTGCAATCACACCCATTAGACCAGCCTTTCCTCCGCCGTATACTAAAGTATGACCATTTTCGGCAATCCACTTTCCAAGTGATTTTGCTGCCTCTTCGTATAAATCATTGTTACCTAGACTTGCACCACAATAAACTGAAATATTCAAATTCTATTCCTCCTTTATGCTATCATTATAGAAGTATAAGGAGTGATTTTCATTGAATATTTTTGAATACCAAAAGTGGATAACAGAATTTTATAAAAAACGTGGCTGGTATGACTTAAACGCCTTTATTCGTGTAAATTTTTTAACAGAAGAGGTTGGGGAAGTTTCAAAAGCCATTCGAACAATTGAAATTGGGCGTGATCGTCCGGATGAAGAAACTCTACCTAAAGAAAACCAAATTGAGAATTTAAAAGAAGAACTAGGCGATGTTCTTGATAATTTATTTATTTTAGCTGATAAGTACGAAATTGATTTAACTGAAATAATGTTAAGCCATAAAGATAAATTAACCAAACGATATCAATAAGTATGCATCTTACCTTTAAACAGCCCCTAAAAAAAAGTTCTAAAAATAACAAAACCACCTAAATCGTTGTCATATCAACGTTCTAGGTGGTTCTTTTAATAGAGCCGCACTTACTTATCATACGGTTCACCGTTAAGATTTAAAAATTTAAAAAAATTATTTTTTCTTTCGAACCGTTTTTAATTTTTCTTCGTTTCCTTTATCGAATTGAAAAAATAGGAGGGAATTAACATGAAAAAGAATGGTTATTTTTACACTACTTTACTTTTAGCGTTCCTACTTCTTGCGGGGTGTAGCGCTGGAACAAACAGCGAGGATCAGAATACAAAGGAACAAGCAAATGAGACAGCAAAAGTCGAAAACAATAAAGACGAAGCGAAATCCGCACTTAAGATGATGGAGAATGAAACAGTAGGTCAATACTTGGCTGATGCTAATGGAATGGCTCTTTATTACTTTACTAAGGATGAGCCTAATAAAACGAACTGCAGTGGGGATTGCTTGAAAAACTGGCCATCTTTCTTTGCAGAAAATGTAGAGGTTCCTAAAGGATTCAACAAAGAGGACTTCGGCACGATTACTCGCGAAGACACTGGAGAAAAGCAAACAACCTATAAAGGCTATCCGCTTTACTATTTTGCCAATGACACTGCATCCGGGGATGTTAAAGGTCAAGGCGTCAAGGGTGTTTGGTTTATTGTAAACAGCGACACAGTATTTAAATAAGGATAACCTGAAGGAACTGCTGAAATTGGCAGTTCTTTTTTCTCTCCATTATATTTTTATATACAGTATATGGTTTATAATAAAACTAAATATTCTTACAAAGGGAGAGAATCAGAGAGTGAAATCTAAAACGGACGAGGAATTAATTGAGTTAATTGTCCAAAAACATCGTCCAGCTCTGGAAGAACTGTATGATCGCTATATAAAGCTCGTTTACAGTTTCTCTATGAAAATGACAAAGGGCGACACAGAGAAAACAAAAGAAATTGTTCAACAAGTTTTTCTCCGACTTTGGACAACAAATAGAACTTATAGCCAAGCAAAAGGGGCATTTCCGAATTGGCTTATCACGATTACTAGAAATATTTCCATTGATTTAATTCGTAAAGAACAAAAACATAATGGAACCATCCAGTTAGAGTTCCAACAATGGAGACAAATGGAGGATCATCAGTCAGAAGGCATCTTCCAACAAGTTTCAAAAAATATTTCAAAACAGCAAATTCATGAAGCTAAATGCCATCTATCCGAATCACAGCAACGCCTTATCAATCTATTATACTGGGAAGGCTATTCTTTAAGTGAAATTGCTGAGCTTGAAAAAAAACCCATTGGTACAATTAAAAGCCGGCTACATCAAACCTTAAAGAAACTTAGGGAATATATGAGTGAAGGAACTGGAGGTGTTAGGCGTGGAAAATAAATGCGAAAACCTGACTTTATATATGATAGACGAACTTTCTAAACAAGAAAGAAAACATTATGAACAGCATCTTAAAACGTGTAGATCATGCCAAAATGAATTAAACTCCTTGCAAGAAACATGGCAGATGCTTTCATATGATATGGAAGGAGCGGAAGTCCCAGAAACACTTAAAACAGAGGTCATGAATTTTATCTTTGACGATGTACCTTTAAAAGCACCCGCAGCAATCGATAAAAAACAAACCATTTTTCAACGTTTGAAGTTACAATTGCGGAATCAATTCTCACCCTTATCTGCAGTAACAACCATCATTTTAATATTAGGTATGTTTGGATTGTATTGGAAAAACATTCAATTAAACGATTTTATTACAGCAGTAGAAAGCGAAGTTCATACTCCTTCTCAAATCGTCAAAACCTTTACTTTAAAAGGAC
This sequence comes from Solibacillus daqui, assembly GCF_028747805.1. Classification (NCBI taxonomy): domain Bacteria; kingdom Bacillati; phylum Bacillota; class Bacilli; order Caryophanales; family Caryophanaceae; genus Solibacillus; species Solibacillus daqui. Next base: position 424,629 of record NZ_CP114887.1, read on the forward strand.
AGAATATAGCTTCATCTGCAAACGGAATGGCCTATCTTCTTGAAAACGGCAATCATAACAATCTAATTATTGAGTTAAACAATATGCCAGGAACTAAAAGAGATGAAGTATATCAAGTATGGCTGTTAAAAGATGGGGATCGGCATAATGCTGGTATTTTAAAGCCCGATGAAAACGGTAACGGCTTCATTACGTACCGGCTACCGAAAGATCAAACCTTCAATGATATTGGGATTACTTTAGAACCAAATCCAAATAACACCCAACCTCAAGGGGGGAAAGTGATGGGAACTTCTTAAATTTAATCTAAATAAGGCTTTACCTATGAATTTATTTTTGTAGGTAAAGCCTTTTTTTCATAAACCACATATGTTGTACTTGTTTGATCATTCTATTTAAAAAAATTCACCCCTTTTATTGACAGAAAATTCGAACTTAATATATAATTTTTGGTATTACCACTGTATTTAAATTGTATTACCAAAAAACAAAGGGGAAGAGGATTTGAAGGAAAAGGAACGGTCTTCAGATAAAATTGAAAGCACATTAATTAAAGCAATATTGGATGGTATTTACTCTGTAGGAAGTACGTTGCCGCCTGAAAGGGAGCTTGCAAAGGAATTTGGTGTTGGCCGTCCAACGATTCGGGAGGCACTTCAACGTTTAGAAAGGGGAGGATGGATAGAGGGGAGAACAGGAATGCCCGCGGTTGTGAATGATTACTGGCGCGATGGGAATATTACGACACTTGTTAATATTATTGAGAATCACCAAACGATAACAGATGAATTTATCATGTATTTATTAGAATTAAGAAGTTCTTTGACACCCACTTATATTCGTGATGCGGTTACGTTTAATCAGCCTAAAGTCGTTGCGCTTCTTGCCAATCTAGAGCAGCTTGAAGATCGTGCAGAAAGCTATGCAGCATTTGATTGGGATTTGCAAAAAAGATGTGCTGCCCTTGCCGTCAATCCAATCTATCTACTCATCTTAAATAGCTTCGATTCCATTTATTTAGATATGGCGAAAATCTATTTTTCTGTAAAGGAACATCGAGAGTTGTCCTTCAATTATTATAACGACCTATTAAAAGCTGCATTAAAGGGAGATGCAATGGAAGCGGAAAGGTTTTCTAAGACAACAATGGAGAAAAGCTTGGCTCTCTGGAAAGATAGAAAAAAATGAAGAATGCTGGAGGTATGGTAAATGAAATTGAAATATTTTAAAGAATATTTTTCTTATCCTGATATATTAATCATGAGCTGTCTGTTCCTCATTAGCTTTGGATATATGATTCTAAATTTCACCTCAATCATAATTTTGGGTGCCTTTATTTTGGGAATGATTATGTATTCCTTAGCGGAGTATTTGATACACAGATTTGTTTTTCATCTGAAGCCACCAAAGAATGCATTTCTGTTAAAAATACTGAAACGTTTACATTATGACCACCATGCAAATCCGAATGAATTACATTTATTATTTTTACCATTATGGTATAGTGTGCCAAACATTGCGGTTGTAGGAATTATTTTTTACTTTGTTTCATCTAGCTTTGTCATAACAAACGCATTTATTGCAGGGGTCATATCTTTTTTATTATTTTATGAGTGGAAGCATTATATCGCCCATCGCCCCCTTCAGCCGATATCTCCATGGGGGCGTTGGATGAAAAAGGTTCATTTATGGCATCATTTCAAAAATGAAAATTACTGGTATGGTGTTACGAACCCAGCCTATGATTTTCTAATGGGTACCTTTAAAAACCAAAAGGATGTTGACCAAAGTAAAACTGCTAAAAATCTAGAGAAACGTGGCCACTAGAATATAGAATTATAAAAAAATTCATCGTCACTCCCTGAGATATGTCAAGAAATGTCCTTTAAACTAAAACCGTGCCAGCCCTACAGGACTGGCACTTTATTTTTTCCTCTGAAAAAACCGCATTTACTTATGATACGGCTCACTGTAACACCTCTAAATGAGGGATAAAAAATGGATCCCCATATGTATGAGACATCCTTCTTTTTACTCGATTCAATCTATATAAGTGAGACGATTAGACAAAAAGACCGTGGAGTGCTCCTAGTAAGGTAAAAATGATCAAATGGTCACCAATCGCAATTAAACAATTTCTCTTATTTACGAGTCCAAATAATGTATTTTTCATATAAACAATTGAAATAAGAATGCCAATAATACCTCCTACTGCAGCACCTTCTAACAAACTATTTGAACTAGTCGCTTGAACGAGTATTGCAATAAAAATGGAACTAATAAAGGCAACGATTACTGAAAACACATATTTTAATGCACCTTTGCTTTGATTTTCCTTCCCTACTAATATGGAATAATAGATTGCCCCATAAAACATATACAAGATTCCACCTATAAGAATAGCAAGATAATTTAACGCACTTAAATCTATTGACATACATTTACCCCCGATTTATTTAGGCTCTATGGCTAAAGCGATTGCACTGATTCTGCAAATAAGATTGAGTGTACCACTCACTTCCTCAATGTGCACAAGCTCAATTGGATTTCCCAAATATTTGTACCCACTAATTGGAAACCATTAGCTATACCAAAGTGGCTGTAACAACAGTTACCATAAAAGTTGATAACGCTTTAATTTTCATTTAAGTCACTCCAATCATAATAATTAGTAGATAATATAACATATATTTCTATATTTTAGTTTATTCAGGTGTATTGTACTATGTTTTGCGAAACGAATAAATCGTTAGTCACTTTTTTGAATTCTATATTTATGTAATATAACCCTTAAATTTCTTTGTGAATAAGTAATATTCTGCTTTATTCGCCAAATATTCTATTGTGATACATTAGTCCATCTATTATGATTATTTAAAAAAGGGGTGTTGTAATGAAAAAATCTAGGAGTATTGCTTTAAAGCTATCTTCCCTAATTATCGGAGTATTTTTAGTATTATTTCTTGCTTATACTTTGTTATCAGGTGTTGTTTTAAAGAATCAGAGTGTTGATGATGCAGAAAGTGCAACACTTCAAACTGCTGAATATTCTGCAGCAATAATGAATGAACGTTTCCAGAAAACAAACACTACATTACTGACGACAAAACGTATTATTGAGAGTATAGAGAAAAGAGAGCAACTTTCAGGAGAAACCATAATGAAAATTATGGAAACTAATTTACTCAATAATGAAGATTTACTTGGAGTAGGGGCTGTATTTGAAGAGAACTCTGCAACGATAGAGCCAACAATTAGTGCTAAATTAGTAGATTCAAAAAATCGCTTTATCCCTTATTTAACTAAGGATGGAAGTTCGATATCAAAATCTTCTATTGAAGGTCTCGAAGATAAGAGTGTTTCAGAGTGGTATTGGGTACCAAAGGAAGAAAAACGAGCAGTTTTAACAGAGCCATATGAATATAATGTAAATGGAAAGACAGTACTAATGACTACGATTGCTGTACCTGTAGTCAATTCTTCAGGAGCAGTTTTTGGCGTATTGACAGCTGATTTATCCATCGACTATTTAAATGGATTAACAGAGTCCGTAAAGCCAGATGGTGGCTATGCCGCAATTATTACAAATAACGGTATTTTAACTACCAATAGTTTTGCTGAGGCACTAGACGGAATAAATATGCAGGATACTTTGGATTGGACAAGTATTAAACAAGCGATGGATAATGGCGAGCTAAAAAGTTTGTATATGGATTCCAAAGAGCTTAAGGAAAATTCGTTTAATGTTTTTGCACCGATGAAATTAGATGGCATTGATGAAACTTGGACCGTACAATTAGTGTTGCCGGAATCCAAAATACTAGAAACTTTTAATCAAGTACTTATCTATACGATTATAGCTTCAGTTATTATGGTTATTTTAATGTCGGCTGCTAGTGCGATGTTTATCTACAAACAACTGAAGCCGTTAAAGATTTTACGTGCATCTATTGAAACGGCAGCAAAGGGTGACTTAACTCACAAAGTAGATGAGAAATTTATTAAACCTGATGAGATTGGTGCTGTTGCATTAGCCTATAATAACATGCTAGATCAAACGAATAGTGCCATTCAATCGGTGTTAGATTCTACTACATTGCTTAACCAATCATCCAATAATGTTCATGAAGCTATTAACGAAATTGTTGTTTCAAGTGAAGAAGTCTCAACAGCAATTGATGAAATTGCTAAAGGGACTTCGAAGCAATCAGAGGATACAGAAGAGACAAATTATCGAATGATTGACTTATCTGATCAAATTGATGCTATTACAAACCTATCGAATGAAATGGATGAGCTATCGAATAAAACAATAGCTACTACAGATAAAGGAATGCAAGAAGTGGAAAGCTTACGTGAACGTAATGAAGAAACGAATGCAATGAATGGACGCATTCAACAACAAATGGAGTCATTGGCCTCTAATATTGCCAACATTAATCAAATTATCTCGTCAATTCAAGGTATTACAGAGCAAACAAATTTATTAGCGTTAAATGCTAGTATAGAAGCAGCTCGTGCGGGTGAACATGGGAAAGGTTTTGCTGTTGTGGCTGAGGAAGTACGAAAGCTAGCGGAGCAATCCAAAAAGGAAACAGAAGTTATTCAGAAAACGGTATCTAGCATTTTAGAGAATTCGCAGCAAACCGTTGCTGTAATTGCTGCAAACGCTGATTTAACGAGGGCTCAAAATGAATCTGTGCAAAGCACTGAACTAGCATTTAAAGAAAATAGCGAGCTTTCACGTTCTATTGCAGCATCAATCAATGAGCTAATGACTAAACTTTCTTCTATGTTAGAGCATAAAAATCAAGCGATTATGGCGATTCAAAGTATATCTGCTATATCAGAGGAGACTGCGGCCTCTGCTGAACAAGTAAGTGCATCTGCTATAGATCAACAAGCAGAGTTACAAAAGGTGGCTGAATCGATCGATAATATGGAAAAGACTTCAAATGAATTACAAGAGGTTGTTAATCGATTTAAGCTTGTTTAATAATTTTTAAGAATGACTGCTAGTTAGGTATGTAAATATCTACAGCAGTCTTTTTTTCTGTAAAGTTTATAGAAAAGGGTACATTGACCGAGTAGATGAACAGTACTATACGCCCATCATTCAAGGATGCTTTAAGCTCATCTGCCCTGTTCAATGTGTATTCTGACCGCTTAAGCTAGCTGGACCTCTTCATCAACACAGAGGTCCAGCTAAGTAAAAGCATGGTAATTGAAAATAAGGTGCTTAATTAACCGCATTTACTTATGATACGGCTCTCCGTAACTAGTTTAAGTACGGCTTTTTACTTGTTCATTTATAGTTTTGATAACCGCCATCTCTTTACCGAATCGATTACCATAATCAATAAACCCTAAACTTTCATATAAATTATGTGCATTTAAATTATTTGGATGATAACCAACAATGATTTTCCTTGCATTCGGTATTTTGGCTATTTCTGAAATCATTAATTGAGTGGCAGCTTTACCAATACCTTTACCTTGATAGTGCTTATCCACCATAATTCGATATATCCAATAACCATCCAATTCCTCAAGAATTGAATTAAACATTAAGAAACCAACTACTTTCCCCTCAAAATAAATAGCATAAGGTTTTAATGTAGTTTCAAACTTTGAATGAGCAATTGAAAACGCATTTGGCTCTAAAAAATTTTGTTGATCTACTGATACTTCAAGCGTACAGCATTCATACCAATTATCTGCATTGACTTCTACTAATTCCACATTACGAATTTCCATTCATTTTCCCCTCTCAAATTCGGGAAAACGCTAGCAAATTGTTAATTAGACGTTCTCCCTCTATAATGATTCATTGTTTTAATAATATTTTTCATAATGAACGCCCCCTAATAGTTACTGTCTAGAATAAATAGACTTTAATAGTATAGCATTTATATTAAATAAACCCAAAACATCCATAAAATAACATAATGCTTGTTCTCCACTTTTAATGAAAAAGGTGTAAGAGTGCTCAATGAACTGATCCCTGAATATTGGGAATAGTGAAAACTTTATAAAAAGTGTACCTATTCGGGGTTTTTCTAATTCTCTATTTATTCCCTCAGACCTATCTAAAATTATTCATTAATCATTTTTTTTGCTTTTTTAATAACTTTCTATTAACATCTCTATGACACCATTTTCAACAAAGCTTATTTAAAAAAACTATGTACGGTTCTTTTTTATTAAATATGGACAAAATATTTATTACAATCACAAATAATTGAAACCCGCACATTATGTTTTATTTCATCAGGAGGTTACATATGCAATACGTTATTTCTATTTTAGGTATTCTTGTGGTATTGTTTTTGGCTTGGCTGGCAAGTTCCAATCGAAAAGAGATAAAATTCAAACCAATTATCACAATGATTGTCATTCAAATTCTTTTATCATTGTTATTGTTAAATACAGAATTTGGTTTAATCATCATCAAGGGAATTGCTACAGTTTTTAACAAGCTGCTCGAATATGCAAGCGAAGGAGTTTCCTTCGTGTTTGGTGGCATGGCGAATGAGGGAGAGGCTCCATTCTTTTTAACTGTATTACTGCCAATTATATTTATTTCTGCATTAATTGGGATTCTTCAGCATTTAAAAATCCTACCATTCCTTATGAAAGGAATTGGCTTATTATTAAGTAAAGTAAATGGGATGGGTAAACTTGAATCATATAATGCCGTTGCTTCATTAATAGTCGGACAATCAGAGGTTTTCATCACATTAAAGAAGCAACTCGGTCTGATTTCAAACCAGCGTATGTATACGCTATGTGCGTCGGCGATGTCTACTGTATCAATGTCCATTGTTGGGGCTTATATGACGATGCTGGAACCAAAATACGTTGTCACAGCTTTAGTATTAAATTTATTTGGCGGTTTTATCATAGCTACTATAATTAATCCTTATGAGGTTGACCCAAATGAGGATTTATTAGAGATTGAGGCGAATGAAAAACAATCCTTTTTTGAAATGCTCGGCGAGTATATCCTTGATGGTTTCAAGGTTGCCGTTATTGTTGGGGCCATGTTGATTGGGTTCATTGCGTTGATGGCGGGATTCAATCATGTGTTTGAGCTATTGTTTAATATTTCTTTCCAGAAGATATTAGGTTATATCTTTGCTCCAGTTGCCTTCATCATGGGGATTCCTTTCTCTGAAGCGGCAAGTGCCGGATCCATTATGGCGACAAAACTGCTAACTAATGAATTTGTGGCGATGTTGGATTTATCCGGAGGCAATTATCACTTTAGTGAACGAACAATGGGCATTCTTTCTGTATTCCTTGTTTCCTTCGCCAACTTTTCATCTATTGGTATTATTGTCGGGGCTGTCAAAAGTCTAAATGAAAAGCAAGGGAATTCTGTCGCTCGTTTTGGCTTGAAACTGTTATATGGTGCCACACTTGTAAGCGTACTTTCAAGTATCATCGTTAGTTTGATTCTATAAAATCCTTACTTAAAAAAGGCAGTGGTGCGCACCACTGCCTTTTGATTTAATAACCATTTACAAAGAAAGAAATCGTTTCTTTTTCGTCTTCTGTCAATTCCCTTTGTACATGTTTTTTATATTCCATCATTATTTTCTGTCCATCCCCACCACAAATATCTGTATATTTTGCAATCGTTCTAAGCTGGGCTACTTCTTGATTGAATTCCTCTTTTGAAATTGGCTGTTGATGCGAAGGTATATATGTATCTGCATCAAATTGCTCTAACTCATCTAATAGCCGCAGCGTTTCCTTGATTGTATAGTTTTCTTTTACTGCATAAAGATTAGGGTAAATGCAATCAGCAAGGAAGAGAATCTTTTCTTCTTTAATATACACGATTGCTGAATCGGCAGCATGGTCCCCTCCAACATATTTAACAATACAGGTTACCCCGCCAAGGTCGATTTCCATTTGTTTTTCAAAAGTTACATCCGGCAAGACAATCTTGATATCTCGGTGATCCTTGAATTCTTCCTTAATGGCTTTGGCGCAAAATTCAATTTCCGTTCCCTCTTTCACTCGCTCATCTATTGCCTCGTCTGACCATGAAAATGGGATTAATTTCTCCATTTCTTCTTTTGTTTCTTTGGAAGCAATGGAAACTGTATTAGATAATGCTGAAAGGCCAAAGATATGATCCCAATGCCAATGAGTAAGAACAACCATATCAGGATTGGGAACTCCTCTTTTTAAAAGTTCCTTCTGAAAATAATTAGCATGGGCTTCAGAGTTGCCTGCATCAATCATTAATGTCTTATTATTGCCGACCACCATTCCTAGAATAGGGCGATCGGTTACCGATATTGGAGTGATATACCAAAAACTGTTACCTATTTTGTTAATTGAGTGCATAAAAGCTACCTCCTTTTTATAATATTTTAATTCAAATAGCGGTGATTTACCCTATTGGGGGAATTTTATAAAACGGTACTTATTTATGATTTGATACTCCGTAACTAATTTATACGCAGTTTTTTATTAATAATTAGTCTTTATTGATCTTAGCCAAATACCGCTTAATAGTTCCCATTATCATTAATACCATTATATAAGAAAAAAGCATATTAAACGATTACGTTTACTCTCCTTGTAATAATCAGCATCTACAGAAAACATGAAATATCAATCAGTATTATTCTTTAACTTTTATTCTAAAAATTAAATAGGAGAAATATCATATAGCAAGACAATAGTAAAGGGGGGACACGTTTGAAAAATTTTTTTCGCGCGATACCATTATCTTTACAGCATTTGTTAGCAATGTTTGGTGCAACAGTTTTGGTTCCAGTACTAACCGGTCTTGATCCAGGAAGTGCACTTATTGCCAGCGGTTTAGGAACCCTGATTTTCCATCTTATTACACGTGGAAAGGTTCCTACGTATCTAGGTTCATCCTTCGCTTTTATTGCTCCGCTAGCATTGTATGTGGGGGAGTTAAAATCACCAGGTCAAGCAGTTGCAGGTCTTATCAGCGTTTCCATTGTTTATGCCATTGTATCTATTATCATTTCAGTTGTCGGTTTTGAAAAAGTCAGAAAAGTAATTCCTGCAGTTGTCGTCGGACCGGTTGTAAGTATAATCGGTCTTTCGCTGGCAACCACTGCGGTGACCAACATGGCTTCTACCCAATGGGATGTCGCTATCGTCAGCCTTCTTGCGGCGATCATTGCTACGCTTGCGGGAACTAAGGTGATCCGCATCTTCCCACTCTTAATTGGTCTTGCAATAGGGTATGCCTATGCTGCGATGCGTGGATTTGTTGATTTTGATACCATCGCCAGCGCACCTGCTTTTGCTCTTCCACATTTCGTCATGCCGGAATTCACGTGGGTTGTGATCCTTGGCATGGCGCCGATTGCCTTGGTTACCATCATCGAAGACCTTGGACATATGTTTGTACTAAATGAGATTACAGGAAAAGAAGTGACAAAGGATCCTGGATTTTCAAGCATCCTATGGGGAAATGGCCTTGCAACATTAATCTCCGGCTTCATCGGTGGACCTGCACAAACTACTTACGCGGAAAATCTCGGGGTTCTAGCCATCACACGCCAGTATTCAAGTAGGATTATTCAGGGTGCTGCTGTTCTTGCGATTCTTCTTGGTTTGTTCGGTAAAGTTGGAGCTGCTATCCAATCCATTCCAGTTGCAGTGATGGGCGGCATATGTATCTTGTTGTTTGGTATGATCGCAGGAATGGGGATCCGTCATATCATTGAAGAAAAAGTTAGTTTGGCTAATATGAAAAATTTAGTCATCGTCGCAATTATCTTTATCATCGGAGTTGGATATGCCCACGGTATCGCCTACGCAACAATTGCCGGATTGCTCATCCATTGGTTCGTACCTGATTTTACGACAAAGAACGAAAATTAGAATAAAAAGGCCATTCCACAATAATAGATAATATAGGGTAAATAGTATAATAAAATAAAACCAGACTTTATATTTAGAGGTTTTGAGTTTGATTATATATAATCAAACTTTGTATTTGTATATATGTAAAACTTTGAAATAAAGTTTGAGAAAACACCTCGTAAATCTTTATTTTACGATTAATAAGAAGAATCCATTTTGAAAAAAGATTGATCAAAATGGATTCTTCTTTTGCGTTTTTAAGTTTAGTTTTTATAAGTAAGTTTGAACATTTTCTACTAGCATTACTCCATAAACGCGCCCGATTGTTGAATAACGAATGCAATTACAAGGTTATGTTTAGCAATACTCCCAAACACCGCTTTGGGAATGTTATAAAGATGACTTTTGAAACTTTTATAATTGAATTAATGTAAATATAGTAATGACTTATTGTAGGGAGGGGATTATTGTTTTTATTTATTATTTTTTATTTAGTTTAGGTGTGTTATTTGTTATAGGCAGTGCGATTTTTTTTATTCGTATGTATAGAAAGAGAGAAATTAAGTTTTGGTCGACGATTAAAATGCTGAGCGGTTTTCTAATGGCACTCCTAATTTTATGGATGACTGTTCCAAGTTTAAAATATGTAATAACGAAAGACTTTGATGTTGTTAATGGTAAATGCACGATAGAAATATCTTCATCTGGTCGTTCTTCTAATTCGATTTTCAATATGCTTCAAACAGACGAACAATTTAATTTCAATGAGATTCCTGAACTCGATGCTTATGGCAAATCAATTCCTTATTACTGTGAGGTTACGGTGACCAAAGACCGTATTTGGGCAATGGATTATAAAATTTACGATTTAAAGACAGGAAAGCTTATGGATTCACATACTGGTAAATAGCTTATTCTTGGGTCCCGTCAGAAAAATGTGGAATTACAACATTAAGATTTTTTTCTGACGGAATCACCTATTTTAACAATGTTAAGGAATTCGTAATGGTCTAAGTTATGTTGGATTATGACTACTCTCTAACCCCTCACCTTGGTTTTGGCGGCGCGGGATCTGATTTAAACGATATAAACCGTCTATACCTGTTTGTCGATACGCCGCTCGCTAACTACTTAAACATTTGGATTGCATTCTAGTTGTTCCTGATCTTTTTTAGTAAAAAATTTTAAGTCATTTCTCATCCGCTCCAACATCTTTTTTTCTCATTAAAAGATAAATACCCTATACGATAGTCTTTTTTCAAAGTTTATATCGTATAGGGTACATTTTATAAATCAAGTCCACGAAGTGGTTTTTTATTACTTATATTTCTTTGCTAAATACTTATAAGCATAATACAAAATTATGAAAAAAAGTATTCCGTAAATAAATTTATATAATAAGAAAAAGGTTTTATGTTCATCAGTTAGAACATAAAGAATAAATCCACTTAAAAGATAAAGAAATATAATTGAAATTAGTTTTAATTTTTCGTTCAATTTTGATTACCACACAACATCGAAATATCCATTATTTGGTTTCGCATCTTTAGAATCAAGATATTCAGCTATTGCTCCCGCAGGATCAAGCACATAATTTAAATAACTAGCAATAACAGGAAGACTGATTCCTAAAGCTATTGCTGCTTTTCCGATAACTTTTGTTTTAATTGTATTGGTGAATATTCTTTTTAATTCTTCTGCTCCATATTTTTTTAATGCAGCAGCTAATGTGCCTACTCCAGAGGCAATAAGGATTCCACTTATAATTGTATCAATTGCTCCTGCTACATATTTATTCTGAATATGAATATCTGGAAGGTTAGGTGTCCAAATATCTCCAAGGTCAAACCCCATAGTAGATATCGAATCTGGTGGAATATTAGAAATATCGATGTTTTCAAGGTTTTCTCTAATACCAATCTCCATTTCTTTTCGTTCTTCGATATTATCAATCTCAGCCAATTTCATTTGTAATGCTTGCTCAATTCCTTTTTCTATCTCTTCTTCTGTTAATGATAATTTTTCAAAAGAACTTGTTTCCATAGCAGAAGTAGGAGCACTTAAACTGAATGCCATAGCTAAAACAATCAAAAAACTAGTAATCTTTGTTAAACATTTCATAAAATTAATCCCCCTTTTATTTTGTTTTACAGCTTTGAGAAGCTTCGCATTTACTTCTCTATGAATTTCTTGGGTGTAATTATCTGAATTTGCATAATGAGAAATCGTAGAAACAGATAATGTATTGTATTGCCCCCAACACATAACTTTAAGTATGCCATTTGTAGTGAATGTTTATTATATTCTTACAAAACACCGGTTCCAGTTAGCCATACGTCTAATGTTTGAACAAAGTCCATTATAATTAAGACCATAACAATCCCTCCTTTTAAAATAGAATACATCTTTTTACATTTTTGGATTATAATTATTCACATATGAATAACAAGGAGGATGTGTATGACACTTTCGGATACAATTCGTGATATTCGATTATCTAAAGGCTTATCTCAAAAACAAGTATCTAACGGATTTCTTTCACAAGGAAATTACTCTAAATTTGAGAATGAAACTATCGAAATAAATGCCTCCACATTTATCGGAATTCTAAATAATTTGAATATAGAACTTGAGGAATTCCTTTATATTAAAGATGGATATAGGTATTCAGATAAAGAAAGAATATTTAGAGACTTTTTTCGAGTACCTGTAAATAGCCAGGCATTATTAGAAAATCTAGTTTTGAAATGCGAAATTTACTTAGAAACCAATGCAGATTCTCTTGTTTCACTCATAAAAAAAATAAGCTTATTTTTAATTGAATCAATTAAAAGTAGTGATATATATTTCAATAAAGAACAAGCAAAAGATTTATTGGAGGAATTTTCAAGGAAAGAACACCTTTATATTAAGGATCTTTATTTAATAAATAGTATTTTTTTTTTATTTCCAATTGAGAGTGCAGATTTAACAATGGAATACATTGATAATACTTTAAAAAAATATGGGGATTTTCAGTCAATTAATCGACTTGAAGTAAATTTGCGTATGAACTATAGCTTAATGCTTATAAAAGAGAACCTAGAAGAAAATGCACTGCAACAAATAAATAGGACCTTACCCCTAGTAAAAAAATATAAATTAAGTGTACAAATGGGGATTCTTTATATTAGAATGGGGATTTGCCACAACAATCTTAAAATGAGTGAAGAGACAAATTACATTGAAAAGGGATTAGCAATACTAGCTGTATTAGAGGAAAACGACATATTGGCCAATATGAACAAAGAAATTAATAAATACCTACAAGTCGAGTAGGAAGCTAATTATTATTTAATGAGCCAACCTCTCACAACTGAACTTGATATTTTAGAAGCGACTATAGACAAGCATATTGATGTTTTTAAAGATTTTACGAAAGTCGTATTACAATTAGAGTGCTAATTACGGAGGATGATTATGTTAAATACACCTCTTGGACCTATTATGATATTGAACGGGCAACAAAAAATACCTTACACCTTTATACCACTTCCTAAAACCGCTCATTGCCCAAATGTAAACGGTCGCTTTTCAATTACAGTTCCTATTGTAGAATCACCTGCAACTATTCAATGTATTATTGAAAATGAATTGCTCAATAGCTATCCAGAGACAGGAGAAAATCTAGAAGCCCTTTCATTTTATAAAGATGATGTAAAATTAACAATTGGTATTACTGCAGATTTTACGACTACTGATGGCCAATTGCTGAAAAATGGGCTGGAAGTAAAAACAGCTTTTCCTATAGAATTTGGAGTTTGCTGGATTCAGCCAGTTACCGAATCAAATGATGTTGAAACGTTTTTTGGCGCTGATTTATTTTATAAATAAATGAAATATGGCGCGGTCAATATTAATTGACTGCGCCGTATTAAAAACCTCATTTACTTATGATACGGTTCACCGTAACAAATCTAAATGAGGTTTAACTTTTTTACTAAATTGAGTTTATTTAGTGCTGTTAAAAATGCTATGACCCTTTTAAAACATTTCTAACATTCGGAAACCTTTATCTTTTCGGGGTGTATAAAATAAAAGCAATTGGTAACTGGCCAAGCTCAAATCATTTGGGTTTTAACTAGTACTGCTTATGGGCAGTATAAGTATAATCTCTCTTGTAAACCTTCTAAAACTTCTTCTGGCATTTCCCTGACCTTGATATCCCTACCTAGGAAAAGTATCCAATTTGTTATTTCATTTAATTCTTCGGGATTATTAACATTGATAAAAGTCTTTAGAATGGCTGTGGCTTGGTACGGATTCGTATAGGAAATAGAAACTTTTAAAGGATGATATTTTTTGAACTGGGCAATCGCATTTGGACCTAGTTCAAGGACAAGGTTAATTACTTCTTCCTGCTTACTTAGTTTTTCTAAAATCTTTTTCTTACTTAGTCTATTTTTCGTAAGGTATGGTTCGACATTGGTGAGATTGTCGACAGGGAAAATCTGCCTCTTTTCATCCTTTAAGTTGAAACCTTCTATCAGCCAAAGGCCTTTTTCATGATAAAGGTGCAAGAGATAAATTGAATAATGCTTTATTAAATTCTCTTCTTTGATAGTAATTGATAAATAGCTATCCAAAAGAAGGATTTGGATGAGTTTTTCTAACATAGGATGGGGTAGGTCTGACATATCAAGTAAATCGGGATTATTCGGGTTGGTCCCTTCAAAAAGCAAGATTTGATTTAAAAGAATAAGGTCATCTTGCTGGTTTTCTGAGATGAGAAATAGTAATTTTTCAGCTAAAGACTGACGACTCTTTAGATAAGGGAGTTGTTTATTTCTTGTGGCCATAAAGGCAATAAAAAGAGCTTTAATCTCATTATCGGTAAAGCGAACAGTGGGCAGGACAGAGTTGTTCATAACAAAATACCCGCCATCCCTTCCAACTTCAGCGACAAGTGGCATTCCCGTGGCCTCAATTTCTCTGATGTCTCTGATAGCTGTTGAACGAGAAATGTTGAATTCTCGCATGATTTCAGAAATTGTAAAATGGGCGCGATTGTTGATATACCGCATGATAATATTAATACGTTCAACTTTTTTCATTGTTGCCTCCAAAACAGTATCATTTTTTGACATGATTTAAGGATATTATAAACTCATCAAGTGAAAAGACAAATCGTTTGATTAATAAAAACTAGGAGGATTTTGAAAATGGCAATTTATAACCTAGAAGAAAAAGATAGTTTTACCGTATTTGGTATTGGAACTGAGCTAACGAGCCATTACACCGACTTTGCTGGTATAAACAAGGAAAAAGCAGACTTTTGGCAGGCCGTCAGCCAAGATGGAAGACTAGATTCTTTAAAAGCGATAGCCACAAACGACTACGTTTTTATCGTGAACGAAGCCGTGAATAACAAGATGATGCATTATGCTGGCGTCATGACAGAGGCAGTAGCACCAGAACTAGGAGAAACAGAAACTAGAATTATCCAATTTCCTAAGGGCGAATACTTAGTTGTTAAAGGCGATGGGAATACGATTGATGAATTGTGTAATAAAGTGACAGGCATTGCTTTTGGTCAATCCTTACAAGAAGCAAACGATATTGCCTATGTTGGTGGACCTAATGCAGCGGTTGTAATGGAGCAGCGAAACGGTGTCTTTTATGGTGAAATGTTGATTCCTGTAGTTAGGAAATAAAGAGAAAAAGGAAGGTTGGAAATGGCCTATATCGTTGATTTTAAAAATATGTCCACAGTTGGCTTAGAGTCTTCTCCTGTAGCAGAAGCTCTAGCTGGTTTACGTGCTAATGAAGCCCGTTACTTTATGAACAAATACAAGCATGAATTTACGGTTGTACCAGCTAGCGAATCCTTCGAGTCCCTTGATTATGTGAACCGAATTTTGAAAGAAAATCGTGATATTGAGTTTGCGGCCAAACCTTTAGAAACTTCACGTTTTCAAGTAGAAAATATCAAATTTACTTACGTCTTTTATGAGGATGGTCTTTCGGTCAACGTCATGTATACGGTGGATGATCCTAAGAAGCGTGCTGTTGGTTTTAAGCTTTCTGAGGGGATGGAGGTACCTAAGGAATTAGAAGGAAAGTTTAAGTTTGCTAGGCAGAAGTCTAAGTTAGCTGGAACAATACGGGGCTCATATTTTGTAATTAAAGGTGAATATTAAATAAAGTAAAAACAACTATACATGCAACAAATGTTCATCTAGGTATAACAAAACAGCACCACTCCATCAGATTAGAGGGTGCTGTAACTTATTTTGCAAAAACCTCATTTACTTATGGTAAGGTTGGCTAAATGCGTTTTTTTATTGAAATAAAATTAGACTATTCATGGATGAATTTTATATAAAATTTCTCATCTATATAAACTGATTGATGAACTACTTCATTTAAATTAAATTCTAAATTACCTTCAATAGAATCTATTTCTTCACCAATCCAGCAATAATAAAGCTCACAAATATCGCCCTTTGGAATAATCATTTTAAGTTGTTCACAAAAAGCATTGAAGGTAGCTTTAGCTTTTATAAAATTATGCGGCGAATATTTTTCATTATATTCTGTCATTTGCCAAATGCTTTCGTATCCATAATTGAAATCAATTTCATAAGCAAATGGTGTTGAAAAAACATTTTTTTTAATAGTTAAACCTTCTTCTCTACAGTTATCTAATACAAATAAAGATTCTTCAATATTATCATTGTCGGCGATCCGTATTTCATTATTTGTACCTAAACATAAAATCATACTCATTTATTTTGCTCCTAAAAAAGTAGCACCAATACTAAATCGATGCTACTAAAAACACCTCACTTACTTATGATACGGTTCTCCGTTACACACCTAAGTGCGGTTTATTGAAAGTAATTATTTTCTACAAATCTTTATTAAGCATAAAAATTCTAACCCTTATTTCTTTCTAATAGTTGCTCAATTTTATGATCTGCTTTTAGTAATACCTGTTTTATTTGCTTAATGTTATTTTCCCTTTGTACCATTTGTACATATTTGTTATGAAATATCTCTTTTATTTGAAGAACATTTTGAATTTCTTCTTGTGTTAATTTTTTATTTTGATCCGTATTTTTCGACCACTCAAAAAGCATTTTAATTTCTAATAGTGAAAATCCAGTTTGTTTAAGTTTAATGATGGTTTCAATTAGAATGATTTCATTATTGTTATAGTCACGATGTTTATTTTTAATTTCTGGATGTAATAAACCTATCTTTTCATAGTATCGAATAGTATCTTTACTAATACCGGTACGCTCTGCAAATTCACCAATTTTCACCAATACCACCTACTATTTTATAAATTTATAAACCATTAGAAGGATTATACTATGGAAAATGAAACGAATGATATGGTGACCGTACTTAATTCGTCCATTTGTTACTTTCCCTTGAATAATCGTCAATATATGTAGCAAAATAAATAGGAAAATTAGTAATATAAACAGCAAGTCTTTATTTGGTATAAATAAGATTAAAATTATACCTGTTGATATAATAACAAATAATAAGGCTCGTACATGATATCCTACATCTTTCCATTGTTTGATACCTGCTAATCCCGTTAAAAATGCATATAATCCAATCAATATATACGTCACAATAGCCATTTCCATCACTCCATTCTTTTAATATATTCACTTTAAAAGATGGAGTTAACTCCATGTCAATACTAAAAAACAGCCTACCTTTTTCATAGACTGTTCTAAAACATATATGAAACCGCACTTACTTATGGTACGGTTCACCTTATCTAATGCTAAAAACTACTCTATTTAAAAATCTCGCACATACGATCATACACTAGCCCACCCAAAACGAAACTTACTACGAAGCGTTTTTCAAGTCCGCTTAAACCCGTACCGTCTCGTTAATACAAGCCAAAATCTCCTCTGCCACATTATGCGCAAGTTCTAGCTCAGATGTGAAGCCCACGCATGAGCAGTTCATTTCGCCTAAGATGTATGTATCTTGGCCATTTTCATCTGTATCTAATATGAAATCGGCTGTCCAAATCAGTGGTAAATCATAGCCTCCTAATAGGGAAGTGACTTCATCTAGCTGACCTAAAAAGCCGTGTACAAGCGTTACCCAATCATCTGGGCTATCATAACGGTATTGCGCGCCTGAGAACAATGTCGCGCTAAATGCGTCTGCATCTTCAGCGGGCTTTTTGTGTACCACATTAATCGGCTTGTCGCGCAGCATGAATAGACGAATTTCGCCTTCTTTAATGCGTGGTAGGAATGTCATATCCACAAGCATGCCGTTTACGCCAACGATGTATTGCTCACAAAATGACATGAAGGCATCGAGCTCATGGTATTCTACATGATTGTCCTTTGCTTCCGTGCATTTAACTTTCGCGTTTAATGGCACAACTAAATCGCCATCCTCTAACTCGTCTACTAACTGCACGCGCCAAATACCTTCACCCGTTGACCCACGATTTTGCTTTAACACGCGCTCACCGTTAGCAAGTGATTTCGGGAATGTTGCTTTAAATTCTTCAATTGTATAGTAGGCATACGTATCTTCAGGAACTAATGACGTATGACGTAGCTTCACTAGTGCATCCTTCGCACCGTAACCGATCATCGCATCAGGGTGTGGCATCCCAACAACACCTGCTGCACATAATTCACGTAGCATCTCGAAATACTCGGCTTCATGCGCTAAGTTCCCAGGGTTGATACGTGATACGTAAGCTATCGCATTGTCTTTAACGTAGTTAAAAATTTCATCGCGCTTTTCTAACTCAAAGAAAATAACTTCTGCATCCTGCTCACGCTGTTTTAATGCTTCTACCATGGGCATCGTATCTGGACGATAACCATCTGGCCCTTTATCACTTCCACCTTGTACTTCAAAAAATATGACTTTTTTCAAAATGTAATGCTCCTTTCGAATTATGGCTTACAGGTTCATCATAGCTTAAAAAAAGAAATAGTAATATTAAGAAATTATAGCGATATTGTTACAAAATGCTGTATTTACCTTAATATAGCTCGAATAAAGCAAAGGTAAATACTCGTCTTTAACAAAAAATAAAGTGTAAATGTATAGATTTATAGTAATTTTTGAACTGTATAATAAATATTAATTTTAAGATTATCGAATGAATTATCGAATGAAAAACGAGAAATGAATAAATCTAAAAGAAAAAGCATGAAAAGTGCAAGAACAGTCCAAAATCAATAAATCATCAAAAATAGGCAAATCAAAATGCCAGCAATTAAAAATCTGCTCTAGTTAAAAATGCTAAAATTTTTGAATAAATTGTGTCGGCATTGAATATAGTTTGAGGTTTGAAAATGTTAGAAAAATGGAAAAAAGAAAAGTTGGCGTACAACGATTGAATGAAATGTCATTTTGTTGTAGCATGTATTTTTACGTAAAAGTGCGAAATGAAAGTTTTTACTTTCCAAGCATTTGGAGGCGACCGAAGATGGAACTAACGATTTGGCAGCAAGAACAAACACATTTAAAAGAAATTAGTACGCTGTTAAAAAAACATATTGTGGATTTAGAAACGCAATTACAAAAACAAAAAAGCGAAATTGTTGAGGAACGCACACAAGCTTCGGCGGAGTTTAATGATGTGTCGGGTGAAAACGCCATTCAATTTTCGCAGATGCTACAAACGATGCAGTTACGAGAGCGCGAATATTTGCAGCAAAGTGATCAGCTAGCAAAGGCGCAAATTTTATATAAAAGCCCTTATTTTGGCCGTATCTCGATTGAAAATGAACAGGGCGAGAAGGAACATTTATATATCGGACTTTCAACATTCCGTGAACAACAAACCGATGACGTCTTAATTTTTGACTGGCGTGCACCGATTTCGAGCTTGTTTTATGAAAATAAGGTCGGTATGTCACGCTATCAAATTCCGAATGGCGAATACATTGATGTTCTAATCGAGGGGCGCCGTCAATATAAAATAAAGTATGATGAGCTAATGCAGCTGTTTGATGCCGATATTTATGTAGGCGACGAAGTGTTACAGGGGTTATTAACGGATACGGCAAAAGAAAAGATGAAGTCCATTGTCGCAACAATTCAAAGTGACCAAAATCTTGTTATACGCTCATCCAATAAGGATAATTTAATTGTACTTGGGCCACCAGGTAGTGGTAAAACCTCGGTAGCGATGCAACGAATTGCTTTTCTACTATATGAATATCGCCAGTCGATGAATGCACGCAGTATTTTACTCATTTCACCGTCAGACCTGTTCAACGACTATATTTCTAATGTATTACCTGAGCTAGGTGAAGAAAATGTGCAACATACGACGTACTTTCATTTAGCGAAAGATGTAAAGCTATCGCACTATAAAATCGAAACAAATTACGAAAATATCGAACGTCTCTACACAGCAAGCCCAGATGCGCGAGCAAGCTATGCCTTTAAAGGTTCACATGGCTATGTAAAGCAGCTGCTCCATTACATTGAAAGTGTAAAAAAAGCAGGGATGCCGTTTTATAACTTAAAAATTGGCGAGGAGCTCTTCGCCTCTGCGAAAAAAATATCAGAGCTATTTTACACGCGCTTTGGCGGTTTAGATATTGATTTTCGCCTAAAGAAAATTCGTACACTGTTACTCGAAAAAATCACGCAGCGTAAAGTGAAGGATCGCAAAGCATTTATGAAGGAATTACAAGCGGTCACAACGTACATCGGTACGGATAAAGAAATCGAACAGCAAGTAAATGAGCGATTACAAAAGAAATACGGCAAACTTGAAATGACCATCCAGCAGCTCGGCTTTGTAAATCTGAACAAAATGTATGTGCAATCACTGGCTTATCAAAAGGATGATTTATGGACACAATCTGTTTCGCAAGCGACAGCAGAAACATTAAAAAAGCGCACAATCTATTATGAAGATTTAGCACCGATGATGTACTTGCAAGCGGTTGTCAAAGGCATGTACGCCGACAATACCATTAAGCATATCGTTATCGATGAAATTCAGGATTATTCGTATTTGCAGCTGCTAGCCATTAAAGCGATGCATCCCAAAGCGCATTACACATTACTGGGCGACAAAAATCAGCTCGTGCATCCACAAATGAAGGATTCCCTTGCAGAACCATTAGCCAAGCATTTTAAAGTAATCGAGCTCAACAAATCGTACCGTTCTACAAATGAAATTACCGATTTCATGAGTGCGATATTAAATAATACAACAACGCTTTCACTGGGAGTCGCAGGAGACAAGCCACAAATCATTCAAACAAATGATTTGCTAGGAAAAATAAAAGACTTAGCAGAAACGCAGTATGAAACGAACGACAGTTTTGTCATCCTGTGCAAAAATAAAGCCGTATGTGAGCAGCTATACACAGATTTGAAGCCGTTCATTCCTGAGCTACAATTGATTACCGAAAAGCAAAAGGTCTATATGAAAGGACTGCTCATTATGCCCGGCTATATGGCGAAGGGCTTTGAGTTTACGACGGTTGTGTTAGCTGATGCAAATGCGCACGTTTATGCTGAAGATATGGACGCGTATTTGCTGTACACAATTGCTTCTCGTGCGACACGTAAATTATTTTTACTAACGGAAGGGACATTACCAAAAGCGCTTGCACATATTGGTGAGCAGTATTTTCGTAAAGAAGTGAACATATTGGGGAATAAAGCGTCTAACAAAAGATAACTATTTTTTTAGGAGATGCAGATGGAAAACTTCGATTTGATTTTAATTTTAAAGCATTTGATCATCGGCTTAGTGCAAGGTTTTACGGAGCCAATTCCAGTTTCATCAAGCGGCCATGTCATGATTGCTAGTGAGATTTTAGGAATGGGTGAGCAAGGCTTTACGTTCGCAATTTTAACAAACACCGCGTCACTAATTGCGATTATGTATATTTACCGTGAAGATATTATACGATTAATGACAGGCTTTTTGTTATTTATTAAAACACGTAAAAAGCGCTATCGAGCAGATTTCAACTTCGCTTTATATATCATTATCGGCTCGATTCCAGCTGGTGTGTTAGGGATTTTGTTGAGCGATTATATTGCGGACAATGTGAGTATGACATTGATTGCGATGATGCTATTTGTGACCGGGATTGCCCTATGGTTAATTCGGAATATGCGCGGTACAAAACGGGATGGCGATTTAACTGCAAAAGATGCTTTTATCGTAGGTCTTGGGCAAGCGGTCGCTTTAACACCCGGGATTAGCCGTTCAGGTGCAACAATTATCTCGTCGATTGCAGTCGGCATGAAACAAGAAACCGCATTACGCTTTTCGTTTATGCTATACATACCAGTAAGCTTAGGCGGAGTTGTACTAGGAATTAGCGATTTTATCGATGAGCCAAACAAAATGGACTTGGCACTTCCGTATGCAGTCACATTCTTTGCGACATTATTCATGACCTACTTTGCCATGCGTTGGTTCATGGGCATTATGAAAAACGGAAAACTACATTATTTCACCTACTACTGCTTCCTAGTAGGTGCACTGCTGTTGATTTTCTTCTAAACCAATTCGAAGCATCATTTCTATTTAAGAAGGGAATGGTGCTTTTTTCTAATTAAAACAACCGCTGTCTCGCTTAGCGTAGCAGAACGAATTTCATTAGATAAATCCACTTGAATCTAAATTTTGTATTGGAAAATACGTGTTATGAAGATTAAGTAAACGTTTTTTCAAAAACTCTGTAAACACTAACGCATTCATGTCATAATTCTACTAACAGTCGGTAAGTATATGCTAAAAAGTGACATGCCTATTGTAACGTAAACTAAAAAATGATAAAATTTTGAAAATTTAAAATAAAGGGAAGAGAACTCAACATGCAATATTCTGATAGTATTTTAAACACACCATCCTCATTCATCCGCAACATTTTGAAAGTAACGGATTCTGCGGATGTCATTTCATTTGCAGGTGGTTTACCGAATCCGATTTCATTTCCAATCGATGCGCTAAAAGCGTCAGTAAATCAAGCAATTGATGAGAGTGGTGCAAAGCTGTTCCAATATTCAACGACACAAGGTTATTTACCGCTGCGTCAGTATATTGCAGAAAAATACAATAAAAAACAACCCGGCTTAAACTACACAGCCGATGATGTATTAATTACAACAGGTTCACAGCAAGCGTTAGAACTGATTTCAAAAGTTCTTTTAAACAAGGGA
The DNA here is from genome assembly GCF_028747805.1 of Solibacillus daqui. Lineage (NCBI taxonomy): Bacteria > Bacillati > Bacillota > Bacilli > Caryophanales > Caryophanaceae > Solibacillus > Solibacillus daqui. Next base: position 447,687 of record NZ_CP114887.1, read on the forward strand.
GACGGCGTTGTTATTGAAGAACCTGGCTATTTAGGGGCAATCCAGGCGTTCACATTACGCGAGCCACAATTTTATGGCGTGACGTTAGAAAACGAGGGCATTAATGTTGCCGAATTAAAGACCGCATTAAAACAGCCAAATGTAAAAATGGTGTATACGGTACCGAACTTCCAAAATCCAACGGGGCTAACGTATACGAAAGAGCGTCGTGAAGCGGTTTATGAAGCCATTAAGGACGAAGATGTTATTTTCATCGAGGACGATCCATACGGTGAATTACGTTTTACTGGAGAGCATTTACCGTACATCGCAGCAGGGAAAATGACAAATAGCGTCGTGCTTGGTTCGTTTTCGAAAACGGTAACACCAGGTATGCGTTTAGGCTATGTTTTAACGAAAAATCATGAGCTACTAAATCATATCGAAACAGCCAAACAAGCGTCTGATTTGCATACGAACATTTTTGCACAATATATTTTACATGACTATTTAACAAACAATGCCTACGAAGAGCATGTCGAAAAAATTATCGCACTCTATAAAGAACAGGCAAATGCGATGTTAGCGGCAATGGATAAATATTTCCCAGCACATGTTTCGTACACAAAACCAGAGGGCGGCATGTTCATTTGGGTAACGATGAACAACGGAGCCAACGCACTAGACAAATTCCACGAAGCAATGGAACAAAAAGTCGCCTTTGTACCGGGGAATCCATTCTATACATCAAAATCAGACGTCAACACAATGCGTCTGAATTATACAAACGCTACACCTGAAATGATAGAAGAGGGCATTAAGCGCTTAGGTCAAATTTTATAAAGTGAAACTTTGCTCGGTGGGTTTTTTATCCCCACCGAGCATTAGCTTTCACCAATCGGGCTTTTAGGGACAGTTGATCGCCCAATTAGCTGTATCATTTCATTTGCCAAATTGAAGAGGGCGTCTTACTGTCCCTTAATGCGGGATAATACACATACGAAAAGCCATTGTCTTGAATTTACACAGGACAATGGCTTTAAATTTGCATAAAATTCAAATATATGGGAATAAACGATATAATAGTGGTAATCGGATTTTCGACAGAGAAGGAGTGTATTGTTATGCAATTAAAAATTGACGAAGTAATCGAATTAGGAGAATCACTTTTACCTCCGTTTCTATTGGATTTTCAACAAGCCATCACGAACATTTACACGGATGTGACAAAGCTAAACTTATTAAAAGATCAATTACAAAAGAAGAGGGAAATTTATATCCACACGCAACAGCTAGGGCATTATGAAAAGCTAACCGTTGCAGAGACATTTCGCTTTTATAACGATTTATATAATGGAAAGCAGTCGACGGAGCAGTTAATAAAAGAATTTGATTTTGAACAGCAGCGAAAAACGCGCGTTAGTGAACTTTCAACGAATGAACGCCAAGTGTTAAGTTTTATCCAACCTTATTTAGAAGAAAAAAAGCACTATGTATTCATTGAGCCATTTCAAAATTTACAATCAAACGAACGAAAGTTGCTTTTACATTTAATGCTGCAGTTTAAGCAAGTGCATAAAAATGTTTTAATACTTTCGAATAATTTAGAGCATTTACTTATGGTAGGTGGCGACATTTTTAGACTTGATACAGATGGCTTACATACGTTAGATGTAAAAGATGAACAACCTGACTCAGCCCCAATCGAAACAATCCAAATAAAAATTGAAAAAATTCCAACGAAAGCAAATGACAAAATTATTTTATTTAATCCCCCTGAAATTGATTACATAGAAAGTGTGGAAGGGGAAGTTTACATATATGTTGCTGGAGAAGGGTATTCATGTGCGTGGACGTTAAATGAATTAGAAAAACGACTCACGCATTTTGGCTTTTTTAGATGCCACCGTTCTTATATCGTCAATTTGCAAAAGGTAAGTGAAATCATTTCATGGACACGCAACAGCTATAGCTTAGTTTTACAAGGGACTGCTAAATCAGAAGTGCGGCTTTCTCGAAATAAGTTAGCAGAACTGAAGGAGCTTGTCGGAATTTAACGTATTTCCTGGGAAATTTCCTGTACCATTCATCGTCATATAACACGAAACAGTAACAAAAAGCTACAACTCACGTGCATAATAATGCATGAGCTGACAGAGTCCTTTAAATTGATGATAACAACCGAATTAAAGGAGGCACCAATATGACAACGATTATTGATGTGCAAAACATGCGAATGAAATTTGGAAGCGAGGAAGCATTAAAGGATGTTTCGTTTTCCATTAAAAAAGGAGAGATTTTTGGCTTCTTAGGACCAAGCGGTTCAGGCAAGACAACAACCATTAAAATACTGACAGCGCAATTAACGCAGTCAAGTGGCCATGCTTTTGTTTTCGGGCAGCCTGCGAGTGAAATGCATAAGCCACAGCAAAAAGCGAAAATAGGCTTACTTACGGATAATAGCGGACTTTATCAACGCTTAACGGTCGAAGAGAATTTATTATTATACAGTAATTTATACGGTATTTCGAATACCGCTGTTGAAGAAGCATTACAATTTGTTAATTTGCAAAATCAACGTAAGAAAAAGGTCAACCAGCTTTCAAAAGGGATGCTGCAGCGTGTCATTTTAGCGCGAACAATTATGCATAAACCGCAGCTATTGTTTTTAGATGAGCCGACATCCGCGCTAGATCCTGTGAATGCGCAACATATTTATAGAGGCTTACGAAAATTAAATGAATTAGGCACGACGATCTTTTTGACAACGCACAATATGGCAGAAGCAGAGCTACTTTGTGACCGCGTTGCCTTCTTACACAAAGGGGAAATTCGCGAATTGGATACACCCGCTGCCTTAAAGAAAAAGTACAGTGACCATTCATTTACTATTGAATTAGATACAGGGGAGCGACATGTTGTTGTGAATGGCGAGGAAGATGCCGTAAGCGTAATGAACTGGATGAAAAATGATCAAATCGCACGTATGCATTCAAATGAGCCATCATTAGGGGATATTTTTGTAAAATTAACAGGGAGTGATTTACTATGAACGTATCATTAAAACGTATTCAAGCTATTTTCATGAAGGATTATAAAGAATTTTCTCGAAATTACGCAATTTCAATGGTAATCTTTTTACCACTTATTTTAGCCCTTATGTACCGCCAAACAGGTGCAGAATCGATACAAAGTTACTTTTTACCACTCAATATGACATTTTCGATGGTAACAGCATATGTACAATCGTGTTTAATTGCGGAAGAAAAAGAACGCAATACATTACGTAGTCTCATGATGTCACCTGCATCAATAGCGGATATTTTATTAGGAAAAAGCTTGCTTGTCTTTATCGTGACTGGGGTCATTTTAGCGGTAAGTGCGTATATTGTTGGGTACGCTCCGAGTCAAGTAGTCCCTATTGTTTTGGTTTTAGCGATTTCAACGGTATTTTATTTAGCTGTCGGAACAATTTGTGGCTTATTTACAAAGTCTGTAATGGAAGCATCATTAGCGGTTTTACCCATCATACTCGTGTTTTCGTTTGGTCCAATGGCCTTGAATTTAACTGAAACGAACGTTATGTATAAAATTGCACAATGGCTACCAAGTGCGCAGTTGGTAATTTTAGCAGAACATTCGCAGCAGGGCGCTTCAGTGGGGGAGATTGTCCAACCATTACTACTGATTACTATTTGGACAGTGGTCGCAATTGTCATAGCAGTTCTTTTATTTAAAAAACGAACAAAAGATGAATAGATTGAACTTGTTTTTGCGGAAGCAAGTTAAAGCCTAGGCAGATGACATAGATTTTTGGATGCGTTTTTAGAGCCAACTTGAAAAAAATCTGCATGCAGTTACGCCTCGGTGTAATTGTATGGACATGAGGTTGGGACAACAGGTGAGATTTTAGCAGACCCGTTAAAATTTCGTTTTGTCCCAGCCTCTTTTTTTATAGGGGCTTGCTGTTTTATCTAGAAATGAAAATAGCTATTTTACATAATAAAAGAAGCACACTCACAAAGAGTGTGCTTCTTGCAACTAACTATATGAACTTAATTCGTTAAAATTAAAGTTTTGTAACGTTAGTAGCTTGTGGTCCGCGGTTACCTTCTTCAACGTCGAACTCAACTTTTTGACCTTCGTCTAAAGTTTTGAATCCTTCACCTTGGATAGCTGAGAAGTGTACGAATACGTCGTTGCCGCCTTCAACTTCGATGAAACCGAAACCTTTTTCTGAGTTAAACCATTTTACTGTACCTTGTTGCATGAGAGAAAACCTCCAAAAAATAAATTGTATAAATTGCTAAATGTATAAAAAAATTCACACATTAAAAAAGGGAGCGTAGACGTTCACTTTTTTAATATGTGAATTAATCGTTAACAGCTAAGCAATTTAATTATTCTCATTGTATAACAACTTTATCCAACTGTCTACAATATTTTAATGAAATAGCGAGAAAATTTTTGATTTTTCGTATAAATGAAGGAAGTAATGGAATTAAACAAGCAATTTGAATATTTTTGTACCACGTACTTTTCTAAATAAAAGATTAAAAAATTATCCGATAATTTTATACAATTATTAGCTAGGTAAGCTCAAAAAATATTGTTGAAGTTGTTCATATACAATAAATATACTATATTTTGATTTTTTGGGTGTACTAAGAATTAAGAATAATTCAAAATTTCTGCTGACTTTTTACCTAAGACATGTATATAATTTTGCTTGGACAGTAAAAATTCTGAAAAATGGAGTGGTACGAGATGAAATATTCAATTTCAAAAAAATTATGGCTATCCTTTTCAATTTCAATTGTACTTATTCTTCTTGTTAACGGTATTGGATCAGTGGCATTAAGTACTGTAAATAGTAAGTATGAAGATATTTTAGACCGTGAAATGCAACGTATAATTTATGCAAAGGATATAGAAATTGCTCAAAAGGATTTATCAACAAAATTAACGGAATACGTTGTATTAAATAAAGCAACAGCAAAATCAAGTATTGCGAGTGAAATCGAAAAACAAGAGAAGGCTGTAGCAGGGTTGCTCGAATTAAATGATGACAAAGCTTCTGAACAATTGCTAAAGCAGCTACAAGAAAAACAAAGCTTGTTAGTTGAAGCCAATAATACATTGATGGAATTGAAAGAAAAAGGACAAAGCATCTCTAAAGCGCAGCTTACTTCCATGAGTATTAATTCAGAAGTTTTGAATATTATTAGTGAACTTGTGGAAGTACAACAACAAAATATAGAGAATACGCGTGCAGAAATAGAGCGATTTCAGCGTATAGCCTTTATTACGATGCTGGCTTTAACGGTTGTTGCCACTGCACTTGCGTTAGCTGTTTCGACGTATATGAGCCGTCATATCTCAAAACCGGTAAACAAGGTTACTACGGCACTTGAGGAAATCGCACAAGGTAACTTAATGATTCAACCACTACATATTAAGAACAAAGATGAAATCGGATTAATGGGGAAGAGCTTTAACAAAATGCTAGAAGATTTGCGAAATATTGTGTCCAATGTAAGGGATTCTTCTAAGCAAGTGGCTTCGAATGCGGATGAGTTATCAGCGAGCTCGCAGGAAAGTTTAGCTTCTTCTCAAATGGTCGCAACTTCAGCGGAAAAACAATTAGCAACAAGTTCGGAGCAATCAAGCTTTATGAGTGCATCGATTGATTCGATGGAGGAACTACGTATAAGCGTTGACCAAATTTCAGGGGATAACGAGCAAATGCTTCACGCAACGAATGAAGTGAAAACGTTAATCGGCCGAGGTGCAACATCGATTCAAAATGTCGTCACGCAAATGGAAATCATCCATGAAACATTCGCCAACACAACAACTATGATGCATGAAATGGAGCAACACTCAACCGGCATTCAACAAATTACCGGGCTTATTACTGATATTGCAGATCAAACCAATCTTCTAGCATTAAATGCGGCAATTGAAGCGGCACGTGCAGGAGAACATGGTAAAGGGTTTGCAGTTGTAGCTGATGAAGTTAGAAAACTTGCAGAGCAATCGAAAAACTCTGCTACTGAAATCGAGCGCATGGTGCAGCAAATTCAGCAAACATCAAGTGAGGCAACGAGAACTATTGTTAATGGTGGCACGAAGGTGAATGCAGGGATGGAAAAAACAACAGAATCGTTACAAGTGTTCCTAAAAATCGAAACAGGCATTGAAGATGTCGTGCACAGCGTCGAATCTGTATCGACGGCAGTTGAAGCCATTCAAGCGATGACAGGAGCAGTCTCAGATAGTGCAAAGCGTGTGCAACTACTTGCAACTCAAACAGCAAATATCGCAAGTGACACAAGTGCGGCAACTGAAGAACAGCTTGCATCAACCGAAGAAATTTCCGCAAATGCACAGGCATTATCGGAATTAGCCGAACAATTACAGCTCGAAGTAAATCATTTCAAACTATAATTAAAATGCGCCATTAGCAGTTTGTTCGCTAATGGCGCATTTTTTTAGCCCATAGTGAACGATACTTTACGAATGCGCTCAACAGTTCATTGCTCCCGAAATAGGTGCTCGTTTTGATGTGTGTTATAGTAAACACAACGATTGTTTGAAAGGGTGTAACACAATGGCTAAAAGTATAGTATTAGCAGAAAAACCATCAGTAGCGCGCGATATTGCCAACGTGCTGAAGTGTACTAAAAAAGGAAACGGCTTTTTAGAAGGCGACAAATATATCGTGACATGGGCATTAGGGCATTTAGTGACATTAGCGGATCCAGAAAGCTACGATGAAAAATATAAAAAATGGAATTTAGAAGACTTACCGATGCTGCCAGAGCGCTTAAAGCTAACGACAATTAAGCAAACGAGCAAGCAATACAATGCCGTAAAATCACAGCTAACGCGCGGTGATGTAAGTGAAATTATTATCGCAACAGACGCTGGACGCGAGGGCGAGCTTGTGGCACGTTGGATTATTGATCGCGCGAAAGTAAATAAGCCTATTAAGCGCTTATGGATTTCGTCGGTAACCGATAAAGCCATTAAAGAAGGATTTGCCAATTTAAAACCAGGGAAAGCGTACGAAAATCTGTACTATGCTGCTGTAGCGCGTAGTGAAGCAGACTGGTATTTAGGATTGAATGCGACTCGAGCGCTATCCACAAAGCATAATGCACAGTTAAATACGGGGCGCGTTCAAACGCCAGTTGTCGCAATGGTTGCGGCGCGTGAAGATGAAATAAAACATTTCCAAGCCCAAACTTATTACGGCATTGAAGCACAAACGAAGGATTTAAAATTAACATGGCAAGATGCAAATGGTAATTCACGTAGTTTTGCGAAAGAAAAAATAGATGCCATTGTAAATAAACTAGATAAAAAAGAGGCAACGGTTGTAGCCATCGACCGCAAGCCGAAAAAAACGTTCGCACCAGGGCTGTACGATTTAACGGAATTACAGCGCGACGCCAACAAAATGTTCGGTTACTCAGCAAAAGAAACATTAAATATTATGCAAAAGCTTTATGAGTCACATAAGGTACTGACATATCCTCGTACGGATTCACGCTATCTTTCAAGTGATATTGTTCCAACCTTGCCAGAGCGATTAAAAGCATGTGGGGTTGGTGAATATCGTCCCTTAGCCAATAAGGTATTAACAAAGCCGGTTAAAGCCAATAAATCGTTTGTTGATGACAGCAAGGTAAGTGATCACCACGCCATCATACCAACAGAAGAATACGTGAATTTCTCGGCATTTTCAGATAAAGAACGCAAAATTTATGATTTAGTTGTAAAGCGATTCTTAGCGGTATTGTTCCCGGCTTATGAGTATGAGCAATTAACGCTTCAGGCTGAAATCGGTTCAGAAAAATTTATCGCACGAGGGAAAACAGTTTTAGCAATGGGCTGGAAGGAAGTCTATTCGAATCATTTTGAAGACGAAGAAACAGACGAAGTAAAAGAGCAGTTATTACCACGCCTTGAAAAAGGGCAAACATTAAAGGTGAACCTACTTGCACAAACTTCAGGTCAAACGAAACCACCTGCACGCTTTACAGAGGCAACTTTATTATCTGCCATGGAAAATCCAACGAAGTATATGAATACACAAAACAAACAGCTTGCAGATACATTAAAGTCCACAGGCGGATTAGGGACGGTAGCGACACGTGCTGATATTATCGATAAGCTATTTAACTCGTTCTTAATCGAAAAGCGTGGTAAAGATATTCATATAACATCAAAAGGTCGTCAGTTGTTAGATTTAGTACCTGATGAATTAAAGTCGCCTGAAACAACAGCTGAGTGGGAGCAAAAGTTAGAGTTGATTGCAAAAGGCAAACTGAAAAAAGACGTTTTCATTAACGAAATGAAGCAGCATACAAAAACTGTAGTTGCTAACATTAAAAACAGCGATAAAAAATTCAAGCATGATAATATTTCTACAAAAACTTGCCCAGATTGTGGTAAGCCAATGCTTGAAGTGAACGGTAAAAAAGGAAAAATGCTTGTGTGCCAAGACCGTGAATGTGGTCATCGTAAAAACGTATCACGCGTAACGAACGCACGCTGTCCACAGTGTAAGAAGAAGCTAGAGCTACACGGGCAAGGTGATGGCCAAATTTTCGTATGTAAATGCGGCTATCGTGAAAAACTATCAGCCTTTGAAGCGCGTCGAAAAAAAGATGGCGGCGGAAAAGTGGATAAACGTAGCGTACAAAAATTTATGAAGCAGCAGGAAAAAGAAGCAGAGCCAATTAACAATGCGTTTGCAGATTTGTTAAAAGGCTTTAAGGTAGATAAATAACAAAACACGCCTAGAGGATGTCATTCCTTTAGGCGTTTTTTAGTGAAAAGTAGCATTATTACAAAGAATCTATTTTACAAATAAAAGGTAACAAATTGCAGGAAATTGTACTTCAAGTGTGATAACTAGTAACATACCAATATTAGTCCAAAAGATTCAAAATATGTATAATTAGTGAATGTTTTATTTTCCCATGCGATAATACCCTATATAAACTTTTAAAAAAGAGGTGAATAGTTATGAAAATTTCTAGTTTATTGCATGGTTATAATCCTGATTTAGAAGAAAGAAAACGCTCAGTCCAGCGCAAAGAGGTTGGCGATGCTTATAAAAAGCATGCGAAATATGCAAATGCAAGCAAAAACCCAATGCTCCAAGCGCTTGAAAATTTACTTTCTGGTAAAACAGAGAAGGAATTACACGAGGCAGATGCAGCTGCCCGTAAAGATTCGCAGCAGACTTTAGTGGAGTCAAAGGACGAGGAGCTAGCGCGTCCAAAAGGAAAAGAGGAACTTTCACAGTTAAAGCAAACCGAGCAAGAAGTCATAGCGCATGAAAATGCCCACAAATCGGCAGGGGCAGGTGTGACGGGCGCAATTACGTATACGCAAACAACAGGACCAGACAATCAGCGCTATATTAATGGCGGCGAAGTAGCGATTCAAATGCCGGCAACTAATGGAGAGTCAGATGAAACCATTGCGCTACTTGAAAGGGTACGTCAAGCCGCATTGGCACCAGCAGAGCCTTCCTCGCAAGATTTACGTGTAGCGGCAAGTGCTTCAGCACAAATTCAGCAAGTACGTGCCGATAAATACGGCGAAGTAATGGAAGAACAAGAAGAATCGGCACCATTTGCAGATGAAGATTTCACATTTGAAATGCCGGAAAAATTCCAAAAGGATTTTAACCGTAATCCAGAAGAACAAACGATTTTTGGGAAAGATTTAGAAAAGCTGTTATTCCAACGTACATTTAACAACGCAGCACAAAAATATAGTTCCCATATTGCAATGGTGAAAAACGGCTACCGTTCTGTAACAGAACCGACCTTCTCACAAGTTGCATAAATGAAAACTCGCTTTAGCCAATTCGTGCTACTGCGGGTTTTATTTTTGCCCACTTAAATGGAATGATTCCAATTTCAATCAAAGGTGCTATACTAATTTTTAACGAAAACACAGGAGTGATAGTTTTGGCAAAGAAACATGTGAAGACAAATGCGATTCGATTGATTGAACAGAAAAAAATTGTACATGAAATTTTTGAATACACGTCAGAAGATGGTAATGCGGTAGATGGTGTAACGGTCGCAGCAAAAATTGGTCAACCGGTTGAACATGTTTACAAAACATTGATTGCCACTGCGGGAAAGGGGGATTATTTTGTGTTCGTTATTCCGGTTGAAGCCGAGCTCAATTTAAAGGCCGCAGCAAAAGTGGTCGGCGAGAAAAAGGTAGAACTGATTGCGGTAAAAGAGCTGCTTGGTTTAACGGGCTATGTACGAGGTGGTTGTTCGCCAATTGGTATGAAAAAACTATTCCCAACGTATATCGAGCAAACAGCTGAAACGCTTGATTACATAATTGTCAGCGCAGGAAAGATTGGCATGCAAATGAAACTCGCACCGACAGATTTGGCGAAAGCATCGAATGCGCAATTTGCCCAGCTTGTAACACAATAGAAAGAAGGATTTATATGTCGAAAAAATTTTGGTGGCAGTGGGGTAGCTTTTTTGTCGGACTGATGGTGATGGCACTCGGCATTACACTGACAATTAAGGGCAATGTCATTGGCACAAGCCCATGGGATGTATTCCATATCGGAATGTTTAACCAATTTGGTTTGACGATCGGTATGTGGTCAATTTTAACAGGGCTATTCATTATTTGCGTAACGTCGATGTATCTTAAACGTGTTCCGAAATTAGCTACTTTTTTAAACATGCTATTAATCGGTTCGTTTATTGATTTATTTAACTGGCTATTACCAGAGGCGTCTCTATTTGTTTTTGAAATTAGCTATTTTATAGTAGGCTTTTTTGTCATGAGTATTGGCTGTGCGCTTTATATTGCGGCAAGTCTTGGGGAAGGACCACGGGATACGGTGATGATGATTATTGCGAGCAAGGGCTATTCGGTAAAAACGGGGCGTATGGTGATGGAAGTGATTGCGGCAAGCATTGGCTGGCTACTTGGTGGACCGGTTGGCCTTGGTACGATTATTTTAGCGCTTGGAACGGGCTATATTATTCAACCCGCATTATTTTTCTTTAAAAACAAACTTGAAAAAATTATTGGTGAGCCACTCACGTAAAATATTGGCAACTTATGCTACACTATAACTGATGTTGAATTTGAAAGGATGAACGAGCATGTCAAACGTATTAAATACCTTTTTAGATGAAAATTTACAAGACCTACGCACTCAAGGTTTATACAACGAAATTGATCCTGTTGAAGGTGCGAATGGCCCGATCATTCAAGTAGCAGGCAAAAAATTAGTTAATCTATCATCAAATAACTACTTAGGTTTAGCGACAAATGATGAATTAAAGAAAATAGCACAAAACACAATCGAAACATATGGTGTCGGTGCGGGTGCGGTTCGAACAATTAACGGTACATTAGATTTACATGTGAAATTAGAACAAACATTAGCAAAATTCAAAGGGACAGAAGCGGCGATTAGCTATCAATCTGGCTTTAACTGTAATATGGCGGCGATTTCTGCTGTTATGGATAAAAACGATGCCATCCTTTCAGATGCTTTGAACCATGCTTCCATTATCGACGGCTGCCGTTTATCAAAAGCGAAAATCATTCCATTTGCACACGCAGACATGGAAGATTTACGTGCGAAAGCAAAAGAAGCGACAGAATCAGGCCTTTACAATAAAGTCATGGTTATTACTGACGGCGTGTTCTCAATGGATGGTGACATCGCAAAGCTACCTGAAATCGTAGAAATCGCAAAAGAATTTGATTTGATTACGTATGTAGACGATGCACACGGTTCAGGAGTAACAGGTAAAGGTGCGGGTACAGTGAAGCACTTCGGGTTACAAAACGAAATCGATTTCCAAATCGGCACACTATCAAAAGCAATCGGTGTTGTTGGTGGCTATGTGGCAGGGAAGAAAAATTTAATCGATTGGTTAAAGGTTCGTTCTCGTCCGTTTTTATTCTCGACAGCATTACCACCAGGGGATGTTGCAGCCATTACACGCGCTGTGGAAATCATTATGGAATCAACAGAGCTGCATGACAAGCTTTGGAACAACGGTGATTATTTAAAGAAAGGCTTAAACGAGCTTGGCTTTAATATCGGGGAATCAGAAACACCAATTACACCTTGTATTATTGGCGATGAAAAATTAACACAGCAATTCTCCAAACGATTAATCGAAGAAGGTGTGTACGCAAAGTCGATTGTATTCCCAACGGTACCAAAAGGAACAGGTCGCGTGCGTAATATGCCAACAGCAGCACATACAAAAGAAATGTTAGATGACGCATTAGCCATTTACGCAAAAGTAGGTCGTGAATTAGGTGTAATTCAATAAGAAAAGCATCATACCTGTTTAGCCCGTATAGACATTGTGGGATTGACGCAAAAGTAAACGCTTCACCACTTTTGCACGAGGGACCTAAATGACCGAGGGGCTGGTGTGAATGCCTAGACATAAACAAAAAGGCTCCGTACTACAATTTTAGTAGCGCGGAGCCTGTTATTATTGTACTTTTACAGTAAATAGTTCTAATTTTGCAACACGTTGCATCGCTTCACGTAGACGGTTTTCATCAACGAGCAACCCTACGCGGATATAGCCTTCCCCGTATTCACCGAAACCATTGCCGGGAGCGACTGCGATATCTGCCTTTTCAAGTAATAGGTCGGCAAATTGCTCGCTTGTATAACCGTCAGCGACAGGTAACCATGCAAAAAACGAACCCTTTGGAGCGGTAATAGTCCAGCCAATTTTCTGTGCTTCTTCAACAAGCGTATTGCGGCGACTTTCATAGAGTGCACGCAAATTTTCAACACAAGTTTGTTCTTCATTTAGTGCCGTAGCAGCCGCATGCTGAATAGCTGGGAACTGACTGCAAAACAAATGGTCCTGAATGATGTTAATGGCTTCAATCATTTTAGCATTACCAACTGCAAAGCCGATACGCCAGCCCGCCATGTTGAATGATTTTGACAGGGTATACAATTCAATACCGATAACCTTTGCGCCGGTTGCTTGTAAGAAGCTCGGTGGACGTTTGCCGTCAAAACCAATTGCTCCGTAGGCGAAGTCATGGGCAACAGCGATTTGGTTGTCTTTGGCAAATAGAACTGTTTCCTCAAAAAATTCAGCCGATGCAACACCACCAGTTGGATTGTTTGGGTAGTTTAAGTACATTAATTTCGCGCGCTCTTTCACTTCGTCAGATAGAGCGTTATAATCCGGTAAAAAGTCGTTTTGTGCAGTTAATGGTAATGTATCAAATTTTACATCCGCAAGCGCAACGCCTGATAAATAATCAGGATAGCCTGGGTCAGGAAGCAACATGTAATCACCGGGATTTAAAACAGCAAGGGGCAGTTCAACTAGCCCGACTTTTGTACCACCAAGTATTGCAACTTCGGTGTTTGGGTCAATGTCGACATTGTATTCACGCTTATAAAAGTCCGCTGCTGCTTGACGTAGCTCAGCAATGCCACGAAACGGTGAATATTTATGTGTTTGTGGATTGGTTGCCGCCACTTGTAAGGTTTCAATAATATGATCGGGTGTTGGCTGGTCAGGGTTGCCTTGCCCTAAATTAATCACATCACGCCCTTGTGCAAGTGCCTCGTTGACTTTCCCGACAAGCGTCGCAAAAAATTGTGGAGGTAGCTGTTGTAGTTTTTTCGAAAATTTCATGGTTTTGTTCATTCCCTTTTTTGTAGATTAGGAGAGTATAAGCTTTTCGATGTATGGTACATAAGAAAATATTTTAACTCGTACAATTTGTGTTTTTCAAAGATTAAAAATAAGCTTAGTACTTTTCTAGGTTTAAGTAAAGTGAAAATTATGATAATTTAAAGTGTAGTGAAATTTGTAGAGGACGGTGTTTACATATGAAAATCGGTTGTATCCAATTAAATGTAGGTTTTGGCAAAGTCGACGAAAACTATGAGCGTGCCGAAAAATTGATTCGAGAGGCAGCTGCAGGGGGCGCGGAAATCATTGTGTTACCCGAAATGTGGAACACAGGCTATGCACTTGAGAAATTAGAGGAGCTAGCGGATGAAAACGGTGAGCGTTCGAAAGCGTTTTTAAGTACGCTTGCAAAAGAATTAGCAGTACATATTGTCGGTGGTTCAGTTGCGGTGAAGCGTGATGGCGAGTTTTATAATACGATGTACACGTATAATCGTGCAGGTGAATTAGTCGGCGAATATAGCAAAGTGCATTTATTCCGTTTAATGGATGAGCATTTGTATTTGCAATCAGGTGATGCGATGAATCGTTTTGCACTCGATGGTTTAGAAGCAGGAGGCGTAATTTGCTATGACATTCGTTTCCCAGAATGGCTGCGTTCACATGCATTAGACGGCGCAAAGGTGTTATTCATTCCAGCACAATGGCCAACGCCACGTATTGACCATTGGAAAATTTTACTGCAAGCGCGTGCCATTGAAAATCAGTGCTTTGTCATTGCGGTCAATCGTATTGCACGTAAAGTCGAGAATTTCAACGGGCAATCGATGATTATCGGACCGTGGGGTGAAGTACTTTGGACAGGTGCGGAAGATGAGGAGTTAGCCATTGTTGATGTTGATTTTTCAACGGTAGACGAGGTGCGTGAACGTATTCCTGTTTACGATGATCGCCGTCCGAATCTTTATGAGAAGGTAGTTAAATAATAATTGTTGAAAGTGCGCCTACATTGATAAGGTGCGCTTTTTTTACTTGATTCAGCGGATGTCACAGATTTTTTAGAGGAGTTTTTCAAGTGAACTTAAAAAAATCTGGACCAAAGATAGCCGAGGCGCAATTGACTTCAACTGTCTCTCCCGTAATAATCATCAATTTTTAAAATGTTTGTCATGGTGTTTAACAGTGCATACGCATCAAAATCGCATGTAATTGTTCCACTGTTGTTACTTGAATTTTATGCACAAAGACTGGCAATACAATGCAGCGCTCTATAATAGTCGAAGGCAAAAACAAGGGGAGTTGAATAAAATGAATGGAGACAGAGGACAGTTTATAGCTGGTTGTGAACACGCCAATTTTATGAATCCCGTGCCACAATTTAAAAGATGCGCTTGCAAGCATGAATGCTATTGTCATTAGTCGTTAAATTGGGATATTTTGAGGGATTTTTGTCCCACCGTAAGAAAGATAACACAATTCGCATATTTGAGACGGACAATTGTATTACTGAAAAAGAATTTTTATGAAATATTGTATTTTATAAAAGAACACCCTATAATAAATCCGAGAAAAAGCTTTTCAAATTAGGTTTTGTCTTTAGTTGAATGTTTTTTTACAGAGGACATTTGTGTTAATAAATGTTTTATTGGAATACTTTTTTCGAGGATAGGGAGGCATTAAGTGTGAAAAAAATTATGGTGACCGGTGCTTTAGGTCAAATTGGTTCAGAATTAGTAGAGAAATTACGCCATACGTATGGCATTGACAATGTATTAGCAACAGATATTCGGAAAATTGATCAACATGAGGGACCGTTTGAAGTGTTGGACGTAACAGATGGGAAACGCATGCATACACTCGCACATGACTTCGGTGCGGACACGATGATTCACATGGCTGCATTACTATCTGCAACAGCGGAAAAAAATCCGGTATTCGCATGGAATTTAAATATGGGCGGCTTAATGAATGCACTTGAAGTAGCACGTGAATTAGACATGCAATTTTTCACACCAAGCTCAATCGGCGCATTCGGCCCTTCAACACCAAAGGACAATACGCCACAAGATACACTGCAACGCCCAACTACAATGTATGGGGTAAATAAAGTTGCTGGTGAATTATTATGTGACTATTATTACACACGTTTCGGTTTAGATACGCGCGGTGTTCGTTTTCCAGGGTTAATTTCGTATGTGACGCCTCCTGGTGGTGGAACGACAGATTATGCGGTAGACATTTACTACAAAGCCATTGCAGAAGGTCGTTACACATCGTATATCGCAGAAGGTACTTTCATGGATATGATGTATATGCCAGATGCGCTGCAGGCGATTGTTGATTTAATGGAGGCAGACCCAGCGAAACTCGTACATCGCAATGCATTTAATATTTCAGCGATGAGCTTCGAACCATCACAAATCGCAGCAGAAATCAAAAAGCATATTCCAACATTTACGATGGACTATGAGGTAGACCCAGTGAGACAGGCAATTGCCGACAGCTGGCCAAACGCAATCGATTCGTCAGCGGCGATAGAAGAGTGGGGCTTTAAAGCAAGCTATAACTTAGAAAAAATGACAATAGATATGTTAGAAAAGTTAAAAGTACGTTTAGATCAAAAGGTAATTTAATGCTAAAGCGAGCATGTAGATTAAATCTATGTGCTCGTTTTTCTGTTTTATAATATTTGTTGGAGTTATCGTACAAAATCACACTTTTTTACATACTTGAATTGATGAGAACCAAGTAATCAATTGGTGTATTACTTAAGAGATTTAAAACAAGTAAATTAAAAAGGAGCTGTCCATTTTTCGGGCAGCTCCTTTTTAATGCTAAAGTAATTACTTTTGTCCGCACATAGTCAACTAAAAAACAAGAGTGGAAAACATTGTGACAATATATTTAGCGAATAAATCATCTGCATAATTTCTCCATATTTATTTCGTATACTAACATTGTCGATTGCTAAAGAACAAATATTTGTTAGTCAATAAAATCTAAAAAAACATGAGGTGAACGAAAGTGAAAATGCTTATTAGTACTATTTTTGCAGCTGTTCTATTAGTTGCTTGTAGTGAAGAAAATACGATTGAGGAAAACAATCCTATAAAAACTGAAACGGAAGAAATAAAGGAATTGGTTCAAGATTATAGTGTACGTAATATCACAGCTAAGTCAGTATCTATAACATCCAAACAACTATTTGTTACAGATAATGATGGAACAGAGCAAGTTTATAACCTTCCGAAAGATGAATTTTTTGTTTCAATTGCCCCATACATAAATGAAACACATCCTTGCGATAACCATAGTTTAACAGGATGCCAAGGTGAAATGGTAAGTGAGCAGTTCAATGTATATATTGAGGATGCTGAAGGCAATGTCTTAGTAGATGATACATTAATAACAGAAGCAAATGGATTTATTGATTTATGGTTACCACGTGAACAATCGTTTCAAATAAAAATTGAGCATCAAGGAAAAACGGTTGAATCCGAATTTTCTACATTTGAAAATGATGGTACTTGTATCACAACAATGCAATTGGTTTAAGCATTAAAAATAGTTCCAGTATGTGTCAACAGTAAATGAAATACCAATAAATAAGTAGAGAAGGTGACAATAAAGTGTATAGTTTTTTGTCTCAAATAAGTCAAATAATAAGCGATCCCGTCTCTACTTTTTTACATTCATATGATCATTCTCCACTTTTTATAGCTCTTCTTCTTGGGGTAATTGGCGCAGTTGCACCATGTCAGCTGACAGGTAACATTAGTGCAATAACCCTTTATGGAAACCGAACAATTCAAATGGACAAAAGTTGGAGAGTAATTGCATCCTTCATTATGGGGAAAGTAATGGTTTATAGCGCCATCGGATTATTTGCGTGGCTTTTCGGTCAATCATTTGAAACAAAAATGACGGAGTATTTTCCAGTATTCCGTAAAATAATTGGCCCCTTATTAATTATTACTGGTCTTGTACTGTTAGGCTTATTAAAGCTACGGTTTTTAGATCGCTTAACTCTTCGTATTCCAGAAAGATTCAAAAAGGGAAAGGTAGGTTCATTCCTTTTAGGCGCGAGTTTTGCAATTGCATTTTGCCCTACAATGTTTGTCCTCTTTTTCGTTTGGCTAATGCCTACTGTAGTATCTACATCTTATGGGCTAGTACTTCCCGCAATATTTGGAGTTGCAACATCTATTCCTGTAATCATTATGTTAGGCTTAATATGGTATTTTGATGTGAAAGGCTTAATTATGAAAAAGAGTATGAAGGTTGGAAGAGTCATACAAAGGATTGCTGGGATTGTGCTAATTTTCATTGGCTTCCTCGACACAATTACTTATTGGGGAATATAAAAGTAAAAAATATTGCTTGGTGGTATCCATTGCTCTAAGCATTAAAAAATATTTTTACTATATGAATGAATGGAAGGTGCAACTTCAACAATCGATAGTACATATAGTAGATTACATCTCGACAACAGATGAAAAAGCAACCAATTATAATTAGATAACTGAAAGGGAATTAGCTGCACAATAACATATCGTAAAAAGGAGATGCCTAATGGTCAATTGTGACATGGGCATTTTTTTGATTTTGTCATATATACGTGTTTCCGTTAAACTGCATATTTTTTTCATATCTATTTGTTACAGTTTATTTGTAATAAATCATAAGGAGGAAATAAAATGAAGTTTAATTTGTTCGTTACTACATTATTAGCTAGTAGCGTAATTATTGCAGGCTGTAGTGCAACTAGTTCTGAAACTGACAAACATGAGACGATGGATCATTCGAACATGACTGATGAAGAAATGGCAAATAGGGAAGGTATGGACCACTCAAACATGACCGATGAAGAAATGGATATGGAAAACGGTCATGCAAGTCATACAAACCTTGTTGCTCTAAATAACTCAACTGGGGAAAATGAGTTAGCAATTCCACAATTAATTGAACCGAAAGATGGAATTGTTAATATTAATGCGCAACAAGGTACAACAGAAATTTTTAAGGGAGTTCAAACTCAAACATTCGGATATAATGGCTCGTTTTTAGGGCCGGTAATTCGGGTGAATGAAGGAGAAACGGTAATATTCAGAACAAAAAATGAACTAGCTGAATCAACAACATTTCATTGGCACGGTGTAGATATACCAGGTGAAGGTGACGGCGGTCCGCATCAACTTTTAGAACCAGGCGAAATGAAAGATGTGAAGTTTACTGTCAGTCAAGGTGCTTCAACGCTATGGTTCCATCCCCATCCTGTAGGTGCTACAGCAGAACAAGTATATAAAGGTTTAGCAGGGTTAATTTATATTGAAGATAATAACTCGAAAAATCTAGAATTACCGAAAGAATATGGTGTAAATGATTTTCCGTTAGTATTCCAAGATAGAGAATTCACGGACGAAAAACAGTTTGATTATCAAGCAGTACGTAACGATGATGGTACAATCGGAGATACGTTATTAGTTAATGGTACGTTAAATCCAAAACTTACAATAGGAAAGGAGAAGGTGCGACTTCGTTTATTAAACGGAGCGAATGCACGAAACTACACATTTAAATTAAATACTGGCGATAAATTCCAACAAGTAGCAACTGATGGTGGATTATTAAATAAACCAACTGAGATGAGCGAAATTACACTAACACCGGGTGAGCGGGCAGAAATTATTGTCGACTTTTCAAAATACGATTCTGAAAGTGAAGTTGTACTATTGAATGAAGACGATGCAATTTTATTACAATTTATTATTGATGAACAAAAAGTAAATCCTATAGAAATCTCAAAAAATTTAAATGATTACGTAGTGACAGACGAAGAGAAAAACTTACCCGTAACGAAAAAACTTGAACTTTTTGGTATGGGGAAAATGGTATATATTAATGGCAAGCAATTTGATATGAATCGAATTGATTTTTCACAGAAGCAAGGTGAAACAGAAATTTGGGAAATTTACAATAAACCAGATGCAATGGGAGGGATGATTCATCCATTCCATATTCATGGTACTCAATTCAAAGTTGTTTCAATTGATGGAAATGAGCCACCAGTAAACTTACAGGGATGGAAGGATACAATTTCAATTGAACCTGGACAAGCTGTTAAATTAGCTGTCAAATTTAATCATAAAGGTATATACATGTTCCACTGTCATGTGCTTGAACATGAAGAAAACGGTATGATGGGGCAAGTAGAAGTAATCTAAATCTAATTACTTGTGCCATTAATGAAAAAAGAAATACCACAATATAAGTAAATAAAAACACCTTCAAGTAATAGTTTGGGTAAACTTGAGGGTGTTTTTAGATACGTAATTTCAATTAATAAATAAAGCAAGGGAAGGGTCTAAATGTCTCTTAAATTAACAGAAGATAAGAACAAAAGAAAGGGAAAGGAAAAGAATAGGGCAAAGCTATTTCTATATATTGCGATTTTCCTATTCCTTATCTGGGCGATGGCTACTATTTGGGTGGCAATGACCTATAAACTTAATGATAAAACGAATGGAGAGAATGAATTAATAAATAATTTTTTAAATAAAGAAAAGCCCACTCTTAATATATCCATAGAAAATTCAGAAGAGGATAAAACTTTTGAAAACACGGATAGAGATGAATTAAAGCTACCTATGGAAATAGTATTAAAAGACAAAACGCTTCGATTAAAAAATATTGAGAAAATTTTTGGGGAAATGAAATCTCCAAAAGAAATTTCGGCTAACCATTCTACTTTTGGTAAAGAAGTTTTTTATATTTATCATTCCCATAGTAGGGAATCCTTTTTGCCCTATTTAAAAGATATAAGCAAGCCAGATGAAGCTTACCACTCGGTAGCGAACATAACGCTGGTAGGAAAAATGCTAGGGCGAGCAATGGAACAAAGAGGAGTAGGTACCAAAGTTGATACAACAGATATTGTACAGCTTGTAGATTCTAAAAACTTAGATTACACGAGCTCTTACAACGTTTCAAGGGAGCTAGTGCAACTATCACAAAAAGAAAATAAAAACCTTGAATACTTTATAGATATTCACCGTGATTCATTGCGAAAAGAGAATACTACTACTGAAATAAATAGAGCAAAATATGCAAATCTACTTTTTGTAGTTGGAACTGGGCATGCAGAATTTGAAAAGAATCTTCAATTTGCAAAGAATTTACATAGGCTATTAGAGAATAGATACCCAACATTGTCAAAAGGGATACTACAAAAAAGTAGTATTCAAGGGAATGGCGTATACAATCAAGATCTTTCTCCTAACTCGATAATTATAGAAATTGGGGGTGTAGATAATACGGTAGAAGAACTTCATCGATCAACGGAAGCCCTGGCAGAAGTATTAAGTGATTATTATTGGAAAAATAAATTTTGAATCTCAGTGAAATTTATAACAATTGCTTGTACATGATTTTGGTGCAGATACGAAATTCATATGGCCGTATTATTATCAGCAATTGCAGAAAAAATCTAGTATTTGCGTGGAATTTAAATAAGGGTGGATAATGAAAGAGTATTATCAGAAGCACTTTTAAATGTAAAAGGAGCAATGTCTTAAAAGACATTGCTTTATTCGGTAAATTTAGTTTGGTTGCTATTTATCATTTTACTTTACTTGTAACTTTAATTGATATGAGCGAATTAGATTTTCTGCGCAGTTTACTAAAAATATTCCTAATACCCCACCAAGAATATTAAGTAACAAATAGATCATATCCACATTACCATAGCCTCTCGATGTTAAACCAGCCCATCCAAATAAAAGACGAGCAAAGTCGATTACTAAACAACTTAAAATAACAATAGCAATTGCTTTCCTGTTGCTTAAATTGAAAAGGAGTAATAAAGAAATTCCTAACGGTACAAATAAAATTACATTATAAAATATAGCAGAATAACTCCAAATGGAAATATTAAAGTGCATCGTATCAAATATTCCAAACCAATCATTTGTTGAAATAAACCTGCTACTAGTATCTGCAGGATTTTGAGGGAGCGTGAATCCACCAAATATAATTTGAATTAAGCTTATCAAGTAAAAGATAAAGCTATATAAAATAAATCGTTTCTTATTACTTTTTTCTACTTTTCTAAAATAATCAAGAAATACATCAATAAAAATAGATATCAGCAAAATTAAGAACGCAAAGGGAACAATATTGTAAAGAACGTATGTTGAATTCACAATTAACATCTCCCATCGTTTATAAAATATTAAAGATACCATAATTTTACTTATTTTTACAGTATGAAGCAATACAACATTACCAAATGCGTATTCTTATGAAGCGTTATTAGCAGAAGCAGATGAAACTTTTGCGTTTCCAGAAGACTTAGATGAAAATGCACCGGCAAGTATGTGCTATACAAGTGCTACGACAGGTAATCCTAAAGGTGTTGTATACACGCACCGCTCACTTGTACTGCATAGCATGATGATTTCAATGATTGACACGATGGGGATTTCAGAGCGTGACGCCATTTTACCAATCGTGCCGATGTTCCATGTAAACGCATGGGGAATGCCATTTGCTGCGGTGAATGTTGGGGCAACTCAAGTATTAATTGGGCCACAATTTACGCCGAGTTTAATTTTAGATTTCATTGAAAAATACGACGTAACAAAAACAGCAGGCGTGCCGACTATTTGGCTTGGTGCATTACAGGAACAAGAAAACAGAGCACGTGATTTATCGTCATTACAGGCGATTTTCTGCGGTGGTTCGGCATCGCCAAAAGGGCTTATTAAAAAATATGAAGAGCTTGGCATTAACTATATTGTGGTATACGGTATGACCGAGACGACACCGATTGTTTCGCTATCACGCGATTTGTCGGATATGGATGGCTGGACTTTAGATGAAAAAATTGAAACGCGCGCCATGCAGGGGTTAACGGTGCCAGGTATTGAATCGAGCATTGTTAATGAGCACGGTGAAGTACCATGGGACGGAGAAACGATGGGAGAGCTCCGCTTACGTGGTCCTTGGATTGCAGCGGAATATTATAAAGATGAACGTACTGCTGAAGCGTTTAAGGACGGTTGGCTATACACAGGAGATATCGCGGTGCGTTCAAAAGAGGGCTTCATTAAAATTACGGACCGCACGAAAGATCTTATTAAATCAGGTGGAGAGTGGATTTCATCAGTTGATTTAGAAAATGCCTTAATGTCACATGATGCCGTTTTCGAAGCAGCGGTAATCGCGATTCCGCACGCAAAATGGCAGGAGCGCCCACTTGCCTGTGTCGTATTAAAAGAGGATGCAGAAGTAACAAAAGAGGAGCTAATGGACTTTTTAGCAGGGCAATTTGCGAAATGGTGGCTACCAGATGATATCGTCTATTTGAAAGAAATCCCAAAAACATCTGTTGGTAAGTTTTTAAAGGCCAAGCTACGTGAAAGCGTACATGATTTTTATCCGCAGCTGTCATTTTAAATAGCTTTGAACTAAAAAAATAACACCTTCTTATTGTGAAATGCTTGATGGTTATGTAAAAATGATGTCAAGTTGAACTCTAAAATAAGAAGGTGTTTTAATTTGCGCATATTAGTTGCAGATGATGATAAAACGCTATGTGAAAACATCGCAAAAATATTAAATGTTGATTTATACGCGGTTGATACGGCATCTAGTGGAAACGAGGCGACCGATTTAATCGATTATTATACGTATGATTTATTGGTGCTTGATTGGATGATGCCAGGTGCGTTAGGCATTGAAGTGTGTCAGTATGCGAGAGGTAAAGGTTTTGATGGTGGGATTTTAATACTGACAGCTAAGGATGCAACAGAAAATATTATTGAAGGCTTAGATGCCGGTGCGGACGATTATATGGTGAAGCCGTTTAAAATGGAGGAGCTGCGCGCAAGAGTACGTGCAATATTGCGTCGTAAAAACAAAATCGTTGAGGAAGAAATTATTGTAGGCTCATTAAAGCTCAATAAAAATAAACGAACGGTGTACATCGATAATTTCGAAGTAAACTTAACGAAAAACGAATTTTTACTATTGGAATATTTGATTGAAAATAAAGGGCAAATCCTAACGCATGAGCAAGTAATTGAATATGTATGGGGGATTGATGATAATGCCAACACCAACACGCTCGCAGCACTTGTCCGTTTAGTTCGTAAAAAAATTGATGTTGAAGAGGAGCCGTCTTTTATTCAAAGTTTGCGCGGACTCGGCTATAAATTGAGGGATAATTAATGTTCAAAAAAATTCAAATGCGTTTGACGTGGATGAATGCTATTAGCTATTTCATTTTTCTCGTATTATTTTTAACGGTATTTTACGTGTCGTTTGCCCAAATTTTAAATAAGGTACAGGAAAATATGGTCGAAAGCTATGCGGCAAACAATACCGATAAGTTTTTCAATATATATAAAGGACCACCTAAGCCACCGAATCGCTTTGAACTAGAAGTTGATCAAGTAAGCTTCTTTTATGTGATTTCGAAGGATTTAGAAATTTTATATGGTGAGGAATTGCATGAAGGCTTTAACAAAGTATTGCAAACTAATTTAACTCCCGTAGAAACGAAGCAATTTAAACGTTATGAATATGAAGGGGAAACGTTGCTTGTGATGACGCAGGCAGTTCGCATGAAGGGAGAAACACTTGGCTATATTGCGGTTGGTCAAAATGTAACGCTGTATGAAGCCTTGCTACAAAATGTGTTGATCCTGTTAGTGATGCTGTTAATTGTTTCGAGTATCGGCATAGGGCTATTAAGTTACTTCCTAGCAAAAAAATCGATGGCCCCGATTCAAATCTCATACGAGCAGCAGCGTCAATTTGTTGCCAATGCTTCACATGAGCTGCGCACGCCACTTGCTGTTATATATAGCTCGCTTGAATTATTTGAAGAGCAAATGAAGCAACAGGGTACGAATTATCCGCGAGATACAATGGATGATATGAAAAACGAAGCGAACTATATGAATGAAATGCTTTCAAGTTTATTGACGCTAACACGCTCCGATCAAAATCAAATTGAGCTGAATATTAACGAAGTGGATTTATCAAACGTTATCATCCAACGGACACGTCGCTTCGCCAAAACGGTGCAGCATTTAGCCTTCCAATTAGATGTTGCGGATGAGTTAATGGTGGAAGCCGATAAAATTTTAGTGGAAGAACTGCTCTATATTTTATTAAAAAATGCAGTTACCTATACACAAGAAGGCACGGTGTCGGTGCGTGCTTATGAAGAAGTAGGATTAGCTAAAATTGAAGTAGCTGATACTGGAATAGGAATTGCCGAAGAAGATTTACCGTATATTTTCGAGCGCTTCTACCGTGCCGATAAAATCCGCAATAAATCAGGAACGGGACTAGGACTGGCCATTGGGAAAGTTATTACAGAATTACACAATGGTCAAATTTATGTGCAAAGTGAATTAAGTAAAGGCACAACGTTTACAATTGAATTGCCGTTAAAGCACAAATAAAAGTTAAAACACAGCTTGTACGTTTATATGTACAAGCTGTGTTTTTTTTACAAATAAAATATTTACTTCGTGTTGAATTTTTTATAATTCATTACGTTTTTCATTTTCATTTCATTTTTCACCTGTATTGTATGACTTGTAAGGAGGGATGACTTTGAAAGTACGTACAATATGGCTTGTTGTGCCGATTGTGTTAGCGCTAGTTGTCGTGATTACATCGGTGTTTGCACTCAATTATTTTGACGTCGAAAAATCAACAGCAGGCTATGACTACAAAGAGCAATTGTTTAGTGAAGATGAAGTCGGAACAGTTGAAATTACGGTTAGTGATAGCAATTGGAGCAAAATTTTAGACAATCCTACAGCCGAGGAATACGTGGAAGCGAGCGTGACGATTAACGGTGAAACGTATGACAATGTCGGCATTCGTGCAAAAGGAAATTCATCTTTATCTAGTGTAGCAGGCAGTGATTCTGAACGCTACAGCTTGAAAGTCGATTTTGCACAATATGATTCGAATCAAACCTTTTATGGACTGGAGAAATTTAATTTAAACAATAACTTTTCAGATACAACGCAAATGAAGGAATTCGTATCCTACGAATTAATGGAGCAACTTGGCATTGCAACCCCAGCGCATTCCTATGTCAAAGTGATGCTTAACGGCGAATATTACGGCTTAATGCTAGCAGTTGAAGAGATTGGGGAAGCGTTTGCGAAAACGAGCTTCAGTTCGACAGAAGGTTTTATTTTTAAACCAGAAGGCAATGGCAGTGATTTAGCGTATGTGTCTGATGATGTGGCTGATTATGCTGGCATTTTTGATGAAGTAAAAATGAATAAAAAAACAGCGGAAAATAATTCAAACATCATCAATATGATGAAGGAAATAAGTGAAGGTGATACGTCTTCGATTGATATCGATCAAATCGCACGCTATTTTGCACTAAATACTGCGCTTGTCAGTATGGATAGTTATCAAGGCTCATTTAAGCATAACTACTATTTATATGAAAATGGTGACGGCGTATTTTCTGTTATTCCTTGGGATTATAACATGTCATTCGGTGGTTTTGCTGGTGGCGGAGGTGGTCGCCCAGAAGGACAAGAACAGCCAAATGCCGCAGACACCGAGCAAGAGCGAGCGAAAGAACAACCAAATACAGACAACGCACAACAAAAAGATAACGCAGCAACTGCAAACGGTAATAGGATGACACCACCAAATAATACGAATGGTCAACAAAACGCAGAAGCTCAAAATACACAATCTAATAAAGAAATAATCACTAACGATAATGCCAACGTAGCAAATGATCTTCCACAAATGAACCGCGGCGGTATGGGTGGAGGCATGATGTTAAATGCCAACATCGTTACGGATTCAAATGTGAACTTTAGCATCACTGAGCCAGTTTCAGGTACAACAATCGATGCGCGTCCGCTACTAAAAATTATATTAGAAGATGAAGAAGCACGTGCACTTTATGATCGCTATTTAGAAAAAATAGCAACGGATATTTTAACAGAAGAAAATGTATTAGCAATTACAACAAAATTGCATGATTTATTACTCGATGCAGTCGATGAAGATCCATCAAAATTCGCCACAACGGAACAGTTTGTAGCAGGGGTAAATGGTGAACAAAGCTTACCGGAATTCGCAAAACAGCGTAGCGAATCCATTTTAAAACAGCTTGCTGGTGAAATTGAAGGCGTGTCAGGAGCTGGCTCGTCAGGCTTTGGAGGCGCCGGTGGAGAAATGAACGGTGAAATGCCGAATTTCGAAAATATGCCAGAAATGAATGGACAGATGCCACCAAATTTCGAAAATGGTCAAAATGGCAATACCGAACAGAGACAACAAGGCAACCCACCTGAAATGAACGGAAACATGCCAAATATGGGCGATTTCCCAGGACAGCAAGGGGCAAATGCCAATAAAACAGGAAGCTCCAAGCAAACAATGATTAAATTAGTTGCTTCATTGGCAGTAGTAGTGCTCGCAATTGGCGCGGTATTACTACTAAGCAGAAAAAAATACAAAAAGGGGTGACTGAGATGACAAAGCAAACTTCCTATAATCCAAACGGTCGCAGCGAAATGAAATTTGGGATTACTTATGTCGATTATCAAATTCTAAAAATGAAGATGCGCTATTTGATGAAGCTCGATCCACATTCAGGCGCTAACGGCCGCTATTCAATCCGCTCGTGCTACTTCGATAACTTTGACAACAAAGTAATGAACGAAAAAAAAGAGGGCTTTATAAATCGTGACAAGTACCGCGTACGTATTTACAACAAAAGTGATGAAGTCATTCATTTAGAACGCAAATCGAAACGCAATAACCAAACATTCAAATCAAAATGTAAGTTATCTAAAAAAGAATTTGAGCGTATGCGTGTCAATGATTTTGAATGGATGAAAGATGATGAACGCTCATTAATTCGGGATCTATATAAAGACATCCAGCTTTATCACCTAAAGCCAATAACTGTGGTCGATTATGAGCGGGAGGCGTACCTTTATGAACATGGTAATGTACGTGTGACATTTGACTGCAAAGTACAAACAAGTATGCACAGTACCGATATGTTCAATAAAACATTACCAATGGTCGATGTACTCGAACAAAATGAAGTAATTTTAGAAGTGAAGTTTGACGAGTATTTACCAACTGTCATCAAAATGCTGTTGCAAGGCATTCATACGCGACACGAAGCGTATTCAAAATATCAATTAAGCCGAATGTTTGGCTAAAACTTTAGGAGGAATTCATTGTGTTTACATTATTAACAGCTAATAATATCACCAATTTTGAGGATATTTTTAAGTCAAGTTTTTTAGAAAAGGCGTCTACGTTTTCATTAGTTGATGCTTGTATCGGCCTAGCAAGTGCCTTTTTACTTGGCATATTTATTTACTTCATTTATAAGAAAACATTTAACGGAGTAGTCTATTCGCACTCATTTAACATTTCATTAATGATTATGACACTGGCAACAGCGCTTGTCATTATGGGGATTAGCCAAAATGTCTTGCTATCACTTGGTATGGTTGGTGCATTATCAATCGTGCGTTTCCGTACACCGATTAAAGACCCAATGGATTTAATTTTCTTATTCTGGTCAGTAGTTGTAGGTATTTTATGTGGTGCTGGATTTATTCCATTAGCAGTGATCGGTTCTGTCATTATCGGACTTGTGATTATTGTATTCCAAAACAAAATTGTTATCGAAAACCCCTATTTAGTCGTTGTGCGTTTTGAGCATGAAGAAACGAATGCAGAAATCGAACAATTATTAAAAGGTGCTTCTAAACGCTACTTACTGAAATCAAAATCAGTGATGAATGATGAGCAAATGGAAGTGACATATGAGGTACGTTTAAAAAGTGATGACGCAGCATTTGTATCGACATTATCAAAAGTAGCAGGTGTATCATCAGCTGTTATGCTAAGCTATGATGGCAATTTCACAGCATAAACGGAGGGGACTATGAAAAAAACGATAATTGGTCTCGCGCTCACAGCATCACTTATGCTTGCAGCGTGCGGCAATTCACAAGATGAGGTCATCGTAACGACGGCTTCAGGTGATATTACAAAAGACGAATTTTATGAACAAATAAAAGAACTCGCAGGTACATCATTATTAGAACAAGTCGTAATCGAGAAAATTCTAAATGAAAAATACGATGTAACGGATAAAGAGGTAGAAGAGCAATTCAGCACGTACAAAGATATGTACGGTGATAGCTTTGAAACGGCTTTAGCATCGAACGGCTACACAGAAGAAACATTTAAAGATACTGTGCGCTTCCAACTCTTACAGCAAAAAGCAATGGAAGACGTTGAAATAACAGATGAAGAAATCAACACATATTATGAGCGAGGAAAATACGAGCTGCATACACGTCATATCGTAGCTGAAACCGAAGAAGAAGCACAGCAATTTTATGATTTAATTGCTGAAGGAAATGATTTTGAAACGGTTGCAAAAGAAAAGTCTCAAGATAGTGCCACAGCAGAAAACGGTGGTGACCTGGATTGGTTAGCGGTAGCTGATATGGATACCGCATTTGCACAAGCAGCCTATGCGCTTGAAGCGGGTGAAGTGTCAAAAGTAATTGAAACCGCATCTGGCTACGAAATTATTCAGCTAGTTGAAAAACGTGAAGTAGCAGATTACAAAGCTTTAGAAGATCAAAGAGACGAGGTCATTGCAGCAGTTAAAGACCAAAAAGTAGCAAATACGGAATGGTCAACAATAGAAGCTAAGCTGTTAAAAGAAATGAACGTTGAAGTGAAAGACGAAGATTTAAAAGAAGCATTTAGTGAAACATTAGGCACTAATGAAGAATAATAGAAAGAGGGTGTTACCGTGTAAAAACGTGTAACGACCCTCTTTTTGTGTGTTAGCTCTTTTGTTGTGTATTGCCAACAAAAAACTTTTTAATAAATGTTAATCCTAAATTGAACAGGAAAATAATGAGTGCGATGCGGAAAAATGCTACGCAATATTGCCAAATCGTTGTCGAGTCCGTAAATAACAATGACATATCCGTCACAAGCTCATACGTAAAATAACCTGCAACACCGATAAATAGTAACCCTGCGAAGAAATCTTTAATATTCATGTAGACGCCTCCATTCGATAATTTTACGATACCATATGAAGGAAATGGAAAATAGTATCAATTACGCCTTCGCGTAATTGCGTCCAGATTTTTTCAAGCGCACTTGAAAAAATTCATTTAAAAATCTGTGACATCCACCGGAGGTATTAACTTGCTTCAGCTAGGGGGTGTCCCCTAGCTGAAACAAGTTAAACCGCCTCTATTTTTTTCGTTGCTTGTACTAATTGCTCGATTGTTGACCAATCATCTTCTAATAGTGCAGTCACGATTTTACTGCCGACAATAACACCATCTGCAATTTCACAAAAGCTTTCCACATGCTCAGGTGTCGAAATACCAAAGCCGGCTAACACAGGAATCGAACTTGTCTGTGTTAACTCGGCAAAGTGCCCGGTTAATTGAGACGCGAAGCTTGCGCGTTCACCAGTAATACCGTTTACTGTAACGGCATAAATAAAGCCCTCACTTGCTTCTGCTAATTTTTTCACACGTTCAGGTGGACTCGTTAAAGACACGAGTTGAACTAGCGCGATATTTTGCTGCTTTAAAGCAGGGTGAATGACGTCACTTTCCTCATATGGCATATCTGGAACGATTAAGCCTTGAATACCAGCTAGTCGTGCATCCAGCGCGAAAGCATCAATACCATACGCTAAAATCGGATTTAAGTACGTCATCATGACAAGTGGTACGGTAATGTCATCGGCAAAGCTTGTTAATTGTGCGATGACTTTTTTTAATGTGACACCGTGACTAAGCGCACGTTCACCAGCTTTTTCGATTGTTGGGCCATCTGCAACAGGATCTGTAAAAGGAATGCCGACTTCGATTGCGGATACACCGAGTTGTTGTAACTTTAAAATCGTTGGTTTTAATGTAGTAAGTCCGCCATCGCCCGCCATAATGTATGGGACGAATGCTTTATCACCTTTCGCTAATACTTTTTCAAGATGTACTTTTAATGTCATACGTTTTCACCTCCAAGCTTTTCAATTAATGTGTGTACGTCCTTATCGCCACGACCTGATAGGCAAACGACGATGAGCTCATCTTGCGGACGAGTTTTTGCATATTCAGCAGCATAGTAGACAGCATGCGCACTTTCTAATGCTGGTAAAATACCTTCTGTTTCACAAAGTAGCTTTACTCCTTCTAATGCTTGGCTATCGGTAACAGAAGGGTACTTCGCGCGACCTGATTCATATAAAAAGCAGTGCTCAGGACCGACGCCAGGATAGTCCAGTCCCGCTGAAATTGAATGTGCCTCTTGTACGAAGCCATTATCATCCTGTAGTAAATACATGAAAGCGCCATGAAGGACACCTGTTTTTCCTACATGAATGGCTGCTGCATGCTTGTCGGTATCAACACCAGCACCAGCCGCTTCAACACCATATAGTGCCACATCTTTGTCGTTAACAAACGGATAAAACATACCGATTGCATTACTTCCACCACCAATACAAGCGATGACTGTATCCGGTAAGCGACCTTCTTGCTGTAAAATTTGTGCACGTGTTTCATCACCAATCACATGTTGGAAATCACGAACAATTGTGGGGAATGGGTGAGGGCCAAGTGCTGAGCCCAGAATATAATGGGTATCGTCAATATGCGTAACCCAGTGACGTAAGGCTTCATTTACCGCGTCTTTTAATGTTGCGGATCCTTTTTCAACCGCTACAACCTTTGTGCCAAGGAGCTCCATACGAAATACGTTTAGTTGCTGGCGGCGAACATCTTCTGCGCCCATGTAAACGATACATTCCATATCGAGTAGTGCACAGGCAGTTGCTGTGGCGACGCCATGCTGACCGGCACCCGTTTCTGCGACTATTTTCTTTTTCCCCATTCGCTTAGCAAGTAGTGCTTGACCGATTGCGTTATTAATTTTATGAGCGCCTGTATGATTTAAGTCTTCGCGTTTTAAGTATATTTTCGCGCCACCCATTTTCTTAGTTAAACGTTCCGCATAGTATAGTGGTGTTTCGCGGCCTACATATTGTTTTAAATAATAAGCTAGTTCTTCTTGAAATTTCGGGTCATTTTTTGCCTGTTCATAGGCTGCTTCAAGCTCGGCCAGTGGTGTCATTAATGTTTCAGGAACAAATTGACCACCGAATTGTCCGAAGCGTCCTTTTACTTCTGTCATAAAATAATTTCTCCTTTCGCACGTTCCACAAAGCTTTTTATTTTTTTGGAGTCTTTACGTCCATCAATTTCAACACCGCTCGATACATCGACTGCAAATGGTTCGACTAACATCGTTGCAATGCCGACATTTTCTTCTGTTAAACCACCGGCTAAAATGACTTTGTCTAATGGAATATTCACATCATCTAGTAGCGTCCAATCGAATGATTCCCCACTGCCACCGCGAAAATCTGTACCCGGTGCATCAAATAGGTAGTAATCAATACTATAAGTAGCTGCACGTGTTACATCGGCTTTTGTACGAATCGAGAATGCTTTTATGGCTGGAAGTCCAATCGCAGCAATTTGTTCGGCCGATTCATCTCCATGATATTGAATAAAGTCCAGTCCAACTTGAGCGGCGATTTCCTTAACTGTTTCAGAATCTTCGTTTACAAATACTCCGACTTTTTTAACATCTGACGGGATATGCGCAGTAAGCTCTACTGCTTGTTCTACCGTAATTCGGCGTTTACTTGGTGCAAACATTAATCCGATAAAATCTGCACCAGCTTCAACTGCTGCTTTTACGTGTTCCACTTCTTTTAAACCGCAAATTTTTACTTTAGTCATGTTTTATTCGCCAACCTTTGTTGAAAGTTCGATTTGTAGTGCTTGCAAAGCCGCTTGTACATCACCGCTACGCATGAGCGATTCGCCAACTAACACACCTTTAGCGCCAGCATTGGCAACATACGCAGCATCGTCACGATTCCAAATACCGCTTTCGCTAATAAAGGCAATTTTTGACGATGGAAGGTGCTGAGCAATTTCGCGTGTTTTCGTCAAAGAAACATCAAATGTCTTCAAATTTCGATTGTTTACACCGATAATTTTTGCTCCGATGTTCCCGGCACGTTGTAATTCTTCTATATCATGCACTTCAACAAGTACTTCTAAATCTAGGTTCGTTGCGTACGTATAAAGTGCTTGTAGCTGTGTGTCAGTTAATGCCGAAACGATAAGTAAAATGACCGAAGCGCCTGCCGCTTTTGCATAATCGATTTGCACGTCATGGATGATGAAGTCCTTACATAAAACAGGGATGGTAACTGCTTGTGCAACGGCGTTTAAATCATTGAAGCTACCTTTAAAAAAGGCTTGCTCCGTTAAGACCGAAATACAGGCAGCTCCTGCAGCCTCATATTGTGTTGCTTGTTCAACAGGATCAATATGTGTGGCGATATCTCCTTTGGAAGGAGAGGCACGCTTCATTTCGGAAATGACTTGTAGGGTGTTACTCGTCATTAATGTTTCGTAGAGAGAAGGGCGTACTTTTGTAACTGCTGGAAAGCTTGGGTCTTGTGCAAGTAACCCAGGTAATTCTGATTTTTTTTGCTCAATAATTGTATCTAAAATCGTCATTTTGCTGATTCCTCCTGAGCGACTTGCTTACTATAAGCAACGATATTTTCAAGTTTTTCAAGTGCACGGCCCGATAAGATGCTGTCCTTTGCCATGTCGATGCCTTCTTTCATTGTGTCAGCTAAGCCATATGCGAAAAAGCCAATGCCGGCATTTAGCACAACCGTATCGAAATAAACGCTGCGCTTTCCTTTTAAGAGGTCTCGCATAATTTCAGCGTTTTCAGCTGGCGTACCTCCACGAATGGCCGAAAGTGGCTGCCGTGTTAACCCAACATCTTCTGCACGTAATTTAAAGGGAATAATATCGCCTTGATCGAGCAAGACAAATGTATTTTCGCCATCAAGTGACGCTTCATCCATGCCTTGTGAGCCAGATACAACAATCGCGCGTTCACGTCCGAGCATGTGCAGCACTTCCGCATAATCGGTAGTAAAGTTTGGACGATTAATACCGACAAATTGCGTTTTTAATGGCACTGGATTTGTTAATGGGCCAACTAAGTTGAAAATCGTTGGCTTTCCAAGTGCTTGGCGAACTTCACCAATACGCTTTAATTTTGGGTGCATATTTGGTGCGTGTAAGAAGGCGATTCCATGTAATTTTAAAAGTTCAGTTGTTTGCGCAGTATTGGGTAGGAGTGTGATGCCTAGTGCCTCTAATACATCAGAGCTACCAGAGGCACTTGAGATTTTACGATTACCATGCTTTGCGACTAAAATGCCACCACCGGCTAAGACGAATGCAGATGTTGTACTAATATTGAAGCTTTGCAATCCATCACCGCCTGTACCGCAGTTGTCGATATAAATGCCTTCGGGTGTATCAACTGCAACGGCATGGGATTTCATCACATGTGCTAATCCAGCCACTTCATGTGCGGTTACGCCTTTGTCATTCATTGCTAATAAAAACGAGGCAATTTGCTCCTTTGGTGTTTGTTCATTAAATATCATTTGCGAGGCCTGCAGCATTTCCTCAAAAACTAAATGCTCCTGCCGCGAAATTTGTTCAATATATGGAATTAATGACATTGTGAAATCATCCTTTCAAAAGCGTCGCAAATGGTACGCCTGTAGTTGAATCTGTTCGAATTTGTGCGGTATCGCCAGTAATGGTAATCGCATTTTCAGGTGTTGTGAAATCCACTTGACCGTTAAAGCCAATATAGCCAATTAACCCCTGTGCAGGCTTCAATGCTTTTACGACATCAATCGCATGGAATGTTGGATTGAGTTCACCGTTTTGTACATCGTTTGTTGTATAATTCGAGCTTTGGCAAAAACGCTCGATTGATGGCGCTTCATTTGTTGCAGAAAGTGTGCCATCACGTACTTGCAAATAGTTATGATCGGATGTACCAACAACCGTGCAATCATCGAATTCCATGTAGTACATATAAGGTGCGGCGTGCTCGATACGTAGTTTACGATAAAGTGCAAAAGCATCGCCTGAAAATTGTGCAGTGTATTGGCCATCTACTTGAGGTTCAATGGTATGAAGGGTGTACGACGTTTCCTCCGCTATTGGATTGGCAAATAACTTGTCGATAATAGCATCGATATTTGGCTCTACTTGCTCAGCTTCAATATTTGTATGGAACACGGCAATTTCATCTGTTAAATGGTCGAAAATTACGAGCGTATCATAGACATGAAACTGTAATTTAGGTAATCGGTCAGGCAAAGCTTCAATATAACCAATACCCCCACCTGTGAACGGATATTCCGTATGTGACGAAACACGGGGCATCACTTGTTTTAATAAGGCAATAAGTTCGCCTTCATACGTATATTGTTTATTTGTTAAATGTGATAGATCGATTAATTGTTCCTGCTCGCCGCGATATGTTTTTCGAGGATTGACGCCAATAAACGAGTAGCGCCCGTGACCCTCATATTTCATTGAACTCTCTAATAAAAATTTTCGTTCACCTTGCAAACGTTGAAAAATCGAAATCGGTGTTAACAAATCACCGTTTACTTTTTTCATTGACGTGCGAAAACGCTGTTTAATGGACATCTGTATACACTCCTTCTAAATGAAATAAAAAAAGTCCCCAGCAAAAGAATCACTTTTGCTGAGGACGATATAAGACCGCGTTGCCACCTCGATTGAAGTAAAGAAAAATTACTTCCACTCTACCTGATAACGGCAGGGAACCGTCCGCTGACTCATGCCAGCAGCTTTCATAAGGCCCATTCATATTGTACTTTCGACGCATTTCCACCAACCATGCGCTCTCTTAGCGAAAGTATCAATATTACTCTTCTTACTCGACAATTTACTCAACTCAACTTAACTTAACTAAAACGGTGGTCATGCTCTCACAACCTGCTACCGTGGATATCAAAATAGAATAAACTTATTCTAACATCGAAAATTTAAAAGTCAAACAATTATAAAAATGCGGAAATAAAAAACCAGCAAGCAAAAACTAGCTGGCAAAACGAAAAAGTTGTCACAAAATTACGCAGAGGCATAATCAATCATGTTAAATTAACTTTTTAAAATCAAGACGTTTATTTAATGTGTACATGATCGGCGCGCCGACAATTAATACGACAAATTCACCTACAGCAACTGTTAGCCAAGTCCATAAAAATGGCAACTCTAATGCTAAGTTTAACTCAAACGCAATGATGAACATCGTAAAGGTAAATAACAATGAGTTAATAATCAGACGTGCGACAATGTTTTTCACAAATTTGCAGATAAAAATAAAGATACTGATTGTGACAATAGAATGGATTACCCCAAACACCAAGTCATACCAGCCCAGCGGTGAGAACATATTCGAAATGAATACGCCTAATATAATACCACCTGCAAAGCGTGGGTTAAATGCCACTAAATGGTTAAACATTTCAGAAACACGAAATTGTACCTCCGTAAATCCGAATGGTGCAACAAGCATTGTAACAGCAATATAAAGCGCCGCAATAATACCAGTCGTCGCTAAAAATTTGACTTTCATATTCATTTCCTCCTAGTTTTTTTACGTGGGATGGTTACGAACCACGCGAAGCAACTGCAATCATAGCAATATTGCATGCGAATGTAAATAAAGCAGCTTAAAATATAAATAGTAGAAATTTTTTTACAATTAGATAGCACAATGATTTCAAGAGTTTAGTGAAATCATCGATGGATTAAGCAGCTTAAGTAAAGAAATGAAAGTATTCATGCATAACGGATTGAAATAACATGTTCAGCGAATGAGCGTAAAATCCGTTCATTCGTTTTTTTGTTCATGGGATTGACAAATAACAGATTAATTTTGAAAGTACGCCGGATTTTCTTCAAATTCACTACTAAATTCTAAATATTGAATTCAGAACATTCTAAATGTTATTGACTATCTGAAAACGAAGGGGTAATATATTTTTAATTCAGACTTTATCCAAATGAAGTATGACGCTTTAAATCGACAGAGAAAAAATAGGGGGATTATTCATAATGAAACGCAATTTACTGAAGCTATCATTCGTATTATTCGGGCTTCTGTTTGTATTAGCAGCGTGTGGAGGAGAAGAAAAAGATAACGCTTCAAACGACACAGCAAATAGCGGTGCTGGAGGAACAGAAGAAACAAAAACATTTAAAATCGGTACAACTCAAATCGTAGAGCATCCATCTTTAGATGCAGCTACAGAGGGTTTTAAAAAGGCAATTGAAGATGCCGGTATTAAAGCGGAGTATGTTGATAAATCAGCAAACGGTGATAACAGTGCAAATATGACGATTGCACAACAACTTGTAAGTGAAAACGTAGATTTAATTTTTGCTAACTCAACACCATCAGCACAGGCTGCAAAAAGTGCAACAGCTGACATTCCAATTATCTTTACTTCGGTAACAGATGCAGTAGGGGCAGAGTTAATCGCTTCTATGGAGAAACCAGGTGCAAACGTTACAGGTACAATCGATTTACACCCAGAAACAATGCCAAAAACAGTGGCATTCTTAAAAGAATTAGGTGCGAAAAATGTTGGGATGATTTACAACGCTGGTGAGCAAAACTCAGTAGCACAAATCTCAGCGGTAAAAGAATTAGCTGCAAAAGAAGGCGTAACAATCGTGGATGCAGCAGTATCAGCTTCTTCAGAAGTGAAGCAAGCAGCTGAATCATTAATCGGTAAAGTAGACGCATTCTACGTAGTTACAGATAACACAGTTGTTTCTGCATTAGAATCTGTAATAGATGTAGCAAACGCAAACACATTACCATTAATCGTTGGTGAGTTAGATTCTGTTGAGCGCGGTGGTTTAGCAGCATATGGCTTCGACTACTACGATATCGGTTATGAAGCAGGTCAAATGGCAGCACAAATTTTATTAGAAGGTAAGTCACCTGCTGAAATTCCAGCGGCTTACCCTGCAAACTTAAAACTAGTAATTAATAAAGCAGTTGCTGACAGCTTAGGTTTAGACGTAAAACCTGAGTGGGGAGCAGAAGTACAATAATTTTTCATTCGCGCTTGTGTCCTGAAGAGGAAGTCAGCCGTTGTTGCTTATTGCGACGAAGGCTGGCTGACCCATATCATGTGGGTCCTAGCGCGAATGCTTATTTAAAGAAAATATTAGGAGATGATTCGAGATGTTTATAGCTTTGTTTGGTTCAGTCGAGCAAGGAATCATCTATGCAATTATGGCACTGGGTGTGTATTTAACATTCCGTGTGTTAGATTTTCCGGATTTAACCGTTGATGGAAGCTTTGTAACGGGTGCAGGAACAGCCGCGATGATGATCGTACTGGGCTACAATCCGATACTTGCAACATTAGTGGCAACAATTGCTGGATTTATTGCTGGATGTATGACTGGGATTTTACACACGAAAGGAAAAATTAATCCATTATTATCAGGGATTTTAATGATGATTGCGTTATATTCTATCAACCTACGTATTATGGGATTAAGTTCAGATTCAGGTGTAACACGTCCAAATATTCCACTGTTAAATTCAGATACAATTTTCTCAATGTTCAGTAGCTATTGGTCGGGACTTGGCATTGATGGTGCCTTATCAAGCATGGTGAAATCAATGGGGGCAAAAACAATTCCATCTACATGGGGTATTTTAATATTAATGATCCTTGTGACAGTCATCATTAAATTAATTGTGGATTGGTTCTTAAAAACAGAGGTAGGTCTTGCAATTCGTGCCACAGGGGATAACAAGCGCATGATTCGTAGCTTCTCTGCTAATACCGATTCTTTAATCATTTTAGGTTTAGGGCTATCAAATGGTATGGTGGCATTATCAGGGGCGTTAATTGCACAATATACAAAATTTGCGGACGTTGGTTTAGGGATTGGGATGATTGTTGTCGGCTTAGCTTCGGTTATTATTGGGGAAGCGATTTTTGGTACAAAATCCATTGTACGTGTAACATTTGCAGTTATTGCTGGTGCGGTCATTTACCGTATGATTTACGCGTTAGCATTGCGTGTAAAGTGGTTAGATTCGGGGGATATGAAGCTGATTACGGCATTTATCGTCATTTTAGCGTTGGTTATTCCTCAAATCGTTAGCAGATATAAAGAAAAGAAACGTAAAGCACGTCGTTTAGAAGAACGTATGGCAGCGCAAAAAGCAAAAATAGAAGTAGAGCAGGGAGGGAAGGGCCTTGCTTAAATTAGATGGCATTAACAAAGTATTTAACGAAGGTACGCCTGACGAAAAAATTGCCTTAGACAATATTAATTTACATTTAGCACCTGGTGATTTCGTAACAATAATTGGCAGTAACGGTGCAGGTAAATCAACGATGATGAACATGATTTCGGGTGCACTTACACCGGATTTTGGTTCAGTTATTATTGACGGGAATGATTTAACGCGTTTACCAGAATATAAGCGTGCTGTGCATATTGGACGCGTATTCCAAGATCCAATGGCCGGTACAGCCCCAACGATGACGATTGAAGAAAACTTAGCGATTGCGTATTCGCGTAATGCAAAGCGTGGTTTACGTTTTGGGGTTGATAAAAAGCGCCGCGAGTTTTTCAAAACGTCATTAGAAAAGCTACACTTAAATTTAGAAAATCGTTTATCTGCAAAAGTCGGATTGCTATCAGGTGGGGAACGCCAAGCATTAAGTCTACTAATGGCAACCTTTACAAAGCCATCGATCTTACTGTTAGATGAGCATACAGCGGCGCTTGACCCATCACGTGCCGAGCTAATTACAAACTTAACAAAAGAGCTTGTTGAAGAAAGTAAGCTTACTACACTAATGGTAACGCATAACATGCAGCAAGCACTAGATTTAGGGAATCGTTTAATTATGATGGACAAAGGTCAAATCATTTTAAAAGTAGAAGAAGACCGTAAGCCACATTTAACAATTCCAGATTTAATGGCAGAGTTCGAGAGTATCCGCGGAGAAAAAATGAACTCTGACCGCGCATTACTAGGATAATTTTAAAATCTTTAGCTGACGATATGACGGCTAAAGATTTTTTTATTTGAGCAAAAAATACCCGCTACTAATAAAGTAACGGGTAATGATATTAGACGAGTAGTGCAAATAATGTACTGTCTTTATTGACCTCTTTATAATCAAAGCCGTTTTCATGCATACGCTCTACTAAACCGGCATGATCATCCGGGTGCCCAATTTCGATACCAACGAGTGCAGGGCCACTTTCCTTGTTATTTTTCTTCGTATATTCAAATGTAGTAATATCATCATTTGGTCCAAGTACCTCTGTTAAAAACTGACGAAGTGCACCTGAACGCTGTGGGAAGTTCACGATATAGTAATGTAGCAAACCTTCATAAATTAAAGAGCGCTCTTTAATTTCCTGCATACGTCCGATGTCA
This sequence comes from Solibacillus daqui, assembly GCF_028747805.1. Classification (NCBI taxonomy): domain Bacteria; kingdom Bacillati; phylum Bacillota; class Bacilli; order Caryophanales; family Caryophanaceae; genus Solibacillus; species Solibacillus daqui. The sequence goes on from NZ_CP114887.1 coordinate 487,883, forward strand.
TTATTGCCTCCAGAAATAATAATGACAACCGATTTGCCCCGAATTTTATCAGCATAAAAGTCAAGCGCCGCCACAGATAATGCTCCAGCAGGCTCTGCAATAATTGCATGTTTATTATATAAATCTAAAATGGTTGTACATACTTTGCCTTCAGGTACTGATACGATATCGTCTAAATAGGTACGACATACTTGGTAAGTATCATTGCCAACGCATTTTACCGCAGCACCATCAACAAATTTGTCAATCCAGTCAAGTGTAATAGGACCTTCATTTTCAAAAGCCGATTTCATACTTGCCGCGCCAGCAGGTTCTACACCAATGACTTGACTATGTGGCGATAAATTTTTCACATAAGCGGAAACACCAGACATTAAGCCGCCGCCACCAATGCTACCGAAGATATAGTCAATAGGTTCTTCGATATCATTCATAATTTCCACCGCAACCGTACCTTGACCTGCCATAACGTCGTAATCGTCAAATGGGTGAATGAAAATACGATTTTCCTCTTCGCAATAAGCAAGTGCACTTGCAGCAGAATCATCAAATGTATCTCCAGCTAGGATGATTTCAACAAAGTTACGCCCAAACATACGAACCTGATCGATTTTTTGCTTTGGTGTTGTTTTTGGCATGAAAATCGTTGCTTGAATTTCAAGCTTCGCACAAGCGTAGGCAACACCTTGTGCATGATTGCCAGCACTAGCGCAAGCCACACCTGATGCACGAGCTTCGTTTTCGATTTTTTTTATTTTATAGTAAGCACCGCGCAATTTAAATGAACGGACATGCTGTAAATCTTCACGTTTAAAATAAATCTTTGCGCCATACTTTTCTGATAAATATTCATTCAATTGCAGTGGTGTATGCACGACAACATCCTTTAAAAAATGGTGTGCAATTAATACGTTTTCCACCGCAATGGTTTTAGGTTGAGCAACTTCCATCTCCATGTAACCTCCATCGTCTGTGTAAAGATTACATTATTTTATCATAAAACCACTAATGAATGTTGTAAAAATTCAGTAAATTAAGAAAATTTATTAAAACACCGTAATGAAAGCGGTTTAATGTAGAGGAGGAATTAATTTAGAATTTATTCTTTTGGCAATAATAAAAAACCCGCATTTTGCAAAATACAAAATGCGAGCTCTGTTTAGAATAATAAATGCGTAATCACTGCGATGATTGGAATTGAGATAACTGTTCGGATTAAGAAAATCACGAATAAATCCCATAATTTTAATGGAAGCTTTGTGCCTAAAATAAGGCCACCAACTTCAGACATGTAAATTAATTGTGTTACCGAAACCGTTGCGATGAAGAATCGCGTCATCTCAGATTCAATACCAGCACCTAAAACTGAAGGTAATAGCATATCCGCAAAACCGACGATCATCGTTTGTGCCGCTTCACCAGCTTCTGGAATTTGTAATAGGGCTAGAATTGGTTCGAATGGCATCCCTAAAATACGGAAGAAGCTTGTGAATTCAGCTAATACTAACGCGATTGTACCAAATGCCATGATAATTGGCGTTACAGCAAACCACATTTCTAATACGTTAATAAAGCCGTTTTTCACCATTTTACCTAAGTTACGATTTGAATCGGCTTTCGAAAGTGCATTGTGTAGACCGTAAGAAACGACGTTATAGCCTTCTTGTACAACTTCACGGTTGATAGAAGCTTCAGAACCATCGATTAACGTATCCGCTTTGTTCTTTAACGGATAAATACGTGGCATAATGACTGCTAAAATTAAACCACAGAAAATTACGGATGCATAAAACTCAAGGAAGTACGCTTCAATTCCAATTGTCTCAACAACAACTAAGCAAAATGTAATCGAAACAACTGAGAACGTTGTGGCAATCGTTGCCGCTTCACGTCCTGTGTAGTTCTTTTCCTCGTATTGCTTACTTGTTAATAATACGCCGATTGTACCGTCTCCAACCCATGACGCTAAACAGTCAATCGCAGAGCGTCCAGGAATTTTGAAAATCGGGCGCATAATTTTTACCATCATTGAACCAAAAAATTCAAGTAAACCGAAGTCTGTTAATAATGGAAGTAACAGACCCGCAAATAAGAACAATATGAACATGAATGTAACAAGACCACTAGCAGGGTCAATTAAAATCCCAGATGTTACATCACTTTTTAGACTTTCAGGACCTACCTGAAATAAAAATGCGCCCGCAAATACAACGGCCAATACGCGCATAGTTGTCCAGAACCAGTGAACACGGAATAATGAATCCCAAATATTACGTGGTCCACGTTGTGGAATAACGTGCATTGCAATCGAACCTAACGCTGCAATAATAAAGACAATAAATGCGAACCAATGAATATAAGGCTCAACATAACCAGCTAACCAGTTAGCAAGTAACGCGATTGGAACTTTCATACCAGCATCTGTACTAATTGGTGTAATGAAAATGAACACACCAAGAGCAGACAGGGCTAAAAATAAAAACCACGTGTAAAACGAAAATTTAGTTTTCATCTATAATAACCTCAGTAAAATGTAATATTGAATATTTATACACTATAAAATGTAGAAATAGTCCTTGTCTACCGTTTTGCATAAAGATTAATATTTCAGAAAAATTTCAATGAGTAAGAAATTGAATAAATTTAAGCGAAATATCTTTAATGAGCAAATAAATACTGATTAAGTAAAGGATTTCAATTTGAAAGAGAGTGAATAAAAATACGGTATTTTGAATTTGGGCAAAAAAAAAGATGCTTCGCGAAATGACGCATGCATCTTTGTAAATTTAATCATTAAACGTAAAAGTATAAAATCTTTCAACATTTAGCCAGCTATCTGACATGACCTCGCCATCATCAACGCGCTTAGCAGTTTCTTGCATCATCCAAGCCGTTTGAGAGGCATGGGCTTGTAGTGCCTTTATCTTGTCGTTTTTTACAGAACGAATGTCCACAATTACATCTGGTTCACCGTTTTTCTCAACGGTATCATTTGCAAATGCACAGGCTAAAATGCGTGGACGCTTTTCAGGTGCCATACGACGAACTGCTTCAATAACCGCTTTTGCTGTTGCTTCATGGTCTGGATGGACTGCAAAGCCCGGTAAAAACGTGTAGATTAATGATGGATTAAGCTCGTTGATTAAATCCGTCACAAGCTGAACCATTTTTTCATCATCTTCAAATTCAACCGTTTTGTCTCGAAGACCCATCATACGTAAATCTTCAATGCCCATCGCAGCACAAGCAGCAATCAGCTCTTTACGTCGAATTTCTGGTAATGATTCACGCGTCGCAATTGGGGGATTTCCTAAGTTACGACCCATTTCACCTAATGTTAAGCAAGCGTATGTAACGGGTACGCTCATATTACGGTGCATACGAATAACACCCGCAACAGAAAAAGCTTCATCATCTGGGTGGGGGTAAACGACTAATACGTGACGTTCTTGTTGTAATGTCATGAATAAGTCCTCCTTAATAAGCAAATGGCGATTCGCTAATTTCTAGTGCAACCGCTAGCTTCCCTGTATAGTCTAAGCCCGCCATAAGTAAGCGACCTTGATCGTCTAGTTCATAATGTGTAATACCTTGTGCATATACCCAGCCATGCGGCAATTTTAAGCCAACGCGGTGTGGAGCGTCGCCAACAACTTTCCCTAATTCGTAATTTAATTTGATGTTGCGAATAAATGCCCCCGCATTAAAGAATTTTTCGTCATAATGGGCTGCATACGAGCCGTTTGTTGTTTCTAGATGAATATAAACGTCTTTGTTCGCAAAAGAATTAAGTAATTCTTGGAGCTCTGTTTGATTTACTTCCTTCATCCTAATTCTCCTTTCGAATCTAATTAATACTAGTATAGTAAAATTTCACGCTCGATGAAAAGAAAAAGTCGCAAAAGAGGCTTTTTCTTAGAGATAATGAAAAAATAAAATTTTTCAAACAAGTTAATATAAAAAAACACATTTCACGCCATTAGACGTGAAATGTGTTTTCATAGTGGGTATGTCATTAAGCTTTCGTATAATGTGGAATGGTTGTTACCGTTACTTGTGGTGCTCCGAAACGAGGTTTTGCTCCATGCATAACTGGGCCAACATGCTCATTTAATGCCCAGCCGTGTTTAATTGCAGCTGAAACGAATTCTTTTGCTTCGATTACTGATTCCTCAACAGAAAGACCATTCGCTAAGTTTGCACATACGCTTGCAGCAAATGTACAACCTGCACCGTGATTGTAAGTAGAAGTGACTTTTTCAGTTTCAAGTAGTTTAAAGTCATTGCCATCAAAGAATAAATCAACCGCTTTGTCATGTGCTAATGCTTTACCGCCTTTAATGACAACATTTTTCGCACCTAAAGCATGAATTTTTGCTGCAGCGATTTGCATGTCTTCAATCGTTTTTGGTGTACCTGTACCAGCCAATTGACCTGCTTCAAATAAGTTTGGTGTAACTACGGTTGCGTGAGGTAATAGATAGTTAATCATCGCTGTTGTATTGCCAGGATTTAAAACTTCGTCGTCCCCTTTACAAACCATTACTGGATCGATAACCACTTTGTCTGTTCCTGAATCTTGGATTGCTTTTGATGCAATTTGAATAATTTCTTCTGTAGAAAGCATTCCTGTTTTAATGGCATCAACACCAGTAGATAATGCTGTGTCGATTTGTTTTTGTAATAATGCAGTTGGTAGTGGTGTCACTTTATGGCTCCAAGTTTTTGGATCCATTGTTACGACTACAGTTAGAGCGACCATTCCGTATGTGCCATGCTCTTGGAAAGCCTTTAAATCTGCCTGCATCCCTGCGCCACCTGATGTATCTGAACCTGCAATTGTTAACGTTTTTTTCAACATAAAACCAATCTCCTTATAATGAATATTCGAAAAATAATTACGTATAGTATAGCGTGTATCTGACTTTGTAAAAATAGTCAGAATCAATAAAAACTACAAGGTCAGGTAAATTGACTTGAATTTATAGCGTATTTTCACTACTGTTTGAAGTGAGGTGGAAATAATGATCGAACAATTAACTAATGAATGGCAGGAAATTTTAGCACCACAACAACAAGAGACATACTATCAAAATTTAATGGAATTTTTAACGCAGCAATATAAAACGGCGACGGTTTTTCCTAAGAAAGAACAAATATTAAACGCGTTGCATTATACCGATTATACGGATGTAAAAGTGGTGCTCTTAGGACAAGATCCATATCATGGACCAAATCAAGCACACGGTTTAAGTTTTTCAGTGGAACAAGGTCAAAAGCTACCACCATCATTAAAAAATATGATGAAGGAATTACAAGATGATTTGGGTTGCCCGTTGCCTGATCACGGAGCGCTATCTACTTGGGCAAAGCAAGGGGTTCTTCTATTAAATACCGTGTTAACAGTGCGTCAAGGAGAGGCCAATTCACATAAAGGGCAAGGTTGGGAACAATTTACCGATAGAATCATCGAAAAATTGGCAGAGCGAAAACAGCCAATTGTGTTTTTATTATGGGGCAAACCAGCGCAAAGTAAGCGTGCAATTATCGAACGAATTTCAAATCAGCATATTATTTTGGAAGCACCACATCCGAGTCCACTCAGTGCACATCGCGGTTTTTTTGGTAGTAAGCCGTATTCGAAAACGAACGACGCATTAGTAGCGCTTGGTGAACAGCCAATTGATTGGTACATTCAAAGTAAACAGGCTAAACTTTTTGACTGAAGCATGGTAAAGTAAGGAAAGAAAGAGAGGGCTAGCTGATGAAAATTGATTGCTTTAAATGCCAGTATTTCCGTGTGACGTGGGATCAAGAAAATCCACGTGGTTGCACGGCATACGGCTTTAAAACAAAACAGCTGCCATCATTAGTTGTACGGCAGTCGAGTGGCATGGATTGTTTAAAATTTGTGCAAAAAATAAGGCAGGGGGACACGAGTCGATGATTACACAACAAACCATTTTAACGCAAATTGAAAAGTTGACTATTGAGGCGCGCCAAGCAAATTCAGAGCAACAAGTACGAGAAAAATTTGCGGCTATAAAAGCAATTTGTGATGTTGTGCTTGCAGAAAACAGGACTGAAAAGCAACAGTCTTTAAGCGTCGCACCAAACGCGATGCCAGTTCCAGCCTTCACACAGCCTGTCGCAATCCCGTCGCAAAAGTTGCAAGAAGACGACGCCAACGGAGATTCGATATTTGATTTTTAACAAACTAAAAAAAGAGGTAAAGATAATGAAAGGTTCAATTATTTCTGGTGCGATTCATGGCTTTTTAGCGGTAGCACTTGGTGCATTTGCAGCACATGGTTTAAAAGATATTTTAGATGATTACGGCACAGGTATTTGGGATACAGCGGTACAATATCAAATGTTCCATGCAACTGCTTTAATCCTAGTCGGTATTTTAATGGCTCGTTCAATTATAGGTGAAGTAAAGCAATTAAAAATCGCAATGATTTGCTTTAATTTCGGTATCCTTATTTTTTCAGGCAGCTTAATGGTACTTGCTTTGACAGGTATTAAAGTATTAGGCGCAATTACCCCAATTGGCGGCGTTTTATTTTTGATTGGCTGGGTCATGGTCATTATGGCCACATTAAAAAGAACATAAAAAGATAAAGCATGTACTTCTAGGATTGGAAGTATATGCTTTTTTTAGTATATTAATAATTAAATTAAAACTTTTTTCTAAATTATCGGAATTTATTGTATAGTTAAAAAGTAACTTAGTGAAGGAGCGAAGACAATGAATCAATTATTAACGAAACTACAAGAGCACTTCGAAGAGATGGTTATCATTCGACGCTATTTACACGAATATCCAGAAATCTCCCATGAAGAAGTACAGACACCCGCCTATATTGCGAAATTTTATCGTGAGCTCGGTTTAGAAGTTCGTGAACATGTAGGTGGGCGTGGGGTAGTTGCGACATTACGTGGAGCTAGACCAGGTAAAACCGTTGCGTTACGGGCTGATTTTGATGGATTGGCAATTCAAGAATTAAATGAAGTTCCATATAAATCAAAAAATGATGGCGTAATGCATGCATGTGGTCATGATGGGCATACGGCAACGTTACTCGTATTAGCAAAAGCATTAACCGAAATGCACGAGCATCTAGTAGGGAATGTTGTCTTCATTCACCAGCATGCTGAGGAAGTCGCACCAGGTGGGGCAAAGGCAATGATTGAAGATGGCTGCCTAGAAGGCGTAGATGTAATTTTTGGTACACATTTATGGGCACCAACTCCATTGGGGGAGATTTTAGTACGTGATGGGGCAATTATGGCAGCAGCTGATCGTTTTGAAATTGTCATTCAAGGTAAAGGGGGGCATGGTGCAGAACCTCAGCACTCTGTAGATGCAATAGTCGTAGGTGCACATTTTGTAACGCAATTACAAACACTTATATCACGCCGAATTGCACCACTTCACTCAGCGGTTGTGACAGTAGGGCATTTCGAAGCAATAAATCCATTCAATGTCATTGCGGATACCGTAAAAATTCAAGGTACTGTACGCGCGTTTGATGAAGTAGTACGTCAGCAAATCAAAGAAGAAATTGAAACGCTATTAAAGGCAACTTGTTTAGGTATGCATGCAAGCTATGAATTCACTTACTTTGACGGCTATCCACCGGTTATAAATCATGTACAAGAGACGCAATACATTCAGAATATTGCTGGGCAAATACCTACAGTAGAGCAAGTGACTGTTTGTCCACCATTTATGATTGGCGAGGACTTTGGTTATTATATGCAACATGTTCCAGGGACATTTTTCTTTACCGGTGCCAAAAATCCTGCATGGGAGACGGTTTATCCGCATCATCATGCAAAATTCGATTTTGATGAAAGGGCTATGTTAATTGCGGCACAAGTTTTAGGTGCAGCGACATGGAGCTTTTTGACGAGCGAAAATAATGGGGATGTAGTATTATAAATTATACATTTTTAGTAAATAATTTAAAAAACTAGGGGGATAATAATATGAGGGTTGGTGCTAAGTTAAATATTGCCTTTTATTCAATGATTGCATTGTTTGCAATCACAATAGGAATCACCTTTATAAGCTTGAGTAATATCGAAGCAAAGTCTGAAGAAGCTTTAGATTATCGTGTTGTGCAAATTCGTTTAGTTGATGAAATTCGATTTATTATATCGATGCAGGGACTATATGCACGTGCAGTTGTACTAGATGGTACGGAAGAGTCCTATGAAAATTTCGAGTATTATAAAGGGTTATTAACAGAAGAAATACAGGGTTTAGAAAAATTAGCAACCAGCGATATGATGAAAGAACATATTGCGCAACTTCACAAATTTAATAATGATTTTAACAATGGTTCTTTAGATATGTTAGACGCAATTGAACGTGGAGATAGTCGATTAGCTAATGGTTTTATTAACACAAAATTAAAAGCGGCGAATAATGGGATTTTAGGTGTTGCGGACCAAATAGTGGAATATCAAGAACAACAATTAGCGGAAATTAACAAACAAACAGCTGGTGCGATTTTGTTAACGAAATCCATTGCTATACTAGCATTAGTAGTAAGTATTGCTATTGTCTTCATATTCATTATTTATATTCGCAGAACAATAACAAGTCCACTTAAGAATGTTGTAAAGAAAGCCAATATTATTGCATCTGGTGATTTGTCACAACATGATATCGTTGTAAAATCAAAAGATGAAATTGGACAACTTGGACATGCATTTAATTTAATGAAGACAAATTTATCCGGTTTAATTAATAATATACAAATAAATGCAGAGCAATTAAGTGGCGCTGCTCAAGAACTTTCAGCAAGTACAGAGGAAATTACTGCCACGACAGAAGACATAACAACGCGTGTAAGTAATACATCAGAATCAGCGCATGTTTCAGCACAAGCTTCAAATGAAAGTGCGCGAGCTATGGAAGAAACCGCTTCTGGTGTACAACGTATCGCAGAAGCAACGCAATTATTACATGGTAGCTCGATTGATGCATCGAAAACAGCACAAAATGGTGGAGCAATCATTCATCATGCAAAAACACAAATGGATATCATTAGTGCTTCAACAAACTCTGTCAATAATTTAGTACAAAAGCTTGCTAAGCAAACGGACGAAATTAATAATATTTCAAAAGTCATTACAGACATTACAGATCAAACGAATTTATTGGCATTAAACGCGGCGATTGAGGCGGCTCGTGCGGGCGAACATGGGAAAGGGTTTGCAGTTGTAGCAGATGAAGTACGTAAATTAGCAGAGCAATCGAAAACATCTGCAACTTCTATTGTTAATTTAACGCTTGAAATTAAGTCTGACACGGAAAATGTAGAACGCGCGGTAACTGAATCGTTATTATCTGTACAAGATGGTGTTGAAATTATTACAGAGGCTGGGAATTCATTTACTTCGATTGTAGGAGCAGTTACGAAAATGTCCACACAAATCGAAGAAATTTCCGCTACTTCTGAACAACTTTCAGCAAGTGCAGAACAAGTAAGTGCATCGATAAATGAAATTGCAATTGGCTCCAATGAATCAAGTAGTAATTTGGAAGTAATTGCTGCTGCGGTGGAGGAACAAGCAGCAACGATGCAACAAGTAAGTGCTGTAGCTGTCACATTAAGTGGAAATGCTCAAGACTTACAACAAGAAATTCAGCAATTTAAAGTTTGATAATAAGGAAGGGATTGTCCGAAAGTAATTTCAGAACAATCCCTTCTTCTAATTTAAGATACTGAAATTTCTTTACGGAGATTGCGTGAAGTAATTTAGCTCCTCATCAAACTCAGCATAGTCAAAATAAATCATCGGGAATAAAAAGCGGTGATTTGATTTGAGCTCACGTAAAATGACATGATCACGTCCAGCTGCTTCTACAACACCTCTTACTGTACGCGTATTAGTACCAGCAACAGCATTATCAAATGAAAAATAGAAGGTGCCCGGTTTTCCTTTGTTAAGTCGTAAAATATTTTCGATATAAGACTCTTCACGTGGAAAAGAAGCGCCCGGTACAGTAGTTTGCATAGGTATGCCTGAAGGAGTCATTTGAGGCATTGGTGATGTCCAATAATAAGTCAAATTGGTATCCGTCCTTTCGAAAATGTTGTCATACTAAGGGAGGTCCCTTGTTATCGGTTTAGTATATGCAACACGGTATGTGAAAGATACATAGCAAAGTAAAAATGGTGTATGCTTTTGAAAAAAATGAATATACTAATAATAAAATTAGAAATATGTAATATCCGAATAAGTGGGTAAATATTCAGGAAAATGAAAGAGATGTTGCCTCGTGTATATAAAAACTCGGGGAGTGAATGTGATGAAAATCGACATTTGGATTGGAATGATTATTAGTGCGATTTTGTCGTTTGCAATCGCAGCATTTTTCGGAGAACCACTGAATTGGTATTTACTCGTATTACTAATAGTAATGGGTTTATACATTAATACCATCATCATTATTTTAAAATTAAAGGACGACCGCACTTGAAAGGATGAGTTGATTTTGGAACTCATCTTTTTTTATTTATGCCCGGTATGACACCCCAGCTCAACTAGATTAGTAAGTATCCGGCTGTTCGTGCCTAACGTTTTTTGGATTTTAAACGGATAATGAGCGAGAAAGGACAAATATGAATTTAAAGTATGAACAAAAAAGGCTATTTGAAAGGTTTCAAATAGCCCCATTTTACAATTAAATGGCTAATAATTTCTCTAATTTTTCATTGTCTAATAAGTTTCCTACTAGGAACTCACCGAATTCACCATAGCGAGCTGACACTTCATCAAAGCGCATTTCATATACGATTTTTTTGAATTGCAGCATATCATCAGAGAATAATGTTACGCCCCATTCGTGATCGTCTAAACCAACTGAACCTGTGATGATTTGCTTGATTTTACCTGCATAGCTACGGCCAATAAGTCCGTGTGCGTGCATTAATTGGCGGCGCTCATCCATTGAAAGCATATACCAGTTGTCATTGCCGTCACGTTTTTTGTCCATTGGGTAGAAGCAAACGTATTTTGATTTTGGTAATTCAGGATACAGGCGCGCACGTACATGTGGGTTTTGGTATGGATCTTCGTCTGATTTACCTGCTAGGTAGTTTGATAACTCTACGATTGACACGTAAGAATACGTTGGAATCGTGAAATCCGCGATGGCTAATTTTGCAAAGCGTGTTTCAATTTCACCTAACTCTTCTGGTGTTTCGCGTAATGTCATAATCATGAAATCTGCTTTTTGCCCAATAATTGAGTAGAAAGCGTTCGAGCCTGTATCTTTATTTAAGTCCTCTAAAAATGCGATGAACTCTTTCGTTGCGGCTTCGCGTTCTTCCGCAGAAACTAATTTCCAAGATGCCCAATCGATTGAACGGAAATCATGTAGTGCATACCAGCCATCTAACGTAATTGCTGCTTCATTCATATGTAAACACTCCTTGTAATTGAAAATGATTCACAGTTAGTGTAGCACAAAACACGCTAAAAAAATCATTTAGACGATTTAAAATCAATAATTTCACCAATTTGACATGACTTTAAATTGCGGTATGCTAAAGTGAGAATAATGTGAAACTAGGAGTAATTTTATGAACGAACTTTTGCAACAAACAACATGGCGTTTTGTCGATCAATCGATCAGTGCCAATAAGCGTTCGCCATTAGAGTCATTTGCGTTGGACGATACATTATGCCATTTAGTTGGCCAAGAAATGACGAACCCAACAATTCGTACATGGGTGCACCATGATTCGGTAGTTTTAGGAATCCAAGATCACCGCTTACCACATATTGAACAAGGAATGGCGCAATTGCGAACAAATGGATATGAGCCGATTGTTCGTAACTCAGGCGGGTTAGCTGTTGTATTAGATGCAGGTGTGTTAAATATTTCAATTGTGCTTGGTGAACAAACACCGCTCAGTATTAATGGTGCGTTTGATGTGATGGTCGATTTTATTCGGACGTTATTTCCGCAGGTCGCCGACAAAATTGAAGTCTATGAAATTGTTGGCTCATATTGCCCAGGTTCCTATGATTTGAGTATAAATGGGAAAAAGTTTGCGGGTATTTCGCAGCGCCGAATGAAAAATGGCATTGCGGTGCAAATTTATTTATGTGTAGAAGGTAGTGGTAGCAAGCGCGCGGAGCTGATTCGTGAGTTTTATGCTGCTGGTTTACAGGGAGAAGAAACGAAATTCCAATATCCTATGATTACACCTCATGTGATGGCTTCACTACAGGAGTTAACGGGTGAAATGGTCACCGTTCAACAGGTCAATGAGCGTATTCGCCACTTACTTTTTGAATGGAAGGGTATGTTTGAAGAACAACCTTTACAAGAAAATGAGATAGAATTATATACTTTTTATTTGCAGCGTGTTTTAAAGCGCAACGAATCGATGTTAACAAAATAAAAAGGACGACGTGCACTATGGGTGCACGTCGCCAACTTCTGTGATAGATGTTTGTGAAACTAAATTTCCGTTTTTCTCCATTTTAAAGGTTGGTGTTGCAAGTCCATCCTCGTCTTCGAATGCTACGAGGCGTCTTGCGCGGTTCATAATCGAAACGAATTGCTCGTAATCTTCTTTAATGGCTTTATTTTCTTTTTGCAATGCGTGTAATTGCTGTTCGAGTTGTTGCTTTTGTTCTGTTAATAGTGTTGTTAGTTTACGCCATTTTAAAACATCATGTTCACTAGAATTATTGTGTTGCAAACGTACTAAATAGGCAATCACGATATCAAGTGATAGAGCAGATAATGGAATCGACATCGGTTGCTCTTCATTTGATGGGAGTAAATAGAGTGGTGTTGTGCGACGTTTCGTTGCTTGATTCATTAGGCGCATACGTTCTTTGCGCTCTTTTTTTGCCTGAGATAAATCTTCCTCGTAAATACGACGAACTACTGCATTCCAACGAAAACCACATGCCGCTGCGGTACGATTTAATAGATCACCCGCTTCTTCAAAGGCGTTTAACTGAGTACTACCTTCCTTTACATGACGAATTACAGCTTCTGCTAGCAATGCGTCATTTTCTTCAATCCATGCATCCTGTCTTGCTTTTGTCATAAATATCCCCCTTAAGTTGTTGTAAATCTATCATGTCCAACGCAGGAAAGATTTATTCACTGTATGGTAAATTGTTGCTAGAATTATCGTGAGTGTTGCAGCTATCAGACCTTTGACGGAAATACTAGGATATTGCTTGAATGAAGTACGTGACATAAGCTACAATAGCACATAGGTTAAACTAGATGAGAAAGAGGTGTTGACACTATGGCAAACTTATTTCACGTTTGCGATGAATGTCAGGCCGTTAATTTAAAGACGTTAATTCCCAAATTAAAAGAAATTGATCCAGATGCAACGATTGAAATTGGCTGTCATTCATATTGTGGTCCCGGCCGCAAAAAAACGTTTACTTTTGTAAACAACCGTCCAGTAGCCGCATTAACTGAAGAGGAGTTAATGGTTAAGGTGTTAGACAAGCTAAAAAAGTAACGATATAAAATCACTAGTCATGCAATATGGCTAGTGATTTTTGTATGTTAACAATTCTTTTTTACTATGAGTTTCATTATAATGAAGGAAATAGGTTAAATTTTTTAAAAAGGAGGTCGGTTTTATGACTACGTATGGGGAAATGAAAATGCAGGAAGAAAAGGTATTTAAAGACCCGGTGCATCGCTATGTGCATGTGCGTGACCAAGTCATTTGGGATTTAGTGAAGACGCGAGAATTCCAACGCTTGCGCCGTATTAGGCAGCTTGGTACAACCTATCTAGTATTCCATGGTGCCGAACATAGCCGCTTTAACCATTCACTAGGAGTATATGAAATTGTGCGTCGCATTGTGGATGATGTATTTAAGGGACGTCCAGAATGGGATGAGTCTGAGCGTTTACTGGTGTTATGCGCGGCGCTACTACACGATTTAGGGCACGGGCCATTTTCACATGCATTTGAAAATGTATTTGAAACCGACCATGAATATTTTACACGACAAATTTTATTAGGAGATACCGAAGTAAATGAGGTATTGAGCCGTGTTGCATTAGATTTTCCTGAAAAGGTAGCGCAGGTAATCGAAAAAACGTATCCGAACGAATTAGTTGTTAGCTTAATTTCAAGCCAAATTGATGCGGATCGAATGGATTATTTGCAGCGTGACGCTTATTATACTGGCGTGAGTTACGGGCATTTTGATATGGAGCGTATTATGCGCGTGATGCGTCCCCGAAAAAATGGTGTTGTCATTAAAGACAGTGGCATGCATGCAGTAGAACATTACATCATGAGCCGCTATCAAATGTATTTACAAATCTACTTCCATCCAGTATCTCGTAGCGCGGAAGTCATTTTGAATAATATTTTGAAACGAGTAAAGGCATTGTGGCGAAAAGGCTATCAATTCAAAGTACAACCAAAGCCGTTTGAATCATTTTTTGAAAATAACGTTTCTTTAGAGGATTACATTACACTCGATGAAAGCATTATGCTTGCCTACTTCCAATTTTGGATGAATGAAGATGATGCAATTCTAAGTGACTTGAGTCGTCGTTTTGTGAATCGAAAACTTTTTCAATATACAAGTTTAAATCCGTTTGAGCATCCAGAGGTGTATTCGGAGTTACGTCGTTTATTTTCGGAGGCAGGATTTGACCCGGAATATTATTTAGTGCATGATTCCACATCGGATTTACCCTATGATTTTTATCGTCCAGGAATTGAAGGAACAAAAAAGCCTATTTTCTTGTTAATGCAAGATGGACAGCAATGTGAATTATCGGAGCGCAGTCAAATCGTAGAAGCCATTGCTGGGCACATAAAGGTAGATCATAAAGTGTATTACCCGGAGGAATTGTTTACTGATGAAACGGTGCCGGAATTATTACGGGCTGAAATAAAGAAATTACTAGAAGTTTAAGAAGCCGATAAATGAAAGTTTAATTAACATTCCAAATGAAAAGACATTGAAAAGGAGGCCCTTTTCAATGTCTTTTTTTTCGTAATAGTTCTAACTAAATGTTTGGTTAAGATGAACAATTCAGTTTTCAAATTAATTTTAGTTAGTATATCACGGGAAGGTTAAATTTGGAGTTAGTGTTAAAAAAATTAATCAATAGACGTGATAAATTAGATTACTTATCGCTGTAACGTACGCCAGCTGTTGCGTAATGGCTTTTTGACATTTCTTCAATAATAATGGATACATTCTCTACTGGTGCGTTGACTGTTTTTGAAACAGCTTGTGTAACTTCTTCTACTAGCGCGCGCTTTTGTTCATCAGTGCGGCCTTCAATCATTTTAATTGTAACGATTGGCATAAAGTCGCCTCCTACGTAAAATATGGTGTATAGTAATAATAATATCGTATTTGGAGGTATTTACAATGGCAAATGAAGAAAAGTCAAAACCAAAAATGGGTTTTACAATTATAAAAAATGATCCTACAGATGGACACAAGGGCTTTGGGATTGGCTCTCTTTCATTAGAAAATGTGTCGCCAGTTATTATTGATGTGGCAGAAGGAACAGCGATTGTTGATGTCGGTGCAATGCACGCCAAAAGTGATGTAGAGCGTGGGATTAAATTTACGATGAACTGTGAAGACTCAGAAGGCGGTAAAGATTACTGGCTTGTGTGGGTAACAATTGACCATAAAGAATCAGGGGCTTATTTTGCTGGAGTAACGGCTTGTGAGATGGTTGTTAACCGTGAAAAACGTCGCGGGTACAAAATATTAGCAGATCACGTCAACCGAATGGATAAATCAATGAAGCGAAAAATTATTGTCGAGCATATGGATGATGCATCGAAAAAAATATTAGTAGACTTCCTAAAAAACCACGATGAAGCAATGTGGCATAATAGTGATGAACAATTACACAAAAATTTGGAATGATTTCGATTGAATACTACTAGTTGAAAATAACCGGTATGTAGTCAATTACTTTTTTAGGAAAATGAATCGATTCGGTGAACAATATGTGACATTTCGGTATAACGAAAATCCGTGGTTGAATCTGCTTCCAAAAGAAAGTAAACTGAATTTAAAGCTTGCAAAGTAGTAGGCTAGGACACGTGGAAAATGAATAGTGATGAGGGTTATGCGGCATTTGTAATTTCCCAAGCCGAATGCCCCATGATTCTCATCCGTTCGTTAACCACAATAGAAAAGCTCTTTCGTTTTACGGACTAGAACCGGAGACGAAAGAGCTTTTTTATTTTTAAATTATTGGATAATAACTGTTTTAACGTTTTTTATTACCAAAAACCTTTAAGGGCTTCCATTGGAGATTCTAAAAAGTCGTCCCATAAATTTGAATCAAAGAAATCAAATGTCGAACAGGATTCAGTTGGAACATCAATTGCTTTTAAATAAACAACACGCTGATTTTTACATGCTTTGCTCGCTAACTTTCCGCTTTCAATATCAACGTTTACAGGCTCTACGCCATTTGGAATATTAAATGCTTCATTTGACTTGCCGTCTAATGCTGATTCCATGAAATCAATCCATACTTGTTTTGAGGCAGCCATATCTGCTTGTACCGATAATGTTTTACCTTGGTCATAACCGTTCCATACACCGGCAGTCAAGCTTGGTGTAAAGCCAATCATCCATTGATCTGAATTAGTAGTACCTGATTTTGCCGCATACGTATGTGTCATACGAGAACGTAATGAAAGACCTGTTGCAGGTGAGTAATCACTGAAAATAGGGTCAAAAATGCCTGTCATCATATGTGTTAGGACAGAAGCATCTTCTTTAGTAATTACTTGTTTTTTTTCAGGCGCCTCATATTTATAAACAAGATTCCCTTTTGCATCGGTAATTGAAAGAACGGTTGTTGCTTGGCGATTTTCACCACCAGCGGCAATGATGTTATAGGCATTTGTTAAATCGTAAAGCGAATTTTCCTTAGTTCCAAGCGCAACCGCTGGATTATCCTTGTCTGAATAAGCTAAGCCAAAACGTTTTTGCATATCGCGGAATGTACGATAGCCAATATCCTCTAGCGTTTTTACAGCATAGACATTATCTGAAATCGCTAGTGCTTGAGCCATTGATAATTCGTGCTCGGCATATTTTTTATTAACATTTTGCGGTGTGTAGGTAGCACGTCCATTATCATACGTAAAAGTCGTTTGACTCACATCTAAAAATGTCATCGGATTATAGCCTTTTTCAAGAGCTGCAGCATACAAAATCGGTTTGATTGCCGAACCAGGCTGACGGTTACCGAGTGCTACGCGGTTAAACGAGCTTGAACTATAATCACGTCCGCCGACAAGGGCTGTTACGAATCCAGTGTCGGCATCCATACTAACAAAGCCAACTTGTAGCTCATTGTTTGGCATATTTTTTTCGATTGATTTTTCGGCAGCGCGTTGGTGTGCTTGGTTTAATGTCGTTTGAATGGTCCAGCCACCTTCACTAATATTTAAGTTTTTAGCTGCTAATATATCACTTGCCTCTTCCCATACGACATCTAAAAAGTATGGTGCAATCGATTTTGTGGCAATCCATTCATCACTTTTTAAGCTCACTTGTTCAGATTCTGCACGTGTCTTTTCTTCGGCAGTAATTTTACCTTGCTCGCCCATTAAGCGCAAAATCACATGCTGACGATTCGTCGCTTTCTCTAAGTTATTGAGCGGCGAATAATACGTAGGACCCTTCGGAACACCTGCAAGCATAGATGCTTCAGATAATGTTAAATCTTTTGCGGATTTACCGAAAAAGTAACGACTTGCTGCTTCAGCTCCATACATGCCATGTCCGTAATAGACTGTATTTAAGTAACCCTCTAAAATTTCTTCCTTTGAATAAAAGAGCTCTAAACGATAGGCATAAAGTGCTTCGTTGATTTTACGAGTCCATGTTTTTTCATGTGATAAATATAGGTTACGCGCGTATTGCTGTGTCAATGTACTCGCGCCTTGCACTTTGCTACCAGCTTTAATATCTGCAAAAACAGCACCAGCAATGCGTGAATAATCTAAGCCACCATGTTCAAAGAAATCTTTATCTTCTACTGCGATTGTTGCATCTATTAAATAGGGAGAAATATCTTCATACTCTGTCCAATAACGACGTTCGTCAGTGAAATAATCCCCGATTTGGTTGTTGTCGCTATCTAAAAAAATCGATGCTTTTGGCACTGTAAGCGGTGGCGCACCGGCAACTTGTGCATATATACGTAATGAAAGGAAGATGACAGCGAAAAAGCATATAAAGGCGATGGCAACAAGACCGATTCGTTTGCCAAATCTTCTACGATTTTTATGTTTTTGATATTGCTGTCTTTTCAAATTTTTCCACCTCATTTGTTGTTAAATTTAGTGAACCAATCAAATTTCAATGAATTATAAAAAAACACATAAATTCTATTGCACTTTTAGTGAAAACAACTATACTTTTTCGTAGCACTCTACAAAAAAGTGTCGAATGATGTCGGTTGCACTTAATTATACGAAAATAGCGAACGAAAGTTTCATATGATAAATTTAGTATGAGCAAATACAAGGAAACATATGCAAACTTTATAAATATAAAAAATGTAAACGACAGCTTCAATATAGAGAAGGTTTGGTGAGTATACATGAGATTTGACGAAACTTATGCTGGAAATATGTTTATTAAAAGCAATCAAAATTACGAAGAGTGTAAGGCTGTTCTATACGGAATGCCGATGGATTGGACAGTTAGCTATCGTCCAGGTCAACGTTTTGGTCCAGCGCGCATTCGTGAAGTATCGATTGGATTAGAAGAATATAGCTTCTATTTAGATCGTGAATTAGCAGATGTACCATTTTTCGATGCGGGTGATATTCCTTTACCATTCGGAAATGCAGAAAAATCATTAGCAGAAATTAAAACGTTTGTCCGAAAAGTATTAGCAGATGACAAAGTACCAGTTGGTATGGGTGGCGAGCATTTAGTATCTTTACCGGTAATGGAAGCCGTTTACGAAAAGTATCCAGATTTAGCGATCATCCATTTTGATGCACATACGGATTTACGTACGGATTACGAGGGCGAAGAGTATTCACACGCGACACCAATTCGTAAAATTGCCGATACAATTGGACCGAATAATGTGTATTCATTCGGGATTCGTTCAGGATTAAAAGAAGAGTTACAATGGGCAAAGGAAAATGGTATGCATATTTCATTATTTGAAGTGTTCGAGCCATTAAAAGAAGTGCTACCTACATTAAAGGGTCGTCCTGTTTACGTAACGATTGATATCGACGTATTAGACCCAGCACACGCACCAGGTACAGGTACTGTGGATGCGGGAGGAATTACACCGAAAGAGCTTTTAGCGTCTATTCATGAAATTGCACGCGCTGAAGTAAATGTCGTAGGGTTTGACTTAGTAGAAATCGCACCCGTATATGACCATTCGGATATTACTGTAAACACAGCAGCAAAATTAATTCGAGAAATGATTTTAGGCTGGGTAAAATAATAAAACGCATGACGATTATTACCATTCGTCATGCGTTTTATTTTGCCTATTTTTTAATTGATTATCGTGACAAATCCAAGTCGTAGTTTGATTTTTAGCAAATCTTAAGGCTCGATAGGTAGTGTTTAATAACTGAGGTAGTTGTACATAATTGCTTGAAGAGCAAATGCCAATAGCCGATGTGATTTGAAGCGTTAAATCTTGATTAAAAGCACTATTTTTTATGGTCTCATTGATCTGATACGCCTGCATAATTGCTTCTGCGGGCGTAGTGTTTAGTAGCGCGATATAAAATTCGTCACTATCGATTCGCCCGATAAAACTTTCCTCTGGTAACTGACGTTGAATGATGTTCGCTATTTTGACAAAAAACTCATCACCTAATTCATAGCCATATTGATGGTTAACGGTACTAAATTTTCGCAAATCCAAATGAAGCAATTCGAATGGAATTTTTGATTGCATGAGCCATTTTAGTTTTTGCTCTGTCGCCACATGATTTGGTAGCTGAGTTAATAAATCCATTTGGTTCAGTACATATATTTGCTTGATTTGTTTATTACGATGATCAAGCTGCAATAAAATTACACGCAGTAAATAAAAGATAATTGAAGAAAAAATTAAAAGCAACAGTAGGTAGTGTATAATTTCTAGCGAAAAACGCCAATAGATGAGCAATAGTAATATATGTTCAAATGTAACGACTAGAAAATAATATGTAATGTTATGATACGTTATGGGATATCTTCGGGCAGCGTAATATAGCGCGATTGTTATAATAAACAAATTCAACATCATAATAAATGAGATTGTAGATATAAAGCATAAGGCATAACGGCTAATCAAAATTATCATTCCTGAAATAAACATTGAAACCGGTCCCCCGAGTAAACCACTAAAAAGAACAAGAATATTGTGATTGTGAATTAAAATACCATCTACAAAAGGTGCTGTAATTATTGTTAAAGTAAGCGCAGCAACACCAAATAAAAGACCGATCAGCACCGATTTATATTTTTTAATAAACGGCACATCTTCGTGTTGAATAAATGACCAATGGATTATGGTAGTAAAGCAAAACAAAATCGAAAAATTAATAATAAATTCTAGAAACATATCATTTCCTCTTGATGTATAGTAATACCTACTATAATAAGTTACTCACATAAAAATAGGAAGAAATAGATTTTTCTTTGCATGGTGTTGTGCGAGTATGTGCAAAGATTATGTTTCCGTCTTGCTTAAAGCGAGCAATCTATCCTATAATAAAAAGGTTATAGAAATACATGCATAGGAGCTGACTGCTGTGGCGAACGAGAATGGGAAAACAGTCAAAATTAAGCTAGTTTCCTCGATCATTCCAACCGAGGGCGAGCTTGAACAATACGAAATGTGGCTAGAGGGTAGCTGTATTGAGAAGGGCGAAAGTCATTATTTGCGCTATGAAGAAGTTCAGGAAGAGTTACCAATACAAACAACGATTAAATTAAACGATAAACGTGGATTTATTAATCGAAGTGGTGGTGTCAATATGCGCTTACCATTAAATCCTGGCATGCGTGAAAATGGTCATTATGAAAGTCCGTTTGGCTCTTTACCAATCGTTACCGATACACATCAGTTAGCGATTGACGTACAAAAAAATGAAAAAGTATCAGGGCGCTTTAATACGCAATATGATCTTATTATAGGCGGCAATTCAGTTGGCCGTTACACATTAGATATTCAATTTACGGAGGTACAGTAATGAACGCAGTAGAACAATTACAGCAATCGATAAAAACCGCTTTAGCTGCAGCAATTGAAAAAGCGGGTTTAGTAGAAGCTGGCACAGAAGTGAACATTCATTTAGAAACACCAAAAGACAAAGCAAACGGTGACTACGCAACAAACGTAGCAATGCAGTTAACAAAATTAGCGAAAAAGCCACCTCGTGCAATCGCAGAAAGTATTTTAGAAAACCTGGAAACAGAAGGAACAGACATCGAGAAAATTGACATCGCTGGTCCTGGTTTCATGAATATTACGGTTCGTAAAGATTTCTTAGCGAGTGTTGTGAAAGCGGCATTTGAGCAACGTGAAAATTACGGTCGCACGGATGCTGGCGCTGGCGAGAAAGTACAAGTTGAGTTCGTTTCAGCGAACCCAACTGGTGACTTACATTTAGGACATGCGCGCGGAGCGTCAGTTGGGGATTCGTTATGTAATGTAATGGACTTCGCAGGTTACGCGGTATCTCGTGAATACTATATTAACGATGCCGGTAATCAAATTAACAATTTAGCCTATTCATTAGAGGCTCGTTACAAGCAAGCACTAGGTATGGACGCTGAAATGCCAGAAGACGGCTATCATGGCCCAGATATTATCGAAATCGCAGGTAAATTAGCTGAAGAATTCGGTGCAGCCATCTTAGAAAAATCCGATGAAGAGCGCTTCAAGTTCTTCCGTGAGCACGGCTTAAAACTAGAATTAGCAAAATTACAAAACGATCTTAAAAACTTCCGCGTAGAATTTGATGTTTGGTATTCAGAAACTTCTTTATACGAAAACGGCAAAATCGAAGTGGCATTAAACAAATTACGTGAAAATGGTCATGTCTTTGAAGAAGAAGGGGCGACTTGGTTCCGCTCAACGACATTTGGTGACGACAAAGACCGTGTTTTAATTAAAAACGACGGTTCATTCACTTACTTAACACCAGATATTGCGTACCACGAAGATAAGTTACAACGTGGTTTCAATAAATTAGTGAACATTTGGGGCGCTGACCATCATGGGTATATCCCACGTATGAAAGCCGCAATTGAAGCTTTAGGCTATGACCGCGGCACATTAGAAGTGGATATTATCCAAATGGTTCAGTTATATAAAAACGGCGAAAAATTCAAAATGTCGAAACGTACTGGTAACGCAGTAACAATGCGTGAACTAGTGGAAGAAGTAGGCTTAGATGCAGTACGTTACTTCTTTGTAAAAACAGCAGGCGACTCACATATGGACTTCGATTTAGATTTAGCGGTTTCTCAATCTAACGAAAACCCTGTTTATTACGCACAATATGCACATGCACGTATCTCATCTATTTTACGTTCTGCAGCGGAGCAGGGCTTTGAAGCCTCTTTAGAAAACTTAGAGCTACTAACTGCTGAAAAAGAAGAAGAAGTATTGAAAAAAGTAGGCGCATTCCCACAAATCGTGGCCGATGCAGCGAAGCACCGTACACCGCACCGTATCGCAAACTACATTCAAGACTTAGCAGCGGCATTCCACAGTTTCTACAATGCCGAAAAAGTATTAAACCAAGACAACAAAGCGTTAACTGAAGCGCGTCTTGCTTTAATTACAGCGGTAAAAACAACTCTTGCAAATGCACTGAAATTAATCGGTGTATCTGCACCAGAAAAAATGTAATGATTAACTCAAATCCCTGTACTATTTGTTATTGCAAATAGCGCGGGGATTTTTTGGGTTAGGATAGTACTCATTTTTCAAAGAAATCCACAAAGATGCAAAAACATTTTACCCTATTTGGAGTGAAATGTTTTTTTCTTATGTTTAAGCGAGTGATAATCCGTTCATTCCATTATCAAAAATCTTCAAAACTCGAAAGTTAATAATACCTATAAAAAAACTTGGAAATAACTATTGACTTCCGAAAATTCTGAAAGTATTATTAAGAATAATAATAAAACTGAGTAATGAACTTGGAATTAGGTGGTGCATTATGAGTAAGCAATTATTTATAAAAACAGATAAACAACGCGAATGGTTAACAAAACTGGAGTCACTGGAACAAAGCTTTAAACAACAGGCACAACAAATCGATGAAGCTGCAGTTTTTCCATTTGACAATTTTAAAAGGCTACGTGAAGTTGGCTATACAAAAATTACATTACCGAAAGAATTTGGCGGAGAAGGCTTTTCGCTTTACGATACAATTTTGTTACATGAAACATTATCAAGCTATTGTGGAAGTACTGGTTTAGCAGCTTCTTGGACGATCCAAAATGTCGGTGAAATTTTTGAAAATCGTTATTGGGATGAAAACAAACTAAAATGGTTTGGCGAGCAAGTAAAAAATGGAGCTACAGTAAACCGTGCTGTAAGTGAATTTGCAATGGGCAGTCCAGTTCGTGGCGGAAAACCAGAAACATCTGCAAAGCGTAAAGGCGAAGGATACGTATTAAATGGACGAAAAAATTATACGAGCGGTGCACCTGATTTAGATTACTTCTTAGTTTCAGCTTGGGTAGAAGATGATAATCATCTGGGCTTTTTCTTAGTACCTAAAACAGCTGAAGGCGTATCAGTGGAAAATACATGGGATGTTGCATCAATGCGTGGCACAGGTAGTGATGATCTCGTACTTCAAAATGTAGTGGTGGAGCAATCTTTTTTAGTTGAAATTCCGAGTTATTCTACAGGTTTTAAGTTAAATGGCTGGTTATTATTAATTCCAGCAACGTATTTAGGTATTGCTCAGGCAGCGCGCGATTATGCCGTAAAGTTTGCTACAGAGCATTCACCGAACAGTATACAAAGAACAATTGCCGAGCTTCCGAATGTGCAAACATTAATTGGCGAAATGGATTTAGCGTTAACCAAAGCACGCTTTACGCTTTACGGTGTAGCGGAGTTATATAAGGACCCGGCAAAAAAATTAGCCATTATTAATGAAGTAAATATCGCGAAGCATGTGGTGACAAATACTGCAATCGAAGTTGTCGACAAGGCTATGCGCTTAGTCGGTGCAAAAAGCCTACAGCGTTCCAATCCATTACAGCGTTATTATCGTGATGTACGTGCAGGTCTTCATAATCCGCCAATGGACGACATTACCATTAAGCGTTTAGCGGAAACAGCCATTCAAAATCAATTAAAACAGAAAGAGGTAACTGTATGAAATTCAAGCAAATTGTGAAATTAGCAACAATTAGTATTGCAGCTTCAGCATTATTAGCTGCATGCGGTAATGATACAGAATCGGGTTCAGCTTCATCATCAACAGAAAGTAAAGATGGCGTAACAGTTGTCAAAGTTGCTTATGACCAGGCAGGCAAGCCAATGACGTATTTAGACGAAAACGGTAATCCGACAGGCTACGATGTCGAAGTAATGAAGCTAGTGGACGAGGCATTACCAGACTATGAATTTGAATATGTTGGTACAACTAATGATGATTTATTAATCGGCGTGGAGCAAGGCAAATATCACGCAGGTGTTAAAAATGCTTTCTGGACAGAAGAACGCACACAAAAATATATTTTCCCTAAAGAATTTTTAGGGTTAAGTAGTGCTGGCTTAGTATTGAAAAAAGAAAATGAACATATTAAAAATTTAAGTGATTTCGCATCAGCAGGCTATACGCTAGCACCAATCGCGGCGAATAACGCACAGTATACTGTAATCGCAGAATACAACGAAGCAAACCCAGACAATCCAGTAAAATTACAAGCGGGTGAAGAATTTACAGTGGATGTTGTGCAATGGGTAAATGAAGGTCGTGTAGATGGTGGCGTTCAAATCGAAGGTTCATTCACAGGTCAAGTATTAACAGAGGGTGGCCCATACTACAACTTAAAAGATGAAGTCGTTTATAACGAATTTGCCGTTATTAAAACATGGCCGCTATTCAACAAAAAGCAGCAAGAATTTGCAGATGCCTATGACAAAGCAATCACAGAAATTAAAAAGACGGACGCTTTAAAAGAATTAAGTAAAGAATTTTATGGTAAAGACTTATTCGAAGTATTAGATTCAGTAAATCGCTAAACTGCAAGAAGCTGCTTAAGTATTTTGCTTAAGTAGCTTTTTTTAGCACAAACATACGAAAGTGGGGAGCACATGGAAAAGTATTTTGATTTGTCATACATTTGGTCGGCATTGCCGAATTTATTACCGTACTTATGGATTACATTATATATCGCAGCCCTTTCAGTAATATGCGGAACTCTATTTGGCTTAGTGCTTGCAGCGGCGAAGTTAAGTACTAATAAATGGTTTTGTAGGCTCGCGAATGGCTATACGACGATTATTCGTTGTACGCCATCCATCGTTTTATTATTTTTAGTGTATTACGGAATCCCAGCGTTTTCAGAAGGGCTATTAGGTATTTACTTGCAAAATGTTCCGACTGGAGTCTTTGTTGTTGTGACGTTTAGCTTACAGTTTGCAGCGATGATGTCAGAAGTCATTCGTTCGTCGTATTTAGCGATTGATCGAGGACAATTTGAAGCGGCAGTAAGTGTTGGTTTAACTCCTCTTCAAGCATATCGTCGCATTATTTTCCCGCAAGCTTTAGTCGTTGCATTGCCGAATTTTGGGAATGGCTTAATTTCGGTACTTCAGGAAGGCGCACTTGCTTATACAATAGGTTTTATTGATATTGTGGGCAAGGCAAATTTAATTATTGCGAATAACTATGGTACACATACACTAGAAATCTTTATCGCTTTAGCGGTGATTTATTGGGTGTTATCGATCTCAATTGAAAAGATCTTCGCACTCTTAGAAAAAGCGTTTAGTAAAGGAAAACAACCAATTAAAACGACGTAGGAGGTACGCATATGGACATTATAAACTGGCAATTTTTATTTGATACTTTTTTTGTTGCATTAAGTGGTGTGCCGGTCGCGTTACTCGTAACGGTTGTTTCACTTTTTATTGCGGTTCCACTCGGCTTTTTGTTAGCGCTAGCACGTGTATATGAGGTGCCAGTCATTAATTTCTTCGCAAAAATCTATATATCATTTGTGCGTGGGACACCAGTAATTATTCAAATTTTCGTGCTGTATGCAACGATTCCGCTTTTACTGAAGGGTCTATTTGAGAAATATAATATTGATTATCCGATTTATGAAGTGAATCCACTTTGGTATGCGTTTATTATTTTCTCATTCAATACAGCTGCTATTTTAATAGAAGTATTCCGTTCGGCGCTACAAACGGTTCCAAAAGGGCAGCTTGAGGCGGCACAATCGGTTGGCTTAACGGCAACACAAGCATATCGCCGTATTATTATTCCACAGGCGCTTGTTGCTGCAATGCCAAATCTTTGTACAGCGACGATAAATTTAATAAAAGCTACGTCGCTCGGTTATGCGATTTCATTGCAAGAAATTACGTTAAAGGCAAAGGTAGAGGCAAATTTGGGTTACAACTATTTAGAGGCATATATTGATATTTTCATAGTCTACTTAATGGTTTGTATGACAGTTGAATATTTATTTAAATGGTCTGAAAAACGTTTAAGCCGTTACAAGGTGGCTACGGTATAAGGAGGGAAAGCGATGCTAGAAATTAAAAATGTGCATAAAACATTTGGTGATAATGAAATATTAAAAGGTGTTAATTTAACAATTGATAAGGGGGACGTTGTCGTTATTTTAGGTCCAAGTGGGTCAGGGAAAACGACATTGTTACGTTGTATTAACTTTTTAGAACGTGCCGATGAAGGAAGCGCAAATTTTGATGAAATCGAAGTTGATTTACATAAAGCTTCGAAAAAGGAAATTTTAGAAATTCGTAAAAAAACTGCATTTGTGTTCCAAAACTATAATTTATTTAACAATAAAACGGCGCTTGAAAATGTGGCAGAAGGGCTAATTGTTGGGCGTGGTATGAAAAAAGATGCTGCTTATGATATTTCGAAAAAAGCACTCGCTAAAGTAGGGCTATCGGCAAAATATGATGCCTATCCAAGCCAATTATCGGGTGGGCAGCAGCAACGTGTTGGTATTGCACGAGCGGTTGCATTAAATCCAGATATTATTTTATTTGATGAACCAACATCGGCACTAGATCCCGAGCTAGTTGGAGAGGTACTTAGTGTCATGAAGGATATTGCCAAAGAAGGAACGACAATGCTTGTAGTAACCCATGAAATGTCCTTTGCGAAAGATGTAGCAAATCGCGTCATTTTCATGGATGGCGGCAATGTTATTGAAGAAGGCTCACCACATGAAATTTTTGTCCAGCCAAAAGAGGAGCGTACGAAGCAATTTTTACGCCGAGTCCTTCCAGACGATTACACGTACCATATTTAGTTGTTGGTTAATTATCTGAAAATTTATATGCGATTGCATACAAAAGTGATTTTTTTCGCTATAATGAAATGTATGAATTTCATATGGATTGTAAAGGTTCTTATTTTTAACAAGTAAGAAGTAAAAGGGAAATCGGTTGAAATCCGATGCGGTCCCGCCACTGTAAATGCGAGTTTAGAGCACGTTGCCACTGTTCACACGGGAAGGCGCTCACAAACGCTATAGCATGAGCCAGGAGACCTGCCTTTATAATGCCCAAAGTAAACCTACGAGGATAGGATGTGGCGGATAAGTTCTCTTTTTACGTTGAATTTTATTTGCAAACACAAGGCTTCCTTCTCATAAGAGTGGGGGGCTTTTCTTTATGTCAAATAACGAGCGCTAAAGAGCTTATGAATCAACGAGCACATCATAATGTGTTCTTTTTCTAAATCTAAGGAGGTAAGTTTACAATGAAAAAATGGCAAGTACTTTCTTCAGTTGCATTATTATCATTATCATTAGCAGCATGCGGCGAGAAAGAAACAGACAAACAGTCAACAAATGATAGCGCGGAAGTTGCTGAAACAGCACAATTTCCAATCACACAAATGGATGCACTAGGCAAAGATATTACAATCGAAAAAGCACCAGAACGTATTATTTCATTAGTTCCATCAAATACCGAAATATTATTTGGTCTAGGTTTAAATGATCAAATTATTGGTGTTTCTGACAATGACACATACCCAGAGGAAGCATTAACAAAAGAAAAAGTTGGCGGTATGGAATTTAACTTAGAGCAAATCATTGCTTTAGAACCAGATTTAGTATTAGCACACGAATCAGGTATGTATAGTTTTAATGAGGAAGCGATTGCACAGCTAGAAGCAGTTGGGATTCCCGTATTTGTTGTGAAAGATGCAAAAACATTTGAAGAAACTTACTCGACGATTGAACAAATTGGTCGTATTACAAATAAAGTACAAGAAGCAAAAGATATTATTGCTTCAATGAAAGAAGGCATTGAAGAAATCGAAATGAAGGTAGCCGACTTAGAAGAGAAGTCTGTGTTCGTCGTTGTAGGGACAGACCCAGATCTTTATGCGGCAGGACAGGATACATTTATTAATGAAATGTTAGAAGTGCTAAATGTTGAAAATGCTGTACCAGAACTAGGCTGGCCAATGTATAGTGCAGAGCAATTTGTCAGCAGTAATCCAGATACCATCTTAGTGACTTATGAAAATGATATCGAGGAAATTACAACAAATGATGCTTATGCAGAGATGACTGCGGTGAAAAATGGCGAGGTAAAATTAGTTGATGCTGATACAACAAGTCGCCAAGGTCCACGTTTAGTTGAAGGCATTGAATCAATCGCAGAAGCAATTTACCCAGAGGTATTTAATGAGAAGTAAATATTCAATCGCTTATTTTTCATCGATTGGATTGCTATTAGGTAGTATGTGGCTCGGTATTTCATTTGGCTCGGTCGATATTCCGTTATCCACTCTGTGGGATAAAACGACAGACCCGGTTGCGTACAGCATTCTATGGAAAATCCGAATGCCACGTGTTATTTTAGCGGCACTTATTGGGGCAGCGCTTGCGATTGCGGGTGCTGCTTTCCAAGGGTTACTTAAAAACCCGTTAGCTGACCCGTATACACTAGGCGTTTCTTCAGGTGCTTCAGTTGGTGCAGTAATGACAATTTTTTTAGGCATATCCTTACCTGTACTGGGTGCGTTTACGCTACCGATTTTTAGTATGCTAGGTGCGGCTATAACAATGGTTATCGTGCTCCTATTCGCCCGTTTAGTAGACCGTACTATGAAAATGGAAACACTTATTTTAACAGGGATTATTTTTAGTTCTTTTTTAGGTGCTTGTATTTCATTAATGGTGGCATTAACAGGTGAGCAGCTACGTGAAATTATTGGCTGGTTGCTTGGCAGTGTGTCAATGCGTGGCTGGCCGTATGTGAGAATGGTTGTTCCATTTATAATAATTGGCACGTTGATTATTTGGCTGAATCGTCGGGAGTTAAATGCGATGATTTATGGGGAGGAGCGCGCACAATATTTAGGGGTCAATGTTAAGCGCAGTAAATATATGATTTTAGCAGGTGGCTCGATTTTGACGGGTGCTGCGGTTGCAGCATCAGGAACGATTGGTTTTGTTGGGTTAGTTGTTCCGCATATGATACGTATTGTAATCGGTGCTGATCATCGCCATTTGCTTAGCCTGTCATTTTTAAATGGTGCGAGTTTGCTCGTAATTTGTGATTTAGTGTCGCGTACGATTATCGCGCCTGTCGAATTGCCGATTGGTGTCATCACGTCATTTATAGGTGCCCCAGTATTTGCGTATATTTTCTTCAAGCAACGTAGAAAGGGTGTCGCATAATGTTAAAGGTAAATGACTTAAGCGGTGGCTATAGTGGCAAGAGCATTGTGAAAAACGTGACGTTTCACGTGAAAAAAGGTCGAATTTTAGGGATACTTGGTCCGAATGGTAGTGGGAAATCGACATTGTTAAAAATGATTAGTGGCATTATTAGTCCGACTGCTGGTGAAGTATTGATCGAAAACCAACCGATTAAAAGCTATGACGTTAAGCAATTGGCAAAAAAAATGGCGGTACTACCACAGTTAAACGCGAGTACATTTTCAAATCTTGTGTATGATGCGGTTTCATTAGGTCGTTACCCGCATCAAACTGGGTTTTTTTCGAGTTGGTCGGATGAGGATGAATGCATGGTACAGCAGGCTATGGAAAGCACCGGTGTTACAGGTTACAAAGAGCATTATTTGGAGTTTTTGTCTGGCGGTGAACAGCAGCGAGTGTTTATTGCGCAGGCACTTGCACAAAATTCCGAGCTACTACTGCTTGATGAGCCAACGAACCATTTAGATATTGCGCATCAAAAACAAATTTTAGATATGATTCGTTTACAAGTTGAACAGCATGGATTAACGGTTGTGTCGATTTTCCATGATATCAATTTAGCTTCGTTATATTGTGATGAATTATTACTTTTAGAAGACGGCGAAGTGCGAGCATTTGGTTTGCCACATGAAGTTATTCTGGAAGAGCAAATTGCGGATGTGTATAAAGCTCGTATCGCAACGTACCCACATCCCGAAGTACCAAAGCCACAAATTACAATGCTACCTACAAACGAATTACAGCGTAAAGAAGTACAAATTCAAGTATCTGATTTTTCGATTACAAAAGAGTACATTCAATTAAAAGTCAGTTCACCACTAAAGGTAATTTCGTCTGCAGTCCATAATGCAGGAATTGGTTGGTATGATACGTTTTTAAATCGCTCCATTGCACCAAATTATGATATATATCATGTAAAAGATGAGACGGTTAACTTTTTAGTAGCAAATCATTTTGCACCAACGAGTACAGTTGTTATGCTGACGGCTGTTGAAACAAAATGTGTTGAAATTCAGTCATTTACACAAAGTGAATTAGAAATTATCATTATGGTAACAGCTGGTGTTGGTAATAGTGTAGATGTAACGAAAACCTATTTACGCGAAGAGAAGCCACATGCTGGAACAATTAATACATGGGTATTTATAAACGGCAAATTGACAGATGAAGCGTTTATTCAAGCGATGATTACCGCGACAGAAGCAAAAACAAAAGCGCTCGCAGATCAGCAAATTAAAGATTCTGTTACTGGAACGATTGCAACGAGTACCGCAACAGATAGTTTACTCATTGCGGCAACACAGCACGGTCAAGAGATGCAATACGCAGGGCCCATCACAGAAGTCGGTAAATTAATTGGGCGAGGTGTTTTCGAAACAACGGTAGCGGCGATAAAAAAATATAAGGAATTACAAAATTCGTGAAAGAAGGAAAGGTGAAGGCTATGAAATTATATACGAAGCAAGGTGACACGGGGAAAACTAGTATTATTGGAGGCCGTGTTGACAAAGACCATTTACGTGTCGAGGCATATGGTACGATTGATGAATTAAATTCATTTATCGGAAAAGCAATTTCAGAGTTAGATCCAGACAAGTTTAAAGATGTCATTAAAGATTTAACAGCCATTCAGCACGAGCTATTCGACGGTGGAGGCGACTTAGCAAATGTCATGAAAGAGCGCCATTACAAGCTGACAGAACAACCTATTACTATTTTAGAAGGGCGAATTGATGTACTTTCAGATGAGGCGCCACCATTAAAACGTTTTATTCTGCCAGGTGGTGCACCAGCAGCAGCAACGCTTCATATCGCCCGTACTGTAGCACGTCGAGCTGAACGTCAAACGGTGTCATTAACGAAGGAAATTAAAGATGTTTCACCAGTTGTGCAAAAATATTTAAACCGTTTATCGGATTATTTATTTGCAGCTGCACGAGTTGTTAATCACCGTTTAGGGATTCAGGACGTCGAATATATTCGTAGTGCAGATGTATTTAAATAACATAAAATTGCTAGCTTAAACAATGAAAATTGTCGAGCTAGCATTTTTTATGGATTCATTTAATTTTCAGAATTAATAACAAATTCTGTTGACTGAATGCTCATTCATAATTACAATAGATTTATAGATTAATATGGAAATATAGCTTATTAGTTGGGGGAAAGTAACAAATCAGTTTAGCATTCAGGTTTCTAGGGGGGAAAGTATGAATACATTTTTAATTATTAACTGGATTGCATTCATCGCTGTGTTGGCGTATGCGCTTGGTTTATTCGCATATTTGTTAAAAACACGATACGCCTATGTTCAATTAGGTCGTAAAGAAGAATTCAATATTAAAATGTCGCAGCGTATTAATGACATCGTAGAAAAAGTATTTGGTCAATCGAAATTATTGAAAGATAAAAAGATGGGTCTTGTACACGTACTATTTTTCTATGGATTCCTAATGGTGCAGCTTGGTGCGATTGATTTAATTTGGAAGGGGTTAGCACCAGGTTCACACATTCCATTAGGCGGCTTATATCCAATGTTTACATTTACGCAGGAAATTGTCGTTTTAACAATTTTAATTGCGGTAGCTGTCGCATTTTACCGTCGTTATTTAGAAAAATTAGTTCGTTTGAAACAAGGGTTTAAAAACGGTTTAGTATATTTATTCTTATCGGTGTTAATGTTTGCGACATTGTTCGGGAATGGCTTTTATTTAATTTGGCAAGACCATGGCTTATCAGGTTCTGAGCCAGTTGCTTCGGCCATAGCATGGATATTCCAGTGGATGAGTCCAACGATTGCGGCAGTAGGTTTCTTCATCATGTGGTGGGCGCACTTACTAGCATTACTGTCGTTCCTTGTATACCTTCCACAAGGCAAGCACTTCCACTTAATTACGTCGATTTTAAATGTTTACTTCAACCGTCAAGATAGAATCGGTACATTACGTCCGATTGACTTCGCGGCATTAGAGGAAGCAGAAGATGAAGAAAGTATGCCACCACTTGGCGTAGGGAAAGTTCAAGATTTCACGCAAAAGCAAATGTTGGATTTATATTCTTGCGTAGAATGTGGGCGTTGTACAAATATGTGCCCAGCTACAGGAACAGGGAAAATGCTGTCACCAATGGACTTAATCGTTAAATTACGTGATCATTTAACATTCACTGGTGCGGTGGAAACAAAGCAAAAGCCTTGGGTACCGTTTCAATTCTTTAACAACACACAGGGGAATCAGTTAGCAATGGCTGCTGGTGCTGAAGGTGCGGTTATTGAAAACATCTATAGCCCATCATTAATTGGTGATGTGATTACAGAAGAAGAAATTTGGGCTTGTACAACATGCCGTAACTGTGAAGATCAATGTCCAGTAATGAATGAGCATGTCGATAAAATTATCGATTTACGTCGTTATTTAACGATGACAGAAGGGAAAGTAAACCCAGATGCACAGCGCGCGATGACAAATATCGAGCGTCAAGGCAATCCGTGGGGCTTAAACCGTAAAGAAAAAGAAAATTGGCGTGAGCTTGATGAAACCGTTACTATTCCTACAGTAAAAGAACTGAAAAAGTCAGGCGAAGAAATGGAATATTTATTCTGGGTTGGTTCTATGGGTTCATTCGACAACCGTTCACAAAAAATTGCGCTAGCATTTGCACGTTTAATGAACCAAGCAGGTGTAAAGTTTGCGATTTTAGGTAACAAGGAAAAGAACTCGGGAGATACACCACGCCGCTTAGGGAATGAATTCTTATTCCAAGAAATTGCTGGGGAAAATATTGCAGAGTTCGAGAAAAATAATGTCACAAAAATCGTAACAATTGATCCGCATGCATACAATATTTTTAAAAATGAATACCAGGATTTCGGCTGGAAAGGTGAAGTCCTGCACCATACGGAATTATTATACGATTTAGTGCAAGCTGGTCGTTTAACAATGAATCACCGTGTTGATGAAACAATTGTGTTCCATGATTCATGTTACTTAGGTCGTTACAACGATGTTTATGATCCGCCTCGTGAAATTTTAAAAGGCATTCCAGGTGTGAAGCTTGTTGAAATGGCACGTAACCGTGAAGAAGGAATGTGCTGTGGCGCAGGTGGTGGTTTAATGTGGATGGAAGAACATGTGGGTAACCGTATTAATGTTGCACGAACTGAGCAAGCAATCGCGACACAAGCTTCGGTTATTTCTTCAGGCTGTCCGTACTGCTTAACAATGCTTTCAGATGGTACGAAGGCGAAGGAAGTAGAGGATACAGTAGGCACGTACGATATTGCAGAGCTATTAGAGCGTGCGGTATTCGGTACACCTCAAGCGGCACCGGTTGAAGAAGTAGTGGAAGAAGTAGAAGTTGCATCTGATGTAGAAGAAGAACCAGTGACAGCTGTTCAACCAGAAGTAGTTTCTGAAGAAGTAGCTACTGCAGAAGAAATTCAACAAGTTATCGGAACGGAAAATGTGTCATTAAACGAAGAAAATAAGAATTAGTGAGCACAAATTATTAATTTCAGTATATTCTAATAATATTGTTGCGAAATAATTATGGATTTAATACAATGAAATTAATTAAAAAATGAGAGTCTTTGTTACTCTCATTTTTTTTAAAACATCAAATTGAGCGAGCGTTCAGTCGGATGTCAAACAAAGGGGATTTTCATAAAAATAGTTCGGATATTCAAACAAAGGGGTGTATGGATTGTCGAGAACAGTCATTTTAGATGGGGCAAGAACGCCATTCGGTAAATTTGGCGGTGCATTAAGTGTATTAACTGCAAGCGATTTAGGTGGTATTGCCATACAAGCTGCTTTATCAAAGGCAAATGTTGATACAGAAGAAGTCGGAGAAGTGATTATGGGGACTGTTTTACAAGCGGGACAAGGGCAAATTCCATCTCGTCAAGCAGCGACAAAAGCAGGTATCCCATGGACTGTGAAAACAGAAACGATTAACAAAGTATGTGCATCAGGCATGCGTAGTGTGACGTTAGCTGATCAGCTCATTCGTTTAGGGGACGAAGAGACAATTGTAGCAGGTGGCATGGAATCGATGTCAAATGCACCGTACTATATGCCGAAAGGCCGCTTTGGTTTACGCATGGGTGATGCGAGTTTAGTAGATGGCATGATTTATGATGGCTTGTCTTGTGCATTTCATCCAAAGCAAGTGCATATGGGGATTTACGGCAACGAAACCGCTAACAAATTCACAGTCTCTCGTGATGCGCAAGATGCATGGGCAGTACGTAGTCATAGTAAGGCTTTGGAAGCAATTGAAACAGGGAAATTTGCTGAGGAAATTGTTGCAGTCGAAATTCCGCAGCGTAAAGGAGACTCAATCGTAGTCGCACAAGATGAAGCACCACGAGTAGGCACAACAATGGAAACGCTTGCAAAATTAAAATCAGCCTTTAGTCAAGACGGTACGATTACGGCAGGGAATGCACCTGGTGTCAATGATGGAGCATGTGCGTTAGTACTAATGAATGAAGAGAAAGCGAAGCAAGATAATCGCCCGATACTCGCAACGATTTTAGGTCATGCAGAAGTGGGTGTTGCACCAGAGGATTTCCCGCAAACGCCTGGGCTTGTCATTAATGAGCTATTACAGAAAACAGGGAAGTCACTTGAGGAAATCGATTTATTTGAAATAAACGAAGCGTTTGCGGCAGTAGCGCTTGTTAGTAATCAAATTGCAGGGTTAGATGCAGAAAAAGTCAATGTGAATGGCGGCGCGGTGGCACTTGGTCATCCAATTGGTGCAAGTGGCGCGCGTATTATTTTAACGCTTGCCTATGAATTAAAGCGTCGCGGTGGGGGCCTAGGGATTGCCGCGATTTGTTCAGGTGGCGGTCAAGGAGATGCGGTATTAATTGAAGTATCAAATTAAGGGGATGAAGGAATGAACATAAAAAAAGTGATGGTTATTGGCGCGGGACAAATGGGTTCAGGTATTGCTCAAGTATGTGCTCAGGCTGGTTTTACAGTCATTTTAAATGATGTAAAAGACGAATTTTATGAGCGCGGTTTAGCGACAATTACGAAAAATCTGGCGCGTGATGTGGAAAAAGGGCGAAAATCAGAAGACGAAAAATCGCAAATACTAGCACGCATTACAAAATCAACATCAATTGATGATGCAAAGGATGCGGATATTGTCATTGAAGCAGCTGTTGAAAATATGGAAATTAAACAATCGATTTTCAAACAGCTGGATACCATTGCTCCAGCACATACGATTTTAGCGACGAATACATCAAGTTTACCAATTACGGAAATTGCAGCAGTGACGAATCGTCCTGAAAAAGTAATCGGTATGCACTTTATGAACCCGGTGCCAGTGATGAAGCTTGTTGAAATTATTCGTGGTTTAGCAACAGCGGATGAAGTTTATGAGGCTGTTGCAGAGATGACGAAGCATTTAGGGAAAACAGGTGTTGAAGTAAATGATTTCCCAGGCTTTATTTCGAATCGTATTTTATTACCGATGATTAATGAAGCAATTTATGCGCTTTATGAAGGGGTTGCGACGAAGGAAGCAATTGATGATGTCATGAAAATGGGCATGAATCATCCGATGGGACCATTAACATTAGCTGACTTTATTGGCTTAGATACATGTCTATCCATCATGGAAATTTTACATGAAGGGCTTGGCGATAGTAAATACCGCCCTTGTCCACTACTACGTAAATATGTGGCGGCTGGCTGGTTAGGTAAAAAATCTGGTCGTGGCTTCTACGTATACGAAAGCTGAGGTGCACATGCATGAACTTACAATTTACAGATGAACAGTTGATGATGCGTAATATGGTTCGTGATTTTGCACAAACAGAAATTGCACCGTTTGTTGAACAAATGGAGGCGGGCGAGTTTCCGCGCCATTTGCTAAAAAAAATGGGCGAGCTTGGCTTAATGGGGATTACAGTACCTACAGAATACGGCGGAGCAGAAATGGATTTTACGTCGTATATCATTGCGATTAATGAACTATCGAAGGTCAGTGCAGTAATGGGCGTCATTTTATCAGTACATACATCAGTTGGAACAAACCCAATTTTGTATTTCGGAAATGATATACAAAAGCAAAAATACGTCCCAAAGCTTGCAAGTGGTGAATTTATTGGTGCATTTTGCTTAACTGAGCCAGGAGCGGGTAGTGATGCAGGTTCTTTAAAGACACGTGCGGTCCGTGACGGCGATGACTATGTATTAGATGGCTCGAAGGTGTTTATTACAAATGGTGGTGAGGCAGACGTTTACATAGTGTTTGCTTCAACGAATTCTGAAGCAGGGACACGTGGAATTTCGGCATTTATTGTAGAAAAAGGAACACCAGGATTTATTATCGGAAAAGATGAGAAAAAGATGGGGCTTCACGGTTCACGTACAGTGCAATTAACATTCGAAAATATGCGTATTCCTGTTGGAAATCTACTCGGTAATGAAGGGGAAGGTTTTAAAATTGCGATGGCGAATTTAGATGCTGGTCGCATTGGGATTGCCGCACAAAGCTTAGGTATAGCAGAAGCAGCGCTTGAAGCGGCAACAGATTATGCCAAAGAGCGTGTGCAATTCGGTAAGCCAATCGCACAGCAACAGGCAGTCGGTTTTAAAGTAGCCGATATGGCAACAGCAGTGGAAGCCGCCAAACTACTCGTTTACCGTGCAGCTCATTTACGTAGTGAAGGATTACCGTGTGGTAAGGAAGCAGCAATGGCGAAGTTATTTGCCTCACAAGCGGCAATGGACACAGCAATTGAAGCGGTTCAAATTTTTGGTGGTTATGGCTACACCGAAGATTACCCAGTAGAGCGCTATTTCCGCGATGCTAAAGTAACGCAAATTTACGAAGGAACAAGCGAAATTCAGCGCATTGTCATTAGTAAGCACTTACTTGGCTAACGCTTTAAAATAAAACAATAAAGGGGTATGGGGAAATGAACTTTCAATTATCAGAAGAGCATCAACAATTACGCGAAATGATTCGCGACTTTGCAATGAACGAAGTAGCACCAACTGCAGAACACCGTGATGAGCACGAGGAATTTGATCGCGGGATTTTTGACAAAATGGCGGAGCTTGGTTTAACAGGAATTCCATGGCCAGAAGAGTACGGCGGCGCAGGCTTTGACTATTTAGCATACTGTATCGCAGTAGAAGAATTATCACGTGTTTGTGCATCAACTGGAGTAACATTATCTGCGCATACTTCACTAGCAGGTTGGCCGATTTTCAAATTCGGTAACGAAGAACAAAAGCAAAAATACCTACGTCCAATGGCAGAAGGTAAAAAGATCGGAGCATACGGTTTAACAGAGGCCGGTTCAGGGTCTGATGCGGGTG
The DNA here is from genome assembly GCF_028747805.1 of Solibacillus daqui. NCBI lineage: Bacteria > Bacillati > Bacillota > Bacilli > Caryophanales > Caryophanaceae > Solibacillus > Solibacillus daqui. Next base: position 526,216 of record NZ_CP114887.1, read on the forward strand.
GTATGAAAACATACGCAGTAAAAGATGGCGATGATTACGTATTAAATGGCTCAAAAATCTTCATCACAAATGGTGGCGTTGCAGATATTTATGTTGTATTTGCTGTAACAGATCCGAATTCAAAAAATGGTACTTCGGCATTCATCGTAGAGGCAGATTTCCCTGGCTTCTCTGTTGGGAAAAAGGAGAAAAAGCTTGGAATCCGTTCATCACCGACGACAGAAATTATTTTTGACAACTGCCGCGTACCAAAAGAAAACCTACTTGGCGAAGAAGGTCAAGGCTTTGTTATCGCGATGAAAACATTAGATGGTGGCCGTAACGGGATTGCTGCACAAGCAGTTGGGATCGCACAAGGTGCACTAGATGCAGCGGTGGATTATGCAAAAGAGCGTGTACAATTTGGTAAGCCAATTACTGCAAACCAAGGCGTATCATTTAAATTAGCGGATATGGCAACAGAAATCGAAGCTTCTCGCTTATTGACGTATCAAGCAGCATGGTTAGAATCAAATGATTTATCATATGGAAAAGCATCAGCAATGGCAAAATTATTAGCTGGGGATACAGCGATGAAGGTAACGACAGAAGCTGTACAAGTATTTGGTGGTTACGGCTATACAAAGGACTACCCAGTCGAGCGCTATATGCGTGATGCAAAAATTACGCAAATTTACGAGGGCACACAAGAGATTCAACGCCTTGTAATTTCGCGTATGATTACGAAATAATGTATGACAAACATAGATAAGCTGCATGTAGAATCGTCAATAAAAGATGGAAATAAAATTATCGAAAGACGCCAACAAATTGTTGATGCCGGTGTAAAGCTCTTTAAAGAAAAAGGCTTTCACCGCGCGACGACACGCGAGCTCGCAAAAGCAGCAGGATTTAGCATCGGTACGCTGTACGAATATATCCGTACAAAAGAAGATGTGCTGTTTTTAGTATGTGACAATATTTTCAACGAAGTAACAAAATGCTTATCCCAATTTCCAGCTGATAATGGCACGATTACAGCATTGGAGGAAGCAATTCGTCAATATTATTTATTGATCGATAAAATGCCTGAAGAATTTACGATTATGTATCAAGAAACGAAGTCATTGCAAAAAGAGGCAATGCATTACATTTTGGGTAAGGAACTTGAAATGGTCGCTATTTTTGAACGCATGTTAAAAGGCTGTGTCGAGGCTGGAAGTTTAACTTTGAGCGACGAAGCAATTTATTTAGCTGCTAATCAAATTGTGATTCAAGGCCAAAGTTGGGCGTTTCGTAAATGGGCATTGCAAAAGCGTTATACCATTGAACAATATATAAAATTACAAACAACAATGTTTTTACAAGGCATTATGAAGTTTGAATAATACCAAGAAATCTGCCATGTAGAGCGCTAGTAATGAATACGTGCTTTATGTGGTGGGTTTTTATTATTTTGATATAACAAAGGGGTAGAGAGACATGGGGAAAATCGAAGTATATAAACCAAAAAACCACGTTCGTTTTGTTACTGCATCAAGTCTATTTGATGGTCATGATGCATCCATTAATATTATGCGTCGAATTTTACAAGGAAGTGGCGTGGAAGTAATTCATTTGGGGCATAATCGTTCTGTTGAAGAAGTAGTAAATGCGGCGATTCAAGAAGATGCGCAAGGGGTGGCCATCTCTTCTTATCAAGGTGGGCATATGGAATACTTTAAATATATGTATGACCTACTGCGTGAAAAAGGCGCACCACATATTAAAATTTTTGGCGGCGGTGGTGGTGTAATTTTACCGCGTGAAATTAATGAGCTACATGCATATGGGATTGCGGGAATTTTTTCTCCAGAAGATGGCCGTCAATTAGGGTTGCAGGGCATGATCAACAAAAATATAGAAGGTGCTGACTTTTCAACATTAAAAGGAAATTACAGTGAGTTACTAGAAGATTTATCAACAGATACGCCAGAAATTTTGGCAAATTTAATAACAGCTGCTGAAAATGGTCATGATGTAGAGATTGAAGATATGTTAGAACTAGCACGTAAAAAATCAAAAAATACGCCAATTATCGGTATTACTGGAACAGGTGGCGCTGGGAAGTCTTCATTAACGGATGAATTGATTCGTCGCTTTTTACAGGAATTCCCTAACAAGAAAATAGCTATTTTGTCAGTCGATCCTACGAAGCAAAAAACAGGTGGGGCCTTACTTGGTGACCGGATTCGTATGAATGCAATATTTAATAATCGTGTGTATATGCGTAGTTTAGCAACACGTGGCTCACGTACAGAATTATCAAGCTCGATTGGCGATGTGCTGGATGTTGTGCGTGTAGCAGGATTTGACCTAGTCGTTGTTGAAACAAGTGGTATTGGCCAAGGTGACGCAGAAATTACGAAGTACACCGATCTTTCGATGTATGTAATGACGAGTGAGTTCGGTGCGCCAACGCAGCTTGAAAAAATCGATATGATTGATTATGCCGATTTAATAGCGATTAACAAATTTGAACGGAAAGGTTCTGAAGATGCACTAAGACAAGTGCAAAAGCAATACCAACGTTCACGTGAATTATGGGATGAATCGATTGATACAATGCCAGTGTTCGGTACGATTGCATCACAATTTAATGATTTAGGAACGAATTCATTATTCGCTGCACTTGTCGGTAAAATTAATGAAAAATTTGGCTTCGATTGGCATACATCGTACGAGCAATTTGTAAAAACACAAAAGCAAAACATTGTCATTCCAACAGACCGTCGCTATTATTTACGTGAAATTTCAGAAGCGATTCGCAACTACCATAAGCATGCTGAACAACAAGCTCAATTAGCGACGAAATGGTATCAATTAGAAGGAACAAAAGCGCAATTAGCTCCATCTGAAACAGCATTAATCGAGTCATTGAATATGTTAATCGAAGGTGTCCAAAATGAATTAACCGCCGAAACGAAGCGTATTTTAAACAATTGGCATGCATTAAAAGAGGCTTATATGGGTGATGAGCTCATTACAAAAGTGCGCGATAAAGAAATTAAAACGATTTTACGTACCGAATCATTATCGGGCTTAAAAATTCCGAAAGTGGCATTACCAAGCTTTAAAGATTACGGTGATATTTTACGCTGGGTATATAAAGAAAACGTTCCTGGCGAATTCCCATATACAGCAGGCGTATTCCCATTTAAACGTGAAGGGGAAGATCCAAAACGTCAATTCGCAGGGGAAGGCACACCAGAGCGTACGAATAAACGCTTCCACTATTTATCGAAGGATGATGATGCGAAGCGTCTTTCAACGGCATTTGACTCGGTAACATTATACGGTGAAGACCCGCATATACGACCTGATATTTACGGTAAGGTTGGCGAGTCGGGTGTAAGTATTTGTACATTAGATGATATGAAAAAGCTGTATGCCGGCTTTGATTTATGTGCACCCTCTACTTCCGTATCGATGACGATTAATGGTCCAGCACCGATTATTTTAGCGATGTTTATGAATACCGCGATTGATCAGCAAGTGCAAAAGCGTGAACAAGCACTGGGACGTACATTAACTGTTGATGAATTTACTGAAACACGTGAACAAACACTACAAGTTGTGCGCGGTACTGTGCAAGCAGATATTTTAAAAGAAGATCAAGGTCAAAATACTTGTATTTTCTCGACAGAATTTGCATTACGTATGATGGGCGATATTCAGCAATATTTCATCGACCATAAAGTACGTAATTATTATTCTGTATCAATTTCGGGTTACCATATTGCAGAAGCAGGTGCAAACCCGATTTCACAATTAGCGTTTACATTGGCAAATGGCTTTACGTATGTGGAATATTACTTAAGTCGTGGTATGAATATCGATGACTTTGCACCGAATCTAAGCTTTTTCTTCTCAAACGGTCTAGACCCGGAGTATACCGTTATTGGTCGTGTTGCTCGTCGTATATGGGCAGTTGTCATGCGTGATAAATACGGTGCGAATGAACGCTCGCAAAAACTGAAGTATCATATTCAAACATCAGGTCGAAGCTTGCACGCACAGGAAATTGATTTCAATGATATTCGTACAACATTACAGGCATTGATGGCATTGCAAGACAACTGTAATTCACTGCATACAAATGCATATGACGAAGCGATTACAACACCAACAGAGGAATCGGTACGCCGCGCGATGGCCATTCAAATGATTATTACAAAAGAGCATGGCTTATCGAAAAATGAAAATCCATTACAAGGGGCATTCATTATTGAGGAGTTAACGCAATTAGTGGAGCAAGCGGTATTGGAGGAGTTCGACCGGATTAATGATCGTGGCGGTGTCTTAGGTGCTATGGAAACGCAATATCAACGCGGTAAAATTCAAGAAGAATCAATGTACTATGAGCATTTAAAGCATTCAGGTGAACTACCGATTATCGGCGTAAATACGTATTTGAATCCAAATCCACCTTCAGATGAAGCGATTAACAACATGGAAATCGCACGTGCATCTATAGATGAGAAAGATTTACAGATTACTAATTTACAAAATTTTAAAGCGCAACATGAGGCAACGAGTGAAACGGCCATTGAACAATTAAAGCAAGTGGCAAAAACAAACGGCAATATATTTGAACAGCTAATGGAAACAGTAAAGGTTGCAAGTCTAGGACAAATTACAAATGCTTTATACGAAGTAGGTGGACAATATCGCCGAAATATGTAGATGAAATTAGCTACTTCGATAAATAAAATTTCTTCTATACTTGAGATTTTAAAAAAAATATAAAAACTGCGACTTGAAATTCCACGTTTGGTACAAATTTCGTTATACTAAATAGCATGAACAACTATTTTTGAAAGAAGGTGCGGCACGTTGCGACAATATACACATTACATTTTAATTTTAGCTTGCCTTGTGGCGACCTTCTTTTTATATAACAAACAACTAGCTGCAATACCACTGCTTCTGTTATCATTAATTTTGTTTTACGTTGCCTATAAGAAAGCAACAAATTTAAAAAACAAGAAATGAAACTAGCATAGTAGTAGCATGTTTGTATATAATGGGTATTATGCTTATCAATAGACATGTAATAAAGGAAAGGACGTGCACGATTTGAACTTTCGTGGAATGACAGACGAGCAATTAGCAGAAGAGTCGTTAATCGACTTAGCATACGCAATTTTAGAAGATAAAAAACAAGCAATGCCTTTAAATGATTTATTAAAAGAAATCCAAAAATTAAATGGTATATCAGAAGAGGACTTAAAATCACGCTTAGTACAATTCTACACAGACTTAAATGTAGAAGGACGCTTTTTATTAAACCACGAAAATGGTTGGGGCTTACGTGAATGGTACAAAGTTGAAACAATTGAAGAAGAAACAGCACCAACAATTAAAACACGTAAAAAGAAATCAAAAGTGGCTGACGATGAAGACGAAGATTTAGTAGAGCTTGATGAAGAAGATGTATTATTCGAGGAAGACTACGATGAGTTCGTAGACGGTGAAGATGATGCAGATGATTCAGAAGAAGAAATCGATTTCGTTGAAGAAGATATCGAAGACTTAGATTCTGATATCGATGAAGAATTAATCGATGAAGAAGATGATAGCTTCATTGTTGAAGACGACGACGAAGACGTTGAAGAAGACGAAGACGAGGAGTTTGAAGACGAATTAAAATAAGCACTTTGGATTTTTAATGTAAAGTACTTGACTTCTAATTCACTTCCGTATAATCTTTTACTTGGGCTCCTTTAAAGAGGAGAATGACCGTATAAGTAATACGCTCCCCCTGCAAGCAAGATGCAGGAGGAGCGTTTTTTTATTTTTTAGTGGATACGGAAGTATAAGTTTTCAAAAAAATCCACATAAGAAAAGACAACAGTTCATGCCGTTTGGTACGAAATGCTCTTTTCTAATAGGACACTTTATTAGAAAAACATTCATTTGCACTGGGAGCAACGGATGTTTTTCTAATTTGTTTAGCAACGAGGAGGAATTAGCAATGACAAAGTATATTTTCGTAACAGGTGGCGTAGTTTCATCACTTGGTAAAGGGATTGTAGCAGCATCTTTAGGCCGCTTATTAAAAAACCGTGGACTAGAAGTAACGATCCAAAAGTTTGACCCTTATTTAAACATCGATCCAGGTACAATGAGCCCATATCAGCACGGTGAGGTTTTCGTAACAGATGATGGCGCAGAGGCTGACTTAGACTTAGGTCACTATGAGCGTTTCATCGATATCAATCTGGGTAAACACTCAACAGTAACGTCTGGTAAAGTATATCAATCTGTATTAAATAAAGAACGCCGTGGTGATTATAACGGTGGTACCGTTCAAGTAATTCCTCATGTAACAAATGAAATTAAAGACCGTGTGCAACGTGCGGGTCGCGAAACTTCTGCTGATGTAGTAATTACAGAAATCGGTGGTACGGTAGGTGACTTCGAATCACTTTCATTCTTAGAAGCCGTTCGTCAAATGCGTCGTGACTTAGGTCATGAAAACGTAATGTACATTCACTGTACGTTAATGCCGTATATCGCAGCTGCTGGTGAAATGAAAACAAAACCAACGCAACACTCTGTAAAAGAGCTACGTTCATTAGGGATTCAACCAAACATCATCGTTTTACGTACAGAACAACCTGTACCACAAGATATGAAAGAAAAAATTGCGCTATTCTGTGATGTTCGCTCATCAGACATTATCGAATCTCGTGATGCTGAACACCTATATGAAGTACCATTAAATTTACACGCGCAAGGCTTTGACCAAATCGTTCTTGATCACTTCGGTATAAATGCTCCGAAAGCAGATATGGAAGACTGGAAAGAGCTAGTACAGCTAGTGAAAAACCTAGAGCACAAAACACGTATTGCATTAGTTGGTAAATATGTAGAGCTACAAGATGCCTACATTTCTGTTGTTGAAGCACTTAAACACGCAGGTTATGTTTACAATTCAGATATCGAGATTGAGTGGATCAATGCAGAGCACGTAACACCAGAAAATGTACAAGAATTACTTGGACAAGTAGATGGTATTTTAGTACCAGGTGGCTTCGGTGATCGTGGTGTTGAAGGTAAAATCGAAGCAATTCGCTATGCACGTGAAAACGATGTACCGTTCTTCGGTATTTGCTTAGGTATGCAAATGGCGACTGTAGAATTCGCACGTAACGTAATGGGCTTAGAAGGCGCACACTCTGCAGAATTAAACAAAGATACGAAGTACCCAATTATTGACTTCTTACCAGATCAATCAGAGAGTACAGATATTGGTGGTACATTACGTCTTGGTTTATATCCATGTAAATTAAAAGAAGGTTCAGTTGCTCGTGCAGCTTACAACGGCGAAGAGTTAGTTTACGAACGTCACCGTCACCGTTATGAGTTCAACAACGAATTCCGTGAAGCAATGGAAGCAGCGGGCATGGTATTCTCAGGACTTTCACCAGATGGCAAATTAGTAGAAATTGTAGAATTACCAGAGAAGAAATTCTTCGTAGCGGGTCAATTCCACCCAGAATTAATTTCACGCCCTCAACGTCCACAATCACTATTCCGTGAGTTCGTAGGCGCGGCGTTTAATAATCGTAAATAATGAAAAATACAAAGGGAATGTCCGAGAAGTAATTCTGGGACATTCCCTTTTTGCTGAGGCTGTAGGCCAGCACGATGTTAGTCAAGAATGCGTTGTCACATGATGTGACAACGCATTCGTTCTTATTCTGACCATCGCCTATAGTGGATTTTTAATACATGAGAAGAACACTGTCCGAAAAGTTTTTACTTTTTGGACATTCCTTTACTTATGCAAATGGTGAAGTTATTTCTGATTCGTCCTCGTCTTCATCATCGTCTACCATTTCATCAAATTCCATTTTGATTGCTTCATAAATATATAAAGCGGCCATAATATGTGGGAAAACAATACGCTCGCCAAGTTTTGTAGGGTGCGGTAAAATTCCCCCACGCATTTTTAATGAAATGTATGTGTACGCTAAATTGCTTAATTCATTGTCTTCTGACGCTACTTCGCTTGCCACTGCAGCAAATGGAATAAAATCAGCATGTAATTTTTGTGCTAATTGAATTACTTGTGCATCATTTGCCTGACGTGTGAAAATAATGACACGATCTGCAGGGATTAATTTTACTGAATCGTTATAACGTGCAAATTTTGTGAACCGCTGTACACCTAGTTCTGCCTGCATCGCAATGGCATCCATCTCACCAAATGTTGCAAAGTAGACCGTTCCTTGACCAATTGCAGCTTGAGCAAGTAATCGTGCTGTTTCTTCAATCGCTTCTTCTTCTGATTGCCCGATACGCTGTAGAAGACCTGTTAATTGTGTTGTTAAAATTTTTGACATGATTCCACCTCAAAACTATTATAAAATTGAAGGTACGAAAAAGCAAAATGGTCAAATATTAGCTTGCTAAAGAAGGAATTTATTGTTATTAATAGAAGTAGTTTACTTACATATCGAGTTTGTAAGGGGGATGGCTTTGAAGGAAATTTTAATAGTTGATGATCAATCAGGCATTCGATTGTTACTGAATGAAGTATTTAAAAAGGAAGGCTACAACACACATTTAGCCGCAAATGGTTTAGATGCATTAAAAATAGCGGAAACAGTCACACTGAATTGTGTATTATTAGATATGAAAATACCGGGTATGGATGGCTTAGAAATTTTAGCACGTTTAAAAAGGATGCAGCCAAATTTACCGGTAATTATGATGACAGCTTATATTGAGCAGCATATGATTGATAGCGCGACGGAACTTGGTGTCACAAAATATTTTGCAAAGCCATTTAATATTTTTGAGATGCGCGATGAAGTGGGGAAGATATTAGCTATTCCAGAAAAAATATAGTGAAAAACAAGTTAGCAGGCAGTAGCGCATACTGTCTGTTTTTGTTATGATTAATCTGAATGTTTTTTGTCTTTTTAGTTTAAAAATTTTATGAATTCTGGCAAAAAACACAGTACTTCAAAAAGTAATCTATTTTTTTACTTGTAGTAAACTAACTAACTATCTTCGAGGAGGATTTTAATAATGGCATTAGTTTCGATGAAAGACATGTTAATTAAGGCAAAGGCAGAAGGTTATGCAGTTGGTCAATTTAACATTAACAACTTAGAGTGGACACAGGCAATTTTACAAGCAGCAGAAGAGGAAAAATCACCAGTAATTTTAGGAGTATCTGAAGGCGCTGGTAAATATATGGGTGGCTTTATCGCACTTGTAAAAATGGTTGAAGGCTTAATGGAAAGCTATAAAATTACAGTTCCAGTTGCAATTCACTTAGACCATGGTTCAAGCTTTGAAAAATGTAAAGAAGCAATCGATGCTGGTTTCACTTCTGTAATGATTGATGCTTCTCACCACTCATTCGAAGAGAACGTAGCGATTACAAAAGAAGTTGTAGAGTATGCGCATGCTAAAAATGTTTCAGTTGAAGCAGAATTAGGTACAGTTGGTGGAGAAGAAGACGGCGTAATCGGTGGTATTATGTACGCAAACCCACAAGAATGTAAAGCATTAGTAGAAGCAACAGCAATCGACTGCTTAGCTCCTGCATTAGGATCTGTACACGGTCCATACAAAGGTGAACCAAACTTAGGCTTTGCTGAAATGGAAGAAATCTCTACATTAACTGACTTACCATTAGTATTACACGGTGGTACTGGTATCCCAACGAAAGATATCCAACGTTCAATTTCTTTAGGTACAGCAAAAATTAACGTAAACACTGAAAATCAAATCGCGGCTACGAAAGTTATCCGTGAATTTTTAGATAACGACAAGAAAACTTACGACCCACGTAAATTCTTAGGCCCAGCTCGTGAAGCGATTAAAACAACAGTAATCGGCAAAATGCGCGAATTTGGCAGCTCTCAAAAAGCGTAATTTATGATGGATTCAACGAAAAAGGGATGTACCGAAATGACTTTTCGAACAGTCCCTTCTTTGTGAACATTTGTTTTCTACTAAAGCATCTCGTTCACAATTGGGCGGGATGCATTTTGTTAATTATAAAAGGATTCATTGCATTTAAATTTAATTTTGGAGGAAAATAATTATGAAATTTTTTATCGATACAGCAAACTTTGATGAGATCAAAGAAGCATATAACTGGGGAATTTTATCAGGCGTAACGACAAACCCATCATTAGTAGCAAAAGAATCCGGCGTTAATTTCCACGATCGTTTACGTGAAATCGCGGAATTAGTAAATGGTTCAGTTTCGGGTGAAGTTATTTCTCTAGACGCTGAAGGCATGATTCGTGAAGGGGAAGAGCTAGCAGCCATTCACCCAAATATCACAGTGAAATTACCAATGACGCCAGCTGGTTTACAAGCTTGCCGTCACTTCGCAAATAAAGGGATTAAAACAAACGTAACATTAATTTTTTCTGCAAACCAAGCATTAATGGCTGCTCGTGCAGGTGCAACGTATGTATCACCATTTATCGGTCGTTTAGACGATATTGGCCAAGATGGTTCAGAATTAATTTCAACGATTGCAGAAATGTTTGCGATTCACGGTATTGAAACAGAAATTATCGCTGCATCGATTCGTCACCCACAACATATCCAAGCAGCAGCTTTAGCGGGTGCGCATATTGCAACAACACCATTTAAAGTATTACAACAATTGTTCAAACATCCATTAACAGACAAAGGAATTGAAGGATTTTTAGCGGATTGGGCAAAGCGAGAAGGGAAATAATAAGACTAACCTTTAAAAGCTTCTTGTAATTGTTCAATTGTAAAGTAAGGGAGAACTCAAAATGGATGTTTATAAAATTAAGGGCGGAAATCGTCTACAAGGTAAAGTAACAGTAAGTGGCGCTAAAAATAGTGCGGTCGCTTTGATTCCTGCATCAATTTTGGCAGGTTCTTCCGTTACGATTGACGGAATTCCTGAAATTTCAGATGCATGGACGTTAAAAGCACTATTAGAAGAAATTGGCGGAGAAGTGTCATTTGAAAATGGCATAATGACGATTGACCCTACAAAAATGGTTGCAATGCCTTTACCAAACGGAAACGTTAAGAAGTTGCGCGCATCGTATTATATGATGGGTGCGATGCTAGGACGTTTTAAAAAGGCAGTTATCGGTTTACCAGGCGGCTGTTTTTTAGGTCCTCGACCAATCGATCAGCATATTAAAGGCTTTGAAGCATTGGGTGCAAAGGTAACAAACGAGCACGGTGCAATTTATTTGCGTGCGGATGAGCTAATCGGTGCGAAAATTTATTTAGACGTTGCAAGTGTAGGCGCGACAATTAACATTATGTTAGCTGCAGTGCGTGCAAAAGGGAAAACAATTATCGAAAACGCTGCAAAAGAACCGGAAATTATCGATGTAGCAACCCTGTTAACAAATATGGGTGCCAATATTAAAGGTGCAGGTACAAGTGTTATTCGTATTGAAGGTGTCGAAGAGCTTAATGGCACGAATCATACGATTATTCCTGACCGTATCGAAGCAGCGACTTTTATGATTATGGCTGCTGCAGTGGGGGATGGTGTACTAATCGATAATGTCATTCCCCTGCACTTAGAGGCAGTAACCGCAAAGCTACGTGAAATGGGCGTAAAAATTGAAGAAAACGAAGAAAGTGTTTACATCCCGAAACACGAAAAATTCCGTGCGGTCGATGTTAAAACACAGGTTTATCCAGGTTTCCCGACAGATGTACAGCAGCCATTAGCTGTGTTAATGACCCAATCGGAAGGTACATCAAAAGTAACGGACACAATTTATTCTGCTCGCTTTAAACATATCGATGAATTGCGCCGCATGAATGCAAAAGCGCGTGTGGAAGGTAGTACAGCAATTATCCAAGGTCCGTCTGCTTTAGAGGGATCTGCAGTAACTGCAACTGACCTTCGAGCGGGTGCCGCACTTGTTTTAGCAGGATTAATTGCAAAGGGTGAAACAGAAATTCACGACATTTATCATATAGAACGTGGTTATAGCGAGCTAATCCAAAAGCTTTGTGCACTTGGTGCAGATATTCGCAAAGAATCAATCATGGTAAATACAAATAATAAGGCGTAAAATGGCGTAAGACAGTTTCGGTTTTAACCGAACAATCAGGAGGCAAATATAAAATGGAACGTAGTTTATCAATGGAAGTAGTTCGTGTAACAGAAGCAGCAGCAATTGCATCAGCAAAATGGATGGGACGCGGACTAAAAAATGAAGCAGACGACGCAGCAACAACAGCAATGCGTGTCATGTTTGATACAATCCCAATGCATGCGACAGTTGTAATTGGTGAAGGTGAAATGGATGAAGCGCCAATGCTTTACATCGGTGAAGAATTAGGACTTCGTAACGGCGGACCGGAAGTTGATATTGCAGTCGATCCATTAGAAGGAACAAATATCGTAGCAAAAGGTACTAACGGTGCAATGACAGTTCTTGCAATTGCAGACCGTGGCAATCTTTTAAATGCGCCAGATATGTACATGGAAAAAATTGCTGTTGGCCCAGAAGCAGCAGGTAAAGTAGATATTAACGCATCTGTAACATATAACTTATTACAAGTGGCAAAAGCGAAAAACAAAGACATCTCAGACGTAGTGGCAACATTACTGGACCGTCCACGTCATCAGCATATCGTTGATGAGATTCGTGAAGCAGGCGCGCGTATTAAATTTATCCAAGACGGGGATGTAGGTGCTGCAATTAATACAGCATTCGACGAAACGGGTATTGACATTATGTTCGGTATGGGTGGCGCACCAGAGGGCGTTATCTCAGCAGTTGCATTAAAATGTTTAGGTGGCGATTTCCAAGCGAAATTAGTACCGGAAGACGAAGAACAATTAGAGCGATGCAAAAAAATGGGCATCGACGTAGACAAAGTGTTAATGATGGATGACTTAGTAAAAGGCGATGATGCTATTTTCGCAGCTACAGCAGTAACAGACTCAGAGCTTTTACGTGGTGTTCAATACAAAGGTTCTTATGCGTTAACACATTCAGTAGTAATGCGTGCAAAGTCAGGGACAGTTCGCTTTATCGAAGGGCGTCACAGTATTGCTAAAAAACCAAAATATGGTCAAAAATAACGTTCAAAAGTATAAATGATTTTTATCTTTATATAAGCGGGTGTCCAAACATTTGCTATAAAGAAAAAATACTATTTCCACTTCATTTACGCTATTATATACTTAATGCCCGGTGATCTTTTACCGGGCATCTTTCAAATAAAAGTAAATATACTTCTTCTACTAAACCCTTAAGTTTGCACACATTCAAGTGTTATTACCCACAGACAGAAATTATAAAAAGACTGGAGAAAATTTATGACAGCATTAACAATTGCTCAATTAGAAAGCATGACGTTAAAAGAATTATATGCTTTAGCGAAGCAATACAAGTTAACAAATGCGAGTAAACTAAATAAAAAGGAACTGATTTTTGCTATTTTAAAATCTCGTTCTGAACAAGAAGGCTTCTTTTTCATGGAAGGCGTACTTGAAATTATTCCAACAGATGGCTTTGGCTTCTTACGCCCAATCAATTATTCCCCATCAAAGGAAGATATTTATATTTCGGCTTCGCAAATTCGTCGTTTTGATTTACGTAACGGGGATAAAGTATCGGGGAAAGTACGTCCTCCGAAAGAAAACGAGCGTTACTATGGGTTATTACAAGTCGATGCAGTCAATGGGGAAGACCCTGAAATTGCAAAAGAACGTGTACATTTCCCTGCATTAACGCCACTTTATCCGGATCGTCATATCAAATTAGAAACAACGTCTACTAATCTATCGACGCGTATCATGGATCTAGTAGCGCCAGTTGGTTTCGGGCAACGTGGTTTAATCGTAGCGCCTCCAAAAGCAGGTAAAACATCATTATTAAAAGAAATTGCTAATTCAATTACAACAAATTACCCTGAGGCAGAGTTAATCGTGTTACTAATCGATGAACGTCCAGAAGAGGTAACAGATATTGAGCGTTCGGTAAAAGCGGATGTCGTATCATCGACATTTGACCAAGTCCCTGAAAATCACGTAAAAGTAGCAGAAATGGTATTAGAGCGTGCGCGTCGTTTAGTAGAGCATAAGCGTGATGTTATCATCTTAATGGATTCCATTACACGTCTTGCTCGAGCGTACAATTTAGTCATTCCACCAAGCGGCCGTACGTTGTCAGGTGGTATTGACCCAGCTGCGTTCCACCGTCCTAAACGCTTCTTTGGTTCAGCACGTAATATTGAAGATGGCGGAAGCTTAACAATTTTAGCGACAGCACTTGTTGATACAGGAAGCCGTATGGACGAAGTAATTTACGAAGAATTTAAAGGTACTGGTAATCTAGAGTTACACTTAGATCGTAATTTAGCAGAACGTCGTATTTTCCCTGCACTTGATATTCGCCGCTCAGGTACGCGTAAAGAAGAGCTGCTTATTCCGAAAGATCAGCTTGATAAATTATGGGCAATTCGTAAAACATTTAGCGATTCTTCAGATTTTGCAGAGAAGTTTTTACGCAAATTACGTCCAACAAAAACAAACGAAGAGTTTTTCGCGAAGCTTGATGCAGATATGAAAAAAGCGACGAATGGTAAAGGATTGCTATAAAGGATTGAAACTATAAATTAAATACTTGCAACATAAAATTAATCTTGTTATAATTATTTAGGTATGTATCGTGCACATATATAGCTGACCTCAAACATTGCTTAGCAGTGATATATTCGGGCTATGTAAGGTGCAGTACGAAAATACTCTGTTCCAGATGGTTCAGGGCGAGAGGAGAAAACGAATATGAAACAAGGTATCCACCCAGATTACAAAACTGCAACAGTAACTTGCTCTTGCGGTAACTCATTTGAAACTGGTTCAGTAAAAGAAAAGATCGTTGTCGAGTTCTGTAACGAATGTCACCCATTCTACACAGGTCGTCAAAAGTTCGCTTCTGCTGACGGTCGTGTTGATAAATTCAACAAAAAATACGGTATCAAGTAATATCGTTACCCATTTCCACATTTGTGGAGATGGGTTTTTTTATGTTCTTTCAACATGGTATAATCAATAGAAAAAATGTAATATTAGATAGATGATTGTAGGTGCTAATCATTTAGAGTGGGAAGTAGCAAGCTTCAACAGTCATTAAAAATGATTAGAAATTAAAATAGGCCGAGTGAGAGAACATTTTCTAAAAAGAGGATGTCCCGGAATTACTTCTTGGACATCCTCTTTTTAGAGAGACTTTTCAGGAAAGTATGAAATGGGGTATTTAAGATGGCACAATTATTTTACAAACATGGTGCGATGAATAGCGGGAAATCGATTGAAATTTTAAAAGTCGCACACAATTATGAAGAACAACAAAAAGCAGTATTAATTTTCACCTCAGGTATTGATACACGTGATGAGGTTGGGACTGTTTCAAGTCGTATCGGATTGCGTCGCCCTGCAATAGCGGTATTTGAAGATACGAATCTATATGAAATCGTAAAACAGCATAATGAAAAATTGTATTGTGTATTAGTCGATGAAGTCCAGTTTTTATCAAAAGAGCATGTTCTACAATTAACACAAATCGTCGATGAATTAAATATTCCTGTAATGGGCTTTGGCTTAAAAAATGATTTCCAAAACGAACTTTTTGAAGGAAGCCGCTATATGATGATTTATGCTGACAAAATTGAGGAGATGAAAACCATTTGCTGGTTCTGTCACAAAAAAGCGACGATGAATTTACGTGTCGATGAAAATAAAAAGCCGGTGCGCACAGGTGATCAAATTCAAATTGGGGGTAATGATAGCTATTACCCAGTATGTCGCCAATGTCATACAAACCCACCATTATAAACGGTATAGAAATTCAAGAAAGTTTCAGCATATAGGTAGCAACAAGCGCGGAATTTCTTTATACTAATATAGGTACATTTTACAATGATTCTATGGTTTGAATCGATTGACAATATATATTAATGTTTTGTTTTATGATGAAATTTACTGTTGCTTGAAGCGGAGAGAATCGACTCCAAGGGCAGCGAGCAACTTTTATAAAAACAAAACCTAAAAATTCTCTCTAGAGGTGAAAATAGATGTTTGATCGTTTACAAGCGGTTGAAGACCGTTACGAAAGATTAAATGAATTACTAAGTGATCCGGATATCGTTAGTGATTCGAATAAATTACGCGAGTATTCTAAAGAACAATCGGATATTCAAGAGATGGTAGACGTATATCGCGAATACAAATCCGTAAAAGAGCAATTAGCTGATACACGTGAGCTGATGGAAATGGAAAAAGATGCAGAAATGCTAGACATGATGAAGGAAGAGTTTAATGATTTAAACAAACAAGTTCCTGATTTAGAGGATCGTCTACGTATTTTATTAATTCCAAAAGACCCGAACGACTCTAAAAACGTAATTATGGAGGTTCGTGGCGCAGCAGGTGGGGACGAAGCTAATATTTTTGCGGGCGACTTATTCCGTATGTATACACGCTATGCAGAAACGCAAGGCTGGAAAATCGACATTATGGAAGCCACGCCAAACCCTGCTGGTGGATACAAAGAAGTGATCTTCATGATTAATGGTCAAGGTGCTTATTCAAAATTCAAGTATGAAAATGGCGCACACCGTGTACAACGTGTCCCAGCGACAGAGTCACAAGGCCGTATTCACACGTCTACAGCAACAGTAGCGTGTTTACCAGAAGTACATGTTGAAGAAGTAGAAATTCATGAAAAAGATATCCGTGTAGACACATTCGCATCATCTGGTGCAGGTGGTCAATCGGTAAATACAACGATGTCTGCCGTACGTATGACTCACTTACCAACAGGGGTTGTCGTGTCGATGCAAGATGAGCGTTCACAAATTAAAAACCGTGAAAAAGCGATGAAAATTTTAGTGGCACGTGTAGCGGATAAACACCGTGCTGAGGCGCAAGCAGAAATCGATTCTACACGTAAGTCGGCAGTTGGAACAGGCGACCGTTCTGAACGTATTCGTACTTACAACTATCCACAAAACCGTGTAACAGATCACCGTATTGGTTTAACGATTCAAAAATTAGACCAAATCGTTGAAGGTAAGCTGGATGAAATTATTGATGCACTCATTTTAGATGAGCAAGCAACACGCTTAGCGAACTTAAACGAAAATGCATAAAACAATTTTTGAGGCCCTTAATTGGGCTTCTTCTTTTTTAGAGAACAATGGTCGCGAAGGAAATGCCGCTAGATTATTATTGCAACATGTATTGCAAACAAATTATTCTGGCTTAATGATGAAAATGCATGATGAAATTTCAGCAGGACAGATGCAACAGTTTACTGCCTATATCGAGGCCCATGTAAAAGGACGCCCAGTACAATACATTACAGGTGTTGAAGAATTTTATGGTCGTACATTTGAAGTAAATGAATCGGTTTTAATTCCACGTCCTGAAACAGAGGAATTAATTGTAGGAACAATAGAGCGCATCAATCAATTATTTAACAATAATGATTTAACGCTTGCTGATATTGGAACGGGTAGCGGTGCCATTGCGATTACGATGAAAAAAGAATGTCCAAAATTAGATATTACGGCAACCGATCTTTCAACTGCCGCGCTAAAAACAGCGCAGAAAAATGCGAAAGATTTACAGGCAGAACTCACATTTATTGAAGGGGATTTAACAGCGCCAATTGCCTATCAAAAATGGGATATTGTTTTATCGAATCCCCCGTATATCGCGTTTGATGATATGTCTTCAATGTCTGATGTTGTTGTCGAGTATGAACCGCATAGCGCATTATTTGCTGATGAGGACGGGCTTATTTTATATCGTAAATTGGCAGAGCAATTGCCACCGCTTATGAATATACCGGGTCTGATTGGCTTAGAAATTGGTTATACACAAGGGGAGACAGTGGCAAATTTCTTCCGTGAGCATTTCCCGCAAGCACAGGTTTCAGTTGTAAAAGACATTAATGGCAAAGATCGTATGGTATTTTGTGAAATTATTGAATAAAATCTTCTATTCTTGCAAACAATGAGTTGCAAGGGGGAGAGAACATGTTACATGATTACGAGATTGTAAAAAAATCAAAATGGTGGATTGCTAGCTGGAAGTTGCTCGCAATGACATTTGTTTTATATAGTGCATTTATAATCATTCCAACAATTGTAGCGGATGTACAGGCAGAACGTCAGCAGTTAAATGAACAATTAAAGGTGCGTGTGATTGCAAATAGTTCATCAAAGGCGGATCAGCTTATAAAGCAGCAAGTTGTGGATAATATTCAATATGTAATCGAAAGTTCTGATGAATGGACTGTGGATAAACAAGGAATGGACATGATTGTTCAAGAAATTCAAAAAAATTACCCACAATTAAAATTCCGCTATGAATTTGGGGATAACTTAATGCCGCCGAAATGGCAATTTGGCGAGTTTTATCCACAAAATCATTATTATTCTGTGAACTTTATTATTGGACAAGGGCGCGGAGAAAATTGGTTTTGTTCAGTATTTCCAACGCTTTGCGCACCGAAAAAACAAGAAGTAAGTGAACGTCCGCAATTTTATTTGAGCGAATGGTGGCACAAAAAGAAAAATAAGAATAATCCACAAATTTCAGAAAATTACCCACAGTCACCTGTGAATTATTAACGATTTGTGGATATAGTACAGAAAAATTTATAGAAAGAAGCAGAATAAATGAAGACGTTATTATTAACTGCGGATGAATTTGTGGATAATTCAGAAAATTATACACAAGCGGTGGATTTTTTAAATAATGGGGAAGTTGTAGCTTTTCCTACTGAAACGGTTTATGGTTTAGGAGCAGTAGCAACGGATGAGCAAGCGGTAAAGAAAATATTTACTGCGAAAGGTCGACCGTCTGATAATCCACTGATTGTTCATATTGGAACAATTGAAGAAGTGGAAGACTATGCTGTGGATATCCCTGCAGTAGCAAAGAAATGTATGGAAGCGTTTTGGCCAGGACCGCTTACATTAGTGATGAATGTGAAGCCAAATGTATTGGCAGCTAGTGTGACGCCTGGTATGCAAACGGTAGGACTTCGCATGCCGGATCATCCTGTTGCACTTAATTTGTTAAAAGCATTAAAAAAACCATTAGCTGCACCAAGTGCCAATCGTAGTGGGAAACCAAGTCCAACGAAAGCAACTCATGTATTTGAGGATTTACAAGGTATTATTCCTTGTATTTTAGATGGTGGAATCACTGGAATCGGTGTGGAATCAACGGTGCTTGATGTGACATTAGATCAACCTGTTATTTTACGTCCAGGCGGTGTGACAAAAGAAATGCTTGAGCAAGTGATTGGTTCAGTATTAGAGCCGAACTTTGAGCAGCAAAAAATTGAATCAACACCAAAAGCACCAGGTATGAAATATACGCATTATGCCCCGGATGCACCGGTCTATTTAATTAACCAAGACAAGAATCAAATTGAGTGTGCGGTAGAAAAGTTACAGCAACAACAGCACAAAGTAGCTTTGCTAGCCCCACAAAAATTTGACAATATAAATGCCGATTATTTTTTCTCATTTGGGGATGAACATGAGCTAGCGCAAATGAGTAGTAAACTATACGATGTGTTACGTGCATGCGATAAAACAGATGCCACAATTATTTTAGCAACTGTAACTGAGCGAAAAGGTGTCGGTACAGCTATTATGAACCGCCTCGAAAAAGCAGCGGGCGGCAATTGGTATCAACAATAATGAAATCCATATTTTACACGGATGATGTGTAGAATGTGGATTTTTTTTATGTTAAAAAAAAGATTGAAATTCGTATTGTGGATAACTTAAGCGCTTATGTTTATACACCTAAAAAATTTGACTTCGGTTAGCATTGGCGTATTTGAATGGGGAAACGCATAACGTATAAGAGGAATGTAGTTTTGTGATTAACAAAAAATAAATGAAAGAAGGCCTTTATGCAGGAAATTATAGCAGGCATATTAATGTCATTTGATGTAGTGGCACTGTATTTAGTTGCGAATAATGTAAAATATAAATGGCTGCTTGCGGGTTGGACAGCCTGCTTACATATGATTTTCCCATTAATTGGTTTTTATTGTGGTCAGTGGCTTGCGGATTTATTAGTGCAATGGTCAAATAGTATTTCACTGTTGTTATTATTTTTTATTGGATTACAATTACTGCTATCAAGGGGAAATGAGAATTTTCCAGCAAAAACTTTACCTATTATCGCAATATTTGCGAGTTTTGATACCTTTTCAGTAAGCCTATCTTTTGGTATGCTAAATTTAGATAAATATACTTTTATTTTAAGTGCTGGGATTTCGACTCTGATTTTGTCTTATATGGCACTAATTATTGCGCAAAAAAATACAATTTTAAAAAATGGCTTGTTAAAAAAATTGGCAGGATTATTATTAATTATTATGAGTGTTTTACTATTAATATAAGGAATGATTGTAGATGAACATATATTTTATTTGTACCGGAAATACTTGCCGTAGTCCAATGGCAGCAGCTATTTTAATGAATAAAGATATTCCAAATGTAGAAGTGCGTTCGGCGGGGATTTATGCTCAGACTGGAAGTATAATGTCGATTAATGCACAACATGTTTTAAATCAACAAAATATTAAACATAACCATTCTTCAGAGCTATTTAATGAGCAAGATGCTCAGTGGGCAGATTTAATTTTGACGATGACCGCGGCCCATAAAGAGCTAGTCTTACATTTAGTAAATAATATTGAACATAAAACATTTACATTAAATGAGTATGTAGCGCAAGATGTTCTTGATATTCAAGATCCTTATGGTGGTAATGTAACCGTCTATGAACAAACATTCGAACAGTTAAATGAAGCAATTGAAAAGTTAGAGACAAAAATACGTTTGGGGGAACATCAATAATATGGAAACGAACAAAAAAATGTTTACATTACGTAGTAAGCTTGTACTGTTTGTAGGGATTTTAGCATTAATTACTTATTCAACGAGCTTTCTATTTATCGAGTTTATTCATCCTATGTTTTTTGAACAAACCAATCCACTAATCTTTCAAATCATTACATATGCGCTAGGAATTTTTTGGTCGTGCTTACTAGCAGCAGTATTTAGTTTAATTATTGTGCGCCCGTTACAGCGATTAGAAAATAGTGCAAATCAAGTAGCGGAAGGCAAAATAGGTAAAGATGTAGAAATGCCACGAACTAATGATGAAATTCGAAGCGTAGGGGAAGCATTTCAAGCGATGGTTGTTAACTTACGCAAAATGGTAAGTGGAATTGAAGATAACTACAAGTCAACAGATGCCACGATTGAGGACCTATCTATGCAAAGTAGCTCCGTAGCGAAAAATGCAGAATCGATTTCAAGTAATATCGGGCAAATTTCGCTGGGTGCGGAATCTTCAGCCGCTGCCATTCAAGAAACTGTAGAAGCAATTGAAGAAGTCCGTGAATTAGCAACTGAAGTGAATCTCAAGGCAATTGGCTCGGCAAATCGTTCTAAAGAAATCTTATCCAATCTATCTTCGACAACAGAAGCGATTCACGGTGTAGTATTAAGTATTCAGAAAATCGCCTCCGATAACGAGGATGCGTTGGTAAATATTCGTGAACTTGAAAAAAATGCAGAGCAAATTGAGCACATTATCGGTCTAGTGGGGGATATTGCAGGGCAAACGAACTTACTTGCACTCAATGCCTCAATTGAAGCTGCACGTGCGGGTGAACATGGAAAAGGCTTTGCGGTAGTAGCTGAAGAAGTGCGCGGTTTAGCAGATGAAAGTGCCAATGCGGTGAAGGGGATTACGACATTAGTACAAACAATGCAACAAAATGTAAACGTAGTAGTAGCGCAAATGAATAAGCAAGTTTCATTTGCCGTAAGTGAATCTTCACGAGTATCAGAAACGACAGTTGCTGTAGAAGGTATGTCCAAAGCAGTTCATGAAATGGCAGATGATGTTGTTCAAATATCACAATTAGTTAGTCAACAAATGCATAATATTGAATATACTTCACGTCAATCACAAGAAGTAGCAGCGATTGCTCAAGAAACGTCAGCGAGTGCACAGGAAGTGAACGCTGCATCAAACGAACAATCCTTTGCTATTCAGCAAGTAGAAGCATTAGCGAATGATTTACAAAAACAATCTGCTGAGCTTTACAAGATGATTCAGCAATTTGATAATAATTAATCTTACACCGAAATTTTAATTAAATTAAAGTTTCGGTGTTTTTTCCGTATATTACTCGTACTTAGACAATCAAATATACGTGAAAAACTAACGATTATTCACACGGACGCTCAATTATTCGTGTTTTATGCCGAAAATTGAAAATCATTATGGAAAATACGTGTCATTCTGATGTAATAAATGGTACACTGTTGATGAAAATAAAAGTAAAAATATATTAGGGAGGAAACCCTCTATGAAAATTGCGATTTCTTCAGATCATGGCGGCAATAATTTACGTAAAGAAATTATGGCACTATTAGACGAATTAGCGATTAGCTACGAAGACTTTGGTCCACAATCAAGCGACTCAGTTGACTACCCAGATTACGCGCGCCCTGTTGCAGAGCGTGTTGCATCAGGTGAATTTGACAAGGGTATTTTAATTTGCGGAACAGGGATTGGAATTTCAATCGCTGCCAATAAATTTAAAGGTATCCGTTGTGCATTAGTACATGATACTTTTTCAGCTAAAGCGACACGTAACCATAACGACTCAAATATTTTAGCGATGGGTGAGCGTGTTATTGGTGCGGGTCTGGCACGAGAAATTGTAACAACTTGGTTAAACGCAGAATTCGAAGGTGGACGTCATATCCGCCGTGTTGAAAAAATTTCTGAAATCGAAGAACAACAACAATAGGTGACCGCATGAAAAACTTACGCGATGTTCAAAAACAGTTGGCCGGGGCCTTACATGAATTCGAGCAGCAAGTGAAGTTTACCGAGGATCAGTTATTTGTTGTCGGCTGTTCGACGTCCGAAATACTTGGCGAAAAAATCGGAACAGCCGGTGCACTCGATGTTGCGCAAATGCTGTATGAGGAGTTTTCAAACTTTGCACACAAGCATAAGATGTATTTAGTTTTTCAAGGCTGCGAGCATATTAACCGTGCGTTAACATTAGAAGCAGCAGCCGCTAAAAAGTACCATTTAGAGCCTGTTTCAGTCGTCCCTATACGAACAGCAGGTGGCTCAATGTCAGCTTACGCTCATACACAAATGAACGAACCTGTTGTTGTAGAATCCATTCAAGCTCATGCGGGTATTGATATTGGACAAACATTAATAGGCATGCATTTAAAGCATGTGGCAGTACCCATTCGTACATCAGTAAAGTGTGTAGGAGACGCAGTCATTACGTTAGCTACAACACGTCCAAAGCTAATTGGCGGCGAACGTGCGCAATATAAGTAACGTTATTACGTTACATAACTATCATTTTGAATTGGAAACTCCGGAGTTAATTCGGAACAAAATTTAGGAGGATTTAGACAAATGGCATTTGAAAAATTAGCAGGACAAGACAAGGCAATCTTAGACGCGATTTTATTAGAGAAAAAACGTCAAAATACAAACATCGAATTAATCGCATCAGAAAACTTCGTATCAGAAGCAGTAATGGAAGCACAAGGTTCTTACCTTACAAACAAATACGCTGAAGGTTACCCAGGTAAACGTTACTATGGTGGCTGTGAGCATGTAGACGTAGTGGAAAATATCGCGCGTGATCGTGCAAAAGAATTATTCGGTGCAGCTTATGTAAACGTACAACCTCACTCAGGCGCACAAGCAAACATGGCAGTTTATCATACAATTTTACAACCAGGTGATACGGTGCTTGGTATGAACCTTTCACATGGTGGTCACTTAACACATGGTTCACCAGTGAACTTCTCTGGTATTTTATATAACTTCGTTGAGTACGGTGTAACAGCAGATACAAACGTAATCGACTATGAAGATGTTCGTCAAAAAGCTTTAGAATCAAAACCAAAATTAATTGTTGCTGGTGCTTCCGCTTATCCACGTGCAATTGACTTCGCAAAATTCCGTGAAATCGCGGATGAAGTAGGTGCATACTTCATGGTAGATATGGCGCACATCGCAGGTTTAGTAGCTGTTGGTGAGCATATGAACCCAGTACCATACGCTGATTTTGTAACAACAACTACACATAAAACATTACGTGGTCCACGTGGCGGTATGATTTTAACAAATGATGAAAAATGGGAAAAAGAATTAAATAAATCAGTATTCCCAGGTATTCAAGGTGGCCCATTAATGCACGTAATCGCTGCAAAAGCAGTAGCATTTGGTGAAGCATTACAACCTGAATTTAAAGACTATGCAAAACAAATTAAAGTAAACGCAGCAGCACTTGCAAAGAGCTTACAAGAAGAAGGCGTTGAAATCGTATCTGGTGGTACAGACAACCACTTACTATTATTAAACGTAAAATCTTTAGGCTTAACTGGTAAAGTTGCAGAGCACATCCTTGATGAAGTGGCGATTACAACAAACAAAAACACAATTCCTTACGATACTGAAAAGCCATTCGTAACATCTGGTGTTCGAGTTGGTACAGCAGCAATCACTTCTCGAGGTTTCAAAGAAGAAGATGCAATCGAAGTAGGTAAAATTATTGCATTAGTACTTAAAAACCCAGAAGACGCAGCTGTGAAAGAAGAAGCTCGTAAGCGTGTAGATGCATTAACTGCGAAACACCCATTATATGCATAATTAAAAATAATATAAAAAAGGCCTTTTTATCTCTTAATTATGAGGTGAAAAGGCCTTTTTTAAAATAATAGTGATTAATTTAAAGATTCCGTACATAATTACCTATTTTTCTGAATTATTTGATTGATTTATATTAAAATGGATATAGAATGTAAAGTATGTTATTACTATTTATAGAATAAAAATACAGAGTGAGCGAGGGAAATTGAAATTTGATGGAGGTACTATGGAAAAAACAAATGTAAGTTATTTTGAAAGATTAAAAAAAGTTGGCGACCATATACAAACAAACCTCATTATTATTGATGATACTTTACAAATTATCGATAGTAATCTCGTTTATTCGCAAGGAAACTTTCAATCATTATCTAATCTTTTGGAGCATTTTATCTTTCAACCCGAAGAACAACAGCAATTTGTAAGCTCTATTATTAATGCAACTGGTGACCCGATAAAAGTTCACCATAATCGGCAAGATGGTTCTACCTGTTTAGTTCAACTTCACAGTGTACCTATTTTATTAGAAAAACAATACTATATGTTAATAATGGTAGAGGTCGAACCCAACGCATCAGTATTACTTACACACACCACGAATGATATTATCATTCAAGAAACAAGTTTCGAAAATAAGATTCAAAAAATTTGTACAGAATTAGAGCCCTTGTATCGTGTGATGATTACATTTACATATACAAAAGAACATTCAATCTTACTTATTCCATCAAATAGTTTTAAGGGAGTTGAAGTTCCGCCCATTTCAAGCGAAGAGCAGCATTACCACAGTCAAATGCGAGGTAAAGCATTAGTGCAGTTAGCATTGCATCAGTCAACAAAACAATATGCAGAACAAAATGGCTATAGTAATAGCTTTGTTGTACCAGTCAGTACAATAGAAAATGAAGCAATCGGCTATTTTGTCATCTATCATAATGACCGAGAAATATTTGATAAAGAAGATGATTTGTTTCAGGAGAGGCTAATACAAGTTGTACAACTGCTCAATAAAATTTCGATGTATGAACAGCGAATTCAAATACTACAAACGATTGATAGTACAACAAATTTGCCTAGCTATAATCAATTTATTAAACAACTCAATCTACATAAACAACAGCAAAAAGTAGGGGTCATCAAAATTATCGAGCCAGGTGAGTTTTCAAAAGTAGTGGAACTGTATGGCCGACCTGCTGGAGATGAGTTACTAAAACAATTAGGAAAACATTTAAAACAAGCTTCAATTAGTAAAGATAGTGAAATTGCACGTTTCACAAGCTCTTCACTCATCATGTATACACCGGTCGATTTTCAAACACTCTTCAATCGCCAATCAGTAATAAGTGGGGATGAAATGGAGTCATTTACGATATTTAATCAACAAATACATATCACACTAAAAGTTGGGATTGCGCCATTAGATGACTACACATCAACGCATGATTCGGTTCGCTTTGCGGAATATGCATTGACGAAGGCACGTCAAATTCATGGCGCACATACGGAATTTTATACCGCACGCCATGATGATATTCTGGGGCGTGAAATACAACTGAGTAATCATTTAAAAAATGCGATTCGAAATAAGGAAATTACCGCATATTTTCAGCCGAAATATGCAGTTCATAATGAAAAAATCGCCAGCATGGAGGCATTAGCGCGTTGGTTTTCGCCTTCCCTTGGATTTATTTCGCCGGTAGAGTTTATTGCAATTGCCGAAAATACAGGACTGATTAGAGATTTAGAGTTGCAAATTATTGAAAAGGTGCTCGCATGGCAGCAACAACGTCAATATGATGGTAAGCGGATTGTGCCAATTGCTGTTAATATTTCGCCAGATCATTTCTATCATCCTCAGTTCATTCCAAAGTTAAAACATTTGCTTAATCACTATTATGCTGACCCAAAATATTTAATTGTAGAAGTGACAGAAAATATGGGGCTGTTTGATTTTGAACGAGCCAACAAAATTATAAATAAATTACAGACAATTGGGATTGTGACAAGTATAGATGATTTCGGAATTGGCTATTCATCTCTCAGTTATCTACAAAAATTTTCATTTAACGAATTAAAAATTGATCGTAGTTTTGTTATGAAAATTAAAGAACTGGCAACACAAACAATCGTGAAGGCCATTATTGATATCGCACATACACTTAATATGGTCGTTATTGCTGAAGGTGTTGAAACAAAGGAGCAACGTGATATATTAAAAGCTATTCGTTGTGATGAAATTCAAGGGTACTATTATTCAAAACCATTATCGATGGAAGAAGCCTCGAAGTTAATTGATGACGAACGTCAAAAAAGAAAGTGAATTTGATAATCTTTGTGAACGTATAAAAAACATCCGGTGAATAGTTTTCGATAATATCCTTTTCTGTTATACTAACTTAGATAAACAACAGTTAGGAGATGTTAACGTGAGCAAAGTATACGTATTTGACCACCCGTTAATTCAACATAAGTTAACTTATATTCGAGATAAAGAAACAGGTACAAAAGAATTCCGTGAGTTAGTTGATGAAGTAGCAACATTAATGGCATTCGAAATTACACGTGAATTACCATTAGAAGAAATTGAAGTGGAAACGCCAGTTACAAAAGCGAAAGCAAAAGTTCTATCAGGTAAGAAAATTGCTATCGTGCCAATTTTACGCGCTGGTATCGGGATGGTAGACGGGGTATTAAAATTAATCCCTGCCGCAAAAGTAGGTCACATTGGTCTTTACCGTGATCCAGAAACGTTAAAACCAGTAGAATATTATGCAAAACTTCCAGCAGATGTGGAAGAGCGTGATTTCATCATTGTTGACCCAATGTTAGCAACAGGTGGTTCAGCAGTAGAGGCTATTAACTCACTGAAAAAACGTGGTGCGAAAAGTATTAAGTTCATGTGCTTAATCGCTGCTCCAGAAGGTGTAGAAGAAATTCAAAAAAATCACCCAGATGTAGATATTTACATCGCAGCTCTAGATGAAAAATTAAATGATCACGGTTATATCGTACCTGGCTTAGGTGACGCAGGTGACCGTTTGTTCGGCACAAAATAATATACAACAACGCCCGTGAAGTCGTTTACGGGCGTTTTTTATAGAAGAAGCCAATATTATTTAAATTAATAAAAGGAGCTCTATCATGACTAACAAATATAAAGTAATGACAATTTTTGGTACGCGCCCTGAGGCAATTAAAATGGCGCCGCTTGTATTAGAACTTCAAAAACATCCAGAACAAATCGAATCAATCGTTACCGTTACTGCACAGCACCGTCAAATGCTTGACCAAGTGCTTGAAACATTCAAAATTACCCCAGACTATGACTTAAATATTATGAAAGATCGCCAAACGTTAGTGGACGTGGCTACAAACGCATTAATTGGCTTAGATCGTGTTATGAAAGAGGCAAAACCGGATATAGTACTTGTACATGGTGATACCGCAACAACCTTTATAGGAAGCTTAGCGGCATTCTATAACCAAATTGCAATTGGTCACGTAGAAGCAGGTTTACGTACGGGTCAAAAATACTCTCCATATCCAGAAGAAATGAACCGTCAATTAACAGGAGTTATGGCAGATCTACACTTCTCGCCAACTGAGCAATCACGCGAAAACTTATTAAAAGAAAATAAGCCTGCTGAAGCAATTTTTGTAACAGGTAATACGGCAATTGATGCATTAAAAACGACAGTAAGCGAAAACTATACACACCCAGTGCTAGAAAAAATGGGTACGGATCGCATGATTCTATTAACTGCGCACCGTCGTGAAAACTTAGGGGAGCCAATGCGCAATATGTTCCGTGCAATCATGCGCTTACTAGCTGAACATGAGGATGTACAAATAGTGTATCCAGTGCACATGAACCCAGCTGTGCGTGAAGTAGCAAACGAAATTTTAGGGGACAATCCACGTGTACATTTAATCGAGCCGTTAGAAGTGTTTGACTTCCATAATTTCGCGGCACGTTCATTTATGATTTTAACGGATTCGGGTGGGGTACAAGAAGAAGCGCCATCTCTAGGTAAGCCGGTACTTGTATTACGCGACACAACAGAGCGCCCAGAAGGTATTGCAGCAGGTACATTAAAGCTTGCAGGGACTGATGAAGAAGTGATATACACAATGGCAAAGGAATTACTAACGAATCAAGCGGCCTATGACAAAATGGCACATGCCTCAAATCCGTATGGTGATGGATTTGCTTCTCAACGAATTGTAGAAACACTAATTAAACACGCTAAGTTATAGAATGAACAATCTTTTAGGCGGATGTCACAGATTTTTAGAGGAGCTTTTTCGAGTAAGCTCAAAAAAATCTGGACGCAATTACGCCGAGGTGTATTCCAAAGGTTTAACAACTTTTACATGAGCGTAGAAGTTGTTAAACTTCACTCAAAAATAATAGGGTTTGATGAGTAAGCGTTTTTTTTATGAGGAATTATATAATAAACAAAAAAATAGTTTTGTCAATAGTAAAAATCAATTTAAATACAAGAAAAAAAACTTTTTTTACGTAGAAATAAATGGAAAACAGAAAGAAAGCGTGAAATAGCGAATTTTGTTGTTAGTGAAGAAATGCAGATTGAGATTATGCATAACTTTACACAAATTTGTCAACAATTTGACAAGGACTACAACTGTGTGAAGTTTTTCACCAATAGCAATTGACATCAAAAACCCCCTATTGTATGCTTACAAAGGGTAAGAATGATAAGAGTTTCCTCTAGTCTCAAGACGTTGAAACACTTGTTATATCAAGTTTCTACTAGATTGACATTTGAAACTAAACTTGTCAATTTGCAACGTTTTATGCGTCTGGATTAAACGTCCACAAGATTACGAGTCATTTAGAAGTATGGAATGAATAGTGACGTTGGATAATGCTTCCATAGTTAAAATTATTTAGTACTTGTAACGGCCTCTGATTTTGTAGTGCATTCACTACAATTTAAATTCACTTAATGGTCGAAGAACGCTTTCTTTACTCGAAAAATGTTTCAGGAGATTAATTGCCAATGCTAAATTTGCATCACATGTTCGCAATGCAGAAAAAGGCGTTCTTTTTTTTGCTTGCTATTTGTGCGTTAGGCTGGGGATTTTCGCCATATGATTCGATATTTGCTGGTATAGCCCTAGGTGCTTTCTTTGGTACGTATAACTTTTGGATATTAGTTCGACGTATGGAAAAATTTGACCGTTCCATGAGTGAAGGGACAAAAGCACCATCTATAGGCATGGCATATCGCTTTTTTTCAGGTGTTGCCGCAGTCGCAATCGCAATATCGTTGCCACAATATTTCCACTTAATAAGCACGGTCATTGGGCTCATGATTCCGTACATCTTTTTAGTAATAGAAAGAATTGTACACCAGAATAAAAGCCATTAATGTGCATTTGAAAGAGAGGTGAATGCAGAAATGAATCATACAGCTCCAGAGTTCGACTTGGATTTAGGTTTTATAACACTTACGTTCAACATGTCTACAGTGTTAACTCTTTTTGTATCGGCAGTCATCGTATTTTTAATAGCAGTTACTGCAACGCGTAAATTAGCGTTAAAACCGACTGGAATGCAAAACTTCATGGAATGGATTATGGATTTCGTGAAGGGGATTATTAAGAGTAACATGGACTGGAAAACAGGTGGTCGCTTCCACATTCTAGGTATTACATTAATCATGTTTATCGCGGTATCAAACTTACTTGGTTTACCATTAGGTGGTATCGTTATCGGACATGATTTATGGTGGAAATCACCAACAGCCGATCCAGTCGTAACAATGACATTAGCGTCGATGATTTTAGTATTAACTCATTACTACGGTATTAAAATGCAGGGTACAGGTGGTTATGCAAAAACATTCGTCCAACCAATGTCATTCATGTTCCCTCTAAAGGTTATTGAAGAGTTCGCGAACACGTTAACTCTTGGTCTACGTCTTTATGGTAACATCTATGCCGGTGAGATCTTACTAGGTTTACTAGGTGGTCTAGCAGGCGCAAGTGTTCTAGGCTTTGTCGGTGCAATCGTACCAACAATGGCATGGATGGGATTCTCGATTTTCGTCGGGTTTATCCAAGCTTTCATTTTCACTATGTTAACGATGGTATACATGGCTCACAAAGTGAGTACAGACCATTAATTATAAATTTTCACATTCAACATAATGTGAGGATTTGAACCAAAAAAAATTACACATCCAAGGAGGATATTTACAAATGGTAGGTTCAGTAGGTTTATTAGCAGCAGCAATCGCAATCGGTTTAGCAGCACTAGGTGCAGGTATTGGTAACGGTTTAATCGTTTCAAAAACAGTAGAAGGTATCGCTCGTCAACCAGAAGCACGTGGCGCACTTCAAACAGTTATGTTCATCGGGGTTGCGTTAGTAGAAGCATTACCGATCATCGCAGTAGTAATCGCATTCATCGTAATGAACAAATAGTCTTTATAAAAGATTATTTCCAGTGGCGAAGAAGACTTTTCGAAGGCCCTTCGCCATTACTTTTGTATAAATAAGGTATACCCTTATTTATCATCCTTTAACATGAAAGTAAAAGTTTTACAAAATATAGATTTCTATTTAAGCTCTTGAAGGGAGTGAAACAATCGTGTTTTTAGACTATCTTGTACTAGGTGCAGGCGCTACTAAAATCAACTTAGGTGATATCATCGCGACTTTAGTTATCTTCTTAGGTTTAATGGCCCTTCTTAAAAAGTTCGCTTGGGGTCCTTTAATGGGTATCATGCGCGAGCGTGAAGAATTAGTGGCAAGTGGCATTGATGCTGCTGAAAAAGCTAAGAAAGAAACGCAAGCACTATTAGAAGAACAAAAGAGCCTTCTTAAAGAAGCTCGCACAGAAGCGCAATCTATCGTAGAAGGCGCTAAAAAGCAAGGCGAAGCAACTCGCGAGGAAATCGTGTCAGCTGCACGCGCTGAAGCTAACCGTCTAAAAGAATCTGCAGTTCGTGATATCGAAGCAGAGAAAGAAAAAGCAATCGCTGCGGTACGCGAAGAAGTGGTTTCATTATCAGTTCTTGCTGCATCTAAAGTTCTTGGAAAAGAAATTTCTGAAGCAGACAACAGCGCATTAATTAAAGAAACGATTGCGAAGGCAGGCGAAGCGAAATGAGTCAATCGACTGTAGCAAATCGCTATGCTCAAGCAATATTTGAATTAGCGTCTCAGCAAAACTTACTTTCAGAAGTGGGTGCAGATTTAAAAGAGATCAAAGAAGTATTAGCTTCAAACGATGAGTTTATGGCATTACTTACTGCTCCAAAAATCTCAGCTGACCGCAAAAAAGAGCTTATCGCCCAAATCTTAACTGGTGCTCAGCCAATCGTTGTAAACATGGTTCAATTTTTAATTGAAAAGAAACGTTTAAACGAATTATCAGCTGTAGCTGAACAGTTTCAAGCATTAGCAGCAGCTGCTCAAGGCGCTGCAGATGCAAAAGTATTCTCTACTCGTGAATTAACTGAACAAGAGCGTGCAGAAATTTCTGCTGCTTTCGGTAAATTAGTAGGTAAAGAAACACTTAATATTACAAACATTATCGATGCGTCACTAATCGGTGGCGTACGCGTTCAAATTGGCAACTATATTTTCGACAGCACTGTAGCATCTAAGCTAGAGGACTTAAAAAAAGTATTAGTTGGTTAAATCTTAAGAAATGTGAGAGGTGAACATACATGGGCATCAAAGCTGAAGAAATCAGCAGTCTGATTAAACAGCAGATTGAAGGTTATCAATCGGAATTAAAAGTAAGCGAAGTAGGTACAGTTATCACTGTTGGTGACGGTATCGCTCGTGCTCATGGCCTCGACAACGCCATGGCTGGAGAGCTTTTAGAGTTCTCAAACGGTGTTATGGGTATGGCACAAAACCTAGAAGAAGGTAACGTTGGTATCGTAATTTTAGGGGACTACCTAGGCATCAAAGAAGGCGATGAAGTTCGTCGTACAGGTCGTATTATGCAAGTTCCAACTGGGGAAGCGTTAATTGGACGTGTTGTAAATCCACTTGGACAACCAGTTGATGGTTTAGGACCAATCAACACAACTACTAGTCGTCCAATCGAGAGCCCAGCTTTCGGTGTAATGGCTCGTAAATCAGTACATGAACCATTACAAACTGGTATCAAAGCGATTGACGCTTTAGTACCAATCGGTCGTGGTCAACGTGAGTTAATCATCGGTGACCGCCAAGTTGGTAAAACATCTGTAGCGATCGATACAATCTTAAACCAACAAGGCGAAGATATGATTTGTATCTACGTTGCAATTGGTCAAAAAGAATCAACTGTACGTGGTACTGTTGAAACTTTACGTAAGCACGGTGCTTTAGAATACACAATCGTTGTAACTGCATCTGCTTCACAACCAGCGCCATTATTATACTTAGCACCATTTGCTGGTGTATCTATGGCTGAAGAGTTCATGTTAGATGGTAAACACGTATTAATCGTGTATGATGACTTAACTAAACAAGCATCAGCTTACCGTGAGCTTTCATTATTATTACGTCGTCCTCCAGGTCGTGAAGCTTACCCTGGTGACGTATTCTACTTACACTCACGTTTATTAGAGCGTGCAGCGAAGTTAAACGAAACTTACAAAAACGGTTCTATTACGGCGCTTCCATTCGTAGAAACGCAAGCGGGCGATATCTCTGCATATATCCCAACAAACGTAATTTCAATTACAGATGGTCAGATCTTCTTACAATCTGACTTATTCAACTCTGGTGTACGTCCAGCAATCAACGCAGGTTTATCAGTATCACGTGTAGGTGGTTCTGCTCAAATCAAAGCAATGAAAAAAGTAGCTGGTACATTACGTCTTGACTTAGCATCATTCCGTGAGTTAGAGTCATTCGCTCAATTCGGTTCTGATTTAGACGCAATCACACTTAAAAAATTAGAGCGTGGTAAACGTACAGTTGAAGTTTTAAAACAAGACTTAAACAAGCCACTTAAAGTTGAAAAACAAGTAGCGATCCTTTATGCATTAACTAAAGGTCACTTAGATGATATTCCAGTACAAGACATCGTTCGTTTTGAAAACGAATTCTTAAGCTGGTTAGATTCAAACCACACAAACGTTTTAGATCACGTTCGTACAACTAAAGAACTTGCTCCAGATGCTGAGTATATCGAAGCAATTAACGCATTCAAAAAAACTTTCGCTAAATCTGAGTAAGAATTGAACAGATTTTTTACGTGTGTATTCGTATGCACGTAAAAAACTGAACAGCTCTTTTTAAGAACTTGATAAAAATCAAAAGGTGGTGAAATACCAGTGGTAAACTTACGCGAAATTAAAGGTCGTATTAACTCTACAAAGTCTACGAAACAAATCACAAAAGCAATGCAGATGGTTTCTTCTTCAAAGTTACGTCGTGCAGAGCAAAACGCTAAAGCTTACGTTCCTTACATGGAAAAGATCCAAGACGTAGTAGGTGCAATCGCAGCAGGTACAAAAGACATTGGACACCCAATGTTAACTGTGCGTCCTGTTAAGAAAACAGCTTACTTAGTTATCGGTTCTGACCGTGGTTTAGCAGGTGCTTACAACTCAAGCATTTTACGTGAAGTTCAAAATACAATTAACTCACGTCACAAGTCTAAAGACGAGTACGTAGTATTAGCAGTAGGTCGTGTTGTTCGTGATTACTTTGTAAAGCGTGGACACAACGTTATCGCAGATGTAGTTGCTCTACCAGACCAACCATCATTTGCTGATATTAAAGAAATCGCACGTAATGCTGTTGGTATGTTCACTGATGGTACGTATGATGAACTTTATATGTACTACAATCACTTCGTATCAGCAATCGCTAATGAAGTGACTGTGAAAAAAGTTCTTCCTTTAACTGATATTGCACCGTCATCAAGCAATGCTGCATATGAATTCGAGCCATCAGGCGAAGCAATTCTTGAAGTATTATTACCTCAATATGCAGAAAGCTTAATTTACGGCGCGGTATTAGACGGAAAAGCGAGTGAACATTCAGCGCGTATGACAGCAATGAAAAACGCTACAGACAATGCCAACGATCTTATTGCAGACCTTTCTCTACAATACAACCGTGCACGTCAAGCGGCGATTACACAAGAAATTACAGAAATCGTTGGTGGAGCTGCAGCCTTAGAATAGGCCGCACACACCAACGT
Source organism: Solibacillus daqui (assembly GCF_028747805.1). NCBI lineage: Bacteria > Bacillati > Bacillota > Bacilli > Caryophanales > Caryophanaceae > Solibacillus > Solibacillus daqui. The sequence continues at coordinate 561,168 of NZ_CP114887.1, forward strand.
CGTATAAGAATACGATAGGAGGGTACACAGTAATGAACAAAGGACACGTTCTTCAAGTAATGGGTCCAGTAGTAGACGTTAAGTTTGCTAATGGTCAATTACCTGCAATTTATAACGCTTTAACAGTTACAATCGAACGTCCTAATGAAGAACCAACTACTCTTGCATTAGAAGTAGCGCTTCATTTAGGTGACGATTCTGTTCGTACGATTGCCATGTCATCTACTGACGGTTTACAACGTGGAGCAGAAGTAACAAACTCAGGAGCACCAATCTCAGTACCAGTTGGTGAAGCTACATTAGGTCGTGTATTCAACGTACTTGGTGAAGTTATCGACTTAGGCGAAGAGATTCCTGCTGAAGTTCGTCGTGATTCAATTCACCGCGAAGCTCCATCATTCGATCAATTATCAACTACTGTAGAAATCCTTGAAACAGGTATCAAAGTAGTAGACTTATTAGCACCATACATTAAAGGTGGTAAAATCGGTCTATTCGGTGGTGCCGGTGTAGGTAAAACAGTATTAATCCAAGAATTAATCAACAACATCGCACAAGAGCACGCTGGTATCTCAGTATTCGCAGGTGTAGGTGAGCGTACTCGTGAGGGTAACGACTTATTCTTCGAAATGACTGATTCAGGCGTAATCAAACAAACAGCGATGGTATTCGGACAAATGAACGAGCCACCTGGAGCACGTATGCGCGTTGCTTTAACTGGTTTAACAATGGCTGAATTCTTCCGTGATGAGCAAGGTGCTGACGTACTTTTATTCATCGACAACATCTTCCGTTTCACACAAGCAGGTTCTGAGGTTTCTGCCCTATTAGGTCGTATGCCTTCTGCGGTAGGTTACCAACCAACACTTGCTACTGAAATGGGTAAATTACAAGAACGTATCACATCTACAACTAAAGGTTCTGTAACTTCTATCCAAGCGATTTACGTACCAGCCGATGACTATACTGACCCGGCTCCGGCTACAACTTTCGCTCACTTAGATGCAACAACAAACCTTGAGCGTAAATTATCTGAAATGGGTATCTATCCTGCGGTTGACCCATTAGCTTCGACTTCTCGTGCATTATCACCAGAAATCGTTGGTCCAGAACACTACGCAATCGCAACTAACGTTCAACGTACAATCCAACGTTACCGTGAGTTACAAGATATCATCGCCATCTTAGGTATGGATGAGTTATCTGATGAAGATAAACAAACTGTAGAACGCGCTCGTCGTATCCAGTTCTTCTTATCTCAAAACTTCCACGTAGCGGAACAATTCACTGGTCAAAAAGGTTCTTATGTACCTGTTAAAGAAACTGTTCGTTCATTCAAGGAAATCCTTGATGGCAAATGGGATCACTTACCAGAAGATGCATTCCGTCTAGTTGGTTCTATTGATGAAGTAGTAGCGAAAGCTAAAGAAATGGGCGTACAAGTTTAATTAGCTGACGAGGAGGAAAAAATATGAAGACAGTTACAGTCAATATTGTCACTCCCGACGGCCCAGTATACGATTCTGAAGTAACGATGGTAATCGCTAAAACAACTTCAGGTGAAATTGGTGTGTTAGCAGGCCATATTCCTATGGTTGCTCCACTAACAATTGGTGCAGTTAAGCTGAAAAAAGCTGACGGTACTACTGAGGTTGCAGCGATTAGCGGCGGTTTCATTGAAGTTCGTCCTGAAAAAATTTCGATTTTAGCTCCTTCTGCTGAAGTTGCTTCTTCAATCGATTTAGCTCGTGCTAAAGAAGCTTTAGTTCGCGCTGAAGGCCGCCTTCAAAAGAAACAAGATGACATCGATTTCAAACGTGCTGATTTAGCATTAAAACGTGCGTTGAATCGTATCAACGTTCATGAGGGTAATATCTAATTTTGATACAAAGTGGGCAGAGCAATCTGCCCGCTTTTTTAAATATATCCTTGACGTTTGAAAACTCTAAGGATTTATAATCTTCAATTAGTAATTTTCCTTGATTTAAAGGCTTAATGAATAGAAGGAGTGAAAGTGTGAAATGGATTTAATCGTGCAAACTGGTCAACAAGCACTAATGAATATTATTGCAAATATTATTTTTATTGGTATGGCTTTGTATGCTTTACAAGGACTTCGTATTGAGCAGCTGTTTAAAAAAGGGAAAACATTTCAAATTCAACTATTTTATATATTTATGAGTATTGTTATAGGATCAACTGTGGCAGATTTCTTTTTAAATTTTTTGAGTTGGTCTAAATCCATTCCCTATATTTACCAATAAAACAGGAAATTTAATGTGTCATTTTATTTCTTGTAGGGGGCAATAATCACTTGTTTTTCACTACAAGGAATAAAAATTTCCTAGGAAATACAGTACGTTTATAAGATTATGACGTGCAGGTAGTTATTTAGGTATGGTACTTCTTTCATAAGTGGTTAGGAATGCATAATTTTTTTTGCGAGGAAAACCCAAAAAAAAAAGACCTCATATCGCGTTATTCTGCGTGTGATTTGTATTTCTAATGAATATTTGTCTATTCACATTAAATACTTGTACTGCGTATTATATATTTATAGCTATTTTGATAAAATTAGCTTAAAATAGTGATTTGGGTGCTTGAATGTGCACCATTATTTATGTAGTATGTTTTAGTGTGTAAAATAACAGTCAAATGAAAAATTAATTGAACTTATCCATTCATTTATTAATTATATGAGAATCGAATTCGGAGGGACGAATTGTGGAAAGAATTATTGTTACTGGGGGTAAAACGCTAAAAGGTAACGTACGTGTCGAAGGTGCGAAAAATGCTGTATTACCGATTTTAGCTGCGTCTCTATTAGCTTCTAAAGATAAAAATATTATAAAAGATGTACCAAACTTAGCAGATGTAAGTACAATTAGCGAAGTATTGAAAAGCTTAAATGCAAAAGTAGAATATAAAGTAGAACAAAATGAAATGATCATTGATACGTCGATGAAGCTTTCTAGTGAAGCACAATTCGAGTATGTTAGCAAAATGCGTGCCTCAATTTTAGTAATGGGGTCATTATTAGCACGTAATGGCTACGCACGTGTAGCTTTGCCTGGTGGATGTGCAATTGGTTCACGTCCAATAGAACTTCATTTAAAAGGCTTCGAAGCAATGGGTGCTAAAATATCATTTGGTCATGGTTATGTAGAAGCAAAAGTAATAGAAGAATTAAAAGGCGCAGAGATTTATTTAGACTTCCCAAGTGTTGGGGCGACTGAGAATATTATGACAGCAGCAGCATTAGCAAAAGGCATAACAGTCATTGAAAATGCAGCTAAAGAGCCTGAAATTGTTGATTTAGCAAACTTCATTAATTCAATGGGCGGTCGTGTCATCGGTGCAGGTACTGATACGATACGTATTGAAGGTGTGAAAGAATTAAAAGGTTGCGAGCATTATATTATTCCAGACCGTATCGAAGCAGGGACGTTTATGGTGGCTGCAGCAATTACTCGTGGTGATGTATTTATCGAAAACGCTGTACCAGAGCATATGACGGCATTGATTGCGAAAATGCGCGAAATGGGTGTTGAAGTAATCGAAGAAGATGAAGGTCTACGCGTACGTGCAAATGATCCGTTAAAAGCAGTGGATATTAAAACTATGCCACACCCAGGCTTCCCAACAGATATGCAATCACAAATGATGGCATTAATGTTAACGGCTAAAGGCACAAGTATCATCACTGAAACTGTATTTGAAAATCGTTTCATGCACGTAGAAGAATTCCGCCGTATGAACGCGGACGCTAAGATTGAAGGCCGTTCTGTGTTTATTGAAGGTGATAAAAACTTACAAGGTGCAGAAGTTTCAGCAACAGATTTACGCGCAGCAGCAGCACTAATTTTAACAGGATTAGTTTCTGAAGGTGTAACACGCGTTACAAAATTACATCACTTAGACCGTGGCTATGTGGACTTCCACAAGAAATTAGCTGCTCTAGGTGCAAATATTGAGCGCGTAGATATAGAAGAAGTTGTAGTAGAAACAGTGGTAACAGTATAACCGTTTAAGTATTTTTAAGCATCTAGTTGCTCGAATAGAATTTCGAGTAGTTAGGTGCTTTTTATATTGCTTAGATATATGGTAGGAAATATTTTTCCGTAGAATATTTTGAGTTTTCAGGTATATCTACTGGCAAAAAACATACATTGTCACATGAAAAAAATCATTCTCACGTTGTTAGTAATTAGCTTATTCCTTATGCCAGTTTTTATGCAAAAAGGTGAGACAAAACAATCGGTTTCTACTATAGAAACACCGAAAGATGAATGTCCAATATTTATCAAAATCAATAATACTTCGATCCCGTTAGAAGAATATTTAGTAGGGGTACTAGCTGGAGAAATGCCAGCGAGCTTTCATGAAGAAGCACTAAAAGCACAAGCAATCGCCTCAAGGACGTATGTATTAAAGCAAACAAATAATGGACAAACTCCGATTTTAGCAACTACCGCACATCAAGTTTTTCATGATAAAGATTTGCGCGAAGAAAGATGGAAGGCCGCGTTTGCACAAAACGAACAAAAGGTGCAACAGGCTGTCGAGCAAACTAAACAACAAGTGCTTACTTATAACGATCAGTTAATTACAGCAATGTTCCATGCTTCTTCCTTCGAACAAACTGAGTCCGCACAAAATTATAGCAATAGCATAGTTCCCTATTTACAGTCTGTCTCATCACCAGAGCCGCTTGAAGAAACGGAAACTACTTACACATACAGTGAATTAAACAAGCTGCTCAAACAAAATTTCACCATTGCACAGTACAAAAATACGAAAGTTAGTTTTAATAGCTCAGGTCGCGTGCAATCTATTACAATTGCAAATAAAACGTGGTCAGGGCGTGAAATGCGAGAATTATTAAATTTACGTGCAACCCACTTTACTTGGCAGTCCACTACAAAGGGGGTCACACTAACAACTCTTGGATATGGGCATGGTGTCGGCATGAGTCAGGAGGGGGCAAATACGCTGGCACAAGGTGGAACCACAGCACAGGAAATTTTGGCGCATTATTATCCGAATACATCATTACAAACTTTTAATAATTGTCAAAAATAATGTTTAACTTGAGAACTTCCTGTCCACACTCTCTCTTGAGGTGATGAATATGGGAGAAGATAAACGAAAGCCTTCTCGGAAACCATTTATGGAGAGACCGTGGTTTTGGCCGGTGATTTATAGTAGCATTGCAGTAATGATTGTTGGTGTTATCTTAAGTTACAATGTTCTGTACAACAGTAAGCAAGATGAGGTTGCAATTAAAGGACAGCCAGAAACGAATCAACAATCTATTTTGCCAACTGCATCGAAGTTAGAAATGTTAAAATATCCGTTTAAAGAGGAATTATTCAATGAAGTAAGCATCGTACAAGAATTTTATGATGTAACTGCTGACGAAGCGACTCGAGAAAAAGGATTATTAGTTTTTAATCAAGTATATACGACTTCTACAGGCGTCTCTATTGCCATTAATAGCGAGCCATTTGAAGTTGTAGCAGCAATGAGCGGCGAGGTCACACAAGTCAAAATGGACGTTTTCACAGGTAATCAAATTACGCTGAAACATCCAAATGGTATGGAAACACGTTACAGCTCAGTCTCTGATATTGTAGTAAAAGAAGGAGACAAAGTTACACAAGGGGAAGCCATTGCCAAATCGCAAGAAAATGAATGGAACCCACAAGCAGGCGTTCATTTATACTTTGAATTGTTAGAAGATGGTGTGCTAATCAACCCACGTAAATATTTATCGTTCTAAATCTGAAAACAAATTCGAATAAACCTAAACGTTGACACATAAGGTGAACCAATAAGAACTAAACACTCTTCATACATTTTATAGAGAGGAAGAGAACGTGCACGAGCATATTCGGCAGCGTTGCGTTCGATTAGGTGAGCTGTTTGTGGAGACAGGTGGAACGGTGCGTGCTCTTGCCAGTAAAACAGGATTTTCGAAAAGTACGGTGCATAAGGATTTAACAGAAAGGCTTGTACAAGTAAATGAGCCGCTTGCTAAACAAGTCCAAGACATGCTAGCGTACAATAAATCGATTCGACATTTACGAGGCGGAGAAGCAACACGCAAAAAATGGTTAACAAAGCCAATACAATCCCAAGCAATGTCTAGCGAGTTTTAACCTCACTAGGCATTTTTGTATTTGCAAGGTACACAAAAAAACCCTATAAATCCCAAAGTAAAGGAAATTCCCTACCATAATTTTAGATGTAATTTACGTATTGTATATGATAAAATAATCTAGATAAAGAGAAAAATGAAACGTACACATGTTGAAATCGGTGGAAGGAGATTAAATAAACATGTTTTCTAAAGATATTGGGATAGATTTAGGTACTGCAAACGTGTTAATTCACTTGAAAGGGAAGGGCATTGTCTTAAATGAACCTTCAGTAGTGGCGATTGACAAAAAGAGTGGAAAAGTACTTGCTGTAGGTGAAGAAGCGCGTCAAATGGTAGGGCGTACACCTGGGAATATCGTTGCAATTCGTCCGTTAAAGGATGGGGTAATTGCCGACTTTGATGTAACGGAAGCCATGTTAAAGCATTTTATCAATAAGTTGGATTTAAAAGGATTCTTATCAAAACCTCGTATTTTAATTTGCTGTCCGACAAATATTACATCTGTCGAGCAAAAAGCGATTCGTGAAGCAGCTGAAAAATCAGGCGGTAAAAGGGTTTATTTAGAAGAAGAACCGAAAGTTGCAGCAATTGGGGCAGGTATGGATATTTTCCAACCAAGCGGTAATATGGTCGTTGATATCGGTGGTGGTACAACAGACGTAGCAGTATTATCAATGGGCGATATCGTAACGAGCGAGTCAATTAAAGTCGCAGGCGACGTATTCGACAATGACATCTTGCAATACATAAAGAAAGAATACAAGCTATTAATCGGTGAACGTACAGCAGAGGATATTAAAACAACAATCGGTACAGTATTCCCTGGTAGCCGTGAAGAAGCGATGGAAATACGTGGACGTGATATGGTAACGGGTTTACCGCGTACCATCGAAATCCACTCAGTAGAAATTGAGCAAGCATTGCGTGAATCAGTAAGCATGATTGTACAAGCGGCGAAGGACGTACTTGAAAAAACACCGCCAGAATTATCAGCAGATATTATTGACCGCGGCGTTATTTTAACAGGTGGTGGTGCATTATTACATGGCATTGATCAATTGTTAATCGAAGAATTGAAAGTACCAGTATTCATTGCTGAAAATCCGATGAACTGTGTAGCTGTTGGAACAGGCATTATGTTAGATAATATTGACCGAGCAGTTAGTAATAAATAACTAACTAACTATTCTCACCTATGTTCCTAACATTTAAGTGACTTTTACCGATATATAAACAATTACGCATCGGCGTAATTGTGTCCAGGTTCTTTCTAGTATAGTGCCACAGGGCGTTGGTCAGTCAGCTGCTGTTACAGAATGTAATGTTTTTAGCCTTCGTTCTCCTATTCAGCCGGGGATGCCTCCACTGAAGTAAGGTCCTTTGGTATTCAACGCCCACTTTTAGAATTAGGGGACTTCTGTATCTGTCACTTTGCTGATGGTACAAAAAGAATCTGCAGTAGCAAGGTAAATAAGACGTAAATTCGAGGTGAAGCGAATGTTTAAAGGGTTTTATACAGTAGCGACAGGAATGGTTGCTCAACAACGTAAAACAGAAATTTTAACAAATAATATGGCGAATGCGAATACACCTGGTTTCAAATCAGATCAAACGACAATTCGCTCATTTCCAGATATGTTGATGTCGGCAGTAAGTTCAACAAATATCCCTACAGAAAATGGCTTTGCACTTAAAAGACTAGATACAGTTGGCGCATTAAATGCGGGTGTATATTTACAAGAAACAATGCCAGACCAAGCACAAGGACAGATTTATTCTACGGGCTTGACGACAGACGTAGCGCTTATTAATAGTCAAGTTCCAACAGATGTAGCTTCAGGCAACTCCGGGCAAATTTTCTTCCGTTTAGAAAACGAAAACGGCACAGAAAGCTATACGCGTAACGGGAATTTTACTTTAGACGGCGCGGGGAACTTAGTGAATCCAATGGGGTTATTCGTACTTGATGAAAACGGCAACCGTATGCAATTTGCGAACGATAACATTCGCATTGATTCAACAGGGGTTATTTTTGATGAAAACAACGCACAAGTGGGCGTATTAGGCGTAGCATTTTCGGCAAACCCAGACGTTTTAGTAAAGCGTGGCAATGGTCTTTACAATACGTTAGATGGTGCAGACTTACCTTCAGCTTACGGACAAGATGGCGTACAATTTTCAATGCAACAACAATACTTAGAAGGTTCTAATGTCGATGCTTCAAAAGCAATGACGGACCTATTAACGGCTTATCGCGCATTCGAAGCCAACCAAAAAGTATTACAGGCATACGATAAAAGTATGGATAAAGCCGTAAACGAAATCGGACGTGTGTAACTTCGTTTAGCACAGTGAATTATTTTCATTCATGGACGAAATTACGTATAATAAGGAGGTAGTATTCAAATGCTACGTACAATGATTACAGCGACAAATACGTTGTCTCAAATCCAGAATCAATTAGATACCATTAGTACAAATATCGCAAATAGTAATACACACGGTTATAAAGCACAACAAGCGAACTTTACAGAGCTGCTATATCAACAGTTTAATAATGATGAATACGACAAAACAGTACGACAAACGCCAGTGGGCATTCGCTATGGAGTTGGAGCACAAATTGGTCAAATTCAATCAAATCAAACGCAAGGATCGATCCAAGTAACAGATCGTGACTTAGATTTTGCTTTAACAACGAAAAATCAATACTTCAACGTACTGATGACAAATGATGCAGGCGAAACGCGTACAGCATATACGCGTAACGGGAGCTTTTACGTATCGCCAACGCAACCAGGTATTGTAACACTTGTAAATAGTGATGGCTATCAAGTGGCGGATGTGAATGGTCAAGCAATTACGTTCCCAGACAACGCAACACAGTTTACGATGGATTCAGATGGAACATTAGTAGTAAATTATGCAAATGGTCAACCACAACGTTTCCAATTAGCGGTTTCATCACTGCAAAAGCCACAAATTATGGAAAACCTGCAAGGTGGTACATACATTGGCTTGCCAGAAAATCTTGACGAACTTGGTTACACAGAAGCCGAGATTTTAACAGATTTACAGGGGGCAAACCGTCAAGTTGGCATTCAAAAAGGGGCACTTGAAATGTCAAACGTTGATTTATCGAAAGAAATGACAAATTTAATTCAGGCACAGCGTTCTTACCAGTTCAACACACGCGCGGTAACGATTGCTGATCAAATGCTGGGCTTAATAAACGGTATTCGCTAAAGGATATTGTAAGGGAGAATAGTTATGACAGATGAGTTTGAACAACAAGCAGCACAGCCGACATTAAAAAAGACGAGACGTGGCTTCAGAAGACAACAAGAGACACCACAGCCGGAGCCAACGAACGATCAGCCAGTCCGCTGGGTTCAGCTTCGTCTCATTCCCATTTGGTTACGCATAATTTTAGTAGTAGTACTTTTTGTTGCCGCTGCTGCAATTGGTCTTATAATTGGCTACAGCGTCATTGGTGATGGTGATTCTGCCGACGCATTAAAATGGAGCACTTGGCAACATTTACTCGATATTATGAGTGGAAAACAGTAAAGAAGTTGTCATAAACATGATTTTGTGCTACCCTTTTAAGCCTACTAATTGTGATATAAAGAGTGAGTGAGCATGGCTGTAGGAAAGAATTTCTACAGCCTGTTTACACATAGTTTATAAGAATTTTCTACATAGTTATCACGTTTCAAACAACAGAGGGGGAAGTTATATGTTAAATGCAGAGCAAATTCAAAATATTTTACCACATCGTTATCCGTTTCTATTAGTTGATCGTATTTTAGAGATTGAAGAAGGTAAGCGTGCAATCGGTTTAAAAAATGTGTCAATTAATGAACAATTTTTCAATGGACATTTTCCAGGTTATCCAGTTATGCCAGGTGTGTTAATTGTGGAAGCATTAGCACAAGTTGGAGGCGTAGCATTACTTAACATGCCGGCCTATAAAGGTCGTCTTGTATTTTTAACAGGCATTGATAATTGCCGCTTTAAACGTCAAGTTGTACCGGGCGATCAGCTAAAACTTGAAGTAGAGTTTATAAAATTACGTGGGCAAATGGGCAAAGGGAAAGCAATTGCTACTGTAGATGGTGAGCTAGCTTGTGAATGTGAAATCTTATTTGCAATTGGACCGGAACAGCCGTAATAAAGCAATTTGCAATTATACCGCAAAGATTATAGAATATATAGGTTGAAGTGAAATTTTTACCTTTTGACAGGAGTTAAAAAAAATCGGAGCTCTACTGATTAATAACCGTATGCAATTGTCAAAATATAAATATAAAGAATGATAACAAGCAAAGTTCGGCTTTAAACGTAGGAGGTTTTAAAAGAGATGTATAAACAATTGTCTTCAGGCGTAAAAATTAGTATTACACGATCAATCTCGACGTCGTTTGAAGCTTATTTAGCAAATATTGGTTGGGATGAAGAAAAATTTTCAATGGAAGACTACATGGTAAGTTGGCAAAGTTACTTCAAGGAAAATGCGGCTTGGATCGACAAAATACCAACAGAGGTATTATTAAGCCCTGAATTCCACGAAGAAATCGCCAAGAAAATGGACGAGGTTATTGCAAAAATTTTAAATGAAGCGCCAACTGATAAGCAAAAGAAAGAAATTGCGAAGTTACAAAAACAGTTAGGCACGGACTATAAATTTGATTGTAAGGCTGAGGCTGCTTACGTGGAGCAACTGTTAAAAGATAAATTAAAATAATCCCATTTATATGTTGGATAGATCCTTCTTTTCCCGGGCACTATATTTATGATCACTTGAAGTGATTATGAATTGAGTTTCTAAGCGAAAGGAGGGATTTTTTTATGCGTACTTCCGCAGTAATGGTAAGTGTATTTTCACTTTTTTTACTTGCTGGCTGTAACTGGAACACAGCTGAGCGTGATACAACAACTCCGGCAGAGGATGTAGAACGTGGAGTAGATGATGTGATGGACGATACGCGGGATGCCATTGATGATACAATCGATACTGTTGATCCGAATCAACCAAGGAACGGGGAAGTAAACGAAAGTACGATTGATGGAAATAAAACGTATCCAAACGGGTCAAGTAACCCAAATGGTGAAAATGGGATAACTGCACCAGGGGCTCCGTCTGTCAATCAGGAGGATATCATCGAGGATAAAAAAGACCGCGAAGATAAAGACAAAGTGGATAATCAATAATGAAAAAAGGAAATCCGTGGTTAATGCGGATTTCCTTTTTCATTGTGTCTAGGCTAAAGTGCCAGCTCCTCGATCTTTTCGGTCCCGCCGTCGAAAGTCGGTGAAGCGCATACTTTCTAGTCGGGCCCTCCAAAGCTGGTCGGAGCTAAACGGGCGCTTTAGCACTTTTCTTATTCGCTTTATTTAATAACCTGTGTATTTTCTAAACGTTCATTTCGTTCTTGGAGTGATGGGCGTTCACGCATGCCTTGTTCAAATGCGACAAGTAGTTCATCGTTGCGCAAGCCCTGCTCAAGCAATTGTGATAATAATAACTCAGCGTATTTTTTGCGCTGTGCTTTCAATCGTCCTTTAAATAGTACCGAAATATTTTGATCAATAGGTGTTAAGGAATGTGTGATAATTGAAAACGGCGCGGGCTCGTTGTCTGGAAATGAAATAATAACGCGTGCATCGAGCATTGTACCGGATAAAATGAGCTCGTCAAAAAGTTCTTTATATTCAGAAGTTGTAAATGCTTCAATTACCCAAAGTTGGTGGCTATTTTCTTGGTTGATAATTATGCCATCTGTTAGTGGGATTTTTTTGAGTTTGCCGTCTAGTTCTAATTCAAACGAAAGCATTTTAAAAGTTTTCAAAAATTATCCCCCCTTCGAATTTATTGATACATAAAGTATAACATATTCAAATTGCGAAACTGTCAAGATCGGCTACAAGAATAATGCTTTCAAACCATGATTACGTCTTATTTTGTTCAAAAATCAATAATATTAACGCATCAAAAAAAGCAATTTGACTTGTAAAATGGGCTTAAAACTCATTTTTCAGATTTTGAAAAAAATTAGGTAATTATTTATTATGTAGTTAATTTAATACGAAAGGAGGAGAACGCATGAATCATGTTGGAATTGTCGGACGCACGACGAAGGATTTGAGCCTGCGTCAATTATCAGAAGGGCGTGTACAAACAACTTTCACCGTAGCGATAAATCGCCAATATAAAAATAGTGAAGGGGTGAATGAGGCAGATTTTGTGCAATGTATTGCATGGGGAAAGCTAGCAGAACTACTAATAAAACATTGCGGAAAAGGCTCATTAATTGGCATTAAAGGTCGTTTACAAACAGGTTCCTATATTAATCGAGAAAACCAAAAAGTGTTTACAACAGATGTTGTAGCCGAGGAAATTCGCTTTTATGCATTGAAGCCAGTTGCAAATGCCACAGAGGCACCAGCAATTCCAAAAGATTTTGTATTACCAGAACAAGAAAGTGAGCTAGTAAAATCGTTATAATTTGTCCTCGTTAGCTTACCGTTACATTGGACAAGTCTACTGTATGACCGCACAGTAAAATTCTATTCCAATCTCAATGAAAACAAGTTGTGAAGTAAGCAAAAACAGAGTCTACTTCAAGGCGTAAAGTAGACTCCACATTTTATTTGAATGTTGCTATATCGAGGGTAAGTAAATTCATGAGTTCCTGATCATCGAGCTCAGTAAGCCATTTACTGGATTGAATCAATTCCTCTGACAGCGCAGACTTCATCGTGATCATTTTATCGATTTTTTCCTCAACTGTTCCAATTGTCACAAATTTATGCACTTGTACAAATTGTGTTTGGCCGATACGATAGGCACGGTCTGTTGCTTGGTTTTCAACTGCCGGATTCCACCAACGATCGGCATGTAGTACATGTGTAGCCGCTGTTAAGTTAAGCCCCGTACCACCAGCCTTCAGTGACAGTAAAAATACTGGAAATTCCCTCGCTTGAAAGGCCTCTACTAAATGGTCACGTTGAGCTTTTGAGGTACTACCTGTTAAAAACGGTGCATCGACATTGTAAAGCTCTTGCAGGCAATGTTGAATTAAATTACCCATACCGATATATTGGGTGAAAATTAAGCATTGTTCACCACTATCAATTATTTCCTTCGTCATTTCAATTATGCGTTTAAGCTTCACCGAACGATTCATCATCGTTTGTGCTTCATCAAAAGGTTCTTTTAAATAAAGGGCAGGGTGATTACATAATTGTTTAAGCTTTCCGAGCATTTTTAAGATGCGACCTTTTTTCTCAAAGCCCGCTAGTTGTTCTAAACTTGCAAGTGTATCTTGAATATAGCCTTCATATAGCGCGGCTTGCTCTGTTGTTAATGCACAGAACTCATGAGATTCTTGTTTGTCAGGTAAATTTAATTGAAGCTCTGGATCTCGTTTAGAGCGACGCAGTAAAAACGGACTAATTTTTGTACGTAGTATGCGTTTATGTGATTCCGATTCGTCGCGTTCAATCGGGATAATATATTGTTCCGAAAATTTATTGAAGCTACCTAAATACCCTTTATGGATAAAGTCAAAAATAGCCCATAATTCAGAGAGGCGATTTTCAACAGGCGTACCGGTTAATGCAATATGGTGTGTCCCACTCAGTTTACGAATGGCACGGGATTGCATCGTTTGCATATTTTTGATATTTTGAGCTTCATCAAGCGCAATCGTCGACCAATGAAGGAGCTTTAAATCATCTGCGTCTTGTGTCACTGTACCATAAGTCGATAAAATTACATTCGGACGCTGTGTTAGTACATAGCTTGTTAAATCGTCACCTTTCAAACGGCGAGGACCGTAATGCGTATACACTTCTAAATCTGGTGCGAATCGCGTTAATTCCTTCTGCCAGTTCCCAACAACAGAAGTTGGACAGACGATTAATGTAGGCTCCTGTACTTGCAAAGTTTGAACCGTGTGTAATATATACGTAATTAACTGAATGGTTTTTCCTAGACCCATATCGTCAGCAAGACAAGCGCCGAATTTTTGCTCACGCATAAACGTTAACCATTCAAATCCCTCTTGCTGATATGGACGTAGCTCGGCGTGTAGCTTAGATGGCACTACGATAGGAGGTAAGCCCTTTTTATGTTGAAGCTGTTCGATATATGCGGCGAGTGATTGCTGCATTTCAAAGGCAAATAGAGGATCATCGCGCTCTGCATCTTCTTCGTCTTCATCAAGTGGTGCGGTTAACGTTTCTGGTAGCTCACGGAATAATAAATCCTTTACGGTCCAATTTTCTTCTTCCGCTTGCTCCATTAGTTCTTTCATTTCAGTAAGCCACTGCTCATCGATGCGGAACCATTCATTACCGATACGTACGAATTCACGTTTTTCGTCAACTAAACGCTTGAATTGCTCGGCAGAAACCTCTTCACCATTCATCGAGAATTGCCACTTAAATGTTAAAATATCATCAAGTCCAGCGACACTACGCGTAGATTGGTTACCTGCGCTTACACGAACTCGTAGTTTTGACTGCTTTAATTCTTTTAACCATGCAGGCAAAATAACTTCAAATCCAATTGCCTGAAGCTTCGCTAAATCATGGCGTAAAAATTCGCGTACAGCTGCATCTGCTAGTGTTAAACGAATAAATTGAGAAGGTTCCAAATCGATTTGCAATAACTCTAACACTTGCTGCTGCGTATTTTCAATTTGTGATGCAATAGGTTCCCATTTTTTCGGTAAGGCATCATTGATTGGTAGTTGTCGTTTTGTAGCAGCAGGTGTCCAATGCTTTGCGGAAGAAGGACTTATTAAAACGGTTTCTAATAGCCAGTTTTCTTCATTGTCCTCTGGTTCACTTAAACGTAGCGCCATTTTTACGCCATCAAAAGTATGTGTTCCTTGCAGTGGCCAACCCCCGTTTAAGAAGTATGGAATTAGCGTAAGAGAATCTTCTTTTGACAGTCCTGCATTTGCGAGCTTTTGTTCCATTGCATGCTGCAATAATTCCTGCTCAAAGTTAAAGCCATCTTCTGTTAATGTTGCATACTGCCATAGCTTTGAATCCGACCATAAAGGGAGTATCATTTTTAGGTCACTAAACAGCTGAGTGGTTTCACTATTTAGCGCCGAAAAATCTATAAATGGATGACGGTAGCGAGGGGATAATACATCAAGTAAATCCGCTGCATCTATAAGTAAGTCACGTTCTTCTAAAGACGTGTTTAACCCATATAAATTTTGATCAAATTTAAAAAACAATGTCGGTACCCAGCTTGCGGTTGGCAAAATTAAATCGTCCTTATTGTACGCAGTCATACGAAAAAGTCCCGGACGTACTGTGGCAAGCTTGATGCGCATTGTTTGTAAAAATGGCAGTTTTGTATTGAGTAAAGTTTGCATAGCTAGCTTGCGTTACGCAAGTTCACCTCCTAATGACAACATACATATTATGAAGCAATTAAATTGCTTTTTATGATTTCTTCTTGTAGTGCACGTAGACGCTTAAACTGCTGTTGCACGGCATCTATATAGTTTTCAAAATAGTCGAGCTTTCCTGCTTTTTTAGCCGCAGATTTCATTGATCGCCAAATACGGACAGCCTGTTTATAATTTTGACGCGATTTTTGGTTAATTTCATCCATCGCATAAAAATGATAAAGCGGTAATGCGGCTTCTGGGGCATGGGCAACAACTTCCTTTAAGCCACTTTGCTCTAAATAAGCAATGGAAGTAGGGTAGAGCTGATGTAATGCGACCCATTCATTATAACGCGCATGGCGTAGTAAATAATCAGAAAACGCCTCGATACCAAATTTACCAAATGCCGCATACAGTGTAAGTTCCTCGGCTTCTGTTAAGTCAATTTGCTCGTACAGTACATCGAGTTTACGAGTGTATTTTTGACGACGAATAGGTAGTAACTGTTCTTGAATAAAGGTTTGTAAAAAAGGAAGCGCCTTTTTCAAAATCAGTGTCGCTTCAGCAAGATAGCCTTTTTCAAGACTTTGCTGCGCAACATCGATAAAGCTTTCTACATTTTCTAATGACATCTCTTGTATTGTTCGTTCTAGCGGTGTGATTGTACGTAATAAAATATAGAACAGCGCTTTCACTACGTTTAAATCGATATCGATTGGAGCGTTTGTTTTTTCTAAAATGGAAAGCTCCGCTGTTAAGCGCTTTTTCTCTGTGAATAGCTTCGTCCAAAATTGTAAGTATAGTGCAAGACGAAAATGCGTAGCCCCTTTTTCGAGCAGTAAAATATCGCGTGTTATTAACTGTAGTGCATCAAAAAATGGTTCGGCTGCGAATAATTTCGTCGTTCTACTAATGATATCAATTGCACGCTCCATACGAATGAACGCATTATCTAAGTAATAGTTGAAGTAATTATTGTCCATTGACATGCCCGTTTTCACAGCATGCTGTAATAGGCGCTTCATACACGCAATTTCCATATACAAATCAAATAATTGCTGCCACTCTTGTTCAAATGGGCGCTGGCGTTGTAATTTTAAACGGGCATTTTCAAGAAGCGAAGAAATTAAAAAGCTATCGATCGGTCGCTGCTCTTTAAAGGTATAGTTCAGCACTTCGTCGGCCATACGCTGCCAGCTTTCAGGACTTCGCTCAGAGGCGAGGGTACTCAACTGCACTGTTTTTTTCGCGCGCCAACTTGTTAGCCAATCTTGCAACGAAATGAAATATTGTGAAAGCTTAAAAATAACTGCTAGCTGATGTCGACATAGCTTTTTTTGAGGGCATGTACAGCTAATTTGCTGCTGTGTAAAAGATATGGTTACGTCGGTAGTGCGAACATCTTGAATTTGGCACACCAATATTTGTGTAAACGCTGAGTAAGTACGCAGCTTGATCGCTTGATTACGCACGGAAAACATCGCACGAGTGACAAGTTCGGCATCCTCATTTGCAGAGGGATGGAGCTGCTCTTCGAAGCGCTGTAATGTTTTTTCAATAAAATCTTTATGTGAATGAGCAACATCAGAAAAACTGGAACTCACAATAGACGTCCTCCTATCTAAAAAAGTCGTTCCTTTCATTATAATATGAATTCCAACAAAGTGAAACTTTACTCGATTGGGGTTTTTCTCATTCCCTTCCGAGCATTAGCCTTCACTAGTCAGGCTTTTGTAAAGCTTTTAAGGGCTACGACATGTCGGCTTTGCGTGAATACGTGAGATTGCCTAGAAAATCCCTGTTTTTTCAATGCGAATTTAAATGCACAAACGCTCGCAAATCATTTTGAATGCATATATTAAAGAAAAAAATGTAATCCCAAATTATGGAGAACAACCTCAATTTTGACCAGGTACATTAATTGGAAAGTTTGAAACGTTGAAAGTATGGGGATACTAAATGCATATAAAAAATTTATCGAATTTTCAAAAATATTTAACCTCGAAATAAGGTCTTTTGGTTAGGATAAAAACGAATGGGAACAAAACGACATCCAAGGAGGAATTCATATGATTCAAGTTCAATTTATGAAACCATTTTATACAAAATTAAATGGTTCAAAACTACGCTTAGTATTTGCCTATCAATACTTTTCAATTACAAAGGACGACGAGATTTTTCATTTCATTCCAATTGAAGGAAAAGAAATGATTGTTGATTTAAATACTTTGCAAGTTGAAAATTTATCAGAAGTATTTGTCTTCCAGCGTGGGAACCGTTTCGTGCGCCTTCCGCTTTATCAACTACTATTAGTATCCAACGTTCACGATCATTTAATGCCGATTATCGATAACGTATCGACACATGTGAAGCCATCACAAGCTGAGGTGCTATATAAATTTGACGAGGAAGTAGAAGGGATTGTGCGCGTATTAGAAGAGGAAAACTTATCTCGTTTGATCGACAACGCACTTGAAGCACGTAATGAAGCATTGTTTCATACTTTAATGGCAAAGAAGGCAAAATTGACTGGAGGCTTCGCCGCATCATGATTGTCAATACGGCTAATTAGCGCCCACTGACGTATAAATTATACGCCAGTGGGCTTTTTTGATTTCAAAAAAAAATCCCATGAAGCTTTTCCTCAAAAATGAAAAGCCCATGGGACCAAAGAAATTATTTACCTGTAAATAGATCCATCGCTAATTGCGCGGTATGTTGTGCTTGTTCATGTAATACGACAATTTGCGTGCGTAACGAAGCTTCGATTGATTCACGTTCTGCTAGCATGTGTTCGGCTTGTTTGAACAAGTCTTTGCCAGTCCAATCATCTTTTTCAACATGTCCAATAGTTGGTTGATTTGCGATATCGGCAAAGGCATCGATTTTTGGGTCATATGAAATGGCGATAAATGGTGTAGTTTGAATCGCGGCAAAAATTAAAGAATGCAGGCGCATCCCAATTAATAAATCCGCGTTGCCAATAATCGCAATTTTTTCTTCGATGGATAAGTTACCAGGTGCGACTAAGCTTTGTTCAGCCATCATTTGTGAAAGCTGAAATGAAGCTTTTTCATCATGTTCATCATGCATCGGAATAAAGACAATTCGCTGACCTGCTTGTGCGAGTAATGATAAGCTATCGACAATTTTTTGTTTGAAGTCCACGTCAGATGGCCAATCACGTACACTTACCGCAATATAGCCACCCTCGAATGCTTGATAGTCTAGCCAGCAGCTTTTGAATTCCGTCGCGTTGAGCCCAATAACGGGGTCAGGGACAATCGACATAGGCTTGTTTACACCGATATCGATTAATAACTGACGAGAAGCTTCATCACGCAGGGTGATTTGGTTGACCTTGTTTAGTGTAAATTTCGTCATCCACTTGCTAAATGCATGATTGATTGGGCCCATCCCTTGTGCATAGACGAAGACAGGTTTTTTATGAAATTTAGCGATCTGCATAATCGCGCAGTAGTAAGGAATGGTTTTCATTCCTGTTTGATCCTGTAGTAAACTACCCCCACCACTAATTAAGCCATCAGCACGCTTTAATACAGCAGATATTTCTTTTAGTTTCCAACGATTCACTGCTTGGACACCGTAAGTAGCTGCTGTGTGCTCTGGATTATTTGATAGCACCGTTATTTTTACAGCAGGCTCTAACTTGCGTAGGGAAGTGATAATTGATAACAAAATAGCTTCATCGCCTACATTATCAAAGCCGAAATAGCCAGAAAGAACGATATGCATTATGACCACCTCGCGATTGCTTTTTTCACTAATTTCGCTAAAACAATATAAATCCCTATAAATACTAACCCAACAACAAAGCCTAACACAACACTATAAAACGTACGTAATAACGAAACATCTAACGGAATGTGTAAGTGTGTAAAGGTATTCATAATTGATAAGAAACCAATTACACCAGGAACTAGTAAAATGCTACCAAGCTTTTTGTTAATCCCCATCACATATAGCGCTAATACAAAGAATGGGAAGCCGATTAAAAATTCCTTCGTACGTGGACGAACATACAGTGTATTTTCTAGCCATTGACGAAGAGCCAGCTCAAGCGCACTTGCTGTACCAGAGTTACCAGTACGCGTAATGTAAAACGCACCCACTGCCGCAATTACAACGAATAATAGAAGATGCCAGTAGCGGACTTCCATGTTCACAAGCTTTACTGAACGAGTAAGCGCATGCTTGTAGCCATTTTCGAAAATATTGTACATTTGCATAATGACAAGAACAATGACACCTGCAATTGGAATTACGTAAACCAATTTAACACCACGGAACGCTTCAATTCCTGTTAAGAAAGGATTGCCGTTTAGTAAACCAACAACGATTGCAATACCTATCGCACTAATCGCAATTGCTTTTACATATTGTACGAGGATGTTACCGATTTTACGCGAACCTTTTGCCGTAGACATTACTGCATAAATAGGTGTTAATACAGCGATAATTAACGCAAAGACTTGAATAAATAGTAAGCGATCTAATAAGAAATACGCCACTGCCAGTAAAATCATCCCCACTGTAGCGACTAAACGTAGCGGATGGCAATTAATAATACTAAACATCATGTACGTAAATAATACACCTGCCAGTAAAATGAATGCCGTAGACCAAGATGGAATCGTTACTTTATCTAATGTAGTCGGCTTGCCTAAAGTGAATGATGAAGGCACGGCTGATTGAATATCTGTTAAGTAATCCGTTGCTAATTCTAGATTTTCTTCAACATCGCCCTTTGTTTTCACATGGTAGAAAATCGATTTAATATTGCGCTCTTTAATTGCACGTACGGTACGTTCTACCATTACTTGGTTTGTTAGATTTGGCTGACGATTAATATCGATACTGTGCAGTCGCACAATGTCGTAATCTGTTTGACGAGCAATCGATTGCTCACCTTTTAGTGGGCCACCTTCGATTAAGTAGAAGAAGTAGCCCGCTTCTTCTAATTTGTCTACAAATTTCGGTTGAGATGTTTGTCCAAATCCGATTGTTTCTTCACCCATACCAAGTAAACCAGATGTAGACTCATTTTTCATCTCTACTAATTGCGATACAATTTTGCCGTTTACTTCATCCGTTTCGGCATTTGTTGCGCGGAAAACATGTAGTAAATTATGCTGTTCAATCGTTTGTAGTGCTTGTTCATCATAGCCAATCGGTGTATCTAAATCATAAAACTCATCTGAGCTTGCTAGGAAGTAGAATGGTTCATCACCAATCTTTGTATTTTCAACGTCGATGGTATCAGTAATCAGCTTTTGATGTTGTTCGTTTTCAGGAATAGAAATATAGAAGCCTGTTTTTTTCACATCCACTTCATCACGATACGGCGTGAAGCGTAGCATAGAAGCTAACTCATTTTCTTCAAAAATAGTCAGCACATTTTGATTTTGTAAATCTTTTAAGCTTAATGGACTTAAGCTAACTGTTGTTAAACCAGCATCCTTCAACTCTGATAGAATATCGTCTACAGATAGCTCACTTTCCATCGATAGCGTTAAAATTTCTTCATATGGAATAATCACTTCATAATTGTGACTGTTTTGCTCGGCATTCCAGCGATTTATAAAGCCAATGGAGCCAGCAAGCAATAAAATAAGAATGGCTGCCCATAGCCATGTACGTTTATTCTTCATAGTAGTACGATTGCCCCCGTTTCTTTCTTTAAGCTGTAGTTTTTTCCCAAGGACAGGGATGCGTTTCAAATCTTCTGGATGAATGGCACGAAGCACCCAAAGTAGCGCAAAGTACACAACGCCGCCAATCGCAATCGCGACGAACACATAACCAAGCGCAAGCATACGCCCAAAGTTTGCTACGTCGAACCACAAAGTAGGGAGCCCAACGATGACTGCCATTATAATAGAAGAAATAATGATTTTTAATATTGTGGCATTGAAAGCCGAGAATGAAATTTTACGTAAAATAAATAGTGTGTTCACAATAAATACAACAGCATACACTATTAAAGTTGACCACGCGGCACCTTCTAAGCCATATTGCTGAATAAGTACGATGTTAAGTACGATTTTTAACGCAACACCTACCAAGATAATATAGGCGGCAAGCTTTGCTTGGTTCATGCCTTGTAAAATCCCAGTACTTACAAGTGTTAATGAAGTAAATACCGCACTCGCATTAATAATAGCAAGCATCGAGCTACCTTCAATATTTGTATAGAGTGCTAAGTTTAGTGGTAACGTTAATGCCAGTAAGCCCATCGCAGCAGGCCATGTAATTAAATGCGTCATTCGGTAAGTTTGCTCGATTACAGAACGTGTACCAGCTACATCATTTTGCGCTAGCTTTTTTGTGATGAGTGGCACAAGCGGTAAAATAATTGACGACGCAAATACCGTAGTAATTTGAACTAACGTAGCACCACGACCATATAGTCCGTATAAGTAGTTAATTTCTTGCTGTGTAGTAATACCGATTTGTTTTAATGAATATGTAGCAGTAAACGAATCAACAAAGTTAAACAATGCCATTGTTACCGAACCTATTGCAATCGGTATCGAAATTTTTAAAATCGTGCCACTCCATTTTGAGAAGTCGCTAGATTGATATTTTTCGTCTGAAGTTACTTTTACAGCAGACCGCTGATATCTCAGACGCAGATAGATTAATGAAGCAAGTGCCCCAATTACAGAGCCGATCATTACACCACCGGCAATTATTTCAGTGGATAGCTCCATTTTTACAAGAACATACGCAGCCACGATAATGAGTACAGCGCGGATAAGCTGTTCTAAAACTTGCGAAATTGCAGTAGGGCGCATATCATCATAGCCTTGGAAAAATCCTCGATAGACTGCCATATAAGGTGCTACTAATAATGTCAATGCTACAACAATAAGGGCAAAGCGTGTTGAGGGCCCCCCAAGCCAATCTGCTAAAACGTGAGAGAAGCTAAAGATAATCGTAAAGCTAAAAAGCCCAAAGCAAATGGCTAATATACTTGCTGTAAGATAAATCTTTTTGACCTGCCCAGCTTCACCTCGCGTATTTGCTTCGGCAATGAGCTTGGAAATCGCGAGTGGAATACCAGCTACTGATAGATACAGTGCCACCATATATACGGGATACACAAGGCTGAAAATACCGAGTACCTCATCGCCCGCGATATTTTGCAGCGGAACACGGAAAATACTGCCTAATATTTTGGAAAGCAATGTAGCAATCGTTAAAATGAGCGTGCTTTTCACTAATGTGGATTGGCTCATTGCTTTTTACCTTGTCCTTTAAATTTAAGTGCAAATACTTTCAAAGCGAATTGTGGAAGCACAAGCGCACGCTTCCAACGGCTAGGCTGTTTTAGGAGGCGATATAGCCATTCTAAATTGAGCTTTTGCCAAACTATCGGTGCACGTTTAACTGTACCAGCGATTACATCAAATGAACCGCCAATCCCCATAAAGACCCCATGTGAAAACTTGTCCATATTTTCAGAGATCCATTTTTCTTGGCGCGGCACACCAAGCGCTACAAAGATGAAATCAGGCTGTAGGGCCGCGGCTTCTTCGGCAATCGTATTGTCATTCCAATCAAAGAACCCATCATGATAGCCAACAACCTCAACATTTGGATAATCACGCTGAATATTGGCCGCTGTTTTTTCAATCGTTTCCTTTTGAGCGCCAAGTAAATAAATTTTGTAATGCTTTTCTTGTCCAATCTTTAAAAGCTCTACCATTGTATCGTAGCCGGTCACACGCCCCGGTAAATCCTCGCCTAGAATGGATGCCGCTTTCACAACACCAATTCCATCTGCGCATATATACGTTGCTTCATTAATATACTGGTTAAGTGTGGCATCTTCATTGGCGCGCATGACAATTTCCGGATTCGCCGTAATGACAAAGGTCTTTTCCTTGTGCTCAGCTCGCTTGGCAAGTAATTTCACAAATCCTTGCTGATCGATATGTAGAAAGGGAACGCCCATAATCTGTACATGTTTCATATTTTTTTGACAACCTTTCTTATTTAAATACAATTAACTGCCCCTTATCATACCACAAATTCTACATGGAAAAAATATGTCACAGGGGGGAAATGGTTAGGTGCAGTTAATCATTTGACGAGGAATCGAAGGGAAGGTTCTTGTGAGCTAAGGTATATAAAAAAAATTGAAAATTAGCGGATTTACAGGAAGAATTTACATTACAATTGCATTACAAGATTGACACTTATATTACTAAAAATAACAAATCGGTAACGTATTTATGATGCTATTTTAAAGTAATTAACCTAAAAAGTTAGTATTTGGTTATACAAAAGAATCAGAATAATAAAATTTTATATTTACAATTTTATTAATTATCTGCCGTATTTTGGTGTTTTATGTTATGAAATGGTTTAAAAAAGCAACGATTCGCCTAAAAATATGCAATATCATAATGCAAACTTTTCCAACATAAGGTATACTAGGTTTTGGATATGCCATAATTAGGGTTAGTAGGATATATTATTATTTTAAACTTTTTGGTAATGTGGAATTATTTAAGAGTCGAAATATATCCTTGTTTTCTAAAATAATAGATGGTATATTATTGAAGTAATTAAATGTGCCAAATTGATACTCTTGTACCAATTTATGCTCATTTACTAAAAAAATCCCTTATTCAGCCGTTAGAGGTAGCTAAAACGCAATGCGTACTATTTCTGGATGGATAAACGGAAAATTTAGGAGGAAAAAAATAAAATGGCAAAATCAAACAAAGGTCGTAAGTTATTTGCGACAACTGCAACTGCTGCATTAGTAGCATCTGCAATCGTACCAGTAGCTTCTGCTGCTCAAATTAATGACTTCAATTCAATTTCATCATACGCTCAAGAAGCGGTACAAGATTTAAACGATCGTGGAGTTATTAAAGGTGACCAAAAAGGGAACTTCAACCCTAAAAACCCAATCACTCGTGCTGAAGCAGCTACAATTTTAGTTGGAGCTTTAGAATTAGAAGGTTCTGGTTCTACTAGCTTCACAGACGTGAAAAAATCTGCTTGGTACTACGAAGCAATCGATGCTGCAGTATCTAACGGAATTTTCCAAGGTCAAGGCGCTGGTAAATTCAACCCATCTGCTAACTTAACTCGTTCTGAAGCGGCAATCATCCTTGTTGATGCTTTCGGTTTAGAAGGTTCTGCTGATCTTTCAGAATTCAAAGACAGCGCTAGCGTTAAATCATGGGCTGAAGAAGCTCTATCAATCGCAGTAGCTAACGGCGTTATGAAAGGCGACAACGGCAACTTAAAACCAAATGCTGCTATTTCTCGTCAAGACTTCGCTGTAATGTACCACCGTACAGAAGCTGCTGAAGGTACTGAAGAAGTATCAGGTTCAGTTAAAGCAATTAACAATACTACTGTAGAAGTAACTTTCGAAGATGCTGTAGCTGATTTATCTGCATTAAACTTCGCAATCGAAGGTTTACAAATTACTAATAAAGCAGTTAAACAAACTGACAAAAAGACTGTAGTATTAACTACTTCAGCTCAAACTGCTGACGTAGAATACACAGTAACAGTTAACAATGAAGCTGTTGGTAAATTCAAAGGTGTTACTGCTGTAATTCCTACAGCTGTTAAAATGCTTACTCCATCTGTACAAGGTACAATTGGTAAAGAAGTAACTGTAAAAGCTCAAGTTGAAGTTCCAGCTGGTCAATCTAAAGCAGGTATCCCAGTAACTTTCAACATCGTTAACGGTACAGTAAACCAATTAAACGAGAAAATTGAAGTTGTTGCTTACACGAACGAAGAAGGTATTGCTTCACACTCTTACACTCGTTACTACAAATACGATGACAATGTTACTGCTTATGCATCTCAAAAATCTTCAGTATTTGCTAATGCTAAAGTTTACTGGGCTCAAGGCTTAACAGTTACAGAAGTTACTTCTGGTAACACATTAGCTAACGGTTCTAAAAAAGTTTACAAAATCAAAACTGATACAACTGTAACTGAAACTTTTGGTACAGCTGCAACTTCTGATGATTACAACTATGTAAACGTAGCATTCTTAGAAAACGTTAACGTTGCTCCAGATAAATTAGTTCGTGGTGTTGAAGTAATTGACACTGGTCTTATTACAAACGCTAGCTACCCATCACAAGTAACTACTGGTGGCGTACAAGTTGTACGTGTAAAAGTGAACGCTAATGGTGAAGGTTCATTCACATTAACAGGTTCTAACGGTACAGTAACACCAATCGTATTCGTTGATGAGTCAACAAATCGCGTTGGTAAATACACTGAAACAGCATTACAATCAGCTGCTCCAGCAGTTAAATTTGAATTAAACCACACATTAGGTTTAACAGTTAAAGCAGAAGGCGTTCAAAATGCTGCTGCAATCAATGTTAATAATGATAAAAACAAAGGTACTGGTGAAGGTGGACGTGATTACACTGTAACTATTACTGATAAAGACGGTAAAGTAGCTCCAGCTGGAACTGTAGCACATGTTACATTCCAAGAAGGTAACTACAGCACAGATAAAAAAGCATATATTTTAGATGCTAATGGTAACCGTGTTGAAGTTAAAAAAGGAACTACTCAAGCAATCGCAGTTACTGGTACAAAAGGTGAAGCAACATTCACTTTAGTAGGTAACCACGATGCATACGCAACTCCTACAGTTTACTTAGAAAACGGTAAAGAAGTTGGTTTAGACAAAGCTGACTTACAAGTTATCGGTGAAGGTACTTACTTCGTAGATGCTGTAATCAAAGACGCTACATTAAAAGTTTTAAATGCTGACGGTAAAGAAGTTAAAACATTACCAAGCTCTCAAGTAGCTACATTTGAATACCAATCTGTTGACCAAAACGGATTTGATTACTTTGCTGGAACTGGATCTTATGAAGTTTCTTACCAAGTAACTGCTCAATTTGCTGATGTAACT
Organism: Solibacillus daqui; assembly: GCF_028747805.1. Lineage (NCBI taxonomy): Bacteria > Bacillati > Bacillota > Bacilli > Caryophanales > Caryophanaceae > Solibacillus > Solibacillus daqui. Next base: position 587,692 of record NZ_CP114887.1, read on the forward strand.
GCAGGTGGAAAATTAGTAAAAGCTGGTACAACTGAAACTGTAAAAGTTAACGCTGTAAATGGTAAAGCTGAATTAAAAGTAACTTCAACTAACGTTGCTTCAAACGTATCAGTTCAAGCTTCTGCTTCATTAGTAAGCTTACCAAACCAAACAGCTACTTTAGCATTTACAAAAGGTACTCAAGTTCCTGATGTTTACACAGGTCTAGTATCTTCAATCAATGCTGTTAACAACAAGTTAACATTCGTTGGTGGATTTGACCCAATTACGTATGACACAACAGCATTCAAAAATGAACAAGGTATTACAATTGATGAAGCTACATTTGAATCTACAATTGCAACTGCTCTAGCTGCTGGAAGTGCTGTAAAAGTTTCTGCAGTTAAAAATGCTGATGGTAAATATGTACTTGAAATTGAATCATTAACACACGCTAACAACATTCCTGTTTCTGTAGTTTCTGCAGTTGCAGTTGATAGTGACCGTAACGGTAAAGCAGACCAAGTTCAATTAGTATTCAGCAAACCAGTTGATGCTTCTAAATTAACTGCTCTTGGTGCAGATTTCTCTGTAACTGATGGTACTGTAACTAATGTTGTTGATGGAACAGCAAATGATAATAAAGTAACACTTACATTAGGTACAGAAGCTTCTGACTTATCAGTAGGTACTTTAACTATTACTACTAAAACTGCTGTAGCAGTTGATGGTGCTCCACTAGCTGCAGGTACAATTAATGTTGTTGATGCATCTGCTCAATCTGCTTTAGTTGCTGGAATTTCAACAGCTCCTGGAGTAGTAGTAGATGGTGCTGCTGCTAATAAACAAGTATTAACTGTAACAGCTACTGCTGCTACTTCAACTGGTAATGCTATTGCTACAGTTGCAGGTAATGGTTTCTCTAAAGACATCCACTTTGGTGTAGTTGCTGCAGATACTGATGCACAAGTTGCACAAAAACTTTACAATGCTGTTAAAGATGATGCTACGGTTAAAGCATACTATGATGTTACGTATACAGCTGGTGCAAATACAGTAACGTTTACTAATAAAGTAGCTGGACTTGGTAACGCGGCTGATAAAGTAACTGTAGCAAACCAATTTGCTGCTGCGATCGTATCTACAGTGGCTGCTGGTGCTGATGCTACTAAAGAAGTAACAACTATTGCTAACTTCACAGATGCAGGTGCTGGTGCAACTACTGGAGGTAAACTTGAAGCTACTATTACTAGAGGCGGAGTAGTATTAAAAACTGTTTCAATTGACGTTGCATTAGGAACTACTGGTGCTGCTGCAACTGCTCAACTTTATACTGCATTATATACTGATGCTACAGTTAAAGCATACTATGATGTAGTTTATGATGGAACAAACATCAAACTTACAAATAAAACAGCAGGTGTATTAGCTGGTACTTCTAATGTTACAACTTCTGTAACTGTAACTCCTTAATAAAACTAAACGAAACGTTACTTTATAAGCTAGCTTGCTAGTGAAATAAGTGGAAATGAAAACCCGTGTCTTGTGTTATGCAATACACTGGGTTTTCTTTCTAACTACAATTACCAAATGAAGGGTGAAAATCCTTTCCTTGTAAACAGTCATTCTACAAGTGCCTAATCCTCCTGCATCCAGTGATGTGCTGAATTACACAAAAGGGATGAAGTCAGGTGAAGTCGTACTCAGGTAGACCTGAGGCGGGGTTCTTTAAAAAATTTCTATGGTTAGGCAAACGAATCCATGTAGGCAGGGTAAGTTAGTGTATGGTGCGAAATGAAGCTAGGAGTTCACTGTACATCCCTATAGACGAAATGCTATAGTGGCGATCGATGAATTGACTGTTAAACCGGTCGTTCTTACACCTGGATAGTGGGAACCTAAGGGAATTAAAAAGAGGGATGGAAGTTGTGGAACGTTTGAAGTCTTGTTAGAAGAGGTGTATCAGCACCAGTGATGCTAATAAGATGGCAGCGGGTTCATAGTAGTGTAGATAGCTAGCCGTTTGGACTTGTATGGTAACATACGAGAAGGATAAAACTAGCAGGAGCGAAGGAACCCAGTCAGTAGTGATTCTTGAAGAAACTTATTTCCCCAAGAATTTGTTTCTTACAATTGAATTTACCAAAGAGGCAATCATGTAATGATTGCCTCTTTTTTTGTTTAGAAAGACTTTTTGGGGAAAAATGAGTTTTTGTAGAAAAATGTAGATGGAAGTTTTAAAATGGTTTTTATTTTTAACCTAATTTTAACCTTTAGGTAGTATGCTCATTAATGGGGAATAAGTAGAGTAGAAAATGATTGCTGACGGATCGCCGTGTGCGGTGAAAGCCGCCTGCATGGTGAAGGCTCGTTATAAAACCGAGAGATAGAGAGGGATAAAACGAAAATAGCGTATTTTTACCTGTAACAAATGTGAGTGGAAGTTCAACAGATTTATCACCGGGTGGCGTCAGAAATACAATTACTTGGACAGATACTCAATCATCTGTAGGAACGGTTACTTATACGATAAAACGTAACACAAGCAATAGTTTAGTTGGGGCAACTGTTATACAATCAAACATTGCGAGTGGTACACAACGATGGAATGATGATTCAGTAACACACATGACAACATATTATTATTTCATTGAAGCAACTAATGGTGTGGAAACCGTTGTAACTACAGGTTTTGAGTTATATGCTGTTTGGGATAAGTATGCATTAAATAAAAATTATCAAAATAAACATTTTGCCAGCCTTGTCTTTAATCCGTTAACTGAGTCATTTGACGAGGTGTAAGTATTTGCAAGTAGCCTAATAATTTAGGCTACTTATTTTTAAGAGGTGAAATTAGTGGAAATTTTAAATCTTACTTCAAGTAATTATAGTATGTTTTCATCTTTTTTGAATCCTAATCATTTTAAAAGTTTGCAATTAATAGATGCAAATTTATGGGGAATAGGTTTAGTTGATTATACACGTCCAATAGGTACCCTTATTGCAGACATCAATTTTGATAATAAGTCAGCAGTGATTACACATCTAGTTGTAAATGATGAGGAGAATGCCCATCAATTTATTATGCAACTATATAATGAAGCAAAGAATTATTTTGAAAAGATCGGCTTTTTGTTAACAGAAATAACGATTACTGTGAACAGCAAATCTGATGATTTCATAAATATATTAACCAATCAAGGTTGGAATGGGAATGTACAAGGCATAGACAAATATGTGCTGGATTTTAATCGAATACAGCAAGATGAGTGGTTATGGAATTTAAAAACTCCCACAAATTTATCGGTTGTCCCTTGGAATCAGCGTGTCAATGAAATATTCACAAAAGCAATCTCTAGTAAGAATAAGTTCGATAATCATGTCTATCCTTTTGTTCAGAATCTAGGCGTTATCGATGAAGAATTTAGCTTTGCTTTATTGCATGAGGGGGATATAGTCGGATGGTGCATCGCTGAGAGAGTTGCACAGAACATGATACTTTTACCACATTCCTATGTAAAGCGTTTGCCAGCTACCAGATTGGGAGGAGGGGGGATGTTAGTGTATGCACCCGTTGTCAAAAAGGCAAGAGAAAAGAATATGTTCGTGACATTCTTTACCGATGTAGATAATGCATCTATGCAAAACATTATTAATAGACGCTTTAAAGAATGCATTATACAAAAGAAATTATTAGTTCGTTTAGTAAAAAAATAGGGAAGGTTTCTGTAATTCTTAGAAATAAGTAGAAGTTACATAGCTAGGGGCTGACGAACAACTGTATGTGAAAAATGGATTAACATTACAACTTACATCAGGGAAAAGCATAGAATTTGCTACAGGAAATGGTATGGAAATCATAGCTAATGCAAAGATTACAAATGTTGATTAAAGTGACCTTGCAGGTACATCGGTTGTTAACGATACTATCAGCGGTTATATAAGTGTAGATGCAACTGCTACTGCGAGTATTGTAGGTAAGTAATAAAATACAGTGCACCAGTCGCACAAATGATGCTCACAATTAACTACAATTTCAGAAATGAGGAAGGGCTCTACATGGCTACGGCTGTGTTGGCCTTTTTTTTGCGCCTAGCAGCTTCCACTCATGTCTAAAGCCGTAACAACCCGACTTTCAAATATTTAATATTATTAAGAAGTAATAAGTAGATGCCTTTCATTCCGAATGTGGACTGAAGGGCTATTTTTATTTTGAAGGAGGAGTTTATATGGAAGGGATCTACATGGTATTGCTGTGTAGGACTTTTTTGTGCCATCAGACTCAATGTTACGAACGCATGACGAATAGGTGCAGCCACATTAACTGCTTTAACAGTTAATACCGAAGATTCAGATGTAACAACAGCGGTTGAAGCAAGCTTTAATTTTGAAGGGTTTGATTTTTTCCTCTGTAGCCCCAAAAGCTAGCGTTACGTAAACACAAGAAAATTTAAAATTCGACATAACTTTTACATCTACTTGGATTATTACTTTAATCAATTGGGGAATGTAACAAATTCCAATACGTTAGTTATTACCGAATTATATATATTAAGATATCCATATATTAAATTGATGGAATTGAATTCCCCTATTTTTTACAAAGGTTAATATAAAATAAATATTTAATGAAGTATATTTTCAGATATTTATTTATATATAAGTAATGGGGAAATAAGTTTAGAGTTTTATGACTACTGATGGCACGCCGTATGCGATGAAAGTCGCCTGTCCGGTGTAGGCCCGAAGCGAAAACTGCGGAATAGCAGTATAAGACGGGAATAGCGATAAGAATTTTAAAATGTCATTGATGCATATGAATGACACACATGCAAGTTTAGCAAATGCTGCAAAGACAGTAACAGCAGTAAAGAAAGTGAGAGGGGAAAAACCAGGGGCTCTATTATTACATGCAGGTGATGTATTTACTGGGACATTGTATTTCAACGAATTTAAGGGAAAAGCAGATTTAGAAATTATGAATTTAATGAAGTATGATGCAATGACGTTTGGTAACCATGAGTTTGATTTAGGTTCAACAACGGAAGGGCATCAAGCATTAGTTGATTTCATTAAAGCAGCGAAATTCCCGTTTGTAAGCTCAAATGTTGATTTTACAAAAGATAATAAGTTCAATGGCTTATTCTCGGATTTAAATTCGAGTAAACCTGAAAACGGGAAAATTTATAACGGCATTATTAAAGAAATTAACGGTGAAAAAGTCGGGATTTTTGGGCTAACGACAGCTGAAACAAAAAGCATTTCGAGCCCAGGTAGCATTCAGTTTGAAGATTATATAGCTGAAGCTAAAAAAGCGGTTGCTGCTTTTGAAGGTCAAGGAGTCAATAAAATCATAGCTGTAACACATATTGGCTACGATGATAATGCAGCGATTGACAATGATTTAACTTTAGCGAAACAAGTGGAAGGTATTGATATTATTGTTGGTGGTCACTCGCATACACCGTTAAACAAACCAACAGTGATAGCTGAAGATAAGACACCAACAGTGATTGTACAAGCAAAAGCAAATAATGAATTTTTAGGAACATTGGATGTAGAGTTCGACAAAAATGGTGTAGTTGTAAACCATAAAGGCGAGCTAATTGAGATTGGTAAATTAGCAGAGGACACAGAAGCAAAAGGCATTTTAGCGCCATATAAAGCTAAGGTTGATGAAGTAGCAGCAAAAGAAATTGGTGTCGAGGCAAGTGTAGCTTTAGAAAGCCCACGTACAGATGGTGATAATACAAAGCCAAGTGTTCGTAAAAATGAAACGATTCTTGGAAATTTAATTACTGATGGGATGCTTGCAAAGGCTAAAGATTTTACTGGTAAAAATGTTGTGATGGCACTTCAAAATGGTGGCGGTATTCGTGCATCAATCGATGCGGGTCCGATTACTGTCGGGGAAGTAATTACCGTATTGCCGTTTGGTAACACATTAGCAGTAATGGATGTAACAGGTGTAGAATTAAAAGCTGCATTTGAGCATAGCTTTAGTCTGTATCCAAAAGAGAATGGTGGTTTCTTACATGTAGCTGGTGCAAAGGTGGAGTTCGATTCTTCTAAGCCAGCAGGTCAACGTGTTGTATCCGTTAAATATAAGGATGCGTCAGGTAACTATGTAGAACTTCAAGATGCTGAAACGTATACAGTTGCAACAAATGCCTTTACAGCACAAGGTGGAGACGGCTTTAATATGTTTAAAAAAGCCTATGATGATGGACGAGTAACAGATCTTGGATTATCGGATTGGGAAAACTTGAAAGACCATCTAATTAAAGTGAAAAATTTACCAACAAAGATCGAAGGACGTATTGTAGATGTAGTTTCTAGTAAAATCGTAGAAGTGACTCCTGAAGAATTCAATGGTACAGAAGGAGCTCCAAAAGTCTTTGAAGGAAATATTAGTGTAGATATTTCAAATGTCTCGGAATTAAAAAACGCAGAAATTAAAGGTAACTTAGTGCTATCTGGAACACCTAAGGGAGAATTGAATTTTTCTAATATTAAAGTATTAGGAAATTTAATTTTAACTGATTTAGAAGGAAATATTATAAACTTCGATGGCATTAATGTAGCAGGAGAAACGGTTCTTTAATGAATGAAGACCTTCTTCATAAGGAGAAGGTCTTTATTTTAGCAAATACTTAAAAAGGGGCAAAAAGAGAATGACTAATAATAAATGGAGAAAGTCATTAAATACTTTATTAGCAACAAGTCTAGTAGCGAGTATAGCTGTACCCGCAATGCCTGCATTAGCAAATACTGAAGGACTAGCAGCAGATTTAATTATTTCTGAGTATATTGAAGGATCTGGTAATAACAAGGCTATTGAGCTTTACAATGGAACTGGCGCAACAATTGATTTGAGCCAATATACTTTGGAGTTATATACAAATGGAAGTCCTAATGTTGGGAATAAACAGAATTTAACAGGCGTTTTAGCGCATGGAGAAACGATTATTTTTCATCATAATCAAGCTAATGGTAATTTAAAATCAAAAGGTGGTACTGTATCAACTATAACTAATTTCAATGGTGATGATGCAATCATTCTCAAAAAAGGTGAAGAGGTTGTTGATTCCTTTGGTCAAGTAGGGGTCGATCCGGGAGCATCTTGGGAGGGAAATGGTGTTTCAACTCTTGACAGTACATTAGTTAGAAAGAGCTCAGTAATTTCGGGAGATAAAATTCCAAACGATACATTTGATCCTTCATTAGAGTGGCAGTCATATCCACTAGACACATTTGACCATTTAGGGTCCCACACAATGGAAGTAGGTCAGCCAGAAGAGCCTAAAGTGGCAGTTGTAACAGCATCCACAGCTCCGGGATCAGTTTATCCAGGTACTTCCATTACATTATCTTCTGCAACTGCAGGGGCGACTATCTATTACACAACAGATGGTACAGATCCGACTGTGGATAGTTCTCATTATACTGATCCAATTGTAATCGAAGAAGCGACAACTATTAAAGCAATGGCAGTTGCGGATGGAATGGAAAACAGTGAGGTGCAAACTTTCACCTATACAGTAATTGAGGAAGAGAATACGGGTTCAATTGCTCATGCTAGAGAAAAAGCAATTGGTGAAACAGTTACACTTAAAGGTGTCGTAGCTGCAAAGTTAAAAAACACTATTTCTGTGCAGGATGAAACCGGTGGGATTGCTGTTCGTCCGACTACTTTAGACGTGCAATTAGGAGAAGAAGTAACTTTAACAGGAAAATTGGCAGACTTTAATGGACTTCTACAATTAGATAGTGCATCAATTGTTGAAAAAGGTTCAAACGTCGGCGTACCTCAACCGAAAACTATAACAGGTGATGCGGTCGCTGAAATCAATGAGTCTCAGTTAGTTACGGTTGAAGATATTACACTCACGCTTAGTACAAGTGGAACTGGGTGGAAAAATTATAAAGCAACAGATGCTTCTGGAAAAACGTTTTTAGTTCGCGATGAAAATGACAATCTTAATTTAGCAGTAAATACAAAATATGAATCGATAACAGGTATTGTTCAGCAATTTAATGCTGACTATCAAATTATTCCTCGTAGCGTAGCGGATATTGTTTTAGATAGTACGACGTTGCATCCGGCAATTGCATCTCCTGCTGCAGGAACATATGTAGAGGCACAAACTGTTAGTCTTTCTACTACAACTGCAGGGGCGGAAATTTATTATACACTAGATGGCTCAGAACCGAGTGTAAATTCAACAAAGTATACTGAACCGATTGCTATTAATAAAACTACAACTTTAAAAGCAATTGTAAAATCAGTCGGTGGTACATTAAGTGAAGTTGCTACATTTGACTATAAAATTACAGATAGCCTACAAATCCATGATATTCAAGGTGAAGCGCATAAGTCACCTCTTTTAGGAAATGCAGTAAAAGGTATTCAAGGGATTGTCACATACGCTTATAAAATTGGTAGTAACAATTATTTCCATATGCAAACACCAGATAGTTTAAAAGATGATAATCCAAATACATCTGAAGCTATTATAGTATTTACAGGAAACCAAGTACTTGCTAGTAAAGGTAATTTAGTAAAGGTTTCTGGAAAAGTAGATGAGTTCCAAATTGATGGCTATACAGATACAAAAAGAGACACTGATTTATCCGTAACACAAATTAATGCAAGAACAGATCAAGGCGGAATTATTACTGTAGAACAGTCATCTGTACCATTACCAGCAGCGGTAACAATTAATGCTTCTAATCTTCCAAATGAAGTAATTGATAATGATGGCTTTGCAAAGTTTGATCCAGAAGAAGATGCAATTGATTTCTGGGAGAGCTTAGAAGGGATGCTTGTAGAAGTAGGGTCAGTAAAAGCTGTTTCGCCACAGGAACATGGTGATTTAATTACGGTTCTTGAGGATAGACCAACTGATACAATTCACGGTGGCGTTAAGTTAACGGAGGAGTCAGCAAACCCAGATCGCATTCAATTTAAGTTATTTGACAATAATGCAGCTAGAAATTTTGAAGTTGCCACAGGTGATAAGTTTACAGGCACAATTCAAGGTGTTGTAAACTACGGTTTCCAAAACTATAAAATTTATGCTGATTATGAATATATGAAGGCAAAGCACGAAAAAGGAAGTACAAAGCCTGAAACTACAACAATTGCAAAAGATGAAAAAAAATTAACGATTGCTTCATATAATCTTGAAAACTTCTCAAATAATACGAAAGAAACAACTGACGATAAAGCACGTAAATTAGCTAGAGCTTTTGTACAAGATATGAAAAGCCCTGATATTATTGGCGTAACGGAAGTACAAGATAATAATGGTTCGAGCACGGGTGATTCAAAGGCTGATCAAAGCTATCAGCGCTTAATTAATGCCATTAAGACAGCGGGTGGCCCTGAGTATAAATACTTGAATATAGACCCGGAAAATAATACAGATGGCGGAGCACCAAATGCTAATATTCGTGTAGGATTTTTATACAATCCTGAACGTGTATCGTTGCCAGCTGGTATCCAGGCAGGAGATGCTAAGACAGCAGTTGGTTATGAAAATGGTAGTCTCACGCTAAATCCAGGTCGTATTGATCCGACAAATGCAGCGTTTAATAGTAGTCGTAAGCCTTTAGCGGCACAGTTTACATTCCAGGGTGAGGATGTTATCGTTATCGCAAATCACTGGAATTCAAAATCTGGCGATACACCGTTATTTGGATCTACACAACCACCAGTATACGAAAGTGAAACGCAGCGCAAAAAAATTGCTCAAATCGTATCTGATTTTGTAGAGGGAATTAAAACAAAAAATCTAAATGCCAATATCGTATCATTAGGGGATTTTAATGATTTTGAATTTACGGATGCTTTAAAAATTCATGAAGGTCAATTTATGACGAACATGATTAATAAAGTAGACGAAAAAGATCGATACACATACTTGTTCCAAGGAAATTCACAAGTATTAGACCATATTTTAGTTTCGAATAACTTAGCAGACAAAACAGCAGTTGATATTCTTCATATTAATGCAGACTTTACTGATATGGCAGGTCGTGCAAGTGACCATGATCCAGTAATGGTACAGGTTGATTTGAAAAATGACTCAAGTGTTGAACCAATCGAGGCTGAAAAAGTCTATAACTTTAAGAACTTTAAAACTGACAAGTTAAAGATTACGAAGCCGAGTGTTGCCTTACATTTAGATGCACAATCTGTTATTTCAAATGGTATTTACTTTAATGGTAGTTACATGGAGTTACACGGGGAAGGACTTAAAACAACAGATGTGACGCTAAATCCTGACAAAGCAGGGGCAATTTTGGACCTAAAAGGGAATGCTGTGAAAACACTTACGATTGATGGTCCAAATGTTAAGGAAATTAGAGGGGCTGAAAATCTTGATTTCAAATCGATAAAATATATTAACGGCGCTACTCCTGAACAAATTAAATTTACAAATTCTAAAGGGGATCCCATTGTGGATCCTTCTTTACCTTCTGAAAATAATAAGCCAATCTTAATAAAGCCTCTTGAAAATAAAAATGCAGCTATTGGAGAAGTAATTCAAATTGATTTAACTAATCATTTTTCTGACCCAGATGGTGACGAACTATCATTTACATCTACTAAAGGTACTGTAAATGGTAAAATATTAAACCTTCAATTAGAAGAAGGTACTCATATTGTAGGAGTGACAGCATCGGATGGAAGCAAGAGTATAACTAGTAACTTCAGTGTTACAATTGGTGCTGAAGATTATTATATGAATGCAATGAATAAGGAGGGGCAAGCTTTGAAAACGGCCCTTCATGAAATTATTTCGAAACAGAAAGTACTATCATATAGTGAAGTATGGGATGCGTTAAAGTATACCGATGAAGATCCTAAAAATAATAATAATGTACTTTTATTTTATTCTGGGAAATCAAGATCAAAAAATAGTAACGGTGGGAACGTCGGGGACTGGAACCGTGAGCATACATGGGCAAAATCACATGGGGATTTTGGGACAAGTAATGGTCCCGGTACAGATATTCATCATTTACGCCCAACAGATGTACAAGTAAATGGTTCAAGAGGGAATTTAGATTTTGATAGTGGCGGTAGTCCTGTTGCTGGTTGTGATGGGTGTTTAAAAGATTCTGACTCATTTGAACCACCAAACCTTGTAAAAGGAGATGTTGCAAGAATCCTGTTCTACATGGCAACTCGTTATGAGGTTGGTGATAAGGTTGACCTCGAATTAAATGAAAAAGTTAATAACGGGAAAGCCCCTTATCACGGAAAGTTGTCTGTACTTTTACAATGGCATCAACAAGACCCTGTTGATGAAGTTGAAAAACAAAGGAATGAAAGAATTTATGAAATTCAAGGCAATCGCAATCCATTTATCGATCATCCTGAATGGGTAAAGTTGATTTGGAAGTAACTACTGAAGACGGACAATTATAGAATACAATAATCACTCTACGTAGCTCTGGCTATGTAGGGTGTTTTTAAATATGAAGTAAAAAATGAACTGCCCCCTTTTGATTTAGAATTAGTAGGTAATGCAAATATTGAACAAGTTATTTTAAATTCAGCGATTGAAGTAGCATTAATGATGACGGGAATTGTATATGCTTTAGAGTTAGTATTTTTTTTTTTTTTTTTTATCCGGTGCATGATATTTAAAATTTGAACATAAATCAAAAATTGAACGCAGTTTAAAAAAATGTTGCATTACCGAAAATAGTCAGATAAAATTAAAATAATCAGAAAATACAGAAAATAGAATACGTGCATTAAGGGGGAATAATTCGACATGAAAGCTACTTTTTTAACGGATGAACATGAAATGTTCCGTGAGGCACTTCGGAAAATGCTCCAAAAAGAAGCGTATCCGTATTACGAAAAATGGGAAGAAGAACGCAATATTCCAAGAGAATTTTGGTTAAAGCTAGGTGAAAATGGTTTTCTACTTCCATGGGTGGACGAACAATATGGTGGCTTAGGGCTTGATTTTTCTTACTCTATGATTTTAACGGAAGAATTAGAAAAAGTTGGGGTTGGTTTAGCCAGTGGCATCTGTTTGCATTCAGATATTGTAAGCCCTTACATCGAGGCTTATGGTACAGCACAACAAAAACAAAAATGGCTGCCAAAGAGCGTTACAGGTGAATATATTTCTGCAATCGCTATGACAGAGCCTGGTGCTGGTTCGGACTTAGCTGGCATTAAAACGAATGCGCGCAAAGACGGAGATTACTATATTTTAAACGGAGAGAAAACATTTATTACAAATGGCATCCATGCAGATTACGTCATTGTTGTTTGTAAAACAGATCCCCATGCACAACCCGCGTATCGAGGGATTAGTTTACTCATCGTAGAAAATGGCGCACCTGGGTTCAAACGGGGAAAAAAGCTAAATAAAATCGGCATGCATTCGGGTGATACGGCAGAGCTTATTTTTGAAGATGTAAAAGTACCTGCCGAAAACCTGCTTGGTGAAGAAGGAAAAGGCTTTTATTACTTAATGGAAAAGCTGCAGCAAGAGCGTCTTGTCGTAGCACTTCAAGTTCAAATAGAAGCAGAGGTCATGCTGCAACTGACAATCAATTATGTGAAAGAACGGAAAGCTTTTGGTAGCCGGATTGCCGATTTTCAAAATACACAGTTTAAGCTAGCAGAAATGGCCACAGAGATCGACATGGGAAGAAACTATGTGAATACACTGACTGAAAAACATATGCACGGCGAAGATATTGTCAAAGAAGTATCGATGGCAAAGTGGTGGATTAGTGAAATGGCGAAACGAGTCGCAGCCGAATGCCTTCAACTTCACGGAGGCTATGGCTATATGGAGGAATACGAAATTGCTCGAAGATATCGCGACATTTCCGTGACGTCCATCTATGCGGGGACAACCGAAATTATGAAAGGCATTATCGCAAAAAAAATACTGTCGTAGGAGGTCTAGTATGAAACTCTCTGAGAAAAAAATCCTAAAGAAGAAAGAACAAATCTTATTATCCGCCATTACGATTGTAAATCGGAGAGGGTATGACGGTGCAACAATGGAAGAGATTGCTGCAGAGATGTTGATGACAAAAGGTTCATTATATTATTACTTTAAAAATAAAGGCGATTTAATGTACCAATGTCATAAACTTGTGCTCGCGCAAGCAACTGGGGAGCTTGAGGAGGAGTTACAAGGGGAGGGCACCGCGGAAGAAATTCTTCGGAAAATGGTCGCTACACATATCAACTATGCGGTGGAGGAAAAAGAAACATTCAACATGATTATCGAACCGAAACAAATGTTTAACCCTGAACAAATCGAACCTGTGCTGAAATTACGAAAACATTACGCTAGTTTGTTTGACCAAGTGATTGAAAAAGGTGTCGCTACAGGGGAATTTCATGTGGATGAGCCGATTATTGTCCGAATGATCATACTTGGTGCAATGAACTGGATTCAACAATGGTATAGCGCGAATGGGAGATTGGCAAAGGAAGAGCTAAAACAGCATTTTGCAGAGTACATTATTAAACTACTGAAATAAAGGGGAGATTGACATGTTACTACCTGAATTATTCGGAAATTATGCGAAAAATCAACCGGACAAAGTGTTTACATCTTATAACGGACGTGAGTGGACGTATCATGAGTTTTATGAAAAGGCGAAACGAATCGCAGCTTATTTTCAATCAAAAGGGTATGAAAAGGAAGATATTATTGCGCTTTATTCATTAAACACTGATGTATTTTTAGTATGTTATTTCGGTTTACAATTAGGTGGATTTACTGTAATGCCCGTTAATACAAAACTTGCTGTACCTGAGGTGGAATATATTTTCAATCATTCAGAAGCAAAGTCCCTTATTTATGATGTACGAATTGAAAATGTCATTAATGAAACACAGCATGTCTTCCATGAAAAGCTAGCAATCGGTGGGGAGAATCAGCTTGGAAAAATTCTTGAAGACGAATCACTCCACTTTTCACCTGTGCCATTAGGAGAACATGATACGTCCGTTATTATGTATACATCTGGAACAACTGGAAAATCAAAAGGAGTTATGTTGACGCATCGAAATATCATTGCGGCTGGGGAAGTTTGGTCAGAAGTAATGGATATTACGGAAAATGATCGGATGCTAGTGTCCACGCCATTATTCCATTGTGCGGCGGCCCATGTATTCGTTGTCCCAGTCACGTATAAAGGGGGCACAATTATTATTGAAGAGGCATTTTCTACTGACAGAACATTAGCACTTTTGCAAAATGCACAGCCGACCATGTTTTTCGGTGTTCCAGCTATGTACACAATCCTGTTGAATTTGCCACATATAAAGGAAATTGAACTTCCAACATTGCGCTTGTTTGGTTATGGAGCAGCACCAATGCCTTACGAAATTTTGAAGAAATTAAAAGAAACATTCCCGAATATAAAGGTACAAAACTTATATGGTCAAACGGAAAATGCACCTGCTGCTTCTTCTCTAAAAGACCATCATGCACTTAGCAAAATCGGCTCAGTTGGTGAACCACTTCCACAAACGGAAGTACGAGTAGTCGATGGAAATGGAAATTTATTACCTATTGGGCAAGTGGGAGAAATCGTTGTTAAAGGTGCACAAGTCATGAAAGGCTATTTAAAAGATGACCAAGAAACAGCGCGCGCCATTAAAGATGGTTGGCTTTATTCGGGCGATTTAGGGCGATTCGACGAGGATGGGCTTCTGTATATTGTCGACCGCAAAAAAGACATGCTTATTCGAGGCGGAGAAAATGTTTATCCTGTTGAAGTTGAAGAGGTGTTATATCAAATCCCTGAATTATTAGAAGCCGCAGTAGTCGGTGTGCCGCATCCAGTGTACGGGGAAGTGCCGAAAGCATTTGTGGTTTTGAAGGAAGGAAAATCATTGACGGCAGCCCAAGTAATGGACTATTGCTCAACACAGCTCGCGAAATATAAAGTGCCAATGGAAGTAGAATTCTTGAATGAATTACCACGAAACGCTTCAGGTAAAGTATTGAAACATACATTGGGGCCAAAAGAGAATATGAGTGTATGAGTCAAGTATTTATGAAGGCGGGTGAGAGAAGTTGAAGATAGGTGTTGTCGGTTCAGGAATTATGGGAAATGGCATTGCCCAAACATTTGCTATGGCCGGATATGATGTTATACTGAGTGACCTTAATGAGGAGGCACTAGTAAGCGCGCGTGAAGTCATTGTCATGAATATTGAAAGAGTGTTAAAAAAGCAAGAAAGTGCGCAGAACGGACATGAAATTCTCCAACGGATTCAGTTTACTACGAGTAAGGGTGCATTAGCAGATGCGGATTTGATTGTAGAAGCCATTATTGAAAATATGGAAATGAAAAAGGCAATTTTCAAAGAGTTAGATGAAATTTGTGAGCAAAAGACCATTTTTGCCTCTAATACGTCTAGTTACTCAATCACAGAAATAGGAGCTGCAACAAAACGCCCTGATCGTGTGTGCGGTATGCATTTCTTCAACCCAGTACCGGTCATGAAGCTCATTGAAGTGATTCGAGGGGAGGCAACTTCGGATGAAACGGTCGCATTTATCCAACAGTTAGTAACGCACATAGGGAAAGAAAGTATTACGGTGGCAGATGCACCATTATTCGTTGGCAATCGTATACTCATACCGATGATTAGTGAGGCGATTTTTGTTTTAGATGAGGGTATTGCCACTGCAGAAGATATCGATAAAGGGGTGGTTTTAGGAACAAATCAGCCCATTGGTCCATTAAAGCTTGCGGATATGATCGGCTTAGATACGTTACTTTACGTTCAAGAGACACTTCTAAATGAAACCGGTGATTCGAAATATCGCATTCCACAATCACTGAAAAAGCTAGTACGCGCAGGGCATTATGGACGAAAAACAGGACAAGGGTTTTATCGTTATACTTAATGGGTGAGCTGTGTGTCTTGTGCCCTGTGCTGCTGTGAGGATTCGTGCGATTTTTCGGTGTTTATGTGCGAATTTATGCAAAATACGTGTAAGTGTGAGACATCTTGCTTGCGGCTTTTGCATTGTATGATCTTTATAACAATCCAACGAGTCCGACACAACACTCCATTAGTGTTGTGTCGGACTCGTTGTTTAAGATGCGGCAGTAAGTTACATAGTGCGATAGTGTGCGTTCTGTCTTTAGTTGAAAATGCTGGAAGATCTGTAGTGGATTTAAATACACTGGTGCTTGATCAGGGATATGACTTTGTTAAATTATTGATTAAATTTAGGATCTAATATACCTAAACCACTGCCTTCAATTTCAAATTTCACTTTTGAAGCACCATCTAAATTAACATTAACCTTTACCTTGTCTTTTATCGAACCACTATCATAAATCAATTTATTATCTGCGTAAATTTTCATAGAACCTATGCCGAAAGAGCCCGCCACTAACTTTTTAACGGGTGCTAAATATGTTTGGAATCCTTTGTAATTTCCATTAGCTAAGTATTCAACTGTATGATCTTGTACAGCCCCTCCACCATGATATCCACCAAGTTGATAGGATTGTTCAAACTTTTCTCCGGTACTACTAATAATAGAGCTTGGGTAATGGAAGAAGTGGTCTTCATCACTCCCGATAGGTTTTACATCTTTTAAAGAGATGAATTTTGGAACATTACCAATATAAACGGATTTCGATTTGCCATCCCATGTCACTTTTTCCCCTAAAGATTCTGTAATAAAACGCATTGGAACATAAGTAGTTCCTTCATAAATAAAGCCAGATTGACCCTCGAGTGGTTTTTTTTCAACCTTATCTACATAGTAATGGATTGTATCTTGAAATACGCTAATCTTTTTCATATTGCTTGCTGCTTCCGTTGTTGAGAGGTAAGTAAAGGTTAAACCTCCTAATATAAAAAAGCCGAAATAACTTGTTATTATAAGTAGTTTTTTCATATAGTCACTCCTCGTATATTGTTATATGTAATTATACCAATAATTACATACTACATAATACCAAAAATTCATGCACCGGGAGAGCAAACGATACGTATGTGACTAAATTCAAAGGAATAGTAACTGGTAGATAAATGTAATAATTATTCTACTAATCTCACAATGATCATTTATTAATATAAAATTTGGAATCGAGTACGTTTATCTAATAAAATCCGTTCTGCATGCTTTCGTCGCAGAAGTTAAAACCAATCCAGACTGCGATTGGTTTTAACTTTGCCGTAGCCCGTCGAAAATAAGTAACACTGCACTTGATCCATTTTCTAGTAGCGGATTTGCTCAATGTCAGGAAGTAATATTAGTAAATACATAATATTGGATAAAATAACAATCCATTTTATGAAACTCTAGCAAAATAGTGTATAATAAATAAGGTCAATTTATTAACTTTATATTAAAGGAATGGAATGAAATGAACTTAAAAGAATCTACTAGAAGATACATATTGTTAGGAGCTTTACTATTTATTGTAGCAGGGCTTATAGCAGCGAATGTACTTGCGAATGGGCAAGATGCGCAATTTACAAAGGAAGATGCACTTTACCAGCAAGTCGCTCAGCTCTATAATGAAAAAAATTATGAAGAAGCCTCCGTTCATATGAAAGAACTCTTAAAAGCACAGCCTAAATCTGAGGCAGTGAATTATTTAGGAGGGTTAGTAGCAGCAAATTTAGAGGACTATGAGCAATCTGCCATCCTACTACAAAAAACATTAGATATTAATCCGCATAAAGTAGAAGATGCGATGTTCATGCTTCAGTTTGGGGAAGTCTTGGTGCTAGCTGAGCGAAAAGAAGATGCGAAAACGGTATTAATGCGCTGCCAAGAGTCAGCGTGGGCTCCAGAGGATTTCCCAGAATATCAAAATCGTGTAGCTGAATTACTTGCACAGATAGACACTAAACAATAAGGAAGGTATATAAAATAATGACTTCATTTTACGAAGAACTGAATAAAACAAGCAAGGTGACCGATGACAAGGAAAACGCCAAATCCCGCGCGAATGTAGATAAATGGATTTTCCGCTTATTGTTACTTCTAATTGGTGTAATGCCACTAATCGTACTTGCTAGTGTTGAGCAAGTAGTAAGCCCACTTATTTCGAATGTTAGTGAACTTTCATCTGGAATGAAAGGGGATTTATTTACACATTATAAAGCATTGTTTGTAATTGCTATTACGGTTATTACGGCCGCAATGCTATTCGTCAAAATCTTTTTTATGGATGGTCAAATTCGAAAAACGCCTTTTAACTATGTCATCGGATTATTCGCATTTGCAATCATTCTATCTACGCTATTTTCACCAAATATTACAGTTGCATTAAATGGTTTATACAATCATTCGGATGGTGCGATTAGCTGGTTATGTTATTTAGCGCTAATGTTCATCGCGATGAATATCGAATATCCGAAAAATGTTACTAAATATGTCATGTACACAATGATACCATTTGTTTTCATTAACTTATTTATTACTTCAATGAACTTTTACGGAAAAGATTTACTTCAGTACGGATGGATGCAAAAGCTCGTTTCAATTGTGCTTCCAGAAGGTGCAAATCTTACGGCAGGCTCTACGTTAGTAGGAACATTAAATCAATGGAACTATATGAGTGGGATGTTTGCAATGATGACGGTCATGTATGTTGCTTGGGCCATTGTCGAAAAATCATGGGTACATAGTATAGTTGGTGCGATTACAGCAGCTGCTGCTATTGCTGTAATGTTTATGTCGATTTCTACAAGTGGGTTTTTAGCAGTATTAATGCTTTTACCTGTATTACTTGTATTAATTTTTAAAGTGCAGCATAAAAAGAAAGCCGCTATTATGCTCGCTATTTTTATCGGGATTTCAGCGCCTATTTTCCATTTCCTTGCCGATAAGGATGACCGCGTATGGGGAGAATCGTTTGGTTTCTTTGTAGGGAACAACCCTTACTTAGATGAAGAGCCAGTCGCAGTAGACAACTCAATTACGCCGCTAAATTGGACAAATAAAGCATATGCCGCGGAGAAAGCATTAGAGCTACCTGTTTTACCGGAACGAGGAATGGCATTTGGCTCTGGTCGTGGTTATATTTGGAAAGAAACTTGGGAATTAGTACAGGATCGACCGCTAGTTGGTTACGGCAGTGACACCTTAATGTATAACTTCCCGCATTTCCAATTAGAAAGCCGAGGTGCGCTAAATTGGGAAGAAATCGTAACGGATAAACCGCATAATGTGTATGTCGGTATTTTATATGGAATGGGTATATTAGGATTTATTGCGATCATCGTACTAGTAATCTTCCAAGTATTAAAATTGGTTCAACAATTATTTAATAAAAAAGGGAATTTAGCGGCTATTGTATTAGGGATAGGCGTAACGGCGTATTTCATTCAAGCGATGTTCAATGACTCTTTACCAGGTATTACTACCGTTGCCTTCGTATTATTTGGCATGATGATTTCTATGATTTCAAATTCTAAAAGGGAGTCAATGGATTAATGGAGGAAACGATTGAATTAAGAGAAATAATTAATATTATTTTAAGAGGGAAATGGCTTATTTCACTTATCGTTATAATTGCCTTACTATTGGCAGGCATTGTTTCTTGGTTTGTAATACCCGAAAAATATGAATCAAAAGCAGTTGTTCAAGTAATTGCTGATGCTCAAGATACAGGCATTATTAACTCGTATGTTAATGCCGAATTTACACCGGTTATTTATACTCAGCGTATTCAAAATGAAGCGATAATGGATGTGCTATTCAAACAAAATGGTTTTGGACAATTCACCCCAAAAAACTTAGTTGTTTCGTCAGATGTTCAAACGAATTTAATAAATCTAAACTATCGCGCAACTAATGCTGAGGAAGCACAAAAACAACTTCAACTATTAACAGAAGAAACTAAAAATCAAATGAATGAATCCGTACAAACGACATTATTGAATTTAGAGAAAACGCATTTAGCTGAATCCGAAAATTTAGCAAAAGAAGTAGAAGTACTAATGGAAAAGTACAATCAATTAATTATTTCAAATAATTTGCCAGAAGTATTGATTTTACAAACGATTTCAACGGAACAATATGTATTGAATTTAAATGAAAATCAAACAGCGGCATTGGCTTCGATTAATGGTGCAATGCAAAATGAATTGTCACGATTAAAGAGTGAAATTGATATTAAATCCGAACAATACCGCCAAGTGTTAGCTAATTATCAATCCGTAAAAACAGGTTTGGACAGCTTTAAGCCGGATCCATTTATTCGCGTGATTGTAGAGCCTACATTACCTAAGGAGCCTTCTGCACCAAATAAAGCAATCAATTTATTGGTTGCACTTGTTTTTGGGGTAATCATTGGTCTAGGGGTCGTATTTTTCCGTGAATATTGGAGAAAATCGGCGGTTGTTAAATAATTGTATTTGAAAGAGGTTGCTAGAAGTGGGTTATAAGCTGCGTTATTTAATATTTTTCATATTAGACTCTTGTATTGTACTTTCAGCGATTTTCATAAGCTATTGGCTACTTCATCCAACTCTTAGTGTCTATTACGATAAAGTCATCGTATTAAGTGCACTTACATTGTTAGTGAGTCATCATATTGCAGCTTATATATTCCAACTTTACACACGAATTTGGAGTGTTGCGACTGTTCGAGAATTGCTAATCATTGTATACGCGGTAACAATTTCTGTTGCTGCGGCCAGTATACTGCAACAAATCATTAATTCCGATATTTACTTTCGCGTTATGACCGTTACATGGATGCTACATATTATTATGATTGGGGGCTCACGCTTTTTATTACGTTTACTGAATGACAGAGAATCGTTTAGGCATGCGCCAGACAGTAAGCGTATTTTAATAGTAGGAGCCGGACAAGCTGGAACGATGCTCGCGAAAAATCTGAAAAATGCACAAAATCAAGAGTCATATGCTGTTGGCTTTGTGGATGATGATGTGAATAAAACGCATTTGAAAGTCATGGGGCTACCTGTTTGGGGGTCTACAAAAGAAATTAAGCGTATTGTCAAAGCGAAAGGAATCGATGAAATTATTATTGCGGTTCCTTCACTGGGTAAGAAAGGGGTTCAGAGCATTTATCAGGAATGCTCGAAAATCGATGTAACAGTGAAAATTATGCCGAAAATTGAAGATGTGATGACAGGTAAAGTAGCTGTTAATGATATGCGAGAAGTAGAGATCAACGACTTGCTAGGGCGTGATGAGGTAAAGCTTGATATGATTGCTATCTCTGGAAAACTAACGGGCAAAGTTATATTAGTAACAGGTGCGGGTGGCTCCATTGGTTCGGAAATTTGCCGCCAAGTGATGAAGTTCCAACCGAGAAAACTAATATTGTTAGGTCATGGGGAAAACTCGATTTATACCATTCATATGGAATTATCCGGGAAAATCGGTAAGGATATTGAGCTTGTACCCGTTATTGCGGATATCCAAGATAGAGAACGAATTTTTGAAATCGTACAGCACTATCAACCGGATGTCATTTACCACGCAGCAGCTCACAAACATGTTCCTTTAATGGAATATAATCCACGTGAAGCGATGAAAAATAACATTTTTGGTACGAAAAATGTTGCCGAAGCAGCGCATGAATATGGTGTCGGTAATTTTGTGATGATTTCAACGGATAAGGCAGTCAACCCACCGAATGTGATGGGAGCAACAAAACGCGTTGCAGAAATGGTTGTCCAAAATTTAGCGAAAACAAGTAGCACAAAATTTGCTGCGGTACGATTTGGTAATGTTCTTGGTTCTCGAGGTTCTGTTATTCCACTCTTTAAAAAGCAAATTGCTGGTGGTGGTCCGGTAACGGTTACGCATCAAGATATGACCCGTTATTTTATGACCATTCCAGAAGCATCACGTCTTGTTTTACAGGCGGGTACCCTAGGTGGAAATGGGGAAATCTTTGTTCTTGATATGGGCGAGCCTGTGAAAATTGTAGATTTAGCGCGTAATCTGATTCAGTTATCCGGTTTGGAAGATGAAATCAAGATTGAATTTACGGGGTTACGTTCAGGTGAAAAAATGTTCGAGGAGCTATTGAACGAGGAAGAAATCCAAGAAGAGCATATATTTCCGGGAATTCATATTGGGCGAGTCAATGTACTTGAGACGAGCAGTCTTTACGAATTGCTTGATTGTATAAAATACATGCCTGAAGAAGAATTAAAAGCAACACTATTAGGGGTTGCTAATAATAAACTAGTCGAAATGAGTTTATAGTACCAAGTAACATGTATTTTGCATACATGATGAAACGATGGATTTTACTGTTCTGGTTATAGTAGGGGATAAAAAAATGAAAATACAAATACTTATTTATATATTGGGCTATAGTTTCGTATATTTCCTATTGTCGACCGGTTTATATTTTCTCAGTGTAACGAGTGGCTATAATGGACTATCACTGCCGATATTTGGCGGTGGAGATGATGGGCAATTTTATTATGAACAGGCAATGAACTTCGCAAATGGTGAGCCCTATATTTATACTTCTATACATGTATGGGTACTGGGCATGATTTTAGATATTTTTAATACTGAAAGTGTAATGATTTTACGGCTTTATAACTTTATATCGAATATTTTAATAATCATTTTGTCACTGCTCATTTTAAAGAAAATAAGCAAGGATCAAACTTTCCATATGGCTGCTACGATATTAGTGCTATTTTTGGCGTTGTATCCAAGTTTACTTTTAAATTCAACACTTTCAATTTATCGAGATTCATGGATTTATGCGTTTTTCTTATGGGCTACATACTTGTTTATTAATCTATTCATTAGTAAAGGCAAATGGCCGAAAGTAATTAATCTGCTGCTTTTAGTGTTTGTTCTAATCATGCTTGGTGGCTATAGAAAGTATGCATTATTAAGCTTTGTAATTGCTTCTATGGTCTACTTATTTATTAATTTGATTAGTAAGAAAAAAGTGAGCCTCATTAAAATCGGTGGGCTATTATTTGTCGGTGTATCTGTATTTTATTTATTGTTTCGCAACTTTAAATTCCCAGTAGTAGGGCTTTCATTTTCGGATGTGCTGCAATATAGGCAGGCAAGTATGGAGTTAGGTGGAAGTCAGATGGGGATATCTTTAGAGCATTCGAATATTTTTTTATTTTACGCAAATTATTTATATAGTATTTTGAGTAATTTTATTGGACCTTTTCCTTGGCAAATTACGGGTGGCTCGACATTACTATTGATGATAACAGAGGGGATTTTATTTTTCTTTATTAGTATTTATTTAGTAAAAAAGATAAAAGTCTTTTCTAAAATCGAATTATTTTTATTTATCCAGGCGGTTGTATGGTTCTTATTAATTAGTATTTCAAACGACAATTTTGGGACGGGTTCTAGACTAAGAATCGTTGGTTGGTTACCATTACTCATTATCTTCGTGAAATATTACTCAGAAGGAATATATAGAAGGAAGTTAAACAGTAAGCGAGTTTAGTGCAGTAAGGAGCTTTTTAGATGCCTAAGATTTCGGTAATTATCCCCATTTATAATAAAGGGAATCGATTAAAAACTACGATTCAATCGGTTTTAGACCAAAGTTATCAGGATTTTGAATTAATTTTAATCAATGATGGTTCAACTGATAATACTGATGAAATCATCCAATTTTATAAAGAGCAATATCCAACTAAAATTAACTGCTATTCTCAAACGAACAAAGGGGTTTCAGCAACACGTAATTTTGGAATGACTGTATCAAAAGGAGACTATATTTCATTTTTAGATGCAGATGATTCTTATCATCGTGATTTTTTGCAAGAAACAATGGCGCAAGTTAATGAAAAGTGCAGCGATGTTATTTTAACAAAACATCATAAACAGTATTTAAGTAATGGCAAATTAATCAAGTCAAAAATGAAAACAAATAGCCGCGATATTCTAAAAGATTTTATTTTAGGTAAAATAGATGCCAATACAGATTCTTGGTTAATTAAGAAAACCTTATTGAATAATCATCAAATCTGTTTTAACGAGGCGTTAACTTTTGGGGAAGACATGCTATTTTTTATAGAGGTTTTATTAAATGCGCAAAATCCTAGCTCTGTGTTAAAAGAGTTAACCACGTATAATATAGGCGTTGAAGATTCATTAAGCTCGAATTCGGTAGATAAAATTTACAAAGATATTGAATGGATCACATTAGCGGTACAATATATTTCGAAGCATTGCAACGATGAAGCAAGAAAATTAGCTTTAGTAGGTGCATTAGAAAGCTATCGATTACCCGCTGCAATTGTTTATCGATTGCATTTGAATAAAGAAGCTGAAAATTATAGCGAGCATAAGACAGCGCTTATGAAATATATTAATAAGTTTCGATTTAACAATGGCCTCAGAAGTATAAAGTTGTTTAAAGCGATTCGGCTACTTTAAATGTAGACGAAAAAGACAATGGGCATACCCAAAATAATTGCACAACTAGCAGGGTGAATGAAGTCATTCATCCTTGTTTAGATTATTGGGTAAAATTTCATTTATACATAGGCAGTGAAATTATTGAATGATGTACTGTGGCAAAGGTAGCTATTAACTACAATAGATAGGCTTCAAAAAAAATATTAAGGATCTAAAGAATGAATCAATTAAAAATAGGAATTGTTTTAAATTATGTTTCAGTAGCTGCAACATTTATTATTGGCTTGTTATATACACCATTCCTGATTCGCACATTAGGACAAGCTGATTATGGAATATACGCATTAGCATTAGCGATTGCTGGTTATTTATCATTGCTTGATTTAGGGATAGGGAATGCCATAGTAAGGTATATCGCACAAAACCAAGCAATCGGTACGAAGAAAAAAGAAGCTCAATTAGTGGGTTATTTCTTTAAAATTTTTTCGTATATCGGACTAGCTACTTTAGTAATCGGGCTTTCTATTGCATTGAATTTGCAAAACGTTGTATCAAGTGATTTTACAAACGAGCAAATAAAAACATTACAGTGGATGATACTTGTATTGACAGTGAATTTCGCAGTAGGTTTTATTTTAAATACGTTTTCGGCCGTTTTACAAGCATACGAAAAGTTTATCTTCTTAAAGGTAGCGAATGTGCTCCGTGTTTCTTTGACACCTATAATTTCTGTCTTTTACTTGTTTTATTCGACGAATCTCATCGTGTTAACGGTGATTTTAGCTTTGGTGAATAGCGCGGTCTTAATTGTCAGTTATTTTTACTATAAAAAAGCATTGAATATTAAGATGTCTTTTGAGCGAGTGCAAAAGGACTTGAAGAAGGAAATTTTAGGCTATTCTTTCGTAATTTTTGTGGTTGCTATTGCAGATAAACTTTACTGGCAAACGGACCAAATTTTATTAGGGATTTTAAAGAACCCTGAAACTGTCGCTGTTTTTGCTTTGGCCATTCAATTTGTCAATATTTTTATGTCATTATCCATTGCGATTAATAGCGTATTTTTACCCCGAGTTACACATATTGTGAGTGCCGAAAATTACGTCAATCAGTTAAATGCTTTATTTATTAAAGTGAGTAAGTTTCAAACATTTGTAATGGGGCTCTTCTTGTCTGGCTTTGTCATCATTGGGGAAGCATTCATCGAGCTATGGGTGGGAAAAACTTTCGAGCTGACATATGTCATTGTTCTGATCTTAATGTCCACTTTCTCGTTAGACTTAATCCAAAATTTAGGCTTAGTCATTATGCAAGCAAAAGGGAAATACATATTCCGAGCGTATACATTAATCATTTGTTCGATCTTAAATGTCTTGATTTCCATTCCAATCATCAAGCTTTATGGTAGTGTAGGCACAGCCATTATTACGGCGATCTTTGTGTTTATCGGAAATGTGCTCGTGTTGAATATTTATTATCACAAAAAATTACAGCTGAATATGCTAGTATATTGGCGAAAAATCGGCAAACTCATTGCTATTATTAGTGTAGTTGCTCTATTAGGGTTTGGTTTAAAAGAGCTATTTTTAGTAGATGACTGGGGCTCATTATTTACGTATATCGTGATTTACTCCGCGCTCTATTGTGTCGTAATCTATTTTACGTATTTGTCAAAAAACGAAAAACAATGGATGCTTACTAAAGTGAAGCGCCTGAAGAATAGAGGCTAAGCTCAGAAAGGAGGCAATTCAATATGATACCTAAAAAGATTCACTATTGCTGGTTTGGCGGCAAAGAATTAGATGAAAAATCTAAAGGCTATATACAAAGCTGGAAGAAATACCTACCTGAATATGAAATCATCGAATGGAATGAAACGAGTTTTGATCTGAGTCAAAATGACTTTGTAAGAGAGGCTTATGAACAAAAAAAATATGCATTCGTTTCCGATTATGTCAGGTTATACGCGTTATATCATCACGGTGGCATATATATGGATACAGATGTAGAAGTGATAAAATCTTTCAATGATCTATTAACTAATAGGGCGTTCACAGGTGTTGAACGAGGCGACTATTGTATAACGGGCACAATGGGAGCAGAGGCATACCATCCATGGATAGAGAAATTGCTACATTACTATAATGGAAGAAAGTTCATTTTAGATAATGGTGAACTTGATTTAACGACAAACACAGTCATTATTACGAAAATCACAAAAGAGCATTATGGATGGAAAGAGGGCAATACGTATTCTGAATTAGCTGAAGGAATCGCTATTTACCCTTTTGATTACTTTTGTGCTAAAAATGGCATGACGAATGAGTATCATATTACAGACAATACATATACGGTACATCATTTTAATGGATCATGGGCGTCTAAGTCGAATAAATTATTGAAAAATTATGTTCGAATAATTAGAAGACTATTTTTCAATAAAAAATACAAAATTTAGTTAGAAAAGAGAAGGATATGAAAATACTATTTGTAGCCTCCGTATACCGTCACCTTACAGTATTCCATATCCCCTATATGCAGTATTTCCAATCGCAAGGATATGAAGTATGGGCCGCGGCAGGTATCGGAAATGAAGATAAAGAGAATTTACAGAAATTGAATATAAAATGCGTAGACATACCTTTTTCAAGAAGTCCGCTTAGTGCACAAAATATGACAGCGTACCAAGCACTCAAAAAGTTGTTCCATAGTGAACGCTTTGACTTAGTGCATGTACATACACCGATAGCTGCGTTATTATCAAGAGCGGCTTTTCGAAATGTCAAGCATGGAAAAATCGTTTATACAGCGCACGGCTTTCATTTTTATAAGGGAGCGCCGAAACAAAATTGGCTTATCTATTATACAGCCGAAAAGTTGGCCGCAAAATGGACAGATTATTTAATTACGATGAATGATGAAGATTATAAAAATGCTCAAAAATTATTGCCAGTGGAGAAAATTTCATACGTGCATGGTGTTGGCGTAGAGTTTACTACAGAAGTATTAACATCATCAGAAAAAGCTGAAATGAAGGCTCAGCTTAGTTTACCAAATGATGCCGTTGTTATTTCATGTGTTGCAGAGATGAATTCCAATAAAAATCATCAGTTTTTACTTCGGAATTGGCAACAGTTGAAGCAGGACAATCCAAACTTAGAGCTATTATTAATTGGTAATGGCGAAATGGAACATGAATTACAGACATATGTAGCAAAAGAGCAATTAGTAGGCATTCATTTTTTAGGGTATAGGCGAGATGTTCCAGAGCTGCTTCAAATTTCAGATATCGTCACATTGCTATCTCATCGCGAGGGGCTACCGAAAAGTATAATGGAAGCAATGGAGGCAAGTATTCCTTGTGTTGTAACAAATACGAGGGGGCTACGTGATTTAGTTCAAACAAATGAAAATGGCTATGTCATTGAACATGGGGACGACCAATCCCTTAAAGTAGCCTTTACAAAGCTAGCACAATCAGCGCAGCTAAGAGAGCAAATGGGGCAGCGAGCGAAACAATTAGTAGAGCCGTTTGTGTTGGACAAGGTTTTACAGGAATATAGTACGATTTATAAGAAATTGCTAAAGTAGGTGAAAGCATGACGATTCTAGTCACGGGTGGCCTAGGTTTTATAGGTAGCCATACAGTAGTAGAATTAATTGAACAAGGGGAAGATTGTTTAATCATTGATAATTTATCAAAATCTGCTATTGATGTATTAGAGCGAATCGAAACAATTGTTCATAAGAAAATTCCATTTATTCAATTAGATTTATTGGACTTAGAAAAGTTGCGAACGGTTTTTAAGGAAAACGCGATTACCGCTGTCATTCATTTTGCAGGCTTTAAATCGGTAGGTGAATCTGTTCGTAATCCACTGATGTATTATCAAAACAATTTAATGAGTACGCTCAACTTGCTCGATGTGATGAAAGAATTTGATGTGAAGAAATTGGTCTTTAGTTCTTCTGCAACGGTTTATGGCGACTTGCATACACCGCCACTAAAGGAAGATTTATCCCTTCATGCACCGAATCCATACGGTCGTACAAAATTAATGCTAGAAGAAATTTTACAGGATATCGTTGCGGCACAAGCTGGCTGGAGTTTTGCGTTAATGCGTTATTTTAATCCAATTGGCGCGCATAAAAGTGGCTTGTTAGGAGAAATGCCCTTTGGTGTGCCAAATAACTTGATGCCTCATATTTTAAAAGCAGCTAGCGGAGAAACTGCGGCATTACAAGTATTTGGTGGCGATTATGAAACCGAGGACGGTAGCTGTATCAGGGATTTTATTCATGTGATGGATTTAGCAAAGGGACATGTAAAAGCGCTAAATTATATAAAAACACTTGAAGGCTGTGAGGCGTTTAATCTTGGGACGGGGATCGGTTACTCTGTTTTTGATTTAATTCGTACTTTTGAAGATGTAAATAGCGTAAAGGTTCCATTTGACATTGTTGCACGCCGAGAAGGGGATATTGTTGCAAGTATTGCTGATATTTCCAAAGCGAGCATGCTGCTTGGATGGGATGCTCAGTATGATTTGCAGGCTATGTGTTATGATTCATGGAATTGGTATCAAAATATTTTACATAGCATGACCGAAGATTGTTAGTTTGTAAGTGTTAGCAGGAGTACATTCTTAACCACTGAAATAGGTAGTAATGGGGAGTAATTTATGAAGGTATTGATAATCGGAAAAAATGGTTATGTAGCCCAAAAATTAGTAAAAGCATGCAAGAATAATCCGCTAATTACGGATACAGTAGCAGTAAGTGTGCGTCAGGGAATAAAGGATATTGAATTTAATCATTTTGACGTATGTATCCACACAGCCGCGTTAGTTCATAAGAAGGAAAGCCATTATCAAGAAGCAGATTATTTTAAGGTGAATACAGATTTAACGATTGAAATTGCTGAAAATGCTAAGAGTCAAGGTGTAAAGCATTTTATTTTCTTAAGTACGATGGCTGTGTATGGACAACAACGAGGCGAAATTAATGGACATAGCTCGTTAAAGCCAACAACTTTTTATGGAAAGTCTAAATTGGCTGCCGAACAAGCATTACAAGCATTACAAGATGAGTATTTTTCGGTATCTATTGTTCGACCACCGATGATTTATGGACCGAATTGTCCGGGGAATTATGCCTTGCTTCGGAAATTGGCAAAGAATACGCCAATCTTTCCTTCTATTGAAAATGAACGTAGTATGTTATTTATTGATCATTTATGTGAATTTATTAATCAATTGATTTTGAGTAAAGATGCTGGCATTTTCCATCCGCAAGATGGGGCTTTTATGAATACGTCGCAAATGGTGTTAATGATTTCTAAGCACAATAATCACCGTATTTTTTTGAGTAAGATAGGTAGAGCTCTAATAACTAAAACACTTTCGAATGTCTCGTTAATGAATAAAGTCTTTGGGAATTTGACATATGCGCAAAATATTTCACAGTATAACGGGAATTCGTATCAGAAATTCAATCTAGCTGAGGCAATTGAACTTACAGAACGGCAGTGGAAGGAGGATGTCAAATGAAGCGTCTGTTAGATTTTTTCCTTTCTTTGGTTGCAATCATTATTTTTGCAATTCCGATGTTACTAGTGGCCATTTGGATCAAGCTAGATTCGAAAGGACCTATTCTATTCAAACAAAAGCGAGTTGGTTTGAATGGTGAATTATTTGAAATTTATAAGTTTCGTTCTATGTATACAGAAACACCGAATGTATCGACTGAAGCTTTAGGGGATCCTAGTGTGTATATTACGAAAGTAGGGAAATTTATACGCAAAACGAGCTTAGATGAGCTGCCCCAACTTTTTAATATCTTAAAAGGTGATATGTCGGTGGTAGGACCTCGCCCTGCACTTTATAATCAGTATGAGTTAATCGCAATGCGCGATGAGGTAAATGTCAACGCAGTGAGACCGGGATTAACAGGATATGCGCAGGTAATGGGACGTGACTTTATCTCCGACGAAGAAAAGGTTCGTTATGATCTACATTATGTAGAAAATAAGGGTATTGGTTTTGATTTGAAAATTATTTGGCTGACGTTCTTTAGTGTGTTAAAGGCTGAAGGGGTTAAATTGAAATAAATTTAGAAGATGGCTCCTTGGTAACGGTACGCCCTTCAGGAACCGAGCCGAAATGTAAGTAAATCACAATTCAAAATGAGTGGCCTTATTTAACTCGAAATATTAGGCAACATCAAACTTAAAAAATCGCTGAATGAATAAGATATTAGTAACTTTACCAAAAGCATTGTGGAATGAAAATTTCTGCAGTGCTTTTGTTTTTTTCTTTAAAGATTATAGACTTACTAGTACCGTACCCCTATATTTCCAAACTTTCATTTGAGAATATTATAAAATTACGTAGCGTAAAAAAGTTCAATTTCTAGCGATGTATCGTTAGAATCCGTATTAATTTTGCCCCTTGCAGTATTAAATTCTTTGTACGAACCGATATAAAGTGTATATACTATTTTGGAAAATTGAAGGAGCTTAAAAAATGAAGAAAATATTTATTACGGCATTATTCGTGTTACTCATAAGCTTAAACCTACACACAACAAATACATATGCCAATTCCTACGGTGTTGTAGAGGATGGCTCAAACCGCACATTTGTACCGCTACGCATGATTGCAGAAACATTTTCAGTGGCTGTCGATTGGGACAATGCCAGTAAGGTTGTGACAATCGACAATAAATACAAGCTAACGCTGGGAAGTAAGGCGATTAAAAGTGCGGGACAAGTCATTCGCCAAATGGATACACAGCCGAAGATGCTTCAAAACGCAGTGTATGTTCCTGTGCGTGAAGTCGCATTTTTATTTGATGCACCGATGAATTGGGATCAAGCGAAAAAAGAAGTTTCCTATCAGGTTGGAGCAAATACATATAAGGTTTCAGTCTATCCAGAGCAAGTTATGAGCAAGCCAAAAGTAACGGTGACAAAGAAAACAGTCAATGCTGGTGGGAAAAAACTAGCGATGAATGTGGTGTCTGTGAATTTATTAGCGCCGAATACATCATTGCATGTGGAGCTTGCGAATGACAAATTAGGTTCAGTTGGTTCGTTAGCTGCCATTGCAAAAAAGCATAATGCACAAGTTGCGATTAACGGTAATTATTTTGATGCCTATTCGAATTCTAGCTACCGTACAGTGTACAACGGTTTAGTGATGAACGGTGAGCGTGTAAAGGTATTTGATCTAAAATTCTCGGTATTTTATGTGTTAAAGGATGGCAATGTCGGCATTTTACCAGGCGATCAATTTATGAAACTATTTGCAGAGGGAAATGTACAAGAAGCGATTCAAGTAGGACCGCGTTTATTAACAAATGGCTCGGTAACGGTTGATCCGATTGCAGAAGGCTTTTCAAGTCACAAAATTTTGAGCTCACCTGGTGCGAGAAGTGCGATTGGTATTTTACCAAATCGTCAGCTTATTTTTGTAACAACAAGTGGTGCAACTGTACAACAACTTGCTTCAGCGATGAAACAATTAGGCGCAGTGGATGCGATGAATTCCGATGGTGGTGCATCAAGCGGTCTTTATGCAAACGGGAAATATATCACACCACCAGGACGCGATATTGCAGTCGGCTTACTAGTGAAATAATCGTGTATATTCGAACATGTCCCACTTTCTCTACCAATCATTTGGTAAGATAAAAACGACAACAATGATGTGAGATGAGGAAGCCTATGAAATTTTTTAAAATCATGTTGAGTGTGCTACTTTTTACTGCGCTATTGCCAAATCCGTTTGTTATGGCGCAGGAGGAAGGGCCGCAATATATAGTGACAACGACAAATGGCGTGTCACTGACAGCAAGTGCAGATGAAAAAGGGATGGTTGTCGCGAAATTATCTAAGGGTGCGCGAGTGAATTTTGTTCGCCAACAGGACAATTGGGTGAAGGTAGATTACAAAGGTAGGCTAGGCTGGGTGCCAAGTGAAACCATTGCACCGTTTACTGCAGATTTATTGTCTATTTATGCAGGCTATTATCAGCAGCTTTCAAAATTTGACCATATTATATACGCCTTAGTTGCTGATTTTACACAGGATGGTATCGAGGACCTTTATATCGTAAGTGATGCAGATCCATCAAAAGGTCAGTATGAAGAATACATATATAGCGGTGAACAACTGATTTATCAAAAGAACAGTAAAAGCGGCTTAACCATTTTAAAAAACGGTGATAACTATTACGTATATCATCATACTCAAACGAATGATGAAAAAAAGTATAAGCTTAAGCAATTAAACAGCCAAGCCAAAACCGATTATTTTGAAGTGAGTGCAGGCAAAGAAAGCTACGAAATTACTGCAAATAGTTATGTAAAGTCGTATTTTGTATTGAGTGCAGGGGATGGCTCTTTGGATGAGCAAACGTTCACCTATGAGCAAGTTGCCTCAAAGGATTATTACGGGGCAGAGCTAAAAAATGATTATGAAGAATCGATTTACTTAGAGAATTATGCGTTGTCAAAGGATGGTCAAACAACGACATTAATGGAGCAGGACTACCGTGAATTATTTTCGACCTATGAAAAATCAAAAGTAATCAAAGTAATTTACGATGATCACTATAAATCATCTGCATTGAATGAGCGCTTCCAATTTGATAGTAATCGTATAAAAAAGGAATTATTGGATTTAGCGGAGACGGTACTGCCTGAAAAGCAATTCGATTTTGAACAAACGGAGCTTGAAAAACTACAGCTAATGCTTGACCAATCTGTTTATTTAGAAATCCCTTACAAAAGTATGGTTGAGCGAAATATGTTGACGTATTTTAAAGCGGTACAGCGCGGAATAGCAAAAGGTATGACCGGCTTTGATTCAACGCAGTTACTCATAACGAACAACGAAACAGCTATTACATATGAACGAGCTTCTATCGATCAAATAATTTACGATTTTTATGGTGTGAAAATGAAGCCAGATGATTTTAACCAGTTGGCTAATGATACGGGCTACTTGATGACCGATGAAAATTATGTAGCAAACATAATAGAGGAAACTCAAGTGGAGACATACATATATCGTCAGCTTTTAGCGATAGAAACGTTAGAAAACGGCTATATTGCACTGAATTACACGGATTATGAAATGCCACATGAGATGAAGGTTTCGCCAGCAAATGAAAGCATGATTATTGCAGGTAACAAAGTCGGACAGGGGTATGTACTTTTAAAAAGACTGCCATTTAAATCAGATGTGAAGTTCGTCTATATCGATACTGTGGACTCGCTTGATTATTTAAATGTAAATCAATTCGGTGTATATGAAAATTCTTTGGATGCTATTCAGAAACTATCTGCAGAGCAAAAAGCGGGGCAAACAGAGGAAAAACAGGAAATGGAAGTAACGGAAACAGAGGAGGATGCACGAGCGCAACTTGAAGCGGAAGCCGAACCACCAATTAGTTGGTGGCTATTATTAGGGGGAGCTATGTTAGTAGTGAGTACTTTTGCATCGTCGTATTATTTTTATCGTAAACGTATTTTTAAATAAGAAGAAACAACATGTAAATAGTAGGCATATCACCATAATAAGGGGTTGATATTCCTGATAAGGTACTATAATGCTTCGGTGAGCTACGATATGTGCGCTTTTCGAAACATACGTGCGAATTTTGTGCAGATCTGTGCGAATTCACGCAAGATACGTGCGAATTTCTGGGGTTTATGTGCGATTTCAGTGCATTTGCGTGCGAAATTAAAAAAATACATGCAAATAACCTAAAAACTCCTTTACTTATTATAATTAGCAGCTACATTTTAATGAAAAATCATCTCATCCTCAATGAACCAATTAGCTATGGATATTACAAAATAATGACAAGCTCATATTAAATGAAAACACGTGAAGAATTCTTTTTTGAATCTTTTCGTGTTTTTTAGTTTCTTAAACAAGAAATATCATCGGAAAATAGCTAAACATCTTATTTATGGATAATAAATAGCGGATTTTTAATAGATAATCAATTGATTGGGATAAATACAATTATTAGTAATTAATACCTCATAGAACCATATATTGTATTAAAATGACATCATTGTTAACTATTTTCTAACGTTTGTAATGGAAAATTAATAAAAATGTAATAAGAAAAGTTAGTACTTTACCAAATGTATGTTATAATCAAATAGAATTATTAATAGAGAAATCTGTTAAAAATAATTCATTAGCGTAAGCGTCAGCCATTTTCTTTTGGAATACATAGTGAAAAAAGAGTAATAATGGTGAAATTTATAGTTTTGTTTCAAAAAATGTGTTGGAACAATGATACGTCTTAGGAGGAAATTTAATGTCAAAACAAAATACAGGTCGTAAATTCTTTGCGACAGCTGCAACTGCTGCATTAGTAGCATCAGCAATCGTACCAGTAGCTTCAGCTGCTGAATTCACAGATGCAGATCAAATCGCATCTTGGGCTAAAGAAGCTGTAGAAGCTTTAGCTGCAAAAGAAGTAATCACTGGTAACCCAGATGGTTCATTTAACCCAACTGGTACTGTAACTCGTGCACAAGCTGCAAAAATGTTCACAGTTGCTTTAGGTTTAGATACTGAAGGTACTGAAAACTTCGCTGACGTTAAAGATGGCCAATGGTTCCAAGAGTACGTTGTTGCTGTAGTTAACGCTGGTATCGTAAACGGTATGACTGCAACTGAGTTTGCTCCAAACGGTAAATTAACTCGTGAACAAGCTGCGAAAATGATCGTAGAAGCTTACGGTTTAGAAGGTGAAGCAGACCTTTCAAAATTTGCTGACGCTAAATCTGTATCTGGTAAATGGTCTGAAGGTTACCTTTCAACTGCTGTAGCTAACGGTGTTATTAACGGTAAAGGCGACAAATTAGCTGCTACTGATTCAATCTCTCGTCAAGAGTTCGCTGTAATGTTAACTCGTGCAATTGACGCTGGAACAGATAACTCAGCTGAATTATTAGCTGCTGTTGAAGAAGCAACTAAAGCTTTAGATGAAGCTGTAAAAGCATTAAAAACTGAAGTTAAAGTAGAAGAAATTGAAGCTGCTAAAGCTGGAGTTACAACTGCTGAAACTGCAATTGTTACTGTAGAAACTGCATTAGAAGCTGCTAAAGAAGTAGTATCTGAAGAGCAAGCTGCTAAAGTTAATGAAGCAATCGCTTCTGCTAAAAAAGCTGTAGAAACTACTAAAGCTGCAATCGCTAAAGCTGAAGAAGCTGCTAAAGATTTAAATGTAGAATCAGTTACTGCGATTAACGGTTCAACAATCCAAGTTAAATTCACTAAAGCTGTAAAGAAAGAAACTGTTATTGATACTAATGGTGATGTAGATGCTGATTTCACGTTAGTTGAGGATACTGCAACTGCTACTCCAGTTACTTTAACTGGTAAAAAAGCGGAGTTATCTGAAGATGGCAAAACTTTAAATGTTTACGTAGCTTCTAACTTAGAGGGTAACTATGTATTAAAGATTGCTAAAGATGTAGTTTTAACTGCTGATGGCAAAAAAGCTTTACCAGAAGTAAAAGCAAAATTCAGCATTAAAGACACAACTCGTGCTGCAATTGAAGGTGTTAAAAACGAAAGTAAGTATGTTTTCAATATTAATTTAACTGAACCAGTAACTTCTACTGGTAACGTTACTGCTACTTTAGCAGATGGAACTTCAGTAATTAGTGGTGCAACTACATTAACTAACAATGGTAAAACATTACAAGTTACTTTAGTGAATAACAATAATGCTGTAAACGCTGGTAAAGAAGTAACTGTTACAATTCCTTCATTAACTGATTTTGCAGGTAACATTTCTGTTCCAACTACACAAACAGTAACGGTATCAAATTCAGATGTTACTGCTCCAAAAGTTGTTTCTACAGTAGCTACATCTGCTACTTCAGTTGAAGTAACATTTGATGAAGCGGTAACTCTAGATACAACTGTTACTGCAGGTAACTTTGATAAATTTAAATTTAACGGTTCTCAAGCTAACACAGTAATTTCTAGTATCGCTCCAAAAGCAGGAGATACTACAAAAACTAAATTTGTTGTTACTTTAGCGTCAGCTCAAACAACAGCAGCTTATTTAGACTTACTAGCTGGTGCAGCTACAGACCTATCAGGTAATACTTTAGAAGCAACTTCTAAATTAGTAACATTCAATACTGATAAAACTGCTCCAACAGTTACTTCTACTTCTGTACAAAAAATTGCTGGAGTTAACTACTTAGTAGTAAACTTCTCTGAAAAAGTATCTAAAGTTGGTAATACTGCTTTAGCATTTAAATTTAAAGATGAGTTTGGTGTTGAACAAACTGCTACTTTAGCAGCAGGTAATATTGCAGCTGACGTAACTCCAAACGGAACAGCTGGAACTTCATTTAAAATTGAATTAACAAACGTTTCACCTGCACTAAAAACTGGTGTAGAATATTCAGTTGAATTTGCAAAAGGTTACTTTACAGATGCATTTTCTAACGATTTAGAAAAAACAACTGTTAAGTTTGTAAACAATTCTTCAGATGCAACTACTACAAAATTAGTAGCTACAATTGGTGCTGAAGGTGTAGATGCTGATGGCCGTTACGTTACTGTGAACTTTGATAAAACAGTAGACCCAGCTTCAGCAACAGACAAAGCGAACTATACAGTTGAAGGTGCTACTGTAAAAGAAGTTAAATTAGCTTCAAATACAGCGGCTTCTGGTTCTGTTAAAGTTTACTTAACTGCCGATACTGTAAAACTTACAGGTAATTATCAAGTAACTGTACAAAATGTAAAAGGATTTAACTCATCAATTACAGCAATTGACTCAACAACTGCATCTGTAGTAATTAAAGAAAACGTTGCTGCTAAAGTTAAATCAAAGTCTATTACTTTTGGTGCAAACTCAGTAATTGACTTAACATTTGATGAAAATGTGACAGTTGCAACTGGTACTGATTTTGATCTATACATTGATGGTGTTAAATCTACTGCAACAGTAGCAACAGCTCAAAATGGTACAACTGGTGTTCGTGTAACAGTTACAGGATTAGACTTATCATCTGATATTGCTTCTACTAAAAAAGTAGTATTAAAAGCAAATGGTACATTTGATATTGAAGATGATAATGATAACATTGCTTCTACATTAGATGTAACATTAAACTAATTTATTGTAACTTAAATTGAAGTTGAAAAACCTGTCGGAGAGAAATCTTCGGCAGGTTTTTTATATATATACTAGGTTTACTAATGAACTATAGGTTGCAGCACAAAATTTTTAATTCAAAGGAGTTTATGACCTAACCTCTTTTGGTCGATCTAGCTAGATTAAATCCAAACAACTGTCACTTCTATCTTAATAATTTCCAATTAATTTCTATTCTAAAAGTATCATTATTCGCTTTTGCTCCCATCTAAGCAAAAGTGTATGTTATCATAGTGAAAGACTTGAAAAGTGTGAGGAGTGTAAAGATGAAAAAATATCTTGCGGTACTGTTTACGGCAGTACTGGCAATGAGTTTGTTCTTTGTAAGTCCAAGCTATGCCGCAGAAACGAATAAAAACTTAGTCGAACAAAAGGTCACAGTAATCATTAATGGAGAAATTATTTCGTTTAATGATCCTATTTTAAATAATAGTGGGACAATTCTTTTACCGATGCGTGATTTTTATGAAGCAATTGGCGCAGAAGTAAGCTGGAATCAAATAGATAAAATAGCGACAAGTGAACGTAATGGTCAAATTGTTGAATTGACAATTAACTCAAAAACGGCAAAAGTGAACGGCGATAATGCGCAATTACTTGTTGCCCCAATGATTTACAAAAATCGTACCTATATTCCAATGCGATTTGTCAGTGAAAATTCAGACGGACAAGTATATTGGAATCAAGAAAACAAAGTAGTAGAAATTATTTTAAACGAAGATACGAATGATGGCCAAAGCCCAGGAGCAGGTGAAGAAGAGCCAGCGCCGATTATACCTGAAGAAAAGTATATTTTATATATGAATAATCAGCGTGTTGAAATGGAATTGCCGCCAATTACAAAAGATGGGCGCATGTATATCGCGGCAAATTATTTCAGTGACTATTTACAGGATAGTTTTAGCCAGTGGGTAGATGAAACGAGCTTCGATCTAACAATTTCAGGTATAACATTTAATTTCACAGACAACAGCAATAAAATTTATATCAATGGAGAGCTGTATTCGGGGAATGAGAAGCCATTTATTCAATCTGGAGAAATGTATGTACCCGTGAAATTTATTGTGGATTCATTTAAAAATGGTGGCTCATTACGCTATGTACAAGAAGATAGAACTATCTATATTTCTTTGTATGACTACATAATGACAAGTGACTTTTTAGAAAAATCATATGGATCATTAAATGTACCACAACTAGTCGAAAATGCAGCATTAGATGGTAATCGTGAGTTATTTGTCAGTGACAACCCTGAGGAATTAACTCCGACAATTATTATGAGTGCCAATGAAACATTAGCTGAAAATCATGTGCAAGGTGTTACTTCGACAAAAGAGCACCGTGTCTATGGTTGGCATATTAACAAACTAGGTGATCGCGCTAAAATCGGGATTACGATTCAAAATACTTCATCTTCTGAAATTCAAGTGATGAATTCTAAAGGTGTGTCACAAACAACAAGCAATAGCTGGAGTACATTCGATGTAGGCTTACCTTTATCAGAT
Organism: Solibacillus daqui; assembly: GCF_028747805.1. Classification (NCBI taxonomy): domain Bacteria; kingdom Bacillati; phylum Bacillota; class Bacilli; order Caryophanales; family Caryophanaceae; genus Solibacillus; species Solibacillus daqui. The sequence continues at coordinate 626,779 of NZ_CP114887.1, forward strand.
GCGGTATTAACTAATACGTTACGCGATGCAAAGGAAAGTAAGATGACCATTGCGCCAGGTGAAACGAAAATCATTCAATCGTATGATATTGGTAAAAATTATTTACTAGGATTTACACATGATTTTGATATCCGTTCGGTAACCGGAGCTGCGGTGAATTATACAATTCGAACAGTAATTAGCTTAGATAGTGAGCCGAAGCTAGAAGCAATTCAAACGCCTGCTGTACCAATTAATGAATATGCAGCCCATCCGCGTGGAGTATGGCCAAGCTCGGCATTAAAGGTAACTTTACCAGCGTATACAGTTGATAGTGAGCAAGTTGGTTATAACATTTCAAACGGAAAAACAGACCATTTCTTAACAGCTGAAAACTCATTAGATAAAATGAATGGCACAGTTGGCAATCCAGGGCATTTTGGTATGTCTTATAAAGTCGATATTCCAGTTGTCAATAACACGGGTAAGCTAAAATATGTTGTTGTTAAAATAACAGGACGCGGCGGCTTTTATAGTGGTGCGGTGAAAATGAATGGGAGAACGTATTTAATCCCAACTTTAAAACCTGGTCAAGAATATGTACAATTACCTGTACACCGTTCGAAAAAAATGAATGATGTCATCAACCTAGAAATCATTCACGCAGGCGGCAGTAATTTGCCAGTCGCAATTTATGTAGAAACGAGATAAATAGTACGGGGCTTACCAAAAAGTCATAACTTTTTGGTCAGTGCAAAGGGTCTGCGCGAGAAGTAAATATTTCTCGCGCAGTACTTCGTTCGTGTATTAATTATCCGCTGCAGGCGGTGGTCGAAATAAGAACGAATGCTAAATCTGTCACATCATGTGACAACGCATTCATGACCAGCATCGTGCTGGCCTCCATCCTCGGCGCAAAGGAGGTGTCCCAGAATCTTTTCTCGGACACCTCCTTTTATATTAATTTTCAATGACGTATGTTTCAATTAATTGAATTTCTCCCGTTGACTATAATAGTATGTTATCCTTTTGAAAGATAGAATGTAATAGAAATGGAGAGAGACTTGTGAACAAAAAAATTGTGACCGCTGCTGTGGCAGTAGTCGCTGCGCAGGCTACGTTTTTTGTAGCAGATAGCGAAGCGGCATTTGACGAAAAAGTAACGGATAAAAAAACAACCGTTTCACCAGGTGTAGAGTACATACAAGAACAATATCAATCAGCAGAAACAAAAGAGGTTGTCAACTTTTTAAATATCGATTTAAACAATCCCTACACCACATTAGAAGTGGGTATGCCAGACCCAATCAATTCCTTAAAAACAACTTCTGCTATTGCGAAAATACATAATTATGAAGGACATAGAGTAGTAGGCGCAACTAACGCGTCATATTTCCTAGGCAATGGATTACCAGCAAATTTATTAGTGAATAATAATGTTATTGTCAATTATGGTATTTTAGGTGAAAACGCAAACAGCCCAACTCAGCAGCCGGTAGCATTTGGTGTAACGGCTTCGGGTCAAGCAATTGCCGATTATTATACAACGGATTTATCCTTTACGGTTGCAGGTCAACAATTTACGATAGACCGCATTAATACGGAGCGTGTCACAGGGACAACGGTGCTATATACGGCTGATAAGGCTTCAACAAGCACCAATAACTGGGGGCTAGAAATTGTCGTGACGGGTGCTTCAAAAAGCACGAAATCATTAAGCTTTGGCGATTCAATATCAGGTACAGTCGCAAGTGTGACGGAATACGGTCAATCCGGTAACTCCGCTGTACCAACGGATGGTTTTGTAATTTCAATCCAAGATAAAGCAACTGCCGAGCAATTAAAGGCATCACTTGAAGTAGGTGCACCAATTCAAGTCGATTTGAATATTGATGATAAATGGAAAAATGCAAAATTCATTTTAGCGGCGGGTCCATTATTAGTAAAAGATGGGCAAGTAAATATTTCGATGCCGACCGATTCGTCATTTGTCAAAACACGTAGCGACCGTACAGCAGTTGCGGTAGATGCTACAGGGAAAAAGGTGTTTTTAGTAACGGTTGATGGGCGTCAAAGCGGCTATAGTAATGGTACGTCTTTAACAGACTTAGCCTCTTATTTAATTTCAAAAGGGGCAAAATATGCGATTAACCTAGATGGTGGAGGTTCTACGACAATGGTTGCGCGTACACCAGGTCAAGAGACGCCTTCGCTTGTGAATCGACCTTCTGATGGGAGCGAGCGCCGAGTTTCTGCTACGCTTCAAGTAATTAATAACGCGCCTGCTGGAACTATAAAAGCCTTTTCAATTACAGGCATTCCAAGCTCAATGACGATGGAAACAACAGCAACAGCAGATGTGTCATTAGCCTATGATGAATTTTTAAATCCGGCTGCCATTCAAAAAGATCAGGTGAAGTGGTCTGTAGAAGGGGATATCGGTACATTAAATGGGACAAGCTTTACGGCAACAAAAGTAGGCGCTGGCAAAATTGTCGCTACTTATAATGGTGTACGTTCCGAGTTTCCTATAAAAGTGACAAAAGCTCCGGAAGCAGTTGAAGTGGTGGATTCATTTGACGTTACTTCGAATTGGGCTGTTACGACAGCAAAAGCTACGGCTACCATTGTGAATGCTTCAAAAGCTGAACCGTTCCGCGAAGGTCAGTCATCATTAAAGCTTAACTATGATTTCACAACGGCAGAATCAGGCACGAAAGCGGCATATGCTGTAGCACAATCACCAATTACTATGGAAGGTTTGCCGAAACAAATCGGTGTTTGGGTATACGGGGATGCGGCGAAGCATTGGTTGCGCGGTTCAATTATTGATGGCAATGGACAAAAGCATACTCTTGATTTCACACAACAAGGCAAGCTAGATTGGTCAGGCTGGAAGTACGTAACGGCTGAAGTTCCACAAACATTAGCATTACCGATAAAATTCGACCGTATTTATGTGACAGAGACTAATGCAGCTAATCAAAATAAAGGCGTGCTTTATTTCGATCAATTACAAGCGGTTTATAAGGACGATTACAAAGAGCCATTATATACAGACTTAAAATTATCTCACTGGGCAAGCTCGACGATCGAATATTTAAATACAAATGAATTAGTAAAAGGCTATCCAAACGGAACATTCAAGCCGGAAAGTACCATTTCTAGAGCGGAGGCAGCAACAATTATCGCACGTGCACTAGGAATTTCATCTACCAATAAGGTTGAATTTGATGATGTGAAGGCGAATCACTTTGCATACGGCGCGATTGCAGCCGTATCAGAAAAGGGAATAATAACAGGTCGTGAAGCAAGTAAATTCAGTCCAGATGGTAAGCTAACTCGTGCTGAAATGGCGACAATATTAAAACGTGCCTACAATTTATCGGGCACAGCGAAGTTACCATTTAAGGATGTGCCAAGTTCTCACTGGGCATATGATGCGATTGCAACCGTGTATTCAAATCAATTAACAGGCGGCTACCCGGATAATACCTTTAAACCAAATAACAGTATCACGCGTGCCGAATTCGCAACATTCCTATCAAAAATTTTGCAAAAATAAGTAGAATAGCATGAAATAATAGTTATTTTGTTTTTAATAAATTTTACTGAAAGGAAGATTAGATGCAATTTAATAAAAAATTTAGTCCGTTTGCAGCTGCTTTTTTAGTAGTGCCTGTAACGGCTGCATTTGTTATCGATGCGCCAGCCACTGCCGCTACCGAAAATCCTTACACGGATGTAGCAACAAAAGACGTACACTACGACGCGATTGTTAACTTAACAGAGCAAGGAATTATTTCAGGTGTATCGAAAACGCAATTTCAGTCAACAAAGGCTGCAACACGCGGAGAAGCTGCATTATATATTGCTAACGCATTAAAATTAAATACAACATCGGTGACGAATCCAAATTTCATAGATTTATCTACAAGTAGCTCATATTATGGAGCGGTAGCTGCATTAAACGAATTAAACATCATTGGTGGCTATACAGATGGTACATTCCGTCCGGATGGCACATTAAAACGGTCTGAAATTGCGAAAATGTTAACGTTAGCTTTTGAACTAGAAATGTCAACGATTACAAAAACGAAATTTGCAGATGTAAATACAATTACAGATATAAATATGAAGCGTTATATTCAAACGCTTGTTGATTATGGGATTACTACAGGAACTACAGCAACTACATTTAGCCCATACGGTACGTTAACACGTGGCCAACTAGCGACTTTTTTACAACGCTCAATCAATGCAGCATCAGATGAATTTAAAATTATTAGTATTGAATAATAGAGCTAGCTATGCAATCCGAAACTTAATTCAGATTGCATAGTTTTTTATTTGTTAAATATAAAAGTATAAACTATCCAAAATTAGTGAATTATAGTTAATTGTTTGTTAAAATAATAGTTAATTATTAGCTGAAGGAGGACTACAGCCGTGCACATAAAAAAAATCAGCTTGCTGTTTTTCATTTTTATGATTTCTTTTTTTACAATTCATAGCTCAAAAACACAAGCAGCATCTATTTCATTTACAGATGTATCTTCAAAGAATCCAGCATATGGAGAAATTATGTACCTCGTAAATTTAGGGGTGTTGGAAGGCTCCTTTGAAAATGGGAAGCGTGTATTTAAGCCAACTGAACAAGTGACACGTGGACAAGCAGCAAAAATGGTCGTAGTGGCAGCAGGAAAAACGCCATTAGTCGTTGAGAAATCTTCGTTCACAGATATTGATGTAAAAACCAATGCAGCATTATCAGGCTACGTTGAACAAGCAGTGCAGCTTGGTTATTTCAGTGAGTATTCTCCAGGCAAATTTGAACCAAAAATTCCACTAACTCGTACTGAAATGAGTAAAGTGCTTTCATTAGCATTCAATTTAAATGTAGACCAAACAGCCAATTTAACAATACCATTTACGGATGTTGCCAAAAGCGATCCATACTATAAATATATTTCCTCAATTTACTACAACGGGATTACTAATGGAACACATAATTCCACAAAATACAGTGCCAATGAACCGGTAACGAGAGCGCAATTTTCATCATTTGTTGCGCGTGCAGCATCAGATACATACCGATTAAAATTACCGGTACAGGATGTATCTAATACGAATCCAGATCCTACAAAAGCGATTGGTAAAGTTTTTGTTACGGTGGACGGGTTAAATATTCGTTCTTCTGCTACAAGTACCAATCAATCGAATATTGTAGGGAAAGCCAATACAGGGAAAGAGTTTTCAGTTTATGAAGATCAAGGTTATTGGTTGAAGGTCGCATATAACGGAAAAATGGCTTTTGTGGCGAAGGAATTTACGAAAACGGCTGAGCAGCTAGAGCAAGAATTAGAGCAGGAACAAGAAATAGAGCAAGAGGTAGAACAAGCCGAAGATAATTCTAATCCACAAGAAACACCTGATGCTGAAGAAAATAACGAAGAACAACCTAATGAGCAGCCTAGTACAGTAGGGATAGCTACAATCAATGATTTAGTTATTCGTGAAAAGAACGATGCAGCTTCCAAATCGTTAGGGAAGATCAGTCGTGGAACAGTAGTGGATGTTCAGTCGATTAACGGAGCATGGGTTGAAGTATCGTATAATGGGATAAATGGCTTTATTGAAAAACGCTTTATACGATTAAAAAATAACGAAGATAGCCCAGTAAAAAACCGAATTATTGTACTCGATCCGGGCCATGGTGGTAAAGATGTAGGGGCAATAAACGAAATATCAAAAACAACAGAAAAATCAATTGTATTAAAAGTAACGACTTTAGTGAAAGAAAAGCTAGCTGCAGATGGGGCAATTGTGCATATGACACGTATAGATGATACGTATCCATCATTGGATGACCGTATCCTATTCGCTAAAGATAAATATGGTGAAATGTTTATTAGTATTCATGTTAATAGTTCTGACAATAAATCAGCAAGTGGAACTGAAACCTACTACAGCGTTTCTTCAAACGTGAATGAAAAAGAAGATCAAGTATTGGCGACAAATATCAATAATCTAATTGTAAAAAACGCAAATATGAGAGATCGTGGAGTAAAACGTGCTGATTTTAAAGTCATTAAAGGCTTAACAATTCCTGCCGTATTAGTGGAATTAGGCTTTATTAAAAATGATCAGGATCATGCAAAGTTAATAGACGATACATACGTCGAAATTTTTGCAGATTCGATTTATCAAGGCATCGTTGAATACTATGCGAGATAATTAATAAGATAATGTATTTTGAAGGGAAGGGGCTGTCCAAAGTGAATACTTTTTGGACAGCCCCTCCTGCGGTTACTCGTCGCAAAGCGTTTGTCAACGCTTTGAAGCCATGCCCCCAGAAAAGCGTCCCCCGTAACGTTGCAAAACGGATTACATTAGATAAATGATCTTAATAAGTTTAAATATTATTTAGATATTATTTTCCTATATTTACAATTTACAATTTTGTAACTAAACACCTATATGATCTGACCGATAAAATAGAGAGAAGTATGAAATTCGAAACCATTTAACTTGCTTCAGCAGGAATCCTTTACTTCTATAAGTGGGGGTGAATGCCAAAGTATGTCCTACATTCAGTGGGGGTTAAACCCTCCGCTGTTAATCCCCCGGCGGATGTCACAGATTTCTAGAAGAGTTTTTCGAGCAGCTCGAAAAAAATCTGGACGAGTGTTTGCCGAGACGTAATTGAAATAGAGGAAGGTGTCAGCATGAAAAAAAATATGAAGATCGGTTTGATGGCAGGTTTACTTATTACACCAGCAGTTGTCGCGCAGGCAGCACCAGTAGCAGCGGAAGAAACTACACAAGCTAGTATAAATGTCGAGAATTTTATGCAAGCAAAAGCTACATTTTTAGCGACGACACCACCCGGAAGCATATCAGCTTTATATACAGCAGTGAATAAAGTGAAGTATGCTTACAATCGATTGACTGAGCAAGAAAAAGCAGCACTCACTGAAGAGGCAAAAAAACAATATGATAATATTATTACTACGTATACAATTGCGAAAAATATTGATGATTTAGTCAAAAAAACAGATACTACAGCCAAGCTATTAGAAGCGATTGTAAGTATAGAGAAGAGCTATAATGTCTTAGGTAGTGCGGATTATCAAAAATTTGTCATGAACTTTGCGAAGTTAGAGGAATTAAAGGGTTCTGTTCAGCAAGTAGTCAACTTAGAAAATGAGATTGCTAAAATTCCTACTACTGCAGAAACACTGACGCTAATTGCTAAAATTGTTACAGATTCTAAGGGATTATCACCACTTCAGCGCAAATATTTATCAGCAGAAAATCAAGCGTTATTACCTTCGTGGGAACAGACGATTGCAGCGGCATCAAATTTAATTAAAGAAATTGACGCTATTTCGACAACGGCATTTGCCACATGGGGAACTACGAATTTATCAATGAAGGCTAACACAGTAAAACAATTTAATACAAAAATTGTTGCCCTTTTAGTGAAGCTAGATAATATTAAGCTAGCATCCATTCCAGCTGAGGTAGATTCAAAAGAGCTTGTTACAAATAAAGCGCGCTTATTTGCGTTAAAAGATTTTGTAGACATTTCAGCATCTATTTTAGAACTAAATGCAGACTCAGCGCGTGTAGCAGAAACGCTGGATGCAGCAAAGGTAAAATTAGCTACATTTGAGGGGAAAATAACTGCCAATGCCAATCACTTATCTGGAACAGATAAATTAAATTTACCTCATCTACAAACCTTTTTAGATGAATATATTAAAAACTTGGAGCAAGAGCTAACTGCTATTAAAGAGATAGAGGACTTAATTAAAGGCTTAGAAACAAATATGGACTTGGTCAAATTAGCTGCTGCACGTGAAAAATATAATGCATTGTCTGCAGAGTCTAAAAAGTTCGTATCCAATGCAAGTCAATTAACAACCCTAGAAAATGCCTATAAAACTGCCTTATCTGTCGTGACGCAAATTGAAGCAATCGAACCAACTGCGAAGGATTTTGCCAAAAAGGTAACAACAGCAAAAGCTGCTTACGATAAATTGGCGACTGCCGCATTAAAAGAATCCGTAACAAACTATGCCGTATTAGAGGGCTATTTAGCAATCGCGCAATTAATGCAAGACATTGATGCGTTACGTGTCACGAACAAAAGTTTCCGCCAAGATTATGAAAAAGCTAAAAGCACATTCACAACATTAACGGCAGGGGTAACGCTAGATTCTGAAAGCAATACAGAAAATCCAGATGCAACCCCGTCAGATGATAAAGTGCTGATTGCCAAGAAGCAGCTGTTAAAGGTGTACGGACCAAAGCTTGATCAATTCGGAATGAGCATAGCAACGGCAGATCGTATTGATCAGCAAATTGCAGAGCTTGCTTCAAAATCAGGGGAAAGCTTTATGACAGCACTAAAACAGCTTTCAGAAGAATATAGAAAGCTAGATTCTATTATAAAAAGTCTAATTGCCAAAGCTAACGAATTAAAAGCGTTTGAGAAAGATTACAACGCTTCATTAAAGGTATTTAATTTAATCGAGCAGCTTCCAGTTAGTTCGGACAAGCAATTTTCTTCAAAAGTAACATCGGCTGAAGCAGCTTATCAGAGATTGACGACGGCGCAAAAGGCGAATGTCTATAATTATAACAAGCTAGCTGATGTCCTAAAGGCAGCAACACTTATTTCAAGTATCGATAAGCTACGAACAACAAGTAAAACATTTGAAACGGATGTCAAAGCGTTACGTGAACAATACGAGGCGCTTAGCGATGAAGAAAAGGCGATTGTGCACAATATTGCGAAGCTCGTTGAAGCAGAAGAAAGCATTGGACTGGCCGAAAAGGTAATTGAGCTTATTAACCAAGCTGTGCCAACTGCCGAAAATTACCTATCAAAATTAAAAGCAGCTCGAGAGGCATACGATAAGTTAGACCGTTCTAAGCAAGCAATTGTACTTAATGCGAAGGAATTATTTGAACGAGAGCGAGCGGTAAAACCAATTTTAAAATTAGATAGCGATATTTTAATTTTAGATCCATCAAATGCCAAAAGCTTTATTTCAAAATATAATTCTGCTCAAAAAGCGTATGAAAAATTATCGATAGTAGACCGTAACCTTTTAGAAAATGCCGGCTTACTTACAGGTGAGCTAAAGGAGCTTTATACGGTAATTAATGCCATTGACTCGATTAAAAGCTCAAGTAAAACCTTTGTTTCTGACACGCAAACAGCCCGTAATATGTATGAAGCATTAACTCCGGAGCTAAAAGCGAAAGTGTCCAATTACAAAGTATTAACGGATCATGAGTTAAATGTTGCAGGAGGAGCTGCGGTTGATGAACAAATTCGTAATTTATCATCCGTTGAACCATTGCAATTTATTGGAAAGGTGAAGGAAGCAAGTGAGGCTTACAAAAAGCTGAGCTCTTCAAATAAAAAGGCGGTCACTTTAATAAAGGATTTACAAAGCCTAGAGAAGTATATTAAGCCTGTAGAAAAGGTCATTGACGAAATTGAAGGCCTATCAAACCCACGTAATAATTTGGCGAAACAATTTTCAAAAGTAAGCACATCTCTACAAAAATTGGATGCGAAACAATATAGCTATATTACGAATATGGATAAATATTCGAACTTAGCAAATGTTATTCATGCTTATGAGCTGATTGAAAAACTAAAGCCAAGTGACAAGTATTATGAAGGAAACTTAGAGGCTGCAATAATTGCATACAATAAGCTTTCAGAAGACGAAAAGAAAAGAGTAACCAATTACTATAAGCTACAAGAGGCACAGCTTAATATTGATGAAACCAACGTAGTGATTAATTTAATCGGTTCGTTAACAAGTACATCAAGCTCTTATATGGACGATGTAGCAAAAGCAGCCGCGGCATATAAAGCACTCCCTTCTAGCATACGTAAGCAGGTGACTAATTACGATGTGCTAAAGCAGGCAGAGAAAAATATTAATGAGGCACAAAAGGTAATAAAACAAATTGGCGCGTTAGACCTGAATGCCAAAAATGCAGAATCCAAAGTGAAATCTGCAAAAAAAGCATTTGAAAAACTATCGAAGGAACAACAGTCATTAGTAAGTAACTACAATATTCTACAAGCTGCGATTTTAGAGTTTGAGCTATAGCTTTTTCGTTGAATATATGTAAAAATTTGATATTATTGAAAGAGCGTCCTTCTATTGATGAAGAGACGTTCTTTCTTTTTATAATATAATTGTATAAGATAGTTATTTGAAAAGGAGTGGTTAAGTGAAAAAAATATTATTAGCTAGCTCATTTGCGGTATTATTTTGGGGGAGTGTGCAAACACAGAGTTTAGCAGCGACAACCTCTTTTAGTGATGTACCTGCAAAGCATTGGGCGGCTACTACTATATATGATTTTGTCGCAAAAGGGTATATGCAGGGCTACGAAGATGGCACATTCAAGCCAAATCAAACAACTACACGTGGGGAAGCGGCTGTTATCATTGCACGAACGATGGGCATTGATTTAACGACGGACTTTAAGCCAAGCTTTCAAGATGTTCCAGAAACGCATCCATATTATAAACAAATAAGTAAATTAACTGAATTAGGCGTGTTACAGGATAGTTACTTTTTTTATCCAAATGCCCAATTAAAGCGTTCAGAAATATCGAAAATGATTGCACTTGCATATGGGATCGAAGTGGACAATCAAAACAAATCGGGATTCAAAGATTTGTCTAAAAATTTTTGGGCAAAAGATTATATTGAATCATTAGCTGATGTGTCAATCGTTCAGGGGATAACTGCCAGTAAATTTGAACCAAATCAATATGTAACACGTGCACAAATCGCATTACTGACAAAGCGCGGCATGGCATTTAAAGGACAGCTCGAAAAGAAAGACGTAATCTATGATTTTTTACAAAAAGATTATATTTCAACGGTTAACCATTATAAAAATTGGGAAACTAAAATTTTTTCTCTCATAAATGATATTCGTTTAAAGAATAATTTGTCGAAGCTATCAATCGATCAGGACTTAACACAGATTTCGATTATAAAAGCAAAGGATATGGTGAAACGCAATTATTTTGAGCATTATTCACCATTCTATGGGAACCCATGGGATTTAGCGACGTTATTTGATTATGAATATATTAGTTTTGGGGAAAATATTGCTCGGAATTTTACGTCAGCACAAGCAACTGTCGATGCGTGGATGAAATCACCAAAGCACCGTGCCAATATATTAAATAGTCAATATGAGTATATGGGCATCGGAATCGAGAAAACAAAAAGTGGAAAATATTACATAGTTCAACATTTTTCTGCTAAATAATTTCCCAAATATTAGACTGTTATATTACAAAAACATTACACAGGATAATTGCGTGTTGATTATTTTCTGGTTTAATCAATAAATTTCTGCTTCGTGTTATAAATTTCTTCGGTTGTGTTATCGGAGTATATCTGATGAACTGTTACAGAAGTGAAAAATTATAGCATAAAATTATGTGTTACTCTATTTGTAGGTTAAATAAACCTTATTTTTCGGAGGGAGTAACATTTAACGTGAAGAAAAAAATTTTACTGCCGATTTTCGCAGCATTTATGATTTTTGCTGGAACGGCTACTACAACAAACAATTCTGCAGAGGCAGCATCAATTTCAGAATTAACAGCAACAGCTTCTAAATATATCGGTGTACCATATGTATACGGAGGAACAACAGCTCAAGGGCTAGATTGTTCAGGTTATACAAAACTAGTATTTAAACAATTAGGCTATACATTAAACCGTACAGCTGCGATGCAATATAAACAAGGTACTTCAGTTTCAAAGGCAAACTTACAAGCAGGGGATTTAGTATTCTTTAATACATCTGGTGGCGTTTCACATGTAGGTATTTCATTAGGTGGAACTAAATTTATCCATGCTGGTGTAAGTACAGGCGTTACAGAGGCTGACATTAACACAGCATACTGGAGCAAGCGCTATGTTGGTGCCAAGCGTGTAACAACTTTTGGTGAAAATACAACTGTAGCAGCTGGTGAATCGAAAAAAGAGGAAGTAAAAGACGCTGCAATTGATTTTACTGTATATGCTTCACGTGGTGAAGTAGCATTACAATTAGCTGAAGCATTAGGTCTTGATACATCAGATACAACTTCTGTATTCCCAGATGTAAAATCGTCTTCAAAATTTGCAGGGGCAGCGAAGGCATTATATGAGTTAGGTGTTTTCACTGGTGATGAAAACGGTAAATTTAATCCTGGTTCACCATTTACACGAGCTCAAATGGCAAAAGTCTTAGTTGCTGCATATAAGTTAGAGTTACAAGAACAACAATTAAGCTTTACAGACGTACCAGCTTCACACTGGGCTTCAAATGATATCTCGATTTTAGCTTCAAATGGCATTACAAAAGGTTTAGGTGATGGCACATTCGGTGTGAGTAATAATGTAAAACTAGTAGACTTAGCTGCATTTATCGAGCGCGCTCAAAATAAATAACCAACATAAGTTTTATTATGATAGCTACATAGCTAGATGAAAATAATAAAGTAAAAGGGACATACTAGTTAATTGCTAGTATGTTTTTTTGTTTAGATATAGAGTATATGACGATTAAGTTATCAAATCTATTATACTCACATTGAGCAGATTCCCTTCTGTATTAAGTGCAGTGCTACTTATTTTGGCGGTCTACTGCATGGTGGCATATAGCATGTTAGGTCCACCGAAATAACTTTTTGCTTTTTGAGATTTATAAAACGCCCGACGGATTTCCTGTCGGGCGTTTTATCGTGGGTAGTATTAATTTGCTTGGAATTTTGTTACTAAGTCTGAGCGTACCCATACGTAGCGGCTTGGTGGATTGGCATCTGAAATAATTTTGTACCATACATAGCCATCAGCAGCTTGTGTTTCATCAACGATTACTACAGGATAACCGAAAGTCTTCGTTTCCCCAACATTTTTTGCTTTATATGTAAATACTTTTTCAGAGTCAGTTGTAGCCTCCGCACGTGTATTAACTAAATCACCATTATTAACAACGAATGCTAGTTGAGATGATTGGGAATCTTTTTTACCTAAACGATTGTCGATACGATACATATGGCCAGCAATTTTACTACCCCAGAATGGATCTGAAGCATAGCGGACATTCATGCCAGAAGTCTTATTTCCTGGAGATGCTCCGTTTGCATAACCACCAGACTGTGGCACATAGTTTAGATTTGTATATTGATTGATAAAGGCACGTACACTATCGTCGCGTGAGGCAAATGTTGTACCTAGTGCAGTGTTAGAATCATACACTTTGATACCGAAAATATTATTCTTTTTCAATGCATTTTCACTTATTCCATAGTTACTTTCATGGATAGCAGTTGCTAGGATGAAAAGGGCATTAATGTTATATGTTGCTTCAACTTCTTTTAATAAGGTACCTAGACCGATTAGTCGTGAATCGGTTAGTACATTTTCATAGCCTGGTAGAACTTGGCGTTCAGTTAATAGCGTCATAATAATGTTATCAAGCTCTTCTGCCGTGTAATTTGTATGTTGGCGAATTGAGGCAAATTGGAAATACGGGTAGTATGTTCCGACTTTTGCCGTTAATAAAAAGTCACTATAGAAATTGACACCGTCTTGGCTATAATAATTCACGCCTGTTTTCATAAAGCTTGGTGCAGGTCCTATTGTATAGGCACCATAATATTTTTGTGTAATATGGTTGAATGTGTTGTGATGTAAGATCCCATCTAAAACAAAGTAATACGAAGATTTTCCATTTAACAAGCTAGAAGGAGTTAATGTAATCTCGTCCATTTTAGCATAGCCCTTTGTATCGGCTAAGCGGACAACGGCGTATTTATCGGTACTAGCGTAATATTTAAACTCGCTTCCTTCAACAGCACCAGTTAGTACAGTTTTAAAGTTTGGGTCTGAGTAAATTGTAACCGTATTGGCTGTTGTATCAGCTGCTGATGCAATACCAGCGGGCATGTTAATGATTTTTTCGCCTTTAAAGATTAGGTTTAAGTTAGCTGCCTTTTGAGCTTCAACTGCTTGTTCGTAGGAATAATAGCTTGTTGGGTTTTTTGTCACAACACCATTGTTAATTTTACCGATATAGTAATTTGATGCATCCACAGGTGGTGTTACAGGTGGTTCTTCACTATTTTCACTATACTGGTCAATTATTGTTTGCATACGATATAAAAACGCTGCAGCTTGAGCAATTGTAGCGGAACCCTTAGGCTCGAAGTAAATCCCTTTAGCCGTTTGTGACCCACGAATAATATTGTAGTATACGTTTGTGGCAACAGCTGGTTTAAATTCATTTCGGATTTTATCATTGTCTTTAAACGTAAGAGGTGCCCCATTTAGTGGGACCTTTCCGTACGTTAGTGTACGTAATAATAGTGCTGACATTTGTTCGCGTGTAATTTTGTCATTCGGGCGGAAAGTTCCATCAGGATAGCCGCTTAAAATACCTGCCCCAGCAGCTGCTTGAATTTCATTTGTTAATGTTTGACCGGCCTTTAAATCTTTAAATGTATGCGTGGATGATTCTGGTAAATTAAGTGCGCGTGTAATATATGAAGCGAATTCGCCACGAGTTACAGCACGATTCGGATTGTAATTTCCATTAGCGTCAGGTCGAATAACATTTAAATTAGACCAATATGTCAATTCATGTACCATGGGATGGTTGTCAATATCATTAGCATTAGCAAATGAAGGTGACAGAATTGAAAATGATATGATCATTAATAATGTTATACCGAAGCTAAATATTTTTTTTATCACAAATCAACACTCCTTTCGATACTATAATTTTAACAAATTATGAATCCATATAATAGCAACAAATAGACCTATAGGACTCTTTCAAGTATATACGATAAGAATTTGTCAATATTGCAAAATAATTATTATTAGCTAATAATATAAAAATACTACTAAAAATGAGATAAAATGTTATTTTTATGCCGTAATCCTTTATTTTGAAAGATAATTATTATATAATAAATGTGAAATTATTGGAAATTATTCAGTACTAAACATCTGAAAAAGAGATAAGGTGGGGAAGTATGGCTAGAGGACGTCGAGTAAATTCAAGCGGAGAAAAAAGTAAAAAATTATTATTAGAAAAAGCAATTGAGCTTTTTTCTACACATGGGTATCATCAAACAAAAATTAGTGATATCGTAAAAGCGGCTAGTTTAACACAGCCAACGTTTTATTTATATTTCCAAAGTAAAGAATCATTGTTCAATGACCTCAATGAAAAATTTCGAAATGATTTAGTTGAGATTTTTTCTAACACTGGTGAGGCTGTTAGCACCGAAAAAGAGGTTACTATGGTAATTGAACAGAACTTAAAATGCATCTTTGATTATTTTATTGAAAATCCAAGTTTAACAAAGATAGGTTTTTATGAAGGTGATCAATCAGCGGTAGTGAAGCAAATACTTGTTTCAAAACTAGAAAATATGATTAATGAAGACCTTAAAGATTATACAATTGTAAAGAGCGTGAATTCCAATATACTTGCACAAAGCATAGTTGGATCAATGGAGCGTTTAACATTAACGAATCTGTTAACAAATAAATCGAATCCTGAAAAGCTTGCTGAAGAAATTAGTAAGATTTATTTTGTAAACGAACATAAGCTTGTACACCAATAATTACATATGAAATAAAAAGAGTTTGTTAAAAGTTGAAAAACTTTTGACAAACTCTTTTTCACTATTTCGTTGTTGTTACATGTAAATAAACACCTGTTTTTAAGCTTTGGCCATTGTCCGTTTTCACTTTAGGATGAATGATCAGCATATATTCTTTGCCTGCATCTAACGGTTTTTTTGGCGTCACTACTAATTGCTCGTTGGATACGTTAACTGTTGATTCTATTGAACCGCCACCAAGGGCCACTAATTCAACGGCAGTTGGATCGAGCTTAGTAGTAATAGATTTCGAGAATTTCACGGTAAACGATTTGTTTAAAGGAACATTTTTTTTGGCTTTCATTTCTTTATAGTTTATTAAACCACTAGCAATTGTATCGAAATGAGCTTTATAGATGGCATTACCAGTTGTTTTGACGTGTGGCTTTACACCAGTGTGGTTAATGACTGTACCTTTTGGACCGAAAAAATGCCCGACTGTAAGCTTTAGGAAACTGCCATCTTCAAGTTCAAAGAATCCTTGCATTGCCCCTTTTCCATAAGTTGTTTGTCCGTATAGCTTTGCCGCATTTTGATCTAATAGGGCAGCTGCTGTCATTTCAGAAGCACTTGCACTATGGGCGTTAATTAGTACTTTTGTATTTTCAGGGAATTGTGTTGTTTGCTTTAATGCTCGAACGTTAGAAGTGACTGATGCCTCTTGTAGCTTGTAGGCATAGGTTGCGTTAGGGAACATACCTATTAATTGTTCGGCCGCTGATACGTAGCCACCACCATTATTTTGTAAGTCGAAAATAAACGCTTTAGCCCCTTTGTTTTTCAAATCACGAATCGATTTTGCTATTAAACTAGCCGTGTCATTTGAAAATGAATTTAATGAAATATACCCTACATTTCCGTAAAGCATTTCAGCTGCTACGTTTGGTAATGAAAAAGCTTTACGCACAAGATCTTTCGTTAAAATTGTGCCATCCTCACGTAAAATTGTTAGGGAAACACTTGTATTGGCAGCTCCTTTAATGCGCGCAGAAGCTTGCTCGATCGTTAATGCAGCTGTAGGGGTACCATCGATGGTCGTAATAATATCGCCAACTTTTAAACCTGCAAATTTTGCACTACCACCATCAATTACCTGTGTAATGTTAATCCCATTATCCACTTTTTCAATAACAACGCCAATTCCAACGGATGTTAGTTCAACACCACTTATAAAACTTTCAAATTCTTCAGCTGTAAAATAAGTCGAATATGGATCAAGCATATCCATCATTTCATGGATGCTTGTTGCTTGGTCAAGATTGCCATCAATATCCCCGACGTAGTTGTCTTTTACGATATCGCGTACTTCATCGATAGAAGCACCAAATGCTGTAACAGGGATTGAGATGCATAGTACAAATAGCAATAATGCTGTTAGCTGTTTTTTAAGCATAATTTAGCCCGCCTTATAATGTTATTTAAGGAAAAATTCCTTGTTTCTACTATTATATATACTTATTTTATAGAAATTACCTAGTTAAGTCCAATTCGAATAGGGAAATGTTTGGAGGATAGTTTTGAGGTGTTGAGTAGTAGCGTGGCAACTACGAAATTGAATATATAACTCAAATAAGCGTTTGATGGAGTAAAAAAAGCATAGCGAAATTTCCGCTACGCCTTTTATCTTCTAATTTTATTTACGCTTTACAATATACATAATATAACCAATTACGCCACCGATTAATGCTGGAACAACCCATGCAATGCCTTGCTCGTAGAATGGGAAGATGGATAAGAAATTGTCATAAGCCTCAATTTCAAAACCAGCTTGCTTAATGCCATCATATAGGGCAACGACACCTGTGAAAATTAATGCAACGCCATAAACGCTAGGTGCATGATTGAATAAATTGCCGAATAATGCAAATACCATCAATACAATTGCAATTGGGTAAATTGCTACTAGCACTGGTAAAGAAATTTGAATTAAATCCGCTAAACCGAAGTTAGAAACGGCGAATGAAAATACCGTGAAAATGACTAAGTACACTTTATATGAAATTTTCGGGAAAATCTTATGGAAGAATGTCGCATTGGCCGACAGTAAACCAACAGAAGTTGTTAAACAAGCTAAAATAATAACTGCTGATAAGATAATATTACCCGCTTGCCCGAAAAGCTGTTGCGCTGCCAGTGAAATAATCGTACCGCCATCATCGTGAAAGCCAATTGCCGAAGTACTTGTTACCCCGATATAACCTAAAGATACATAAACAAACGCTAAGCCCGCAGCGGCAATAATACCTGCGAAAATGGTAATTTTAATTTGTGCTGCTTTTTCTGTTACACCACGTGCAACTAATGATTGAACAATAACAATCCCGAATACTAACGAGGCTAGTACGTCCATAGTTAAATAGCCTTGAATGAATGATTCACCAAATGCGTTATCAATATAAGTGCCTTGTGCTTGGCCAATTTCACCCATAGGCGTAATGAGGGATTTAATTGCTAGTAAGCAAATAATGATTAATAATGCTGGTGTTAATATTTTACCTACACGGTCAACGATTTTTGATGGATTGAACGCTAAGTAGAATGTAAGTCCAAAAAATAATAAAGTTGTAATAAATAGTGGAATCCAACTTTCTTTCATTCCTTCAGATAAAAATGGTGCAATACCAATTGAAAATGAAACGGCACCTGTACGGGGAATCGCAAAGAATGGTCCAACTGATAAATAAACAATCGAAGTGAAGATAATTCCGAAATAAGGATTAACACGACCTGCTAAAACTTCTAAATCGCCACCGTTTTTTGCTACTGCAATGATACCTAAAAGAGGTAAACCTACCCCAGTAATTAAAAATCCAATCATTGATATCGCAATATTTTCCCCTGCCATTTGACCTAACTGTGGTGGAAATATGATATTACCTGCACCAAGAAACAGTGCAAATAACATGAAACCTACCGCGATATTTTCGCGGAAAAAACTTTTGCTACCCATGTTAAGAAAAAACTCCTTTAAAATTGAAAATACAAAACTTTCTAAAAATTTAAACCTTGCAACAAGACGTAATTCTATCATAAAAAAGTTGGAATGAAAAATGAAAAAATTGTAAAAAATACGAAATCGTCAGAATTTATGTAATTTCGATAGAATTAAACTCTATTATACTAGAAAGATGGTATGGGAAATTTTTGTTTATATAAGAATATTAATAGTAAATAATCTATCTAATGGCATGTTGTGAACATGATAGTAAATTAAGTAAAATGGATTTGAGAGTATAAGTTTCACAGAGAAGGAGGAGTTTTCAATATGAAGAAAGCTATAAAAGTAGCGCTAACAGGAGCGGTACTTTCAGGTGTATTATGTTCGGCGTCATTAGTAGAAGCATCATCTTATATCGTACAAAAAGGGGATACTCTATCAAAAATTGCGAAAGCTCACAACACGACAATTCAGCAGTTGAAACAATGGAATCAATTATCAGGGGATCAAATATACATAGCACAGTCCTTAGTTGTTACTAAATTAGGAAGTTCAAACAATGGTGGGACTTCTAATACTGCTTCTGAAGAAATCAAGCAAGATGTGCAAAAGTCCCTTTCTCACAAGGTGATAAAAGGGGATACACTATCAAAAATTGCAAAGAAATATAGCACAACTGTTGAAAATATTATACTATGGAACAATTTAAAATCCGATTCTATTAAAGTAGGGCAGAAGCTTATGATTAATAAAGATACGGATATAATTGATGAAGCACCGACAGCAAATGAAGTCGAGGCGGAGATTAATTTTAAAGAAACAGCTGATGAAGCAATTGAAAAACAACTAAATAGTGAAAAAACAGCAGCACTTTCTATATCAAAGGCCAATACAGAGTTGTATACAAAAGCGCTTGAAATTGCCATGCTAGCTATTGATATACCATATAAATACGGTGGTAATACAATAGAAGGTTTTGATTGCAGCGGTTTTATAAGCTATGTATATAACAATGCTGGGCTTAAGTTAGAGCGCAAATCAAGCCTACAATATTTTGAACAAGATACACAAAAGGTACAACAACCATTACCGGGGGATATCGTATTTTTCAAAAATACTTATATTCCAACGATTTCACATATGGGAATCTATATTGGTGGTGACCAATTTATTCATGCTGGTACAAAGGGAATTAACATTAGTAATGTCAATGAAAAATACTGGAATGAGCGTTTTGTAGCGTACAAACGTTTAACTACCGTAAAATAATGTGAAACTTTGCTCGGTGGGGGTTTTCCTCATCCATAAACGGGCATTAGCTTTCACCAATCGGGCTTTTAGGGGCAGTGGATAGCCCTATTAACGGTCTCATGACAATTGCCAGTTTGAAGTGGGCGTCTGCTGTCCCTTAATGCGAGATAAACGAGTTTGTGCCATAAGCTTTTAGTGGGACAAGCAAAAGTAGGTCGACTATGTTTTGAGTAAAAAGACATAGTCGATTTTTTTGTAGTAAGGAAAAGAAAAGTTTTTCAATGTAATCTATATAAGAAAAGATAGCAACTCGTGCATTTTTTGTGTGATTTGTTATTTTTTTACATTGGTACTTACGACTTATGTTACAAATGTTACAAGAGATACTTTGTAGTAGGGTTAAATTGTAATTTATTAGATTATATTTTAATTGATAGAGCATACAAATGTTGATATATCGGGGTTTTTAAGTGTTGTTTAATAATTACAGTTAAGGATAAGTGTAACTATAATGTTACATAACTGTAATGTTATAAAGTGGAATCTCGTGTTAACCTAATATCAATCAAGTTTTCAGAAAATTTATTGGAATGGTTGGAGGAACACGATGAACTACATTAAATTAATACGTAATACGGTACTAACTTTGGCAGCGGCATTCGTCATCTTCTTCTCACCAGTGCATGAAAACGAAGCTTCTGCTGCATCATATTCTATAGAGGAATTAGATAAAATATCTTCAAAATATATGGGTGTGCGTTATTCATATGGTGGAACAACTTCAAATGGCTTTGACTGTTCAGGTTATGTTCGCCAAGTGTTTAAAGAGTTAGGTATTACTTCACTAGATCGTACATCTGCAGATATGTATGCCCAAGGTACAGCAGTGAAGAAAAGCGACTTACAACCAGGTGATTTAGTATTCTTCAACACTTCTGGTAATCGCGTATCACATGTAGGAATTTACATTGGCTCAGGCAAGTTTGCCCACGCTTCAACTAGTAAGGGTGTTATTAAAACGAGCATTAATGACAAATATTATTGGGCTAACAAATATGTTGGCGCTAAACGCATCGCAAATTTCCAAACAAATAGTCAAATCGCTGCTTTAGAAGATGATTCTGACGTAGATAACACACCAGAAACTGACACAGAATAATAAATTTTTCTTACAGATAATATATCAAATCTCTCGTCCTTTTAATTAAAAGGAGCGAGGGATTTTTTGTTGTGAGATTTTACATAATTTTTTTTATCAAAAGAAAGTAGGTAAGTCATTAACCTGTAGTGAAGATACTCGATCAAAAGAGTATCTTTACTACAAGTATTTTTTTATGGATATAGACTACAAAAAAACAGCAATCCAAATATTGGAGTGCTGTCAAAATAACTATTGAGGTACGCGTGCTGTCCAGCGAGATAGGTCTGCGCCTTCAGCTGTAACAAGCTGTGCTGGGAAGATGAACGTCCAAGGTTTTGTAGTATTTGGTTGAACGGATAATACAGGATCTAAATTGAACGAACCCTTTGCTACAACGACTCCGCGTGCATCCACGATTTCAAGTGGCAATTGCTCTAAGTTAATCGCTTTATCATGACCGTTACGGATGAAGATTGAAGCGTGTAAACTATTGTCATCATTTAATTTTGTTTGTAAACCTGTAAAGTTAACTTCTGTTTTACCTAGCTTCGGTAACGTTTTGACGATTTCAGCTAATTTTTCTTGCTCTTTTTCTGGTAGCTGCTTTTTCCAAGTGTCATCTAAATCTAATTGATGACCGCGTAATGAAAGTAAGTTAAATGAAATTTTCCAGCCTTCTTTAGGAATTTCCTCACTCGTAATTGTTGATTTAGGGAAGTTGAAAATCCAAGGGCGCGCACTTTCAGCTGGAATGACACCAAGCTTTTTGAAATCAAAGTAGTGAGACGCTATACGGTTGTCATCTTTGTCTAAAACTAATAGCTCGATATCACCAAGCTCGATCGCTTCTGGTAATGAAGAACGGAAGAATGCTTTAACATTCCAAGAGCCATTTGCTGATACAGGCTCAATGTTAATTGCCGAAAGTGAAAGTTGATTTGGTTTTAATGGTGCTAAATCGTTTGCTAAGAAGTTGAACACGTATTTTTGTTCTTGTGGCACATTCCACTCTGGATGGAATGATAATTTCGTTACAACATCACGATTTGCGTCCTTTTTTGCTGTTTTTGCTGTTGATTTTACGACTGATGATGAATCAACTGCACTGTCTTGACCGACTTTATCGCCTTTTTTAAATAAATCGAATAAACCCATTTTTTATTCCTCCACGTTCATCGTAATGTTTTTCATAAATGTTACAAGCTCTTCAACAATTTTGCGACGTAGCTCTTGATAGTTTTTCCCGAATAGTTCTAAGCCTTCACGTTGGTAAATGCGCATCGGGTCTTCTTGTTGGTAATGACGTAAGCCGATACCTTCTTTTAAATGCGCCATCTGCTCTAAGTGACGAACCCACATATGGTCGATGAAGCTAAGCATTACTTTAGGAATAATGGCCATCATTTGCTCGTTTTGCTCGAAGCTCTCGATAACGGTCTTTAGTTCTTTAACGGATGAATCTAGAGAATCTAAAATTTTCGTTACTTTTGTTTCATCGCGGTTTACTGAAACCGATGTGATAAACAATGAATTGACCGTGCGCTCGATTTTATCGAAGTCCCACTCAATAACATCTTTATCCTCTGGAGCATTTTCACGAACGGCAAAATCAACTGTTTCGTACATCATTGTTATTAAATGTTCTAAGATGCCTTCGTTTTTTAGCACTTTATCACGTAAACCATAAATAACACGACGTTGATCATTAATCACGTCGTCGAGCTTTAAATTGTATTCACGCATCGAGTAGTGAGCGCCTTCAACAATACGCTGTGTACGGTCAATGAGCTCAATAACATCTTTGTTTTGAACGCAACCAATTTCGTTTGTTGTCAATTTTTTGCGGAACTTTTCGACATCGTCTTTTGCAAAGCGTTTGAACATATCGTCTTCAATCGACAGGATAAATTGACTTTCGCCAGGGTCACCTTGACGACCAGAACGACCGCGTAATTGATTGTCGACACGGCGAGATTCATGTTTTTCTGTACCAATAACGAAAAGACCGCCAAGTGACTCAACACCCTCACCTAATACGATATCTGTACCACGACCTGCCATGTTTGTTGCAACAGTAATACGTTTCTTTTGACCGGCTTCAGATATTAATTCAACTTCTTGCTCCACTGTTTTGGCATTTAGAAGTTGGAATTGGAGGCCATATTTTTTTAAATAGCTCGCTACTTTTTCGGATTGTAGAATAGAAGTGGTTCCGACTAAAACCGGTTGACCTAGTTCATGGCGACGTAATACTTCCTGTGCCACATATTCGTATTTTTGCTCGATCGTCTCGAATACGATATCGGTTTGGTCCATACGTTTGCGCGGACGGTTCGTTGGGATTTGAATCACGTGCATGCCGTAAACTTCTAGAATCTCCTTTTCTTGCGTTTTCGCAGTACCAGTCATCCCTGATAATTTCGGGTACATACGGAAGTAGTTTTGAATCGTTACTTGAGCTTGTGCTTTGTTTTCTTCAGTGATTGTCACGCCTTCTTTCGCTTCAATCGCCTGGTGTAAGCCATCTGAAAGTGAACGTCCTTCCATAATGCGGCCAGTAAACATATCGACAAGTTCGATTTTATCTTCACGCACGATGTAATCAACGTCGCGCTCAAACATGACATGCGCACGAACGGCTTGGATTACATAGTGGTACAGTGTTTGGTGCTCAAGATCGTATAAGTTATCAACACCAAACGCGGCTTCAACTTTTTCAATCCCTTGATCTGTTAATGAAGTTGCCTTCGTTTCATCATCAAAGTCATAATCTTCATCTACTTTGAAGCGTTTTGCTAACATGGCAGCGATGCGGTGCAATTCTTCATTTGCCCCCATTTTACCAGCAATGATTAATGGTGTTTTCGCTTCATCGATTAATACCGAATCCACCTCATCGATAATAGCGAAATGGTATGGACGCTGAACTTTGTCGCCAATTGTATGCGCCATATTATCACGTAAATAGTCAAAACCAAATTCCGTACCAACACCATATGTGATATCTGCATTGTACGCTAGTTTTTTATCGGCAGGCTCCATCATTGGTACGTTCAGACCAACTGTTAAGCCAAGGAAGCGGTGAATTTGTCCGATTAATTCGAAGTCACGCTTTGCTAAGTAATCATTAACTGTGATCACGTGAACTCCTTTGCCTTCTAATGCACGAACGTAAGAAGGGAGTGAGGCAACTAAAGTTTTACCTTCACCTGTAGGCATTTCAGCAATATTTCCTTCTGTTAATACAAGACCACCAATTAATTGCACATCAAAATGGCGCATGTTTAAAACACGTTTAGATGCTTCACGCACGACAGCGAAGGCATCAGGGATGATGTTAACTAGCGCTTCGCCGTTCTCTAAACGTTCTTTGAATGTAAATGTCATATTGCGGAGCTCGTCGTCCGTCATTGGACTATAAGTTGCTTCAAGCTTGTTAATTTGGTCTACAGTTTTGTAGTATTTTTTTAGCTCTCGGGCACTTGTTTGCTCCGTATTGCGTTTAAAAATTGAGAACATATTTTTACTCTCCTTTAAAATTGGCTACTTCAATATAGTAGACACTCCATTATTTTATCAAATTTTGAGCATAATGACTACTAGACAATAGGTGATTCATAGGTTAATCTCCATTTGTTGGGTATTATTTGGATTTTATTGAAACGATTGCATAGTAAATATAGCTATATTTTATAATTTGTCCGTGCTATAATTACTTTGAATAAAAATGTATATTTTTTTATGAAACATCAACTTACACTAAAACGTTGTAGTAGTTGAGACTACAAATATTAAGGAGGAGCGACATGATTTACGTGTCTTTAATCGTGGCCTTTGTTGCTGCTATTTTACTTACTCCGCTTGTGAAGCGTTTAGCGTTTCGCCTTGGCGCTGTAGATGCCCCAAACTATCGAAAAGTACATGCACGCATTATGCCACGTCTAGGTGGATTAGCGATTTACCTTGCATTTATGATAGGAATTTTATTTTTAAAATTTGTTACAAACTTCGCAAGTGACTATTTATATGCAATCTTAATCGCCGCTACAATTATTGTCATTACAGGTATTGTTGATGATATGCGCGAAATTTCAGCAAAAGCAAAGTTAGTAGGGCAGTTTGCTGCTGCGTGTATCGTAGTATTTGTTGGCGATATTCAAATTAATAATATTAACTTACCATTCGGTGGTGAGCTTGACTTTGGTTGGTTAGGGATTCCACTTACGATTATGTGGATTGTAGGGATTACAAATGCGATCAACTTAATTGATGGTCTTGACGGTCTTGCTGCAGGTGTTTCAACAATTGCACTTATGACATTAGCTGTAATGGCGATGATTATGGGGAATGGTATTGTTATTGCAATGGCGGCCATTTTGGCTGCTGCTACAATTGGTTTCTTATTCTTTAATTTCCACCCTGCGAAAATCTTCATGGGGGATACGGGTGCGCTGTTTTTAGGTTTCATGATTTCGGTATTAGCACTCCTAGGGTTTAAAAACGTAGCGGTCATTTCGTTTGTTATTCCTGTAATTATGCTAGGAGTTCCGGTTTCAGATACATTCTTTGCGATTGTACGTCGTTTACGTAGTGGGAAAAAATGGTCGGATCCTGATAAATCCCACTTACACCATCGTTTATTAGATTTAGGATTCTCACATCGCCAAACAGTGTTGATAATCTATGCAATGGCGGCTATGTTTGGGGTTGCAGCGGTTATTTTCTCAATGGCAAAAGTATGGGGTGCGATTTTATTAATCACGGTCATTCTAGTAGCAATTGAGTTATTCGTAGAAGTTATCGGACTTGCTGGTAAAAACTATAAACCACTGTTGAATTTAGTGAAGATATTTAATAAATGAAAAGATCGAAACAAGTAATTAGTTGCACTAATTACTTGTTTTTTTATATGCATAAAGAAGCCCAATCTCACATTTTCGAGAGATTGGGCTTTCGTTTGTTTATTGTGTTAGTGAATCTGAATCATCTTCTGTATAAGCAGAATCAGATTGTGTGCCGGTACCTGAATAGTTTGTTGATTCAGGGTTTAAACCTAAATGGCTTTGTAAGATATTGCTGATTTCATCTACGCTTTCATCGTCTAATTTGTAATAGTAAGTACCTGTAGACATATCATCATAGCCTTCTAATGTTAATGTGTCGATACGTGGCATACCAGCTGTTAAATAGCTGAAGAACGATCGCATTTCATCGAAGGTCATGTCTGTTTTCATATTTGAACCAACAGCAGATAGGATATCATCGTATTTTGAGATAGATGTGAAAGATGCTGATTTTTTAGCAATGGCTTTAATAATTTCTTGTTGGCGTTTTCCACGCTCGATGTCACTATCTTGCTTACGAGTACGTGCCAATGCTAATGCTTCGCGGCCATCTAATGTTTGAAGGCCTGCTTCTAAGTCGACTGTCTTTTTGTCGAACTCATCCATTTCAAGCATATCGTATGGTACTTCGACTTCGATACCGCCTAAAGCATCGACAATATCGATAAATGCATTGAAGTTCATGCGTACATAGTAGTCGATTGGAATATCAAATAGTTCTTCCACCGTTTCGATTGAAGCAAGTGTTCCACCAAAAGCATGGGCATGAGTGATTTTATCTCGATAGCCAACATGTGGTATATAAACATAAGAATCACGTGGAATACTTAATAGTTTTACAGTTTTTGTTTTGTTGTTTAATGTTGCTAATAATAGGGCGTCTGAACGAGAGTTTTCTGCACCTTGATCGCGCTTTTCGCTATCATCGACCCCTAAAATTAAAATAGAGACATTGTCTTGCTTTGGCTCGACTTTTACATCTCGCTGCTCGGATTGTTCACGATTTTCAAGCTCCTCGTAGGCACCATTAGCTGCGTGTTTTGCTTGCTTTGTTAAATAAACGCCATATGCTGTGGCACAAATTGTTAGCGAAAACGCAACGAGAATAGCTACTTTTAAAAATAACTTGAATTTCGAAGAGCCGCTCTTTTTGTTTTGCCTGTTTCTCATAAAGATTCTCCTCTTAAAATATGAATAGTTTTCTATATACATAGAGTATTTTGAATTTAAATAATAGTAAGAATAAAGGGTTTAATATAAGGAATAATAGTTTCAAATCCTTTTTATTATACTACTATCCACTTATGCAGTAAAGTTTTCGACAAAAAAGAATGACATAAAGACCTATTATTTTTAAAATTCGATAAATAGTGATTCCTCTTTTGTGATAACGGCTTGTCCATTTGTTAATTCGGTAATCCACTCCATAAATGTTGCTTCAACCTCTTTTAACACGTGAACAAAAATTTCTACATTGTCTGTGTAGTCGATATCGCGAAGTGTGTAGTCGGAATTACGAATTTCATTTTCCAATTTACCTAGCCAAACATAGTCAATTGCAATTTTCATGACATAGTGTAATTTGCGCTCGACAACTTGAGCTGCCACAATACCTTCTGTTGTGGCATTGCCATAAGCACGAATTAACCCACCGCCGCCGAGTTTAATCCCCCCGAAATAACGGGTAACGACTACAACTGTGTCTTTTAGTCCTTGCTTTTTTAAAACTTCTAACATAGGGACGCCAGCTGTTCCACTCGGTTCCCCATCATCATTTGCTTTTTGAATTTGATCATGCTCCCCGATTAAATAGCAGGAGCAATTATGCGTAGCGCTAGCATGCAGTTTTTTTATTTTTTCGATGAACAGTAGGGCTTCTTGTTCGGTTTCGACACGTTCAACGTATGTTATAAACCGAGATTTTGAAATTATAATTTCAGATTCGCCATAACCTTTGACAGTAAAATAGTTATTTCTCATTAAAAATTCTCCTTAAAATTACAATAAATTACTTTTTTTGTAGTTACAATATATCTTAAAAAATGATTTAATAATGCTATAATAGTAGTGAAACAAATAGATAGCAGTAGTTATTATTTTGGTCGAGTAGGGTGGGGATAGTATGTTTCAAGATGATCAGATAGATATAGCCTCGCTTGATATGATTTTTAATCGAATGTTAGAAACAATTACAAATTCTAAGGACGATATATTTATTATAAGCGAACAGAGCCGAAGAAGCTTTGAAGATATGCAACAAGAGCTCGAAATCGTTCGTCAAGAGATTAAAATTATGATTGATGAAACCGATAGTTCAGAGAAACTACTTCAATTATCGAAGCATCGATTAGTTATTGTTAGCAAAAGCTTTAACGATCATTCGGAAGAACAGATTCGTGCAGCTTATGAAAATACAAATAATTTACAACTTAAAGTGTCGTTATGCAAGGAAAAAGAAAAACAATTACGTGACAAGCGAGATGATTTAGAAAGACGACTACGTGCACTTTATGATACGATTGAAAGAGCAGATCACATTGTCAATCAGGTAAATGTCGTTATTAGCTTTTTGACAACTGATTTAAAAAATGTGGGTGCTGCACTCGAGCAAGCTAAAATCAAGCAAGACTTTGGAATTCGTATTATAAAAGCTCAGGAAGAAGAGCGTAAACGATTATCACGTGAAATTCACGATGGGCCAGCTCAAATGATGGCTAACGTTTTAATGCGCTCAAATTTAATTGATCGTATTTTTCGTGAGAAGGGCGCCGACAAAGCACTGCAAGAAATTCAAGATTTAAAAATAAACGTCCGCAACGCACTGTCAGAAGTCCGTCGAATAATTTACGATTTACGCCCAATGGCACTTGATGATTTAGGCATAACACCAACATTAAAAAAATATTTATCAACCGTTATGGAATATAACCCAGGCGTTGATATACAATTTATGTCCTACAATAATGAACGCCGTATTTCGTCGGATTATGAGGTAGCGATTTTCCGTTTAGTGCAAGAATGTGCCAATAATGCAATAAAACATGGCAAATCTTCATTAATACATGTAAAAATCGAGTGGCTACGTGACGAAATAAATGTTGTGGTAAAAGATAATGGTAAAGGCTTTGATACGGAAAACGTTCGAGAAGGCTCATTTGGTATTATAGGCATGAAAGAAAGAATTGATTTATTAAGAGGTAACATGAATATTAGCAGCGTTGTAGGTAAAGGCACGACTGTTTTAATAAAGATTCCTTTACCAATCGAAGAGGAAGAAACAATATAAGTAGACTTAGGGGGTATTACCATGACAAAAATTATTATTATTGATGACCACCAATTATTCCGTGAAGGCGTTAAACGTATTTTAGATTTTGAAGATACGTTTGAAGTTGTCGCTGAGGGCGATGACGGTACAGATGTAGTGAGTCTATACGAAAGAAACCAGCCAGATGTTGTGTTAATGGACATTAACATGCCGGGGAAAAACGGTGTAGAAGCAACAGCAGACTTAATCGCGGAATATCCAGATGCAAAAGTAATGGTGTTATCAATTCACGATGACGAATCTTATGTTACACATGCATTAAAATCAGGTGCATTAGGGTATATGCTAAAAGAAATGGATGCAGATGAAATCGTAGAAGCGATCAAAGTTGTATCAAACGGTGGCTCTTACCTACATCCGAAAGTAACGAAAAACCTAGTAGCAGAATTCCGTCGTCTATCTGAGCATGAAAACAAAGGGAATTTCCACCAAACAGAAATTCGCCGCCCATTCCACTTATTAACGAAGCGTGAATGCGAAGTGCTACAGTTATTAACAGATGGTCAATCGAACCGTACAATCGGCGAAACATTATACATCTCAGAAAAAACAGTAAAAAACCATGTTTCAAGCATTTTACAAAAAATGAACGTAAACGACCGTACTCAAGCAGTAGTAACTGCCATCAAAAACGGGTGGGTAGAAGTTCGATAATTGAATTATTTACAAATAAAGGGTTTGTCTGGAAAATGATTTCTGGACAAGCCCTTTGCGCCGAGGATGATGAGAATTTATTCTGAACACCTCGCCTACAGCGGATAATTAACATATGAGTGGAGGACTGTCCTAAAAGTGATCACTTTTAGGACTGTCCTTTTTTCTTTTCAAAAATTGTGCTACATAAATAGGTTTTATTTTGCCATTCTATTACATACGCATAAATCCCCAGAAATCGTCTCTATTTTGCATGTATGAAACATCTGTGAACTTCTGGCGTCTTATTGTGTGGTAAGTATGTTTTGACAATTCGAGATATCGAATTTTTAATATTTGTGTGCTAAAATGTTGTGCGGGAGGTTAGTAAATATATGAAAAATTGGTTAATGGCTGTCATGGCAATGTTCCTGTTGACGGCTTGCGGCGATGAACAAGAGGCATCACCAGAACAATTACAAAAAAAGATTGAAGATGGAACGGTAGGCTTTGAGGTTACGGGAGATTCGATTCAAGAAGCCGAAAATATTCCAGCAGATGAAAAAGAAAAGATAATTTATGCGTTTAATGAATACATCAAAGCCTTTAATGACAAAGATTTAGACCGTTATAAAAATATTATTTCCAAAAATGCAGAAGGCTTTAATTATGATGAGGATGTAAAGGCGGTTTCGGAAGTATTTCAGCAATATGACGTCAATCGTACTGCTGAAGATATAACGATTGTGAAATATAGCAAAGAAGATGCGCAAGTATTTTCGAATTTAACGACAAATACAAAAGAGCTTGAAACTGGAGCAGAACTATCGGGTACAGGTCGACAAGTAACGGTATTTGTAAAAGAAGATAGCTGGAAAGTTTCGAGTATTTATTATATTGGAAATGAATGATCGATGAGCAATTTCTAAAACATCCTAATCGAGTTTTCGGTGGGATGTTTTTTTGCGATAATTTCCCTGTAGAATTAAGCTTTGTTGGATATGACAAATGTCATTTTTTCATTCACATTTACATACAGATACGGTAATATAGTGGACATAGGAGAGTGGGGAAGCGATGAAAACAGCAATTGTTACAGATAGTACAGCCTATTTGACGCTTGAAGAACGTCAGCGTCTTAATGTTTATATGATTCCTTTAAGCGTTAATATAGAAGGAACAATTTATGATGAAGAAATCGATATCACAGCTTCTGAATTTTATGATCGTGTACGTGGAGCTAAGGAATTCCCTAAAACAACACAGCCACCGATTGGAAAATTTGTAGAGCTTTATGAAACATTAGCAAAAGAGTATGATGAAATTGTAACAATCCATTTATCAAGTGGCATTAGTGGTACTTTCCAAGGTGCGGTACAAGCAAGTGATATGGTAGAAGATGTAAATGTTTATGCATTTGACTCGGAAGTTGCGGCTTATTTACAAGGTTTTTTTGTAATAGAAGCGGCGAAAAAAGCAGCGGAGGGCGCTTCTGGTGAAGAAATTATTGCGCATTTAGAACTTTTACGTCCAACACGCGAGGAATATATTGTTGTGGATGACCTGCAGCATTTACAGCGTGGAGGTCGTTTATCGGCAGCGGCGGCATTAATTGGTGGGCTACTACAAGTAAAACCGGTATTAACCTTCCAAAACAAAGTCATCGTTCCATTTGAAAAAATTCGTACGCGTAAAAAAGCATTACGTCGTGTAGAAGATCAACTTGCAGTAGCAGTTGAAAAGCACGGTGCACTGCGAGCTACGGTTATACATGGAAACTGCGAAGAAGAAGCGGTTGAATTGATGAATAGCTTAGCTGAAAAATATCCAACTGTAGAGTTTACATTAAGCTACTTCGGCCCAGTTATCGGTACGCACTTAGGTGAAGGTGCGATGGCAATGGGCTGGATCAAAAAAATATAGCACTCACACAACAGTCACTACGGAAGTTTTGTAGCGGCTGTTTTTTGGTTTAGAAAAATGGATTTACTGGAAAAGTTCATGCAAACTAGGTGATTTCGCACGCAAAGTCAGAAAAACGCACTTAAGTTAGGTGATTTCGCACGCAAATTTAGAAAAACGCACGCAAGTTAGAGAATATCGCACGCAAAATCGGAAAAACGAACACAAGTTAGGGAATTTCGCACGTAAAGTCAGAAAAGCGCACGCAACCCCGGTAAATTGCCCATTTCGACCCTTTTCATTTGGTAAAAAGAAATTTTATCGCAAAGGATTCCCTGAAATGGATTTCTATTTTATGCTTTAAGTGAGGTGATGTACATGCAGAAATCTAAGCATTACTTATTTATGGAAGCGCTTGTTCATAGAATTCATGCGCATGACGAGGAAGCGTTGCGATTTCAAGAAGAATTCTATCGATTACAAGCAGGACTAGCCGGTGAAATGAAGTTAAAAACGACACTCGCAGACTATTTTATTAAATCGGATTACGAGATTTTGTATAATTTTGAATGTATTAATCCACGAGGTTTTACGCATCAAATCGATGCGCTACTGATTACACCACATTTTATTATCATTTTCGAGGTAAAACAAATATCGGGTGGTCTTTTTTATAAGCCTGCAGTTCACGAATTTTATCGTGTTACCGAAAAGGGAGTCGAAGAAAATTTCCCCAATCCATTCGATCAAGCGTATCGCCATCGATTGTTTATTGAACAATTTTTGCAGCAACATGCACTTAAGCCGCCCGTGCTATATTTAGTCGTCATCGCAAATTATCGCGCAAAACTCGATATCGCATTTGAATCGATGCCAATTATCCATTTGAGTAGCCTACCTAAATATCTTGAATCCTTATTCGAACGTTATCCAACCACTACGCTCGTCCCTCACCAAATTAGCAAGCTTTTTAAAAGTATCCAACAGCATCTCCCAGCCCGCCGTCAAATTGAATTAAGTCGTTTGAAAACAGGTGTATTTTGCCGACATTGTGAAGCACTTGGTCCGATGATTTTTTACCATGGCTCCTGGCATTGAAAGTATTGTAAAACAAAGTCTACCGATGGCATCCTCGATGCGCTACAGCATTATCGTATTTTAATTGGTCCGCATATTACGAATCACGCATTTCGAAACTTCTTAGGTATTAAAAGCAGATATGCAGCTATTCGATTGCTTTCTAAATTAAATGTGGAAGCAGTTGGACAAGGGAAAAGTCGCTATTATGTCATTCCAGAGGATTTGCTTTATGGGGATTAAGGGATGGTAAACCGCACGCAGATTGAGAAGATCGCACATAAACAGTCGGAAACCGCACGCAAATTGAGAAAATCGCACGCAAATTCAAAAAACCGCACATAAACATCTATAATTCGCACGTATTCATCCGAAAACCGCACATATCCCCTGCCACTGCCATACAAGCACCCCCAAACCACTCAAAAGGAGGATTCACTTGAAGCATAAAAAAATTCATTCAATCCACCTCAAAAAGGAGATATCTCCTCGCTTTATTACCTACTACGGCGTGATTCCTGAGCCAAAAATCGAAAATTTCTTCACTGGTCGTATATGGTCACGTCATAATACACCGTTCCCCCAAGCGATAATCAATACTTATATTACCCACAATTACTTCGCAAAAATACCAGCCGTCACTACAACCCCAAAGTTAAAGTGCAACCGCTGTTTAAATGAAACTCAACATAAATTTATTTCCTTCCACTGTGCAAAGTGCCAGCAAATTTGTCATTATTGCCGTCATTGTATTACGATGGGACGCATGTGTAGCTGTGAAGAACTCATTACGTGGGCTGGGCCAAGCTATTCTGTTAAAAAAGCTGCGCCACATTTTACATGGACTGGAAAGCTAACACCACAGCAACAAAAAGCAGCACATGCATTAAATGAAAGCCTTCAGCAAAAACGTAATCATCTTATCCATGCGGTCTGTGGCGCGGGGAAAACCGAAATTCTATTTGCGGCAATCCACAAAGCGCTCCAACAAAACAAAAGAGTTTGTGTTGCGACGCCACGGACAGATGTTGTGCTCGAATTATACCCTCGTTTTCTACAAGTTTTTCAAAATATTACGATTCACGCGCTATATGGGGGAGCTGAGCCAAATAGCCAATTTGCGCAGCTTGTTCTAGCAACAACGCATCAGCTGTGCCGTTTTGAACAGGCATTTGATGTGATGATTGTTGACGAAGCAGATGCCTTCCCGTATACGTATGACCAGGCATTGCAAAGTGCAGTGTTAAAAGCTAAAAAGCTAGATGCACCAACTGCTTTTGTGACAGCCACGCCATCAA
Organism: Solibacillus daqui; assembly: GCF_028747805.1. NCBI lineage: Bacteria > Bacillati > Bacillota > Bacilli > Caryophanales > Caryophanaceae > Solibacillus > Solibacillus daqui. The sequence goes on from NZ_CP114887.1 coordinate 660,900, forward strand.
CTAAATTACTCAACCAACGACAAAAGGAAGGCTGGGGATACTCATTTATCGCGCGCCGCTTCCACAGTTTTTTATTGCCTGTCCCACAATATCAGCCTCTTTGGAACTACGAAAAAGCATTCAAGAAAAATCGAATCCCGCAAAAACTTCTTCATTGGGTAAACAAGCGTCTCGAAAACAACGAGCCATTTCTTATTTTCTTTCCAACAATCGATTTAATGGAACGAGCAGTATTGCTATTTCAGGCGATTGAACAGACAATCGAGAGTGTCCATTCAGAAGACCCAATGCGAAAAGAGAAGTTACTTCAGTTGCGTAACGAACAGCGTAAAGGATTACTAACAACTACGATTTTAGAACGTGGCATTACAATCAAAAATGTACAGGTAGCGGTAGTAGGTAGTGAAAGTCCAATTTTTACTGCAAGTGCACTCATTCAAATTAGTGGGCGTGTTGGACGTAATCCTCAGTTTCCAGATGGTCAAATTGTCTTTTTTCATCATGGCATCACGTTGGAGATGGATCGTGCGTGTAAAAAAATACGGGAGATGAATTGCTATGAATAAACCGATTACGCACTGCTTATTATGTGAACGTGAATTACAAGGGAATGTTGGATGGAAAGAGCTATTAAAAAAATCGCTACCAAAAACAATATGTCATCGCTGCGAGCAACGTTTCGAAAAAGTCGAAGAGCAAACAAATCCAAACATCACCACATTATTTCATTACAATGACGCCATGAAAGATTATGTACACCGCTATAAATTTCTCCATGATGTTGTACTTGCACATGTATTTAACACAGCACTCCACGAACATTTGAAAAGTGAAAGACGCCTCATCATTCCAATTCCGATGCATGAAGAAAGTTTAAAAATCCGCAGCTTTGCACAAGTAGATGAACTATTAAAAGCAGTTCATATCCCATTTCAGCATCATCTCACTAAACAAACTGATGAACAGCAGTCAAAGAAAACAAGAGCACAACGGTTAGAAACAGTTCAGTTGTTTAGTGTAAATAATCCAAGTCTAATAAAACATAAAGATATTTTATTAATTGACGATATTTACACTACAGGTACTACATTACAGCATGCCAAAAATGCATTGCTAGAAGCAGGCGCAAATACAGTAACCGGATTTGCATTAATCCACAGTTAAAATTTGTGGGATTACTCATATCAAATAAGTTTGAAAAGTTGTCAATGTAAATGAAGTAATATTATGTATAATAATAAGTAAAAAGGTTCGACTTTTTATTAAGGTGGGGTTGGAATGGCAGAGTTAAGAAATTGTCCGATGTGCCAAGAATTCTTTAATTACACAGGCTTACGTGAAGTATGTCATAAATGTGCACAAAAAGAAGAGGATATGTATCAAGTCGTCTATCGTTTTTTACGGAAGCGTGAAAATCGCGCGGCCAATATTGATCGCATTGTAGAAGCAACAGGTGTAGAACGTGATTTGCTATACAAGTGGGTGCGTAAAGGGAGATTACATCCAGCGACTTTCCCAAGCTTAGGCTATCCATGTGATAACTGCGGGCATTTAACGACAAAGGGTAAGTTATGCGATAAATGCCAAGGGGAATTAAAGGCTGATTTACGCACGTTTGAAGCAGCAAAAGAATTCCGTGAAGATGTAGTGCGCCGAGATCGCGGTACTTATCACGCAGATAAACGATAAAAAAGTGCTAAAGCGGAGTCTTATTTATGGGACTTCGTTTTTCTTTTTAGTAAAATGGGAGGAGAAGTAAGTTATAAGAATTTGCTTTAAAAACTTTTGGTCCGTAAATTAGGAAATTTTTTAGAAGGCATAAACAATTTTATGCCGCAGTCGAAATATATAGTAGAAAGAGCATTTGAGGGGAGGCATACACATGAAGATCAATCCATTAGGTTTGCAGGCGATTAATTCATATAAAAAGCAAGCACGCACAGAAAAAACAGAGAACGTGCAAAAATCATTCGCCGATCATATCGAAATTTCATCAAAGGCAAAAGTAATGCAAGCGACGAACACGTATGCAAATGAACGTGCAGAGCGCATTAAACAACTAAAAGCCGATATCGATTCAGGCGAGTACAAGGTAGATGCAAAGCAAGTCGCAGCAGACATGCTAAAATACTACCGCCGCTAATCTTCAAATTTTTATTGTAAGGGAGCATAAAAATACATGTCAATTGCCACAATTGTTGCGACGCTAGAAAAGCTTGAAAAAATGCACAAGAGCCTACTTGAACTAGCGCTAGCAAAAACAGAATATATTAAGCAAGGTGATATGGAAAAGCTTGATCAGCTCATTAAAAATGAACAAGCACATGTAGCGGCTATTGATACGATTGAGCAACAGCGTCAAGTGATGGTAACGGATTACCTACGAGCAAAAGGAATTGCTCTCACTGATACACCATCTGTTGCCGAGGTGATTGAAGTTGCTCAAGCAAGCGAGCCGACAGAAGCGTTAGTAGCTGTACGTGAACGTTTAGTAGAGCTACTAGGTAAATTAAAAGCTCAAAATGATTTGAATCAAAAAATGGTGCTGAACTCATTGCAGATTATCAATATTACACTAGATGCGATGCGCCCACAGCCACGTTCAGAACAGTTCAACTATTCTGGTGCAGAAGTGCGCGGTCAATCCGATATTTCACGCCGCTCATTTAATGAATTTAAAGCCTAATCGCATGTTCTTTCCTGCGAATGTAGCAGGGAGGGCATGCGATATTTTTGTGAGTAAAAAGACGGGAATTTGTCCTATTTTCGGGCAAATTCCAATTTTTTAACGAAATTTTATTCAAAGCATTACATAAATTGTCGAAATAAATACTAACGAAGAACGAAAGACAAGAAGGAGGCTATTTTCATGCGCTCAACTTTCATGGGACTTGAAGCAAGTAAACGTGGGCTTTTCACGCAGCAATCAGCCCTTTATACAACAGGCCACAACATTTCAAATGCCAACACATTAGGCTATACACGCCAACGCGTAAATTTTGAAACAACACCAGGATTCCCAGGGTCAGGACTAAATTCACCAACAACAGCGGGTCATATCGGTACAGGTGTCCAAGCCCATTCTGTACAACGTATGCGTGATGAATTCGTAGACCGCCAATTCCGCCAAGAAACAAATAAGTTAGGTTACTGGCAATCGACTACAAAGGCAATTTCTCAAATGGAAGATATTATGTCAGAGCCATCTGAATTCGGTCTGAACCAAGCGTACACTGAGTTTTGGAAGTCAATGGAAGATGTTGTTGATAACCCAAAGGACACAGCAGCTCGCCAAGTAATGCTTTCGAAAGGGCAAGGTTTAGCAGATTCATTTAACTATATTGATAAGCAATTAAAGCTGATTCAAGGAAATCTCGGAAATGAAATTAACGTTAATACCAAAAACGTCAACTCAATATTAAAGCAAATTGCCGATTTGAATAAACAAATTCAAGCAGTTGAGCCAAATGGATATATGCCGAATGACCTTTATGATGAACGAGACGTTTTATTAGATAAATTAAACGAATTAATTCCGGTTTCCATTTCATTCGAAAAATCAGGTGGTAATGCTCTGGACATCGCAGAAGGAAGCATGACGATTAAGTTTAAGCCTGAAAATGGTCAAGAAATCGTCCTTGTACAAGGGAGAGATTATGCCCATTTAAATGCAATGGACTCAAAAGGGAAAGAGATTAATGGCGATGTTGATGACGCAACAACTGACGGCTATAACGAATTCCAAGGCTTTGCAATTTCGGGCATTGGTCACCCACCAACACCAACAACAACAGTAAATGTGACGTATGCCAATTTAGAGCCAAGTAAAGGGAAATTAGCCGCTTTAATTGATTCATTTGGTCATAGTGGTGGCAAGGGGACTTACCCAGAAATGTTTGAAAAGCTAGATCTATTAGCAAAGACATTTGTTGAAGAATTTAATAAAGTCCACAATAACGGTGTTGGATTAGATGGTTCAAAAGGCGATTTCTTCTCTGGTACAACAGCAAAAGATATTAAAGTTGTGATTACAGATCCAAAGCAAATCGCTGCATCTGATACGAATGGCGAAGAAGGTAACAATAAAAATATTTTAGAGCTATCAAAGCTCCAAGCGGCAGTACAAGGGAGTTTACAGGGCGGTACATTCCAAACATACTATAAATCATTAGTAGGGGATTTAGGTGTTAAAGGGGAGCAAGCGACTACGTTAGAATTTAACTCGGGAACGCTCCAATTACAAATCGCAAATAATCGAGCTGCTCATAATTCAGTTTCACTTGATGAAGAAATGACGAATATGATCACATTCCAGCAAGCCTATAATGCCAATGCACGTATGATTACAGTAATCGATGAAACATTAGATAAAATTATTAACGGCATGGGTCGAGTAGGACTATAATAAGTAACTAAAACTAAATAACTTCTAATTTTTCTTTGAAAGGGGAATAACAATGCGCGTCACACAATCAATGTTATCGAGCAATATGCTTCGTAACTTAAATGTAAGCTATGGAAAAATGTCGAAATACCAAGAACAATTGACTTCAGGGAAAAAAGTTAATCGTCCATCCGATGACCCAGTAATTGCAGTAAAAGGAATGGGCTACCGCGTAGATTTAGATAAAAATGCACAATTCCAACGTAATATTGGTGAAGCGCATAGTTGGCTAGACTCTACGGATGAATCTCTTGGTCAAGTTGGCGAGGCACTGAAGCGTGTGAAGGAATTAATCGTTCAAGCTGCGAATGATACGAATACACCTGAAGACCGTCAAAAAATTAATGCAGAAATTTCGCAAATTAAAAATCAAATCCAAGATATCGCAAATTCAAAGGTTGGCGAGAATTATATTTTCTCAGGAACACATACAAACCAACCTTTATATAAAGATGGTGCACCCAATCCGGACGCTACATTAACAGCGAAGGGTCTGGGTGAAAAGATTGAAATTAATGTGTTTGACGGCATTAAAATGCAGATTAATACATCAGGTATTGATTATTTTAAAGAAATAGATGGCTTCATGGGGACAGTGGAAAAGATATTAAATGACCCGACGATGACTGGAGACAAAATTGGGGATGCATTGGGTGCAGAGATTACAGATGGCACGAGTAAGATTCCTGGTTTAGATGCAATAACTGAAAAAACACTAACATTACGTGCTGACGTCGGTGCACGCCAAAACCGTGTTGAACTTATGGAAAATCGCTTATCACTTCAAGAAGTAAACGTAACAAAACAAATGTCTCAAAATGAAGATACGGATTATGCTAAAACGATTACCGAAATGGTAACAACTGAATCAATTCACCAAGCATCATTATCAGTAGGCGCGAAGATTATTCAACAAACGCTAGTAGATTTCATCCGTTAAATTTCATAATTCACAAAGCGTTTGGATCATTTCCAAGCGCTTTTATTAAAAGGGAGGGACAAGGATGCGATTCCCGCAAATACAAATTTCAAAAACTGATATTCAGATGGATTATTCGATCACGAAGCCGCAGCAGCGAATCCAGCAGCCACAAGCCGATTTGAAAATATCCCAGCCCGCTGCAACATTGGAAATCAACACGACTAATGCGAAATTAGACATCAATCAAGACCAGCTCTGGCGTGATTTAGGAATGAAGCCGACAGGGGAACTCATAAAAGAATATGCGCAAATGGGCCGACAAGAAATGCTAAAAGGGATTTCGAGACGTGTCGGTGAGGGCAATCAAATGATGGGAAGTGCCGGGAAAGATCAAGGACGAGCAACAATCCAAGGTATTGCCAAGCAAAATCATGGTCCGAAGCGTGCCGGTCCGTACAATATCAAATTTATCCCTTCGTTTAATGCGGTAAAAGTGAATATTACACCGGGGACAACAGACGTAAATATTACACGAAATGCTCCAAAAATTGACGTTCAAGTGAACAAGCCAAAAATGGACTTCACGTATGGTGATGTTCGTGGCAGAATGATGGTAAGACCAGATATAGAAATTGACGTTATCGGTTAATAAAAGGAGACCTGTATATGATTATTGAGACAAAGCTTTTAGGCGAAGTTGAAATTAATGAATCTGAAATTATTACATTTGAACAAGGTTTACTAGGCTTACCTGAATACAAAAACTATATTTTACTTTCTTTAGATATAGATTTACCGCTTGCGCTATTACAATCTACAGAAGTAGCATCAATTGGCTTTGTAATAGCATTCCCATATGCGTTTAAAAAGGATTTTGAATTCGATTTATCAGAAGAAGATATTCAAGATTTAAAAATTGCTTCAGTCGAAGATGTTATCACGTATGCAATTGTAACACTAAAAGAATCCTTTAAAGACTCAACAATCAATTTATTAGCTCCTTTAGTTATCAACACAAAAACAAATACAGCAAAGCAAATTGTATTACAAGACAACAGTCAATATTCTTTACAATTTCCGTTGCAATTAGAAATAGGAAGTGCTATATAGTGTTAGTTTTGTCGAGAAAAAAAGGCGAATCAATTATGATTGGTGACCAGATTGAAATAAAAGTGCTAGCAATTGATGGCGATCAAGTAAAATTAGGAATTGTCGCACCAAAATCAATTAAAGTACACCGCTCTGAAATATTTGAAGCGATTCAGGAGCAGAATAAGGAAGCGCTTGGTAATGATAATGTACTTACAATTTTAAATAACATGAAATGATAATAAAACCATTTAACCATATCTTCAAAGGTTGAGTGGTTTTTTGTGTAAAAATGGGTGGGGAACTAAAACTATGAAGAATTTGATGGTTACATTAATATCAAGTACAAATATTTTAAATCTTAGGGGAACAACTGTGCCGATATGAAACCACAGTTTATGAAGTAAAGAAAGTGTTGGATCTCACTAATTAAAAATATTAAAATGCGAGTAACCAAAGGTATATTGGATCAAGGGAATTATGAAACAAAAGGAATTTTATAGCTGAAATATTAGTAAGATAGAAAACCTTACATAATAAATTTGAAAGACTTATTATTGAAGTGTAACAGTAAAATGTTAATTGAATGAAGTAATGTTTTAGATATAGGGGGAACAGATGGGAAATATAAAAATAGAACTTGCTAAAAGCGGAGAAAAAAATTTAATTGTAAATAACATAAATTATTATAGTACATATAATCCGAAAAAAGATGTAAGTAAATATATTGCAAGTAAAATCGATAAAAATTGTGTTAGATATATAGTGATTGGTTTAGGATTAGGCTACCATATAGATGAATTATTAATTCAAGATGATAAGGAGATTATTGTTTTAGAAACAAATCAAGACATAATGAATTATTTAAATGAAAACAAGATTCTGGACAAATACAGAAATAATAAAAGAATTAAATTTGTAGCAAATTTTAAGGACCTTCATTTAACTATCAAGGACTGTTTAATTATCATACCTGCATGGAAAAAACATCTGCAGGATGAAAAGGTTAAATTAGTTATCGAACAATTAGAGTTCGAATTTGCAAAGGGACAAAATCGAGATTTAATGCTTGAAAATTTTTCGCGAAATATTGTAACTAATTGGAAAACGATAAAGCCTCTAGAAAATCAGTTACACTTAAAAACTGCTATATTGGTTGCAGCTGGCCCAGATTTGGATAACCAAATCGATTTCTTAAATAGGGCTCAAAATAAGGCATATATCCTTTGTGTCAGTGCAGCTTATCAAACGCTTAAAGAACATAATATTAGACCAAATGGAATTGTAGCAATTGATCAAAGAGTAGAGTATTTACTCCAATTAGGAGACAGTAATATACCTGTTCCACTTTTTGCATTATCAACAGTTCATCCGAGTTTCACTTCAACTAATAATGAACTATTTTTATTATTCCAAAGAGGGTTAGACTTTGTTGAACAGTATGCAATTGAATTTGATACTCCATTAATTGAATCGCACGGTTCGGTTGCAACAGCAGGGCTTAGTTTATTGCAATATTTAGGGGCAGAACAAATTATATTCGTTGGGCAAGATCTAGCAATGCATGCTAATAAATCACATTCGGCTTATTCAACTTCAAATTATGTAGTTCCTATAGCTTCACGTTATAAAACCAAAAGTAATAGCGAGAAAGATGTAGAAACTCAATTACAATGGCTTATTTTTAAAAGACATTTAGAAAAAATGATAGAAAATACACCATCAATACAATACTTTAATACATCGTACAATGGGGCAAAAATTCGAGGGGCTGAATATAAAAATTCAGCTGAAATCATAATATAAAAAATTTTTAAAAAAACTATTAAACATTTCAAATTGCTAACGATATAAATATTGTAAGGCAGAGGTAAACTCTCGCCAAGCTTTCCCACAAGGATGTGGGTTATATAAAAACAAATTCAAGGAGGAATTCTATCATGAGAATTCAACACAACATTTCAGCTTTAAACACACACCGTAACCTTACTTTCAACAACACTCAAGCGTCTAAAAACCTTGAGAAGTTATCTTCAGGTTACAAAATCAACCGTGCTGGCGATGACGCTGCAGGTTTAGCAATCTCTGAAAAAATGCGCGGACAAATTCGTGGTCTTGATATGGCATCTAAAAATGCTCAAGATGGTATTTCTTTAATTCAAACTGCTGAGGGTGCATTAAATGAAACACACTCTATTTTACAACGTATGCGTGAGTTAGCAGTACAAGCTTCAACTGACACAAATGAATCAGTTGACCGTGATAAATTACAAGCAGAAGTTGCACAATTAATCGAAGAAATTGACCGTATTGCTTCTACAACTCAGTTCAACAACATGAACTTATTAGATGGTTCATTCACTGGTAAAGCAATCCACATCGGTGCAAACGAAGGACAAAAACTAGACATTTCAATCGGAAATATGAATTCTACTGACTTATCTGTTAGTGGTGTTGATATTAGTACTTCACGTTCAGATGCAGATGCAGCAATTACAACAATTAACGATGCATTAAATACAGTATCTGAACAACGTTCTAAACTTGGTGCATGGCAAAACCGCCTAGAGCACACTATCAACAACTTAGGTGCTTCTAGCGAAAACTTAACTGCTGCTGAATCTCGTATCCGTGATACAGATATGGCAAAAGAGATGATGGGCTTCACAAAGAACAATATCTTAATGCAAGCTGCACAATCTATGTTAGCGCAAGCTAACCAACAGCCACAAGGTGTATTACAATTATTAGGTTAATATCTAATATGGAAACGACTTCCCATTGGGAAGTCGTTTTTTTATAGTTAAATTACTGGAATCATATGCGATAATACAAGAGAGGTGAATCTTTCATATGAATATAGAAATAGAACAAACAAAATCGGGTGTAATGACTATGAAAGTGAATAATTTTTACTTACACAGTAAATACAATCCTTTAAAAGAAGCAAAGACTTTTGTAGAAAAAAATTATAAGGTTGGAAAAACTATAATATTATACGGATATGGTTTAGGGTATATTGAAGATTTTTATAAGAAAGTAAGAAAACTAAATGAAAAAATAATTGTTATCGATCCATTTTTGAAAATTGATAAGATAAATGAAATGAATGTGTTTTATATAGATTGTGAAAAGGTTAACCACCTATCAAGCTATTTAGAGAATGCATTAACAGATACAGATTCGGGGCTAGTAGAAATAATTTATTCACCTAATTATCGAAATATCGATAAGGATAAATATGATGAAACGATGGAGATAGTTTCAAATAGTTTGAAAGCGAAAATAATAAATTATAACACCATTCAATCTTTAGCTTGGGTGTGGTATGAAAATTTCATTGATAATCTAAAATTTGTAATGCAAGATACTACAATTACAGAACAGTTTGGCAAGTATTCTTGCCCTGTAGTAGTAGTAGCGGGAGGTCCCTCATTAACAAAACAATTGCCATTATTAAAAAGTATAAAAGGAAAATGTCTAATCCTTAGTGCGGGGTCGACTATTAGAACATTATTAAAGCATGGTATTGAACCAGATTTTATTGTAAATGTTGATGGCGGAGAAAAAAACTTGGAACATTTTGAACAACTGGAGGATAGTAAAATTAATTATTTGTATGGATTGCAATCAACTGCAAAAATACGAGGAAAATTTTCTGGAGAATGTTTTTATTTTTCTCCTATGTCTGAGCCATTAAGCAATAAATTTATAAAGCGATATATCCCAAATATAAAAAAAATTGAGGGTGGCGTGTCAGTTGCTACTTATACAACAGCAATTGCAGCATATTTATCAAGCGGTCCTATTGCATTGATTGGACAAGACTTGGCCTATACAAATAACCAATCTCATGCAGATGGGAACGCCCAACAAGTAATAAAATATTATGAAGAAGATCATTTTTACAAGAAAATTACAGGGTATTATGGAGATGAAGTATTTTCAGATGCAACACTTATCTCGATGAAAGATAATCTTGAAAAAGTATTAAGTACATTTAGTGAGAAAAGAAATAATTTCTATAATTGCACAGAAGGGGGAGCAAAAATTAATTTTATCGAGCAAATTCCGTTTGCAACGTTTATAGAAAAATATATTCAAGAAAATATACCTTTAATAGAGGGAGATTTTTATAAAGAAGAATCTATAGATAATTATAAGAATTTCCTTCAGAAGGGGATACAACTTATTAATACTAGAGAATTAGGAGTTAATAAATGTATTGTATCGCTAGAAAATAATAATAATCGAACAGACCTTTTAAAAAGCGAATTAAATAAATGTAATAAAGTAATTGAGGAATTAAATTTACAGGGAATTGTAAATCAAATACAACTAAAAATAAATAAAGAATTTAGACCAATTTCACACGAGACAATAGAAGAGCAAATAGAATTGTTTATTCGTAAAAATAAGTTTATGTTTAAAGAATTATTAGAAATGCTAAAGAAGACTAGAGAAATCTTCAACCAACAACTAGAAAAATTATAAAGGTTAACCCTCTAAATTATTTAGAGGGTTTTTAGATTGATAAAAATATTGAAAATAGATAGGGCGTTATAGCTTTACTAAACCACATAAATGGACACTATATTTCTTACACTATTTGCCGATATAATAAAAGAAACTTATACATATTACAGATAGAAGGGTGCCATAAATATGCAAGAACTTATTTTTGAAACAATGGAAAGCTATAATAATTATATTAACGCCGTTACTAAGGGATCATTAGAAATAGCTGATAAATTGCGAGCTGAAAATTTAGAGGAAGCGTTACCAATGATTAAAGATTTTTCCGAAGGATTATTGTGGTTAATCGATGTTAATCAAAAGCTTTTTAATTTAGGCTACTCCGCACAATTAGAAATGGATGATGTACAAGAATATTTAATTGAAATTAATGATGGTTTACAAAATAAGGACTACGTATTAGTAGCCGATATGTTTGAATATGAAATTTTACCTTATTTTGAACAATTAGAGCAGTACACTTTCTAGTGTGATAAAAGTTATACGGAGTTTTTTGTTTTTGAAACCGAGATATATTGAAAAGCATTATATAACTAATTTATAAGACAATTACGATAGCTTAGTAGTTTTAAACGAACTGTAAAAGGGATTGTTGCTAAAAGTCATAGTTTTTGGCACAGCCCTTCTTTTAATACTGTCCAGACAAGCCAAATAATAAAAAAGAGTATTTAACATAAAAGGATATTTGGAGGAAATGCAAATTGACAGAGGTTTTAGCAATTATTCCTGCTAGATCAGGTTCAAAAGGGATACCACATAAAAATATACGTGATTTAGATGGGCAGCCGCTAATAGCCTATTCTATTCAGCATGCATTAAATTCAAAATTAATAACACGTGTAATTGTAAGTACAGATAGCCCTGAATATGCTGCGATAGCAAAGAGCTTTGGGGCAGAAGTTCCATTTATAAGACCGAAAAATATATCGGGAGATTTAGCACTAGATATCGAAGTGTTTGAGCATGCACTAGAATATTTAAAACAAAAGGAAAATTATGTTCCAGAGCTTGTTGTTCAGTTACGTCCAACATATCCTATTAGACAGGTTCAAGATATCGATAAGATGATTGAGTTACTAATAGATAACCCTAATGGAGATTCTATTCGTTGTATTTCACAAGTAAATGAAACGCCGTATAAAATGTGGTTTAAAAAGGAAAACGGGGAAATACAACCAATACTCCGGGATTTAAATGAAGCCTACAATATGCCGAGACAAAGCTTACCTGTTGTATATTATCAAAATGCCTGTATTGATGTAATCTGGGCATCCGTTATTATGGAGAAGCATTCTATGACTGGGGAAGTTATCTTAGGATATGAAATGGATGAAAATTTTGATATTGACAGTGAAGAAGATTTCTTTAAAGCAGAGCAATATTTAAAGCTTAATAAAGACAAAAAAAGATTTGTATTTGATATTGACGGTGTAATCGCACAATTTAACAAGGAATTAGCTTATGAAAACTGTCTACCAAATAAAAAGATGGTTGATGTTATTAATATGCTTTATAAAGAAGGACATGAAATTATATTATTTACTGCAAGAGGTTATGTGACAAATAAGGATTGGCGAGATGTAACGGAAAAGCAAATGAAGGAATGGGGACTTCAATATCATGAACTTCATTTTGGAAAGCCAAATGCTGATTTTTATATTGATGACAAAATGTTAAATATGTTTGATTTAATGAATAAATATTTAAAAAGATAGGATGAAACTAATGAATGTATTTAAAGATTTAATCATTTTTGAAATGGCGAATAGTCATCAAGGTAGTGTAGAGCATGGCATTAATATTATAAAGGAAATGGGTAAAATTGCGCGCAAATATAATGTGAAAGCGGCGGTGAAATTACAATATCGCGATATTGATAGTTTTATCCACCCAGATTTTAAAGAAAGAACAGATGTAAACCATATCCCTCGCTTTATGAACACAAAATTAACATTTGAACAATTTTGTGAGCTGGTTGAAGCTGTGCGTGAAGAAGGTTTAATTTCTATGAGTACGCCATTTGATGAGCAAGGTGTTAAATGGTGCATCGAGCAGGGGTTAGATATTATTAAAATAGCTAGTTGTAGCGCAATGGATTGGCCACTACTTGAGGAAGTTGCTAAATCTGGAAAGCCATTAATTATTTCTACTGGTGGAAAAACACTTTCTGATATTGATAAAATTTATAACTTCTTCACACATAGAAATTGTGAATTTGCGTTACTACATTGCGTGGCAGAATACCCAGCGCCAAATGATCGTCTACAATTAGATTTTATAGATCGCATGAAAAAGAGGTATCGTAATGTCCCAATCGGCTATTCAGGACATGAAAATCCAGATGACAATATTGTTTCTATGCTAGCAACAGCAAAAGGCGCAACAATTTTTGAACGTCATGTAGGTCTACCAACAGCTGAAATCAAGTTAAATGCTTATTCAATGAATCCAGAGCAGGCAGATCGTTGGGTGAAATCTATTGTCGATGCAAAAGAAATTTGTTCTTTAAAAAAAGAGGATACAAAATATATTAGTCAAGAAGAGTTAGATTCTTTGAATTCTTTAATGCGTGGTGTATATATTAAAAATCCTATTAAAATAGGTGAAGCTATCTCGAAAGAAGATGTCTACTTTGCAATGCCTATACAAGAAGGACAAATGAGTAGCGGAGATTTTTATGAAAGAATAATTGCAACGAAGGATTATGTTGTTAATGCCCCACTAAAAGAAAAAAAGTATATATCTGATATAAAAAGTGCACGTAGTGTTATTCATGATGCAAAGGGTATGCTTTTCGAAGCTGGAATTGCATTAGGGAATGATTTTGAAGTAGAGCTTTCTCATCATTATGGAATGAAAAATTTTAGACAAACAGGTGCTGTCATTATAAATATTGTAAATCGTGAATATTGTAAAAAGCTCATTATTGTTCTTCCAGGGCAAAAGCACCCTCGCCATTTACATAAGGTAAAAGAAGAAACATTTCAGCTATTATATGGTGACTTAGATGTTGAAATAAATGGAACACAAACTTTAATGCAGCCAGGTGATATGAAGACGGTTTTACGTGGCCAAATCCATTCTTTTTCGTCCAAGTCAGGAGCGATTTTTGAAGAAATTTCTACAACACATGTAAAAGGTGATTCATATTATCAGGATAAAGCTATTGCTAAATTAGATTTGATGGAACGTAAAACAATAATTAAAGAATGGTAAGCATATTTTTGAAATGCAGCTTTTAGTGAAATTAAAAAGAGGGATGTTAATATGAAAGAAATTTCAATCGATAGAATTTTTGCTATGAAGGAAACTTGTAATGAAATTTCAAAGCTGATTTCCCAAAATAAATTGGAACAGGCACTCAATGAGCTTCAAATGACCAATGAATCAGAAAAAACAGAAAAATATTATGAACTATTAAGTACAGTGTTCATTAAGACTAAACAACCTAGTCAAGCAGTAGCATGTTTAAAAATAGGTCAGCAACAATTTCTAAATTCAAAAACACTTTACTATAAATTATATGAAGCTTTTTGGTCTTTAGGAGATTATGAAGAAGCTACATTTTCTTTGGCAAGGGTGGTTCGCATATCATTTGATGAGGAAGAAAGACTTAAAGAAACAGAGAAACTAAAAAAGATTATACCTCAACTGTATCGATTGTTGGGTGATGATAAAACCAAACAAATTATCGCTGAGGCAACTTTAATCATGGGTGAGGGTGACGAGCGGGCATTCCCTATTGATAAAGATGCAAAAAGTTGGGTTAATAGGACGCTTATAGATAGTAAAGGGAAAAAATATTTAGTGAATATTTACAAAGGATATATGGCGAATGATTTAAATTTAAATGTCCGATATTTTTTGAAAACAGAAATAATCCAAGGGACAAATCATCGTTACGCTAAATTGAAGTTAAATAAGAGAAGTATTTTGCCAATTTCAAGTGATTTAAATGAAGCTTCTATTGAAATTACAAAAACTGGTGGCGAGCCATCTATTATAAACGCTTCGAATATGCAAAGTAATCGACTGAACTATCTTCAACTTGACGTAGGAGAGTATAAATTAAAGAGTAAGCAAGAATTTTTTGTCGGAAAGCCGATTCAAAATGAGTTTACAGAAAAAAATAAGTTAGTGATTGTTTTATATATTGATGGTCTATCTCAAAGATTTTTAGAAGAGTATGGGCTGGATGCATTGATGCCTAATACCGCACAATATTTTAAAGAAGGCTATTGGAATAAAAATTGTTATACAACAAGTGATTGGACCTTTCCAAGCGTGGCAAGTATCTTTACAGGACAATCGGTAATAAGGCATAAAGTATATCACCCAAATACGAATATTGATATACATAAAAGAGGAGAGATGTACACAGGGAAATTCAAAGTGCATGGTCTATTTACAACACAAATAAATAATAATTGGCGTATTACACCGAGTAGTGGATATATGGAAGATTTCGATCGAATCATTTTTCAACATTTCCGTGGAGGATTTGCAATTGCCGAAGTGTTAGGTGAAGCAATAGAACATCTATCATCCCTCCCGAATAACGACCATTTTTTATGGCTTGGAATTGAAGATTTGCATGATATTGCGGATGGATTCAATCAAGATTTATATCAGCAAACGCATTTAACCTTGGAAGAACGGCTAATGAATGAAATGGCGGAAGTCTCAGTAAATGCAGAATATAGTGCAGATAAGTTGATAAAATATAAAAATCAATTAAACCGAATTGATTTATATTTAGAGAGTTTTTATCATTATTTGAACAAAAATCACGAAAAAGATGATGTATATATTTCAATTATTTCAGATCATGGGCAAGGATATATTGAAAATAATGAAGAGTTTTTAAATGAGGGTAGAAGAAAGGTACCGTTTCTATTTAAAGGACCAAATGTTCCGAATAAAATTAGTGATGAATTAATGGCAATTACAGATTACTTCCCAAACATGCTAACAGCTATTGGTGCTAATGCGGAGCTAACACATGAAAATGATGCCGTTATATTAAAGGATTTTGGTGGAACTGGTCGAGATATGGCTATAACTGAAACCATTCATCCTGATAATCCATATCGCATTGCTATCACAGACGGAAATAGTATTTTCCGGTTACATACAGTTGAAAAAGCTGAAAAAGACGGGCTAATACATTTAGAAAAGGTAAAAGTAGAGCTAGTGGACAAAGAAACTGAACAAAATATTATGAATAAATATCCTGAAAAGGTTGAAGCGTATATTGAGTTTGTAATTAATCGTGTGAAGCATTTCCAATATATATAATAGAGGTAAAATACTAATGAAAAAAACGACAAAGCTAAAGCAAATGCTTCATTCAAATGAGTTAGGTTTTTTAATGGAAGCACATAATGGATTATCAGCTAAAATTGTTGAAAATACAGGATTTAAAGGGATATGGGCGAGTGGATTGTCTATTTCTGCTGCACTGGGTGTACGAGACAATAATGAGGCATCGTGGACACAAGTATTAGAAGTGATTGAATTTATGAGTGATGCTACTAATATCCCGATTCTTTTAGACGGGGATACAGGATATGGGAACTTTAATAATATGAGGCGCTTAGTGCGTAAGCTTGAACAGCGCGGCATCGCAGGGGTATGCATTGAGGATAAATTATTCCCAAAAACTAATTCCTTTATTAATGGTGAGGCACAGCCTTTAGCTGATATCGATGAATTTTGTGGGAAGATTAAAGCAGCTAAAGATGCAGCAACAGATCCTGATTTTATTGTAGTAGCCCGAGTTGAGGCATTTATTGCTGGATGGGGACTAGAGGAAGCCGTAAAGCGTGCAGAGGCTTATCGTCAAGCTGGTGCTGATGCTATTTTAATGCATAGTAAACGAGCGGATGCAACAGAAATTAAAGCGTTCATGGAAGTTTGGGACAATCGTCATCCTGTTATTATTGTACCGACAAAGTATTATTCAACACCGACAGAGCAATTTAGCGAGTGGGGTGTAAGTACTGTAATTTGGGCGAATCATAATGTTCGTGCAGCGATTAAAGCAATGGAGCAAGTAACACAAAAAATCTTTACTGATCAAAGCTTAATAAATGTAGAGGGAAATATTGCTTCAGTGAGTCATATTTTTGAGTTGCAAGGAGCAGAGGAGCTAAAAGAGGCAGAGAAAAAATACTTACCTGCATATGGACAGCAAATTTCGGCTGTTATATTAGCTGCATCGCAAGGTGAAGATTTTGATACTTTAACAACACAGCTCCCTAAAACATTACTATCTGTAAATAATAAGTCTATTTTTGATTCGCAAGTAGAGTTATTTAATGAGGCAGGTGTGAAGGATATAATAGCTGTTCGTGGCTTTGGTAAAGAGCATTTTAAACAATCAAATATTACATTTATTGATAATGATTGTTTTAATGAATCAAAAGAGCTATATTCCTTAAACTTAGCCTTAAATAATGTGAAGGACAGTATGATTGTATCGTACGGAGATATTTTATTTAAACCATTTATTTTAAATGAGCTATTAACATCTGAATCAGCTATAACAATCATCGTTGATTCGGATGTAGATTATACTAAAACTGGATATAAAGATTATATATTGGCAACTGAAAAATATGATAGAAGAAAGTTTAATCAAAAAGCGTTTTTGAAAAATATGTCAAATGGAATTAATTCTGAGAACGTTGATGGGGAATTTATAGGACTGTGTAAATTTACAGCAACAGGTTTAACATACTTAAAAAATGCTATCCGTATTTTAAGTGAAATAAAGCCGTTAGAAGAAATTCGCTTTAGTGAAGTACTTACTTATTTAGCTAAAGAACATGCTGTGTCTATAAAATATATTCGTGGTTCTTGGATTGATGTAGATAATGTAATCGAACTTCAAAAAGCAGGAGAAATTTAAATGTTATCAATGGAGAATTTTGGAGATAAGTTAGAGCAGCTTGGTTTTAATTTTTATAGTGGTGTTCCATGCTCTTTTTTAAAGCCAATGATTAATTATTCAATAAACAAAGGCCAGTTTGTAATGGCTGCAAATGAGGGAGACGCTGTAGCGATTGCTGCTGGAGCAACTTTAGGTGGGGCTAAGAGTATCTTTTTATGCCAAAATTCCGGTCTTACAAATGCGGTATCTCCTTTGACATCTTTAAATTATACATTTGAAATTCCTGTACTGGGCTTTGTAAGTTTACGTGGGGAAGCTGGGGTAGCAGATGAACCACAGCACGAGCTAATGGGAACGATAACAGATAAGCTATTAACGATAATGAATGTACAAAACGCCATTTTATCGACGGACGAAACAGAAGCGCTTTTACAATTAGAAGAAGCGAACAAAATAATTGAAAATGGACAGTCCTTTTTCTTTATCGTAAAAAAGGATACATTTTCTTCCGTAAAATTACTACAGCAGGAGCAAGGAAATGGTTCGAAGCCAAATATAAAAAGAAGTAATCGTTCGTGCCAAAGTGTAAAGCGCATTGAAGCATTAGAAGCTTTACAGCAAAATATTGATGCTCGAACAGTTTTGTTAGCTACTACTGGGGTAACAGGGCGAGAGTTATTTGAACTAGGACATAAAGAGAATCAATTATATATGGTAGGTTCAATGGGGTGTATTAGTTCGCTTGGATTAGGATTAGCGTTAATGAAGCCGAATTTGAATGTCATTGCGATTGACGGAGATGGCTCACTTTTAATGCGCATGGGCTCATTAGCTACGAATGCATACTATAAACCAAAAAACTTATATCACTTATTACTAGATAATGGGCTACATGAATCCACAGGTGGACAAAAAACAGTTTCTACTAATATTGATTTTCTACAAATTGCTTCTGGTGCAAACTATGATGTAGTAGAAGAAATAAATACTTTAGTAGATTTAGAACAATCTTTAACTAATTGGTCTACAGATTCGAAATTAACATTTGCCTATATGAAAACAGAAAAGGGCATAAAAGAAAATTTGGGCAGACCAACTGTAACGCCAAAAGAGGTAAAGGAGAGCTTTATGAAATTTGTGGAGGGATATACAAATTGAAAACAGCCGTTATTGTAGCCGCGGGTTTATCAAGTCGACTTTATCCATTAACTAAAACAACGCCTAAATGTTTATTGCAGGTAGGAAAAGAGAAGATTTTACGCCGTAACTTACGCTTACTTAAGCAACATGGAATCGAAGAAATTATTATTGTTACAGGTTATTTAAAGCATTTAATTGAAGATGAAGTAAAGAACGAGGCTTTAACTGTTTATAATCCGTTTTATAAGCATTGTAATAATATGGGGTCTTTATATTGTACGAAAAATTATTTGAATAACGAGCCATTTCTATATTTACATGGAGATGTTGTATTTTCAGAGACATTATTACAAACATTTTTAGAAAATATAGATGCTAATCATTTTATGGATTTAGCGGTGGATTTTAAAGAAACAGATGAAGAAGCGATGAAGGTAGAATTAAATAAACATAACTGTTTAATTCGTTCAAGCAAAGAAATTTTATCGCATGACAGCAAAGGCGAATGGATTGGTTTAGCTGCTATTCATCAACCTAAAGTATTATTTGATGAAGTCGAACAAGTTTTGGTTGAGGAGCATTTAACAGTTTATGATACTTATGCCTTTACGAGACTTGCCCAAAAAGGAAGGGTAATAAAGTGTCATTCTATACATGAGGAGCCATGGATGGAAATTGACTTTGTTGAAGATTACGAAAAAGCGAGGGAATTATTTCAATGAACAAACCATTTTATAATCCGGTAAAGATAGAATTTGGTAGAAACTCACTTGAATTTTTACCTCGATATATTGAGGGAAGAAAAGCGCTTTTGCTTACCTCTAAAGGTTTTGAAGAACGTGGTGTGGTAGCCAGTTTGGAAGAAAAAAATCCAAATATTATATTTACTATTTCAACAGTACAACCTAATCCTACAATTATCCAGGTCGAGGAAATTCGAAAACAAGTAGAGTATGAACAGATCGAAGTAATTGTAGCATTAGGTGGGGGAAGTGTAATTGATGTGGCAAAAGCTGTGGCCCCTTTTGCTAACAATAAAAGCCTGATGGAGCTTCTGATAAATGGTGTACCAAATGATATACATATTTTGCCTATTATAGCAATACCGACAACGGCTGGGACTGGCTCTGAAGTAACAATGTGGGGAACCATTTGGGACGATGTTAACAAAAAGAAATATTCGATAATGGATGAGCGTTTATACTGTGAGGCGGCTATTCTAGATCCAATGCTGCATATAACGATTCCATATGATATAACAATTCAAACAGGTCTAGACGCACTTTCACATAGTTTGGAAAGTATTTGGAATAAAAATAATAAACCAATCTCTACAATATATGCGAAAAGAGCGATAACAGAAATACTAGAAGTTTTACCCTTAGTAGCGGATGATTTAAATAATATTGCATTTAGAGAAAGAATGCTACTGGCTTCTTATCATGCAGGGCTTGCATTTTCTAACACTCAGACAGCGATTGCTCATGCAATTTCATATTATTTAACGCTCGAAAAAGGCATCCCCCATGGTATTGCTGCGAGTATAACGCTGCCGACGATATTAGATGTATATTTAAAGGATTCTTCTATAAAAAACAACTATGACTTTATAAATGAAGCATTAAAAGAAAAGGTAGAAAGGTTATTTTTAGAACTTAATATTTCATTGGATTTAAATACTTATAAGATTAATGAAGTAGATATTGATTATATAGAACATTCTTTGAGGTCTATTAGTAGAGCTCAAAATAGCGTACTCAACCAATTACTACTCTTCTCGGAAATAAAGTTACTTCTTAAAAATGAACAGGAGAATAAGTAATGAAGAAAAAGAATATTATTATAAATTTATTAACAGATACATTGCAGGAAAAGGATTTTGAATATATATCAAAACCATTTCAAAAGAATTTCGATATCTTCAATTTTCAATTTTCAATTAATGGAATTTTCCCGGATATTCTTTATGCCATATTAGAAGAGCTAAAGAAAGAAATAAATATTAATGTAAAAAGGGATACGATTATTTTCCAATCAAATATCCCGGATTTAGCACATTTTACAACTAAATTTTATTCTGAATATGTAGATGCTGTAATTATTTACCCTATAAAAACAGCTTATATTTATACAGATAATATCATGATGTCGCCTATAATGAAGGCAGACTCTAATAAGTTAAGATTGAAGCATGTCTATATGCATTTCATACCTACAATCGATCAGGAATATTTAAAGTTTTTAAATGAATTTGATTTATTTAATGATGTTGAAACTATTGAAAAGTTTGAATTACCGTTGGCTAAGAAGTTAATCAATAATTTAGCCTTCAATTTAGAGGAATCGATATATGCTAGCCAAGTACCACAGCCTAAAAATACAATAAATCTTATTTGTAGTTTACAGGAGCCTTCTTTACAAAAATCGTATGAATATTTAATTACGCCATTTGCATTTTTCTTAGCATTTCTATATGTAGAAAAAGCGATTGAAAATGTAAAAATTAGAAGGGAATTATTTGGGGAATTATTAAATGAATTGATATCTAATAGTGAATTACTCCAGGAATTTAGAGGGGATTTATTATTGTATTTAGAGAATTACAAAAATCAACTTGCTTTGAGTGAGTTTGCAACATTAAATTACTTGAGTATTTTGTTAAAAGATACAAGAGCGTATATGCGTCAATATGAGTATTTAAAGGGAAATATAAATAAAATTGAATTAGGACAGGCCCATGCATTAATTACAAATAGTTATTTTTATGAAACAAGGTTAAATGTACAAAGGTACAATACTCTATTTAAAGATAGATTAGAGGTACGGGCGGAGATTGTAAAAAAAACGCAAGATATTATAGAACTTCCACGACAAGTACAAAGAGAATCAAATAATATTGCAATAGTTGCTGGACAATTATTGAGTTTAAACCATTCGCCAACAAAATGGGCATTAGATTATGCAAATAATTTAAGAAAATTTAATCCAGCATTAAACATCAAGATTTTTGTTGAGGATTGGGCGAACTATTCTCCTGATGAATTAGTATGGAATGTTTCTTTTTCTTCAGCGTTTTCCTCATCTGCTTCACAGATTCATAGAGAATATTTAAACGATTCTATTGAAGTTTACTATTCAGATGCAACGTTAGCTAGAAAAGAAAGAATAGAAAAGGATATAGATGCAATTTGTAATTTTAAGCCAAGTGTAATTTATAAAATGGGTTCAAAATATAATTTAGCCACAGATTTGTTGTTTGATTATTATCCAATTATTAGTCATACGATGGGTGGTCCCGAAGATTCAGACTTTGTAGATATATTTACAGGTGGTTATACAGAAACTGACATGCAAGAACTATATACAAATTTAAATATAACAAATCAGTTTTATTTAAGTCATAATATTGGGATTGAAACTCCAAAGAAAAATATACTTAAATCACGTATAGAATATAAATTAAAAGAAACTGACTTTGTTTTAATAACGGTGGGTAATAGATTAAATGAAGAGATGACTTTAGAATTTGTAAGAGAAATTGAGAGAGTTATAGAGTCCATTGAGAATTACAAATGGTTAATAGTTGGAGCTAAAGATAATCACTTTATAAAAAATAAAAAACTAATTTCTAATAAAATAATATTTGTTCCGTATGAACAAAACTTATTTGATCTATATCATATTTGTGATGTATACGTTAACCCTATAAGAAAAGCAGGAGGAAATAGTGCTGCGATGGCAATGAAAGCTAAAATACCTATTATTACAGCTAATGAAGTATCGGATGTTGGAGCATTTGTAGGGGGAGAAAATTGTGTTTCTTTAGAGTTGTTTGGAAGCGAAATTGAAAAATTGAAAAATGATAAAGAATATTATTTGGAAAAATCTGGGGAAATGTATACAAGGATTGAAAGTGAATTTTCATTTGAGAAAACAGCCCATGATTTAGAAAAAATATTTGAGCGAGCTATCAAAAAATTTGAAATAAGAAAGAGAGTATTAAATTGAAGGGAATTATTTTAGCTGGTGGAACAGGAACTAGATTGTACCCAATTACGAAATCTGTAACGAAGCATTTACTACCCATATATGACAAGCCAATGATCTATTACCCTCTTTCTGTTTTAATGTTGGCTAAAATTAAAGAGGTTTTAATTATTACCACAGAAGAAGATTTAGCGTTGTATAAAAAAATACTGTCGGATGGTAGTCAATGGGGATTAAATATTGAATATAAGCTTCAAAAAGAGCCTAACGGAATTGCGGAAGCTTTCATTATTGGAGAGGAATTTATCGGAAAAGATTCAGTGTGTTTGATACTTGGAGATAACATTTTTTATGGACAGGGTTTCACACCGAAGTTAGTTGAATCGACTAAATTGGAAAAAGGGGCAACGGTATTTGGCTATGCCGTAAAGGATCCAGAACGATTTGGTGTAGTAGAGTTTGATCAAAATTTTAAAGCATTATCAATTGAAGAAAAGCCAATATCCCCTAAATCAAATTACGCAGTAACAGGATTATATTTTTATGATAATGATGTAGTTAAAATTGCAAAAGAAATTAAACCATCTAACCGTGGAGAACTCGAAATCACTGATATAAATAAGAGATACTTAGAAGAAGGAAAACTTAATGTAAAGCTTTTAGGTCGTGGATTTGCTTGGCTAGATACAGGGACTTTTGAAAGTCTTCTTGAAGCAGGACAATTTGTAGAAACCGTTCAAAAAAGACAAGGGTATTATATTGCTTGTTTGGAAGAAATCGCTTATAACAATAGTTGGATTACATCTGAAAAAGTTGAAATTTTAGCAGAGCAATATAGTAAAAATACTTATGGACAGTATCTATTAAATTTAATTAAGTAGAAAAGAGATTATGTACATGATTCCGTTTAATAAACCTCCAATAACAGGGCAAGAATTAGAATATATTAAAGACGTAATTGAAAGTGGCCATTTATGCGGAGATGGAAAGTATACAAAGTTTTGTCATGAATGGCTAGAAGAGAATACAGGCACAAAAAAAGCTCTCTTAACAACAAGTTGTACACATGCATTAGAAATGGCGGCTCTTTTATTGGATATCCAGCCTGGTGATGAGGTAATCATGCCATCTTATACATTTGTATCAACGGCAAATGCCTTTGTGTTACGTGGTGCTAAAATAGTATTTGTAGATATTCGTCCAGATACAATGAATATTGATGAAAAACTAGTAGAAGCTGCGGTTACTGAAAAAACAAAGGTAATCGTTCCAGTCCACTATGCTGGTGTGGGGTGTGAAATGGATACTATTATGGAAATTGCGCAACGTCATAATTTATTTGTTGTAGAAGATGCTGCACAAGGCTTAATGGCAAAATATAAAGGAAAAATGTTAGGAACAATCGGGCACTTAGGAACGTATAGTTTCCATGAAACAAAAAATTTTGTTTCAGGTGAAGGTGGTGCCTTATTAATAAATGATGAACGTTTTATAGAACGTGCAGAAATTATTCGAGAAAAGGGGACTAATCGTTCGCAATTTTTTAGAGGGCAAGTTGATAAATATACATGGCAAGATATTGGGTCTTCATATTTGCCAAGTGAATTGAATGCCGCTTATTTATATGCACAATTGTTACAAATTAAACAATTGCATCAGAATCGTTTGAACAAATGGAATACATATAATAATGGCTTAAAAAGCATTAGAAATATTGAATTACCACAAATACCCGAAGAATGTAAACATAATGGTCATATTTTTTACATTAAGGTAAAAGATTTGAATGAACGTACTAGTTTAATTAAATTTCTAAAAGAGAACGAAATACAAAGCACCTTCCATTATGTTCCACTTCATTCTTCACCAGCAGGTTTAAAGTATGGAAATTTAATTAACGATGAACATACTACTAAAGAAAGTAATCGTTTAGTAAGACTACCCTTATATAATGACTTAAATAAAATTCAAGAAATAATTAATAGATTGGAGAAATATTGTCGTGGAGAATAAAAATGTATTAGACAGCTTCTCTAAAGCATATGAGGATGATTTTGCATACGCGTTAGATAATGAATTAATGTTAAATTGGTATCCTAAAAGAATTATAGAAAAAGTATCAGGTGGTTCGCTATTAGAATTAGGAATTGGTCATGGGTATACTTCGATTTTATTCTCTGAAAATTTTAATCATCATGTAGTAGTTGATGGTTCTGAAGAAATTATATCTAATTTTAAAAAAAATAATGATGTGGGTCAGATTGAAATAATTCATTCTTATTTTGAAGATTTTCATACCGATGAAAAATTTGATGTGATTGTGATGGGCTTTATCTTAGAGCATGTTGATAATCCAGACTTGATTTTAGAAAAGTATAGACATTATTTAAAACCAAACGGAACAATATATATTGCTGTGCCGAATAGCGATTGTTTAAATAAGCGAATAGGGTTAGAAGCAGGTCTAATTGATAACATGAAGAATCTAACAGAAGCAGATTTGGCTTTAGGTCACCAAAGGATTTTTGATGTAGATTCGTTAAAAGATTTATGTGTTAAAAATGGTTTTAAAGTAAATAATATCGAAGGTATCTTTTTGAAACCAATTACAACGCAACAAATAAAAAGTTTAGAGCTATCAAAGGAAATACTGAATGCAATGTTGACGGTAGGGGTTAATTATCCAGAATTATGTGCAAGTATTTTAATGGAAATTAAAAATATTGATTAACTAGCTATACATAGCGATGTAAACAAGATCAATTAATGGAAATGTTAAAAGTTAAATCTAAAGGAAAATTAAATGAAAATATTAATTATAGGAAATACATCCATAGTAGGTAAGAAACTTATTAATCAATTAGAAAGTAAAAAAGAGATAGAGATTTTTACGACAGGTAGATCAAAGAATCCAGATATTTTATTAGATTTTGATAATCATTTTTTACCAGGAAATATCGAAAAGTATAGGTTTGATTTAATCATTCATTGTGTTGCTAATTTTGAAGAAACATCTGTTGAAGGGAGTTTTAATAATATAAAAGTTAACACCTTAGGAGCAGTGAAAGTTGTAGATATAGCAATAAAAACACAATGCAAAAGAATAATTTCTTTATCTAGTATTTCTACAATTTCACATCCTAGAAATGAATATTATAATTCTTATGGTATTTCAAAAAAAGCAGCAAGTGAGATTTTTCAACTATTAAGTAAAGAATATGGTATTGAATACTTAGAGTTATCTCCAAGTCAAATTTATGATGATACTGGTGAAGAAAAAAAACATCAAAGTTTGCTTTATTTTATAATTGATAAGGCTAGTAGAGGGCAAAGTATTACATTTTTTGGAGAACGGGATGTAGAAAGAAATTATATTTTTTTAAGTGATTTAGTAAATATTATAGAAAAAGCAGCATTTTCTAAAATTACAGGTGTATATTATTGTTGCCACCCCAAAAACTACAAAATCAGTGAGATTGCTAAAATAGCATTCAAAACATTTGAAAATCCGATACAATATAATTTTGATTATAATCAAAAAAATTTAAAGACTGTCTTTATTCCAAATAATAATGAGCTATATGAGTTGATTAATTATACTCCGAAAGTTGATTTAAAAGAAGGAATGAAGTTAATTAAACAAAAATTATATTAGAAAGGATGAAAAATACTTGTATAATATTTTAGTAACGGGTGTAGGAGCTATTATAGGGTATGGAATTGTACATTCATTAAGACAATCACAGTACAATGTAACAATAATAGGCACGGATATTTATGAAGATGCAGTTGGTAAAGAATGGTGCGACTTTTTTGAACAAGGGAAAATTGCCAGTTCCTTAGACTATCCTCAATTTCTTACTGATTTAATAGTGAAATATGATATTGATTTAGTTATACCAGGCATTGAGCAAGATATTGATCGAATAACAAAAGAGTATGAATATTTTACAAAGTTAAATGTGAAATTTGCAATAAATGATATGCAACTAATTGATATCGCAAATGATAAGTGGTTAACACACTTAGCGTTGATTAAAAATAAATTAAATGTAATACCTACGTTCATTGAAGGCAGTTATATTGAAATAGAAAAAAAACTTGGAATACCCATGTTATTAAAACCAAGAAAATCATATGCATCAAAAGGAATCTATAAAATTCAAAATATAGAAGATTACAATTATTGGAAATTTAAGTTATGTAATGAATTTATGGTTCAAAAAATTGTAGGCGACATTGATTCTGAATATACGGTAGCGGCATTTGGGTTAGGCGATGGTACTAGCTCACAGAAAATTTCATTAAAACGTAAGTTGGGACCAGATGGAGCAACTGCAAAAGCAAAGGTTGTTGATATTGTACAATTAAATAATACTGTAGATAAATTAGTTTCTATTTTTAAACCAGTGGGCCCTACTAATTTTCAATTTCGATATCATGAAGGTGAATTTTTATTATTAGAAATTAATCCTAGGATTTCATCGTCCACATCTATTAGAAATTCATTCGGTTACAATGAAGCAGAGATGTGTATAGATTTTTATTTGAAAAATAAAACACCAAAAATCTATGAAATAAAAAACGGTTCAGCAATAAGATATGTTAAGGAAAAAATATATTATGATAGCGATAATATCTGATATTCATGGAAATTACCCAGCTTTAAAGGCAGTTCTAGATGATATTGATAATCGAAATATAAAAAATATCATCTGTTTAGGAGATACGTCTGGATATTATTGTATGATAAATGAATGTATAGATGCATTAGTTGAAAGAAATATATTTTCACTCAAAGGAAATCATGATTACTATTTAATAAGTGGAGAAGGTTGTCCACGTTCAAATTCTGCAAATAGCTGTTTAGAGTATCAAATGAGTATACTTAAACCTAATAATAAAATATGGCTAGAAAACTTAAGAAGTAGTTCATTAATTATAGATGATAAACATTTTGTACATGGTGGATGGAATGATGAACTAGATGAATATTTATATGAAGTTTCAAAGGACTATTTCCAAAATAGAAATGGAAAATATTTCTTCTCAGGTCATACTCATGTTCCAATAATATTTAATATGAAAAATAAAATTTATTGTAATCCAGGATCGGTTGGACAACCTCGTGACGGTAATCCCAAGTCTTCATATGCAATTTTTAATAATGGAAAAGTAGAAAATGTAAGAGTAAATTATGATATTGATGTGATTGCATTTTATATGAAGAAAAGTGGTTTTGATAAGTATTTTTATGAAAATCTTTATTTAGGGAGTAAGATTGGCGGAGAGATAGCTGCAACTTTTGTTATGAGATAAATTTGAAAGGAATTTTAAAATGAAAAAAATAGCGATTTCTCAATCGAATTATTTACCTTGGAAAGGCTATTTTGATTTAATTAATTCGGTAGATGAATTTATTATTTTGGATACGGTTCAGTTTACTAAGCGAGATTGGAGAAATAGAAATAAAATTAAAACATATCAAGGATTGAAATGGATAACCTTGCCTGTTATGCAAAAAGGGAACTATTTTAATAATATAATAGATATGGAAATATCAGATTCAGATTGGATTGTAAATCATCTTAATATAATAGAGAACTCTTACAGAAAATCACCATATTTTAAAGAGGTTTATGAGTTTATTAAAAATATGTTTTCAAAATGTGAAAACCTAAAGAAATTAAGTCAAATTAATAAAGTACTAATAACAGAAATTTGTTTTGTTTTACAGATTAGAACTAAGATAGTCAGTTCTGAAGATTTTAAAGTAACTGGAGAACCAAATTTTCGATTAATTGATATATGTAAAGCTGTTAATGCAACCCATTATTTATCAGGACCTGCTGCTAAATCTTATTTAGATGAAAAATTATTTAAAGAAAATGGGCTATACGTAGAGTGGATGAATTACGATGGTTACCCAGAGTACAATCAACAATTTGGTGAATTTATACATCAAGTAAGTGTCATAGATCTACTATTTAATGTCGGTTTAGAAAATGCCAAAAATTATATAAATACTAATAATAGATAGAGAAATGTTTTATAGGCTTTATAAGTTCAAATAAAAGTATCTTTTAATTAGAGTAGGGTATTCGACAGTGTTGCGAGATAAAACTAAAAAAATACGTTGAATATAAATGGTGAAAAAGAGCGTATTTAAAGTATAACCTCTTTTTCTATTTTGTATATTTCGTTAAAAATACAAGGAGATGGAAAGGTGGATATTCTAATAACTGGCGGCGCTGGCTTCATAGGCGCAAACTTCATCCATTATATATTAGAAAAATATCCTTCTTATAAGGTTGTTAATTTAGATTTGCTTACATACGCAGGTGACTTGCAAAAGCTAAGCGGTATAGAAGACCATCCAAATTATACCTTTATAAAGGGTGATATTCGGGATCGTGAATTAGTGGAACAGCTTTTCGAACAATATCAGTTTGACGGTGTTATTCATTTTGCGGCAGAGTCACATGTAGATAATTCAATCAAAAATCCAGGAGCTTTTGTAGAAACGAATGTCAATGGTACGTTTACGCTGTTAGATGTAGCTAGACATTATTGGATAGAGGCACCGTTTAAAATGAAAAAGCAGTTTAAACATGCTAGATTCCACCATATTTCGACGGATGAAGTATACGGTACGTTAGGAAAGACGGGCTACTTTAACGAGGAAACACCATATGCACCGAATAGTCCGTATTCTGCTAGTAAAGCGTCCTCAGATATGCTAGTCCGCAGTTATTATCATACATATGACATGAATGTTGTAACGACAAATTGCTCGAATAACTACGGACCGCTGCAGCATGACGAAAAACTAATACCGACAGTTATTCGAAAAGCTTTAACGGGGCAAAGTATTCCGATATATGGTACGGGGCAAAATATTCGTGATTGGTTGTTTGTTGAGGATCATTGTAAAGCGATTGATATGGTTTTCCATAAGGGGATAGCTGGTGAAACTTATTTAGTTGGTGGGAATAATGAATTAACAAATGTTGAAATAGCTACAGTTATTTGTGGAATATTGGATCAACATTGTTCAAAGATTTTAAAAAAGCTACAGTTACATTCGTTTAAACAGCTGATTACTTATGTGGAGGACCGAGCAGGCCATGATTTTAGATATGCAATAGATGCGACTAAAATTAAAACAACATTAGGATGGGGACCTGATACGACGTTTGAAAAAGGTATAAATATTACAATACGTAGTTATTTTGAAAAATATCTTAAGTAGCGTATAAAATCTCCGAAAAAAATAGTAATACCAATACTCTACTACGCTCCGTGGTAGAGTATTTTTTAGGAGCTGTGATTTTGTTAAACTATAAAGGAATTACAAAAAATACTTTAATTTCTGACCTAAATATACCAAATTTAAAGTCATATATTCACTCTAATAGTGAAATTCTATTGGAAATGGATAAATTGAAAAATGAAATACAAGATAGCGCTAACACGCTTCTAGTAATCGGTGTCGGCGGTTCCTTTCTAGGCGCACGTGCAGTAATTGACGCACTTACCCCTTATTTCCGTACGCAAAATAATATGGAAATTATCTATGCTGGCAATAATATGAGCGGTGCCTACTTACAGCAACTGTTAGCTTACTTAGATTCAAAAGAAGTATATGTGAACGTCATTTCTAAATCAGGTTCAACAATGGAGCCAGCACTTGCCTTTCGTATCGTAAAACAATATATGGAACAACGCTACGGCTTTGAAGCACGGCAGCGAATTATTGTGACGACGGATGCCAAGATGGGAATCTTAAAACAAATTGCAGATCAAGAAGGATATCGTCAATTTGATGTACCTGAAAATGTCGGTGGTCGTTATTCTGTATTTACACCAGTAGGGTTATTACCAATAGCGGTGGCGGGTATTGATATTGAACAGTTTTTAAAAGGGGCTGAAGTGGCAGAACAGGATTTTTCAACTGTTGCTGTTGAGCAGAATGCCGCTGCGCATTATGCATTAACACGCTATGAACTTTATAAAAAGGGCTATGCGGTGGAACTACTTGCGTCTTTTGAGCCGCGTTTAAATAAGTTGCATGAATGGTGGAAGCAATTGTTTGGTGAAAGTGAGGGGAAAGAGCATAAAGGTCTTTACCCTTCCACTGTTAATTATTCCACAGACTTGCATGCTATCGGTCAATTTATTCAAGAGGGTAGCCCTATCATGTTCGAAACGCTCATACATTTTAGTGATATTGAAGAAGATATTGCAGTCCCGTATATTGAAGAAGATTTAGACGGGTTAAATTATTTAGCAGGACACACATTAAACCAAATTAATGCGACATCAAAGGATGGTGTTGCACTTGCCCATGAGGAGGGCGGTGTACCTGTTATGAAATTAGAACTGCCAAAGTTAGATGCGTACCATATTGGCTATTTAATGATGTTTTTTATGAAAGCTTGTGTCATAAGTGCCTCACTACTTGAAGTAAATCCATTTGATCAACCAGGAGTAGAGGCGTATAAGGTGAAAATGGTGAAACTTTTGCAGAAAGATGCAAGTAAGTTACCTAATTTTTGAGGAATAAATTACGAAAGGATGTTAATTGTGAGGTCTATTCTAGTTCCAGACTATTTATCTGAATTCAATTGTATTGATGGAGTATGAAGGGTTAGGTTTCATTGAAACAGAGGAA
Organism: Solibacillus daqui; assembly: GCF_028747805.1. Taxonomy (NCBI): domain Bacteria; kingdom Bacillati; phylum Bacillota; class Bacilli; order Caryophanales; family Caryophanaceae; genus Solibacillus; species Solibacillus daqui. The sequence goes on from NZ_CP114887.1 coordinate 692,587, forward strand.
TCTAAAAATACTCGAGGATTGATGAATAAAGAATTACTTTTAGAAAAACACCCACATTTTTGGGATTTACGTATATTTATTATTCAATTGATGCAAAATCGTCAGCATTCTATAGAAATTTTTAAAGTTTATTGAATCCTTACAACATATTGAGGGGAATTTGAAATTCCAAATTAATTTAGCTTGTGAACTAATTCAATATAAGGTTTCATATGGTGCATCGTCAGAAAAATATATCGCTATTCTAAAGCAACTATTAGATGGATTAAATCTTGATGAGGCCAAAAATGAATTTGATATTGACGTGACTTTATCAAAGTATGAAGAATCTATGGTGAAATATTATGAGCCATTTATGAAAGAAAATGAATTTATGCTCGAAAACTACATCGTCAATTATGTCTTTAAAAATTTAGTTCCTTATGAACTTATATTTATCAGATGAGTGAGAAAAAATGACGAAATCTGGTTATACGACAATGGCTCATATGTTTGTTCTAATCAAAAGCTAATTTCATGAATTTCAGTTATATGTCATTTAATGACGGAAAAACTGAAATTCTTTTTATTTTGTCCGATATTAAAACTAACAACGCTTGTATTTATTTCAAGGAGGATGGAAAACATGCGTATTTCAGGAAATGCAAGTCTTGAAGCAGTATCGGTTGCTAAGACTGCAAGTAATGTTGCATCAAAGGAAATTGTAGAGAAGCAAGGAAGCAAACCTACAATTGAAACACCAATGATACCTGCTGAACAAGTAAAACCTATTGATAATAGTGAAGAAACAAAAGTGAAAGTCCAAGATGCAGTAAATAAAATGAATGAAATGCTTGATGTGAATAATAGTTCTTCAAAGTTTATGTATCATGAGGGCTTAGAACGTTATTATGTGACAGTGGTGGATCGTGAAACAGAAGAGGTAGTCAAGGAAATTCCACCGAAGAGATTACTGGATGCTTTTTATGAAATGCAAAAAATGCTTGGCATGGTTGTAGATGAAAAAATATAATTTAGCTTTAATTACAAGGAGGAAATGATTATGGTAATGCGAGTTGGCGGATTAGCGTCTGGGATGGATATTGATGAGTTAGTAAAAAAACTGATGCAGGCAGAGAGAGCACCATTAGATAAGTTATTTCAAAAGAAAACAACGTATGAATGGCAACGTGACGCGTATCGAGGTGTTAATACAAAGTTAAAAACATTTGATACGTATGTTAGAGATAACTTATCTTTAAAAACTTTGAATTCTAAAACAGCGACAAGCTCGAATTCAAGCTTAGTATCTGCTACGGCGACAGGCAAAGCTTCTGGAACACTTTCGATTGAGGGTGTATCGCAATTAGCAGAGGCATCACGTATTACAAGTGGTCAGGTAAACGCGACAGGCTCTACTAAAATGAAGGATTTAGCATCAGGACCAATTGAATTTACTGCAGTTAAAGCTGACGGAACACCAGGGGAACCGACATCAATTGAAATTACAGATGATATGACAGTAGATGACTTTGTGAAAAAAGTTAATGAAAGCGGTGCTGGTGTATCAGCAGTGTTTGAAAATGGTCGATTCTCATTTACCGCAAAGAATACAGGTAAAGGCAGTATTCAGATTACTGGGGGAACACCTGATATGAAGCTTACTAAAGATGAAGGAGCTTCAATTCGCGAAGGTAAAAATGCAATTTTCCAAGTGAACGGCATTGCTACGGAACGTGCATCAAACTCGTTCTCAATAAATGGTTACAATGTTACTTTAAAATCAACATTTAACGGGGAACAAGCAACTGCCGAGCGCTATAATGGAGCTTATACGGAATGGAAATTTACAACTACACCTGATTATATTAATAAAATTGCAGAGGCTCTTAACTCATCAAACACAGCGTCAGATAAATATACAGAAGCTTATAATAAATTTTTAGCAGCGAAAGAAGATTTATTCGGTAGTGATGTTTCAGCTGAAGATCAGACTAACTTTTCTAAAATTAAAAATCCAGAATTTGCACGTAGCTTAACTGAAGGTGAGGTTAATACTTTAAAGGCACAAAGTTTTGCTGATGATGCTGCCTATCAAACATGGTTAAATGACGACACAACGGATGCGGATTTAAAAGCGAAATTAAAATCTGAAAATATTACTTTGGATCAAGCAAAAGGTGTACAAGCATTAGATTACAATAAGATTCAAAAACTTTCCGCTCACTCGATTTATAACTCAATTGGCAGTAAAGCAATGAATCAACTTACTACTGCTGATTTATCTACTCTGAGATTAAAAGGATTTAGTGATGAAGAAGCCTATCAAACATGGTTAAACGATGACACAACAGATCCAGATTTAAAAGCAAAGTTAAAAGAAGGCAATGTAAATTTAGAGCAGTTTAATTCTTTAAAAACAGTAAAAGACAATGAACTTACGGCGATGCAAAATCAATCAAAATATAGCACGCTTGGTGCAGGATTCTTAAGTGGTTTAAGCGCTGCTGAACAAGGGTTATTAAACGGAGCGCAAAAAGGAACAGTAGAAGATTTTAATAAGCAAATTGATACATGGAAAAACTCTACTAATGCAGAAGAAAAGGCACTAGGAGAAAAGCTATCCAAATTATCGGATTCACAAAAAAATGCACTTCGTGAAATGGACAGCACACAATTAACAGATTTCAGTGATTTAGCAAACAAACAAGTTGATGCTCAAGCTAAACTTGCAGATAAAACAGCAAAAGAGGCGGAATACAAAGCATTAGAGGATCGTCAAACAAAAGCGAAAGCAGATTTTAAGGACGCCTATAAACAACAATTTAAAAAAGATTATGTAGATGGTGATGATCCAGGTTTAATTGATGAAAATAATATTCCAACAGGTACAACCCCACCTGTAACAATGACTTCTACTACTAATGTAGACGACATGATGCAAAAGATTGAGGATTTTGTAAATACGTATAACGGATTAATAAAAGACCTTACAAACCAAACGAAGGAATCTAAATATCGAGACTATAAACCGTTATCAGATGAGCAAAAAAAGGACATGTCTGAGAACGAAATCAAGCTTTGGGAAGAAAAAGCGAAGAGTGGCTTATTGCGAAGTGATGCCCTTCTTCAAAAAGGCTTAGCCGATATGCGTTCTTTAGTGTATGAAACGAACCCAGGTTTAAGTGATTCTAAGTTTAATTCACTATTTAGTGTTGGTATTACGACAACGAAGAATTTTACTGAAGGCGGCATATTGGAAATTGATAAAGATAAGCTACGTAAAGCAATTGAGGAAGATCCAGATGCAGTTGAAAAGCTATTTAAAAATAGTGATGGGAAAAAGGATGCTGTAGTCGATGGTGAAACGGTTGATACACGCGGTTATGTAGATAAATTACGTGATTCATTGAAATCATTTGAAGTTTCTATCGAGAAAAAAGCAGGCCGTTCAACAATGACGGATGCACAATATTCAATTGGTAAGAGCTTAGTAGATACAGAGAAGCGTATTTCTACTTGGCAGGACAAGTTAAAAATGATCGAAGCCCGCTACTGGAAGCAATTTGGTGCAATGGAATCTGCTATTAATAAGGCGAATTCACAAGCATCAATGTTCATGCAAGGCTAAGAATTAGGTGAATTTAATGGAACAACTACAGCAGCTTTTACAAGCATCAGCGAAACTTTATCAGCACTTGACGAATTTGCCGAAAGACGAAGAGCGTGAGGATTATATTGAAAAGGTGCACACGTTGCTAGATGACCGTGGTATACTCATTGAAGAGATGCGCAAAAACGGCTTTCGTGTCGATTCTACGAATAAATCCCATCAAATGCTTATTGAACTCGACAAAGGCATTCGAGAACGTTTAGATAAAGTCATGAAGCTGATTCAAGCCGATTTAAAGGACCTACAAAACGCTAAGAAAAACGAGCAGCAATATATGAATCCTTATTCCAGTGTTCAGGTAATGGATGGTCGTTACTACGACAAAAAGAATTAATTATGAGCTTCAGAGGAGTGTAATTTGTGACAACAAATACAAATGCATTTAACGCATACAAACAAAACAGTGTTACGACGGCTTCGCCAGGTGAACTGACATTAATGCTCTATAATGGGTGTTTGAAATTTTTGGGGAAAGCAAAAGTGGCAATTGAGCAAAAGAATATTGAGGAGAAAAATTACAATATTCAACGTTCACAAGCAATAATTGCTGAACTGATGTCTACGTTAAATATGGATATTGACATCTCTAAACAAATGCTACCATTATACGAATATATGAACCGTCGCCTTGTGGAAGCCAACATGAAAAACGACCCGGCCATTATTGAGGAAGTCGAAGGTTTAGTGACAGAATTCCGTGATACATGGAAGGAAGTTATTAAAATCACGCGCCAGCAGCAATATGGTGGGGTTGAGCAAATATAAAAATTAATATTCATGTGGAAACAACTAACTTCCACTGATTGAAGAACCGAACTGTGTCATGAATAACTTATTATTTTAAAATATGATATATCGAGCGTGACGGCGGATTGGCCGGTAAAAGGGTCAATCGACAAGTCAGGAAAAAGGGGATACGTAACGTATCTCCTTTTTTCTTTTTAAATTCCATATACCCCTAAAACCTCTTTTTTACCACTGTGGTTACTTGAATGAAACCTCTAATATAGTCCTTAGCAGTCTCAATCTCTTTTATTTGCAAATAAATTTATTTGTCAAGTACACAACAATCTGTTCAGAAACAGAAATAAATCAAAAAATGTAAAATAGCTATAAAACATAAAAACAGATTTATCTGAAAATTAATGTTGCATACTTCGACAAGACACTCTATATTAGAATCAATAGGAAAAATATTGTAAAAATGGAGGTTGTTTCCTGTGGCTAAAGTATATTTAGATGGAATAGCATATAGGCAATTTGGCCATGAAGTTTTTTTTACAACGCTGCGATTGAAAACATTGCTTGCTATTTTCGAAGTCGATGCCAATGTACAAAGGGAATTAGATCCCCAACGAAAGCTAGAAATTCGCACATTTATTTTAAATAATGTAGAAAGAGAATGTGCATTTCATTTTACTCCCTTTTTATTCAGTGGGAGAAAGCAGCTCCAAAAAGATGAGCAAGGCTACTTTTTATCACCAGGGGCCAAGCTGTATACAATCGATGGTCAGCACAGAAGCTACGCCTTAGAAGCGGCAATTATTATGCTAAAAAGTGCATTAAATGCAATTGAATTTATTAAGCATGAAGAGAAAATAGCTAAGCTAAAGGCACAAATCGAATTTCTCGAAAATTTCCCGATTACACTACAAATTTATATGAATCTTAATGAAAAACAGGAACGGCAGATGTTCTCAGATGTCAATACCGAGCGAAAAGAAGCGCACCCTGGGCAATTATTACAGTATGATCATCGTGATGCTTATAGTATTATGACGAGAGAATTAGCACAGCGTTTGCAGAAGCATATGGATATCGAGTTATATGCATCGAGAGTAGTGAATAGCTCAACTGCACTAACAACACTTGTAATGATGAAGCGCTGTTTGGTTGCTTTATTCGACGGTTTATATGTTCAAAAAGCGGGTAAAGTCACATTTCAATATCCCCAACAGGAAGTGGAACAGATTGCAGAAGCCTTCTTTTTAAAATGGTTAGAAATTTTTCCGAAACATGCCCATCGACGTACAGAATATGTAACGGGCCTTACAGGAATACAAATCGCACTTGCCCTCACAGTTCATAGCCTCACGAAAGAGCGAAATATATCGCATCTTGAAGCCATTAATCTTTTATTACATTTGAAAAAAATTAGTTGGCAGCATACAGATCCTATCTTTGAATTTTTATACTCCGATGAAAAGAACTACATTATTGGTCATTCCAGCACACATGCTATCCGAAAAATTAAAAATGAATTTATGCAAATTATTAAAGATGAAATGATGGTGAAAATATGACGCAGCATTTGGCCATATATACAATCCATGAAATTGCGCAACAAATCGAGCAACAAACCATTATTTTGCGCAAAACCGAGGCGCGCCATACGAGAAAAATAAGGCAATATGTCATGGAGCAATTCGTTACAGGGGATGTTTTTATTCCACCGATTGTAGCAACTGAAAATAATGGTGTGCTCTATATTATCGATGGTAGCAGCAGACTTCGTAGCATGGTGGACATTTTACCAATGGCGAATCGAATGTTATTAAGTGAAGATATTGAAGAACAAAAGAAAGCAGCACAATTATGCGCAAGTATTGGTGATATAAAACTAGCATTTCAAGTATTTCATGATTTTACAGAGGAACAGCAGGACCAACTCTACTTGGATGCCAATACAAAAGGGAAAAAGGTGGCGTTGTCTAAACGCATTGCCTATGATTCGAGAAATACGATTAACACCGTAACGAACGAGCTGTTATTGCAGCATGAGGCGCTGAGATTTGCAGGAATTGAGCAAGAAAAGGTAAGCATTAACCGACCAGCGAATAAAAATTTCCTGTCTTTAAGTCAGCTACGTGCAATTGTCTCTCTTTTTTTAGTCGGCAAGGAAATCGAATCAGGAGTGCATACACAGCAGGTAGATCAAGTGTTAATTGAGCAACGTATGCCGATATTGAATGCATGGTTAGATGAGTTATTCATACTGGAAAGCCCTGATAAAATTGGTGATTATAATATTTCCATTTTGGCTAGTTTTTTATTTGTGAGGGGGTTAGCGTATTATGCATTAAAGGGCGAACAATTTATTGGACAGGCGAAGAAGACTGACTATGTGCGCAATCGAATGAAAGCGCTTAACCATGTGAGCTGGGAATCACGTCAATCACTTTGGCATCGTTTTGATGGGAGGTACAGAGGTCCAAGTGGGCTTTACTTTGTTACGAACAATAAAAAAACATTGGCAGCCATAATCAATTGGCTGTGCAATGAAGGGGGTGATGTTGTATTAAAAAAGTAGGAAATCAATAGAAAAACCTCTGTATACAGTCGGGCAAGACTTATCGTATACAAAGGTTTCTAGATCAGGAGTATCCTGACTATTGTTAGTATACTCCTTTTTTTATTATTTGAACATGGATAAAGAGCGAAAGGGAGTAGAACTCATGGAAAAGAACAAAAAGTATATTTTAACGTATGCAACACAAGTATTATTTGAAACAGTGGAGAATGGAAAACAAGGAATTGTAGTAATTGAAAATGGTGAAAGTTATTTTATAGAAGGATCATTAAATCGAATTATTGCCCACAATGAAATGTATTATATAACGAATCTAGAAGTAGCAAAACGCATTGCAAAAGAAATACTTGGTTCATCCTATGGGGCACCATATATTTTTATGGATATGGTATGGGTACCAGTAGAAATATATAATCGCAATGTAATTATTTATGTCGCCTTGCATCATATTGAAAGAATAAGCTGCCTTTCTAATTCAAAAACGTTATTGCAACTAACACAATGTGTAAATATAACACTTAGTATTAGTAAAAATAAGCTATACAGTCGTTTGCTAGTTGCTTGTTTACTAAAATTACTTATTGATTTAAAGAAAAAGAATATTTATAAAAAAGGTAATACGCTAAGTAAGCCGTGTGAGATTATAAAAGAACAGGGGAATGTTTATTATACGAAAAAAGACGATTTAGATAACAATTAAACTTAGAAAAATGGTGATGTTGAAAGTTAAATAACTTTTAATATCACCCTTTTTGTTGTAGTGGGAGGGATTTACGCAATGACTGCCAGTGAAATGTTACAGGTATCACGGTGTTTCAAAAATTTAGGTGACCAAATTCAAAGAATATGAAACAATAATGGGACAACGATTTACATATTTGAGAAATATTTTATCATCCTAGGTGAATTAATAAAGATCTTTAAGGAGACAACAATATGGATTATCAATTGATTTACGAAGATTGGATTCAAAAATCTTTGTATGAAAACGATTTACATCAAATCAAGGCAAATAAATCAGAAATCCAAGACAGCTTCCACCAACAACTACAATTCGGCACGGGCGGTCTACGTGGCAAACTAGGACCAGGCACAAATCGTATGAACACACATACAATCCGTCTTGTAGCGGAAGGATTGGCTCGCCAAATTGAACAGCAGGGTGAAGTAGCGAAAATGCGCGGAGTGGTCATTGCTTACGATACGCGCCATTTTTCACAAGAATTTGCATACGAAACAGCTGGCGTTTTGGCCGCGCATGGTATTCAAAGCTATGTATTCAAAGAAAGTAGGCCGACACCGGAGTTAAGCTTTGCAGTACGATACTTGGCTGCTTATGCAGGTGTTGTTATTACGGCCAGTCATAATCCGAAACAATATAACGGTTTTAAAGTGTATGGCGAGGACGGCGCACAGCTTACACCACAATTTGCAAATGACATTATGGCTCATATGCATGCGGTAGATTCGATTTTTGATATTCCGAATTCGTCAAGGTCTCAACTACAAAACTCAGATTTGTGTGTAGAAATACTAGAAAAATTGGATGATGCATATTTACAGGCGATTTCACATATTCAACTTAGCGAAAATGTAAAAGAAGATATGGCAATTGTTTATACACCTATACATGGGGCAGGGCTTGAGCCGACGATTCGAGGATTACAAAACTTTGGTTTTACGAATGTGCATCTGGTGCAACAACAGGCAGTTCAAGATGGCGATTTTCCAACCGTTATTTATCCAAATCCTGAGGAAGCCGATGCGTTTAAACTAGCGATGAAGCTTGGTGAGGAAGTAAGCGCACAATTATTGCTAGCAACAGATCCTGATGCCGATCGTCTAGGTGTGGCAGTGCTCGTTGACGGTGCTTATAAGCTATTAACGGGTAATCAATTAGGCGCTCTATTACTCGATTATATTTTGTCAAAACAGCCAGCTCAGCCAAATGCGGCGATGATTAAAACAATCGTGACATCGGAATTTGGTGCGGCTGTGGCTCAGAAATACGGTGTGGCAACTGTGAACACGTTAACGGGTTTTAAATATATCGCGGAAAAAATAGCAGAATGGGAGCTAACAAAAGAGCACAAATTTATTTTTGGCTACGAAGAAAGCTATGGCTATTTAGTGAGCGATGTTGTACGCGATAAAGATGCGGTGCAAATTGCGTTACTAACTGCAGAAATGGCTGCGTATTATGCTGCAAATGGCCAAACATTGTATGATGTGTTAAACGAGTTATACGAGGAGCACGGGTTTTATCAAGAGGCATTAATCTCACTGACATTTGAAGGTATGGAAGGACAGCAAAAAATCACTTCAATTATGGAGGCATTTCGAAAACAACCACCAAAACGATTTGCTGATATAGCCGTTAGGAAAATGGAAGATTATTTGACAGAGTCGATTAACGGTTTACCTCAAGCCGATGTAATAAAATTTATATTAGAGGATGATTCGTGGATTTGCGTACGACCTTCAGGAACAGAGCCGAAGTGTAAATTTTATATTGGGGTGAAAACAGAGAGCTTGTTAGAAAGTGAACAAAAAATTGAACAGTTAAAGTCTGCATTACAGCAGTGGGCTTAATAAAATGAGTATCTCGCGAAATGAGATACTCATTTTAATTTCAACTTTTGAAACAGATTTTTGAGGAATGCTACTTAAATTAAAAAGGTGAATATTATACAAATTATGTAATGTTAAAGGTATAATGTGGGTATGTAAAGAATTAATGTAATCGCTAGGAGGATTAAAATGACTTTTAAACGGACAGAGGGATTTCGTTTTAGTTTTGGAGAGCCAATTCCAGCAAAATATATCATCTTAGTTGACGGTAAACCAGAAGACCAAAAATTGACAAAATATAGCTGTGAAATATTAGATATTAGCCCACATGGAATGAAAATGTTTGCCTTTCATGATATTGGTGAAAATAGTAGTGAGCTATTGCAGCTTGAAGTTCAATTTATTTTAGACGAAATTTTAATTAAAGCCATCGGAGAAATCGTATGGAAAAAAGATTTCGGTAGCAAAATTCAATATGGGTTAATTTTTGTAGGACAACCCCAAGTTGAAGCATTAATTATAAGCGAATTAAAACTTCGCCGAAAAAAAGAAGTAGGTCAACGGTAAAGATTAAACCTTCCATCAAGATATGACGAAATGTCGAAATTTGAAAAACATTTTTAAAATCTAGAAGGGATTTTACCAACTGTGTAGAATTAGTAATTATAGCCGTAATGAAGGAGGAGTTCACATGCTAAACTTTAACATTCGTGGTGAGAACATTGAGGTAACTCCAGCGATTCGCGATTATGTTGAATCAAAAATTGAAAAGGTAGAGCGTTATTTTAATGACGACTTAAACGCGAACGCTAATGTTAATTTAAAGGTGTACAACGACAAACAAACTAAGGTAGAAGTAACAATTCCGATGAAGAATTTAACGCTTCGTGCTGAGGAACGTCACAATGACATGTATGCAGCAGTTGACTTAATCGTTGATAAATTAGAGCGCCAAATTCGTAAACATAAAACAAAAGTAAATCGCAAATTCCGTGATCGTGAAGGCGCTGGGCTATATTTTGCAGCGGTAACGCAAGCAGGAGCAATAACAGAGTCGTCTGAAGAAGAGTACACAATTGTTCGTACAAAACAATTCGACTTAAAGCCAATGGATCAAGAAGAAGCAATTTTACAAATGAACATGCTAGGTCACGATTTCTACATCTACACAGACGCAGAGTCAGACGGCACAAGCATCGTTTACAAACGAAAAGACGGCAAATACGGCTTAATTGAAACAAACTAACATTCCAAACGAACTGCCTGTAATGGGTAGTTCGTTTTTTAAATGGTGACTGTTGCTATCCTTTTTACACAGAATGAACATCCTAATTATACAGAGAAGTGGTGCTGATTTGCGCCGTACCTATAACTAATGGTAAAATGTAGTTTGAGACTATTTATTGGGAAGTGACCAATTCGATGGCAAATTTATTAAATAAATTATTTGATTTCAATAAAAAAGAAGTAAAGCGTTTAGAAAAAACGGCAGATAAGGTGGAGGCATTAGCAGGACAGTTTGAAAGCCTATCTGACGAAGCATTGAAAGCAAAAACAGAAGAATATAAAAATCGTTTCCAAAACGGTGAAACAGTAGAGCAATTATTACCAGAAGCCTTCGCAACAATTCGTGAAGCATCTTGTCGTGTATTAGGGATGTTCCCATTCCGCGTACAAATTATGGGTGCTGCAGCGTTAAACGAAGGTAACATCGCAGAGATGAAAACCGGTGAAGGTAAAACGTTAACAGCTACAATGTCTGTATACTTAAACGCCATTACTGGGAAGGGTGTACATGTTGTAACAGTCAACGAATATTTAGCAAGCCGTGACGCGCGTGAAATGGGTGAGCTATATGAGTGGTTAGGCTTAACAGTCGGCTTAAACTTAAACAGCTTATCGAAAGAAGAAAAACGAGAAGCCTATGCTGCGGATATTACGTATTCAACGAACAACGAGCTAGGGTTCGACTATTTACGTGACAACATGGTGCTTTATAAAGAAGACCGTGTACAACGTAAATTACATTATGCGGTAATCGATGAGGTAGACTCGATTTTAATCGACGAAGCACGTACACCGTTAATTATTTCTGGACAAGCTGGTAAAACAGCACAGCTTTATGTACAATCAAATGCCTTTGTGCGTATGCTAAAGCAAGATGAAGATTACAACTACGAGGAATCGACAAAAGGTGTAACGTTAACAGAAGCAGGTATCGAAAAAGCCGAGCGTTCGTTTGGTATTGATAACTTATTCGATTTAGCACATGTTCGTTTAAACCATGCGATTAACCAAAGCTTAAAAGCACATGCATCAATGCATTTAGATGTTGATTATGTTGTGCAGGATGGTGAAATCGTTATCGTTGACGGCTTCACAGGTCGCTTAATGAAAGGGCGTCGTTATTCAGACGGCTTACACCAAGCAATTGAAGCAAAAGAAGGCTTAGATATTCAAAACGAATCAATGACAATGGCAACCGTTACATTCCAAAACTACTTCCGTATGTACGAAAAACTGTCTGGTATGACAGGTACAGCGAAAACAGAAGAAGAGGAATTCCGTAACATTTACAATATGCAAGTTGTCGCAATTCCAACGAATAAACCGATTGCACGTGATGACCGTGCGGATTTAATTTATGCAACGATAGATGGTAAATTTAAAGCAGTTGCTGAAGATATTGCTGAGCGTCACCGAGCTGGCCAACCAGTTTTAGTTGGTACCGTTGCGATCGAAACGTCCGAGATTATTTCAAAATACTTAACGAAATTTAAAATTCCACATAACGTATTAAACGCGAAAAACCACGAAAAAGAAGCGGAAATTATTTTAAACGCGGGTCAAAAAGGTGCGGTAACAATCGCAACTAACATGGCCGGTCGTGGTACGGATATTAAACCGGGTGAAGGCGTACTAGAAGTTGGTGGTTTAGCGGTAATTGGTACAGAGCGTCACGAGTCACGTCGTATCGATAATCAGCTGCGCGGTCGTTCTGGTCGTCAAGGGAACCCAGGGGTAACGCAATTCTATCTTTCTTTAGAAGATGAATTGATGCGCCGTTTCGGTTCGGACAAAATGAAAGCAATGATGACACGACTTGGTATGGACGATTCTCAACCAATTCAATCAGGCATGGTTTCAAAGGCGGTAGAATCTGCGCAAAAACGTGTAGAGGGTAATAACTTTGATGCGCGTAAACGATTATTACAATATGATGATGTATTACGTCAGCAACGTGAAGTAATCTACAAAGAGCGTGAAGATGTACTGGATTCTGAAAATATGCGTGAGTTAGTAGAGTCAATGATTGCGCAAGCCATTGAAAATGCAGTAGCTGTTCATACGCAAGGCGAAAAGGATGCTTGGACACTTGATGCACTAGAAGATTACATCGCAGCCAACCTTTTAGATGAAGGCGATCTGACAAAAGCAGATTTAGAAACAAAATCACCTGAAGAGATGATGGCGTTTATTTCTGAAAAAGTAACAGCGCGCTACAATGAAAAAGAAGAAGCAATGACAGCAGAGCGTATGCGTGAGTTCGAAAAAGTTATTTTACTTCGTTCAATTGATACGAAATGGATTGACCATATCGACGCGATGGATCAATTACGTCAAGGGATTCATCTGCGAGCATACGGTCAAAACGATCCTTTACGTGAATACCAACAAGAAGGTTTCGCAATGTTCGAGGAAATGGTAGCAGCAGTGCGTGAAGACGTGGCGAAATATGCGTTAAAAGCAGAAATTCGTAGCAACTTACAACGTGAAGAGGTAGCAAAAGGTCAAGCAGTGAACCCAAAAGAAGAGGGCGCAGCAAAGCCAAAAAAATTACCAACACGTAAAGCCGAAAACATCGGACGCAACGACCCATGCCCATGCGGTAGCGGCAAAAAATACAAATCATGCCACGGCGTAGGACAATAGAGTAAGTAAACCAAACAAGGTCATTGAAACCAAACTCAATGACCTAGTTTGTTTTTTAGGTTGTAATAAAATTTAATCGTAGTTTAATGATGTGTGATTTTTTTGAAATAGTAGTTAGACGTAGTGAAAGGGAGGCAGACTCCACCGGGAAAAGCGTCCTCACTGTAGCCTAGGCTAACGGATAAAAAAGCCACACTCTAAAACACTATACAACGGAGGAAAATAAATGATGGAATTAGCAGACGTGCGGAATGCGCTCGAAAATACAGCTACAAAACTAGCGGACTTCAGGGGGTCTCTTTGACTTAGAAAACAAAGAGGCACGTATCCAAGAATTAGATGAGTTAATGTTAGAGCCAAATTTTTGGAACGACCAGCAAGGTGCACAGACAATTATTAACGAATCAAATGGCATTAAAGCTGTTGTTAACGAATACAACGATTTAATCTCAACACAAGAAAACCTAGAAATGACATTAGAACTGCTACGTGAAGAGCCGGACGAAGAATTACAAGAAGAGCTTGGCAATGAGCTAACAGAGTACCGAGAAAAAGTGGAAGCGTTCGAATTACAAATGTTATTATCTGAGCCATATGATAAAAACAATGCGATTTTAGAGCTTCATCCGGGTGCAGGTGGTACTGAGTCTCAAGACTGGGGTTCGATGCTTTTACGAATGTACCAACGTTGGGCAGATAAGCGCGGCTTTAAAGTCGAAACATTGGACTATTTACCGGGCGATGAAGCAGGGATCAAATCGGTTACATTAAAAATCTCTGGTCATAATGCTTACGGTTATTTAAAGGCAGAAAAAGGTGTTCACCGTTTAGTACGTATTTCGCCGTTTGATTCCTCAGGTCGTCGCCATACGTCATTCGTTTCATGTGATGTGATGCCAGAATTTAATGATGAAATTGAAATCGAGGTTCGTGCAGAAGATTTAAAAATTGATACGTATCGTGCAACAGGTGCAGGTGGTCAGCACATTAATACGACGGACTCTGCTGTTCGAATTACGCATGCGCCTACAGGGGTTGTTGTACAATGTCAGGCAGAGCGTTCACAAATTAAAAACCGTGAAGCTGCGATGAAGATGTTAAAATCGAAACTATATCAATTAGAAATAGAAAAGCAACAAGCACAACTAGATGAAATCCGTGGTGAGCAAAAAGAAATTGGCTGGGGTTCACAAATTCGTTCGTATGTATTCCACCCATATTCAATGGTTAAAGATCACCGTACAAGCGCAGAAACAGGTAATGTTGGCGCGGTGATGGATGGCGATTTAGATTTATTCATAACAGTGTATTTACGTTCAAAAATTTCATACTGATTTATGATTGGGAATGTCCTAGAAGTTATTCAGGGGCATTCCCTTTTTTATAGTGAAAATTTTAGTTAGATGTAGTTGGGACTTGTCAAATAGATGAGGATATGTGATAATAAATACGAACAAACGTTCTTAAAATAAGGAGGCATTTTATGCTACAAATCCCTTCTGGAACGATTCCGTATTATGAATCAGGCATTTATTTGCCGTTATTGTTAATTATTCTTGAAAAAGATCAACGAATTATTGAGCAAAGTCCGTTCAAGTTTAAAACGCCATATTTACAATTAATTGATGCTACACGAATAAAAATTGAGCAAGAGTTAAAAGAAACGAAGGACTATTTTACACTTCATCAGATGCGCTTAGTTAGAGGGAAAACGGATGATTTGTTTACCGAGTATCAATTTTATTTTGGTGGGGTCATGGAGTGTAGAAGATATTCGAATATTCGCCTTCGTAATCAAAGTGAGTTACTTCTTGCTGAATATATTGGAAAGTCTTAAGCTCATATTAAAGCTTTGCGTTGTAATATGAGGTTTTTATAGTAAAGAACGGCTCTTACGTATTGCTGATTAAATGATTTTAAGTGCACAGGGAAAATTTGCTCTGTACCATCGACAAATGTCACCAATGTCGATTCGTTCATTTCTTCAATATTAATAATGGCATTGACCGTCACCCAAATATTTTGTTTTGAATGAGGGGAAAATAAAGGGAATACAACACAAGGATCACCAAAGTTATAGGCAACCATAATCGGTACTTTATGTCGATTATGTCCCAAAAATTCTCTTGCTTGCTGTGTAGTTGCTTCAAATGTTGAACCATTTAAGGTGCAAGTATGTCGAATTACTCTCAACGGTGGGAATGACATTGTAGTTTTTCCGTGCTTGTCTAATATTACTGTGAAAACTTTATCGGAATTTGGTTGTGAAATTAAGCAATAGGTCGAATTAGTAATATAGTACTTAGATATTTGTTCGCGATTTCGATTCATTGTAGACTCCTTTCTTATGAAAAAATACTTAAATTTTCACTATATATCTAAATTAATGCATAAAAAGTCAAAAATCAACACTATTTTTAGAAAATTCTGTAAAAAGATAATTATTCAGAATATATTGCAAATTAAATATGGTTTATCTTATAATGGAAAAAAGAGATCGAGGTGATATCGATGGATAAATATTATTCATATACAGACTTTTTAAAAGCAGTAGGCCATCAGCCAACGGAAAATCAAGCAGAAAAGTTGTTAAGTGAAATTTATTTAGATTTATTTATTAGTCGAATACAACGTATATATCGTATCGAACAATTAAAAACGCTAATCGATAATTCATTAGATCAGAAGAACCAGCGAGATTTTTATACCTATGCTTCCGAACTAAAAATGCTAATGGAAGCACCGATTTCTTAAACAGAGAAAGCTACCTAACTATTTAGGTAGCTTTTTGTGTGTGGAAAATTAGTCTACTCTTAGAGATATTCGGCGAGAATATTAGAAGGCATGCACTATATTATCGAGACGATTTCGAATATATGTTCGCAAAATAATCGTCAATTAAAAATGCGTATGGTAAAATGTAGTTATGAACAAAACGATAGAAAGGATAGCAACTATGACAGAGACTTTTACAATTCAATCAGCGTACAAGCCTGCTGGCGATCAACCCGAAGCGATCAAAGAACTTGTACATGGCATAAAAGAAGGCAAACGTCATCAAACGTTACTTGGTGCTACAGGGACAGGGAAAACGTTTACGATTTCAAACGTAATTAAGGAAGTCAATAAACCAACGCTAGTAATGGCCCATAATAAAACACTGGCAGGTCAATTATATAGTGAGTTTAAAGAATTTTTTCCAGACAATGCGGTTGAATATTTTGTGAGTTACTATGATTATTTCCAACCGGAAGCATATGTACCACAAACCGATACGTATATCGAAAAGGATTCGAGTATTAATGATGAAATTGATAAGCTGCGACACTCGGCTACGTCAGCGTTATTTGAGCGTAAGGATGTTATTATCATTGCTTCGGTATCGTGTATTTATGGTTTAGGGAATCCTGAAGAATACCGTGAGATGGTTGTATCGATTCGAACAGGAATGGAAATTGAACGCAATCAATTACTGCGAAAATTAGTAGATATTCAATATGAACGTAACGATATCAACTTTACGCGCGGAACATTTCGTGTGCGAGGAGATGTTGTTGAAATATTCCCAGCGTCTAAGGATGAACACTGCATTCGAATTGAATTTTTCGGAGATGAGGTAGACCGTATCCGAGAAGTGGATGCACTAACAGGTGAAATTCTAGGTGAGCGTCAGCACGTGGCCATTTTCCCTGCATCCCACTTCGTAACGCGTGAAGAAAAGATGAAAATCGCTATTGAAAATATTGAAAAAGAGCTACAAGTGCGACTTGATCTGTTGCGCTCGGAGGATCGTTTACTAGAGGCACAGCGCTTAGAGCAACGTACAAATTACGATTTAGAAATGATGAAAGAAATGGGTTTTTGCTCAGGAATCGAAAACTATTCACGTCATTTAACATTAAGAGAATCGGGAGCAACACCATATACATTGCTTGATTATTTCCCGGAAGATTTCTTACTTGTTGTCGATGAAAGTCACGTAACATTGCCTCAGGTGCGCGGTATGTATAATGGTGACCAGGCGCGTAAAAATGTATTAGTAGAGCATGGTTTCCGTCTGCCATCCGCGCTAGATAACCGTCCATTAATGTTCGATGAATTTCAGTCGAAGGTCGGTCAGGCGATTTATGTTTCGGCAACACCAGGACCTTTTGAATTAGAGCATACACCAGAAATGGTACAGCAAATTATTCGTCCGACCGGCTTACTTGATCCAAATATTGATGTTCGCCCAATTGAAGGGCAAATTGATGATTTAATCGATGAAATTCATGAACGAATTCGTCGTAATGAGCGTGTTTTAATTACAACTTTGACGAAAAAAATGTCTGAGGATTTAACAAATTACTTGAAGGAAATGGGCTTAAAGGTTGAATATTTACACTCAGAGATTAAAACACTAGAGCGAATTGAGATTATTCGTGAGCTGCGTAAAGGAATACATGATGTGTTGGTTGGTATTAACTTACTTCGAGAAGGGTTAGACATTCCGGAAGTGTCCCTTGTCGCAATTTTAGATGCTGATAAGGAAGGGTTCTTGCGTTCGGAGCGTTCGCTTATTCAAACCATTGGACGTGCTGCGCGTAATGCGAACGGTCATGTTATTATGTATGCAAATAATATGACGGATTCAATGACGAAGGCGATTTCCGAAACGAAACGTCGTCGTGAAATTCAAATGGCGTACAATGAACAGCATGGAATCGTACCACAGACAATTATCAAAAAAATACCAGACATCATTCGTGCAACGCAAGCGGCTGAGCAGGAAGAAAAGTATATTACAAAAGTAACGGGCGGCAAAAAGCTAACGAAAAAAGAGCTGCAAAAGCTAGTTGAAACATTGCAAGTTGAAATGAAAGAAGCTGCAAAAGCATTAGACTTTGAACGTGCAGCAGAATTACGAGATATGATTTTTGAATTGAAGGCAGAAGGGTGACTTACGTGAAAAATACAGAAATCGTTGTACAAGGCGCACGCGCACATAACTTAAAAAATATTGATGTCACAATTCCGCGCGATAAAATCGTTGTTGTGACAGGTCTTTCAGGTTCAGGGAAATCTTCATTAGCATTTGATACGATTTATGCAGAAGGGCAGCGTCGTTATGTCGAGTCACTTTCTGCGTATGCACGCCAATTTTTAGGGCAAATGGATAAGCCCGATGTTGATACGATTGAAGGGCTGTCACCAGCGATTTCAATTGACCAAAAAACAACAAGCCGTAACCCGCGCTCAACTGTTGGTACAGTTACGGAAATTTACGATTACTTACGTTTACTATTTGCGCGTATTGGTAAGGCGTATTGTCCAACGCACGGAATTGAAATTACGTCGCAGACGGTCGAGCAAATGGTGGATCGTTTAATGGAATATCCAGAGCGCACAAAAATTCAATTGTTAGCGCCGGTCATTGAAGGAAAAAAGGGAACGCATGTCAAGTTATTAGAAGACTTGAAAAAGCAAGGCTATGTGCGTATTCGATTAAATGGTGAACTTCGTGATTTAGACGATCATATCGAGCTTGATAAAAATAAAAAGCATACAATTGAAGTCGTTATTGACCGTGTTGTGATGAAAGAAGGCATTGAATCGCGTTTAAGTGATTCTATTGAAGCTGCTCTAAAAATCGCAGAAGGTCGTGTGTTAGTGGATGTTATGGAGCATGAGGAGTTACTTTTTAGTGAGCACCATGCTTGTCCGCACTGTGGCTTCTCAATTGGCGAGCTTGAGCCACGTATGTTCTCTTTTAATAGTCCGTTTGGTGCGTGTCCATCATGTGATGGATTAGGGAGCACAGTAAAAGCGGATATTGAATTAGTTGTGCCCGATTGGAATTTATCACTTCTTGATAATGCGATTGCTCCGTGGGAATCTGTATCATCAATGTATTATCCGCAGCTACTAGCATCGGTATGTCGTCATTACGATATTCCGATGGACGTGCCAGTGAAGGATATTCCAAAGGCGAAAATGGATAAAATTTTATACGGATCTGGCAAGGAAAAAGTCCATTTTGAATATACAAATGATTACGGCAGTATGCATAAGAAGGACATCGAATTCGAGGGGGTAATTCCAAATATCGAGCGCCGCTTCAAGGATTCTTCTTCTGACTATGTACGTGATTCTATGCAAAAATTTATGACGGAGCAGCCATGTAGGTCTTGTAAAGGGCATCGTCTAAAACAGGAAACATTAGCCGTGAAAATTAAAGGGCAAAACATTTCAGAGGCAACGCGTCATTCTATCATAGAAATGTATGATTTCTTTAGTTCGGTGGAATTATCAGAAAAAGAAAAGCAAATTGCTAATTTAATTATTCGAGAAGTAATTGAGCGTTTGAGATTTTTACTTGATGTTGGTTTGAACTATTTAACGTTGGCGCGTTCTGCAGGTACATTGTCAGGTGGGGAAGCGCAGCGAATTCGTTTGGCAACGCAAATTGGCTCACGTTTAACAGGTGTTCTTTATATTTTAGATGAACCTTCGATTGGTCTGCATCAGCGTGATAATGACCGATTGATTGCTACACTTGAAAGCATGCGTGATTTAGGAAATACGCTAATTATCGTAGAGCATGATGAAGATACAATGATGGCAGCAGACCATTTAATTGATATTGGGCCTGGTGCTGGTGTCCATGGTGGGCAAATTATTGCGCAGGGTACGCCAAAGCAAGTGATGAAAAATAAAGACTCCATTACAGGGCAGTATTTAAGTGGGAGAAAGTTCATTCCACTACCTCAGGAGCGCCGAGAATCAGATGGTCGTAAAATTACGATTAAAGGGGCTTCGGAAAATAACTTAAAAAATGTTAATGTAGAAATTCCACTTGGGCAATTTATTGCGGTAACAGGAGTATCAGGTTCGGGGAAATCTACATTAGTAAATGAAATTTTATATAAGGCACTTGCATCGAAATTAAATCGTGCCAAAGTAAAGCCGGGCGCACACAAATCAATTGAAGGGCTAGAGCAGCTTGAAAAAGTAATTGATGTAGACCAATCACCAATTGGTCGCACGCCACGTTCAAATCCTGCAACGTATATTGGTGTATTTGATGATGTACGCGATGTATTTGCGATGACGAATGAGGCAAAGGTGCGCGGCTATAAAAAAGGTCGTTTTTCGTTTAATGTGAAGGGTGGCCGCTGTGAAGCTTGTCGCGGCGATGGCATTATTAAAATAGAAATGCACTTCTTGCCAGATGTTTATGTACCATGTGAAATCTGTCACGGTAAACGCTACAACCGTGAGACGTTAGAAGTGAAATACAAAGAGAAAAATATTGCTGACATTTTAGAAATGACAGTGGAAGATGCTCTAGAGTTTTTCGGTAACTTACCAAAAATACAGCGTAAACTGCAAACGATTGTCGATGTAGGGCTTGGCTATGTTAAACTTGGTCAACCAGCAACAACATTATCTGGTGGTGAGGCACAGCGTGTAAAATTAGCATCTGAATTGCATCGTCGTTCAAACGGAAAGTCATTCTACATTTTAGACGAACCAACAACAGGTCTTCATGTCGATGATATTGCGCGCCTATTAAAGGTGTTACATCGTTTAGTAGAAAACGGTGAAACGGTGCTGGTTATTGAACACAATTTAGACGTGATTAAAACGGTCGATCATATTATCGATTTAGGTCCAGAAGGTGGCGATGGCGGCGGTACAATTTTAGCGACTGGCACCCCTGAACAGATTTCGGAAGTGAAGGAGAGCTATACAGGTTATTATTTAAAGCCAATTTTAGAGCGCGATCGTGAACGCATGGCTGACAAAATTGAAATGGCGAAAAGTAAATAGTCTAAATTGCAAGTGTGTCAATGAAACTTTTTGTCCTCCCTCCTCGTATAATAAAATAGATACGATGAGAGGGAGGAATTTTTTTATGCAAGAACAACGAAAACGCATTTTACAATTAGTAGAAAACGGTACAATTACAGCTGAAGAGGCCATTGTTTTATTAGAAAAGTTATCAGGCAAAAACGAATCCACTCCGCTTCCAGTTCAACCGGTCGTGCCTCCAAATGAGCCAAAAGAGAACGAGCCTGTTTTTAAAGCAGAGCCGGTTGATGAAGCGAAAGAACAACGAAAAACGACAGGATTTGAAGATATTTTTGGCAAATCATTTAATGATAAAGAATTCAATAAAAAAATGGATGACTTCATGGGCGATATTAAAAAGGATTTATCTCAATTAAGCACGCGTATGACAGGGTTAGTTGGTGCAGCATTATCAAAATTAAAAGACTTAGATATTGAAACGCCTTTTGGTGAAAAAGTAGAGTTTTCCAAAACTTATGCTTATCCAGCTATTGATGTGAGAAGTATTGAACTGGATATAGCCAATGGAAAAATTGATGTAGTGCAAGCGACGGATGAATTAATAACTATTCAGGTGAATGGTAAAACAACACTTAAAGGCACTGAAGAAGAAACAATTACGCACATTACCGAATCATTAGTTACAAAGACGGATGATAAAATATATATGAAGTCAGAAAATAAATTTACCCAGTTGAAAGTGCAAATCGCTATTCCCAAAAAACATTATGACGTATTTATTGCCCGCTTAATGAATGGCGGTATTTCAGTAGAAAACTTAGATGCGAAATTAATAAAAGCCCGTACTTATAATGGGGCAATTCGAGTAAACCATACACAATTTGACCATGCCGAGCTGCAAACGAGCAATGGAGCTGTAGAAGCACGTACTGTAAAGGGTACCGACTTAGAAATTGAAACTGCAAATGGCCGAATTTATGTCGATGGTGATTTAAAAGAAGTCGATGCTGAATCTATGAACGGTCATGTTGTCGTAACTACTTCAAGTGCAGAAGCGAATAAAGTAAAAGCGCGTGCGTTGGCTGGTTCGGTCGAAATCTATGTACCAAAAACAGTGGCGCTAGAAGGACAAATTTTCTCAAACTTAGGGAAAGCAGATGTCGGCTTAAACGATGTGAAGCTGTATGAGGAAGAGGAGCAATTCCTGTTAAAATCCGTGCGCTTTACAAAAGAGCTAGAAGGCGCAAAATTATTGAAATTGACAGGTGAATCACGTACGGGTACAGTGCTAGTTCGTTACACATTACAATAAAATGATATGTTCAGCCCACATACAAGAAAGTAAACTTGTATGTGGGCTTTTAGTGTGCTTTAAATCGTTAAAAAGGTTGAATATTTGTTATATTAATAAAATTTCTAACTATAACAAAGTAATTACGAGGAGTATGAAATATCACAGATGTAATGCAAAAAATATTAGAAATTTGGTTTACTAATCTAGCTAAATTCAGTTGGGAACTAGCAAAAAAAGGAGCATTTTAATATTGAAAAGAAACTGTAATAAATTTATAGCTTGAAAGTGCTATAATGAATAGGAAAATTTATTTTATAAAGACATAGAACTTAGGTGGTTTCGTTAATGATTCAAATGAATAATGTAGTGAAAAAGTATCCTAATGGCGTTGTCGCAGTAAACGGGATTACAATTGATATAAAAACAGGTGAGTTCGTGTATGTAGTAGGCCCAAGTGGTGCCGGAAAATCGACGTTTATTAAGTTGATGTACCGAGAAGAAAAGCCTACGTCAGGTGATGTAATGATTAATAACATTAACTTGCGTACCTTGAAAAATAGCCGTGTGCCGTTTTTACGACGTCAGTTAGGGGTTGTATTCCAAGACTTTAAATTGCTGCCACGACTAACAGTGTATGAAAACGTGGCCTTTGCGTTGGAAGTAATTGAAGAACAGCCAAAAGTAATTCGCAAACGTGTAATGGAAGTATTAGAACTTGTTGGTTTGAAACATAAAGTACGCATGTTCCCAAGCGAATTATCTGGTGGAGAGCAGCAACGTGTGGCGATTGCCCGTTCAATTGTGAATCGTCCGAAAGTAATGATTGCGGACGAGCCAACGGGGAACCTAGATCCTGATACGTCTTGGGAAATTATGAATATTTTTGAAGAAATTAATCGTCAAGGTACGACGATTGTAATGGCGACACATAACCGTGAAATCGTAAACACAATTCGTAAGCGTGTTATAGCAATTGAAGGCGGTATGATTGTACGCGATGAGTACGGGGGTGACTATGGCTATGAAAGCTAGAACGCTCGTACGCCATTTTAGAGAAAGCTTTAAATCATTAGGACGTAATAGCTGGATGACAATTGCATCAGTCAGTGCGGTAACGGTAACATTACTATTAGTCGGTGTTTTTTCAGTTATTATGATGAACTTAAATAAAGTAGCATCAGATTTAGAAAACGATGTTGAAATTCGAGTGATGATTGATATTATTTCAGATGAAAAACAAATAGATATAGTAGAAAATGAGCTCATAGATAAGATTCAAGGAATGCCAGATGTTGAGGAAGTTACATATTCTTCAAAAGAAGATGAATTAAATAAATTGATAAAAGATTTTGGTGATGAATTAAGCCTTTTCGAACAAAATAACCCACTTTACAACGTGTTATATGTAAAGGCGGTTGACCCATTAAAAACAGCAGAAGTGGCGAAGCAAATTGATAGTTTCGACAATACACAGGAAGTTGTATATGGAGAAGGAAAAGTTGAAAAGCTTTTTAACGTTTTAGCGATTGCTCGTAATGTAGGGCTTGTATTAATTTTAGGGTTATTATTTACAGCGATGTTCTTAATTTCGAATACAATTCGTATTACGATCATTGCACGTAAAGATGAAATTGAAATTATGAAATTAGTAGGGGCGACAAATTCATTTGTGCGCATTCCATTTGTATTAGAAGGTATGTTTCTAGGTATTATCGGCTCGATTATTCCAATTACTGTCGTATCCTTGGCTTACTATAAAATACATGAATTATTAGCACCACGCTTAAAAGGTGAGTTATTCCAAATTTTAGACACAATGCCATTACTGTTCCAAGTGAACGGCCTGATTTTATTAATCGGTATTTTCATCGGTATATGGGGTAGCTTTATGTCGGTACGCAAGTTTTTAAAGATTTAACTTACTTTAGCAAATTCTTTGTGTACCAGAAGCAAAGCGACAGGTACAGAAGACCTTTACTCCTATAAGTGAGAGATACATGCAACATGAAAGCAGTAATTCTACTAGGGAATATCACAAATACTGTACAAGCTCAAAAAACGCATCTAAGACAATCTTAAAAAAATAATTAGGCGTTTAGGGGGAATATAAGTTTTGAAGAAGCAAAATACACGTTCATTTAAACTACTGGCTGTATTATTCGCATGCGTATTATTCATTCAAATGCCAGCAGCCTATGCAGCAAGTTTAAGTGATTTGAAAAAAGAACGTAGCGAGCTTGAAGCTCAGAAAAAAGCATTAAATAATTCGTTACAGCAAAAAGCAAGTGAGTTAAATTCCAATCAAAATAAACAGCAGCAATTGATTAGTCAATTAGAACAAATTGGTGCGGAAATCAATAATAAGAACCATGAAATTGCGATAGTAAAGTTTGATATTGAAATCGCGAATCAAGAAATTGCTGCGTTAGAACAAAGTATTGCAGAGCTACAGGAAAAAATCGATCAACGTGATGCGCTATTACGTGAGCGTGCACGTGCGATTCAAACAGGTGGTACAGTAAGTTATATTGATGTATTACTAGGAGCAAACAGCTTCGTAGATTTCATCGACCGTTTCTCAGCGGTAAGTACGTTAATGGATGCCGACCGCCAAATTATGCGTGAGCAAAAAGAAGACCAAGAAAAGCTAGAAGTTCAAAAGGCTGAATTACTCGAGAAGAAGAAAAACTTAGAGGCGAATAAAGCACAGCTAGAAAAACTAAGAGCAGATCTTGAGCAGCAAAAGAAAGAGAAAAATAAGGTAGTAGACGAGCTTGAAAAAGAGGAAGCGCGTTTACATGAACAAAAAGAATCAATCGAAACACATCTTGAAGAAAACATTGAGCTAAGTAAAGACTTAGAAAATCAAATTATGGCAGAGCAACGTCGTATAGCAGAAATTGCGCGTAAAAAGGCGTTAGAGGATGCAGCGAAAAAGAAACAGGAGAATAATGCATATTCTGGGAATTTACCAACTGTTTCAGCGGGGACATGGACAAGACCTGCTGCTGGGCGCTTTACTTCCGGTTTTGGAGGACGTGATATTGGTCCAATCGGCAGTAAGAATCACTTAGGTGTTGATATCGCGAACTCAATCGGTACACCAGTAGTAGCAGCAGCCGATGGGGTAGTATCCTATGTCGGTACAATGAATGGCTATGGTAAAGTAGTGATGGTGACACACTCATTAGATGGAAAACCTTTTACGTCGGTTTATGGACACTTAAGTGGCTTTACATCGAGTGTGGGTGATGCTGTATCAAAAGGGGAACAAATTGCGAAAATGGGGAACACGGGTAACTCAACTGGGCCACACGTGCACTTCGAAATTCACGTAGGTGAGTGGAACGGAAAACGATCAAACGCTGTTAACCCGTTACGTTATATTTCTTTATAAGAATAAACAAAAGGCTAAACTTCGAATTTTTGGAGTTTTGCCTTTTTCTTTTGAATAATTTGTTAAAAGTTATGATATGGTACTACTAGAAACAGAGGACGGGGTGTAAAACATGAAAAAGAATATCGGCATCCTCATCGTTTTAGTGCTAGTTATAACGATGATGGGTACTTATATAAAAAAAGAGTTAGATGAAGGCAAGAAGATTAGTGAGCAAGTGATTGGTAAAGAAGTCGCGTTAGATGAAACAATTGGCTTAGAAAAAGGAAACATTGCACCAGATTTTACATTGTATAATTTGGATGGAAAGCCTCTTACATTATCAGATTTAAAAGGCAAGCGTGTCGTGTTAAATTTCTGGACAACATGGTGTCCACCGTGTAAGGCCGAGATGCCGCATATGCAGGAATATTACGAAAAATATAAAGAAGAGGACAATGTCGAAATTGTTGGCGTGAATTTAACCTATGACAGAGAAAAGGTTGAACGTGTTGAACAGTTTTTAAAAAGCTACAACATTACCTTTCCAATTTTGTTAGAGCCAGACGGGTCAGTTGCCTCACAATTTAAAATTATTACGATTCCAACGACGTTTATAATTGATACAGAAGGACGCATCCAAAAGAAAATTGTTGGTCCGCTTGATTTAGAAACATTGCGTGATAATGTGACACAGTTAGATTAACTTTTGGGAAATAGTAATTCTGCAAAACAGAAATAGTTGTAATGTGATTAAAATTTGATTCGACTTAAGTAGTATGAAATGATTCTTTGCTTCATAAGTTTTTATGGAGTGGAGGGAAGTTCGTGCGAAAAAGTCGAATTTTTTTATTGTTGGTTGCTATGCTCATTGTTGTCGGCACTGTATATGGTTATAGCGAGTTGCAAAAAAAGGATCAAAAAAAGGTACAGGCAGATTTTGCGGTGGTAAATGAGTTACATGACCTAATTACAACTGAAACGGTGTATGACATTACGTCAGAAAAATTAGTCGAAGGTGCGCTGCGGGGAATGGCGGATGCAATAAATGATCCATATAGCACGTACTATACGGAACAAGAAGCTGCGTTTCATAAGCAAACATTGGCAAGTGAACGGGTTGGTATCGGGTTGGAGTTATCAGAAGTGAACGGGAAATTCATTGTTGTAGCGCCAGTGAAAGCTTCACCGGCAGAGAAAGCAGGAATTCGTCCGCTAGATGAGCTTGTTCAAGTGAATGAAACTAGACTAGAAGGAATGACATTCAGTGAAGTGATGAAACTAATGCAAGGGAAAGAAGGGGAAACACTAGAGCTTGTATTGTTTCGACCAGAGTTAGATAGTCATGTGAAGCTATTAGTAAAGCGTGAGAAGCTAAAAAATACAACTGTCCAAACACAATTACTTGATGTTGAAGGCGTAAAAATTGGGTATGTGATTGTTTCACTATTTGCTGAAAAAACGGCTGAAGAATGGAAAAATGCATTGGACATATTGTTCACTAAGGATATTGAAGGCTTAATCATTGATGTGCGCGATAACCCAGGTGGCTATTTACATAGCGTTGCACAAATGATGAGTATGTTTGAACAAAAAGAAACTATTTTTGCTTATATGCAAAATCATGATGGAGCAACAGAGCCGTTGAAAACAAAAGCAAATGAAGCATTTGAGCCATATGCAAAGCAGTTAAAGTCAATGCCAATTACGATTTTACAAAATGAAGGCAGTGCTTCAGCGAGTGAAGTGTTTGCTGGCGCATTGCAAGATTGGAAACGTGCAATGCTAATTGGTGTGACAAGCTTCGGAAAAGGAACTGTACAACAAACTTGGGAACTACAAAATGGTGGAGAAGTCAAGCTCTCAACAAATAAATGGCTGACACCTTCTAAGCGTTGGATACATCAAGTAGGGATTGAACCAGATCTTGAAGTGAAGCAGCACCCGCTTTATAAAATGGAAATGAAAGTGCTCAAAGGCCGTTTTGATGTGGGGGAGTATGGTGAAGAAGTGGCATATACTCAACGAGTGCTAAGTGAATTAGGCTACAATATTGAACGTTCAGATGGTTTTTATGATATGGATATGGCAAATGAAGTTGAAAAGTTCCGTAAGAAATATGATTTACAAGATGGTAGGCATTTAGATGAGGTATTTTTCCGAGAGCTCACTATGCAGATTCAAAAATTTAAACATGACCCAGTGAATGATATGCAATTGCAAATGGGTGTGAGCTATATCATGCATCAATTGGAGTAAAAGGACTATCGTGTAAGTGAAATGCAAAGAAATAGAAATACAAATAGGACTACGCAATATGAAAAGGATTTGATACAATTAGTCGTACGGTAGGTGAGAGCATGAACGAAACAATTATTATCGAAATTTTAAAAGGTATTGGTCGCTTTTTTATTAATCCACTATTTTATATAGCACTCATTTCAGCAGTTTTTTTAGGCTATCGTCGTGTGAAACGAGAACGTCGCTTTTTTCATATTAGAATTTTAGACGGTTGGTCGGAGCTTAAAAATATGTTATTGATGGGCTTTGTTTTATCGTTGATTATTTCATTATTTAGTGTCGTAATTGGGTTGACGATCTCACTAGAATTATTAGTGGCGGTATTCTTAATTAGCTTTATTGGCTTAATTGTATTTATGTATCATTTACTTTCGCCAATTATACTGATGACGCTCGCATTTTTTGTGATTGTGTGGATGGATTGGCAAAATTGGTCTTATTCTATTTGGGGCTTTGATTTAGCGGCGCGTAATGTTGTCGATGGCTTAGTGATAACGGTACCAGTGCTTGCGGGGCTATTGTTAATGGCGGAAGGTATTTTAATTCGTCGTAACGGGGCAAAGTTTGCATCGCCGATTGTTGAAACGACAAAGCGCGGTCTAAATGGTATTGGGTATTATAGTAAGCAGCTTTGGTTATTGCCACTTGTGACGATTATTCCGGGTGACGGCATTCAAAGTTTTGCTCCATATTGGCCACAGTTTACGATTGGTGCAGAGCAATTTTCAATTATTGTGTTTCCATTTGTGATTGGATTCCAGCAAATGGTCCGTCAAAAACTACCAATTTATGTGTATCCGAAAATGGGAGAAAGCATTATTTTGACGGGTGAATTGGTATTGATTGTAGGCTTACTTGCTTACTTCATGCCGGTGCTTGGTGCGGCTGCATTAGTATTGGGTGCCATTTCACGTACGGTAATAGGTATTTACTATAGTCATTTAGAGGATCGTAATAGCTATGCGGTCATTCGTAGCGATAAAGGGGTCATGATTGCAGGCGTATTACCGAATTCGCCAGCGCAAAAAATGGGCCTAGTTGCTGGTGAAATTATTAAACGAGTGAATGGGCAGCATGTGTTGACTGAAGATGAGTTGTATAAAGCATTACAAATTAATGCAGCACATTGTCGGTTAGAAGTGCTCGATCATTCAGGCGAGCTACGTTTAACGCAGCACGTCGTTCACCGTGAAGATAATCATACGATAGGATTGCTAATTGTAAAATAAACAACTAGGATTTGTCCGAGAAGTATTTCTGGGACAAATCCTTGAGCCGAGGCTGGAGGCTAGCACGAAGCTAGTCATGAATGCGTTGTCACAGGACGTGACGCTTTTAGCATTCGCTCTTTCCTTCTGACCACCGCAGAAGCACCGCTCTCAAGCGGTTAATTAACACATGAACGAGGGGCTGCCCGAAAAGTATATACTTTTCGGGCAGCCCCTTTTTGACAAGAAATGTGTTTTTCTAATTTATTATGTTTATCACTGTTGAGTATTGTGAAGTATGTTACTATAAATGTATCACTAGTTGTTTGAATTATTTGAAAGCGTATTAAAAGTTTGCCGTTCATAGCAGGAGTTGGGTTTTGTGTTTGATTGGATTAGTATTGATAATGTCGAATTATTGATTGAAAAATATAAATTGCTTGGGCCTTGGTTTAGTGTGTTATTAACGTCTATTGAAGCATTTTTACCGTTTCTTCCGCTGTTTGTCATAGTTGTTGCCAATGCTGGTGCATATGGATTGTTTTGGGGCTTTCTGTTATCGTGGCTTGCAACTGTGGTGGGTTCATATTTATTTTTTTTAATGATTCGTTATTTTGGTAATCATCGACTTTTACAAAAACTTAAAGCGCAAAAGCAAGTAAAACAGCTGATTCACTGGGTCGATGTACGCGGCTTTACACCGCTATTTGTGCTGTTATGTTTACCGTTTACCCCTATTGTTGTTGTCAATACGGTAGCGGGATTATCACATTTAAAAAAGAAATACTATTTTTTAACGTTACTCATTTCAAAGCCAGTCATGATTTTTTTTATTAGTTATTTAGGTAGTGACTTACGTGCCATTTTGAGTTCACCTATGAAAATTGTTGTATCCTGTTTGATTATTGCCGTGATTTGGGCACTCGGTAAATGGATTGAACGGTATTTAACTAAACGGGTTGAACGTGATTTACGCAATATTAAGTCCCGTAAATAACAAGTGTAAGCGCTGCTAATGTAAAAAATAGCAGCGTTTTTTCAATGGGCGCAGTATTAGATGCGCGAACGTGTATTCTTATAATATAATGAGTGTATAAAAAAGTGAGGTGTAGGCGATGACATTGCGTGTAATATCTGGTCGAGCAGGTACTGGGAAATCTACTTTAATTCATAAGGAAATTGTCGAGGACCTAAAGACAAATGTACTTGGCTACCCGATTTTTATTTTAGTACCAGACCAAATGACGTTTTCGACAGAGTATGAGCTGACGAATAATTATGATATTGAAGGTATGATGCGTGCGCAAGTAATGACATTTAAACGACTTGCGTGGTTTGTGTTACAAAATGAGGGTGGTATTGCTCGCGAACGTATAGATAATACCGGCTACCGCATGCTATTACGTCGTATTTTAGAAGAGCATCAAGAAGAGTTTTTACTATTTAAACAGGTTGCAGGAAAACGAGGCTTTACAAAAGAAGTCGAACAAATTTTAAAGGAATTTAGTCAGTACAACATCGATGTGGCCTCAATTCAACCGCTAATTGAAGCATTACGTTTAAATGGAGCGAGTGAAGTACTGCTCCATAAAATGCATGATATCGAAATTATTTTACAGCAATTACAACTGCGCATTGGTGCAGAATATGTCGATGGTGACGGTGATTTTCCTTTATTGCTAGAGCGTATGCCGAAAATGGAAAGTCTACGCGAAACGCATGTTTATCTAGATGGCTTCGTGTCATTTAATGGTCAGGAGTTTGCAATTTTAAAAGAATTACTCATTTATGCGAAGCGTGTAACGTTAGTGCTACCAATGGATGATCCACAGGTAGATAAATTAGATGGTTCAACGTTTTATCGTGCGGCAATGACCTATGATAAATTAAAGCACGAATTGGCCAAATTGCAATTTGAGCGCAGCATTGTTATAGAAGAAGAGCCACGCGTGCATTTAGAAATAAATTATCGCAGCAATAACCGTGATTTACAGCAAATTGAACGAAACTTTAATGAACCATTTATGACATCTGTCGAATCATTAGGGAATGTGCAAATTATCGAGGGAGTAAATCCACGCGCAGAGGTACAAGGTATTGCCCAGGAAATAAAAAAGCTCATTGTTGAGCAGGGGCTTCGTTATAAGGATATTGGGATTATGTATCGACAAGCGGATGTCTATGATCCAATAATTGGTACAACATTCACGCAATATGAGATTCCTTATTTCTCAAACGAAAAGCGCGCGATGTTGTACCATCCTCTCATTGAATTTAGTCGTTCCGTTTTAGAGATTATTACGTCGAATTGGAAATATGAGCCGGTATTTCGAAGTGTGAAAACTGACCTCTATTTTCCGTACAATGCAAATTTAGCAGCAATGCGCGACCGTGCTGATATTTTAGAGAATTTTGTCATAGCCAAAGGGATTGTGCATGATCGCTGGTTCGATGAAAAGGTTTGGCATTACCGCCGTTTTAAATCATTGGAAAAAGTAAATGCAGTGCAAACAAAAGATGAGCAGGAACACGAAACACTATTAAAATCGGTGCGTGATTTAATTGTTGAGCCGGTTAAAAACTTGCAGCGAAAGTTAAAAGGCAACGTAACTGGTCGTAACATTGTCGTTGCTTTGTACGAGTTTATGGAAACGCTCGATGTGTATAAAAAGCTTGTTAAAATGCAGGAGCAAGAGGAAAAAGCACATACACTGCAAAAATCATTAGAGCATGAGCAAGCATGGAACGGCTGGGTGCATATTTTAGAGCAATTTGATTTGATGTTTGGCGACAAGGAAATGACCTTAGATGATGCGGCACAAATTTTAGATGAAGGTTTTGAATCCCTACAGTTTTCTAGTGTGCCACCGACATTAGATGAAGTAACGGTTTCGACATTAGAATTTGCCCGCTTTGATAATAAAAAGGCGATTTTCATTATTGGCGTCAATGATGGGGTCTATCCAATGCGTATGGATGCCGGTGGACTTTTATCGGATGCAGAGCGTGAAGTGTTTGAAAAGGCGGATGTCGAGCTAGCCCCTGGTATTAAAAGCCGACTGTTACAGGAAAGCTTTCTATTTTACCGTGCAATCGCTTCACCAACAGATTATTTGTTTGTTACATATGCGAGCGCTGATGAGGAAAGTAAGGGGAAGCTTCCATCAATTTATATAAATCGTCTGCATAAAATGTTTGAAGTGAATTCGGATGAAAAAACGGAACCAATCCGCACATTACGACAGCGTCAAGTGGTGGCCGACCCGCTTGATGAGCAAAATGCAGAGAATATGCTTGATTATTTGCAGCATCCGTCACCGGCAATTGGATTTTTAATGACACAGATAAAGCAGGCACAATTTGAGCGTCGGGAAATACCTGAACAGTGGCAAGCATTAAAAGCGTTTTATGAGAGGGAAGGCAATTGGCAACATGTGCTCAGTATTGTAACAAAGCCACTTTATGAAACAAATGAAGCGCAAAGCCTGACTGAAGAAACCGCAACCAAACTATATGGCGATAACTTTTTAGCGAGTGTTTCACGTATTGAAAAATTTTATAGCTGTCCATATTCGCATTTTGCCTCATATGGCTTGAAGTTACAGGAACGCACGGAATTTAAGCTAGAATCATTTGCGATGGGCGATCTATTCCATGAAGCGATTCGTACGATTTTGTCGGAAAAAGAGCAAACGATTGTACTTGATACGTATGTTGCTTGTTATAAAAAAGCCGATGATACGATTTCGAAGCTAATAGATTATTTTTCATACAACATTTTAAAAAGTAGCCATCGCTTTGAGTATATTAAAACTAAGCTGGTAAAAATAGTTGCTCGTACGATTTATGCTTTAGTAAATCAAAGTGAACTATCCAAATTCAAGGCGATTGCGCATGAAAAGCCGTTTGGTAAGCGTGATGATAAAAATACGGAACAAGATGACCGTAATCCACTTGATGCATTGGAAATTGAGCTAGACCATAACCGAAAAATGTACGTACGCGGCCAAATTGACCGAATAGATGCTTATAAAGATGCGCAAAATCTGTATTTACGTGTCATTGACTATAAATCAAGTGGGCGTAAATTAGATTTCACCGAAGTATATAACGGCATTTCACTACAGTTGTTAACGTATTTAGATGTAGCGATGCAAAACTTCCCAATCATTGCGCAGGAAGGGAAGTTCATTAAGAATTTATCGGAGCTTGAAAACATTATTGTACAAGCGGCTGGTATGTTCTATTTACATGTGCATAACCCACTAATTCCTACTGAGGATTATGAGCAACTTGATCAAGTAGAGAATTTGCGCCAAGAAAAGTTCAAACTAAGTGGTTATATGCTAAAGGATACAGAAGTTGCAAATTTAATGGATACATCGCTTGAGCCGAGTAAAGCTTCTATCATTGTCCCAGCAAAGTTTAAAAGTGGTAATGATTTAGAATTTGATAGTCGTTCATCGAAAGTCATTGAACCAGATGAAATGAAAAACCTTCAGCAATTTGTGCACCATAAATTCCGTCAAGCTGGCAATGAGATTTACAAAGGCAATACCGAAATTAAACCGTATAGCTTAGGTAGTCAAAAAGCATGTACGTTTTGTAATTTTAAATCGGTTTGTCAATTTGACGAAACAGAAACAGGAAATAGCTTCAATGAACTGAAGAAGCAAAAAGAGGAAGTCGTATTTGACAATATTAAAAAGGCGGTGTGTGAACATGGCGATTCCAACGAAGCCGATTGATGTGCAATGGACCGATGTGCAATGGAAGGCTATTTACGCAGCAGGGCATGATGTATTAGTATCCGCCGCGGCAGGCTCGGGAAAAACGGCGGTGTTAATCGAACGTTTAATTCAAAAGATTTTAGCACCAGAAAAAGAGCGTATTGATGTTGATGAATTACTCGTTGTAACCTTTACAAATGCGTCAGCCGCAGAAATGCGCAATCGAATGGCGGAAGCGTTAGAAAAAGCATTGTCAAAGGACCCGAGTAATGCCTTTTTACGCCGCCAATTAAGCTTATTAAATAAAGCGCAAATTTCAACACTGCACTCATTTTGCTTATCCATTTGTCGGGAGTATGCGTACACGATCGATTTAGATCCAGGTTTCCGATTGGCGAGTACGGAGGAAACATCACTTTTACAGGATGATGTGTTAATGGACGTGCTAGAAAAGGCGTATCGCGGCGATATGGATGCGTTGTTTTCGAAGGATGAGCTCTACGCATTAGTCGATAGCTTTGCGTCAGATCGTAGCGACCAAGCTATTGAGTTTTTACTACAGGAAATGTATAAAGTATCGCGCGTACAGCCAAAGCCATATGAGTGGTTACGAGAATTGCCAACGAAATATGACATTGATCCAGACGCACCGATTGATACATTAGCTGTTGCACAGGAAATTCGCCCATTTATCATTGCAAGCTTACAGGAAGCAGCAAGTCGATTAGAAAAGGGCTTGCAAATTGTATCGGTGGAGCCAGCACTTGAAAAAAATGTGCCGTTATTTGGGGCAGAATATACGGCGGTAAAGGCTGTTTATGAAGCGCTAATACAAGGAACATGGGAACAGGCATATGAATTAATGCCGGTAATTGAATTTGGTCGTATAAAAGCGGCAACCAAAAAGGATACGGAAGAAGACCGAGCAAAGTATGCAGTAGCAAAGGAGCATCGTGATCAAGCGAAGGCAATGATTACGGGTTTAAAAGAGACATTTTTCGCGCGCCATCCGAAGCTGTATGTACAGGAAATGGCAGCAACAAAGCCCATTTTGGAAACATTAGTGAAGCTCACAATTGAATATAGCGAGGCGTTTAAAAAGGCTAAGCAAGAGCGTGGGTTACTTGATTTTTCTGATTTGGAGCATTACGCACTTGAAATTTTAACAGCACCAAATAGTGATACAACACCACCAACCCCTTCTGAAGTAGCGATTGGCTTTAAACAACGCTTTAAAGAAGTGCTTGTTGATGAGTATCAAGATGTGAATTTTTTACAAGAAACGATTTTACAGTTTGTGAAAAGTGGCGATGAAGCAAGTGGCAATATGTTCATGGTCGGTGATGTGAAGCAGTCCATATACGCGTTTCGACTGGCAGAACCACGCCTATTTCTTGATAAATATAAGCGTTTTGATGTCGATCCTACGCACAATGGTATGAAAATTGATTTAAATGCCAACTTTCGGAGCCGTTCTGAAGTGCTTGAAGGGACGAATTATGTATTTGAGCAAATTATGGATGAGGAAGTCGGCGAAATCGAATATGACGAGCAAGCAAAGCTCAAATTTGGTGCGAGCTATGATGCGCAACAAGTGCCGATTGAGCTTGTATTATTAGAGGGAGATTCGAAAACACAAATCGTACCAGGGGCAGAAGATGATACGGAGGAGGAAAGCATTAGCGCAGCGCAACAGGAAGCACGCTATATTATTGAACGTATCCGTGGATTGGTTGAAAATGGTGGACAAGTTTACAATCCAAAAACGAAATCGATGCGTCCTGTAAATTACCGAGACATAGTTGTATTAATGCGCTCGCGTTCTTGGTATACAACATTTGCTGAGGAATTTAAAATGGCGGGCTTACCCTTATATGCTGAAACGGACGGGGGCTATTTCGAATCGCTCGAAGTGATGATTATGATCAACACACTAAAAGTGATCGACAACCCCTATCAAGATATCCCACTCGCATCTGTGCTACGAGCGCCATTTATTGGGCTAACGGAAAATGAACTCGCAGCGATTCGCTTAGTCAATGAAAAAGTGCCATTTTATGACGCGTTAAAGCTATACCGTGAAAAGGGAAGTAACGCGATTTCAAACGCTACGGAACAAAAGTTAGATAAATTCTTTAGCTTACATGAAAAGTGGCGAAATTTCTCACGTCACGGAGCGTTAGCTGATTTAGTGTGGCAAGTGTATTTAGATACGAATTACATTGAAATGGTTGGCGCAATGGCGAATGGCAAGCAGCGTCAGGCTAATTTACGTGCACTGCATGACCGCGCATTAAGCTATGAAAAGTCATCGTTCCGCGGCTTATTCCGTTTCTTACGCTTCATCGACCGTATGCACGCGCGCGGAGATGATTTAGGCATTGCAAAATCAATTAGTGAAGCCGATGATGTCGTAACTCTGTTAACGATACACAAATCAAAGGGGTTAGAATATCCAATTGTATTTGTGGCAGGTATGAGTAAAAATTTTAATACGAAAGATTTAGGAAGCCGTTATATTTTTGATCAGGAGTTTGGGTTAGCGATTAAATCAGTAAACCCAGATTTGAATATTATTTCAACATCACTTCCACATTTATATGTAAAAGAAAAGAAGCTTGCAAAATTAAAGGCCGAAGAAATGCGTATTTTATATGTAGCGATGACGCGTGCTAAAGAGCGATTAATATTGGTTGGCTCAATTAAAGATTGGGAAAAGCAAAAGGAAGAATGGCAGTTTTATCAGGACTTACAAGAAAAGGTACTGCCGAAATATGTACGTTCAAAAGCGAATAACTATTTAAGTTGGGTTGGTCCAGCGGTTGCACGTCATGACGATTTCCTATTTGCCAATTACCGCTCAGATAATGCGACAAAAACAGAAAAATGGACGATTTCAGTAGTGCCAAATAGTGATTATTTAGCAGCAAATGAGTTGACAGAAGTAAGTGAGGACCATACAAAACAAGTGGTGAACGAGGAATTAGTAACATTGCTAACGAATCGTTTTTCAGCCGTCTATCCATATGAACAGGCGGTAACAAAAAAATCGAAAACGTCTGTGTCTGAGCTAAAGCGTTTAGAAAGCTTGCAGCAAATGGATGAAGAACAGCTGTACAATACCGATGCAAAGCGTTACGTAAAGGCGAATGTTCCGAGCTTTATGCTGAAAGGAAAAAAGAACGAACGTGAACTTTCAGCAACAGAGATCGGAACTGTGGTACACGCAGTCATGCAGCATGCCCCTCAACAAGGCTTTACAACGCTTGAACAAGTAGAACAATTTATTCAATCTTTAGTCGAGCGTCAATTATTACAGCAAATAGAAGCCGAGGCAGTACAGGCTGATAAAGTGCTCGCATTTTTCCAAACAGAAATTGGACATCGCTTTACAAAAGCCTCGCAAATATTACGTGAAATGCCGTTCACACTCAGCCTAAAAGATAAGGACGGGGATGCCCAAATTATCCAAGGGGTAATTGACTGCTTATTTGAGGACGCTAACGGTCAGTGGGTGCTTCTAGATTATAAAACGGATTTTATTGCACCATCGATTTTAGACGATTTTGAGAAAGTTAAACAAAAAATGACCAAATCCTACCAAATTCAATTAAACTATTATAAACATGCTGTTCAATCGATTAAACGAATTGAAATTAGCGAGAAATATTTATATTTGTATAGCATTGGTCAACAGCTGAAAATGGATTAGGAGGACGAGTTGTGGAGTTTCGCCCAGTAGGTTCAAAGGAGCGTATTGTAACGCTTGATATACTTCGAGGTTTTAGTTTGCTTGGTATTTTACTAGTGAATATGTTTGGATTTTATTTACCGATGCCTCATATAGCAGATTTAAGTAATTGGTTTAGTGAAGCACAGGATATAATTTTGCAGCAACTTTTAGATATTTATGTGCAAAGTAGTTTTTATCCGTTATTTTCAATGCTGTTCGGGTATGGTTTAGCAATGCAGTTTTTAAAGGCAAAACAAACGGGGGCTAACTTTTATCGTTTTGCACCTAAGCGAATGGTTATTTTATTTGCAGTGGGGATGCTACATGCCATTTTCATTTGGTGGGGCGATATTTTGGCAACGTATGCATTTTGTGGTGTCTTTTTGATTGCATTGATGCGTCTTCCAGCAAAATGGCTATTAACAATAGCCATTGTCGTGAATGGATTGTATCACGCGTTTATCTTAAGTTTGTACAAGGTCAGTGATATGTTTACTATGACAACAGATAGCATGTCTGTTGATATTGAAGCAATTCAAAGCGCCATTGCGGCATATGGTGTGGGGACTTGGGTAGATGCATTTTCGCAGCGCTTAGTTGATTTGTCGATTCAAATGAGCGTATTTATGTGGATTTCGTCGCTGTTTACGATTTTACCCTATCTGTTAATCGGTGCGGCACTTGCAAAATGGCAATTGATTGAACGTGCGAAAGAAAAACTAGTGATATGGTTTGTACTAGCGCTCGTTGGAATCGGCGTAGGCATTTATGTAAAAAGCTTGCCGATTGTAGGTGCGCAAACATTTGGTAATGAATATTTACAAGTGTATATTGGTGGTCCGATTTTAGCATTAGGCTATATTGCGGTTGTGACGTTAATAACGCAGCTACCAGTCGTTGCAAAAATTTTAACACCGGTCGCTAAAGCTGGTCGTATGTCGATGACACTTTACATTATGCAGTCCATCGTATGTACAGCACTATTTTATAATTGGGGCTTTAGCTTGTATGGTGAGGTTAATGTACAAATGGGGATCTTTATTGCGCTCGCGATTTATGTCAGCCAGTTACTAATCGCAGAGCTTTATTTTACAAAGTTTAAGCAAGGTCCACTCGAAGCAACGATGAAACGATTAACCTATGGTAATAAGATTTCGGAAAAGTAAGGTAATTTCGAAAGATTTGATGTATGATGTAAAAAAACATTAAGGAGCGCTCTACATTATGAAATTGTTATCATTTAAAGTTAATGACCAAATAAAGTTTGGACCAAAAGTGAAAAAAGAAGAGGCAGTTTGGGATGTTATTGAAATTCAAAAACAACTAAACGTTTTAAAAGCCTTCCCTGAAACAATTATTGATGGTATTGCGTTAGGCTATGAATTTGTTGAGCAAGTTCGTAAGTTAGTAGATGCCGCACAAAAACATGAAGACAGTGCGCAATTTAAATTAGCGTATTCAGATATTGAATGGTTATCACCAATTCCTCGTACACCAAAAAATATTTTATGTGTAGGAAAGAATTACAACGATCACGCAGTTGAAATGGGTGCCGACAAAGCGCCAGAAGATATTATGATTTTCACGAAATCTCCAACAGCTATAGCAGCTGATGAGTCAACATTACCGGTACATGCAGACTTAACGGATTCACTTGATTATGAAGGTGAGTTGGCGATTGTTATCGGGAAGCGTGGTAAAAATATTGCTAAGGGAATGGCAATTGACTATGTGTTTGGTTATACAATTGCAAATGATCTTACAGCGCGTGACCTTCAACAAAAACATAAACAGTTCTTCTTAGGAAAGAGCTTAGATGGCAGCTGTCCGATGGGACCGTACTTAGTGACAAAAGACGAAATTCCTGATCCACATGCACTTTCAATCGTAACGAAAGTAAATGGAGAAGTACGTCAAAACGGTTCAACGAAAGATATGATGTTTACGGTGTCAGATATAATTGCAATCGTATCAAAATACGTAACGCTTGAGCCAGGCGATGTGATTTTAACGGGTACCCCAGCTGGAGTGGGTAAGGGCATGAATCCACCACAATTTTTAAAAGCAGGCGATGAAGTGAAAATTTCGATTGAAGGAATTGGAACGCTAGCAAATCGCTTCGCCTAACATTGTAAAATTTTCTTATAATGCTAGTTAAGTTAGTCGAATTCATTGAATCTATTTGAGCTCTCATGGTAGGATAAAACATGTAGGGAAAAATAGAAGAGGTGGAAAATCATGAGTTTTTTATCAAGCACAACGCATTTACACATCACAACTTGGGTAATTGCATTAGTTTTATTCTTCATCGCAGCATTAGCTAGCAAAAAGTTAACAGGTGTGCATATGGCATTACGCGTTATGTACATTTTAATCATTATTTCAGGTGGCGCATTATTCTTAGAATGGCGCGACAAAATTTCTGAAAGCGGCATGAACTATGATATGAAGGTGCTATTCGGTATTTTAGTAATCGGCTTCATGGAAATGGTTTTAGTACGTAAAGGTAAAGGCAAATCAGTTAATTTATTCTGGATTTTATTTGCTGTTGCATTATTAGTAACATTATACCTAGGCTTAAGCATGGGTATCGGTATGAACTTCTAATCTTAAAATGAAACCACTTTAGCGAATAAGCTAGAGTGGTTTTTTCTTTGTTAAGGAAACTATAAATTATCGCATAGTGTATAACTTTTGCAAAAAGCCATCTTCCGTCTAGGCTAAAGCGCCAGCCCCTCGGCCATTTCGATCCCTCCTGCAAAAGTGGTGGATCGTTTACTTTTGCGTCGGGCCCTCCAATGTTTCTCGGGGCTGAACGGGCACTTTAGCGCTTTTGTTCTAGAATACACATTTTTGTCACTTATTTGTTTTATTTACTATTAATAACTACTGTTTCCATAGCTTGTCATATGCTTTTTTTGGTAAAATGACGATGGACTGTATGTGAAGGAGAGGAAAAAGTTGAAACTGAAAAAGTGGTTGAGTGTATTAACTGCGGTTGTGCTGCTTTCGACGACTTTTGCATTTGGAAGTATCGCAAATGCCGAAAACAAAGCAAGTACAATAGCAGATGAAAGTATATACGATTTATTAGTAGACCGTTTCTTTAATGGTACAGGTAAAAATGATGATGAACAAGTAAATACAAAAGACCCAGAGATGTTTGCAGGTGGGGATTTTGATGGACTTGTTAAAAAAGTAGATTATATTGCCGATATGGGCTATACAATATTATCAATTGGTTCAGTATTCGAGACAAAAAAATATGATGGCTCGATGGTGACGAGTTATTCAGCGTTAGAATCACATTTCGGTACAGAAGAAGAATTTCAAAATATGCTACATACATATCAAAATCAAGATATTAAAATAATGGTCGATTTCCCGCTTTCAAATGTAAGCCCGAATCATGAATGGGCTTCAGAAGCTGGGTTTGTAACAAGTGCGAATGACGGTAAAATTCAATGGGATTTAACGAATACAGCAGTACAAGACAAGTTAATAGAAAGCGCGTCCCAATTCGTATCAAAGTTTGGTATTAATGGTGTGCGCTTAACGAATATTGAGTCGGCGGATACGGCATTTTTAAATCGTATGATTGATACGTTAAAGGCTGGTAATAGCAATGTTTATGTCATCACAAATAGTGAAAGTGATGCGAACTTTGATGCAAAGTTTTATGAGGATACAGCGAACCTATTTACGAATGCTTTTAAAAATGTTGATTTAGACACTGGCGTATTGGAAACACATATCAATGAAGCTACTTCTGGTACACCTGTTCTATCAATGACAGATACAATTTGGTCGGATCGTTTTACATTGTCTTCAACAGAAGAGGAGATGTATCAACCAACTCGAAGTAAAATGTCGATTGCGAGCACATTATTATTACCAGGTGTTCCAGTTGTTACATACGGTTCTGAAATTGCGATGAATGGTACAGCTGGTGCAGAAGCACATCAATACTACAATTTTAAAACTGACTCAGAATTAGTCGATTACATTGGGAATTTACAGACTTTACTGAATGATTCAGATACATTACGTTCAGGGGAATTTAAATGGATTGAAAATGATAATGGCTTTATGGCATTTGAGCGTAAATCTGATAAAGAAGATTGGATTGTAGTCATTAATAATAGTAGTAAGACAAAGCGCGTTAATCTTCCTGTCGCTGAAATTGGGGAAGGAAAAGAAATTCGCGGAATGTTCGATAGTGAAATAATTCGTGCCAATAAAGATGGTAACTATACAATCATTTTAGATCGTGAAATGGTTGAGGTTTATCAAATAATCGATGCACGCGGAATTAATATGTCGTACATTATTGCACTTGGTTTAGTAGTCGTTATTTATACAACTTTCATGATCGTAGTGATGAAGCGCGGGAAAAAACGTCGAACAGAGCAAGTGAATAACGGATAAAAAAAGGGAGCTGCCAAAATTAACTGGCTGCTCCTTTTAAGCGTTAAAGCTTTAAACGTTCTAGTAGAAATTTCGCGATACCGTCCTCATTATTGGATAATGTAATTTCATTAGCAATGTTTTTCAGCTCAGAAATACCGTTATTCATTGCTACACCAACACCTGCATATTCGATCATCTCTAAATCATTGTCCTCATCGCCAAATGCGATAATGCGATCGCGGGGAATCCCCATTTCTTTCGCGATATGGTCAATCCCCACAGCTTTGCTTAAGCCTTTTCGTACGATTTCGATAATTGGGAATGGTGCGCCCCAACGACGATGCTCGATTAATTCAGCATGGACATCATGTAAGTGTTTGCGAATAATCGGGGTATTCGCATCGTCGGCATGGACTAATAAACTCGTAGGATTTTGTAATAATGTTTGTGTTAAATTACCAAGTAAAATGTTTGGGCTACCCATATGGAACATTTCTAACATGCCATCATCTTCGCGGTGAATGTACACGTCGTCCATCACTTCTGCAATTAAATTTTCGTACTCGTATTTGTGTATCGACTCTACAACATCATGAACTACATGCAAGTCGACTGTAGTATGAATGGTTTTCCACATTGGATTTTTGGGATGGTGGATTAATGCACCGTTAAAGTTTACGATTGGTGTTGTTAAAACGAGTTCATTATAGTAAAGCTGGCTTGCGCGGTATGGACGTCCTGTTGCGATCATTACTTGGTGACCAGCTTGTTTTGCTTTTAAGAGTGTATCTTTTGTTAAGGCGGAAATGACTTTTTCGTCAGTTAAAAGTGTGCCATCTAAGTCCAAAACGATTAGGTGTTCTTTCATAAAGGTAAATCCTCCTTTTGCGTGGGTTAATTGTAACGATAAAATTAGTGTTCGTCAAAGTTTTGAAACAGAGGTAAAGTTTTGATAAAGTAAGTAATGAGGTGAAAGTGATGATCGTAAAACGTGAGCTTTGGAGCGATATTCCGTTATTACATGTATATAATGAAGAAATGAATGAACAATCGCCCGTTGTAATTTTTTTACATGGGTTTTTAAGTGCGAAAGAGCATAATCTGCATTATGCCTATCAGCTTGTGCAGCAAGGAATTCGTGTAATTTTACCAGATGCCTATTTACATGGTGAGCGTTCGGAAACATCGTCAGAAGTAATGATGAATGCGCATTTTTGGAAGATTGTTTTAACATCTGTGAAAGAAGTACATACTATTTATGAGCAATTAAAGGCAAAAAATTATGTAACGAATGGTAAAA
This sequence comes from Solibacillus daqui, assembly GCF_028747805.1. Lineage (NCBI taxonomy): Bacteria > Bacillati > Bacillota > Bacilli > Caryophanales > Caryophanaceae > Solibacillus > Solibacillus daqui. Next base: position 736,199 of record NZ_CP114887.1, read on the forward strand.
TCGGCATAGCAGGGACTTCAATGGGAGGTATTGTGACGTCGGGTTGCTTAGCTGTATATCCTTGGGTTCAAACGGCGGGTATTTGTATGGGAACAACAAGCTTTACAAATTTGGCACTGCATCAAGTAGAAGACATGAAGCAGCGTGAAATCGATTTCCCGATGTCAGAACAAGAACAGTCAGACTTATTGACACTACTAAGTCAATTTAATCTGGAAGACCATGTAGCAATGTGGAGTGGGAAACCAATTATTTTCTGGCATGGCATGCGCGATACGGTAGTACCTTATCAAATGAGCCGTGATTTTTATGATGGGCTAACAGATAAGCTACTGAAATCTATCACTTATTTATCAGAAGAGAAGGCTGGTCATGCAGTTTCACGAGATGGTGTATTACAAGTGACGCAATTTATTGCACAACGTTTGGCATAAATCGTAAGTTCTGATAAGATTAACGTTAACACCATTTCGAAAGGGGAAATACAAAATGGCGATTGATCAAGATATGAAAGACAGCATGTTAGGTGCATTAGAAAATGTAATTGACCCTGAGTTAGGTATTGATATCGTAAACTTAGGTTTAGTATATGATGTTGATTTAACGGACGAAGGTTTAGCAATCGTTACAATGACTCTTACGTCAATGGGTTGCCCATTAGGTCCTGTTATTGTAGATCAAGTAAACACAGCGTTAAACGAGCTTCCTGAAGTAAAGGAAGTAAAAGTTGATATTGTATGGCAGCCAGCATGGTCAAAGGACAATATGTCGCGCTACGCAAAAATGGCATTAGGGATTCGCTAATGTACAAGACCCCGATTTTTTCTATTTTACTATAGAAGAAATCGGGGTCTTTTTTTAATCAATGCGACAAACGGCAAGCGGGCAGTTCTCACATTCAATTTCGCGTTTTAAAAACGATAAATTATGAATTGTGATGTAACCTTTTTCGGTGGATAGCACATGCTGTTTACGTAATTCACTAAACATGCGATTTATCATTTCGCGGCTTGTCGCACATAAATTGGCGATTTCGGTATTTGTTAAAGCGAGTCGGATTGTCACTTCATTAGGCGATTGAAACTCACCATACGTATTCGCTAGACGTATGAGTGTAGAATAAAGCGCCCCTTTTTTGCCATGAAGCACTAAATCACGTAAACGACTTTGATCTTTTATATGCTCAATTTGAAGCCATTTTAAATAGTCGGTCATTATAGTAGGTTCATGATGTAAATAGTTTTCAAATAAGTCACGTGAAATAGCATAAAGTTCGGTATTCATGATGGCCTTAGCTGTTGTTGTATGAAAGGTGCTACAACAAAAAACCGTCGTTTCGCCAATTAAATTATGCTCCCCACAAATACGAATGGCTAATTCTTTCCCGCTTTCAGTTTCTTTGCTAATTTGTACAGTCCCTTTTTTTATAAGATAAAGTTGATCTGCTAGGCTTCCTTCTTGAAAAATATGCATGCCCTTTTCTACTTTTAATAATATGCCTTTAGTTTGAAAGAAAGTAGTGATTGTAATGGGCAAAATAATTGCCGTTTCGATTGTACTCACACCTTTCGGGAAATTACAGTTTACAAATAATACCTAATTTATCGTAACACATAAAACGAAAAATGTTGTTGAACATTGAGTGTATTTTATTGAACTTTGACTAACTTTGACCTATACTTAAATTAGTCAATAAAGGTCAAATTATTAAAGGGGTGCAGTTTATGCAATTTAATCAAACACAAGATAATCGTCCGCCATTAGAACAATTTGGGCGCAATTTAATTGAACAAGTTAAAAACGGCAAAATGGATCCAGTTATTGGCCGTGATGAAGAAATTCGTAATGTAATTCGTATTTTATCGCGTAAAACGAAAAATAATCCGGTATTAATTGGGGAGCCTGGTGTTGGTAAAACAGCAATCGTTGAAGGATTAGCACAGCGTATAGTGCGTCGCGATGTTCCGGAAGGATTAAAAGATGCAGAACTCTATGAGTTAGATATGAGTGCGTTAATTGCAGGAGCTTCATACCGAGGGCAATTTGAGGAACGTTTAAAAGCGGTGTTAAAGCAAGTAAAGGAATCAGAAGGACGCATTATTTTATTCATCGATGAAATTCATACAATTGTTGGTGCGGGAAAAACAGATGGTGCAATGGATGCTGGGAATATGCTGAAGCCAATGCTTGCGCGTGGGGAGCTGCACTGTATCGGCGCAACAACACTAGATGAGTACCGTATGTATATTGAAAAGGACCCTGCGTTAGAGCGTCGTTTCCAACAAGTATTAGTGCGTGAACCATCTATTGAAGATACGGTGTCAATTTTACGTGGAATTAAGGATCGCTTTGAAGAGCATCACCGCGGTGTTCGTATTCACGATCGTGCCATTATTGCAGCGGCACAATTGGCAGACCGTTATATTACGGACCGTTTCTTACCAGACAAAGCCATTGATTTAGTCGATGAAGCATGTGCAATGATTCGTATTGAGATTGATTCCATGCCACAGGAGCTAGACCAATCAATGCGTCGTTTAACGCAATTAAAAATTGAACAGCAAGCGCTGAAAAAAGAAAAGGACGACGCAAGTAAAAAACGTCTAGAAGTTTTATCAAGTGAAATTGGTCAACTTGAAGCAACGATGAAAGCAATGAAAGAGCAATGGGAGCTAGAGAAAAACGGCTTACAAATGGTGCGTGATAAAAAAGATGAGTTGAAAAAATTTGAAGCCGAGCGCGATGACCTCTATCTTTCTGGCAGTAACTTTGCACGTGCTTCTGAGCTGCAATATAGTGAAATTCCAAAACTTGAACAAGAAGTTGCACAGCTTGAGGCGCAGTTAAAAGAAACTGAAGATAATCGTATGCTACGAGAAGAAGTAACAGAAGAGGAAATTGCAAAAATTATTTCGCGTTGGACAGGCATTCCGGTTACGAAATTAGTGGAAGGGGAGCGCGAAAAATTATTGCGCTTAAAAGACACATTGCATGAACGTGTAGTAGGCCAAGAGACGGCAGTAACGTATGTGACAGAAGCGGTGTGGCGCGCACGTTCAGGTATTAAAGATCCGAACAAACCGATTGGTAGCTTCTTATTCTTAGGACCAACTGGTGTTGGTAAAACAGAATTAGCAAAAGCATTAGCCGAGCAGCTATTTGATTCTGAGGAGCATTTCATTCGTATTGATATGAGTGAATACATGGAAAAACATTCCGTATCTCGCTTAGTCGGTGCGCCTCCAGGATATATCGGTTATGAAGAGGGCGGGCAGTTAACTGAGGCCGTACGTCGTAATCCGTATTCAGTTGTGCTTTTAGACGAAATCGAAAAAGCGCACCCAGATGTAGCGAATATTTTACTGCAAGTGTTAGATGATGGACGCATTACCGATAGCCAAGGGCGTATGGTGAATTTCACGAATACGGTAATTATTTTAACGTCTAATATTGGTTCTCAATATTTATTAGAGCAAACCGAACAATCAGAAGAGCTTGTGCAAATCGCGTTACGTCAGCACTTCAAGCCAGAGTTACTAAACCGTATGGACGATATAATTATGTTCCATGCGTTATCAAATGAACACTTCCACGCAATTGCTTGGAAATATGTCCACCAATTACAAGCGCGTGTGGCTGAGCAAGAAATTACTTTAAAAGTAGAGGATGTGGTAGTCGACTGGATTGTCAAACACGGTATTGACCCACAATTCGGTGCACGCCCATTAAAACGCTTTGTGCAGCGCCATTTAGAAACGGTAGTTGCACGTGAATTGTTGAAGGGCGATGTTGTCGTGGGTGGTACGTTAGAACTTGCGTTAGAGAACGATTCGTTAGTAATTCGAAAAGGGTAGAGTAGTGTAGTTTTAAGTGGGCATTGCAGCAAATTCTATTTAGTTGAAAGTATATATGCAAAATTTTATGCGATTTTAGAGAAGGTTTTATGGTATAAGAAGTGGCATTAGTCATTAGTATCAGGGCACTTTAAATGAAATGTATAAAATGCTATAAATGAATAAGAAAATGTAAAAGCCATTAAATGCTGAAAAATCAATGTTTAATGGCTTTTGTTTTGCATACTCTATAAAACCTTATTGAACTAAAGCACCCCGTTTGTTTATTAAAAAAAGCTACCAAAAAGGCAGCTCTTTGTAATTTTTGAATTTTTAATTGAAATCTTTTTTGTATAGTCTGAAAGCACTTATTGCACCTACAAGGAATACAATCGCTTGGAATAATAATAAGAACTGGCGGAAATGTTGGATATCATTGTCAACTAATGAAATAAACACACCCGTCATTATCAATTGGGTAGAAAACATACTAGAAATGATTTTTAAATATATAGCATTTGTTCTTTCGTCTGGTTTACCAAACTTCTTGCCCACAAAAAATAGAACCAGCAAAGAACCAATATAAATAAATGTCATAATTCCTACAAAAATATTAAAATTTACTACGCTTTCAAGCATCCATCTGTCTAATACATCAATCATTGTTATCTCCCTCTCCTACATATGAAAATATTTCATTAATATCTACTTCAAAAAAATTGGCAATTCTATAGGCTAACACTAAAGATGGTGAGTAATTATTCTTTTCCATAACAAAAATAGTTTGTTTGGAGACCCCAACTGCATCTGCCAGATCCTTTTGAGACATCCGCTTTAACACTCTAAACTCATATACCTTGTTTACGATTGAATCACCAAAGCTCTCTTTCACAAGACCGCCTCCCTATATTTAACATAATAAAACATAAATAGAAAAAAGTAAAGTTTAATTATATTTTATATAAAAAAATTTTTATAAAGTTATAATTTGTATTTATAATTTATAACTAACACTTACTTTCTTATCAAAAAAGAGCCCCCATTCAATTGTATGGGGGCTCTAAAGTTATAGTATTTCGTGAATTTGAGTGTTGTTGAATATATTTTTTAGCGGACCATAGTATTATTTGAATCATAGTGTATGTTCGACTTAATTTTGCTCAACTCTTTATCAATTTTGGAAATTAACATATGTAACTCTTCATTTTCTGAAACGGTAAAGGTTTCTCCTCTTTGTTTGCTTAAAATCACAGTTTGATTAATCAGCCTCAAACAAGATTTAATCAATGCCAAATCAATATTTATTGCTTCTTTACTTGTGTCTATTCCCTCCATTTATACCACTCCCTTACACTAATTATATATCGGTGATATTTAATTTACTACCAAATAAAGGGATATATTAACTGGATGAAAAAACATACTAGCATTAGCCTACAATGAGCCCTATTAGAATAGGTAATTAATAAAGTTCTTCTATTGAGTTATTCTTTACTTATTATTGTTAACCCGAAAAATTTAACCGTGTCTCAAACATACATATATAATATTCGAAATAAAAAAATGATTTAATGCCTTCATTTATAAACTTATATCACAATGATACACAGTCAAAAACCCTATTAAAACTAACAAGGGGCTGCCCAGTAATGTTTACTGGACAGCCCCTTATTACAATTAGTGGTGTTCTGCTTCTGCGTCTGGAGTAGATTCGTTTGGAATTACTGCAGCGATAATAAATACTAATACACTGAATACTAAAGAAATAATAACGCCATTCATAAAGTTAAAATCTACGTTTAATACTGAGCTTACTACGTAGTTTAACATTGAAATTAATAAGAATGACCAAAAGAATGTAACGATATATTGCATTAAATTCACCTCATTGAACTTATTTAAAACGTTTTTATGAAATTACATCTTCAATATCATACCATAAGCCAATATAAAAATAAAAGAGGGAATACAACATTTAAAGAAGTTGTCAAAATATATTACACTACGGTTATAATACAAGAAATATCGTTGAAAGTTTAGTACTAATGACTTTGCAAAAGGCAGAATTAAAAAGCAATTTCGTGGTCATATAACATTTTCTGCTACACCATAAAAAAATCAACAGTTGAGTTTCTGTTTATTATCATCTATAATTAGCACCAACTACTAATAATTAGTGATGATAAACAAGGGATTTTTTACAAAGGGGGCGTTTGAATGAACGCAGGATTTATTGGGATTAGTAAATATATTCCATCAAAAAGTATGAGTAATGCAGATTTAGAAAAAATATTAGATACATCAGATGAATGGATTCGTACCCGTACAGGTATTGAAAATCGATTTATCGCGGAGACTGAAGAAACATCAGATATGGCAGTTAAAGCTGCAGAAAAAGCGCTTGAAAATGCAAATATACAGGCAGACCAAATTGGTATGATCATTGTGGCGACAGTTACACAAGATCAAAATTTTCCAAGCGTAGCGTGCCAAGTTCAAGAGCGTTTAGGAATTTCGGGTTGCGCGGCCTTAGATATTTCAGCAGCGTGTTCGGGCTTTATTTATGCGACGACGATTGCCAAACAATTTATCGAGAGCAATAGCTATGATTATGTATTAGTAGTAGGTGTTGAAAAATTATCGAAAGTTGTTGACTGGGATGATCGAAATACTGCGGTATTGTTCGGGGATGGTGCAAGTGCGGCGGTTATTGGTAAAGTTTCAGAAGGACGCGGTATTTTAGCATTTGAACTTGGTGCAGATGGAACAGGTGGTAAACACTTGTTATTAAATCAAGAATCACGTATCAACATGAATGGTCGTGAAGTGTTTAAATTTGCTGTACGTCAAATGGGCGAATCTGCAATTAGTGTACTTGAAAAAGCAGGTTTATCGAAGGATGATGTCGATTATTTAGTGCCACATCAAGCGAATATTCGCATTATGGAGTCTGCACGTGAACGTCTTGGCTTACCAGAAGAAAAAATGTCGAAAACGATTCATAAGTACGGAAATACCTCAGCGGCATCAATTGGAATTTCAATCGTCGATGATTTAGAAGAAGGCAAGATTAAAGACGATGATCTAGTTGTATTAGTTGGCTTTGGTGGCGGGCTCACTTGGGGCGCGATTGCACTAAGATGGGGCAAATAAATTCAATTTAAACAAGAGAGAAGGGTGTCATACAATGGAAAAACGTAGAGTAGTTGTAACTGGAATTGGGGCAGTAACACCTGTTGGAAACAGCGCTGAAGCATCTTGGGAAAATGTCATAGCAGGAAAATCAGGAATTGGTCCAATGACACGTGTTGATACAAGTAAGTTTACAGTATCCGTAGCAGCAGAAGTAAAGGACTTTAATATAGAAGATTATATTGAGAAAAAAGAAGCACGCAAAATGGATCGCTTTACGCATTATGCGCTTGCTGCATCAATGATGGCTACAAAGGATGCAAACTTAACAATTACAGAAGAAATGGCGCCGCGTGTTGGCGTTTGGATTGGCTCGGGTATTGGCGGAATGGAGACGCATGAACAGCAATTTTTAACATTCCAAGAGCGTGGGGTACGTCGTGTGAGCCCATTCTTTGTACCGATGATGATTCCTGATATGGCTTCGGGTCAAGTGTCGATTTATTTAGGCGCAAAAGGAGTTAACTCTTGCTCGGTAACGGCTTGTGCTTCGGGGACGAACTCAATTGGTGATGCATTTAAGGTTATTGAGCGCGGCGATGCAGATGTGATGATTACAGGTGGTGCAGAGGCGCCGATTGTTACAATGGCTGTTGCAGGATTTAGCGCTAATACAGCGTTATCATTAAACCCAGATGTAAACAGTGCTTCTCGTCCATTTGATAAAAATCGTGATGGCTTTGTTATTGGTGAAGGCGCAGGGATTTTGATTTTAGAGGAATACGAACATGCGATACAGCGCGGTGCAAAAATTTACGCAGAAATCGTTGGTTATGGGGCAACGGCTGATGCGCACCATATTACAGCACCTGCTCCAAATGGTGAAGGGGCTGCACGTGCGATGCAGATGGCGTTAAATGATGCAAATGTAGCACCAGAACAAGTAGGCTACATCAATGCACATGGCACAAGTACACCATACAATGATTTATTCGAAACTCAAGCTGTCAAAACAGTATTTGGTGACCATGCTTACAAATTAGCGATGAGCTCAACGAAAAGTATGACAGGACATTTATTAGGTGCAGCGGGTGGAATTGAAGCAATCTTTTCAGCGCTTGCATTAAAAGAAGGTATTTTACCACCTACAATGAACTTAGTAGAGCCTGATCCGGATTGTGATTTAGACTATGTACCAAATGTAGCGCGTAAAGCGGATATTGAATATGCGCTTAGTAATTCACTTGGTTTTGGTGGTCACAACGCATGTTTATTATTTAAAAAATATAGCGAATAAAAATGGAGCTGACCAAAAAGTGTTTACTATTTGGTCAGTTTTTTCTTATGTATTAATTATCCGCATAAAGTAGTGCTTTTGCGGTAGTCAGAATAAGAAAAGTGGTCACATTGTGTGACAACGTATTAATAGCCAGTGTTTTACTGGATGTACAAAGGGGGTGTCCTGACATGAATTTCAGGACACCCCCTTTCATATTGTGTACAAAGGATGGTGCGTTGACTCGATTTGTACTTTTTTTAGTCTGTTACGGCTTATGTGTAATGTCGCTAAGCAATATCATTTTGTATCTCAATTATCGTACGCTCGGTTATTCTTGGCATGCGGTACTATCATACATTGTCAACGGAGTAGAGCTATATTTAGCACTCGCTGCACTCATTGGCATGTTTAGCGTCGTTTACGTCCAAGGCCCATCGCGTTCTCCATTTTCTTAAGCGTTTTAGAAGCGATGGCATTTGCTTTCACTGCTCCTTCGTCTAATATGTCGTCTAATTCTGGAGAGTCGATTAAAGCGTAGTAGCGCTCTTGAATTGGTGTTAAATGCTCGATAACAGCTTGAGCGACACCTGCTTTGAAATCGCCATAGCCCTTGCCAACATATTTCTTTTCAAGATCCGCAATCGATACACCTGATAATGCCGATTCAATTATTAATAGGTTAGATACACCTGGCTTGTTTTCAACGTCATATTTTACAATGCCCTCAGAATCGGTTACTGCTGATTTAATTTTCTTTTCAATTTCTTTTGTTGTATCTAATAAACGGATAGTTGCTTTTGTGTTTGGATCTGATTTTGACATTTTTTTCGTTGGCTCTTGTAATGATTTAATACGAGCGCCTTCTTTTGGTAATTGAATGTCTGGAACCGTTAAAATGTCATTAAAACGCTTGTTAAAACGCTCTGCCAAGTCACGTGTTAATTCGATATGTTGCTTTTGGTCTTCACCTACAGGCACAATGTCAGTATTGTATAAAAGAATGTCAGCTGCCATAAGTGGAGGGTATGTTAATAAAGCGGCTAAAACGGTTTCTTTACCATTTGATTTGTCTTTAAATTGCGTCATACGCTCTAATTCACCAATTGTCGCAACACATTGTAATAACCACCCTGCCTGTGCATGTGCTGGTACTTCTGATTGGATGAATAATGTTGATTTATTCGGGTCAATGCCACATGCAATGTACATAGCTGCTAATGAACGAATGCTTTTTCGTAGTTCTAAACGATCTTGTGGCACGGTAATCGCGTGTTGGTCCACGATGCAGTAAATTGCATCGCCCTGTTCTTGTAGTTCTGGGAATTGTTTAATCGCGCCGATATAGTTCCCTAACGTAATCGTACCTGTTGGCTGTACGCCTGAAAAAATGGTTGTCATTGGTAAGTCCCTCCGCTAAATGAGATATAATTCAATTTCGCCTTGGCGTAGTTATGTTCAGATTTTTTCGGGAGTGCTCGAAATGTCCTTTGAAAATCTGTAACAACTGCCAGAGGCTTTTTTATTTAGCTTAGCTAAATAAAAATAAAAATAAAAAACATCATGCGTCCTCTATTAAAAAATAGAAGGGACGAATGATGTTTAAATCCGCGGTACCACCCAGCTTGCCAATATTGGCCACTCTTCTTCGTAACGTGAAGGCAACGAGCAAAACTACTGGAACCACATATTAGTGTCCGTTCGTAAAGCTAACTCAGAAGTCCATTCCATTTAACGAATGGTCTGTTCTCACCAACCACAGACTCTCTAAACATTCGATTTAAATGTACTACTCTTCGTCAACGTTTTTTTATAATCTTGAAAGTGATTATAACGCACCGCGCGAAAAAAAGGCAATCATTTCACATAAAAATTTTTGTATAAGAAGCTAGGGAATTGGAAATAGTAGGATTACGTATAGAAATCACAAGGAAAAGGCTTGAATTGTCAAACTATTTTCTCAATTAATGCATATAAATGAGAAATTTTATCCGCTTGACTGACGTTTGATACTCACTATTTTTGGGTATAAAATCATTGTTCCTAAAAATGATGAAATATATGATCTTTAGAGAGAAAATCGTCATAAAAATTTACGTTAAGCCTCACTTTTTTGTTGACAAGGTGTATTCAAACATGCGTATTTCATGTATAATAAGAACGTAATTTTAAATTAAATTAATTCTAAACTAAGTATTTTTCTACAATTTGCTTCTTTTGAAAGAAGACACTTATAGCAATTGAATTGAATCAATTAGAGAGGAAGTGAGACAATGTTAGTAACATTATTTACTTCACCAAGTTGTACTTCATGTCGCAAAGCGAAAGCATGGTTAGAGGAACACGACATTCCATATACTGAGCGAAATATCTTCTCAGAGCCTTTAACAATTAGCGAAATTAAAGAAATTTTACGAATGACAGAAGATGGCACCGATGAAATCATCTCAACACGTTCGAAAATTTTCCAAAAATTAAACGTTGATGTTGAAACATTACCATTACAACGTTTATACGAGTTAATTCAAGAATATCCAGGACTTTTACGTCGTCCGATCATTTTAGATGAAAAACGACTACAAGTTGGTTATAACGAAGATGAAATTCGTCGATTCTTACCTCGAAAAGTAAGAGCTTATCAATTACAAGAAGCACAACGTATGGTTAACTAAATAAACGCAATACACGATGTTACGGTTGCAAATTAGCGATTGTAACATCTTTTTTTGTCCGAAAAAGTCCAAAAGCTTTGCTAACAATTGCGTATAATAATGTAAGGTAAGTTGTCACTTGCTTTACAACGGTAAGTGCAATACAATTGCAAGTATTCAAATTATTTAGTGAGGGTAATGTTTTTCCTTTTCATTTTAAGGCAATCCATCATACAATAGATTTATAGATACTTTAGTGTATGAAAAGTATCGAAGTTCTGATGCAATAGATAGCCATGTTGTATAATATTGTAAGAAAGCATGACGTTCTATACAATGACTGTGAAGGGAGTTGAGGTCTAATGGACATCGAACGCATTAATGAAAATACGCTAAAATTATTTATTACGTATAGTGATATTGAGGACCGCGGATATACGCGCGAAGAAATTTGGTACAATCGCGCAAAAGGGGAAGAGTTATTCTGGGATGTCATTGGCGAAGTGAACACCGAAGATTACTTCGATTTAGATGGACCAATTTGGATCCATATAAATGCATCAGAAAGTGGTTTGGAAGTTGTAGTAACACGTGCAGCATTGAACAATGATTCTGAGACTTCATCGATGGTTGGTTCGTTTGAAGACGACCTTCATATAGCAGATCAGTTAAATGAGATGGAAGACTCGATTTTCAATTCAATTGGTGGCAAAGGGAATAGGGAAGTAGAGTCACTTGAAAACGCACGCTTCCGTTTTAAAGATATTGATGAATTAGTTCCACTTGCCGAACGCGCAGTGCAACTTGGCGTTCCATCGGCATTGTACAAATGGGAAAGTTATTACTATTTATTTGTTGATTTACAACATTTAGAGCAGGCAGATGCACGAAATGTTATCGCATTATGCAGCGAATATTTATCAGTTTCTAAAATGACAATTCACCGTTTAGAAGAATATGCGGAGAAAATCATTCCAGAAGACTGTTTTGAAACGATTATTAGTTACTTTTAATATACAGGGCCACCTACGATTTATGTAGGTGGTCTTTTTGATATCTAAGGTATAGCGCCAAGGCTTCTCATCATTAGCTCCCTCCTTCGAAAATGGTGAACGTTTCCTTTGAAGGAGATTTTTCCAATATGTGTCGGGATTGGTCGAGCATATTAACACGTTTCTGACTATACATGAAATCGACAGTTTTCCATTAGTTACTTGTTGTAAGTTGAAACTGCGGTCAATACTCGTTACGATTGGGAAAAGGGGTGATTCTATGCTAGTTGCGCACAATGAAAATAAGCAGCTATTTGTTTTACATCGACAATTTTCAAGAGATGAATTGCAGTTGCTGAAGAAGCAACAACAATTTTTTTGCCCACAATGTAACGAGCCACTGCAATTAAAAATTGGCCAAATTCGAATTCCACACTTTGCCCATTTTCATAATAGTGAATGTGACAATTTGTTTTCCGAACGTGAATCAGAGGCTCATTTACTTGGTAAGCAACATCTATATGAACTATTTGAAAAACTTCAGCTATCCCCAATTTTAGAGCCATTTCTTCCACAAATACAGCAAAGGCCTGACATTTTAATCGAACATCATAACCGCTTGTTTGCGATTGAATTTCAATGCAGCCAACTAGCACTGGGGCTATTTACATCGCGAACGAAAGGCTATCTGGAAGTAAATGTTACGCCTATTTGGATTGTCCATACACCTTTTGAAAAGTTAAAGGGGCTTGGTATTCAAAAAATCAAAATTAATCAAACGATGAGCCAATATCTTTTACAAAACAACGGGCAGCGTTATTTAATGACCTATGATGTGAAACAGGAATTGTTTTACTATATAAGTAACATAACGCATTTAAAAAAGACGCAATATATAGGGCAAGTTCACCGTATACCACTCAAGCAACAGCAGTTTCCATTTCTGATTCCATCTAAAATTTCCCTAGAAAAATTTGACCAATTATTTTCGCTAATACTAAATTTTCGAGATGACTATATGCTCTCAAGACTTTTGTTGAGTAAGCGAGGTGTGAACGACCAATTTTTACGTGCGATATATGAGCTACGTTTAACGGGAAATCGTTTACCGATTTTTATTGGAATTCCTGTCCGAAATACGAATGCCTTCGAAGAATTTTACGTAGAATGGCAAGTACAGTTATTTTATTTTTTGAAATGTCATGAACTTACGCCACAAACGATGAACGCAAATGCGGTTCCTTATTTTTTTGAGTGGGCAAGTTTTGCTATGACAATAGAGCGAAAGATAGAAGTGACGTACTATTTAAGTTTGTTAAAACGATTAAATGTCCAATCTGCTGATGATCATTTGGAAAAAAGAAACTTAATTGAAGTACTTTACGACGAATTGGTTGCAATTGGATAGCGAAATTGTTTAAATAGACTTATAATTTCGAATTTCGTAATAGTGGGAGGTAATTATTAATGGCAAAACAAATTTTAACTCGTTCAGAAGTACCGGAGCAATTAACGTGGGACTTAACATCAATTTTTGAATCAGATGCAGCCTGGGAAGCAGAACTAAAAGAGGTAGAAAAGCTATCTGTACAAGCAACAAACTATAAAGGGAAAGTTGCTGATAGCGCGGAAAGCTTATACAATACATTACAATTTAGCGACGCATTATATGAGCGTTTGCAAAAGTTATATGTCTATTCTCATTTAAAGCATGACCAAGATACAACAAACGCAACGTATCAAGATTTAGATGGTCGCGTGCGTTCAGTATTTGCAAAAACAGGAGCAGCATGGTCATTCATTACACCAGAAATTTTAGCGTTAGATGAAGAAACGCTTAACAGCTATGTAGCAAGCTACGAGCCACTGGAGTTATACAAACAAAGCTTAAAGGAAATTAATCTAGGTCGTCCGCATGTACTATCAGCAGACAAAGAAGAACTATTAGCACAATTGTCTGAAGTGGCTTCTACAGCGAGCAAAACGTTCAGCGCACTAAACAATGCCGATTTAGAATTCCCAACAATTACTGGGGAAGACGGCGAAGAGGTGCAAATTACGCACGGTAACTACATTCTAATGCTTGAAAGCGATAACCGTAACGTACGTGAAGCAGCATTTAAAGCAGTTTATTCTACTTATGGCCAATTCAAAAACACATTTGCTGCAACAATTTCAGGTAATGTAAAAGCGCAAAATGCTAATGCAAAAATTCGCAATTACGAATCAGCTCGTCATGCGGCTCTAAGCAACAACTTTATTCCTGAAAAAGTATACGATCAATTAATTTCGACAATTCACGACTACTTACCAGCACTTCATCGTTACGTAGCGCTACGTAAACAAGTGTTAGGTGTTGACGAGCTACACATGTATGACCTATTCACACCACTTGTTAAAGAAGTGAAAATGGAAGTAACGTATGATGAAGCGAAGAAAACAATGGTAGAAAGCTTTGCACCACTTGGGCAAGAGTATCAAAATACCGTTCAGCAAGGTCTAGATAGCCGTTGGGTAGATGTGTTAGAAAACAAAGGAAAACGTAGCGGTGCTTACTCATCGGGTACATTTGGTACAAACCCATATGTATTAATGAACTGGCAAGATAATGTGAACAACTTATACACATTAGCACATGAATTTGGTCACTCAATGCATAGCTATTATTCACGTGCAAATCAGCCTTACCAATATGCGGATTACTCTATATTCGTTGCAGAAGTGGCTTCAACATGTAACGAGGAATTATTATTTGATCACTTAATGAATACATTAGATGATGAAAAGCAAAAAATCTATTTATTAAATCAATGGTTAGATGGCTTCCGTGGTACAGTATTCCGTCAAACAATGTTTGCTGAATTTGAGCATATGATTCACGAAATCGATGCAAAAGGCGAAGCGATTACAGCAGATAAATTAACGGCAATGTACTACGATTTAAATAAAAAATACTTTGGTGATGCCATGACAGTAGACGAGGAAATTGGCCTTGAATGGGCACGTATCCCACACTTCTATTACAACTATTACGTATATCAATATGCGACTGGTCAATCTGCTGCAACGGCATTATCAAAACAAATTTTAGAAGAGGGCCAACCAGCTGTAGAACGTTATATTAACAACTTCTTAAAAGCAGGCTGCTCGAATTTCCCAATCGAAGTATTAAAAGCGGCGGGTGTTGATATGGAATCTCCAGAGCCAATCGCACTAGCTTGCCAAGTATTCGAAGAAAAATTAACTGAGCTTGAAAAGTTATTATTAAATAATTAATTGTTTGTGAAAACGCATCTGTTTTAGGTGCGTTTTTTATTTTTTAAATTCAAGTTTTGCAAGTTTTAATACTGTTTATTTGATATAGACACGATAGAGAAGAAAATGGGCTACTTTAAGAAACGTTTTATATCAAGAGTTTTAAGAGTTTTCGAAGTTTTGAATGTTTAATACCTTAATAAAACGCTTATATTTTGATGGAAACGCTTTCTATTTGACGAATTTGTGAAATAAAGCTTGTTTCGTTGCAACAATAATTATTCCATGATAGAGTAATAGACGTGAAATAAATCACATAACAAACATACACCCCTTTGTTTGAACGTGAACATTTCTCCCATCCCCTTTGTGAAAAAGAGGCGTCCTATCTGTCGAGGATAGGGGCGCCTCTTTTGTTTTTTTACGAGAAAAGCATAAGTTTTTATGTGAGCAAGAGAGTTTCCTCCAAACATGCTTAAACGTAAAAGCGTTTTTCATTAAAATACCTCATAAACTACAATTCAATATAAAAAAACCAACCTACAAAAACAGGTTGGTAAGAAATATGATGTTATAAGTGCTAGATTATTTTGCGCGCCATAACGTGATATCGTCGGTCATTAGGCGCTCGACTTTTTGCTGTAGCATACGTTTTTTTAGTTCGCGTTCTGCTGCTTGCTCATTAATAGAATAAATTTCAGCTACTTCAGCAGTTGTTAATGTTGTAAAGCGAGTGAATAATTCATCTAATGCGGGTGCTTGTTGGCGAATTAACTCCTCACCAAGTAGTTCAGCTAAAATGTGTTCGTATACCTCGTAGTTATAAGAACCACAAACTTTTAAACCTTCATCCTCGATGCATTCGTTGAAAAAGACAATGCTTGGGATTTCTTCTACTTCCATTTCGCGTGTTAAGTATAAGTCACATTGGAAGGCACGCGCTGCTTCTTTTGAGCCGAAATCCGCCATAAACTCATTCATGTCTAAATCGACGTGCTGTGCAATTTCGATTAACGTTGCATGTGAATTAATATTGCGTGTTTTTAGCGCTGTCACTTCTTGTACTTTATTCAAATAGCGGAACCCGGCACGTTTCCCTTGGAGCTCAGCAGCTTTAATTGCAATGGAAGGAAGTGCTGGATGGGTAATATCCAGTTCTGCTCCGGTAACACAGCCTTTCATACGGTTTGTCATAGAGTTCAGTGATGATAGCTCCGTACTAAGGACGTAACGACATGTAAAGTAGTGACCATATTCGACTTGTAGCTTGCGCAGTGTTAACTGCATCGCAAGAGAACGGTCATCTAATGGGTCAATGAAAATGTAAAGTTCAATTGGCTTATTACATGTAGAAGGTGTTATTGGTTGCTGTAAAACTTGGACATTATTCACTCAAATCCCTCCTCATCATTCGGGGCATTTACCATATGGTGAGCAGTCATAACAAGGCGTTTAAAATATACTTCGCGGAATTTTCCGTCTAAACCAACCTCGTCCATTGCCTCTGCCATACACTCTAGCCAGGCTTGCGCACGATCAGGTGTTATTTTAAAATGCATATGTCGCGCACGCATCATTGGGTGTCCATGTTCTTCTGTGTAGAGGTCAGGACCGCCAAGATACTGCGTTTGGAATTGAATTTGTTTACGAATCGTTTCTGTTAAATCTTCAGGGAAAATAGGAATTAGTAAAGGGTGCTTCGCCACTCGAGAGTAGAACGCATTCATTAATTCAGAAAGCTTATCAGCGCCAATATCCTCATAAGGAACCGTATATTTTCGATTCATTTGTTGTACTCCTTTGTGTCTTACTTCGTCCCTATTGTAAATGGTACCCCCATTTTTGTAATGAAATTTCATTAGGGCGATACAATTATTCTAGCAACGTAAACCGTTTTTAACAAATAAAGTGCCCTGAAAAATATTATGAAGGGCATTTTGATTACGTGTTATAGTAGTTCAAAACTTTCTTTACGTAGTTTTGTGTCTCGTTAAATGGTGGGATTCCATCGTATTTTTTCACGTTTCCAGGGCCAGCATTATAAGCGGCTAATGCTGTTTCAATATTGTTGTCAAATTGGTCTAACATTTGGCGTAAATATTTTGCGCCACCCATAATATTTTGTTCTGGGTCGGAACTATTTGTTACCCCTAAATAACGAGCTGTTGAAGGCATTAACTGCATTAAACCAGATGCTCCAGCTGAGCTAACTGCCGAGGCATTGAAGTTAGATTCTTGTTTCATGACAGCGGCAATTAACTTTTCGGGTAAATTATAAGTTTCCGAAGCTTTTGCAATTTCTGAGCTATATTTTTCTGCCCCAGCAAGTAGGTTTTCGAATGATGATTTGCCCGTATAGTCTTTGACATAATGTTCAATCGAAGTGCCTGTTGTTTGTTCATTTGCCTGATTGATTAGGTTTTGCAATGAACTCCCGCCTGCACCGTTATTTAATAAAAACGAAGAAATGTAATTATTTGCACTAGCCGATGTTGTTGAATCGCCTTGTAAAGAATTTAATACTTGCTGCAATGAACTTACATCACCAAGCTCATCTAATGAACTTGATGTGCCAAGTCCTTGGCCATTTAATAAATCACTCAGTAATTCAGAGAATAATGTAGTGTTTGATGATGACAAAGTGCTTGAATTTGAACTATCTGTTGTGTTTAAATTTTGCAACGCCTGTAACTCTAATAATGTTTTCATTGATGAAATATCCATGAAGGCACCTAGCTTTTCTGATTATTTAATGCCGTCATAAAGCGCACGATTTTTTTCGGTGCGGTTTGCGGCTCGATATTGTATTGTTGTAAAAATTGAAGAAACACAGTTTTTCCATAAGTTTCATCATTTGTTTCATATTCTACCTCATAATCATCACAGTGCAAATAAAAAGAATGGTCAAAAACGAGTAAACCTCCTTCGTATGGAAGCTCTACACGGTCTGTTGTCAAAGTTCCGTAGTGTTGTAAGTCGTTCAATGGAATGTCAAAAAGTACAAGTCTGCCCATTACATCTGGTGCTTCGATGCCGTTACCTGCAAGCATTCGATCGGCTTGTTCACGTGTAAGCATATCGGTCGTTTCTAAATGCTGATGCTCGGAAGCTTTTTCTTTTAATGTGCATTCGATGTGTTTGCCAAACTCACGAATACGTAACGCACTTTTAATTTTTTTTAAATGCTGCGTTGGTGTATCGATATAATGGTTTACCTGACGAATAATTTGCTCTGGTAGTACGTTAAAATCTGCAAGCATTTTCTCGTACTGCGCCTTTGTTAACATGTTTTTAAATTCAATTTCGATATGTTGAGACATAAGTTGACTCCTTTAGTTTCATATTTTGATACGGTTCATATACTATTCGTAAAATTTTACTTGCAATGAGTAATTTTTTATACAATATTTCGAATAAAGTGCATGCAAATAATATATTTCGTTCTGCTACGCTACGGGGCATGCTTTCCTGGGGGCGTGGCTACAACTAACTATATGCTTGCCACTACGGCGGCAAGCATATAGTGGATTTTCCGCGCACGCTTAATCCCCAAGGAGTCCGCCCCTTCACTTCGCGTCACTCTACTATAAAACTAAGTTAGTTTTTATTACAAAGCTTTTAAATGGAGTGTAAGAATGGAACATTGTAATTGAAAATAAAGTCTACTTTTGCCTAAAGATGATTTTATTTTTGAGACACTTCAAATAGCTAATTTTTCTTTACAGAGCTAAACTTTAATCAAAGATATAATATTGTAAACAGCGACATATTTTATTCATCCCTGCCGCCTCGCGAATGTGCAAGCGGCAGCATTGGACTCTTTTAACTAAATTAAGACGCAACATTTTAGTTTGGCGGGCCTTGCATGCGGCATTAAAGACAGTAGTATGGACACGTACCACGTGGCCATAATGCTGTCATGCCGGAGCCCGCAAAAATAAGTAACACTGAATTCGTTAGATTTTAATCAAAGATACATAACACCTTTTACTCAAAACCACTCTGCACCAATTGATTGTCATATGATAAAATAGAAAGTAACAGTTTTTCATAAAGGAGTTCTAATCACTTGCGAAATGTATATTTAATTAATCAATTTGACGTAGTACATAATGAAATCTATTTTATTTTAAATGAAAAAAAACAACTTAGCCAATTTCAGCCAACCGGGCAAGTATTGGCAGATTCAGATAATGGGGCATTTCTTTATTTAATCGACGAAAATGATTCATATAGTTATTTGCGCTTTGATCAATCAATTTGGCCGCAATTAGTGCATATGATTTTATCGGAACAAAAAGCTTTTTTAACAGTAGATGACGGTGCATTTGAGTTAAATGACTTTTCAAATGAACTAAAATCACTGCTTTATAATATTGAGGGCAATGGCAATTACGGAGAAACATTTGTACAAGCAGTTGAAGAGGCTTTTGCTGATTTTTTTGCGCAAAATTAAGTATAATGAATGCAGTGTTGTGTTGTGAAATAGTAGGGAACGAGAGCTACTATTTTCAGTTGGGAGGTTTTGTAAATGGGGCAATGGGAAATATTTTTAAGTCCATATAAACAAGCGGTGGACGAGTTGAAAATTAAGTTAAAAGGGATGCGTTCACAATTTGGCATAATGAGTGCAAACTCGCCAATCGAATTCGTGACAGGTCGTGTGAAGCCACTTGCTAGTATTTATGATAAATCGCTTGCGAAAGGCATCCCATTTGAACCCACTGCGAATTTAGGTAATGAACTACAAGACATCGCGGGCTTACGCATTATGTGTCAATTTGTTGATGATATTGCAACCGTGTCCGAGCTTATTCGCCAACGTAACGATATGAAAATAATTGAGGAAAAAGATTATATCACTCATAGTAAACCGAGTGGATATCGCTCACACCATATGATTGTTGAATATCCAGTTGAAACGATTCAAGGGTGCATTTTAGTAGTTGCTGAAATTCAAATTCGCACATTATCAATGAATTTCTGGGCATCGATTGAACATTCGTTGAACTATAAATATAAGGGTGTTTTCCCAGAAGAAATTAAAAACCGCTTGCAAAGTGCAGCAGAGGCAGCGTTCCGTTTAGATGAGGAAATGTCATCCATTCGCAGTGAGATTCAAGAGGCACAGGCATACTTTAGCGAAATAAAAGAAGCAACGAATCCAGCTATCCATAAGTCAAACGACAAAGAGGAGCGTGAAAGTTCATGAAATTTGCTATTCAATCACGCAGAGACAGCCAATCAAACGAATTGATGGAGCTCGCAAAAGCATATTTAATCGATTTTGGTTTGCAACTAAATGAGGAAGAGCCGGAAATTGTTTTATCTATAGGCGGCGATGGAACGCTTTTACATGCGTTTCACCGTTATGCCAATCGACTCGATAAGACGGCATTTGTTGGTATTCATACAGGGCATTTAGGATTTTATGCCGATTGGAAGCCATCCGAACTTGAAAAGCTTGTATTATCGATTGCAAAAAAAGAATTTAATGTGGTAGAGTACCCGCTATTAGAGGTACAAGTACATCGACATCAATCAGAGTCGAGCACATTTTTAGCACTAAACGAGGCGACGATTAAATCACCAGATGTTACGCTTGTAATGGATGTTGAACTAAACGGCGAGCATTTTGAACGTTTCCGAGGTGACGGATTATGCGTCTCAACGCCATCAGGAAGTACCGCCTATAACAAAGCATTAGGCGGGGCGATTATTCATCCGACATTACAAGCATTTCAAATTACTGAAATGGCCTCAATCAACAATCGTGTTTTCCGTACAGTAGGTGCGTCACTTGTATTACCTGCACATCACAACTGCGTATTAAAGCCAGTCAATGAACAGCAGTTTAATATGACGGTCGACCATGTTAGCATGACGGAAACAGATGTAAAGTCAATTACATTTAACGTTGCAAATGAAAAAGTACGTTTTGCACGCTTCCGACCATTCCCATTTTGGGAGCGTGTACATGATTCATTTATTTCAAATGAGTAGAAAGAGGATTATGGAAAAACGATTTCAATTACAATTTAAAAATCAAATCCCAGGTCAGTTGTTGCGTGAAGCAATCGGCAACTGGGGAATTTCAAAACGTGCGCTAACCGCAATAAAATTTGACGGTGGCGCACTTTATGTCAATGGTGAGGAACAAAATGTGCGACACCCACTTGCAGTTGATGATGAAGTAACGATTATTTTCCCGCTTGAACAAGTGAGTGATGGCTTAGTCCCACAACAGGGTGAGCTTGATATTATTTATGAAGATGATGCGCTGCTAGTTATCAATAAACCTGCTTTTATGAGTTCGATACCTTCACGAGAGCATCCAGACGGTAGCGTAGCCAATATTGTCTGTGGTTATTTTCAACAACAACAGCTGGCTTCAACAGTGCATATTGTAACGCGCTTAGATCGTGATACATCTGGCCTCATGGTAATCGCCAAGCATCGCCATATTCACCATTTAATGAGTGAACAGCAAAAGAAAGGCCTTGTGCATCGCGAATACGAGGCAGTTGTAGAAGGTATAGTAGCTGAAGATAAACAATCAATCATTGCACCAATTGGTCGTAAAGATACGAGCATTATTGAGCGCGAAGTACGTGAAGACGGACAATATGCGCATACAGATGTGATGGTACTAGAGCGAAAGGCGAAAACTACGCATATTCGCTTAAAACTCCATACAGGACGCACGCATCAAATCCGAGTTCATATGAGTTCAATCGGACACCCCTTAGTAGGAGACGAACTATACGGGGGGAGCCACACACAATTGAACCGCCAAGCACTTCATTGTTGCTACGTCTCATTTATGCACCCTTTATCGAAACAGTTCATACAATATAACTGTGAACTACCAAAAGATTTTATCGAGATATTAAACTAGAAGATGCCAAAGTGAAAGTGGCATCTTTTTTTATAGGACAAAATGAATGGATTTAACTATTTAGCGATAGAATTTGCATAATTCTATTTAATTGCTAAAAAAATTTACAACCAAAGCAAGCAAACTTCATAGGAATCCATTAAAATGAAATTAAAGTACGTAAGTGCTTGACTATACTTTAATTTTTGTACTAAAATAGTGCGTCATTAGTAAATGGAAGGAGGGGACAAGCATGATAGAGGAAAAAGATAATGAGGTTCATTACGATGAATCATTTTTGCGAATGCTACTGGAAGAAGAAAAAATAGAAGCATTCCGTGAGCATTTTTTAGAGTTACACCCATATGATCAGGCACAGTTTTATGAAGAGGTGGGCCCTGACATACGACAGGTGATCTATCGATTCTTGTCTCCTAAAGAAATGGCGATGATTTTCCAATCCATTGAACTCGATGATGATGAATATGAAAATTATTTAAATGAAATGGATACATCGTATGGTGCGGCTATGCTTAGTTTTATGTATGCCGATGATGCAGTAGACATTTTAAATGAGTTAGATACGGAACAACGTGAAAATTATTTAGAAATGATGGACGACGAAACTGTCGAAGAAATTAATGAGCTTCTAGCGTATGAAGAATATACTGCCGGGGCCATTATGACGAAGGAATACGTATCGGTGCTAGAACGTGCAACCGTACGTGAAGCGATGCGCGTATTGCGGCAAGAAGCGCAAACAGCCGAAACGATTTACTATATTTTCGTTGTCAATGATGAACATCAGTTGCTTGGAGTGTTATCACTTCGTGAACTGATTGTTGCTGAAGGTGATCTGCTTATTCATGATATTATGAGTGATCGCATCGTTTCAGTAAAAGTAACGGATGATCAAGAAAATGTTGCAAATTTAATGAAAGATTACGACTTTTTAGCGATTCCGGTTATTAATGATGAACGTGAATTACTAGGGATTATTACAGTTGATGATATTATTGACGTTATTGATGAAGAAGCGGAAGATGACTACTCAAAATTAGCCGGGATTTCTGATATGGACGACAATGACGCAGGGCCGTTTAAAGCGGCAAGAAAACGTCTTCCATGGCTTATTATTCTATTATTTTTAGGGATGATTACATCTGGGTTGATGGGGATTTTTGAGGCGACATTAGATAAAGTAGCCCTACTTGCGACGTTTATTCCACTGATTTCAGGGACATCAGGAAACAGTGGGACACAGGCGCTCGCCGTAGCGATTCGTGGTATTGCGACAGGCGATATTGGTGGGAAAGACAAATTCAGACTTGTACTGCGTGAATTGAGTACGGGTTTAATTATGGGACTTGTCAGCGGTGCTCTTGTTGTAGGAATTATTTTTGTTTGGAAAGGGACATTTATGATTGGGCTTTTAGTAGGAGCGGCGATTTGTTGTTCGATTATAGTGGCAACATTAGCGGGTTCGTTTATTCCAATTTTAATGCACAAGCTAGGCGTCGATCCGGCTGTTGCATCGGGACCATTTATTACAACATTAAATGACGTAACGAGTATTGTTATTTACTTAGGTTTAGCGTCGACATTTATCAGCCAAATTATGTAGCATCTCTTCAAATGTATGCATATTGTATGAAAAAGGATGTGTAACGTGGAAGGGCAACCGCTACTATATATTACGAGTCCGAGCTTTATAGTAAATATAGAAACTACTATAGAAACTATACAGCAAGAGGAAAGTACATCGATTTTTGTGCCAACTCAGGTCTTAGAAACAAAAAATGCTTTACTAGAAAAACAATTAAATTTTTTCTCTAAACCAATGAGGGAACCACGCATGTTACTATTTATAATGAATGACGGCGAGCGTATTTATGCATCGATTCAAAAGTTACAAGGAGAAGAAGTACTACTTAATTGTTTAAATAAAGAGCGCTGGATCAATGCGAATAATATCGCCACGATACAGCACACAGTGTAAGGGGAGCCAGCTAGCATGGCTCCTTTTTTTAGATGATAAAATATAATTTTCTTATAGAGATCTACTTAAGTAAAGACATCACTTTACATTATATTGCGTTTTTCTTATGTATCCCATGCTAATAAGCAATAGCATGGGTTCGGCAGTTTTAATTACAAATTCCAAGGTCTACATCATCAATACATTGCACCGCACAGAAGCAATCAAGGTCAACCGTTACACAGCTGTCTGATGCCTCAAATTGAGTTACGCTACATACTTCGCGGAACGATATAGCTGTACCCTCATTATTCAATAAATCTACTGTACAATCATTGTCATTTTTAGGAATTAATACACGTAATGTAGCGCAGCACCCATCAAAAATGTCTTCAACACGGAAATAAATTGATACACATGCTGAGTCATCGTGTGAAGAGCTAAATGTCGCAAAGAATGGTGAACCATCCTTGTTAAGTAGTGTGAAGACACGTGTATCAACAGAATTTCTTGATGGACTAACGATGCCTCCAAGTGGCTCTAGGAAACAGTTTGTCGTACATGATGAACATTCGTCTTGCACAGCCGCATTTTGGATTTCTAAAATTGCACGTACAACTTCACAAACACAGCCTTTTGATGATGCTATTGGTCGGCTTGAAGAATGGCTTTCTTGTCTACCACATCCCATAAATTCACCTCCTCTGAAATCTAAGCTAATACTACAATATGAATACCTAGATTGATGAGTCGGGCGAATGTAACACATAAATAAAGTTCCTAAACTAACTGAATAAAATCCAATTGAAATGGCTAGAATTGGAGCAACTTTTGATGCAAGGTGGGCTGTTATGAAAAAAACTTGGCTAAGTGCGCTCTTACTACTGCTTTTAGCAGGCTGCAATGAGCGTGATCAAGTAGAAACGTATACAAATACAAATGATACGCAGCTACAAAATGAGGTCGCGCAACTGTTCAAGCAAGAGGATAACATTGAGCGAGTCAATATTTTATTGGTTGAAAATGAACTATTTGTTGCAATGCAGTTAAAGCCATTTAGTAAATGGAATAAGCAAAAAATTGAAAAGAAGTGGCAGCAAAAAATTGAGCAGCAATTTGAACAACAAACAGTGCTTGTATCAACAGATTTCAAATTGTACTGGGAAACATCGAAATTATTAGAGGAAAAAAGTCAGCAAAAGGTTCAGCAAAAGCTGCAACATTTGAAAAAGCTATCTAAGGAGGAAACGTAACGTGAATGAGCAACAATACAATACACTCAAAGAGCAGCTAACGCCACAAACTCCTCTTTTTGTTAATGTCTTAAAGGCATTTGGCGTTGGTGGGATTATTTGTTCAATAGGACAGGCCATATCATATTTTTATATGATTTTTTTTGACTTCACAGAAAAAACAGTAGGAAATCCAACTGTTGCGACAATGATTTTTATAGCTATGCTCTTAACCGGTTTTGGTTACTACCGAAAACTTGGGCAATTTGCTGGGGCGGGGAGTGCAGTGCCGGTAACAGGCTTTGGAAATGCTGTTATTTCAGCGGCGATTGAATATAGATCCGAAGGGTTTGTACTTGGTGTTGGTGGCAATATGTTTAAGTTGGCGGGTGCGGTTATTTTATTTGGAGTCGTTTCAGCATTTTTTGTTGGGCTGATTAAACTGATTCTTGTATCGGTAGGTGTTGCTTCATGGTAATTGTTTTTCAATCTAAGCCAGCCTTACTTGCCTCAGCCGCTGTTGTTGGTCCGTTAGAAAAGCGAAGTGTATTTAATACTTATTTTGATAAGGTGTTAACTGATGAACGTGTCGATAAAAAAACGAATGAAAAAGGTGGCGCGAGGCTAATATCAGAGGCTTGTCAGCTCATTTTAAAAAAATCGAACTTAAATAATTTAGATATCGATTATTTATTAGGGGGCGATTTAATAAATCAAATGACGCCGACCAATTTTGCTGCGCGTGAATTGGCCATCTCGTTTATCGGAATGTTTTCAGCTTGTGCTACGTCCGTTTCCTCTATTATCATTGCGGGATTATTAACTGAACTTGGTGCAAGTGACTTTGCGATTGCAGGGGCATCCAGTCAGCATAACTCAGTTGAACGGCAGTTTCGTTACCCGGTTGATTATGGGGGGCAGAAGCCTGCAACAGCACAGTGGACCGTGACGGCAGCAGGTTTTGTATTAGTAGGGAAGCACCAAAAAAAAATGCCCGTTCTTGAAGCAGCAACAGTTGGAAAAGTGATTGATTATGGAGCAACTGACCCATTTCATATGGGGGGAGCAATGGCCCCTGCAGCGTTTGATACCATTCAAGCGCATTTGCAAAAGCGAGGGCAAACGATTCAAGACTATGATGTCATAATGACGGGCGATTTAGGGAAAATCGGCTTAAAAATATTAATAGCCATGTTTGCCCAAAGTGGAGTGAAAAAAGAAGATTTAGCAAGATTTCGTGATGCAGGTGCAGAATTTTATGGAGAAGATTCTGCATTTTTGGCAGGGGCTAGTGGTGCTGGCTGTTCAGCTGCTGTATATAGCAGCTATATGATAGAACAGTTTAAAACAGGGCGCTATCAAAAAGTATTGCTTGTTGCGACAGGTGCACTACTTTCTCCATTATCGTTTCAGCAAGGTGAAACGATTCCGTGTATAGCTCATGCAATTGAAGTCGGGATGGGGTGAATGGTATGGGCTTTTCATTTTTAATGGCATTTGTTGTAGGAGGGCTCATTTGTGTTATTGGGCAATTATTAATCGATATTGGAAAATTAACACCTGGTCATACTTTATCAATACTAGTTGTTTTGGGTGCTGTTTTAGACGGGTTTGGTCTGTATGAAGCGCTCATTGATTTTGCTGGTGCTGGTGCCACGATTCCGATCACATCTTTTGGTAACTCGCTGACTCATGGTGCGATGGCGGAAGCTGAAAAGCATGGTTGGATCGGTGTGTTGACTGGGATGTTTGAAGTGACGAGTTCTGGTATTAGTGCTGCAATATTATTTGGTTTTATCGCGGCGGTAATTTTTAAGTCAAAAGGCAAAGTCGACTAGACGTTTTACCCTCTTTCTTTTCGTAGTGTGCATACACTAAGAATTAGAAAGGGGGTATTTTGAATGTCTGGATATGGCGGCTGGCAACAAGGCTGTAATTACGAGTCTCCTGCATATGATAAATGTAACAATAGCGGAACATTCGTATTAATTGTTGTGCTCTTTATATTGTTAATTATTGTAGGAAGTGTATTTTATTAAAGGAGGCAAGAAATGATGGAACGCTTTTCAAAACAGGTGGAGCGTAAAACCGGCGTAAATTTTGATGAAATAATGGCGCTGGCTAATGCGTTGTCACATGCGAATTTTTCAGATGAAAAGCAAGTGCGTAAAATTGTTAAAAAAGTAAGTCGCCTTGCGAATAAGCCAATTACCCAAGAGCTAGAGGACAAAATCGTAAAATCCATCTTACAAGAAGGTAAATCATTAGACTTTACAAAAATTGAGAAAATGATGAAGTAATTTATATGCATACTAAAACCCCCGTCAAGTACATGTTTGGCGGGGGTTTCTTGTAGGTTACATTTCTTTTTCCATTGCGCGATGTGGAATGTCAGCGTCCATGAATTCTGGCGATGTAACAACATAGCCTAGCTTTTCATAAAATGGCACGGCATAGCTCTGCGCATTAAGTTTTAGTTTTTGAAATTCAATGCTCGAAGCATATTGCTCTACTGTTTCCATAATTAAAATGCCAAGACGCTTACCGCGGTAAGAGCTTAGTACACAAACACGTTCTACTTTGCCGATTTTTGGTTCGATTTCACGTAAACGTGCCGTCGCAATAGTATCATTACCATCATTAACGATGAAATGAATAGCTGTCGAGTCGTGTTCATCCAGTTCTAATGTAATTGGTACGCCTTGTTCTTTTACAAATACCTCTTTACGTAACGTAAAGGCACGTTCGCGGTCTTCGTCAGTTGTTACTAATTTTACATCAAACACGTGTTATTCAGCTCCAGTCAATTTGTATGTTTCGTAGGTTGTCCAAGAGCCATCTTCAAGTTGGTACAGTAAATGAATGCGGTCGATTACGTCTGTTTCATCTACGCCAACCATACGCAATTGACCGAAAATGTCATCGTGCTCTGAAGCATTCAATTTTTGAGCAATTGTAATATGTGGTACAAATACATGCTTAGGTGCACCTAGGTTAATATTTTCTTTTAATGACGTATGCACGCTTTCTAATTGTGGTGTAGGATCTACGCGGAAAAAAATCGCATTCGTCGTAGGATAAAAAGAGCTAATTCGGGAAGCATGAATTTGTAATGGTGCAAATCGGGCTGAAATTTCTTCTAAGCTTTTGGAAATTTCACCAATTTGAGATTCATCTGCATCGAATGCATCCTTTAATGTAATATGTGGCGTAATTAATGCGTAGTGTGGGTCATAGCGTTTTCGATAAGTGTTTGCTAAATCTTGTATTTTTTTTGATGGAAAAGCAACAATACCGTATTTCAAATTCATTACCCCCTAAAAATTTATCAGACTTTATCTGATTATAACAGAAAATTATGTTAATAAACATTTCCTACTCTGCTATTATCCGAAAATTTGGGTTAGTGCACGTTTTAAATCGGGCTTCCAATATGTCCAAGTATGGTTACCGTCGAATTCTTCGTAAAACGTATCAACACCAAGCGTTAAAAACAATTGGTGTAGCTCTCGATTTGGTGTTAAAAAGTCTTTAACCGACTTGTCCTTAAAAATAACCTCTTTTTCAAGTAGGCCAATAATATGGTAAACCGAAAGAATGTCTAAGTTTTTTGCATTTCGAACGGCATTAAGGACATGTTCGTCTACAAAAGGTGATTGTAAAATTGCTTTTCCGAAAATATTAGGGTAATGAATCGCCGTCATAAGTGAAATAGTTGCTGCCATAGAGTCACCAATAAGTGCGCGGCTACCGCCCATATGAGATGTAGAAAACTCTGCATCTAAATAAGGGACTAATTCATGAGCTAAAAAGCGCATATACGCTTCGAATTGATCACCAGTTGGGATGTACTTACGTTTACGGTCTTGATAGTCTTTGTAAGGTACACCAACGATGATCATATTTTCGACAATAAAGTCGTCAATCAATTGATCGGCAAGGCGCGGGATTCCACCTAGCTGGAAGTAATCTTTACCATCCGATGCGATTAAAATGTTATATTCATATAGTGGAGAATAGTTGGCTGGAATATAGATTAATAATTCTAATTCCTCATTTAATGCATTACTAAAAAAAGCAATATTTTCTACCGTGCCCTTATCCAAAGCAGTCACTCCTGTCTTACGTTTGTCTTCAAAATTGTATCATAAAGAAAAATAAAGTTGTAATATAGAGAGAGTTAGGTAAGAGTACGCTAAAATTATTTTGAAGTGAGGAAGTATTTATGCATAATAAAAGAGTACGTGTTCATTCGGATGAAGTGACAAAAGCAACACATGATGCATTATTACGCCGTCATGTGTCAATTGAAGATATTGCAGATATCGTTTATACAATGCAATCGCCTTATAATGAAGGACTAACAATCGAGCACTGTGTTCAATCTGTTGAGCGTGTATTAAATAAGCGCGAAGTTCAGCATGCTGTTTTAGTCGGAATTGAATTAGATGAGTTAGCTGAGAAAAAGTTATTATCCCCAACATTACAAAAAATTATTGAGTCTGATGAAGGCTTATTTGGGGTAGATGAAACGTTAGCGTTAGGTTCGGTATTTACTTACGGAAGTATTGCGGTAACAACATTTGGTCATTTAGATAAACAAAAAATCGGCATTATTGAAAAGCTTGATACAAAAGCGGGCGAATCCGTTAATACGTTCTTAGATGACTTAGTAGGTAGTATTGCAGCATGTGCGGCTTCACGATTAGCGCACCGTATGCGTGATTTAGAGGAAGAGGGCGAAACATTTGCAGCAATTCCTCCACAAGAGCTAGGACCGAAGCCAAAATCGAACAAAGAGATTTAACTTAATTCATCCCCTACTTCTATAAGTGGGGGATGAATAGGGGAACTCAGGCTAAGAACGCCGCATCGTGTGACAACGGCTGACTGACCCACGTCCTGTGGCCCAGAACTTGAAAAAAATCTGGACACAATTACGCTGAGGCGTAATTGATCTTAAATTTTAAAATCATTAAGATCTTCGGTTCTAGCAACTGAAGATTTTTTTGAGTGTGATTTAGCGAATAAATCAAATTCATTGTGCTATTTAGCATATTTATTGATAATAGAAATTAAGCAATGAAGAAGTTAGAAAAGAGGTACTAACATTGAGTGACAAAGATATTAAAACACTAATTACGAGCGGAACAATTATTTTAGCATTTGTGTTGTATTTAATATTTAAATAAGCCTAAAAATCTTCAGTTGATAAAAGAACTGGGGATTTTTACGTTTTCGAAAAAAACATGTAAAAAGGTAGGATATACGTTTGAAAAAGTTTTATTTTGCATTAATATTTTTGACATTGTTATTAACTGCATGCACAGAAGAAACTGGCACAGATAATATTGAAACACAAGATATCCAAGGAATTGTAACATCAACAATCGAAACAGCGGACAAGTATGATGTAAGTGAATTTGAGGAATTCGAATTACAAGAGGTAATTGATGGCGACACGATTCGAATTAAATATAATGGTAGTTCTGAAAAGGTTCGTTTTTTACTTGTAGATACCCCGGAAACTAATCATGAGACACTAGGAGAACAACCTTATGGGCCAGAAGCTAAAGAATTTGCAAAGCAGCTACTAGCTGGTCATGATACGGTTTATTTAGAATTTGACGTTTCATATCGTGATAAATATAAAAGGTTACTAGCATATGTTTATACTAAAGATGGTATTAGTGTTCAAGAGCAACTATTGAAAAATGGATTAGCTCGCGTGGCATATATTTATAATCCAAATACGAAGCATGTAGATTGGTTTAAATCTATTCAAAAAACTGCTCAGAAATCTGCTATTGGTATTTGGTCAGTTGAAGATTATGTAACAAATCGTGGATACGATAAAGATATATACTATGCTGCAATAAAAGAAGTAAATCAGTCTAACATAGATGAGGATAAATCGAATACCAATAACAACAAGGGCAGTTGCGAAATCAAAGGAAATATTAACTCCAAAGGCAACAAAATATATCATATGCAGGGGCAACGTGACTATGAGAATACAGTAGCAGAGGAGATGTTCTGTACTAAAGAAGAAGCAGAAGCTGCTGGGTTTATTCCAGCTAAGCGATAAATAAAAAGACATCATACCTTTTTTATAAAGTAAGGGTAAGCTTAGGAAGGGGTATTGATCCAAGAAGGATTGATGCCCATTTTGTTTAACTAATTCAACTAAAGGTGCAGGATAGTTGAACAATTAAAAGGGTTGTTTTTTTATCAATGTGTATTATAATGGTTAAGATTATTAATTGAGAAAGGAGGCAAAAAGTGATGGAAACTGTTTTTATGAACATGGAAAAAGAAGTAAAGTCGTATAGATTGTTAGGGGATTTGCTTACAACGGGATTAGTCTGCCCTTTTTTAAGCAAACTTCATATAGAAAACAGCTACCGGAAGCTTTTTGCATTCTTATTTTAGGATTTTTAAAAATTTCTTTAAATGACTGACTCTTTGAGTTTTGATTAAATAAATGCATTTATTAGGCGCCGGTTCCGGCGTCTTTTTGTGTTTTTAAGCAAAATTTGTAGGATATTTATAATCAATTTTGTACTTGTTAAAGGTTTACGCAATTCTTAGGCGCCGGTTTATTCGGCGCCTTTTTTTGCGTTCAAAAGGAGAAAAATTGAAATGAATATGTTTTTGTGGCTTCCTGTTTGATGAAATGCATAAAACAGGCTGCTCAATATTTATAAAGAAAGAGTGAAAAAAATGTTACTTCAATTAAACAATATTAGTAAAAGTTATTTAGGTGATCCAATACTTTCAGATATATCAATGAAAATTGAGGCAGGCGACCGGATTGGTCTTATAGGAGTGAATGGCGCTGGAAAATCAACCTTATTACAGATTATTGCTGGGGATATCCCTTACGATAATGGGGAAATTTATACTGCAAAAGAAACAAAGATTGGCTATTTCCGCCAAAATAGTGGACTAGAAATGGAGAATACGATTTGGAATGAAATGTTGAATGTCTTCTCTACTCTTCTTGAGGTTGAAAAAGAACTTCGCGAGTTAGAAAGAACAATGGGTGAACCTGCATTAATAGCTAATCCCATAAAATATGAAAAATTGATGAATCGTTATGCAGCAAAATCAGAATGGTTTATGGAGCACGGTGGTTATGAAATAGAAGCAAAAATTCGTGGTGTTCTGCATGGAATGGGCTTTGGAGAGTTTCCTAAAGATACACTCATTCATACGTTAAGTGGAGGTCAGAAAACGAGACTTGCTTTAGCTAAAGTACTATTGGAACAGCCAGAATTGCTTATCCTTGATGAGCCAACAAATCATTTGGATCTCACTACTTTAGCTTGGTTAGAAGGTTATTTACGCTCATATCCTGGTACTATCCTTGTTGTTTCACATGATCGTTACTTTTTGGATTCGCTAGTAACCATTATTTATGAAATTGAGCGAACAGAAGCACGACGATATGTAGGTAACTATTCGAAATATGTTGAGAACAAAGAGAAAAACCGTGAAATTCTAGCTAAGAAATATTCAAGGCAGCAAGAACAAATTGCGAAGATGGAAGATTACATTCAACGGAACATCACCATGGCAACGTCGTCTAAAAGTGCAAAAAACAAACGAAAGCAGCTTGAGAGAATTGAACGTATAGATACACCTCTCAAAGACTTAAAAAGTGCACAGATGTCGTTTTCAATAGAAAAAACGTCTCATAAAGAGGTGTTACAAGTTCGAGATATTGATATCTGTGTCGGAGTAGGTACTGAACAAAAACCTCTATTAAAGAATATTAGTTTCCAGCTACGACGAGGTGAAAGAGTAGCATTAATTGGTCCAAATGGTGTTGGAAAGTCAACATTACTTAAGACGTTACTCGATGATTATAAACCAAAAAGTGGCGTAATAACTTGGGGAAATGGAGTTACTATTGCTTATTACGATCAAGAGCAATCAACTTTACATCCCAATAATACGATATTGGATGAGGTGTGGAATACATTTCCTCATTTCAAAGAGGCTAGAATTCGTACTGTACTTGGGAATTTCTTGTTTTCCGGTGAAGATGTATTTAAGAAAATATCTACTCTTAGTGGTGGTGAAAAAGCACGTGTTGCGTTAACCAAGCTTATGTTACAAAACGCTAATGTTCTTATTATAGACGAGCCGACAAATCATTTAGATTTATTTAGTAAAGGTGTGTTGGAATCTGCACTTATGAATTATGAGGGTACATTGTTCTTTATTTCTCATGACCGTTATTTTTTGAATAAGCTAGCTGATAAAATTTTGGAACTATCTCCAACAGGAGCCATTGTATATAACGGCAACTATGATGACTATGTTGAAGCTAAATCGCAAAAAGAGAAAGAATAGGTATAAAACAATGATGAAGACGCAAGGCCTAGGTAGGGGGCCACCAACTACTTAAAAATCAAATTATAATAAATCAGGCTCACAATGAAAAATAACATGGAAAAGAGGAAATAAATATGTCTAATGAAAATCAAGTTGCTGTCGTAACAGGAGCAGGTAGTGGGATTGGTAGAGCTACAAGTATAAAATTCGCTGAAAACGGGTATAAAGTGGTTCTAGTTGATTTCAATGAAGTTACAGGTCAAGAAACTCTTAGACTTGTTCAAAATAAAGGTGGAGAAGGTATTTTTATAAAAGCAGATGTCTCGAAAGAGGAAGATGTTCAAAACTATATAAACCAATCTATTGATTATTATGATCGTATTGATGTCTTTTTTAATAATGCGGGTATTATTCAAAAGTTTGCACCATTTACGACTGTGGAAACAAAAGAATACGAACGAATTATGGACATAAATGTAAAGGGTATTTTCCTTGGAATGAAATACGTAATCCAAGTGATGGAGAAGCAAGGTAAAGGATCTATTATCAATACGGCTTCATCAGCAGGCATTCGTCCAGAGCATAGCATTGCTGTTTATTCTGCAAGTAAACATGCCGTAATAGGTATGACTAAAGGGGCTGCCATTGAATACGCTAATAAAGGTATTCGAATCAATGCCGTTTGTCCAGGAGGGATCGTTACACCACTATTTAAAAGTGTCGGGGAAACCATGGAAGAAACAGGATACGTACCAGAAGAAATGTCGCGTGTTAGAATGGGGCGTCATGGTGAACCTGAAGAGGTTGCAGAAGCAGTATTGTTCTTAGCTTCTGATAAATCAAGTTTCATGGCCGGTTCGGTTGTAACGGTTGATGGTAGCTTAACAGTATAAAGAGAATATCTTTTAAGCAATGAAGAAATAAGAGGTTGTCTCGTTTAGACCAGAGACAACCTCTTAATGAAATGTAATCCTTGTTACTTTATTATATAAATATATAGTATAGTAATAAAAATTATTATTGAGTATGAAAGGAGGCAAAAAGTAATGGAAACTATAACTAATGTAGTGTTATCAAAAGAAGTGAAAGCACATTTGCTATTTGGAAGGGTTGCTTGTAACGGGACTAGTCTGTCCTTTTTTAAGCAAACTTCATATAGCAACGGTGGCCAGAGGCTTTTTGCTTCCTTACTTTAGCAAAAAATGTTTAATACAGATTTGTGAATTTGATTAAATAAACTACGTAATGACTAGGCGCCGGCTCTGCTAGGCGTATTTTTGTGTTCCAATACCAAAATACACAGTATAGTCTCGAGTTTTTTAATAAGAGTGCTATACAATTTTTAGGCGCCGATTTGATTCGGTGCCTTTTCTTTTTTTAAAGGAAGAAAATGTAGAGTAATTTTTTAGAGTTAATCGCTTTGTTTTAATACGAATCACTCAATTAATATTTAGAAAAATACGGATATTTGACAGTCTGATAATCGGGGGATCATATAATGAAACATATAAATACGAAGACCAAATATGAAAGTATAAAGCAATTTTTAAAAGAACTAGGACAACCAAATTATAGATACAAGCAAATGACTGATGCTATTTTTAAGCAACATATTAGTGAATTTGAACAAATGACTATATTACCAAAAACAGTTCGTGAAGAATTAATAAAGGTGTTTGGGACAAATATTCTCAATATCAAGCCAGTTTTTGAACAATCATCAGAACAAGTTAGAAAAGTCCTTTTTGAAATCTCAGGTAATGATAAGGTGGAGGCAATAGGGTTGAAATATCGAGCTGGGTGGGAATCATTTTGTATTTCCTCTCAATGCGGATGTGGACTGGGCTGTCAGTTTTGTGCAACTGGGGCAATTGGGCTAAAACGAAACCTTACGGCTGATGAGATAACAGACCAACTTTTATTTTTTCACTTAAATGGTCACTCACTTGATAGTATTGCTTTTATGGGGATGGGCGAAGCACTCGCAAATAAACAGGTATTTAATGCATTAAAAACACTAACTGACTCTAGCTTGTTTGGCTTAAGTCCACGAAGATTAACAGTCTCTACAGTCGGTATTATACCTAATATTAAAAAAATGACGAGCGATTTCCCACAAGTCAACCTCACTTTCTCTTTACATTCGCCGTTTAATGAGCAAAGGAGTGAATTGATGCCTATAAACGATAAGTTTTCTCTTGATGAAGTAATGGCAACGCTAGATGAGCATATTCAAGTAACAGGTAGAAAAGTGTATATAGCGTATATAATGTTACGTGGGGTAAATGATTCTATTGATCATGCGAAGGCTGTAGCTAAATTACTTCAAAATCGAGGTCAATGGGGACACTTGTATCATGTAAACCTTATACGATATAATCCAACCGTTGATGCTCCTGAGCACTATGGTGAAACGGATGAAAAAAAAGTTCAAATGTTTTATAAAGAACTTCAATCGGCAGGCATTCATGTAACGATTAGAAGTCAATTCGGTATAGATATAGATGCGGCTTGTGGCCAATTGTACGGTCAATATGTTACGAAGAAGAGTTCTCAATTTACGTGATCTAAAGTATCTTACTACAGAAAATCTTTTTAATGGGTATTGTTCCAAATGTTGAATTTTACCTCTAATTGTCTAGTTGATGATTGTAATAAGATTAATCAATACAAAAGACTAAGTAGATTTAAACATGTGTTTAAATCTTTATTATTAAGAGAGTCCCTAGCAAGGCACAATGGAGACTGACTAGACGATTTTACTTAGATTAATAACATGGAAGGCACAAAGATATTAATATAGTTCCACTAATTGGAGTAAATCATTATCATACGATACTGTTTATTTATATTTTCTTAAAAAATAATAATGAAGTGACCCCTAAAAGTTAGACAACTATTAGGGGTCACTTCATGTTAACTAAAATAGAACAAATGGATGAATCTTATTTGTTTTATTTTTTATTAGAATATATTCTCATGTATGTTCCACAGCGCCATAACCATTCAATGGGACCATAACGAAACTTTTTTAACCACAAATTAGAGAAGACAATTTGAGTTATATATACGATTCCCTACCCATAGTGTTGTTTAACAATAACCTTTTGTTATTAAACAACAAATGCTAGAGTTAAATAAATACGATCCAGCTTCATCAGCTTTTAATCTTCAACAATCGGGCGCTTTAGTTGAATATTCGGTTTCCGAAATGATCAATCTTTATTACAAAAAGCCCTATACAGATATGAAAAATAGCCCCTATTTTGATCAATATTTGTTCAAAATAGGGGCTATGATTTTCTATAAGAATCATCATTTATAGCTGTATTTTAATCAATCTTTATTCCAATTCAACAAAATGAAGTATCTGTTCTTGGAGGGAGGGGGGCCATTCATACTTATTTAGCTTTTATATATTCCATAAATATACCTTTAATGATTATCATTTGTACATTTGGATCAAGTTCGTCTTCAAAGAAGGGAATTCTTTCAAACAGTGATAACTTTCTTGAAAACAGACCAAATGCATTAATGATGGATAATAAGACATCCTTTGCTGAGATATCTGTCCGAATTGATCCGTCCAGAATACCTTCTTCAATAATTTCAGTAAGTATGTCAGCTACTTTCTTACGAATTAAAATATATTGCTGATAATCTCCAAGCTCATCAAGTGATGTAGAGGCATAGCTCTCAAATGCCTCAAGCAGTTTTGTACAGGCTAAATTCTCTGGTTCAAGATCAGCTATAAAGTGATTGAATAACATTTCCATTTTCTCATAACAAGTAACATCCTTAGCCGCAACATCGGTAAAAAAGCGATAGTATCTCTCTAATACATTAACAGCTACTGCCACAATTAGTTTATCCTTTTTTGGAAAGTAACGAAAAAGCGTTGCAATACCTAAGTTAAGTTCATCTGCAATATCCTGCATTTTCGTCTTTTCAAAGCCCTGAATACTAAATACTTGCTCTGCGGCCTCCACTATAATCTTCATCCGCTTATTCTTTCCTTCTTGGCGCTCTTGCTCCCATCTACTTTGTGGATCCACGTTTACAACTCCTTCATCATTCCTATTCATGATGCTAACAAATTAATATTAGAGCGTCAATTTGTTCAAAGTGGGAGCGCAATCTTGTTATTTGTCATATAAAAAAATTTGGTTTATAATAAAATCACAGGAATGATAGTCAAACTATCATCACTATAGTTTGACTTCTATTATTTAAAAGGGAGAGATGATGAATGACACGATTAGCAAACAAAGTGGCAATTATTACAGGGGCTGCAAGCGGTCAAGGAGCAGAAGAAGCAAGATTATTTGCACGAGAAGGGGCAAAAGTAGTAGCAACAGACGTTCAGTTTGAACTATTAGAAAGCGTAGTAAAAGAAATAAACGAAAATGGAGGAGAAGCTATAGCTATTGCACATAATGTGACATCTGCTGATGATTGGAAAAATGTTGTGGATACAGCAGTAAAAGAGTTCGGAAAAATTGATATCCTTGTTAATAATGCAGGTATCACTGGTTTAATTACTCAGCAAATAGAGGATTTGGACGAGTCTACTTGGGATAAAATCCTTGATATCAATACTAAAGGACCATTCTTAGGCATAAAAGCTGTTCTACCTGAAATGAAAAAAGTAGGTGGAGGTAGTATTGTCAATATTTCTTCTCTAGCCGGTATCAACGGTGTTGGAAACGCTGCTTACAATAGCTCAAAAGGTGGGCTTCGACTTTTAACAAAAAATGTTGCACTCGATTACGGTAAATACAATATCCGTGTCAATTCAGTACATCCAGGCACAATTGAAACTCCGATGATTGAAATGTTTACAAATAACAAAGAAGTAAGAGAAGCGACCGTAGCTGGTATACCATTGAATGTACTTGGGCAACCATCTGATATTGCCTATGGTGTTCTCTACTTAGCTTCAGATGAATCCAAATTTGTTACTGGTATTGAATTAATTATTGACGGCGGTTCTATATTACATTAATAGAAAAAGGCGTATTCTTCATGAATATGCCTTTGCACGTTGTTGAAAAACAACCTTGTCAAAGAAATCCCTATGAATTTTCACAGGGATTTTTTGAATTATTCAAAAGAATCTTCTATTATTTGATATGTGAGATGGAGCCCAACTTGTTTTAGTGAACGGAGCTTGGCCCATTTCTTAAGGTTTTGAATGAGTACGATCATCAAAACTTGAGTTTTTACTTTGGGAATACCACGGTATCTGGCATAACAGAGACCGTGGTATTTTTTGCTATGGGCGAAGTTTAGTTCAATCGTTTGTGGTCGGACAGCCCTTAACACTTTCCCTTTCCATGATAATCTCATTTCTCTTAGGCAATCATAGGTTTTTTGATGAATGGAAATTCTTAAAACACGGTCTTTTTTGTTTAAAGCGAACGGACAGTTTTGGCAGCTTAAACCCACATATTTTGATCAATCTTTGTTCAAAACGCGTGGGTTTCTTCTATATATAATCAACCTTTTCAGACATTTTTTTCTATAATAATTATAGCTGAATTATGTACATGATTTTTATCTGTAAGCTTCCCGTAGGATATTGGGTAAGTAAAATGAGAATTGAATGTAGAACAGTTCGTAGCCCCCATTCAATCAACGCAATATTTAACAAGGCACCTCCGATTCAATGGACATATTAAATGAGGTGGTTACTTTTAAATGATGCTTGTATTGTTCCCGAAAGAGTCGGCATTTTTATTAAATTCAACTACGTTCTGAACCTTTCGTTCCAAATATTTGATTATATGTTTTAAATAACAAATGTAATTATGCAAAGGACAAGGATTTGAATACGACAGAGCCCATCCATCAAGGGATGCAGGAAAAAGCAACGGAATTTAAAAAGGGTGGTAGTCAACTGTATCAGTAATCATGACTCAACTTTCGGCTAACCCTTGGCTTACTTATTTCGATTGTGAAAAAAGAATGAGGAATGCCAAAATAATAAATAATGATTACTATATTGACTTTTCTTCGCATATCCTTATAATTGCTTATGATAATCATTTTCAACAATTTATTTGGATAGGAGAAGTATATCGTGAAAAAATTAATTGCATTTGTAGCATTAAGTGCTCTATTTTTATTAGCAGCATGTAATGATAGCAGTTCTACAACTCAAAAAAATTCAGAAGGAAAAAAAGATAGCTCTCAGGAAGAGTCAAAGGAAGTAAATTTATATACAAGCCGTCATTATGATGTTGATGATACATTATATAAAGAATTTGAAAAAGAAACTGGTATTAAAGTAAATGTCATTAAAGGTGAACCAGATGAACTACTAGAGCGCATTAAGCGTGAAGGTAATGCATCAAAGGCAGATTTATTTTTAACATCTGATGCAGCCCGCCTATTCCGTGCCAAAGAAGACGGACTTTTACAAGCTGTTTCGAGTGACACATTAGATAAGCAAGTACCGGGAAATTTCCAAGATACAGATCAAATGTGGTACGGTTTAACAAAGCGAGCTCGTGTTATCGTTTACAATAAAGAAACAGTAAAACCAGAAGAACTTTCAACTTACGAAGCTTTAACAGAAGCACAATGGAAGAACCGTGTACTTGTTCGCAGTTCTGAAAATGTCTACAACCAATCATTACTTGCTTCAATGATCGAAATTAATGGTGAAGAAAAGGCTAAAGAGTGGGCAAATGGCCTTGTAACAAACTTCGCTCGTAATCCAGAAGGTG
Source organism: Solibacillus daqui (assembly GCF_028747805.1). Lineage (NCBI taxonomy): Bacteria > Bacillati > Bacillota > Bacilli > Caryophanales > Caryophanaceae > Solibacillus > Solibacillus daqui. The sequence continues at coordinate 776,499 of NZ_CP114887.1, forward strand.
GGGATCGAGACCAAGCAAAAGCGATTGCTGCTGGTATTGGTGACGTTGCCATTATGAACACTTATTATTACGGACAAATGTTAAACTCTACTGACCCTGAAGAAGTGAAAGTTGCAGAAAGCTTAGGCGTATTCTTCCCTAACCAAGACACAACAGGAGCACATGTAAACATTAGTGGTGCTGGTGTAATTAAAACTTCAAAAAATAAAGATAATGCAATAAAATTATTAGAGTATTTAACTGCTCCTGAAGCACAGACTGTTTTTGCAGAGACAAACTATGAATACCCAGTAAATCCGGAAGCAACATCCTCAGAGCTACTTAAGTCATGGGGCGAATTCAAAGAGCAAGATATTCCACTTTCTACTTTAGGGGATCACAACTCAAAAGCTGTTATGATCTTCAATGAGGTAGGTTGGAAATAACAAGTAAGATTAAACCCTTGTTGCGTGTTGCAGCAAGGGCTTTCTTGCTCTATATCGAGGTGACAATTAATATGCGGAAGTTCTTTAGCAAAATGAATATCTGGTCATTTTCGGCAATAGGTATCATCCTATTTCTTGTTGGTCCCAATATTACAATTATAGAGGGGCTCTTTACGCCTGAAAATGAAAATTGGGCACATATTAAAGAATATATTTTAGCTGACTTTATACGTGCATCATTTATTCTAGTATTTTTCACAGGTATTTTAACGATTGTATTAGGTACAAGTCTTGCGTGGCTCATCGCTCAGTATGATTTTCCTTTGCGTAGCTTTTATAAATGGGCACTTATTTTACCCTTGTCTATTCCACCATTTATTGCAGCCTATACGTATCATGGCATATTGAATTATACAGGTGTTGTTCAAACAACATTACGAAACAAGCTACATGTAGAAGTTAATGCCACTTACTTTGATATTATGAACATGCCAGGTGCAATTTTTATTTATACGATGTTTTTGTTTCCCTACGTTTATACAATTGTGCGTGTATTTTTATCACAGCAGTCTGCAACTTTAATCGAAAGTGCAAGGATGCTTGGAAAAGGACCCTTCAAAATTTTCTTACAAGTAGTAGTCCCGATATCCCGAGCGGCAATTGTTGGTGGGGTGAGCTTAGTTATTTTAGAGGTATTAAATGACTATGGGGTAGTAAAATATTTCGGTATCCAAACATTTAGTACGGCTATTTTCCAAACTTGGTTTGGTTTAGGTGATATTGATACCTCTTTAAAGCTAGCTGCCTCACTTATGGGATTTGTTATTTTGATCTTAATTATCGAGAAGGTGCTACGTGGGCGAAAGCAGTTTAGCTATGCTACTACTAAAATCAGACCGTTAAAACTTGTGAAATTACGCGGTGGTAAGGCAGTATTCGCAACACTATATTGTTCAATTATTTTCAGTCTGAGTTTTTTAATCCCAGTTATTCAGCTAATAGATTGGTTTATTTTAACATTTGGTCATATCCCATTCCAAGACTTTTATATTTATGTAAAAAATTCGATCATCGTTGCAGGGGTTAGTGCAACCATTATTATTATATTTGCACTAATTATCGGGAACTTTAATCGGCTTTTTCAAGGGCGTATTACAAAAGTATTGACTCGACTATCTGTTTTAGGTTATTCGATTCCTGGGGCTGTTATAGCGGTAGCTGTTGTCACTGCTTTTATTCAACTAGACGAGTGGCTGTCACCTCTTTATTTAAAGTTAGGACTCGATTCCACACTTGTACTTAGTGTCAGCATTGTGATGCTGATTGCTGCCTATATAGTACGTTTCTTTGCAATTGGCTTTAACTCTATTGAGGCTGGCTACGAGAAAATTGGTACGAATTTCCGAGATGCTTCAAGGCTTTTAGGGACGGGCATTACAAAAACCTTTTTTAAGGTAGATGTTCCAATGATGAAAGGTGCGATTATTAGCGGCTTCATTTTAGTGTTTATTGATATTATGAAGGAAATTCCATTAACACTCATTTTACGACCATTTAATTTTGATACCCTTGCTACTAAGGCCTTTCAATATGCAAGTGATGAAAAAATCATGGAAGCCTCTCAAGCATCGTTATTCATTATTGTAATTAGTGCCATTGCAATTTTTATTTTTAATAAGCTACTGGAAAAGGAGTAAAGCTAACATGTACTTATCTATTGAAAATTTATGCTTTTCATATCCTTCAGCAAAGGAAGAGACCATCCAATCATTTACGATATCAATTGAAAAGGGCGATGTCATTTCAATTTTAGGACGAAGTGGAAGTGGTAAAAGTACGATATTGCGCATATTAGCAGGGTTAGAATATGCAAGTAAAGGCTCTTTTTGTATAAACGATGAAGTGATATTTGACAGTAAAACATTTATTCAACCAGAAAAACGTGATATTGGGATGGTGTTTCAAGATTATGCATTATTTCCACATATGACTGTCGGTAAGAATATTTTATTCGGTATTGCACATTTAGCAAAAGAAGATCGACGTAAAAGATTAAAGGAAGTGTTAGAGCTGGTGGAAATGGAGGACTATGAAAATAGGTACCCTCATCAGTTGAGTGGCGGGCAGCAGCAGCGTATTGCGATTGCAAGAGCACTTGCACCAAACCCTCGTTTACTATTATTAGACGAGCCTTTTAGTAACTTAGATACCGAGCTTCAAGTGAAAATTAGAAAAGAATTACGTGACATTTTAAAACGCGCAAATATTACATCAATTTTTGTTACGCATGATGAAGACGATGCCCACGTTATCGCTGATTTTATCGTGAAATTAAAAAACGGAAGAATCGAACAAATGGGAAATCCATGCGATATTTTAAAGGAAGAGACAAAGATCGTCTTCTCCTAGTTTGAGGGCTGTCTAAAAACCTCCATTAAAATTGAGAAGAGCAAACATTCATTTCTAAATCCTCATCACCTATTAAATGGGCGATGAGGATTTATTGTTAAAAGTTCAGAAAGATAAATGATAAATCAAGGCTTTAAAAGAGCTCCTTTTCGAAAACTGTAAATCAGGCAAAAAGCCCTTATTTTAGTTATTGACCTTCTGAAAAGCGTTATGCTAGAATCAAATCTGCAAATGATTCTCGTTATCAAGAAAAGATAATGAAAATGTGCTAATAAGTGCTGTCTCGGTGAAAAATAACAGAATGATTGAATTGGGTAATCCATAATGGTTGCGCATTTTGTCTATTAATTCTTCCAACGATATTCTAAATATTTTTCTTCGAGCTAGAGTGCTTTTTTTAGTACTTAATAAAATCGGGCTAAAGTGTGCATTATCCTCTACAAAAAAGTATAACTTCAGACAGATCTAATATGGGTTAGGTTACCGTCAGGTGCATCATCTTCAAGATGTGGTTGCTGAACCCTAGAAAATTTGTCAGATATAGAAACTATTTGAGCTAACAAGATTTTCACACAGATGCAGGAGAAACTAATTATTGAAAGGGTGTAAAAGATGAGAAATATCGAAAAATATAGAAATGCATTTATCAATGTGCTGGACTTAGAGGAAGATGAGGTATGTGAAGATTTAGCACTTGGAGTAACAAGAGAATGGGATTCAATTGGACACATGACACTCATTTCTGAGATTGAGGATGTTTTTGATGTCTCATTAGATTCTGAATTGATTACAGAGTTCGATTCTTACTTGTCAGGAATGGAGCTATTGAAACGCTTGGGAGTAGACTTTATTAATGAATAGTTTCAAAAAATTTGAGGAGTTTGGGAACCGCACTGCTGTATATGCTGAACGAGAATATTCTTACTCTGAAATGATAGAAATTGCTGACGCTATCTGTGGTAAAGTAGGTGAACGAACGCTCGTTTTTTGTTTATGTTCAAATAATAAAGAGTCTTTATTTGGTTACGTGGGCTTTATTAGAGGTGGTGTTGTACCTGTACTTTTGGATGCATCCATCCATATTGATCGGTTGCGCAGACTGATTAACCTTTATAAGCCTACATACATTTGGGCGAGTAGTGAAAATCAAGACCTTTTAAAAGTAATGGATAGTTCATTTGTGTTTGGAGATTACACATTATATAAGTGTCCGACATTTTTCCAACATGATCTTGATGAACATCTTGCGCTCCTTTTAACAACCTCAGGAAGTACAGGTAGCCCAAAATTTGTTCGCTTGAGTTATGAAAATATTTTCAAAAATGCTGAATCCATAGCGAAGTACCTTGACATCAATGCAGACGATAAACCGATAACAACACTTCCAATGAACTACTCCTATGGTCTTTCTATCATCAATAGTCATTTCATATGTGGGGCGACGATAATTGTAACGGATGCATCTATCATTAAAAAAGAGTTTTGGGACTTATGTAGAGAGCAACGAGTAACAACTTTTGGAGGAGTTCCTTTCATATATGAGATGCTTAATAGGCTGAAGTTTGAAGAGTTTAATCTTCCGAGTTTAAAAAAATTAACTCAAGCAGGTGGAAAATTAAGTTCAACTCTATCGTCCAAGTTTGCTAAAGTATGTAATCAGAAAGGAATTCAATTTTTTACCATGTACGGTCAAACTGAAGCAACGGCGCGGATGACCTATTTACCATGTGAAAAAAATCTCGATAAAGTCGGAAGTATTGGTATTGCCATTCCAGATGGAGAACTGATTCTGCAAGATGATACTGGCAACAAAATTACAGAGCCTAATGTTATTGGCGAATTGATATACAAAGGAGCAAATGTTTCTTTGGGGTATGCTGAGTCGTTTTTCGATCTTTCGAAAAAAGATGAGAACAACGGTATTTTGCAAACAGGTGATTTGGCTTACTTTGATCAGGATGGGTATTATTTTATATCTGGCCGAATCAAAAGAATGATTAAAGTCTACGGAAACCGTATCAGCCTAGATGAAGTTGAAGGACTTTTAAATGAGCATGGTCATGATTGTATCTGCGCTGGGACGGATGACCAAATGTATATTTACACATTAAAAGAAGATCGTGTTCAAATTAAAAAAATAATTAAGGAAAAATTAAACTTAAAGGGCTTTGAAATTATGAGAATTGAGGAAATCCCACGTAATCATTTTGGAAAAATCCTCTATTCTGAGTTACCTAAATATGGATAATTTATAATCACCTGAACCCGTAACAGGAAATGTGATACACGTGACAAAACCTAAAATACTGAGATCTAAAACTGAGTGTGCACCTTCCAGGTGAAACATTGAAATAAAGTGAAGCCTACATTAGTACATGGTTTATTAGTTCTTAAGCGTTTCGTCGAGACATTTCAGGGTTTCACGGAACTTGGACAACTTTAGGATTATTTTGCCTCGTTTTTTGAAAAATCTTAAGTTTATTTTTTATCAGGTGATTGGATGAGTTTTATATCTATTGAGTTTCTTCTATTTCTCGCAATAATCGTTTTTACTTATTATTTAATCCCACATCGATTGAGATGGATTCTTTTATTAGTAGCAAGTTACGTTTTTTACGCTATCTTGAGTATCCAATTTATACCGTTACTACTTGCAAGCACAGCTTTTACTTATTTTACTGGAATTATAATTGAAAAACAGCAGATAAGAAAACAGAAGAAAAAAGTCATGCTAGTTGGTATTTCCGTATTATTATTTTTTCTCGGTTGGTTTAAATATTTTAATTTTGTAAATGAATCACTTCGAGCGATTGCAAAATACATGGATTGGAATTATACCGTACCATACCAAGAAATTGTCCTGCCATTAGCCATTTCTTTTTATACATTTCAGGCAGTAAGTTATCTTGTGGATATCTACTATGGAAAGCAAAAGGCAGAAAGACATTACGGTTATTTTTCGATATATTTTGCATTTTTTCCACAGTTGGTTGCTGGGCCGATTGAACGTGCTAAGAAATTACTTCCGCAATTTAAAGTTGAACAGAAGTTTAATTATGAAAATTTAACCTATGGGATGAAGCGAATAGCTTGGGGTTTTTTTAAGAAGACATTGATTGCAGATCGACTAGCTCCAATTGTATCAAGTGTTTTCGATAATCCTAACCCGACTGGTTCACAAATTGTACTAGCTACTATTCTGTTCTCGATACAATTGTTCGCTGATTTTTCAGCATGCAGTGACATTGCCATCGGTTGTGCAAGAATGCTGGGGATAAATTTGACGGAAAACTTTAAGCAACCGCACTTTGCTGTTTCGATATCAGATTTTTGGAGTAGATGGCATATAACGCTTTCTACATGGCTCAGGGACTATATCTTTGTCCCGTTATGTAAGGGTAAAAAGAAGAGAAGTGAAATTTATTTAGCAATTGTAATTACTTTTTTAGTAAGCGGCATTTGGCACGGAGCCGCTTGGACTTTTGTTTTATGGGGTCTAATTCATGGGTTTTATCGGGTGTTTGGAGATTATACAAAACATTTTCGTGGGAAAATGGCTTCCTTTATTCATTTGGATAGAAGTCCAGTGCTGCATAAATGGATGAAAATTGCTATAACTTTCCTGCTAGTTTGCTTTTCTAGAGTTTTTTTTCGATCGGATTCCGTTACACATGCATTTGAAAATGCACAGCTTTTCTTAACAATTAACTCCTGGAGACCATCGGGAATTGTTAAAGCATTTGAAATATTTTCGCTACTAGATTTAGTAATTTTCATTTTCTTCTTTATTATTGTACAAATATTTCAGTATATCGAAAGAAAAAATGTTTCAACATGGGAATGGCTATCGCAACGCTCGATATTCGCTAGATTTGCATTTTACATTTTTATCATTGTTTCAGTCCTTATATTCGGTGTTTCGGGTGAGGGGTTTGTCTATGGTGGATTTTAATCTAAATGCAAATTATATAGTAATTTTGGTTCCGGTTTATTCGTGAGCCATTCAGTAATTTTAGTAAAAGAAGCACTGTTTTGAAAGGATTTGCTATGGGACGTTTATTCATTAAGTTAACAATTATCATTCCTGTTGTTTTACTACTGTTTATGCCAGTAAATAACTTTGTAAAGAATTCTCATGATTACAACATAAACCATGCAATACTGGCGTTTAAGAAACACCCATATCCAGTTGATATCATCAATCTAGGCGCATCTCATTCAATGTATGGTTATTATTTTAAGCCTACTGGTTTGTCCCATCTGGACTTAGCACTTCCTGCTCAGACGATTCAGTACGACTATAAATTGTTGAGAGAGTATGGCAAGTATCTTAAACCTGATGGTGTAGTCCTCGTTTCAATCTCTCAAATTACTTTCGCAAATTCTGAGACCAATCACGTAGGAAATTATTATGAAGTTTTGGATCGTACCGAAATTGAACCGTTTAATTTAATTGATTATTACAGTTACATGTACTTACCTGGGACAAATAGTGGTAGTTTTAATTCTGCGCTTTCGGGTAAATTGAAAAGCTTTAAATGGGATTCTCATCAACCTTGGGCAAATAACGGTAAAAACTATTCGGAAAGAAAGTATGCGAAAGTAGAAGAACAATATAGAGAAGCGGTTGAAAACGATAACATTGAACGAAATGTGAAGCAGTTAAGCGAAATTGTAGATTATTGTAGCGAGAAAGGCTACCAAGTAATATTAACGATGGAGCCAGTACATCAGTCTTATCAAGAATATTTCAATGAAGAAGTAATGAATAGACTTGTTTTTCAGTACTTAAACGCTCTTGAATTAGATGTCCCTTTTTTAAATTATATGAGTGATCAAAGATTCGAGGACAACAGAGGTTATTTTATCGATCCAGATCATTTAAACAGAGAGGGAAGAAAAAAGTTTTCTTGGATAGTTTACGAGGACCTCAAGAAATTGGGCTATTTATGAGTGATTTATATTACTAGTATTGTGATTAACTTATTTAAATGCGGAAGATTTATTTTCTATTGATGCCCATTTAAACAGGGTGTACCAAAGTTTGTGCTATCATCTCCTGGAAGACAAGAATTGTATTTCAATTCTTGTCTTCCAGGAGATTTTTTAATGTCTACAACGCACTTTTTGGTCCGTTTTTTGGACCAAAGGCGAAAGCGTTTACTAAGGAACTTTTAGCAGATCAGGATATGGTTTATTTAGAGTTTGATGTATCATATCGTGCTCCTGTCGCTTCGCTTTCGTCGCAGTATTTAAAGCCAGCCTATACGGTGCTGACTTTAAATGTGCTGAAGGCAACATTCCTTTAGCACATTTTTGGTTTTGAATATTTTCCCTTAGAGTAAGCATATATTATGAACTGTTAAGAACAACTGATAGACAATTGCAATTTCGGGGAGGAATTTCGTCATGGCAAAATGGACAGTGGATTTATCGCATTCTAGTATAGACTTTCAAGTGAAGCATATGATGGTTACAAAGGTTAAAGGCACATTTGATTCTTTTAGCGCCAATGTAGTAGCTGAGAGTTTAGAAGATTTAACAGACGCATCAATTTCTTTTGACATTGATGCCGCAATGATTAATACAAAAAATGTAGAACGTGATAATCATTTAAAATCGGGGGATTTCTTTGATGTAGATAATTTCCCTTCGATTAAATTTCAATCGACTCATATTACAAAATCAGATGAGGATTATAACCTTACTGGTGATTTAACGATTAAAGACGTGAAAAAGCCTGTAACATTTAAAGTGAGGTACAACGGTAAAGGTACAAATCCTTGGGGCGTTGATGTGTACGGCTTTGAAGGGAAAACGAAAATCAATCGAGAAGAGTTCGGTTTAACATGGAATGCCACACTTGAAACGGGTGGCGTATTAGTTGGGAAGGAAATAAAAATTTCCGTTGCAATTGAAGTAAATAAAGCATAAAGGTTACAAGGCATGCGAGTTATTGGCGTATGCCTTTTAAGCGTTCAGTTATTAAGCTTGCTAATCATGCGTATCGTGATGCAAGATATCAGCCATTTGAAGAAATAATATTGCATCAAGTATTTTAAAAAGCTGTAGGGAATCGTTGACTGGCGAATCCCTACAGCTTTTGCCCCTAAAAGCCCGATTGGTGAAGGGTAATGTTCTGTGGGGGATGAGGAAACCCTATAGAGCAAAGTTTCGCTTTATTTGACTTGTTCAAGCTTGATGTATGTGGTTGCTGATGTTGGTAAGTCTTGATAAGAAAGTTCGTCAATTGAGCGAACTGTTTTTGAGTCGATTGTTAATGTCAGAGCTTCTGTATTTTTACTTTTCACATTCATAAACCATTTTAACGTGACGTCATTAATACTATTCACATGCTGAATTTCTTTTAATAGGTTGTAACTATCTTTTAATAATGTCTTTTCATCGATAAATTCAGATGCTTGTAAGGAAATAGCAATATTTTGTGCATCGTCAATGATGTCAATTTCCATATTTAACATAATATTTTCAACAAATTGATGCAAAATAATTTGAGAAATGGCGTTCATTGTTTCGATTTTTAATTGCTCTGGTGAAATGGCTGCCTGTGTTTCTTCAAACTTTTTTTGATCTCTTGCTTCGTTACTTTTTAATATAAATTGTACCGACACAGCGCCAACAAAAAGAATTAGTACAACGAGTATTATTTTTAAAAATTTGTTCAAATGAAGGATGCCTCCTTTTGCAACGTGTCTAGGTTACACAAACTTTTTAGTCGGGCCCTCCAAAGCTCGAGGTTCACACGATGTGAATCATTGGGAGCTTGCAACATGGACATTACGTGCTGCTTACTCGAAGCTAAACGGGGACTTTAACTATATGCACATAATTAATTATGCCACAAAAAAATACTAAAAGGACTGCCAATTGTGACAGTCCTTAAAAAAGTTAAGTATTTGATTCTTCAGTTGGAAGCGTTGCTGCATATTCGTTGAAGTATAAAAATGATTCGTCCTCTAATTGTTGGATTTTTTGTTCGTTCAAACCAATGGATAATGGGCCAGAAAAAATTTCGCCCCACCAAGTTTCAGTTATCATCATTGTTATATCCCCCTTTGTACGATAGTTATGCAATGCATATTATGTTTGATTAGTAGGTAGTAATAAATTTATCTTCATTTTGTAAATTTATTATTTAGTTAATTCGCTGGATTGTGAAAGCTCCTCCTTTGTTGTGCAGAATTTTTCTTGAAGCTGTAGTAGTTAATACTATAGTTAATATGTGAGAAGCGTTATAATTTATGCATAGATTTTACAGAAAGGGTGAAAAAAATGAATTTTACAGCACAAGATGTGGAACGAATGATTGATGATCAACATAGCTTTTATTTTACAGGTTCAACAAAGGATGTTGAATTTCGTAAGCAACAGCTACTTAATTTAAAGAAAACCATTAAAAAATACGAATCACAAGTAATCGAGGCACTCGCATTGGATTTACGAAAAAGTGAATTTGAGGCGTATTCTACTGAAATCGGCATTGTTTATGATAGTATTTCAAATTTTGTAAAAAATTTATCAGCTTGGATGGTACCAGAGCCTATAAAAACGCCTCTTCACTTCCAACCAGCAAAGAGTTATATAGTACGTGAACCTTATGGGGTAGTATGTATTATTGGGCCCTTTAACTATCCTTTCCAATTAATTATGGAACCATTAATTGGCGCAATAATTGGAGGGAATACAGCAATTGTTAAACCCTCAGAAGCAGCGGTGCATACAGCAGTTATTGTGAGAAAAATTATTGAAGAAACTTTCCCTGCAAACTACGTAAGAGTAGTGGAGGGTGAAAAAGAAGAAGTGACAGCGCTTATTCATGCACCATTTGATTATATTTTCTTTACAGGTAGTGTAGCGGTAGGAAAAATCATTGCAAAAGCAGCGGCGGAACGTTTAACACCAATTGCACTTGAATTAGGCGGGAAAAGTCCTGTAATTATTGACCAAACTGCAAATTTAGAAGTTGCAGCACAGCGTATCGTTTGGGGAAAATTTAATAATACAGGCCAAACTTGTGTGGCACCTGATTATGTACTCGTGCATGAAACGGTTGCAAAAAAGTTTGTAAAGCTTTTGAAAAAGACTATTCGCGAATTTTATGGAAATGATCCACAGAAAAGTCCAGATTATGGTCGTATTATAAATACACGACAATTTGAACGTTTGGAAAATTTACTCAATGAAGAGCGTTCTACAGTAACATTTGGCGGGCGTACGGACCGTGAAGATTTATATATGGAACCGACTATATTAGAAAATATTAAGTGGGATAGCCCATCAATGGAAGATGAACTATTTGGACCGATTTTACCAATTTTAATATTTGAACATTTACCAAAAGCAATTCATGAAATTCGTCAGCTTCCAAAACCGCTAAGTGCCTATCTATTCTCGGAAAATGACAAGGCAATTAACTATTTCTTACAAGAGCTGCCATTCGGTGGAGGCTGTGTTAATGATGTCATTACCCATGTAGGCAATGGTCATTTACCGTTTGGTGGGGTAGGTCCATCAGGCGTGAAGGCTTATCACGGGAAAGCAAGTTTTGAAAACTTTACTCACCCAAAATCGATTATGCATCGCTCAAACAAATTAGCAAACAGCTTACTTTATCCCCCATACAAACAAAAAGTAAAGCTCGTTCGCACGATTATGAAATAATAAAAAGGATTAGTCCGAGAAGTATTTCTGGGACAAATCCTTGCGCCGAGGATGGAGGCTAGCACGAAGCTGGTCATGAATGTGTTGTCACAGGACGTGACGCTTTTAGCATTCGCTCTTTCCTTCTGACCACCGCAGAAGCACCGCTCTCAAGCGGTTAATTAACACATGAACGAGGGGCTGCTCGAAAAGTATATACTTTTCGGGCAGCCCCTTTTTCAAAAGAAGTGACTATGGAAAAATTCTATGATTGAACAACAGGGAAAGATAGCAATATTTCTGTCCCGACCTCTTCTTGACTTTTAATTTTTATCGTACCGTGATGGTCTTGAATAATTTTGTTAATGACCATCATACCTAACCCAGTACCTTTTGTTTTCGTCGTATAAAACGGTTCAAAAATACGCTCCAAAACATAAGGAGGGATCCCACAACCTGTATCTTTTAAACGAATAAAGATTTCGTTATTATCCTTGCTGGGGAACACTTCTAAAGTAATTGTTCCTCCGTCTTTAATAGCTTCCATTGCGTTTTTAAATAGGTTAATAAATACTTGCTTAATTTCATTTGCATTCCCTAAAATGATGATATCAGGATAATTATTTTGAAGAATGATATCGATGGATTTCTGCTGAAATTCATATTGGAAAAATTGAATAATGTCGTCAAATATTTTAGCTAAGTGAATGTTAACGAATTGATTTACCTGTGGGCGTGATAATACAAGGAATTCAGACAAAATTAATTCAATACGCTCCGTTTCTTTTTGAATAAGCCTTGTATGTTCATAATATGGCGAATTCGAATCTTCATTCATCATTTGCACAAAACCTGAAATTACGGTCATAGGATTGCGAATTTCATGTGCTACGCCGGCTGCGATTTCCCCCACAACCTTTAATTTTTCAGATTGTAAAATAAGATTTTCGTTTTCTTTAACGTGGGAAATATCCCGTGAAATAATTGAGGATGCAATAATTTCGCCATAGGTATTATAAATAGGCGATAAGGAAATTTGCACATCAAAAATAGTCCCATCTTTTCGCATATCTGTCGTTTCAAAAAGATAATAGTGACTGCCCTTTCGAAGCTCTTTCGCGCGACTTCTCGCATCCTCCAAATTTCCAGGTGGAATAAGAGGCAGTGAACGGCCGATAGCCTCTGTTTTGGACCAACCATATAATTTTTCAAATGCAGGGTTGACAGTAATGACGCGATCTTCTAAATCGAATACAGCAATTGAATCCTCAGCCTGTTCAAAAAATAAATTTAAATAAGCCTGCTTAGAATTTAAATGATACTCACGTGCGTCGACTTGTTTTTCCAACCTTGCCCACGTCTTTATAATGTAATAGCTTTGCAAACTACTAACAATGCAAACTATTAATAAAAAGAAGAAAAGTAAGTAGTTCTCTTCTATTTGGAAAATTTTAATTGAGTAAACATTAAATTTAAAAAGTATAATAATCTCAACTAAAATTAAAATAATGTTGGTGAAGGTAATTAAAAAAGAACGATAAATGGTTAAAACACCTATTAAATACACGAAACTGTAAATTGTAATCGGGCTATCACTTTGAAAATTATAAAGTAAAAGTAAAATATGCCAATTCGCCACTAAAAAAATTTGAAAAATTTTCGGATTTATTTTAACTAAATAAAGCGTGACAAGTAAAAAAGTGCTAAATCCACAAAAAAGTAAATAGCTGTAGTGATGATGAAATTGCTGGGAAACTATTACTAAAATTACGACAAAATTAGAAAATAAATAGGTGATAAGTGTAAGTAAATTTCGTTTATTTAATATTTCTTGTTGCTGCATGGTACACCTCAACTAGTAAACTGTTAACTTCTATCATACACGAAATCACTATGTCGATAAATGACGAATTTTGATATGATAGAGATGGTTAGAAATGAGGGAATTTATTTCATAGTTATTTTTGCTAGAGAGATGTTTAAAAGCATAGAAATTTCGTTGAAACAGCAGTATGATGTTTATTACTAATAATAAAATAATCGTAAATGGAATTTTTCATACGCAAATAGATTGTAATTGTGGGGGAACAAATAATGTACGCAGAAGAACTTCTAAGCACACTGATGCAAAAAAGAATAGTCGGGCAATTACCGAGAGTAATTAAAGATATCGCAATTGATTCACGTAGTGTACAGCCGAGCAGCCTATTCATTTGTATTAAGGGCTATACTGTAGATGGACACGACTTTGCTCAAAAAGCTGTTGACGCTGGTGCAACTGTAATTGTAACGGAACGTCTATTACAATTAGAGGGCAATGTAGCGCAAGTGATAGTTAATAGCACCGATCGTACGCTTGGCATATTAGCGGCGAAATTTTTTGATTACCCATCAAAGGATTTAACAATGATTGGGGTAACGGGTACGAATGGGAAGACAAGTGTAGCGGGTATTATTCATAATATTTTAGTAGGTCTTGGTGAGAAATCGGCTCTATCGGGAACAATTGGTTTTAATTTAAATGGTGTGCTTTATGAGTCAGCGAATACAACGAGCGACGCTTTAAATACCCAGCAAATGATTTTCCGTGCAAAAATGGAAGGCTGCCGCGCAATGGTAATGGAAGTATCTTCACATGGTTTACAGCTTGGTCGTTTAGCAGGTGTGGATTATGATGTAGCAGTGTTTACAAACCTAACGCATGACCATCTCGATTTCCACGGAACAATGGAGAACTACGGGAATGCAAAAGGCTTATTGTTCTCACAATTAGGGCAAGACTTAGAAAAAAATAAGCATGTGGTATTAAATGCAGATGATGCTTGGTCAGCACGATATGCAGAGATGACACCGTTCCCAATTTGGACATACGGTTTAAATAATGATGCAATCTTCAAGGCGGAAAACTGTCGCTATGAAAATGGTATGACGTACTTTGATATGATTACTCCAGAGGGAACATTCCCGATTGCGATGCATTTATTAGGTGAATTTAATGTGTACAATGTATTAGCAGCAACGGCTGTCTTTTATGCACGTCAATTCCCGATTGAGGCGATTATTGAGGAAATTGAAAAGTTACCACCTGTAAAAGGGCGTATGGAAAAAGTAGATACAGAATTACCAATTCAAATTTTCATCGACTACGCACATACACCAGACGCAATTGAAAAAGCAATCAATGCGGCATTACCATACAAAAAGCGAGAAAATAAATTAATTTTCTTAGTAGGTACAGGCGGAGGCCGTGATAAAACGAAGCGTCCAACGATGGCGGAAAAAGCATCGGTAGCTGATTATGTTATTTTAACAACAGACGACCCTCGTTATGAAGAGTTCGATAGCATTACTGGTGATTTAGCAAAAGGAATGCAGCATGACAACTTTTCTTGTATTGGTGACCGTGCAGAGGCAGTCAAACATGCAATCAATATAGCGGAACCTGGAGATATTATTATCTTTGCTGGTAAGGGGCATGAAGACTATCAAATTATTGAAAATACAAAATATCCGCATAGTGATGCAAAAATTGCGATTGAAGCTGGAAAATTAAAATTTGTTTAACTGGATTCAGCAGGGGTTCAAACCCCTGCTGAATCTAGTTAATGCCCCGGCGGATGTCACAGATTTTTTAGGGGAGTTTTAAAGAGGAAGTCAGCCTAAAGACGTCACATCGTGTGAAAACGGCTGACTGACCCACGTCCTGTGGCCCCGAGCTCAAAAAAATCTGGACCGCCGAGGCGTAATTATCGAATAAATGATTACTCCATCGTTTTGGACGTGAAAGCGTAAACGATGGATTTTTTTTGAGGTGAAGAGGCAATATGATTCGTTCGTTTTTATTGGATATGGTAGGCTATTGTCTCATTAGCCTGCCGTTTTATATGGTGATAAGAATGTTATATATGCGAAAGCAAAATAAAAATTGGCCGCGTGAAATTGTAATGATGCTCTTTTTCCTATATTGTGTCAGTATTTTTTCACAAACAATTATTCCGAATTTCTATATAGATGAAGGGCGAATTATTTTCGATACGTCGAATGCATTTATCCGCAGTAATTTCACCCCCTTAACAACGATTCATCTTTATTATGATCAATTAGATGGTCCGATTGCACAAATTGCCTTTTATAACTTAGTTGGCAATATTGTGCTATTCATTCCATTTGGCTTTTTTATTCCACTGCTTTGGAAAAAATTGCGAAGCTGGCGGAAAATGCATATTATTGCGTTTGGGATTCCGTTATTTATTGAATGTACACAATATTTTATTGGTCGTAGTATCGATGTGGATGATGTTTTACTAAATGCAATTGCGATTGTTTTGGGTTTTGTAATGTACAAGGTGTTGCACCGTCTTCGTAAATTCGTGATTGACAAGTAAAAAAGGTTGTAACGAGTGTACAATGTCTTTTAAAATAAGAAAGTATGAAAAAAGGAGACGAAAACAATGACTTTAGAACAAGATATATTATCTCGTCGTACGTTTGCTATCATTTCCCACCCGGATGCTGGTAAAACGACGATTACAGAAAAATTATTATTATTCGGTGGTGCCATCCGTGACGCTGGTACAGTAAAAGGGAAGAAATCAGGAAAATTTGCAACATCTGACTGGATGGAAATTGAAAAGCAACGTGGTATCTCTGTAACTTCTTCTGTTATGCAATTTGATTATTCTGGTTGTCGTGTCAACATTTTAGATACACCTGGTCACCAAGATTTCTCGGAAGATACGTATCGTACACTGATGGCAGTAGACTCTGCTGTCATGGTAGTTGATGCTGCAAAGGGAATCGAGGCACAAACGTTAAAGCTATTTAAAGTATGTAAAATGCGCGGTATTCCAATTTTCACATTCATCAACAAATTAGACCGTCAAGGGAAAGAGCCGCTTGAGCTAATTGAAGAATTAGAAGAGGTACTTGGCATTTCAGCTTATCCAATGAACTGGCCAATCGGTATGGGGAAAGAATTCCTAGGGATTTATGACCGTTACAACAACCGTATTGAACAATTCCGTACAGAAGAAGCAGATCGTTATTTACCGATAAATGAAGAAGGTGCTTTAGCCGTAGAGCATCCAATGAAAGTAACGTCATATTATACGCAAGCACTAGACGATATCGAACTATTAAACGAAGCCGGTAACCAATATTCTGAGGAAAAAATTCGTCGTGGGGAATTAACGCCAGTATTCTTTGGTTCGGCATTAACAAACTTCGGGGTACAAACATTCCTTGACACGTATTTAAAATTTGCACCAGTGCCACAGCCTCGTATTACAGAGGATGAGCAATTTATCGATCCAGTAGAGCATTCAGAGTTCTCAGGCTTCATTTTTAAAATACAAGCAAACATGAACCCTGCTCACCGTGACCGTATTGCATTTGTGCGTATCGTTTCTGGTAAATTTGAGCGCGGAATGAACATGACGTTAGCGCGTACAAGTAAATCATTCAAAGTTACGCAATCGACACAGTTTTTAGCGGATGACCGTGAAACAGTTGATGAGGCTGTTGCAGGTGATATTATTGGTCTTTATGATACAGGTACGTACCAAATTGGTGATACCGTTGTGGGCGGAAAGAAAACATTCAACTTCGAAAAATTACCACAGTTCACACCGGAAATTTTCATGCGCGTTTCGGCGAAAAACGTAATGAAAGGGAAGCAATTCCAAAAGGGTGTACTCCAATTAGTACAAGAAGGCGCGATCCAATACTTCAAAACATTACACACAGAAGAAGTCATTCTAGGTGCGGTTGGTCAACTTCAATTTGAGGTATTCCAACACCGTATGAATAATGAGTATAATGTTGAAGTAACAATGGAACCAATTGGTAGCAAAATTGCACGCTGGATTGAAAATGAGGAAGACGTAAAGGATTCAATGCACTCTCAACGTTCGATGCTAGTGCGTGACCGTTTTGACAACAAAGTATTCTTATTCGAAAATGAATTCGCTATGCGTTGGTTCTCAGAGAAAAACGAAAACATTCAATTATATAGCTTATTATAAGAAAAAGCCGGCAACACTTGGTCAAAGTGTTACCGGCTTTTTTTGATTCAAAATTTGGAATCAAGAGCATTTATCTAATAGAATCCGTTCTGCTACGTTACGGGGGACGCTTTTCTGGGGGCGTGGCTTCAAAGCGTTGACAAACGCTTTGCGACGAGTAACCGCAGGAGCAACTTTGTTTTTTTCCGCACACGCTTGATCCCCTAGAAGTCGCCCCAAAGAGATGTGCTCCTGTCGCTACGCTTTCGTCGCAAAGTAAGGCTCAAATCATACGGCATTTGAGCCTTACTTCACTTCGCGACACTCTACAATCAAACTAAAATTGGTTTCTATTACAAAGATTTAGAATAAAGTTTGTTGGGTCAAGCGCTGTTATTGAAATAAAGTAAAAATTAGTCTAAAAATACTTTTATTTTGACGCAATAAAAGTAGCTAGTTTTATTGCCATGGCTAACTTTTAATCAAAGATGCAATATTGTATACAGCGTGATATTTTATTCATCACCGCCGCCTCGCGATAGCGCAAACGGCAGTATTTTACTCCCTACAGAAGCAGTCATGCGCCTGTCGCTTCGCTTTCGTCGCAGAAGTTAAAACCAACTTAGACGGTGGTTGGTTTTAGCTTTGCCATAGCCCGCAAAAAAAGTAACATTGAACTCAATCTATTTTTTGCTGAAAAATTTGCCTAATGTTAGTAATAAGCTCAATTATTTATTTCAAACAACTTATCAAACGCAAATTCGCCTTGTTCGTATGTGCGTTCTTGTAATTGGATGTGGCCGTTTTTGTTGATAGTAATGGCTGTTGAACATCTTGTGCCGTAATTTGCTAACTTGACGAATGCTGCGGATAGAGCGCGTTCTAGGTAGATGCCAACGCCTGTATCGGGTAGTGAAACGTCTGGAGCTGTTTCTTCATTTGCGAGTAATGAAATGAGATGATTTGTTTCGAGTGTTTCGTCATCAACCGCTTGTTGCAGTACCTTTGCTGCGAAAGTTACTTTTGGCCATGGTGAGTTGAGTGTTGCATTACTGACGCTATGAACACCAGGAGGAACAACTGTATGCTCGTCAAACACGTTATTGTAATGCTGCATTTGTTCGCCATCATATAGTAGTACATTAAACCCCCCGTATAAATCCTTATTGCCCCGTAATTCCTCAACAAAATCTGCGCTTGTTTGTTCAGTAGTTAAAAAAGACTTTACGATTGCGCCACGCGATAAATGACCAGTTTCAGGTCGATTAGGGTCACGATAATTTGTTATTGCAGCAAAGCGGCCAGTTTTCGACACTCCAAGCCAACTACCATTCATTCGCAAATCCCTTCCTGCCAAAATATTTGGTGAATCGTCCCAAAAGTGAACCACTTCAGTAGGGCGCTCATAAAATTCATCACGGTTGGCAATAATGATTATTGGAAAATCTGGGTGTGTTTGATAAGCAAATGCGATTAAACACATAAAATCGCCTCCTAAATCTTGTTTTATAATTTGTAATATTTTACCATACGGCTTGTGATTTTTGTTTTGTTATAAAGGGAATTTTTATAGAATACTCGAATGTTAAATAAAATACGCGCAAAATGAAAGGGTTTCACATCTATGAATATAAGCAAATTTTCGATAAATCGACCTGTATTTACAATAGTCACCATGCTATTTGTATTATTACTAGGTGCGGTGTCGTTATTTAAAATCCCGATTACTCTCATTCCAGATTTAAATCCACCAATAGGGGTAGTTGTAACAAGCTATCCTGGCGCAAGCCCTATAGAAGTAAATGAAAAGGTGACAAAGCCTTTAGAGCAATCACTCGCGACATTGCCAGGAATTAAAAAAGTTCAATCAACTTCTATGGAAAGCTCCAATTTAATTGTTTTAGAGTTTAACTGGTCGACGGATATGGACAAGGTGCAGACAGAAATTTTACAGCGCATTGATTTAGTACCGCTACCAGACGATGCAGGAAAGCCAAGCTTTTTGAAATTTGATCCATCTCAATTTCCGGTAATTCAGCTCGCATTAGCTGCGAAAAATAAGGATATCGATGTCCGTCAAATTGCTGAGTCATTAGAACAAGAATTGAAACGAACTGACGGGGTAGCAAGTGTAACTGTATCTGGAAAAATTATTGAAGAAATTCAAATTGAATTAGATCCAGCGAAACTAGAACAACAAAACCTAACCCAAACGGATGTCATGCAAATGGTGCAGGCAAGTAATATTTCATTGCCTGGTGCGGAGCTGAACACGCAAGAAGGACAATTATTAACGACGCGTGTCATCAGTTTGTTTACATCTGCTGATCAAATTGCGGATTTAACATTATCGGTTAATCCATTAACTGGAGAAGCATTAAAGGTAAGTGATGTCGGAACAGTGAAGCGTCAAGAGCCGCAAGCAACGACGATTACACGAGCGAATGATCAGCCAGCTGTGCTTATTTCTGTGTTACAGGAATCGGGTGCAAATACAGCCAGTGTATCGGAAACATTTCAAGCTGAACTAAATCGTTTGTTAGATGAGCCGCAATATGAAGGGGTCGAGGCAACGATTTTATTTGACCAAGGTGATTATGTTCGAATTGCCATTAACAATATTAGTTCTTCATTAATTTTCGGTGGGCTATTTGCAATGCTCGTATTATTTGTTTTTTTACGAGGATTAAAAAGCCCTCTAATTATCGGTATTGCTATCCCGTATTCCGTTATTGTGACGTTTGTGCTCATGTATTTTGCCGACTTTTCGCTAAATATAATGACACTTGGTGCACTGGCACTTGGAATTGGAATGCTCGTTGACAATGCGATTGTAGTGATTGAAAATATTGAGCGGCATTTGGAACAAGGCAATTCACCAACTGAAGCTGCTATTAATGGAACAAAGGAAATCGCGTTAGCCATTACAGCTTCAACCATAACAACAATAGCTGTATTTGTTCCTGTTATGTTTATTAGTGGCT
Source organism: Solibacillus daqui (assembly GCF_028747805.1). Taxonomy (NCBI): domain Bacteria; kingdom Bacillati; phylum Bacillota; class Bacilli; order Caryophanales; family Caryophanaceae; genus Solibacillus; species Solibacillus daqui. The sequence goes on from NZ_CP114887.1 coordinate 796,980, forward strand.
TAATAGGAAAAATTTTTACGGAGTTTGCATTAACGATTTCATTTAGTTTAATTGCGTCGCTTATAGTCTCATTAACGGTTGTTCCTATGTTCGCTAGCAAATTTTTGACGACAAAATCTGCGAAGCTAACCGAAAAGCGACAAACTTCGTGGTTATATCGAAATTATAAAAAGGCACTGTATTGGGTATTGAAAAAAAAGGCTGTTGTACTATCGGTAACGGTTCTATTACTCGCAGTTTCAGGTTTTTCACTTTATAAAACAGGTACAGAATTTTTACCTGCAACCGATGAAGGCTTTGTCACATTATCGGTGAAATTACCTAATAGTGTATCAATCGAAAAAACAGAAGAAGTTGTATCCGAATTAGAAACGATAGCCAAAGAATACGATGAAGTAGATGTTGTAGTCAGTTTAATAGGTGGAAATCAGCAATCACTTTCACGCGGCACAAGTAATCAAAATGAGGCGGAAATTTCAATAAAATTAGTTGATTTATCGGCCCGTTCGAAATCAATTTTTGAGATTGTTGAGCAATTAGAACAGCAAGTGAAAAGTCAAATAGGTGAGCGAGCAGAAGTGGCGTTTTCATTATCCTCGTCAACAGGTTCTACGCCAAATACGTTATCATTCCGTGCGACTGACAGTGATGAGGCGCGTTTAAATGAGTCGGTAACAAAAATTCAGCAACAGCTCTCTCAAGTTGATTCGATTACGGAAGTAACAACGGATTTAGATGAGACAAAAGAGGAAATTCAAATTGAAGTAAAACGTGATGAAGCTTTGAAGTACGGTGTATTACCAGCGCAAATTGCTCAAATCGTTAATACAATGATGCGTGGTGCATTTACGACACAAATCATTGCTGAAGATGGTGAGGTACTTGGCGTGTATACAGGGTTTGGAAAAGCCTATCGTGAAAATATCGAAGCTTTAAAGACGATGAAATTAAGGACAAATGCTGGAGTATTTGTGGAATTACAGGAGCTTGCCCATATCGAAATTATGCAAATGCAAACGGCTATTCGTCGGTCAGATCAAGCATCTGCAGTGGCTATATTCGTGAAATATAAAACAACTGAGTCACTTAGCGGTATTTCAACTCAAGTGGATAAGGCAATCGAGCAAGCGAACATCCCTAATACTACAAAAATAATATTCGGTGGAGATCGTGAATTATTTGATAGCGCAAAACACGATATGATTTTGGCAATAATTTTAGCCGTCATACTCATTTATTTAGTGATGGGTGCACAATTTGAATCGTTTAAATTGCCATTTGTTATGATTTTTAGTGTCCCATTAATGGTAATAGGTGTTGCCATATCATTGTGGTTTACGAATACATTACTTGGGGTAACCGCTATTATTGGCATTTTAATATTAGTTGGTATTGTCGTGAATAACGGGATTGTGCTTGTCGATTATATTAACCAAAAGCGTCAGCAAGGATTCGATGTTCAAGAAGCTATTGTGATAGGGGCACAAGACCGGATGCGACCTATTTTAATGACCGCTTTAACAACGATTTTAGGACTAGTACCCCTGGCATTAGGAATTGGGGAAGGAACGGAAATGAATCAACCAATGGCGATCGTTGTGATCGGAGGATTAATAAGTTCAACAATTTTAACATTATTTATCGTACCAATTATTTATCGTTTAATAGAAAGAGACTAATCATGTTGCTAGCAAAGGGGGGAAATCAGTGGGTAGTCACTTTGTTACAGGCTTTCCGGGATTTGTTGCAACCCATTTAATTAACGAGCTATTTAAACAAAAGGTAACGTCTGAAGTAATTGCCATTGTACAATCCGATGAATTAGCATGCGCAAAAGTTGTTGCGAAAGAAATAGAGCAGCATTTTGAACAGTGCCAAATCATACTGTTTGAAGGAGATATTACATTACCGAATCTCGATTTGGCTGATGCAGATGTTCAGCTAATTGCACCAAAAATCTCGATAATCTGGCATTTAGCCGCTGAGCATAATTTGATGATTAAGCGTGAAAAAGCATGGAAAGTAAATGTTCATGGAACTGCAAACGTCAATGATTTTACTGGCAAATTGCCGAATTTAAAACGCTATATGTATTTTAGTACGGCATTTATCGCAGGGAAGCGACAAGGTGAAATTTTGGAAATGGAGTTAATTCGCCCACCTGCATTTCATAACTTTATAGAGGAATCAAAATTTGAGGCAGAGCTACTAGTAGATGATTTAAAGTTAGAGCTACCGGTAACGATTATTCGGCCAACAATGATTTATGGGCATTCGCAAACAGGGAGAACCCAGCGTTTTGATGGCATCTATTTTTTGATGAATATGATTGGTTATTTGAAAAACCAAATGTTGTTTCCTCAAGTCGGCAGTAAAAATACCGATTTTCAAGTTGTCGCATTAGATTATGTAGTCAATGCGAGTATCGCGCTTTGTTTAAATAACCAAGCTGAAGGTGAGACGGTACATTTAACAGATATAAATCCATATAAAGTAATAGATGTCTATCAAAAGCTCGTACAATTAATGACAAAGCGCAAAACTTTTAGTACATTACCGTTAGGCATTGCTAAAGTAATGTTAGAGCAATCAAGTATTCGAACTGCCTGGCATGTACCGCCGCAAATGATCGATTATTTAGACCATGCGGCATGCTTTGACACAAAGGACTGTGAGCGATTATTGGAACATGCGAATATGGAGTGGGTTGATTTACTCGAAGTGTTACCAAACTTAGTGGATTTTTATGAAAATAACAAGCATTTAACGACCTATCAGGTAAAAATTTGATATCTTACAAAAGATTTAATTGATTTTTTTTCGCTTTATCGTATAATAAATATATTAGTTGAATATCCATTTGACATTTGTCAAAGGGGAGTAGCTATAAGGGATTTTTTCTTACATGTCGAATTAAAGCGCGTAAGATTATTAAAATGAACTTATTTCACATTCGTCATTACATGGTTAGGAACCATCGGGTGTGATAGCATCAGTTTGCTTAGCAAGACCTTTGCCTATACTAATAGGCAGAGGTCTTTTCTTTTTTGGCCTTTTGGGTGTTTTTTCAACTTACAATATGAAGCCCATTTAAAATGGGTACACATCTTTATTAAGGAGGAGAACTTTTCATGGAAACTATTTTATTGGAATATGCATGGGTCTTACTTGTATTAGTATTCCTTGAAGGATTATTAGCGGCAGATAACGCAGTAGTTATGGCGGTAATGGTAAAACATTTACCGAAAGAGCAGCAGAAAAAAGCATTATTTTATGGATTATTTGGGGCGTTTTTATTCCGTTTCATTGCACTATTCTTAATCACATTCCTAGCAAAATATTGGGAAATTCAAGCGATTGGTGCAGCATATTTACTGTTTATTTCGATAAAGCATTTATATGATAATCACTACAAAAAAGAAGAAGAGCACGAGGATGCTGTTGAGAAAAAAGGTTCTGGCTTCTGGATGACTGTTTTAAAGGTAGAGTTAGCAGATATTGCCTTTGCGATTGACTCAATGTTAGCGGCAGTTGCCATTGCAATGACATTACCACATATTAGTGATATTGATATCGGTGGAATTAACGCTGGACCATTCTCAGTTATGTTCTTAGGTGGATTCATTGGTCTTGTTATTATGCGATTTGCGGCACAAATGTTCGTTAAATTATTAAACGATTACCCAACATTAGAAACTGCAGCCTTCTTAATCGTTGGTTGGGTAGGGGTAAAATTAGCGGTATTAGCGTTAGCTCACGAAAACCTTGCAATTATTGATCCACACTTCCCACACTCAACAACATGGCAAGTTATATTCTGGGTTGTCTTACTTGGTATAGCAATCGGTGGCTATGTTGCAGGTGTAATGAAAAATAAAAAATAAAAAGTACAATAAATCAGCTGAATAATGGGGATACTTCTATAATCGAAGTATCTCCTTTTCATTTTCAGCGTAATTCATTATACTAGAAAAAATGAATGATGGAGGCGACTATTTTGCCTTTAAAGCAATTTGAAAAAAGAAGTATTACCCCGTTTCGACTATTAATCACATATTACTTTTTCGCCATATTAATATCGTATTTACTGTTGCGAATTCCAGGCGTGCATATAGAAGGTGTACAAGTCTCACATTTGGATAGCCTTTTTATGGCAGTGAGTGCGGTGAGTGTAACGGGTTTGACAACAGTGACGGTTGCAGAAACATATAGTAGCTTTGGTTTAGCAATGATTTTAATCATTTTACAGTTTGGTGCCATTGGTATTATGTCAATAGGTACTTTTTTATGGCTATTATTCGGCAAGAAAATTGGCATGCGTGAACGTCAACTAATCATGATTGACCACAATCAGTACAATTTATCAGGTGTTGTGGCGCTGATTAAGCAAATTACAAAATTATTGTTTTTAATTGAATCAATCGGAGCAATCATTTTAATGGTTCATTTTAAACGCTATTTTGACACGTGGGAAGAAGCTGCCATCAATGGGATATTTGCCTCAATATCAGCGACTACTAATGGTGGTTTTGATATTACGGGCATGAGTTTGGTACCGTTTCATAATGATTATTTCGTGCAATTTGTTTGTATGATCTTAATTTTTTTAGGGGCAATTGGCTTTCCGGTGCTAGTAGAAGTAAAAATGTTTTTATTAAAAAAAGACCCGACATTCCGCTTTAGTTTATTTACGAAAATCACAACGGCAACATACGGTATACTGTTTGTTGGAGGAACGGTCATAATATTAATACTAGAAAGCTTTTATTCCTTTAAAGGGATGCAATGGCATGAGGCGATTTTTACGGCCATGTTTCATTCCGTTTCGACACGTTCGGCAGGATTGACTACGTTTGATATCACAACATTTAATGAGGCGACACAGCTCTTTATGAGTGGATTGATGTTTATCGGGGCTTCACCAAGTTCAGTTGGTGGAGGAATTCGAACGACGACATTTGCTATTATCATTTTATTTGTCATTGCCTATTCGCGCGGTCACTCTGATATTCAAATTTTTAAACGTGAAATTCATTTAATAGATGTTTTTCGTTCGTTTGCAGTATTAATTTTTGCAATTTTCATGGTCATGGTCGCGATGATGATTTTACTCATTACTGAGCAACATGCATCTATGAATCAAATTTTATTTGAAATTACGTCGGCGTTCGGAACATGTGGAATGTCTTTAGGCATTACACAGGATTTATCGACGATAGGGAAAGTTGTCATTATGACATTAATGTTCATCGGCCGTGTTGGCTTAATTTCGTTTCTGTATTCCCTAGGTGGTACATCGAAAAGGAAAAAGTATCACTATCCGAAAGAAAGAATTATTATTGGATGAAAAAAGCTACGATTACTCAATTATTGAGCGAATCGTAGCTTCTTTTATTTTAGTTAAAAGAATAGAAATAAGGTGCTTCGCTGTTGCGGAAGTATGTGAACAAGTAGCCGGTTTGCTTTGTTACAGTGCCTGTTTCATCATAGTTTTGGAAGTCTATGTGGAATGGAATAATTAACGAATGCTTAAATAGGTCACGTTCGCTAATATTCATCGCTGCAAATTCATCTCCGACAATAGCAGGCTTTTCTTTAATACGTGCATAAATATCACGCATTTCATTTTCGGAAAGTCGGTCATTCCACCATAATTTACGTGGTTGGAAATGTTGACCACTTAAGAAGTCGTATTTCATTAAGCTTGTGATAATATCGATATTTGCATTTTCTACAGTTTGTAAAAATTCAAGTAAACGACGGAATAAGTCTTCTAGCTGATGACCGATGCGGCTCCAACCTTTTGTTTCCCAATACGTACCGAAGTTTTGGAAGAAATCGAACGGTGTTTCGAATACCTGAGTTACTAAATACTCGATTGTATGATCCATACGGTGCGCATTCCAATATTTTTCAAGTACATCCTCTGCATGTTTAATCCTTACGATATCATCAAATGTTAGCACGTTGTTTGAGAAAATTTCATACGGTGAGATGTCAACGTATGTATAGCCATATTTTTCGGCCTCTAAACGTAAGCCTGTACCACGTAACAGTTTTAAGAAACCAAGCTGTAGTTCTTCTGGACGCATTGCGAATACATCATTGAATGTTTTGCGGAATGAACTGTAGTCTTCTTCTGGTAAGCCTGCAATTAAGTCTAAGTGCTGATCGATTTTACCGCCTTCTTTTACCATTGTGACAGTACGTGTAAGCTTTTCAAAGTTTTGACGGCGCTTTACTAAGTCATTTGTTAAATCATTTGTTGATTGGACACCGATCTCAAAGCGGAATAGACCACGTGGTGCATTGTCATTTAAAAATTGAATAACTTCAGGACGCATAATATCGGCCGTGATTTCGAATTGGAATACAACGCCGGGCTTGTGTTCATCGATTAAAAATTGGAACATTTCCATCGCATAGCTACGGCTAATATTAAATGTACGGTCAACGAATTTAATTGTTTTGGCACCATTGTCCATTAAATAACGAATGTCCTCTTTAATTTTTTCGCGATTAAAGTAGCGTACACCGACTTCAATAGAAGAAAGGCAGAACTGGCAGCTAAACGGACAGCCACGACTTGTTTCAATATATTGGATACGCTTTCCTAAATGCGGTAAATCTTCTTCAAAGCGGAATGGTGTCGCAATTTCACGTAAATCGACTTTTGGTGGTTGTGCGTGAATTTTTAGTTTTCCATCTTGTAAATAGCAAATTCCGGGTACTTTTTCAAGTTCAATTTCACCATTAAAGTGGCGCAACATTTCTTTAAATGAAACTTCGCCCTCGCCCATAATAATGTAGTCAATTTCATCATGCTTGCGTAACCAGTCATGTACGTCGTAAGAAACTTCAGGACCACCTAGTACGATTTTGACATTAGGTAAAACTGTTTTTAACATGCGAATAACGGCGATTGTTTCGTTAATGTTCCAAATATAGCAACTGAAACCGACTATATCAGGTTTCTTTTGAAATAGATCAGAAACGATGTTAAACGCGGGATCTTTAATAGTGTATTCAGCTAGTTCACATACAAATTCTGGTTGAATGGCTGCTTTTAAATAACGAATAGCTAAATTCGTGTGAATATATTTTGCATTTAATGTACTTAAAACAATGTTCATAGTTTAATTCTCCTCTACATACATACTATTGTAGCAGTGTGAGACACAGCAAACAATATAGGATATTATACCCATTTTATTCCAAGTAATAGTATGGAATAATGTTGAGTATGTATAATTTTCTGAAAATTTTAAAATAAGAATTAGGAGGCTCGGATATTAGTGGAAGGCGAATTGAGTCACGTGGTAGATAATCTATTTCAACAGGCAAATGAACATATGGTTATTTTTGATTGTGCTGGAAAAATAAAGTATATGAATGGTAAAGTTGTCGACACGTTTGAACAGTTAAACATTCAGACAAATTTTTTTGAGTTAACAGAAAATAATAATGCTGAATGGAATAAGTTCATTACAAGAGTGACTCGAGACGCCACGGCTAGCTATACTTTAGATTTGTATAAAGACTTTCAACAAAATGTGCTAATAAGTTTTTTAGGTTATTACATTCCTGAACGACAATTAGTTCTTTGTATATTACAATTTAACACAGTGCACAAACCATTAAATGAAACGCAACATAATTACCATTTGATAAATGGCCTGCTAAATGGGGTAGTGCTTACTTCTAAAAATGGTAAAATTATTATGACTAATCCAATCGCACTACAGTTATTAGGCTTTGATAATGGACAACTTGAAAGAAGAAGTTATGATTTATTATTTGAAAATTGTTATGTTGATCCAAAAGCGATTATTCAATATTATCGTATGATATCGAACAATGAGCTTGCGACGATTTTAGTTAAGCGTATTAGTAGCGATGATCAAGTTTGCTATTTAAATATTTCAAGCAAAATCGATGAAACACTTGATATGTTGGTAACTACTATTACGGATCAAACAGAAAAAATGATATTATTAGAAACAATAAACCATCAAAAGTCATTAGCAACAGTTGGGCAAAGTGTAGCGACTATTATCCATGAAATTCGTAATCCAATGACCACTATTCAAGGCTTTATTCAGATGATTAAGAGCAGTATAGAAGAGCAGGTAAATCCTTATTTTCAAATTGTCGAAACCGAGCTTCAGCGAATTGATGATATGTTATTAGAATTACTATCGATTTCGAAGCCGAAAAAATATGATTTTCATTTACTTGATTTCAAAGGAGTAATAGAACAAGCGATTACATTACTTCAATTGAAGGCCTTAGAATCAAATGTAAATATTATTTTTGAATATGATGACAATGCTTCTTTTTTAATAAAAGGGAATTACAATCGATTAAAGCAAATGCTTATTAACTTACTGAAAAATGCAATTGAAGCAGTTGAAACGAATGGTTCGATAATTGTTCGTTTGCTATATACAAATGCATCGACACTTCGTTTAATTGTAGAAGATACAGGAAAAGGAATGTCGACAGAGCAATTAGCAAATGCATTTCAATCATTTTATTCAACAAAATCTACTGGGACAGGCTTAGGGCTTGTGTTAGTTCAAACAGTTGTAGAAGAGCACAATGGTACTATTTTTGTGGAAAGTAGTGAAGGTGTAGGTTCAAGGTTTAAAATTGATATAAACTTATTAGAGAATGAAGGGAATCCGTCCATTTCATTTTCATCTTATCCTTCTATGCAAAAATCAGCAAACATATATATGTAATGACTATTCATAAAGGGAAACACTCCTAGCTCACTTCAACTTTTATATGAAATAATGCGTATTTTGACAAAGCTTTCGATTAATCGCTATAATAACCTTATTACTCAAAAATAGAGGATGGTTTTTATGGCTTCAAATGAAGTAAAACAATCGTTAAAATTATTTATCGTCTTATCAAGAGCAACGAAAGCGATTAATGAAGCGACGAATCAGTTTATCCAACAAAATGGTTTGAATCCAACCGAATTTGCAGTTTTAGAACTTTTATATCATAAAGGTCGCCAACCGTTACAACAAATTGGCAACAAAATATTATTAGCAAGCGGTTCGATTACGTATGTAGTAGATAAATTAGAAAAGCGCCAATTTTTAGCACGTGTTTCTTGTCCAGAGGATCGTCGTGTAACCTTTGCAGAAATTACTGAACAAGGTTCTGAATTTATGGACAAGCTGTTTCCGGAGCACGAGCAAAAATTACATGAGCTCTTAAGTGCTCTATCATCAGAAGAAAAGCAAACGACTATTGAGTTAGTAAAAAAATTAGGTATATCGATTAAAGATTTATCTTATTAAAAAAACGCCTCTCCAACTCATCATGAATTGGGGAGGCGTTTTTTTATTTTTTGGATGAAAAAATAGAAATTATTGAATTGTTAAGCCCATTTGTAAAAATGCGTCTTGTAAGTCTGCTGCTACCGTATCATAAATTGTCAGTGTTACAAACATATTGTCTCGTTCAAATGCAAGTTTAATAACTTTATCAGTATTTTCAAACGTTGTTTCGTAACCGACAATTTGAATAATGTCAGTATGATGCTCTAAAATAGCGCTGAAATCATGTTCTTTCACATCTGATGAAATCGCACTCATTGATTCAGTTACAGAAGACTTTATATCATCAAATGTTACCTCACCCTTTTCAGTAACTTCAATTTGCATTGAGAAATTGTCATCAGCATTGTAGAGTAAATGATCGATACCAGGTTCCTCTGCCTCTAATGTGTAGTTTTCAAAATGTTCAATAGAATAATTCATCTCTGCACTTTTTGAAGTAATAACCGCCTCTTTAAACGTTTGACCGTTAGAACTATAAGTTAATGTTGCTTGTTCATCAGTTTGTTGAGGCTTTGCTTGTGCTGGTTCATTCGTTTCTCCAGCATCTTTAGCGGGTTCTGTTGTTGTCTGAGTTGTTGTAGTCGTTTCTTCGGTACTTGTTTCTGTTTGAGTTTGCTCTGTTTGAGGTTTTTCGTTATCAGCCGTATTCGTGTCAGGCTCGCTTGTATCAGTATTACAAGCAGCTAATGTAGTTGATAGTAATAGCAATGCACTCAATGTTGCGAATGGTTTTTTCATAATGTGCCCCCTCTTACTTTAATAGACGGAAACTAGGGAAGTAAGTTTCTGATTTTATTGTATCAAAATAACGGTAAAACTAAAAATAATAATAAAACAAAGACGATATGTGCAACGATAATGAGTGGTAAGCTTTTTTTCCATTCATAAAGTGCACCCCATAAAAGACCTGCGACAATGGCAGCCATTGCCCCTGGGATAAATCCGCTAATTGCTAGCGATAATGAAAACAACATTGCAGTAATAAAAACAGCCCAAGCAGGTGATGTATAGCGTTTTAGTTGTTGCTGCACATAGCCACGCCAAAACATTTCCTCACCAACTGCGATAATAAAAATAAGCATGATGTAATGGAATATATTTTGTGGACCGTAAACATTTAAAAATTTTGGGATTTCAGTTGTTACATTAGAATCGATATAAGGTAGCAGAGTATAGCCTAATTTAACAAAACCGTACGTAATTGTCCCATAACCAATTCCATAAATTAAATATTGCCAAGTTGGAATGCGGTCTTCGAATTTACCTGTGACTAAAGCAATCGCTATCCCCACTAGTAAAGTGAAAGCATATAGATACCAAAAGATTGATTTTTCATGAAAAGTGAAAAACATCATACTATAAATAAAAATCAATGACAGGAGGAGTGTAATCGTTTGTTTATCCGTTTTCATTCATTGTGTACCCCCTTTTACGTATCGTATCAAAAAATACCCTTTTTAGCATCTTTTGAATGTTAAAAAGGGTATTTTGAATTAATTGTTTCAGCGAAAGTCCCTACACTGGGAATGAATTTCAAGTATGTCCTTAATTCAGTGGAGGTTTAAACCCTGGCCGAATTGGGAAACGAAGGTTAAAAGCGTCACGTCCTGTGACAATACCTTCGTGATCAATTTCCTGTTGACCGAATGCCCCGATGGATCTCACAGATTTTTTTCAAGTTTACTCAAAAAAAATTGGGACGCAATTAGGCCGAGACGTAATTGATTTATTCGTGATTTGCTAAAATCTTGTAGCGTTTATGATTAACAACTGTTTTTTCTTCCATTTCTAATTCGTGAAAATTATCCATGATTGTAATATTCACAATAACCGAATTTTCATTGACCTTTTCAACAATACCTCTTAATCCATCTTTGAACTCGATAATATTTCCAACTTCAGCAATTTTCACACGCAGTCAGCCCCTTCATCGACTAATAATTAACAGTTTGCATGCAATTATACTATAAAGTTTATCTTTTTTAAATATTTATATTATTTTAATCGATTTTCAATCTCTTTTCATTCATATAGTAGTTCTGTTATATTGGAAAAAATAATAAGACTAGAGGTAATTTTAGATGGCAGACTATAAAGACATGTTAGACCAATTACGCAATGGTGAAGTGAAATCAGTTGTCATAAAAAAAGAGGAATTTTTACAATTTCGTGAACAAATTGTGAAGGATGAGCAATTTAAACATTTTCGTGGTGAAGCAAAACAAGGAGGAGACGTTGTTTTTACCTATTCACAAATTCCTAGATCATAATAACTGTCGAATTTTGTTTTACGATTATTTTGTATCTGTTATGTAAAGAAAGTATAATAATGGTAACAATTGGTCGTAAGGAGGGATAAAATTGGACGAAGTCAGGTTTGATGAATCGTTATTACATCAAATTGAAATTAAAAGACAACTCATGATTCAATCTGGTATTGAAAATGGATTACAAAGTAAACAAACGCTTTGTTTAAGCAAGCAAGTTGATCATTTAATGAACAAATTCAATCAAATTTATCATAGAAAATTGGGCATTTCAGGACAAAAGTAACATTTGAAATAATTTTAGAGAATGAAGTTTTAATGTTGTTTTATTAGGGCATATTATTATTGAACACAGCAACATTCTCATTTCCCCCTTTAGAGTAGAAGCGATTCAAAGCTACTGCTCTCTTTTTTTGTTTTTAAATTGAATTCAACTTGATTCAGTGGGGGCTCAAACCCCGACTGAATAGGGGACTCAGGCTAAGAATGCCGCGTCGTGCGGCAACGCCTTAGTGACCAACATCCGCCGAGGCGCAATTGATTACGTACATCATAACGCTCGTTGCAGTTTATTTGAATTTTGATAAAATGAAAGAAAATATCAAAAAGGGGGTTTTTGTAATGGATATGAAAAAAATTGGCTTTATCGGAACAGGTGTTATGGGAGCGAGTATTGTAAAGCATTTACTTCATGCAGGACACGAGGTAACGGTTTATACACGTACGAAAACTAAGGCGGATGCTTTAGTTGCGCTTGGTGCAAAATGGGCAGAGACGCCAGCAAAGGCTACAGAAGAACAGCAAATAGTATTTACAATGGTTGGCTATCCGAAAGATGTAGAAGAAGTATATAGCGGTGACGAAGGGATTTTTTCTTCTGCAAAACAAGGGACAATTGTTGTTGATATGACAACGAGTGAACCAACGTTAGCGAAAAAATTATACGAACAAGCAAAAGAAATCGGTGTACATAGTTTAGATGCTCCTGTATCAGGTGGAGATATTGGCGCGCAAAATGGAACATTATCATTAATGGTTGGTGGAGATGAGGCTGTTTTTGAACAGATGAAACCGATCTTTGAAGTTTTTGGACAAAATATTGTTTATCAGGGTGCAGCAGGTGCAGGACATCATACGAAAATGTGCAACCAAATTGCCATTGCATCAGGAATGATTGGTGTTTGTGAGTCAATGGTCTATGGGTTAAATGCTGGACTAACGATGGATGAAGTATTACGTTCAATTACAGCAGGTGCAGCGGGTTCTTGGTCACTTTCAAATCTAGCACCACGCATGCTGAAAGAAGACTTCGATCCAGGTTTTTACATAAAGCATATGATTAAAGATATGAAAATCGCTTTAGATGAGGCAGAACGCATGAATATTCAATTACCAGGTCTTATTTTAGCAAAATCTATGTATGATAAATTACTTGAAGATGGTTATGGTGAAAATGGTACACAAGCACTAATTAAATGTTATGAATAATACATTTTACATCGTAAAATCTACCATATTAAGTGGATTCGTTTATAGGAGAATCAAATTCCCTATGATACAATAGAGTTATACATACTTGGGAAGTTGGAAGGAGAGACATGCAATGGAAAATCAAAAAGGGATTTTACTAGAAAGTGGAACAAATGAACTTGAAATTGTTGAATTTGAAGTAGCAAATAATAAATTTGGTATTAATGTAATTAAAGTAAAAGAGATTATTCAACCTATTCCCGTGACATTTATTCCACATGTGCACCCTCACGTAGAAGGCATCATTCAATTACGTGGAGAAGTACTGCCAGTTGTAGATATGTTAAAAGTATTAGGCATTCCAACAGAAAATCGTAATCCACAGCAAAAGTACATTGTTGCAGAATTTAACAAACAACGAGTTGTATTCCATGTAGACAATGTAACGCAAATTCACCGTATTTCTTGGGATCAAATCGAAAAGCCATCTGATATGTACCAAGGTGGTTCTTCACAAGTAATTGGTGTTATTAAATACAACGAAGAAATGATTTTATTACTAGACTTCGAAAAAATCATGGTAGACATTAACCCTGAATCGAGTATTAGCGTAGAATCCGTGAAAAAACTTGGTAAACGTGAGCGTACAGAAAAGAAAGTCATTATCGCGGAAGACTCGCCATTATTACGTAAACTATTATTCGATACTATGAATGAAGCAGGTTATGTGAATACAGAGTTCTTCGAAAACGGCCGCGATGCATATGATTATTTAGAGGCACTTGCGAAAGCAGATAAGGAAATCGAAAAGCATGTCCAAATGATCGTAACCGATATCGAAATGCCGCAAATGGATGGGCATCATTTAACGAAGAAAATTAAATCACATCCAGATCTACAAAAATTACCGGTAATTATCTTCTCAAGTTTAATTACAGATGATTTACGTCACAAAGGTGATCAGGTAGGGGCAGAAGACCAAATTTCAAAACCAGAAATTGCCGAACTTATTTTACGCATGGATAAGTTAATTTTGTAAATTTGTCACTTATTGAATTGAAGCAATGCCTAAATATGATATAAAATAGAAACAAAAGCCGGATACTTGTAAAAGTAGTTCCGGCTATTTTTATAAGTTATAATCAGTCGGAATAATTTGTATATTTATATAGCAATGAAATGACTTTTTGAAAGAAGTGAAGGCACCTATGAAAAATTTAAAAACGGCCATTATTGATATCGGTTCGAACACCATTCGACTTGTATTATATTCATATAATAAAAATGAAGGATTACGTGAGTTTGGCAATATTAAAACGGTGGCGCGCCTTCGCACTTATCTATTACCAAATGGAGAAATGTCTGAAGAAGGTATCCAACTGCTAGCTGATACATTAAAGTCGTTTCGATTAATATTAGCGGATTATGATGTGACAGATGTAAAGGCTGCGGCAACAGCAGCTGTGCGTCAAGCGGCTAATAATGAAGAGATCATTCGTCGTATGCAAGAAGAAACTGGGATTACAATTGATATTTTATCCGAAGAAGAAGAAGCCTACTATGGATTCGTTGCGGTAGCACATTCAATGGATACACCATCTGCTGTCACAATCGATATCGGTGGTGGTTCGACGGAAATCACCTTATTCATCAATAAAAAGCTACAAAAAACGATTAGCTTTCCTTTTGGTACCGTATCATTAAAACAAATGTTTATAAAGGGCACCATTATTAATAATGACGAACGAATTAAGCTACGTGATTACGTGACCGAACAATTTAGTTCGTTGCCATGGATCAAGGACGTAGCCTTCCCGATTATTGGAATTGGTGGGAGTGCTCGTAATATTGCTCAGGTACATCAGCAAAAAACCAATTATCCATTATCAGGTGTTCATGAATATACAATAATGCAGGATGATTTAGGAACGTTGCGAGACTATTTAACACAGTTTTCATTTGAGCAACTAAAGCAACTAAATGGGCTATCTTCAGACCGTGCAGATACGATTGTGCCTGCATTAGAAGTGTTCCTTGCATTATTATCAGTCGTAGGAACTGATACATTCCAAGTAAGTAAAAAGGGGTTACGTGAAGGGTTAATTATTGGGCGAGTATTGCAGGGAAATTCAAAGGCATACAATAAATACAATGTATTTGAGGAAAGCGCACGCCAATTAGCACATGCCTATGGACGTACAGAAGAAGAGGTTCATACACTTGCTGAGCTAACGGGGCAATTTTATCGAGAGTGCTGTAATTTACAACTATTTCATTCTAACGAAGCAGACTTAGAGCTATTAATAAAAGGCGCAAAGGTGTATGCAATCGGTGAATACATCGAGCTTGATTCATCTAGTCAACATACATTTTATTTAATATCTAATCAGTCATTGTCAGGTATTTCGCATATAAACCGCGTCAAGTTAGCGCTACTTGCATCATATAAAAATCGTGAATATTTTGAACGTTTTGCACAACCTTTTGATAGTTGGATGTCAAAAGAGGAATTAAAAAAACTACGTGATTTTGGTGCGGTTTTAAAGTTTGTTTATGCATTGAATATGACGAAGCGCAATGTGGTAAAGCAACTTATCATTAAAAATAATGGAGATGACCTTTTAATAGAAGTGATGACGTCAGAGCGAGCAAATGCGGAAATGGCACAAGTAGAGAAACAGAAAAAACATATCGAGCGAGTGTTCAAAAAAAATATTACAATTGTGTTCAATGTTGAAGGGTGGAATTGTTGATGACAACAAATATGGAGATGGATCCGATGTTTGAATCAGAAGATACATCAGAAAATACCAAGTCAGATTTTCTGATGTTAGAAGAAATCGCGAAACCAGAGTATTACAATAACCGTGAGCTAAGTTGGTTAGCGTTTAACGAACGTGTACTAGAAGAAGCGGAAGATACAAATAATCCTTTACTAGAACGCTTAAAATTTTTGGCGATTTTCAGCTCAAATTTAGATGAGTTTTTCATGGTACGTGTAGCTGGTTTACAAGACCAAATTCGAGCAGGCTTCCACAAACCTGAAAATAAGTCAGGCTTAACTCCAAAAGAACAATTAACAAAAATTGCAGAGCGTACACAAGCATTAGTACGTCGTCAAACCGAAGTATACCGTCATTTAGTGCATGATTTATTACCAAAAGAAAATGTTTTTGTACGTGATTTAAAATTGTTAACGGCTGAACAAAAAAATTTCCTTCATGAATTATTTGACGAAACGATTTTCCCGGTATTAACTCCAGTAGCGGTTGATGCATATCGTCCATTCCCAACATTACTTGGCCGCACGTTAAACTTACTTGTGCTGCTAGAAAATAATAACACAGATACAGAAATGTTAGATAAAGTCGCAATTGTGCAGGTCCCATCAGTATTAGAACGCTTTATTAAAGTACCTACCCAAGGTAATGAAACGGTATTTGTATTATTAGAAGATGTCATTTCAAGCAATATTGACCGCTTGTTCTATGGATATAAAGTGAAGTCATCTCAAGCATTCCGTTTAACGCGTAATGCAGATTTAACGATTCATGAAGAAGGTGCACAAGACTTACTTGTAGAAATCGAAAAAGAGTTAAAGAAACGTAAATGGGGCGTTGGTTCACGTTTAGAAGTACGTGATAAAGAAATGAGTGATGACGTTTTAGAATACTTACTAGATGAATTTGAAATTGAAGAGTCAGACGTATTTAAAATTGATGGACCACTAGATTTAACGACAATGTTTAGTTTTGTGAAGGTCATTTCAGCTGGCCGTGAGCATTTAGAATATGAAAGCTTCATCCCTCAACCACCACAGGATTTACAATCGGATGAAAATATTTTTGAAAAATCATTAATACAAGATTTATTCTTCCACCATCCATATGAGTCATTTGCGCCGATTGTTGATTTTATTGCAGAAGCAGCCAAAGATCCGAGCGTGCTTGCGATTAAGCAAACGCTGTATCGTGTAAGTGGGAATTCACCAATTATTCAAGCGTTAAAGCAAGCTGCTGAAAATGGTAAGCAAGTAACGGTGCTTGTTGAGTTAAAGGCACGCTTTGACGAAGAAAATAATGTGCATTGGGCGAAGCAACTAGAACAAGCAGGGTGCCTTGTTATTTATGGAATGAATAATTTAAAAACGCACTCAAAAATTACATTAGTTGTTCGCCGTCGCCAAGGTAAAATCGAGCGCTTTGTTCACCTAGGTACAGGAAATTACAATGACGCCACGGCAAAAATATATACAGATATGGGGATTATTACGTCAAACAAGGAATTTGGCATTGACGCAACAAACTTCTTTAACTATTTAAGCGGCTATACAGAAAAGCCAGAATTCCATCATATTCGCGTATCACCATATGATATTCGTGATGAATTTATTGAATTAATTAATAAAGAAATAGCGTTACATAAAAAACATGGCAATGGTTTTATTCGTGCAAAAATGAATTCATTAACGGATAAAGATTTAATGATGAAATTATATGAGGCGTCAATTGCTGGTGTGAAAATTGAGCTAATTATTCGTGGTATTTGCTGTATCCGTCCTGGTATTCCAGGCATTTCAGAAAATATTACGGTAACGAGTATCGTAGGTCGCTTCCTAGAGCACTCGCGTATTTTTTGGTTCCATCACAATGGTGAAGACAGCTTGTATTTATCTTCAGCCGATATGATGACACGTAATATGATTAAGCGAGTTGAAATTTTATTCCCGATTTATTCAGCGGAAATTAAAAAACGCATACATCGCATTATGATGTCTCAACTAGAAGATAATCAAAAAGCGCGTATTCAGGATTCTAATGGGAAATACCACTACAAAGAAAACCACAATAGCAATGTTCGCATTAATAGCCAAGAAGTGTTCCTAATCGAATCACTTGGGACAATTGTGG
Source organism: Solibacillus daqui (assembly GCF_028747805.1). NCBI lineage: Bacteria > Bacillati > Bacillota > Bacilli > Caryophanales > Caryophanaceae > Solibacillus > Solibacillus daqui. Next base: position 814,986 of record NZ_CP114887.1, read on the forward strand.
AAGAATAAGTAATTTGATGAAGCTACGGACTCGATTTGGTCGTGGCTTTTTCTTTGTGTGATAACGATAATAGTGTTTAAAATAGAAAATTTTAAATTTTTCTACAATTAATCTTACTTATATAGTAAAATGAATTTATGAATGGTTGTTCATTTTATTTGAAAAGGGGATGGATGGATGTTACAAGGTAAGACGATTATTATTACTGGTGGCTCTAGTGGGATGGGGCTGGGCATGGCGAAACAATTTGTGCAAGAGGGAGCTAGTGTTGTAATTACAGGGCGCGATGTGGAGCGTTTAGCAAATGCTAAAACGGAAATTCTGGCATTTGGCTCAAATATTGAAACTTTCCAAATGGACGTACGTGAGCCAGAACATGTACAAGCTATGGTCGACTTTACCGTTGAAAAATTTGGACGTATTGATAGTTTAGTAAATAATGCAGCTGGTAACTTTTTAGTGCATGCAGAAAAGCTGTCACCAAATGGCTGGAAGGCTGTCATTGATATCGTGTTAAATGGTACGTTCTATTGTTCTTCAGCAGTAGGCCGTTACTGGATTGAAAAGGGGATTAAGGGATCGATTTTAAATATGGTTGCCACATATGCATGGGGTGCAGGTGCTGGTGTTATTCATTCGGCTGCTGCAAAGGCTGGTGTGCTATCCCTTACGCGTACATTAGCAGTTGAATGGGGCAGTCAATACGGAATTCGTTCTAATGCCATCGCACCTGGGCCAATTGAACGTACAGGAGGCGCGGAAAAACTGTGGGAATCAGAGGAGCAGGCAAAGCGCACGATTAATTCAGTACCATTAAGACGCCTTGGTACACCAGAAGAAATTGCAGATTTAGCAGCGTTTATGCTGTCAGATAAGGCAGGCTATTTAAATGGTGAATGCATTTCATTAGATGGCGGTCAATGGTTAAATCAACATCCATTTTAAGTTGTATTCACAATTAGCATATTTCAATACAAAAATTGGAATGAAGTGCATTTATCTAATATGCATTTAATCCATTTTGGTTAGTGAATTTACTCAATGTTGCTTGCATACTTTCTGTTAAAAAACCACATACTACCATTATCGCAAAAGGGGGCGCTAGTAGTGGGTATGTGGCTTTATCCAACGATTTTTGTTTGCATAGTACTTTGTTTAATTGGCTATTATTTAACCGTAAAAGTGGGACATAAAATTGAGCATAGTGGTGAAGAGCGGGATTCAGAAGTGCCTGACAAAATTATAGAGCATCCATTTTTACTTAATCCAATTGTGTTATCATACGCGGTATTTTTAGCATTTACAGGTATTATTATTTTTTATTATTGGGCACGTGGTTACTAAATATTCATGCATAATAGGACGAAATTGCTCGTCTTGTTATGCTTTTTCTTTTGCGTAAATGGGCATGTTTCTTAGTCAAGGATTTACCTGTTATGGTATGATAGAGGTAAGGTAAATAATATGCGAAAAAGGGTATTGTTTACTTAAGCTTAAAATTTTCGAGTTTTTAAGTGTTGATTTGCCCGTATTTACGGAGTCAAAGGAGTAGAATGTAATGATTTCAACGAACAACCGAGCGTTACTAGACATGCCGATTAAAGATTTTATTATTTCTTCTGAAAAGGTAGCGCATGTTCAAAGTGGGAATAACGCAGAACACGCACTGCTCGTATTAACGAAAACAGGTTATTCTTCGATCCCAGTTTTAGACGTAAAGTATCGTTTAAAGGGACTACTTAGCACAAAAATGATAACGGAATCCATTTTAGGATTAGAACGAATTGAATATGAAAAACTAGCTGAAATTCGAGTAGATGATGTTATGAATCATGATGTAGCATATTTAAAAATTACGGATACATTTCGTCGTGCACTTGATTTAGTCATTAACCATGCCTTCTTATGTGTAATCGATGAAGAAGGTACGTTTGTCGGTATTATGACGCGAAGAATTATTTTAAAGCAATTGAAAAAGTATATGTATCAACAAAATTAGTAAGTAACCATTCGTCGACAAAGTCCATAAAGGATTTTGTCGACTTTTTAACTTGCTTCAGCAGAAGTCCTCCACTACTATAAGTGAAAGATGTATGCCAAGTATGTCCTTTATTTAGTAGGGTATAACCCTCGGCTGAATAGGGAAACTCAGGCTAAGAACGCCACGTCGTGAGGCAATACCTGAGTGACCAACATTGTGTTGGTCCAAGCCCCCGACGGATGTCACAGATTTTTTAGAGGAATTTTTCGAGCAAACTCGAAAAAAATCTGGACGAGAGTTAGCCGAGTAGTAATTGATGTAAGAAAGGAAGAGTTTTATGACGGCGACAGAAGCGGAAATTATCAAGGTGCTGGCAGAGGAAAAGAATATGCGTAAGGCTGCCGAGCGTTTATTTTTAACACAGCCAGCTTTGTCACAGCGCCTACAATCCATCGAAAAAGAATGGGGTGCACAATTATTTATTCGCTCACAAAAGGGATTAACGGCGACGCCAGCTGGTGAATTAGTCATCCAATATTCGAATGAAATGATAGTGAAGCGTGAAGAAATATTTGAATCCATTCAAGCGTTGCAGTCGAAAGTACATGGTACGTTAAAAATTGCCTGTGCATCGATTGTAGGTCAAAACTGGCTACCAAAAGTTTTGAAGGATTTCGTAACAAAATATCCAGATACAAAAATTTCGCTTATGACTGGTTGGAGCTCAGAAATTGTGAAAGCCCTTTATGATGGAGAAGCACATATCGGTATTGTCCGTGGGCAAGCTGAATGGAAGGGGAAAAAAATCCATTTATTCCGCGATATGATGTACTTAGTTGATAAGGAAATTCAAGATATGGAAGATATTATCACATCAGATCGCCCGTTTATTCAATTTAAAAGTGATTCGAATTATTATCAGGAAATACAACAATGGTGGCAACGTCATTTTAACTACAATCCTAAGCATCAAATTATTGTAGACCAAATCGAAACATGTAAACAAATGGCACTAAATGGCATTGGTTATGCGATTTTACCGTCCATCACATTAAATGGTGAGGAAAAGGTGCACAAAATTCCGTTAACCAACTCAGAAAATGATCATGGCTTGACACGTGATACGTGGTTAATTGGCTATGAATCGACGTTTGAATTACGCCAAGTGGAGGCATTTGTCAATGTAGTACAAGACCATGCCCGCTGTTTATATGATTATTCCAGAGGATAAGCTTAAAAAAACAGTTTTATTTTAACTGAAAATTTAGTACAATATTCCGTGTTAAGAAAACTCACATATTAAAGGGGTGTCTCAATGGAGAAATTAAATGCACAGCAAATTATTGATTTTATTTCACAGGCAAAAAAAGTTACACCGGTTAAAGTTTATGTAAAAGGTGCGGGTGTCGCTTATTTATCATATGGTCCAGATGCAAAAGTATTTGGTGATGGCAATAATGCCGTTGTTTTCGGTGAGTGGTCTCAAATTGAGGCAGCTTTAAAGGAACATGAAACACAAATTGAAGATTATGTTGTTGAAAACGATCGCCGTAATTCAGGTGTACCGTTATTAGACACAAAACATATTAATGCACGTATTGAGCCAGGTGCGATTATTCGTGACCAAGTAACAATAGGTGAGCAAGCTGTTATTATGATGGGCGCGATTATTAACATCGGTGCTGAAATTGGTGCAAAAACAATGATCGATATGGGTGCCGTATTAGGTGGGCGTGCTACAGTTGGTGAAAACTGCCATATTGGAGCAGGAACAGTGCTAGCAGGTGTAGTAGAACCTCCAAGTGCGTTACCTGTAGTCGTAGAAGATGATGTTGTCATCGGTGCTAATGCCGTTGTATTAGAAGGTGTACGAATCGGCAAAGGTGCTGTTGTTGCAGCGGGTGCCATTGTTATTAAAGATGTAGAGCCATACACAGTTGTAGCAGGTGTACCAGCTCGTGAAATTAAAAAGTTAGATGAAAAAACGAAATCAAAAACTGAAATAATTGATTCATTACGCAACTTATAAGAAGGTGTAGCAATGACAAATCTGATTGAAATTCGGCGTGATTTACATCAAATCCCTGAAGTTGGCTTTAAAGAATTTAAAACGCAGGCGTATTTATTAAATTTTATTGAACAGTTACCACAAGAGCATATGCAAGTTGTGACGTGGAAAACAGGGATTGTCGTAGCGATTGCAGGAACAAATCCGATGAAGCAAATTGGCTGGCGAACAGATATGGATGCATTGCCCGTTTTTGAAGATACAGCCTTAGACTTTCAATCGCAACATACAGGGTTTATGCATGCTTGTGGACATGATTGTCATATGGCAATTGCACTTGGCTTAGTTGAATCATTTGCAAAAAATCGTCCGACACAAAATGTAGTAATCTATTTCCAGCCAGCTGAAGAAGGTCCAGGTGGTGCTGAGCCGATGCTTGAATGGCTACGACTAGAACAGCCGCAGCTTGTTGCAGATGAAATTTATGCCCTGCATATTGCACCAGAATATCCAGTTGGTACCGTTGCGACAAAGTCAGGTTTACTTTTTGCGAATACTTCCGAGCTATTTATCGATTTAAAAGGTGTTGGTGGGCATGCAGCGTTTCCTCATAAAACACGTGATATGACGGTGGCGGCAGCGAACTTAATTATGCAATTGCAAACGATCATTAGCCGTAATGTTAATCCGATGGATAGTGCAGTCATTACGATTGGCAAAATGACTTCAGGTACCGTGCAAAATGTAATTGCTGAAAATGCGCGCTTAGAAGGGACCATTCGTACGTTAAATGCGGATGCAATGGCAGAAGTGAAGCACCGTATAGAAGCAATTTGTACTGGTATTGAGGTAGCATTTGAGTGTAGTGTGATGATTGACTATGGTTCGATGTACTATGAGGTAAATAATGAGGAACGTTGTGCAAATGCGCTTCTTGAATTTGCTCGTGATTTTGTTGGTGCAACGAGCTATGAATGTCCTGCTGCGATGACAGGGGAGGACTTTGGCTACTTTATTAAAGAGATTCCTGGAGCGATGTTTTGGGCAGGAGCGAATTGTGAATTTGGTTTACATCATGCAAAGCTAGCGCCAGACGAAGCATTAATTCCATTTAATCAAAAATTTGTCGAAGCGTTTTTACGTTCACTATAAAAGATACTGTATTATACCCATTTAACGAACTCTGTTGAATGGGTATTTTTAATATAGTAATCAAAAGATCTGATAATTCGCAACTTTGTTAGTTGTGATTCGTACAAATAAGCAAAGAGAGGTGGAGTAAAATGAAGAAATATGTCATGCTTCTAATTTTCTTAGTGACAATGTTCGCACCGTTGATGTATGGAGCTGCTGAGATGAACATTGACGTTGACTACGGTTTTGAAGGAAAAGGCAAGCAAGATACACCGATTGCTGTAACGATTACGATCCAAAATGATGAGCGTACATTTGATGGGGAGCTTGTCACGACATATGCCAATAATTATTTATTACAAAGGGGTGAAGTAATTCCGCTACAGTTAGCGCCAAATGAAGTCGTAAGGAAAAAAGTGTATATAAATTATTTACCTTATGAAATAATCGATAATTCAACAGGGAAATTCGTTTATTTATATGATGATTCGATTGAAAAAGGGAACGAATCAAAAGATTATCGTGTTACACATAACAAACCAGAGTTGACTACGTATGATGCATTTATGATTGGAGTATTCGGTGATAAGCAATTAGCTAGCGCATTACAACAACTCCGTGCAATTCAGCAAAGTAGTGTTGTTGATATATCTGAATTTGCAATAACATCACTTGAAAGTGTTCAACAATCAGAGGATTTAGCACTTTTTAACATGATCTTCTTAACGCAAGAATTGGATAAATTAACAGAAGTACAGCAAAAGGCTATTTTAGGCTGGATTCAAAGTGGGGGGCAGCTTGTAATAGATGGCGATGTTTCTGGTACTGCTTTGGAACCGTATCAAGCGTTAACAGCTTCATCGGTAACGAAAACAATTAATGCCGAACAACTTCAACAATTCACAGGGCAAGAAGGATTCGATACAGTCTTAACGATTCATGATGTACAGCCAATCCAAGGCGCACATAGTTTCAAAATCGATGAAACGGTACTTGCCGCTAGAAAACAAATTGGCTCAGGTGCACTTATTCAAACAGCATTTTCACTTACAGATGCTACAGTGTCTAAAAGCGATAATGCGGCATATTTAATGGCGAAATTATTAGATTTTGATGTGAACTTTTATACATCTACGCCAGAAAGTGATTTATCGAGTAATGTTGTGCCAGTGAATGCATTATTTGCTTCATTTGAATTTTCATTATGGAAAATTGTTGTCGTGTTTGGGTTATATATTTTACTACTTGGGCCATTACTTTATTATTTCTTAAAACGTAAAGATAAACGCGAATATGCATGGATGATTATTCCAGCTATTGCACTTGTTGTGTCAGTGGCACTCTTTTTGGTCGGTGCTAAAGACCGCATCGTTCAACCTCAAATACAGCAAATGGCAGTAGTGAAAATTAGTGACAATACTTCAGAGCAATATTTTGCACAAAGCCTATTATCTAACCGTGGAAGCGATTATCAGTTTAACTTAACAAATGATATGAAGATAGCAAGCTATGGCGGGCAATCATTTGGACTACGCGATTTTCAAAATGGTCGATGGGGCTATGTAAAACAGCAGCAGGATCATAAAACATTAACATTAAAAAATGTGCCTTATTGGGATGTCGAATCTTTTATTGGCAGTGGCGCAATTGATATAGGAAAGCTTGATGTTCAACTAGTAAATGAAAACAGCATGGTGACAGGGACAATTCGCAATGACTTAACGATTGATTTAAAGGAAGTACAAATTTGGACTGGGCTGCAATTTATTAATATAGGCGATATCAAACAAGGTGAATCAAAGCATGTTAATGAAAAATTGGTATCATCATTGATTGCACCTAACACGTTACCAGTTGATCAAACCTATTATGACAGACCGACACCAGAAACAATTGATGTAGTTAGAAAAGGACGGTTATTAAGTTTAGCAAATACACTTGTGATGGATGATCAATCCCCTGTAATCATCGGCTATTCCAATACAGCGGATATTGGGGCACAATTTACTGGGAAGGCGAAAATGCAGTCTACTGTATTAGTGGTGCAGCCATTTACGGCATCGGTAAACTTCTCTGATGATGTCACTATAAACGGAGACTTAATGCTAATGAAATATTCCACAGATTTATTTGGTGGGGTTAAGGATCAGCAGATTAGTGGTCAAGATTCCTATTATTTAGATCCAGCAGATTATAAGGTTACGTATCAATTGCCACAATCTATTATGGTGCATAATATTTCTTGGGAAAGTTTAAGTTATAAGCTATATGGTAGTGCGATTAGCTCGCAAATTTATAATGTAAAAACGAATCAATATGAATCGTTACCTAGTGAATATTCAACTGACAATGTGAATGATTATATAGAAAATGACATGATTCAATTTAGATGGCATGTTTCAGACGCTGTGTATAGTGATAATGTGAAGCTACCGATGATTGAGCTGAAAGGGGCGATGAAGCAATGATTGAATTTCAGCATGTTAGTAAAAACTATGGAACAACGAATGCGTTAGCAGATGTGTCGCTTACAATTGAAAGTGGGACTATTTACGGCTTTGTTGGAGCGAATGGTGCTGGTAAATCTACAGCATTTTCGATTTTAGCAACGCTTATTCCATCATCTTCAGGAGATATTTTAGTAAATGGTAAAAGTGTGACCAATGAAGCGCATGCCGTTCGTGCCATGATTGGCTATATGCCAGACTTTTTCGGGGTATATGACCAGTTAAAAGTAGAGGAGTATTTAGACTTTTATGGCTCGGCCTATCAATTATCCGAAGCAGTAAGGGTGCAAAAAATTACGGAGCTCCTGTCACTCGTGCGCTTGACCGAGAAGCGATTTGAATACGTTGATGATTTGTCGCGCGGGATGAAGCAGCGTTTGTGCTTAGCGCGTACTTTAATACACAATCCAGATATCTTAATTCTAGATGAGCCAGCATCAGGTCTGGATCCAAGAGCACGTGTGGAGATGCGAGATATTTTAAAGGACTTGAAGCGTCTTGGGAAAACGATTTGTATTTCATCGCATATTTTGCCAGAACTAGCGGAAATTTGTGACGAGATTGGCGTGTTACATGCAGGAAGGCTTATTGCGAGTGGTAATATTGCTGAAATTGAAGCACAGCTACAAGGTGAAAAGTGGGTGACGGTTTCAGTTGTTGAGGATGAGGGAAGTGCGCTCGCCTTTTTTGCTAACTTACCACAAGTAGCAAATGCCACTCAACAAGGAGATGCCATTTCATTTGTATTTACTGGCGATGAATACGCGCAAGCTGCAGTACTAAAACAAGCGATTGAGGCTGGTATTCGTGTGAGCGCGCTTGAAGTACAAAAGAAAAATTTAGAGGATGTCTTTATGGTTATTACCGAGGGGGTGGCGAAGCATGAATCTCAAAATATCTAATCCAGTGCTACTAAAAGAACTTAAGCTGAGATTTCGAAATGCAAAAAGCTTTTCGAGTCTCGCCTTTTATTTAATTGCGCTGACATTATTTATTATTGCGTACTTCATTATTATGTCGGGTGTGTTTTCGAATGGCTATGTGCAGCCAGAAAGTAGCTTTATCTTATTTTGCAGTTTAACAGTATTACAGATTTGTTTACTGCTATTCATTGCACCGGCATTAACAGCGGGTTCTATAAGTACAGAGCGTGAAAAGCAAACGCTCAATATTTTATTAACGACTACGCAGACATCCTCACAAATTATTATCGGTAAACTTACTGCGTCGCTTGCTTATTTAGTTGTTATGTTAATTGCGACGTTACCGATGTATAGCATTTTGTTTTTATTTGGTGGGGTATCACCATGGATGTTAGTGAAAGTATTCCTACTGTTTTTACTAACGGTATTTACAGTGGGGAGTGTTGGTATATTATTTTCAACGATTACGAAAAAGACAATTGTATCAATGATTTCTACCTATGGGGTTATGATTTTTTTAGCGGTATTTACGTTTATCTTTTTCCTGGTAGGTATTATTAATTTCGTTGATGGAACTTCGTATTATGCGTCTTATTTTTGGATTAGTATAAATCCGATTGCCGTTGTGCTAAGTTTGATTTCACCTGAAATTGCCATTGCGATTAAAGAAATGACACATCTAGATTGGCCACCGATTGCAATTTACTGTATTGCTTACGCGTTTATTGGAATTGTCTGTCTAGTGATTGCCTCGAAAAAATTACGTGAAACCAAATAAAACAGTACGCAATTCGTTAATAAGGCGAATTGCGTACTGTTTTTAATATGCTTTTAATAAATGTGCAGCTCTTTTTGATGTCCAGGTAAATGCGAGGATAAAGCAGCCGACTAAGACGACCGTTCCTAAAATGTATGGTGAATCTGGATTCCAATCAAATAAAATTCCTGCAAGTGCTGGGCCAAACATATTCCCTAAGCTCATATAAGCATTGTTCATACCTGCTGCAAAACCTTGCTCTTCACCTGCTAGTTTCGAAATTAGTGTATTAACAGCAGGACGAATGAATGTTGTTGCGATAGAGAACAAAGTAGCTACGACTAAAATAACGAAGAAGCCGCTAATATAGATTGTTAGTAACATTGTCACCGCTGCAAGTAGAAGATTTACTAATATCACTTTCATCTCACCGAAGCGTTTAAATAATTTGTTCACAACATACATTTGCAGTACAACCCCTGCAAAGCCACCAACAGTTAAAATGATTGCGATATCAGTTGGTGTATAGCCGAATTTATGATCTAAATAAAGCGATAATGTTGCTTGGAAGTTTGCAATCCCAAAGCTAAATGTAAAAACGACGACTAAAAATATGAAATATGATGTTTTTACAGAGCGAGCAAGCTGTTTAAATAATTTTTCCCTTGGCGCAGAAATCGTTTTCGTAGATTTTACATTCGGTAAGTAAATTGCAGATAGTACAGAGGCAATCAGCGCCACCGCACCTGCTAAGTAAAACGGAAATGTTAAATTGACATTTGCTAAAAATCCGCCAATACCTGGCCCAATCATAAAGCCAAGAGACATTGCCGCACCAATCATGCCCATACCTTTACCACGTTCTTCATACGTTGTAATGTCGGCGACGAATGCCATAATTGGTGGCATAATGAACGCTGCCCCAGCTCCACTTAAAAAGCGTGCTAAAAATAATACCCATACTTCTGATGCAAGCCCAAATAAAATTTGTGCGAAGCCGTATACCACAAGCCCTGCAACGATAAACATTTTACGCCCATGTCGATCTGATAAATCACCTGAAACAGGGGAAAGTAAAAATTGTGCAAGCGCAAAGCCAGCGATTAGAAAGCCAAGCACTTGTCCACCAACGCCAAATAGTTGTAAATATGCTGGCATAACAGGAACGATAATCCCGATACCACCCATAGTAATAAACATATTAAACATCAGTAAATAAAGTGCTATTTTATTTGATTGTTGTTCCATACAATTCAGCCCTTTACTAAAATATTTCGAAAGTAGAAATGAATAATTGCCAATAGCATATCATATTGTAATGACTTTCACGATAAAAATCTTCAGGCATAAGACTGAAAATGGTAGGTTGAATCTTCAGAATAATTTTGTTTAAATGAGTAAATAAACGCTATGAAAAGAAGGTTTGAAAATATGAATTATAAATTTTGGACAGTAATCATGGTACAAAAAGATGATGCAGTACTGTTATTAAATCGTCAGCATGATAATTTTAAAGGGTATATTCCACCGGGTGGAAAAGTAGATTTCCCAGAAGGCTTTGCGGAAGGCGCTATACGCGAAGTAAAGGAAGAAACGGGACTAGATGTACATAGCTTAACGTTTAAAGGTATTTCGCATTATACGAATGAGGTCAAAAAAGATCATTTTATTATTTATAACTATTTAACAGATGATTTTTCAGGACAGTTGTTAACACATAGTGATGAAGGAACACTGGAGTGGGTGAAAATTAGCGAGGTCAAAAATTACCCAATGCAAGAAGATATTCGCGTGCGATTTGATTATTTTTTTGAACCTGGTACATTTGAAATTCATATGATCTGGGATGAAGAAAACAATCGATTAGATAAAAGAATCATACATAAGCTATAACGAAAAAAACCGGGCAACAATTTAGCTGCTCGGCATTTTTATTCATTTAATGCTCATCTTAAATTCTAAGAAATACTCGTTGTACTTACCTAACCATTTAAGACCAAGATTTTCATAAACCTCTAATGTTTCACGTTGTTCATTTGATGGGTAGAAGCGCTCGTCTGAAATGACTTCCTCATCCATTAGTTCCCAAGCTGCCTCATTTGGTGTTGAGTAACCTACGTAGTCAGCATTTTGTGCTGCATTTTCAGGGTCTAACATAAAGTTAATGAATTTATGGGCACCTTCCACGTTTTTAGATGTTTTTGGAATAACCATGTTATCAAACCATAAGTTTGAACCTTCTTGTGGAACTGCAAAATTTAACTCTTCATTTTCCCACATCATATCAGCTGCTTGACCTGACCAAGTTAATGCAACGGTTGCTTCGTTGTTAATCATTAAAGGTGTAATTTCGTCACCAATTATGGCCTTGATGTTTGGCGATAATGTAATTAGTTTATCTGTCGCTTTACGTAAAAGTGCGTCATCCTTTGCATTTAATGACTCACCGATTGAATTTAAGCCCATACCAATTACTTCGCGAGAACCGTCTACTAAAAACACTTTATCTTTTAATGATGGGTCCCATAAATCTTCCCAGGAATCGAATGTTAAATGATCATCAATTAAGCTCGGATTATAAACAATACCTACTGTACCCCAGAAATAAGGGATGGAGTATTTATTGCCTTTATCGAATGCTAAGTCTAAAAAGTCCGCATTAATATTCTTTATATTTGGAACTAGGTTATGATCGATTGGAATTAATAAATCTTCTTCCTTCATCGATTCGATTGTATATTCAGAAGGTACGGCGATATCATAAGCTGAACCACCTTGCTGAATTTTTGTCAACATCGCTTCGTTTGAGTCGAATGTTTCGTATGTGACTTTAATGCCTGTTTCTTCTTCAAACTTATCGATTAATTCTGGATCGATATATTCACCCCAGTTGTAAACTGTTAATGAATCCTTGCTACCTTTGCTGCCTGCTGATTGCATTTGGTCAATTGCGACAAACAGTAGGGCACAGACAATGATAATTCCAACGGCTGCTTGAACTAAATCTCTCATCGTTGTCCCTCCGTTGCTACTGATTTTGAACGTTTATTAATGAAATAGTAACCAATAACGATTAATATCGTTACCGCAAATACTAAACCTGAAATGGCGTTTACTGTTAGCGAAATACCAGCACGAGCCATTGAGTAAATTTCGACTGATAATGTAGAGAAACCGTTACCCGTTACAAAGAATGTTACCGCGAAATCATCTAGTGAATACGTTAATGCCATAAAGAAACCAGCGAAAATACCAGGTGAAATATACGGTAAAATAACACGTGTTAAGACGTCACGCTTTGTAGCACCTAAGTCACGTGCAGCATCGATTAAAGACTTATTCATTTCTAAAAGCTTAGGTAAAACCATTAATACAACAATTGGTACACTGAATGCAACGTGTGATACTAACACCGAAGCAAAGCCAAGCTTGACACCTATCATCGTGAATAAAATTAAGAAACTCGCACCGATGACAACGTCCGGTGAAACGATTAAGACGTTATTTAATGAAAGTAATGTATTGCGCATTTTTTTATCTTTAATTGATACAATACCAATCGCACCAAGTGTTCCAATAACAGTTGCAATTAAACCAGATAAAAGCGCTACAATGACTGTATTCAGTAAAATAACGATAAGGCGCGAATCCTCGAACACCGCTTGGTAATGCTCCCAAGTGAATGATTCGAAGTTGTTCATGTTGCCGCCACTGTTGAAGGAATAAAAAATTAAGTAAAGAATTGGCGCATAAAGTACGACGAATACAAACGCTAAATACGCTTTAGACATAGCTGATAATTTTTTCATTATGCGCGGCCTCCTTTAGATTTGTCTCGTGTGAATAACATAGTTAAAACCATGAATAAAATTAAGAATACCGCGATTGTTGAACCCATGCCCCAGTTTTGAGAAACTAAGAATTGCTGCTCGATTGCTGTACCTAGTGTAATCACTTTGTTACCCGCGATTAAGCGTGTAATCATGAATAGAGATAACGCAGGAATGAATGTTACTTGAATTCCTGATTTTACGCCATCAATTGTTAATGGGAAAATCACGCGGCGGAATGTTGTCCAAGCATTTGCCCCAAGGTCGCGTGCTGCGTATACAAGCGATGGATTCATTTTATCTAATGAGTTGAAAATCGGAATAATCATAAACGGAATGAAAATATAAACCGATACGAAAATAAAACTGAAATCTGTAAATAAAATTTGCTGTGGATCAAAACCAAATACTTCTATCATTGCATTGATTGGACCATATAAACCGAAGATCCCGATAAATGCATACGTTTTTAATAGTAAGTTAATCCAAGACGGAATAATGATTAACATTAACCATAATTGTTTGTGCTTTGTTTTTGTTAATAAGTAAGCAGTAGGGTAGGCGAATAATAATGTAAACAACGTAATTAAAAACGCATACCAGAAACTACTTAACGTCATTTTTAAATAAACAGGTGTGAAGAACTTCGCATAGTTGGCAAGTGTGAAGTCACCGTTTAAATCAAGTAATGAATAATAAACGATTAAAGCAATTGGCGCGATTACGAATAAAAGTATCCAGAATAAATAAGGAATTAACGGTCCTTTAGATGCTTTGTTATTCATGGTCTTCAACCTCATATGCTTCTAAACGTTTGTCGAAATCTTCTTCTGTTTCATTTAAGCGCATTACATGAATTGCTTCAGGATCAAAATCTAAGCCGATTTCTTCGCCAACCTCTGCTTTTTTCAGTGAGTGTACTAACCATTCATTACCGTCTTTATCGTACGTTGATAGCTCGTAGTGAACCCCTCGGAATAGCTGTGTATCAACAGTTACAACTAATTTGCCTTTTTCAGGTGTTGTGATTTCTAAATCTTCTGGACGGATTACCACATCGATTTTTTCGTTTGGTTTCATCCCACCATCGACACATTCAAATTCCTTACCAGCGAATTTTACCTTGTAGTCTTCAATCATGATACCGTCAACGATGTTTGACTCACCGATGAAATCCGCAACAAAGCGGTTAATTGGCTCGTCATAAATGTCTACCGGTGTACCTGATTGTTTAATTTCGCCATGAGAAAGAACGAAAATTTCGTCGCTCATTGCTAACGCTTCTTCTTGGTCATGCGTAACGAAGATGAATGTTTTACCGAGACGCTGTTGTAGCTCGCGCAGTTCATACTGCATTTCTGTACGTAATTTTAAGTCTAATGCTGATAATGGCTCATCTAATAAAATTACATCTGGGTCGTTTACAATCGCACGTGCAATGGCAACACGTTGACGCTGACCACCTGACATTTCTGAAATTTCACGGTTGCCATAGCCTGCTAAGTTGACGAATTTTAATGCTTCTTGTACGCGTTCTTTCACCTCTGCTTCTTTTACCTTTTTAATACGTAAGCCGAATGCTACGTTTTCAAAAACGTTTAAGTGAGGGAATAATGCGTAATCTTGGAACACGGTATTTACTTGTCGCTCGTTTGCAGGCACATCATTAATACGTTTGTCATTGAAGAACACATCGCCTGTTGTCGCGTCAGTAAAGCCCGCAATAATACGTAAAATGGTTGTTTTCCCACAACCAGATGGCCCAAGTAATGTGTAAAACTTTCCACGTTCTAACTCAAAATTAATATTTTTTAATACAACCGTACCGTCATTGTATGATTTTGTAACATTTTCAAAACGAATAATCGTGTTATCCATGTAAGTAGCCTCCTAAGTTATAAATAAGATTGCGTTGCGACTAACAGTAATTTGGTAATACCATTGTGCGCATTAAAAATTTGGTGATTAGAAGATGCCTCATAGTAAACGGCATTTCCTTCACTGGCGATATATTCATTGCTGCCAAGTACAACACGAATTCGGCCGTTTAATACATAAATGAAGGTTTCCGCCAATGAAGGCTCAAACGCTTTGAACTCCGCATCCTTTTGTAACGTGATAAAAACAGGTTCCATTTCTTTTTCATTGGATGTAGGGATTAGCCACTCGATTTCGTATTTTTTATCGTGGTCAATAAAACTCGTTTGGTCATCCTTTGTAAAGACAATTTTTTCGTTTTCTTGCTCGTCATCAAAAAAGTCACGTGGTGAACAGCCTAGCACTTCTAATAAGTTGAATAATGTTTCGATTGAAGGGGAGTTTAAATCGCGCTCCAGTTGAGATATATAGCCTTTAGTTAAGTCTGTACGTTCCCCAAGCTCTTCTTGGGTAAGACCCTTTTTTAGGCGTAATGCTTTGATCTTCGTACCAATTTGCATTTGGGACGCTCCTTTTTGAGATATTAGAAAGTAAAAATTTTTCTGTTATAACAGTGTCTAGGCATTCGCGCCAGCTCCTTGGTCATTATGGTCCCGCCGTCGAAAATGGTGAAGCGTTTACTTTCTAGTCGGACCCTCCAATGACTGAGGCTCACACGATGTGAGTCATTGGCGGCATGCCACATGGATGTGGCGTTTTGCCCACTCGGAGCTAAAAGGGCGCGAATGCGCTTTTCTTATAATAAAAAATCCCCCGGTAAGAGTTTACTATTGTTAAACCTTAAGTACGGAAGTTTACTTTTACAAAACTTTTAGTTTACGAAAGCAATAACAATTATACAGATTCTAGCAAGTATTTCAAGTCTATTTATGTTACATTTTGAAAGAAATTTAGTTGATACTTAAGATTATTACTTCGTTTTCTGTAAAGCCCGATACTGTACGTATTTGGAAATACATACATATGCTATTTTAAGGAGGAGATAAATGAAACTTTATACAGCTATGCCAGCATTAAAAGGTGCTTCTGTTATTTTAAATAAGCAACAGGTACAAAAGGAAAGTACTTTGCCAACCTTTATTTATTTTTGGTCAATGAGCTGCCCACAATGTAAACAATCGATTGAAAAACTAAATGACATTCAAACACTTTATCAAAATCGATTATCGGTTTATGCAGTTCATATGCCTCGAGAAAAAAGTGATTATTCAATAGAACAATTAAATGATACAGTTCAACGATTACAATTAACTATTCCGATATACGTAGATAATGAATTAACAATCAGTGATGCGTTTAAAAATCAAATCGTACCTTCCTATTACTTATTTGATGAATTGCAACGCTTACGATTTTTCAAAGTTGGTTTTCTAGCGACGAAATCATTACAACAAAAAATTGAACGAATTCTTTAATGGAAACAATTCGTTAATTGCGGTAAAATGTTGGCAATGATTTGTTCGGAGGAGACTATATGAAAAAAGAATTCGTAGTAATTGGATTAGGTCGTTTCGGAGGCAGTATTGTTCGCGAGCTTGTGAAGCAGGGCGCTAACGTCATGGCGATTGATACCGATAGCGAGCGTGTCGATGAATTTGCGCGTATTGCTACACAGGCAGTCGTTGCCGATACAACTGAGGAAGAAACTGTAAAATCACTAGGCTTGTGGAACTTTGAACATGTCATTGTGGCAATAGGAGAAGATATTCAATCGAGCATTTTAACGACGCTCATTTTAAAGGAACTTGGTGTACAACAAATTACGGTAAAAGCGCAAAATGATTATCATGAAAAGGTGTTGCGTAAAATTGGCGCAGACTTTGTCGTGCATCCTGAGCGCGATATGGGGATTCGTATTGCAAACAATATGATTTCAAATAGCGTACTCGATTACTTAGAATTATCAGGAGAGCATTCGATTATGGAAATTCGCGCGAGTGAAACTATTGCAGGTCATTCATTAATTGAATTAGACATTCGTGCAAAATATGGTGTCAACATTCTCGGCATTACGCGCGAGGACGAAATTATGATTTCCCCACCAGCAACTGAACGTATTCAACTAGGCGATGTTCTACTCATTATTGGTGCAGATGTCGACATTAATCGTTTTGTGAAAAAGGAAATTTAGGCTAAATAAACAAGGGTGCTCCGAATTGAATTCGGGGCACCCTTGTTTATGTCTAGGCATTCGCGCCAGCCCCTCTGCCATTTCTGTCCCTCCATGCAAAAGTGGTGGATCGTTTACTTTTGCGTCGGGCCTTCCAATGTCTTTCGGAGCTTAACGGGCGCGAATACCTTTTCTTATTTATACTTCCATAATAATCGGTAAGATCATTGGGCGACGTTTTGTTTTTTCGTATAAATACGGTCCTAAAACGTCTGTAATTTCATTTTTCAAATCAGTCCATTGTGTATCTTTTTCTTGGATTGTGCTGTTTAAATGTTGATTTAACATTTTTTGAGCTTCATTAATCATTGTACCTGATTCACGCATGTACACGAATCCACGAGAGATAATGTCAGGACCTGAAACAATTTTGTTGTTGGCCATATCAACACTTACAACGACAATTACTAAGCCTTCTTCAGAAA
This sequence comes from Solibacillus daqui, assembly GCF_028747805.1. Taxonomy (NCBI): domain Bacteria; kingdom Bacillati; phylum Bacillota; class Bacilli; order Caryophanales; family Caryophanaceae; genus Solibacillus; species Solibacillus daqui. The sequence goes on from NZ_CP114887.1 coordinate 832,659, forward strand.
GAATACGACGATCGCGTAATACAATGTTGCCAATATCACCGATACCATTACCATCAATGTACACATCACCAGAAGGAATACGACCAGCAACATGAGCTTCGTTAGCACTTAATGCAAGTACATCACCGTTTTCCATAACAAATGAGCTTTCTAAAGGAATATCACAGGCTTCCGCAAGTTCCGTGTGGATTTTTAACATGCGATATTCACCGTGAATTGGCATAAAGAACTTCGGTTTCATTAAGCGTAACATTAGTTTTTGCTCTTGCTGAGAACCGTGACCAGAAGTATGGATGTTATTGAGTGCGCCGTGAATAACTTCTGCACCAGCGCGGAATAATAAGTTGATAATTTTGTTTACGCTCATCGTATTACCAGGTACTGGAGAAGATGAGAACACTACTGTATCACCAGGTTGAATTTGAATTTGACGGTGCGTACCGTTCGCAATGCGTGATAATGCGGCCATCGGTTCACCTTGAGAACCTGTACATAAAATCATCACTTCATTTGCAGGTAAGCGGTTTAAGCTTTGTACGTCGACAAATGTTTCTTTTGGTGCTGTAATATAACCTAATTCACGACCGATTGTAATGGCGTTGTCCATTGAACGACCAAATACGGCAATTTTACGACCGTATTTTACAGCGGCATCCGTTGCTTGCTGTAGACGGTGAATGTTTGATGCAAATGTCGCAAAGATAATACGTCCATCGACTTTGCGGAAAATTTCATCGATACTTTTCCCTACAGTACGCTCAGACATCGTAAAATCTGTTTTTTCAGCATTTGTACTATCAGATAGTAAGCAAAGCACGCCATCACGACCAATTTCAGCCATTTTAGTTAAGTTGGCAGGTTCGCCTACAGGTGTGAAGTCAAATTTGAAGTCCCCGGTATGCACGATGTTACCAGGAGGTGTTTTGACAACGATACCGTATGCATCTGGAATACTATGCGTCGTACGGAAGAAGCTCACAGAAGTTTTACGGAACTTAATGACATCGTTTTCTTTAAATTCGATTAATTTTGTTGAACGTAATAAACCATGCTCTTCTAATTTGTTGCGTAATAAGCCTAAAGCTAATTTACCACCATAAACTGGAACGTTTACTTGACGTAATAGGTAAGGAATCCCGCCGATATGATCTTCGTGACCATGTGTTATAAATAAGCCTTTAATTTTGTCTACGTTTCGAACTAAATACGTATAGTCCGGAATAACATAGTCAATTCCAAGTAGGTCGTCCTCAGGGAATTTAATACCTGCGTCAATTAAAATAATTTCATCTTGGAACTGTACTGCGTATGTGTTTTTGCCGATTTCGCCCAGTCCGCCGAGTGCGAATACAGCTGCTTGATCATTCTTAACGAATTTCATAAGAGTTAAGCGTTCTCCACTTGGAAGTTAGAGCTGTTTTGTTCATACTCTAAATAGTTACCTTCTAATAGTTGAACTAGCTCGATATTGTAGTTGCGGTCTTTTAAGTAATAACGTACTTCACGTTCAGATGCCCCTTCTACATATACAACTTTAGTGTTTTCGCGAACTGGAATTTCTGAAATACCTTCTTGATAATAAACTTTGTAAATCATAGTTACTCTCCTTTAATAACGAACATTATTATTGCGTTGAATTTTATAAAGAAACACGCATTTCCTTTATATTATCATGGGACTCCTTTAAAATAAAGAAAAGCCCTTTAAAAATGATGGATAAACATGTCGATAACATAAAAAAATGACACGTCCTAATATAGACGTGCCAATTGAAATTGAAGGAAGTTAGGCAATTAATTTTTTTCCGAGGATGCCGTTTAATTGTTTAAGCCATTTCTTTTTGAGACGTCGTAACATAGGTCATCACTCCTTGTCTATATTATACGGAATATTCTGTTTTTTGTAAAGGGTCACTATTATAAAGGAAGATAACAATGAAAAAATTTTTATTTTTTGATGTGGATGGTACTTTGTATAATTCGAAAAAACAGCTTCCCCAATCAGCTAAGGAGGCAATTTTTAAAGCACGTGAAAATGGTCATGAAATTGCGATTGCAACTGGTCGAGCCCCATTTATGATTGCTGAAATTTTAGAGGAACTTCAAATTGATACATATGTTACGTTTAACGGTCAATACGTCGTTTACAAAGGGGAAGTAATTTATACCAATCAAATTGCGAATGAAACGTTAAGGGAGATTTTACAATTTGGTGCGCAGCATGACCATCCTTTCGTTTTTTTAAACGAAAAAGAAATGATTGCGTCGAAAAGTGGTTATTGTGAAATTGAAGAAAGTTTAGCGACACTCCATTATCCTTATCCAACGATTGATGAAAATTATTATTTGCATACACCTGTTTATCAAACGCTTGTCTTTGCAAAAGAGCATGAGCAAGTACTGTATGAGCAACAATTCCAAGAGATACAATTCGTTCGCTGGCATCCATATTCCTGCGATATGCTCCCGAGTGGTGGTTCGAAGGCGCTTGGTATTACTAAATTAATTGAACACATCGATTTTGAAATGGAAGATGTCATTGCTTTTGGGGATGGTTTGAATGATGTGGAGATGTTGCGTGAAGTAGGGTTAGGTGTAGCGATGGAGAATGGTCATGATGAAGCCAAAAAAGTCGCATCGATTGTAGCAGACCATGTTGATCAAGATGGTCTATACAAAATAATGAAAGAATTAAAATTATTTTAACTACATGAAAAGCGCTGCGAGATTATCCGCAGCGCTTTTCTTAAAATATAATAAAGTATAAATTTTTTCAAAGTGTCTAGACTAAAGCGCCAGCCCCTCGCACCATTAGATCCCTCCTGCAAAAAGTGGTGGTGCGTTTACTTTTGCGTCGGGCTCTCCAAAACTTGCGGCTCACACGACGTGAGTCATTGTGGGCATGCCACATGGATGTGGTGTTTTGCCCACCTGGGGCTGGAAGGCGCTTTAGCGCTTTTTTTATTCGCGACCAAAAGGTGTGCTATTTTCAATTTCACCGAATGGATCTTTTTCGTTAATACGGTCAAAGAACATCACACCATTTAAGTGGTCTAATTCATGTTGAAATGCGATTGCAGGTAAACCAGTTAAACGAATTTTCTTTTCTTCGCCGCCAACAGTCATAAATTTTGCAGTAATGCGGGCGTAGCGAGGTACATAGCCTGGCACAGCGCGATCTACAGAGAGACAGCCTTCACCGCTTGTAATATAAGTTTGTTCTACAGAGTGGCTAACGATTTTAGGATTGACAGCAACAAAGCTTAAAAGCTCACCTTTGTCATCTTCTAAATGCAACGCAAACATACGCTTAAGGCTATTTACTTGGTTAGCAGCTAATCCAATTCCACCTCGTAAATTATATTTTTCAGCCATTTCAGGATTTTGACTATTTATTAGATATTGCAGCATATCCTCAGCTAATTGACGATCTTCTTTTGTTAATGGGAAGGTTACCTCCTCAGCGCGTGTGCGCAATGTAGGATGACCCTCACGAATAATCTGTTCCATTAATATCATGTGAAACTTCCTTTCAGTTCTAACTTAATTACCTTTAAGTATACACGACTTAGAAAAAGTGAAGTAGAAAAAACATTTGAAAGGTGAAATAATTCATCTTATAGATTGAATGTGGCTGAAATGGGGAATGATTTACACTGGTTAGTAAATTGTATTGTAAATAATAAAAGAATAAAACAGGTATTCTATTATAGTACAGAATTAATAAATTTATAATACAGATAACGCTACTGTTATAATTTTAGTGGTGAATGAAATTTCTTTTATTTAGATGATAAACAATGATTGACCGATGGAATTTTATTCATTATACTCTGAATAGAACAATATTGTACTATTCGAATTTAATTTTTTTTTAATACAGTTCAAAGGGGATGTAAATAATGGCAGAAAAAATGATGAATCAATTTGATCCAGCTGGAACATTACATGAGATTGAAAGCAAATTTGAAATGTTCCAAATCTTAAATGAAAACGGAGAAGTAGTAAACGAAGCAGCAATGCCGGAATTAACGGACGAGCAATTAGTGGAATTAATGACACGTATGGTTTATGTACGTATTTTAGACCAACGCTCGATTTCATTAAACCGCCAAGGTCGTTTAGGTTTCTATGCCCCAACAGCAGGTCAAGAAGCGTCTCAATTAGCGTCACATTACGCGCTTGAAAAAGAGGACTGGATTTTACCAGGTTATCGTGATGTTCCACAAATCGTTATGCACGGATTACCATTATGGAAAGCATTCTTATTCAGTCGTGGTCACTTTATCGGTAACCAAGTGCCTGAAGGAGTTAACATTTTAGCACCACAAATTATTATCGGTGCACAATATATTCAAACTGCAGGTGTCGCATTAGGTTTACAAAAGCGCGGTACGAAATCTGTAGCAATTACGTATACAGGTGACGGTGGTTCTTCACAAGGGGATTTCTATGAAGGGATTAACTTTGCGGGTGCATTTAAATCACCAGCAATCTTCATCGTACAAAATAACCAATTTGCGATTTCGACACCACGTGAATTACAAACTGCTGCAAAAACTATCGCACAAAAAGGGATTGCGGCAGGTATTCCATCGGTTCTGGTAGACGGTATGGACCCATTAGCAGTTTATGCAGCAACAAAAGATGCGCGTGACCGAGCTGTTCGTGGCGAAGGCCCAACATTAATCGAAACAATGTGTTACCGTTATGGCCCACATACAATGGCAGGAGATGACCCAACTCGTTACCGTACAACAGACACAGACAATGATTGGGCAGCAAAAGACCCATTAATTCGTTTCCGTAAATTCTTAGAAGCAAAAGGGTTATGGGATGAACAAAAAGAAGAGTCTGTAATCGAAGGTGCAAAAGAAGAGATTAAAGAAGCAATCAAATTAGCGGACCAAGCACCAAAACAAAAAGTAACTGAGTTAATGGACAATATGTACGCAGAAGAGATGCCATATAACTTAAAAGAACAATATGCAATTTACAAAGAGAAGGAGTCGAAATAAGCCATGGCACAAATGACGATGATTCAAGCAATTACAGATGCATTACGTTGCGAATTAAAAAACGACGAGAACGTATTAGTATTCGGTGAAGACGTTGGGGTAAACGGAGGGGTATTCCGTGCAACTGAAGGTCTTCAAAAAGAATTTGGCGTAGATCGTGTATTTGATACACCACTTGCTGAATCAGGTATCGGTGGTTTAGCAATCGGTTTAGCATTAACAGGCTATCGTCCAGTACCGGAAATTCAATTTTTCGGCTTCGTTTTCGAAGTAATGGATTCAATTAGTGGTCAATTAGCGCGTATGAAGTATCGTTCTGGTGGCACGTATAATGCGCCGGTAACAATTCGTTCTCCATTTGGTGGTGGCGTGCATACACCGGAAATGCACTCAGACTCATTGGAAGGGCTAATGGCGCAATCACCAGGCTTAAAAGTGGTGATTCCATCAACTCCGTATGACGCAAAAGGTTTATTAATAGCTTCAATTCGTGATAATGACCCAGTTATTTTCTTAGAGCACTTAAAACTTTACCGTTCATTCCGTGAAGAAGTACCTGAAGAAGCGTACACAATCGAAATTGGTAAAGCAGACGTAAAACGCGAAGGTAAAGATTTATCGATTTTCGCATATGGCTTAATGGTTCATGAGTCTTTAAAAGCGGCAGAAGAGCTGGAGAAAGAAGGTTATTCTGTAGAGGTAGTGGATTTACGTACAATTCAGCCACTTGATATTGAAACAATTATTGCTTCTGTTGAAAAAACAGGTCGTGCAATCGTTGTTCAAGAAGCACAAAAGCAAGCTGGGATTGCAGCGAATGTTGTAGCGGAAATTACAGAACGTGCAATTCTTTCTTTAGAAGCACCTGTATTACGTGTGGCAGCGCCGGATACAATTTACCCATTCCCTCAAGCAGAGGGTGTATGGTTACCAACATATAAAGATATAATGGAAACTGCGAAAAAAGTTTTAACATTCTAAGAATTGAGGGTGAGAGAAATGGCATTTACGTTCCGTTTACCAGATATTGGAGAAGGTATTCATGAAGGCGAAATCGTTAAGTGGTTTGTGAAACCTGGCGATCAAGTTAAAGAAGATGATATTTTAGCAGAAGTACAAAATGACAAAGCAGTCGTTGAAATTCCTTCACCAGTAGACGGTACAGTTGAAGAAATTTTTGTAGAAGAAGGTACAGTTGCAGTTGTAGGTGATGCATTAATTCGATTTGACGCACCTGGCTACGAAGACTTAAAACTTAAAGGTGACGAACACCATGACGCAAACGAAGCAGCGAAAACAGAAGCACAAGTACAAGCAACTGCCGAGGCTGGTCAAAATGTGAAAAAAGAAGAAGTATCGGACAAAGCGCAAGCACCAAAAGAAGAAACGCCGGCTCCTAAACAAGTAGAGGATGTATCTTCAAATAAACGTATTATCGCAATGCCATCTGTTCGTAAATACGCACGTGAAAAAGGTGTAGACATCGCACAAGTAACAGGTTCAGGTAAAAATGGACGTATTGTGAAAGAGGATATCGAGAGCTTCTTAAATGGTGGTGCTCAAATACAAGTAGAACAAGCAACACAACAAGAAACATCAGTTGAAGCTACACCAGCAGCAACATCAGCTGCACCGGTTACTCTTGAAGGGGAATTCCCAGAAACACGTGAAAAAATGAGCGGTATCCGTAAGGCGATTGCTAAAGCGATGGTACATTCTAAACATACAGCACCACATGTGACGTTAATGGATGAGGTAGATGTAACAGAATTAGTTGCACACCGTAAACAATTCAAAGATATCGCAGCAGAGCAAGGTGTTAAATTAACGTATTTACCGTATGTTGTGAAGGCTTTAATCTCGACATTACGTAAATTCCCTGAATTCAACCGTTCGTTAGATGACGCTACACAAGAAATTATTCAAAAACATTATTATAATATTGGTATCGCTGCTGATACAGAAAAAGGCTTATTGGTTCCAGTAATTAAACATGCTGATCGCAAATCGGTATTTGGCTTATCAGCGGAAATTAATGAGCTTGCTGTAAAGGCGCGTGATGGTAAGCTAGCACCGCACGAAATGAAAGGTGCGTCAATGTCGATTACAAACATCGGTTCAGCAGGTGGACAATGGTTTACGCCTGTGATTAATCACCCTGAAGTAGCAATTTTAGGAATTGGGCGAATTTCAGAGAAACCAGTAATAAAAAATGGTGAAATTGTAGCCGCACATGTGTTAGCATTATCATTGAGCTTTGATCATCGCATGATCGATGGAGCGACTGCACAAAACGCTTTAAATCATTTAAAACGTTTATTAAGTGAGCCGCAACTTTTATTAATGGAGGCGTAAAAAATGGTAGTAGGAGATTTCCCAATCGAACTTGATACTCTTGTAGTAGGTTCAGGCCCTGGTGGTTATGTAGCAGCAATTCGCGCAGCACAAACAGGTCAAAAAGTTACAATCGTAGAGCGTGGAGCATTAGGTGGCGTTTGCTTAAACGTTGGCTGTATCCCATCTAAAGCTTTAATTTCTGTAGGTCACCGTTTTGAGCACGCTCAACACTCTGACGACATGGGTGTTGTTGCATCAGAAGTTAAATTAGACTGGTCAAAAGCACAAGCATTCAAAGACGGCGTTGTTAAAAAATTAGTAGGCGGCGTTGAAGGTTTATTAAAAGGAAATAAAGTAGACATCTTAAAAGGTGAAGCATACTTTGTTGATGGAAACACTGTACGTGTAATTGATGGCGATAAAGCCCAAACTTACACATTCAAAAACGCTATTTTAGCAACTGGATCTCGTCCAATCGAAATCCCAACATTCAAATTCACTAAGCGTGTAGTATCTTCTACAGGTGCTTTATCATTCCCTGAAGTACCAGGTAAATTAGTTGTAATCGGTGGCGGTTACATCGGTACTGAGCTAGGTTCTGCTTACGCTAACTTAGGTTCTCAAGTAACAATTATCGAAGGCGGTAAAGACATCTTAGCTGGTTTCGAAAAACAAATGACGCAAATCGTTAAAAAAGGTCTTAAAAAGAAAGGCGTTGAAGTAGTAGTAGGCGCATCTGCTAAAGGCGTTGAAGAAAACGAAAATGGCGTGATCGTTACTTATGAAGCTGGTGGCGAAGAAAAAACGGTTGAAGCAGATTACGTATTAGTAACTGTAGGTCGTCGTCCAAATACAGACGAAATCGGTTTACAAGAAATCGGTATCGAATTTGCTGATCGTGGTTTATTAAAAGTTGATAAACAAGGTCGTACTTCTGTACCAAACATCTATGCAATCGGGGACATCGTTGCTGGTCCACAACTTGCGCACAAAGCTTCTTATGAAGGTAAAGTGGCTGCAGAAGCAATCGCTGGTGAACATTCAGTAGTTGATTACTTAGCTATTCCAGCAGTATGCTTCACAGATCCAGAAATGGCTACTGTAGGTTACTCTGAAGAGCAAGCGAAAGAAGAAGGTCTTGAAGTGAAAGCTGCCAAATTCCCATTCGCTGCAAACGGTCGTGCATTAGCGCTTAACGCTACTGACGGTTTCGTTAAATTAGTAGCTCGTAAAGAAGACGGTTTATTAATCGGTGCTCAAATCGTTGGTGTTGGTGCATCTGACATGATTGCTGAAATGGCTACTGCGATTGAAGCGGGTATGACTGCAGAAGATATCGCATTAACTATCCATGCTCACCCAACTTTAGGTGAAATTACGATGGAAGCTGCAGAAGTATTATTAGGCAACCCAATCCACATCGTATCTAAATAATAGATAATTTTCCAGGCTGCGTAGTACAAATTTTGTACTGCGTAGTCTTTTTTGTCCAAATAATTGTTCAGTAGTTGGTTCGTTACTATAAGTGAATGGTGCCCAAATTAATTTGGAATTGATGATGAAAAAATTTACTTTCAAAAAATAGATTAAGTACAGTGTTACTTATTTTTGGAGGGCTCCGGCATGACAGCATATTTAAAGTCAGCACCGTATGGCTGACTTTAAATACTGCGACGAAAGCGTAGCGACAGGAGCAAGAATTCTTTTTGCGACGAAAACGAAGTGACAGGAGCATTCTTGCTTCTGCGGGTAGTAAAATCGCGATTTTACTATCCTCGGCGCAAAGAGAAATTCTAAAAAATGTTTTAGAATTTCCCTTTACTACTGTCTTTAATGCCGTATGCAAAGCCCGCCAAACTAAAATGTTGTCTTTAAATTTAGTTAAAAGAGTCTAATGCTGCCGCTTGCGCTATTGCGAGGCGGCGGGGATAAATAAAATATATCCCTGTTTACAATGTTGTAGCTTTGAATAAAAGTTGGATCTGTAAATAAAAATTAGCTATTTTGAATGCCTCAAAATTAAATCACTTTTAGATGAAAGTAAACTCTATTTCAATAACCAAGCTTAATTAAGCACACTTCATTTATTTGCTTTGTAATAAAAACCAACTTTATTTTTATAGTAGAGTGCCGCGAAGTGAAGGGGCGGACTCCTTGGGGATAAAGCGTGCGCGGAAAATCCACTATATGGTTGCCGCCGTAGTGGCAACCATATAGTTAGTTGAAGCCACGCCCCCAGGAAAGCATGCCCCGTAGCGTAGCAGAACGAATTATATTGAGTGTCCTTAATTCTAAATTTTGTATTGAAAAATACTCATCGTGAATTTGGAACTATTTTATTTCACAATGGTTGTTTTTATTAAGTTCCGTTCTACTATTCCAAGAGAACTATGTAATTGCCCGCTACAGTCATGCAGGAACGATTTAAATGAATCCAACCAACCCATGTATTGATGAAGAACTTAAACATGAAATAAAGTCGATAAATCAAGAATTTCGTTAGTTATTATCTAAAAATGAAATAGACACATAATTTGAATGGGCGTAAAATGGGACTGTATAAGGGGGAATAGTTATGAATATTGTGCGTACGATTGCTCAAATTGGTATTATCACTGTGTTTTACTTATTTGGTCAAGCGATTGTCGATTTTACTGGGATTATTATTCCAGGTAGTATTATCGGCTTAGTGCTATTATGGTTGGCGCTATTCTTTAAAGTATTAAATGTGAAATACATACAAAAGGGAGCTAGTATTTTACTTGCTTATTTAACATTATTTTTTATACCTTCGACAGTTGCGGTAATTAAATATCCCGAATTGCTAACGGTTTCAGGTGGACTGCTAATTTTAGCGGTAATTATTAGTACGCTAGTTTCATTAGCGATTACGGGAAAAGTAAGTCAGTTTATTGAAAAGAAAGAGCTGCAAAAAAAGGAGGACAAGTCTGTTGCAACAGTTACTACTAATCCTGTTCATCATAAGTAGTACAGTATTGATCTTTGTGCTACTGAATAAGCTATATTTAAAAGTAGGGCACCCATTTTTGCTACCGATTCTAACAGCAACGTTTCTTACGGCTATTGTGCTTTTAGTATTTAATATTCCATATGAAACGTATATGGAAGGCGGTCAATGGATTTCAAAAATGCTTGGACCCGCCGTTGTTGCGCTTGCGTTTCCTTTATATAATCAACGCGAATTGATTTTTAAGTACAAGTATTCAATTATTATCAGTATTGTTGTGGCAATGATAGCAGGGCTCATTAGTGTTGCTATGCTACTGATATTATTTGGTGCGAGTCATACATTTTTATTAACTTCTCTTCCGAAATCACTAACAACACCTGTAGCTATGCAGGTGAGTGAGGAAATTGGAGGAATTGCACCGCTAACTGCCGTATTAGTAATGGTGGCTGGTTTTACTGGAGCTATGCTAGGGGCAACTGTATTTAAAGTATGTAAAATAGATACTGCTATTAGTCGTGGTGTAGCGATGGGAAGTGCCTCGCATGGTGTGGGCCTAACAAGATTAAAAGAATATAGCGATGAGGATTTATCAATAGGGTCGTTATCAATGGGTTTGAGTGCAGTTACCGGGGCATTTTTTATTCCGATACTCGCAATGTACTTATTTTAAGGAAAAAGGGGACATCCCAGAATTACTTCTAGGAAGTCCCCTTTATTTTGAAAATTAATTATTAGAATACATAATGCGGATAACTTTTGCAAAGATTAGCTTTATGTCCAAGCTAAAGCGCTAACTTCTTGGACATGTGGTCTTTCCTTCAAAAGTGGTGGAGCGTTTACTTTTGAGTCAGGCCCACATGTTTGTTGGAGTTGTACAAATATTTTGGTGCTTTTGCCCTAAAAAATCGCTTTTCGTTCTTTAATAACGCGGATATTTTGTAATGTGCTATCTTCAGGGCCTTGCACGGGAAGTCCTGCTTCAATATTCATTTGAATGAAGTCGATAGTACTCTGCGTAATTATTTCCCCGGGAATGAATAACGGGATACCCGGAGGATAAACCATGATAAATTCAGCGCAAATATAACCATCTGCCTGAGCTAATGGAATGCTTTCGGTTTGTGCATAGAAGGCATCACGTGGTGTCATAGCAAGTGCTGGAATTTCAGGGATTTTGACATTTGTTTCAGTAATGGTAGCTTCTGAATCAAATGCTTGTGACATACGAGAAAGCGCATTAACAAGCAAGTTAATTTCCTTTTTCGTATCGCCAATTGTTATTAAACATAAGATATTATAAAGATCCGACAATTCTACTTCTAAATTGGCGTTTTGACGTAACCATTCTTCAGCTATATGTCCGGTAATCCCTAAATCCTTTACGCTTATTAAAAGTTTTAAAGGGTCCATATCAAATGTTGCCGATGTACCTAATTTTTCACGACCTACACAATGTATGTGTGGGATTGTGTTAATACGTTTTCGTGCATCCTTGGCTAATCGAATCGCCTCATCTAGTAAATCATAGCCATTTACTGCAAGTTGACGACGTGCTGTGTCAAGGGAAGCGAGTAATGGATAGGAGGTAGAAGTCGTTGTTAGCATTGAAAATACAGATTGTGCACGTTTTACTGAAACAAGCCCTTCTTTAACATTTAAAACAGAGCTGCCGGTCATAGAGCCACCGAGTTTGTGAACGCTAGTTGCAGCCATATCTGCACCAACTTGCATTGCAGATAGTGGTAATTCATCATGGAATTTAATATGAACACCATGTGCCTCGTCAACAATAACAGGAATGTTGTGTCCATGTACAATATCAACAATACGTTTTAAATCAGCGACAAAGCCGAAGTAAGTTGGGTTAATGACTAGAACAGCTTTTACATCTGGATAGGTCGTTAAGGCACGTTCTACGGATTCAGGAGAAATACCGTGAGAGATGCCAAGTTCTGTATCTACCTCTGGATGAATAAAAATCGGAATAGCGCCCGCAAAAACAATAGCTGACATTATCGATTTATGTACATTCCGCGGTACTATTATTTTATCGCCTGGACCGACGACGGTCAGAATCATAGTCATAATGGCGCCACTAGTACCTTGTACGGAAAAGAATGTATGGTCAGCACCAAAGGCTTCAGCGGCAAGTTCTTGCGCTTGTTGAATAACGCCTTTTGGAGCATGTAAATCGTCTAGTGGAGCAATATTAATTAGATCAATTGATAAAACGTTGTCGCCTACGAATTCTCGGTAAGCTGGATCCATACCTTGGCCTTTTTTATGACCTGGAATATGGAACTGAATAGGATGTCTGTTGCGATGCTTTAAAAGGGCATCAAACAATGGAGTCTCTAATTGTGACAACGCAGGTACCACCTCACAATAATGTAATTTTTAAAAACAAATGAATTATAGCACCTTCTAGTGTTGCTGACTATAAAAATTTATAATAATTATAAGTAATTTATTTATTAACTGGGGGAATGTATATGAAATGGCAAACGCGTGTGTCAGATTTATTGCAAATTGATTATCCAATTATTCAAGGGGGATTGGCCTATTTAGCGTATTCTGAACTTGCTGCGGCAGTTTCAAATGCTGGCGGCCTAGGGCAAATAACGGCAATGAGTTTACCGAATCCGAAAGCTTTAAAGGAAGAAATAGGAAAGGTTCGCGGGCTTACAGACAAGCCCTTTGGTGTGAACTTTGCTATTGGAATGCATGGGACTGGCTACGAAAAAATGGTCGAAGTTGCTGCAGAAATGGATGTTCCAGTAGTAACAATAACAGGAGGCAATCCATCGGCAATTTTTGATATTTTAAAAACTTCACGTTGTAAAAAGCTTGTGCTTGTTGCGGCGAAGCGACAAGCGCAAAAGGCTGAACAATTAGGAGCTGATGCGGTTATGGTTGTAGGACAAGAAGGTGGAGGGCATTTGGGGAGAGATGACGTTGGTACGATGGTTTTAGTGCCGCAAGTTGTAGATAGTGTATCTATTCCAGTCATTGCTTCGGGTGGTATTGGAGATGGCCGTGGTTGGATGGCTGCGCACGCCCTAGGAGCAGAGGGAATAGAAATGGGTACGCGCTTTATCGCTACGAAAGAATGTATTCATGCATCGCAACGTTATAAACAAGCATTAATGGACAGTGATGAAACAAATACAATCGTTATAAAACGTTCAATTGGCGCACCGGCTCGTGTGATTCGCAATGATTTTACAGATCATATATTAGCGATTGAACAACAAACACCAACATATGAAGCATTAAAGTCTTATATTAGTGGTGAAGCGAATAAAAAATTTATATATGAGGGCAATGAAGAACAAGGTTTTGGTTGGGCAGGGCAAGTAACAGGTATGATTCATGATATTCCGAGCGTCGAACAGTTAATTCAGCGTATGGTTGTACAAGCGGAAGCATTCCGTATAAAATGGGGACAGTAATTACGTAAAGGTAGGTAACAACAAATGGAATATTCATATCCACTTAATACAGATTGGACAACACAAGAAATGGTTGATGTTGTACAATTTTTTGAAGTAGTCGAAATGGCTTACGAAAAAGGCGTAAAGCGTGAATTAGTCATGACACGTTACAAACGATTTAAAGAAATCGTACCATCACAGGCGGAAGAAAAAACAATATGCCGTGACTTTGAGGACGCAAGTAAATATGTAGCATATCGTGTTGTGAAGCTTGCAAAAGAATTAGCGGATGGCCAAATTGTAAAAATGAAATAATGTGAAAGAGCTGAAAACGAATATCGTTAACAGCTCTTTTTTTAACATTTTTCAAATTGACAGGAATGTTTGCCAACCTTTTGTGCATAGTAATAATAAATGGTTTACTTCTTACCAATAATGATGTTATAGATGGGCATTAACTCATCGAAAGTTTGCTCAGCTAAATGTAAAAAGCTTTTTGCTGACATATTTACTGCATCTTCGGCAGGAATATGACGACCTACTAAAAATTCGCCCTTTTTTACATCACGTAGGCGAACAATCATTTTTTCTAATTGCGTATCACGTGCTTCTTTCAGCGAGATAGCAGCTGGTTGCATATGATCGCCTGAAATGACATAATCATCGCTTAAATTTTTCACAGAATTGATGTTTTGAAGTAGGCGTTCAGCCATCTCTTGTTTATGTGGTGCTTCATAAATTACAGCAACAACGATAAATAAATGTGTGCCCCAAAGTCCAATTTGAAAGTGAGGTAATGATTTGTAACCGCGTTTATACGGGGCAAATGCTACCCAAGAATCTTTTGGCGGGTTAACTGTACGACGTGCATGCTTTGCAACGTGGGCGAAAAATTCATCGCCTGTTTGTGCGCTGAAATAACTAGAAAAAGTCTCGCCAAGCTCGTGAAATTTAGGGCGAACGATAGAAGTTAATGCTTCCATACGCTCGTCTAAACCTTCAATTTGGAATACTTGAAAGTCCTCGTTAGACCAATTAACAATACTCATATTTTTTATATTCCTTTCGAATAAATGTTTAATTTTTTAGTTTTTTGGGAAAAAATCAGTTAATAGAAACTTTTTACCATACGAATTAACTTCGCGTAACGACAGTAGTCTTAAATGACTGGAGGTGTTATCCGAAACGGTGAATTCGCTTAGTGGTAAATGTTTTATACTAAAGACGAGGAAGTGATTATTATGAAACAGATGATTAAAATTATACGCAAAGTAGACATTGAAAAGCAATATGAAGAAATTTTAATGCTTGAAATGGATTATGAATTAGCGACATTATTTACAGCCATGACTGATAATGACCAATCTGAAATCGACAAATCAAAAAAACGTTTAACTGAAATCCAAGAGGAACTAAAAGGTCTACATGTATATGCTTAGAAAAAAAACGTATCCAAAATAAAAAATCACTTGCAGATTTAAGATTGCAAGTGATTTTTTGTTATAATAAAACTATTTAAAGGACAGGATTTTTTAGTGGACAGGTAACTTTGAATTTATTTATGAAAACCACATAGGAAAAATCTTTAATTACGTCATTTTGCGCGAAATGCGTTTTTCTCAAGGTAAAAACAATACGTTTCGTAGTTGGAAGGTGGATGCTAATATGGATATCAAACAAGTGGATGAATTTGCAAAAGAAATAATTTTTAAAGCAGGCCAAAGAATACGTGATGCCTTTTCTTATGACATCGAAATTGAAACAAAATCAAATGCCAACGATTTAGTGACGAATATTGACCGTGAAACAGAATTATTCTTTATCGAGAAAATTAAAGAGTTTAATCCGACACACCGTATTTTAGGTGAAGAAGGTATGGGCGAAAAGGTGGAGAGCTTAGAAGGGGTTGTATGGATTATTGATCCGATTGATGGCACGATGAACTTCGTAAAGCAGCATCGCCACTTTATGATTTCGATTGGTATTTACGTTGATGGGGTTGGAAAATTAGGGTACATATTTGATGTGATGCGTGAGGATTTATTTAATGCGATTTCAGGGGTTGGGGCTTGGTATAATAATTCACCGCTACGCAAATTACAGCCACTTAAAATTGAAGAGGCAGTAATCGGTATCAATGCCAATTGGGTAACGCCAAATAAGCGGATTAACCATGATAAAATCATTGAACTTGTGCGTACTGTTCGCGGAACACGTTCATATGGTTCTGCCGCGATGGAGATTGCGTTTGTAATAAGTGGTAAGCTAGATGCGTATATTTCGATGCGTTTGGCACCTTGGGATATTGGTGGTGGTGTTGTCATTGCCAAAGAGGTAGGGGCCGTCGCAACGAACTTTAATGGAGAGGTCTTTGACTTTTTAACGCAAGACACGTTTTTAATTGCTAACCCAGCAATTCATCAATTAATTTTAGAAAAATATATTGAAGAAAAAAAATAGAAAAGGGGTTGTCCGAGAAGTGATTCAAGGACAGCCCCTTTGTACATAATAGCGAAAAAACGATTATAACAAGCCTTTGTCGCGGAATTTGCGTTTTTGTATGAACGCCATGCCGAAAATTGCGCACATCAGAACAACACCAAGTACAACAGTAATCCAACCGATTGTTTCGTATTTATCGCCAGTCATGAAAATAAGTGAAAATGCAAAACCAATGCTAACCATCGATAAGATAGCAGCTAGCGCATAAATAAACATAACGAATTTTGCTTTATTCATCATCTATACCTCCAACTTTCAATCATTTATGTGACAAAAATGAACATGAATTTTTCTAAAAAGACATTTAATCTTTCTTGTGCTATAATATCACAGTTAAACAATTGAAAAAAGAATATGGAGTGGAATAATGACAAATTTACGTCAAGATATACGTAATATCGCAATTATTGCTCACGTTGACCATGGTAAAACAACGTTAGTAGATGAATTATTAAAACAATCAGGTACTTTCCGTACAAATGAGCGCGTTGAAGAACGTGCAATGGACTCAGGCGACATCGAGCGTGAGCGCGGAATTACGATTTTAGCTAAAAATACAGCAGTAAACTATAATGGTACACGTATCAACATCCTTGATACGCCTGGACACGCAGACTTCGGTGGAGAAGTAGAACGTATCTTAAAAATGGTAGATGGCGTTTGTTTAGTTGTCGATGCGTATGAGGGTTGTATGCCACAAACACGCTTTGTATTAAAAAAGGCGTTAGAACAAAAAATTACGCCAATCGTTGTAGTTAACAAAATTGACAAACCTTCTGCTCGTCCATTAGAAGTTGTAGACGAAGTATTAGAATTATTCATCGAGTTAGGTGCAGATGATGACCAATTAGACTTCCCAGTAGTATATGCTTCAGGTGTAAACGGTACGGCATCATTAGATCCAGACCCAGCATCACAAGAAGAGACATTAACATGCTTATTCGAAAAAATTATCGAAGCTATTCCAGCGCCAGTTGATAATTCAGACGAGCCATTACAATTCCAAGTTTCATTACTTGACTATAATGACTTCGTAGGTCGTATCGGTATCGGTCGTGTATTCCGTGGAGAAATTTCTGTAGGTCAACAAGTTTCATTAATGAAACTTGACGGTACAGTGAAAAACTTCCGTGTAACAAAAATCTTTGGTTTCTTCGGCCTAAAGCGTGAAGAAGTACAAACAGCTAAAGCTGGTGACTTAATTGCCGTTTCAGGTATGGAAGACATCAACGTTGGTGAAACAGTTTGTCCAGTAGATCATCAAGAAGCGTTAACACCATTACGTATCGATGAGCCAACGTTACAAATGACATTCTTAGTAAACAACTCTCCTTTTGCAGGTCGCGAAGGAAAATGGGTAACTTCTTCTAAAATTGAAGAACGCCTACGTTCACAATTACAAACAGATGTATCTTTACGTGTTGAAGATACAGACTCTCCAGATGCTTGGACAGTTTCAGGTCGTGGTGAGCTTCATTTATCGATCTTAATCGAAAACATGCGTCGTGAAGGTTTTGAGCTACAAGTATCAAAGCCACAAGTAATTATTAAAAACATCGATGGTGTGAAATCAGAGCCAATCGAGCGCGTACAAATCGACATTCCTGAAGAAAATGTTGGTTCAATTATTGAATCTATCGGTATGCGTAAAGGTGAAATGTTAGACATGATTAACAACGGCTCAGGACAAGTTCGTTTAATTTTCAACGTACCAGCACGTGGTTTAATCGGTTACACAACAGAATTCATGTCATTAACTAAAGGTTTTGGTATGATGAACCATACATTCGATCACTACGCACCAGTAGTTCCTGGTAAAGTAGGCGGACGTCACCAAGGTGTATTAGTATCAATGGAAAACGGTAAAGCAACAACTTACGGTATGATGGGTGTTGAAGACCGTGGTACATTATTCGTGGAGCCAGGTACGGAAGTTTATGAAGGGATGATCGTTGGTGAAAATACACGTGACAATGACATCACTGTAAACATTACAAAACAAAAACAAAAAACAAATATTCGTTCAGCAAACAAAGACCAAACGAATGTTATTAAAAAACCTCGTATTCTTTCACTTGAAGAAGCATTAGAATATTTAAGTGATGACGAGTATTTAGAAGTAACACCAGAATCAATCCGTTTACGTAAACAAATTCTTGATAAAGGTGAACGTGAGCGCGTAGCGAAAAAGAAAAAGAACGCTGAATTAGAAGCATAACAATTGGCGTTAATAGGGAAAGGTTGAATGATGTTGAATATGATGGCTGTGTTATCTAGCTATTTAAATTTAGTATTACTAGCAACTGTATCTACAATTGAAAATGATTATGCATTTAATCGTATGTCAGGAATTACAAGATATTTATACGGAAATTTACCAAGCTTCGAAATAGCAGGCTATGTAACATTCGTTCTCGTATTCCTTTTATCGGCTCTTGTCTACAAACTAGGTTTTGCAAAAAAATTATCCATCGGCAGAAATATAATAATTTATACATTTCTATTTGTAGGATGTATTGTTCTAACGTTTTTAGCATTATATTTACCGATGATCGAAGGGTTAATTATTTCGGCTTTAATTTTAATCGTTTATAAATCACGCTTATGGCGCGAAAAACGTGGAGAAGCAAAGCAAGCATAATTTTTAAGGGGTGGAAAAACAAATTTTGTTTTTCTGCCTCTTTTTTGATGTAAGGGTGTTTGTTTGCGTATGTTTACAATGTAGCAGTATAATTTGTTATTGGAAAATAAATAAAATGGAGTAGAGGATTATGAAATTTACAAAAAAACAAGTAATCATTAGTGTTTTTTTAGCGCTAGTCATTATTTCATGTATTATTTTCGTGCCTGCTGTATTATCGGCGAAAAATGAAGATAATGCTGCAGCAGAATTAAGTGAAATTTACAACGATCAATTTGTTGTAACAAAATCAACAGCGGGTGCGTTTACTAAAAAATTTGAAGTAACGGTACAATCAGAAAAAACAAAAATAGTTTATGATTTTGATGTAAATGACGGCGAATATATTGGTGAATATTATGCTGAAAACGTTAATACAAAAGTAAATGAACTGTTACAGCCAATTGTTGGAGAAGAAAACCTAGTGATGTCAAATGTATTTCAAAACGGTTTACAACAAGATATTACATTAGATGAAGCAAACGTAGAAAATGCAACAGTGCATATTTTGGTAGAAGAAGATATTTCAGAAGAAACAGCACAGCAAATCGCCAATACCTTAAAAGCACAATTTGGTGAAATTCCTGTATTAATCGAAGCGTATGTGGTTGACGAAGAGCCTATATTCGAAGGGGTAAAAACCGAAGTAGGGCAGTTCTTCCAACTTAGCAAAATCAATGCAGAAAGTTTCATTGATTTTAAATTCCATAAGCAGACGTTTAATTATTAATATGCTTCGGCATAATTAATTGAAATAAAAAGGCGGTGAGCTCTCAACAATTGAGGGCTCATCGCCTTTTAAAATTCTTCATCAAATTTGGATGATGTTCTAAAGAATTGGAATTTTCCTGTTTCAATTCGTTTGTGTGTGTTATTAGTAACGCGGACGTTGCATTCGTCACACATAAACGTATGAATCGGACGATTTCGTAGTTTTTTTGCTAAAGGTAAATCATTAGGTAATTCATGTATTGTATCGCAAATGACACATTTTACACGCATAGTGATACCTCCTATTGAATACGTATCGCGCGAACAAATTTAATTGGATTATCTACATTTGAACCGTCCGCAAATAAAACATGCACAGGACCATCTTCTAGTAAAGGTTTGCCATCTTGGCTAAATTTGAAAATAAAGTTTTGTGCTTCTTCGATTGAAAACGTATGCTCTTCATTGTTTACACATTCGAAAACAACTTCTTTTGCATCTGTTTGGATTTCAGCATTGTTAAAGAATGGTTTAATTTCCATACCGAATGTACCAGTCAACATACCTTTACGGTCAAATTTTCGTTCCGTTTTTAATGTTGGTGGAAATACCGCACCTTCCATAATTTCACGTGACCAGTGTGCACCCATATCGCGTAAGTATTTTTCGTTATCTTCTTCAGCTTTTTCTGTTACGAAATAAGTATTCAGATCAAGCTTACGATCATCGAAAATCCATACAGTTGGATCAAGTGTCAATTGAAATTTGACTGCACCTTTAACTGGAATGATTGTTTCGACCATTTGTAAGTCCCCCTTAACTATTTTCCTACATTATTATAACGTTTTCTGACCTAGAAAGAAATATAATTGAATTGGTGCTAAATCATACAAAGAAGCTTGCAATTTTTGAAGTAAAAAGATACACTTTATTAAGATAGAATCGAAGAAATATCATAGATGGGGGCGTCCTCATGGATACGAAAGCACAAGCTTCCTTTCAGGAAAGAGCATTAGAGCAACTAACTGTAGATGCAGCAAAAATCGCTCAATTAATTCACGTTCAAATGGATAATTTGACAATGCCATCTTGTCCATTATATGAAGAAGTATTAGATACACAAATGTTTGGATTGTCGCGTGAAATCGAGTTTGCAACGAAGCTCGGTTTAATTGAACGTGAACAAGGAAAGCAAATTCTAGACTCTTTAGAAAAAAAGCTTTCTTTATTACATGATGCGTATACAGACAAATAAAAGAAAACTCAAACGCTTTTACGCGCTTTGAGTTTTTTTTTCAAAGAATTAAGAAAGTATAAATTTTACATAAAGAAAATTTGAACATAAAGCTGTCTTATGACTAGGTAACCGTGCCAATTTTTTGTTTCAAAAAGTGTATCATGCAAAAGAGATGGAGCGTTTACAGTTATGTCGGCCGCTTTAGCGTTGTTGTTCAAAATGAGGTTTTGAAAAAATGAAGCAGTATTTTAAAAATTATTTCCGTAATTTTGATTATGGGCTACTATTTGTATATATTTCACTCATGCTCTTTGGGCTTGTAATGATTTATAGTGCAAGTATTTGGGTATCTATAGTCCATTTCGAGGAAGATCCAGATCATTATTACAAGCGCCAATTATTAAATATTTGTATGGCGTTTTGTTTGTTTTTAGTTGCGGTCGTATTTCCTTATAAAAGATTTGCAGATAAAAAGATATTAGGGATATTATTTGCAATTATGTTTTTCCTTGAAGTGGCTTTAATATTAGTAGGTAAAGAAGTAAATGGTGCGAGAAGTTGGATTGATATTGGCATCATGAATTTCCAGCCTTCAGAATTTGCTAAACTCTTTATTATTATCTATTTTGCGGGTACCTTTTATCGTAAAAGTATTCATAAAGGTTCGATGCAGCTCTTATCATTTGAAGATATTACCCCTCCATTAGGAATATGGTTATTTATCGTGCTTGTTGTAGGATTTGAAACCGATTTAGGGGCACTTGGCATAATTGTTTGTATTGCTTTGTCGGTTGTTATGGCAAGTGGAGTTAAGGGAAAAACACTGAGAAAAATTTTCAGTTTATTATTTGCACTAGGAGCTATTGGTGCTATTGGTATTTTAATTTTTAAATGGGACACCGTGTTTAACTCAAGTCGTCGTGGTCGTATTACGTCATATTTAGATCCATTTAGTGATCCACTCGACACAGGTTATCATGTAATAAATGGTTATTATGCAATCGGAGCAGGGGGTCTTGAAGGTCGTGGGTTAGGGCAATCGATTCAGAAGCTCGGCTACGTACCAGAGCCACAAACCGATTTTATTATGGCGATCATTGCAGAGGAACTTGGGGTTGTTGGTGTTTCCATTGTTATTTTTGGTTTAGGTTTTATTGTAATGCGCGGTTTATACGTTGCAATGAAAACAAAAGACCCGTTAGCACGTATGCTCGCAGCGGGCATTTCAACTTGGATTGGTATACAAACCTTTATTAACTTAGGTGGTTTATCGGGACTTATCCCGTTAACCGGAGTAACGCTTCCTTTTATTAGTTATGGCGGTACTTCTATATTATTGCTATCTGTAGCAATGGGGATTTTAATCAATGTTTCTACACATTACAAACTAGAAAAAAGAAAGTAATGAGGGGTTGAGGAGAAATGAGAGCAATTAAAAAGATATTAGTAGCAAACCGAGGGGAAATTGCCATTCGTATTTTACGAGCATGTAACGAATTGCACATTAATACAGTAGCAATTTATTCTCGTGAGGATAGCGGTTCGTATCACCGTTATAAAGCAGATGAGGCGTACATTATTGGGGCTGGTAAAAAGCCGATTGATGCATATTTAGATATCGAGGGTATCATTAAAATTGCGAAAGAGGCAAATGTTGATGCGATACATCCAGGTTACGGATTTTTAGCAGAAAACGTACATTTTGCACGTCGTTGTGAAGAAGAAGGCATTCAATTTATCGGACCGACTTCACGTCATTTAGATATGTTTGGAGATAAAGTAAAAGCTCGTGAACAAGCGATTGCAGCGGGAATTCCTGTGATTCCAGGTACAGATGGTCCAGTAGCAAGCTTAGAAGAAGTGCAATCTTTTGGTGCCACACATAGCTATCCAATTATGATTAAAGCGGCACTAGGTGGTGGTGGTCGAGGCATGCGTCTTGTCCATTCAGCTGAGGATGTTCAAGAGGCTTATGACCGTGCAAAGTCTGAAGCAAAAGCGGCATTTGGCTCGGATGAAGTGTATGTAGAAAAGGCAATTATTAAGCCAAAACATATCGAAGTCCAAATTATTGGCGATACGCATGACAATATTGTTCATTTATATGAGCGTGATTGCTCGATTCAACGCCGTCATCAAAAAGTAGTTGAAATCGCTCCGTCTAATTCAATTTCAGATGATTTACGAAATCGTATTTGTGATGCAGCCGTTAAGTTAATGAAAAATGTAGGTTATATTAATGCTGGTACGGTAGAATTTTTAGTAGCAGGCGATGATTTTTATTTCATTGAGGTAAATCCGCGCATTCAAGTTGAGCACACAATTACAGAAATGATTACAGGAATCGATATTGTTCATGCACAAATTAAAGTAGCACAAGGGGCAAATATCCATTCTGAAGAAGTGGGTATTCCAGCACAAGATAAAATTCCGTTATTTGGTTATGCAATTCAATCACGTGTTACAACAGAAGATCCTGCAAATGATTTCATGCCAGACACAGGCAAATTAATGGTGTATCGTTCAAGCGGGGGCTTTGGTGTACGCTTAGATGCAGGAAATGGTTTCCAAGGGGCAGTAGTAACTCCGTATTATGACTCGTTACTCGTGAAAATTTCAACGTGGGGCATGACATTTGCTGAAGCCGCTGCAAAAATGGATCGTAATTTACGTGAGTTTCGTATTCGCGGTGTGAAAACGAATATTCCGTTTTTAGGTAATGTTGTGCTGCACGAAAAGTTTTTAACAGGTGCATTTGATACGAGCTTTATTGATTCGACACCTGAATTGTTTGAGTTCCCAGAACGAAAAGACCGTGGAACAAAGCTATTAAATTATATTGGGAATGTCACATTAAACGGCTTCCCAGGAGTAGAAAAACGTACAAAGCCAATTTTTGTACAGCCAGATAAGCCGAAAATCGATTTGTTAACAGCTCCACTAAGTGGAACAAAACAAATTTTAGATTTGCAAGGTGCAGATGGATTAGTCAAGTGGGTAAAAGAGCAGAAGGATGTACTTTTAACGGATACAACATTCCGTGATGCACATCAATCACTGCTTGCTACGCGTGTTCGTTCGCAGGATATGTTCCAAATTGCAGATGAAACAGCGCGTCTAATGCATAACTATTTCTCGCTAGAAATGTGGGGCGGTGCGACATTTGACGTAGCGTATCGCTTTTTGAAAGAAGATCCATGGGCTCGACTTGAAAAATTACGCGAGCAAGTACCGAATGTGTTATTCCAAATGCTGTTACGTGGTGCAAATGCAGTAGGCTACACAAATTACCCAGATAATTTAATCCGTGAATTTATCCAGCAATCGGCTACATCAGGCGTTGATGTATTCCGTATTTTCGACTCGTTAAACTGGATTAAGGGAATGGAAGTAGCAATTGACGAAGTGCGCAATACCGGTAAAATTGCTGAAGCAGCGATTTGTTACACAGGTGATATTTTAGATGACAGCCGTGCAAAATATACCGTGCAATATTATAAAGATATGGCTCGTGAATTAGAGGCTACAGGGGCGCATATTTTAGCGATAAAAGATATGGCTGGCTTATTAAAACCACAAGCAGCATATCGCTTAATTTCCGAGCTAAAAGACGCGACAAACTTACCGATTCATTTGCATACACATGATACGAGCGGCAATGGGATTTATTTATATGCAAAAGCAATTGAAGCTGGCGTAGATATTATTGATACAGCATTAGGTTCAATGGCTGGCTTAACATCACAGCCAAGTGCGAATTCATTGCATTATGCAATGAAAGGCTCCGAACGCAATGTACGTGCAGACATCGAAAGCTTAGAAAAATTATCGTACTATTGGGAAGATGTGCGTAAATATTATGTGGACTTTGAAAGCGGGATGAATGCACCACATTCAGAAATATATGTGCATGAAATGCCAGGTGGTCAGTACAGTAACTTACAGCAGCAAGCAAAAGCAGTAGGATTAGGAGACCGTTGGGATGAAGTGAAAACAATGTATTCACGTGTCAACATGATGTTTGGAGATATCGTAAAAGTAACACCTTCATCAAAAGTTGTAGGAGATATGGCATTGTTCATGGTACAAAATGATTTAACAGAAGACAATGTTATTGAACGTGGGCAAGCAATCGACTTCCCAGAGTCAGTTATTGAGTTTTTCCAAGGTTATTTAGGGCAACCACATGGCGGCTTCCCAAAAGAGCTTCAAGCGGTTGTATTAAAAGAACGTGAAGCAATCACAGTACGTCCAGGAGAGTTATTAGCACCGGTTGATTTTGAAAAGTTATCGGTACAGTTAGAAGAAAAGATGGGCCGTACACCTACGAAAAAAGATGTTCTAGCGTATGCATTATATCCAAAAGTATTTGAACAATATGTACAAGCGTCTGACCAGTTCGGTGATATTTCGGTACTTGATACACCAACGTTTTTATATGGCTTAAAGTTGGGTGAAGAAATAGAAGTGGAAATCGAAAAAGGAAAAACACTGATTATTAAGCTAGTGTCAATTGGTGAACCGCAGCATGATGGTACACGTGTTATTTACTTTGAGATGAACGGTCAATCTCGCGAGCTCGTTATTCAAGATTTAACGGTTGAAGTAGATGGCAGTATCGCATTAAAGGCAGATCCATCAAACCCAAATCAAATTGGTGCAACAATGCCAGGGACAGTGCTAAAAGTTGTAGTAAACAAGGGAAGTAGCGTTAAGCGCGGCGACCATTTATTAATAACAGAATCGATGAAAATGGAAACAACTGTCCAGGCACCAAAAGACGGTATTGTCAAAGAAGTTTATGCGATAGCAGGCGATGCTATTTCAACAGGCGATTTATTAATAGAATTACAATAAAAATAAAAAACCTAATTCCCTACTAATGAGGGAATTAGGTTTTTTTTATTTAGCACGTGAAACAAGCAATATAAAGTAACATAATAAACCGAATAATAATGTAATTAATAATGAGTGCAATAATGAAACGAGTAAATGTAGCTTGAATAATACAACGAGCATCCCCGCTAATACTTGCCCAACGACAAGTGACATTGCAATAACCCATCCCCAGTAAATAACACGTTGATTTTTATAATTTCGAACGACATAAACTGTAATATATAATATCCAAATGACGAATAGTAATACGGCAAATCGATGCCCCATTTGAACCCATTCATACATATTATATGGAATTGCAAATGGTTCCTCGTTACGGCAGAATGGCCAATCTGGACAAACTAAACTTGAATCTGTATGACGAACAAGTGCGCCAGTGTAAACAACGATATAAGAATATAAAGTAACACAGATAGTATGTATTTTTAATTTTTTACTCATGAAAATCCGTTCGGTATCGAATTTGGAATCTGTCTCAAAGACGATAAACGTTAGTAACAGAACAGCTGCGAATGAAATTAACGAAATACCAAAATGTAATGCTAAAATGAAATCTCCTTGTCCCCAAAGCACTTGTGCAGCCCCGATTAACGCTTGAAGAATTAAGAAGAATATTGCTAAAAATCCCAAAAATTTTACTTCTCGAATATGTCCAAGTGAGCGCCAAGTCCAAACGACTAAAATAAGGATGAAAATGGAAACTGAACCTGTAACTACCCGATGCGAAAATTCTATTAAAACTTCCGTTGTAATTTCTTTAGGAATTAATGAGCCGTTACAATCTGGCCAGTTTCGGCCGCAGCCTAAACCACTATCAGTTTTTGTAACGAGCGCCCCACCTTGCAGAATGAGCAACATGCCAAGCGTTGATAAAACACCAAACCATTTTAAAAATTTACTGTATTTTTGTTGCATGAAGTTGAGTCCACCTACTTTAATATTCAACATCGCTTATGAAAGCGTCTCTAGTTTAAAATGATAGCGAAAAAATGGTAAAAATACAACTTATATCAAGGTTTCGCTTGGAACAGCAACCATTTTTTCACAAATTGTTCATAAATTCGTCTCCTATCCTTCACAAATATTGGCAGAAAATGCATTACTATATATATGTTGTTTAAGATTTCTAAGCGCTTCACAATTTCAGAAATGGCTTTTTGAAATTTCGCAAAACGTCTAGAAATCCGATACAAATTTAGATATAGTTATGGTAGCGGAATATGCTTACAAATTTGAAAGGAAAAGTAATAATAGGGCGTCCACCCTTTGTAATAACAAGCAAGGTTTATTACATAACGAGCAATTTCATGTGCGTTTAAGTTGTACGATGATTAAAATTGGAAATTCAATTTTAATTGAAACGACCATGAAGTAGGAAATTCATCTTTATGTATTTGTCTCACATTAACTTTATGACTTGAGACATATTGAGATGATCAGAGTACAAACTATTATTATTTGAAATTTCAAAACTGTTTATGAAATTTTGTAAGCAATGGCATCGTTTTCTGCCATACATGTGGGGACTAGCAACTTGATTAGCATATACGATTAATTTTTATTAGTAACATTGTAAGTTTACTAATTTGATAGGGATCAAACTTCTAGCACTGATTATTTTATTGTATGTCCACTATCAATTGTAATTTTACAGACGCATGAAGCTTTGCTGCGAAAATTATTTATAAAATGCTGATCGTTTTGAAGTTAGTGCTTACTTATTTGAATTCTTACGTTAGCGGTATTTACTGCTTAAGAAATACATTTAATATGCTTTGCGCATATGCGTGTATTACTTACTTAAGGATGCACATAGGCATAACCGTAGTCCTGGTAACACATGAAAATACAACAAAGAAAGAGGGGTTTATTAAGCTATGATGAAAGGGCTTAAAAAATGGCGTTTATTTTCGCTATTAACAGTAATGACCGTTTTCCTTTCAGCATGTGGTGAAGATTATCTTTCGACACTTCGCCCAGCAGGTGCGGTAGGTAAAGAGCAATTAAACATTTTATTATTATCTATTGTAATTATGGCATTAGTCGTAGTTGTAGTATCTACAATCTATTTAGTTGCATTCTTTAAATTCCGTCGAGCTAAATTAGGCGAAAATCATATGCCTAAGCAAGTAGAAGGAAGCCACACATTAGAAGTAATCTGGACAGTTATTCCGATTATTTTACTACTAA
The DNA here is from genome assembly GCF_028747805.1 of Solibacillus daqui. NCBI lineage: Bacteria > Bacillati > Bacillota > Bacilli > Caryophanales > Caryophanaceae > Solibacillus > Solibacillus daqui. The sequence continues at coordinate 860,637 of NZ_CP114887.1, forward strand.
TCTTAGCTGTACCAACATTAAACTCTACTTATAAATTTGCAGATGTTGCTGCAATGGATGAAGTAGATGAAGCTGGCAACAAAACGGCTCTTACAGTAAATGTAACGGCAAAATTATATTGGTGGGAGTTTGAGTATCCAGATTTAGGTATTATTACTGCGCAAGAGTTAGTAGTTCCGACTGGTGAAAAAGTATACTTCAACCTAATCGCTTCAGACGTTAAACATTCATTCTGGATCCCATCAGTGGGCGGTAAGATGGATACTAACGTTGATGGAATTAACAAATTCTATTTACAATTCGACAAAGAGTCAGTTGGATTAAATGATGGAGAAGGCGTATTCTACGGGAAATGTGCAGAGTTATGTGGTCCTTCTCACGCATTAATGGACTTCAAAGTTAAAGCGCTTGAGCCAGCAGCATTCGATGCTTGGGTTGCAGCAATGAAAGCAACAGAAGGTCAAACTGCTAGCGCGGATTCAGCAGATGTTGGTGAAGCAGCATTTGCTAACTCTTGTATAGGATGTCACGCTGTATCAGCAGTAGCTGGTAGTGGTGTAGGTCCAAACTTAACAACATTCGGTGACCGTAACCGCTTAGCTGGTTTTATGGAGCATAGTGTTGAAGAAACAACAAATTGGATTATGGATCCAGAGAAGTACAAACCAGGCAACACAATGACTGGTAAATATAATGTTTCTCCAGAAGAAGCAAAAGCAATTTCTGAATACTTAATGAAATTAACTGTTGAGAAATAATTATAAAACAAGAGAGATACTTTGAAGGAGGTTAAAGTTGTGAGCTCTGTTACACAAAAAAAGGGCTTTGGAGCACATGTATGGGACTATTTAACAACAGTCGATCATAAAAAAATCGCGATTATGTATTTAGCTGCCGGTACTTTGTTCTTCGCAATTGCAGGTTTTGAAGCGTTACTTATGCGTATTCAATTAATGTTCCCAGAAAGTGACTTCATTTCTGCAGGCCTATTTAACGAATTATTAACGATGCACGGTACAACGATGCTATTCTTAGCAGCGACGCCGATTATCTTTGCCTTTATGAACGCCATCGTGCCACTTCAAATTGGTGCGCGTGACGTAGCATTCCCGTTTTTAAACTCACTAGGGTTCTGGTTATTCTTCCTTGGTGCAGTTTTCCTTCACCTTTCATTTTTCCTAGGTGGAGCACCTGATGCAGGATGGACATCATATGCATCATTATCTTTATATTCTCCAGGCCATGGTATTGATTTTTATATCCTTGGTTTACAAATTTCTGGTGCGGGTACGTTAATCTCTGGTATTAACTTTATCGTAACAATTATTACGATGCGTGCACCTGGTATGACGTTCATGCGTATGCCACTATTCACTTGGACTTCATTAGTATCAAGTTCATTAATTTTATTCGCGTTCCCTCCACTTACTGGTGGATTATTCTTAATGTTAGTTGACCGTATGTTCGGAGCAAACTTCTTCGATCATACAATGGGTGGTAACACAATTATTTGGGAGCATTTATTCTGGATCTTCGGGCACCCTGAAGTATATATCTTAGTATTACCAGCGTTTGGTTTATTCTCTGAGATTATTCCAGTATTCGCTCGTAAACGTTTATTCGGGTACTCTTCAATGGTATTCGCAACTATCTTAATCGGTTTCTTAGGGTTCATGGTATGGGCTCACCACATGTTCACAGTTGGTTTAGGTGCTACTGCGAACGCAATCTTCGCTGTTGCAACAATGGCGATTGCTGTTCCTACAGGTATGAAAGTATTCAACTGGATTCTTACAATCTGGGGCGGTTCAATTAAAGTTACAGTACCAATGCTTTATGCACTTGGTTTCATCCCGTCATTCGTTGCGGGTGGTGTTACAGGGGTAATGCAGGCAACTGCTCCACTTGACTACCAATTACACGATTCATATTTCATCGTAGCTCACTTCCACTACGTAATCGTAGGTGGTATCGTAACTGCGTTATTCGGTTCAGCTCACTTCTACTGGCCGATTATGTTTAACCGTGCGTTAAATCCGAAACTTGGAGCTCTTACTTTCTGGGTATTCTTCATAGGTTTCCACTTAACATTCTTTATTCAGCACTTCTTAGGATTAATGGGTATGCCACGTCGTGTATTCACGTATATGGGTGGCCAAGGTTGGGATCTGTTCAACTTTATCTCAACAATTGGTGCTATTATGATGGGTATTGGGGTAGTATTATTAGTAATCGATGTATTATTATCAATTAAATCAGAACCAGTTAACAAACGTGATTACTGGGGCGATGGTCGTTCACTTGAGTGGGCAATCGAAACGCCACTACCATTCTATAACTTTAAACAAACGCCACTTGTTCGTGGCTACGATCCATATTGGATTGAAAAAGAAGAAGGTAACAAAGAAGGGATGGTTTATGCTGAGCCACTAGGCGAAATCCATATGCCAAACAACTCAATCTTACCTTTAATTATGTCAATCGGTACTTTCATCGCTGCATTCGGTGCGTTATATAGCCCATGGGGTGACCAAGCGCAAGCAGGTGCGACACATGCTTCACCAGCTGTATCATTAGCTTTAATAATCGGTGGTTTAGGCTTAACAATTGGATGTATGATTGCTCGTTCATTCAAAGACGATCTTGGCTTCCACGTAACAGTTGCTGAAATTGAAGCAATTGAATCTGATTTAGCTCACTACCGTGCAACAGGCAAAAAAGGGGGTAACAAGTAATGGAAATTAATCAAAAATTTACTCCACAAACTTGGCCAAAACACCCTGAACAAGCAACACAAGAAGGGAAAAACAAGTTAGTTGGTCTTTGGATTTTCCTAGCGTCAGATACAGTGTTGTTCGCGAGTGTATTTGCTACATACATCGCATTAAAAGATCATGGTCCTGCAGGGATGGAGTTTGCTGCAAAAGACCTTTATGAATTACCATTGGCATTCATTATGACAATGTTATTATTAACATCTTCATTAACTTCTGTGTATGCAATGTACCATATGAAGAACTATAACTTTAACGGTGTTCGTACGTGGATGGGTATTACTGTATTATTAGGGTTAGGATTCTTAGGTTTAGAAATTTACGAATTCCAGCACTATGTACACATTGGTTTTGGTTACACGCAATCAGCATTCTCTTCTGCGTTCTTTACGCTTGTAGGGATGCACGGTTTACACGTTATCATTGGTTTAGTTTGGATTACGGGCTTGATCATCCGTAACAGTGGTCGCGGTCTTAACCTTTACAACGCACCGAAGTTCTTTGCCGCTTCTTTATACTGGCACTTCATCGACGTTGTTTGGGTATTCATCTTTACAGTAGTATATCTGATGGGAGTGTTGGGATAATGGCTCACGGAACTCATGTAGAAGTACGTACTCAAGCTCAATACGAATATGACAAAGCTCAGTCTAAAGTTCATATGCGTAAACAAGTAGTAAACTTTGCGATCATGATTTTCTTAACATTTATCGCGTTTGCTTCTGTACTATCTGGCTTCGCGCCAACATTCATCATTCCAGTGATTTTACTATTAGCTGGAATCCAAGTAGTATTACAACTTTATGCTTTCATGCACTTAGAAGACCGTTCAACACATATGGTTGGTGTGATTGAATTCTTCATATGGAGTGCTGCCTTCATCGCGTTCACGTTCTTCCTTGCGTTTACGACAATCATTTGGTGGGGCATCTAATTAATAAACACGTCCTTAGCAATTTGCTAAGGGCGTTTTATTTTTTTATCTCAAATCTTTAACATATACACAAAATACATGTTTGATTTCAAGCAATTGTCATAGTTATTCCATTGAAGTTATAAATTTCCCATTCTATAATGAACTTACTGATGTTTAAAGGAGCATGGTCAAATGCCGATAAGTATTTTTGGTTTTCAAGCGTTATGGAGTCCTTTTTTATTAGGGACGCTTATACTCGTGACAGTGTTATATTTTTTAGTAACTGTAAAGTGGCAGCACAAATTTAAAGCAGGCGAACCATTAAAGAAAAGTGAAGCGACCAATTTTATTCTCTTTGTCATTTCTTACTATATTATTAAAGGCTCGCCGATTGATTTATTAGGTCATATTATGTTTACAATGCATATGACACAGATGGCTTTTTTATTGTTGTTAGTACCGATTTTCTTTATTAAAGGTATTCCAGGATGGATTTGGAAAATTGTTGTGGAAGCGCCAATTATGCGTACAATTTTTAAAATTTTTACGAAGCCTTTAGTTGCGATTGTGTTATTTACGGGATTGTTTTCGGTATATCATTTACCTTCAGTTTTTGACACAATTAAGTTAAATGAAGTATTACATATGGTTTATACGAGTATTTTATTTATTGCTTCGGTTTTTATGTATTGGCCATTATTGAATAACATTGAAGGTCAACATGAGATGAAAAATATGAGTAAATTGGCGTATATTGCATCGAATGCAGTATTGATTACTCCGGCATGTGCGTTAATTATTTTCGCATCAAGCCCGATGTATGGTACATATAGCAATAGTGAGATGTGGATTAAGGCGATGGAGCTCTGTGTACCTTCAGCGACATTATCAGAGCTTACATTATCAGGCCCAGAGTTATTTTCGAATATGGATTTAGTAAGTGACCAGCAAGTAGGTGGCGTACTGATGAAAATTATTCAAGAAATCATTTTTGGTGTTATTTTATTCCGTATTTTCCGTAAATGGTGGAATACTGAACGTACAAACCAAGAGGAAATTACAAAAAATGCATTAAAGGAGTTTCAAAATAGAACTCACTACTAATAAAATGATAAACTAAGTAGGCATGATTGATCATGTGAATAAAACAAATGAAACATTAAGATTGGGGATTTTATCAATGGGCGTACCTATTTTACCTACAATCAGCACCGCATTTATCGTAATCAGTGCTGTTTTAGTAGCAATTGGTTGGGTATTAATTGCACAACGAAAAGTTGAAGCACATAAAAAAGTGATGTTCGCTGCTGGTGTTTCAGCGCTAATATTCTTCATCATTTACGCAACACGTACAGTGTTTATCGGAAACACGGCTTTTGGTGGACCAGATGAATTAAAAGGCTACTATACATTCTTTTTGATTTTCCATATTACATTAGCAACTGTTGGTGCTGTATTTGGACTTACGAGCCTTCTTTCTGGCTATAAAAATAACTTAAAATTACACCGTCGTATTGGCCCTATTACAAGTATTATTTGGTTCTTCGTAGCAATTACAGGGGTTGTAGTATACTTTTTACTTTATGTAATTTATGAAGGCGGAGAAACAACATCCGTATTTAAAGCCATTTTAGGTTTCTAATAGTAAGCTTCTCATGCACTAGTGTGGGAAGCTTTTGTTTATTACAAAATAAAAAAAGCTGGGTACGAGCAACCAGCTTTTTAGCATGTATTAAATACCGTATGCAGATAATTCTTTACGAACATCAATTAATACTTTTTCACACTCTTTTAATAAATGTGAAGGGAAAACTTCGTCTGTGTATTCAACACCGTGTGGATAGTAGTATTTGCCGATTGCAGGCTTGTTGATGTTTAATGTTGCACTGTGTGCACCTACATCACCAGATACAGCATCACAGAAAACACGTAAGTAGAAACGACCTTCTTTAACGTCGTATTTACGGTCAAATGTCATACGGTCATAATCCCATGCACCGTGGCACTCTAAACCAAATTTACCCATTACTGTTGTTAAAACTTCTTGGTCAACTTTAACATTTTCCAGTTGTGTATTATCAATATACATTTCGTTATCCTCCTTTTACCTAGCGTACATAACTATACGGTCAAATTTAATAATAGAACAAAATGGTAAATGTTTCAATGACAACATTGTGTCATCGTGTCCAAAATTGGTATAATAATACTTGAAAAAAATAGGGGAGCGGAGGGCTTTATGAAGGCTTTATTTCAAATATTGATCGTAGCGACATGTATCTGTATTGTCGTATATTATACAAATGTAGAGCCTTCTAAAACAGAGGTGCTAGAAGGGCCAACGACTATTACAAAGCCTGTGATAGATCTAGAGTCAACGCAGCAAAGTATCAATGAACTGCCAAGACCTACAACAGGTATTTCCATTTATATCGGGAAATCGGCTAATGGAATTTTGGATAATTACGGTAAGCCTGTGCGTGTAGACCCTACTGAATTTGGTTATGAATGGTGGGTATACGAGAATAAGGCAGGTCTATTCATGGTAGGTGTAATGAATAATATTGTCACTCAAATATATACAAACGATATGAATTTTAATACAACACCATATACAATTAATGAATCAATTGATGATATTTATCGAATGACGATTTTTGAGCAAGAAGTGACATTTGAAAGTGACGACAACGTTTATTTGTTTGCGATGAATGAAGAAGATATGAAAAATCGGATTTTAGTGAAGTATGATGATGTTTATATACAGCTTTACATAGATAACGAAACGAATACATTATATGGTGTGCGTTTCATAGATGGTGCGACGCTAGTTTTACATAAATCTTATGAAATGCAGTTTTTTGGAAAGTTAGTAGAGGCAAACACACCATCGAGTTTTGCACAAATCGAAATTAATTTAGCGAATGGACGAATTTTGACAGCGCTAACGAATGCGTTTCGTGAAAAATTTGAATTACCGAAATTAGCGTATTCGAATGTGTTAACATCATTAGCGAGTGATAATAGTGAACAAATGTTTTTAACATTGATGGAAACACAAACAACTGAATCAGAAAAATTTGATGTCGGTGGAGAATTAGTTGCGCTTGAATTTAGCTATGAGCAGTTAGGTGAAAATGTAGCAGCAAATTATAAAGATCCTATTGAAGTATTACATGGTTGGATAAATTCAAAAGAGCATCGTGCACTTGTATTAAACGAAGAATATACGCATATCGGTTCGGGTGCGTATGTGAATAACTTTACACAACTTTATATGAAGTAACGAATAAAAACGCTGCATACTAGTAGCGTTTTTTTATTTGCTTCATACAGTAAAGTAAGGAGTGTGAGCGTGCAATTAGCAGAGCTATTAAATGATTGGCCGTGTACTGTTAAGGGCTCTGTGCGATGTGAAGTAATGCGTATTGAGGATCATGCGAGTGAAGTGACAGCCGGATCTATTTTTGTTGCAAGAAAAGGTAAGGAATCTAATGGGATAACGTTTATTCCTCAAGCAATATTAAATGGTGCGGTAGCGATTGTTGTAGATGATGAACACTATTATAATTCGGCTAAGCTTACAGTTCCGCTAATTTGGGTGCCAAATACATTAAGCTTTTTAGCGTATAGTTCAGCGAAAATTCATCATTTTCCTGCAGAAGCGTTGACGATTATTGCTGTGACAGGCACAAATGGGAAAACAACCGTGACTCATTTAATTGGGCAGTTATTGCAACGAATGAAACAAAATGTCATGGTTATTGGTACAAATGGTGTATATGTCAATGGCAAACGATCTTTTGAGCATTATCAATCATTAACTACCTTGCAACCAAAACAATTGCATGCGTTGTTTCATGAAGCTGTGAAAACCGGCATTCGCTATGTAGTATTAGAAGCTTCCTCAATCGGTTTGCATAAGCACCGGCTAGATTTCTGTGATATTGATATCGGCGTGTTTTTAAATGTGACGGAAGATCATATAGAAGACCATGGTAGTTTAGAAAATTACAAATTAGCCAAGCAAATATTGGCGACAATGGCGAAACAAATTATTGTGAATAGTGACGATGTTATTTGTCGTTCCATTGGCTTTTCGAAAAAAGGGAAAAGAAGCTTTTTTGGTAAGGGACAGCATGTGGATTATTTTTATCAAGTTTTGTTTGAAGGGACTTCTTATACAACATGCTTAGTGCAATATAAAGACGAAAAGCATGTAGTGCACATACCGTTTGTTGGGGACTATCAATGTGCGAATGTTCTAGCGGCAATGAGTGTGTTAACTCAATTAGAATATCCACTTGAGCAATTATGTCACTTTAGTGAAGAACTAACTTTACCAGAAGGAAGATTTGAACGCATTAAAAATGACTATGGATTAGATATTATTATTGATTATGCACATACACCAGATGCGATGAAACAACTACTACTAGCTGTAAAAAGACAAGCAAAACAACGAGTCATTGTTGTATTTAGTTGTGGTGGCAATCGTGATCAAGCAAAGCGGCCGAAAATGGGTATGATTGCTTCGATTTATGCGGATGTCATTATGCTGACAACGGATAATGCCCGCGATGAAGATCCAACAACGATTAATGAACAAATACAACAGGGCTTTTCATCTACACAAGTATTTCATGAAATTCTTGATCGGAAGCAGGCTATTTTCGCTGCATTAAATGAAGCAAAAGTAGGCGACACGGTTGTAATATTAGGCAAGGGGCATGAAAAGACACAACAGATTGGCAAGATACAAAGCGAATTTTCAGATCATCTATGCGTTTCGCAATTTTTAAAGGATGCACAACAAGCAAGAAACGATAATTGATTTTCGAAGCGATTCTGTTATGATTATATGAGATTGGAGGAATTAACAATGCTCATGACTTCAGATTGGATAATGATTTTAGATGAGGTCGATGAATTAAGCGCGATGATTCTTTCTTCCACACAAGCACAGCAATATCGAGATGCATACCATGCTGTGTATGAGGATGAAGCATTAAGTGCTCAAATTAAGACCTTTCAACGTTTAAAAGATCATTATGAGGATGTCCAACGCTTCGGAAAATATCATCCTGATTACAATACAATTATGAAAAAAATTCGAATGGAAAAGCGTGCGCTCGATTTAAACGAGCAAGTAGCTTCACTTAAATTAGCGGAAAATGATTATCAAGACTTATTAGATGAAATTAGTTTTATAATCGGTCGTTCCGTTTCAGAAGCGGTTAAAATTCCTGCGAGCAATCCGTTCTTTGCAAGTGGCTCATCATGTGGCTCTGGCTGTGGTACAGGTGGCGGCTGTTCTTGTTCGGCTTAATGTTATACAAAAAACCAACATTCGTTTAGGAATGTTGGTTTTTTTATTTAAGCTTCAATGGTTTCATTTATTAAAGCAGCAATATCAGGGCGGTTTGTAATGATACCCATCGCGCCTTGACGAATTAAGCGATTCATCGTCATTAAATCGTCAATATCACTATATATTGTTGGGACATTTAAGTCTGCTAAAAACTTTACAAAGCGCGGCGAGTCATAGTTGAAAACACCTGCTTTTAGCGGTACAACGAATAAATCGACTTTTGGATGATATAAATGACCGAATTGACTCGTAAATGCTGTCATTGCTTTTTTTACATCGCTTTCACCTGCACCTAATGCAATACGGTTTTGTGCGTATAAATTGAAACGGTCGATTTGCTCGCTATATGGGCTTGTTACGATAATTTGATACTGAATATCTAATTCTTCGATTAAGCGCCATAGTTTTGAAGGCATTAAACTACCTTCATATGTGTCAGGGCTGTCCTGAATAGACACGATAAATAGTTTATTTGGATATATTTCGAATAGTTCACGCAATGTAACAACTGCAACAGCTTCGTCTTCATATGGGTGTGTGCCGTCAATTGCTTCAAAATGATAGCCGATATTAAGTTGCTTCAGTTCTTCTAATGTTAAATCTTTAATGTAACCTGCACCGTTTGTTGTACGATCAACAGTCGCGTCATGGAATGCGATAATTTCTTCGTCTTTTGTTAGACGTACGCTTACAGCAAATCCATCTACACCATGATTACTCGATTGTTCGAATGCAAGTGATGAGTGTTCAGGAGCTAAAGCAGAGCCCCCATACTGTGCGATAATAATTGGACGTTCAAATTGTAATGCTTCTTTAGATTCGCGTTTTTGCGGCTTCGAAATAGCTTTGGATCCTGCCCATGCCGCAGCACTCGCCGCAGCAATTGCTAAAGCAACTTTTGTTTTCTTACCCATTAAATTCGTCCTCCTCTAACCGTACATTTCTTCTATTAAGGTTATGAAAAATAGAGTGTGAAAAGTGCTTGAACGCATGGAGTGCATATTATCACTCTACTCGTTCCTATTATAACGGATAACGACGTCTACTGTCTAAACTCTGTTGCTATCAATTTGCACATTTGGTATTCTTTTAATGGATAATGTAGTAAAAATTTTGTTCAAATGAGCAGGGATTACTGTTCATTTTTGACAATATACGTGGTGGTTTATATGAGAAAAGAGGGATGTATATGAATGAAAGACAAGGTTTGATTGTTTACGTTCATCAATTAAAGCATGCGAAATCGCTGAGGAAATATGGACATGTTAATTTTATTTCACGGAAACAGAAATATGTAGTGATTTATTGTAACCGTGATGAAATGGAAGCCTTGAAGACAAAAATACAACGCCTTCCATTTGTGAAAGACGTTGTAGAGTCATATCGACCATTTCTTAAAACGGAATTTGAAAATGCAAAACCAGATAAGGCAAAAGAATACGATTATAAAGTTGGACTTTAACTTCTTTTAGCTAGTGTTCAAACATCCGCTGAAAGAAGTTAATCTTCCGGCGGATATCAAAATTCGGTAAGTAGTTCTTTGCACGGGCGCAAAACAAATCCCAGACACATATACACCCAGACAAAATGATTTATTGCATTGGTGGTATGTAATGGTTTAGTCGTAAAATACCTATTAAGTATTGATAATATTGATTTGTTTCCGAAAAAATAGAGGAGTGCTTAATTTCGAAAATATTTTCTAGCTGACCCGCATCTTGGATCGCTTGTTTAAAAATTTCGATGCGCTTCGAAGGTTTTTCTTCGTTAAATGGAATTCCTTCGCGGCAAATATATATTGGCATGAATTTGCTTTCGCTGGCTGGTTTAAAAGCTACAGCAAGGGAAGCAACTTGTTGGCCGTTATGATTAGCAGTGAAAATGAACGCGTTATGGAAACGGTTTTCATTTGTTTTAACTAGCTCGCAAAGCTCGTAAATGTCACCATAACCTTGACCAAGTTCGATAAATTGTTGAATCATTATGACACATCCTTTCTTTACAATAATATCATGATGCAGGAGGGGAGAGCACATGAAAATTGCAGTAAGTATTTTTTCCTTTTTAGCAATTTTAATTGGAACCGTACTTTTTATGCAGTTCCAAGTTTATTCGGATGAAGTAGACTCAATCGAAAAGGGCTATCAATACTCGCAAGAAATTGAAATTGTTTATCATGGCGATAGTTTAGACATTCGCCAGCATTTCAAAAACTTACCTACAGAAGAAATTAGTATCGAGTGGCCGAAAAAAGCGATTAATCCGAATTGTTTTATTGAAAATGAAAATAGCTGTGCGCGTTTAAGTGAAGATTCTTTAACATTTAAAGCAGGTGAAACACGTGCACAATCGATTTCTTATGTTATTCCGTTAGAAAAAGGGTTGCAGTCTAGCAAACTGATGAAAGATGTGTTCGCAACATTAAAAAAAGGCAATGTCCAGTTTTCTACGGTACATATTTCTACTCAACCTGAAATTCAAGGGGAGTGGGTGACAGGCTTACCGTTAATTGGTGAGCAAAAACTAACATTAGTAAATTACACGATGTTTAGTGGGCGTGGTGCAGTAAAAGATTTATACTGGCAAGATGGTGTCATTGATTTACAGCATCAATCCGATGTGTTATCCATTTATTCGAAAACAGAAATGAATCCGGCTTTTTATGAAAAACTAAAAACGGTAAATTTTTTAAGTGATGATTATTTTGCGGTTATAAATGGAACAAATATGGATAGTTTAGAAGGATATCGAATGTTATTTTTACCGAATCTTACAGTAGAGAAATTACAACATACCGTCGTAATATCACAATTAGAAGCAATGTATGAATTCGGTGACAGTCCAAATTGGGTGAAAGAATTAGTTGCCTCTTATTTAACGGGAACTGTATTCGGTAGTGATAAAACAAAAGAAGTTGCAGCTACGATTACAAATCAAATGACTGATGAACAATTAGATGATTGGTTAGCGCGTTTACAAGCGTTAGAAGGTCAAAAAATGAATCCGCAAGTTTTGGATGAGCAATTGTCAGAAGTGCTAGGTGCGTCAACTAAATACATAACGATGAGTGCGACAACAGAAGGTTCTTATCCATTTTTATTTAATGACCCACGTGAAATTTATGTCAACTTGCATAAGCAAGAAGCGATTCAAGTGGTATTAAAAGATGGGGAAATATTATATTCCGCAGATTCTTTATTAAATGAGTTAGGATATGATGTGAAAACGGGTGAAAACGGGTATTATGTAACGAGTGAAACACGTGCGTTCCGATTCCCACATGACCCAGGCTTCTATGTATTTAACCAGCGTCGTTATAATACGGTATCAATGCCGATTAAAAAAGTTGCAGGGCAGAATTTCATTGAAGAAGCGTGGTTACAGCGTCTATTTTTAGTCGAGTTAACAAAATCGGAAAATCGTATTACGATTACAGCACCTGGTGAACAACAATAGACGATTTTAGAAAGATTGGTGAAAACATGCGCGTAGTTGCGGGTGATCGAAAAGGAATGCCATTAAAGGCCATTGCAGGTAGTACAACTCGACCAACAACCGATAAAGTAAAGGAATCAATATTTAATATTATTGGGCCGTTTTTTGACGGTGGTACGGTAGTTGATTTATTTGCTGGAAGTGGTGGGCTAGGAATTGAAACATTAAGCCGTGGGGCAGCGCATGCTTTATTTATAGAAAAAGATAGTCGCGCATTCCAAGTGTTGCAAGAAAACATTAAAAAATGTCGTTATGAGGACTCTTCGGAATTATTCCGAGTTGATGCAACACGTGCGGTAAAGGCATTAATAAAGCGTGATATTGTTATTGACTATTTATTTGTCGACCCACCATATCACAAAAAAGAGTATTATGAGTTAGTTGAGACGCTTGTAGAAAGCGGTAAATTATCTGAGCAGGCGATTATTATGTGTGAGCATTCGACAGAAGTAACGCTGCCAGAAAATTATGGTGTGTACCGTCTTGTTAGACAAGAAACATATGGAAGTACAATTATCTCGATTTATCGTTACGAAGAGGAAGAGGGAGCAATCGAATGACGGAAAAAATAGCTGTAGTACCAGGAAGTTTTGACCCGGTTACAAAGGGGCATCTGGATATTATTCGACGTGCAGCAGATGTGTTTGATGTAGTCTATGTCGCAGTATTAAACAACTCTTCAAAACAGCCACTATTTTCGATAGAAGAACGTACAGAGTTAATCAAAGAGGTAACGAAAGATTTACCGAATATCCATATTGAAACATCTTCGGGTCTTTTAATTGATTATGCTCGTGAAAAAAACGCAAAGGCGATTGTACGTGGGTTACGTGCTGTTTCAGACTTTGAATATGAAATGCAAATTACCTCGATGAACCGTGTTTTAGATGAAAATATCGAAACATTTTTCATCATGACAAAAAATCAATATTCGTTTTTAAGTTCAAGCATCGTAAAGGAAGTCGCGAAATATGGCGGCAATGTTAGCGAGCTTGTACCTGCATGCGTTGAACAAGCGTTAAAACAAAAATTTCATAACTAATAAAAAGCTTTTGTGTCAGAGGAATTCCTCTTAGTACACAAAAGCTTTTTTACATGAAAAATAAGAAAAAGAGCAGTGGGATACATAGGATATAAATCGCACGTAATATAAAATAAGGACGCATTGGAATTTGTGCTGTACGCGCGATAACTACTACTTGTAGATGGATGCTAAAACTTTGGGTAGTAAGAAGTACAACTATGAAAAATACAAGCCAATCCCCGTACATATGTTGTTGTAGCATCGCTAGTCCATTTGTCATTTCAAGTAAGCCAGCTGTAAATACTTTGAATATAGTAGGGAGGGTAGTGAAGGATTCAATACTATGAATGACAACGTGATAAATTGTGGTGAAAAATATTAACGTTATTGCCACTGTAAGAATTGTCGGTGCACTATCACGTATGCTATTTGAAAAAGGCGTTGTTTCTTTGAAATGGGCTACTTCTTGAACCCCTTCCTTTGCCACAAGGCGAAAAACAACTAGTAACAAGCAGAGTGAAAAGCTATGTATTAACAGTAAATATTGCCAGCTAAACGTAGTAGATTGCAGTAAGTCCTGTCCAACAAAACCGAATAGAAATAACGGACTAGGGCTATGACAAATCCCAAGCATTAAAGCCGCTTGACGTTTTGTAAATACTTGTTGTTTTGTGAGCTGTGTAATGGTTGCAGCACCTGTAGGAAATCCACCAATCGCGCTTATGAAGTAGGTTTGAAAAAAGGTGAAATAGGAAGCTTTAGAGGAAGTAGTAGTGATGCGAATGAGCCAGCTCGTTAAAATTAAATACGGCAATAAATAAGGGAAAAGCGCCTCCATAAAAAGTGTAAATCCTAAATCTACTCCTTCATGCGTAACATCAGGAAATTGTAACATTAAAAAAATTAGTACTAAGCATAAAAGGATCTTCCAAATAATTCGTCATCCTTTACAAAGTTTTGTCATTCATTCGTTCAAATGCTACACTAATTGTATGCACAGGTAATTTAATTTAGTCTTTCACTGATTTTGGAGGCGTTCGTAAAAATGAACAATAAAGCGAAAATTTCATTAGGAATCTTTTTTATCTTTTTAATAGTGATATCTTTTTATCGCTTGGATTATTATATTACAAAACCTGGTGGTACCTATGATGTGAGCGATTTCCTATCCGTTCAAAATGGTGATGTGGACGATGAGGGTGCACTATACATGACAACCGTTGCAATGGGACGTGCAACCATTCTCACGTATGCAATGGCGAGTGTTATGGACTATTATGACATTGTAAAAATTAACGATGTACGTCAAGAGGAAGAAGATGACGAGGAATATAATGTACGCCAATTAAAATACATGACGGATTCACAGTTTAGTGCAACGTATGTCGCGTTTAAACACGCAGGGTTAGATTATCAAGTGACGTATAAAGGGCTCTACGTACTCAATGTGTTAGCAAAAGGTGCGGCAGATGGGCATTTAAAGCCGGGCGATGAAATTGTTGAAGCAGATGGCAAGCGCATTGATAGTTTAGAAACGTTCCGTGAAATCATTACCCCAAAAACTAATGGGGATCAAATTCGTCTTGTAGTGAAGCGTAATGACAAACTGATTGATGTTAATTTAGATATTAAAGAAATTCCAGGTTCGGATGGCCGTTATGGGATAGGTATAACCTATTCAGAAAGTAAATCGATCAAAACCGACCCGAAAGTGAACGTGAAAACGGAAGATATTGGTGGTCCTTCAGCAGGTTTAATGTTTACTTTAGAGCTATTAAATCAGTTGATTGACGAAGATATTACAAAAGGCTATAACGTGGCAGGTACTGGTGAAATGTTTGAAGATGGTACAGTAGGTCGCATTGGTGGGATTGAGAAAAAGATTGTATCAGCAGATAAAAAAGGAGTCGATATTTTCTTTGCGCCTGATGATGAAATAACAGAAGCGATGCTTGAGTATGACCCAAACATCGAATCTAATTATGAAACTGCGAAGAAAACAGGCGAAAAAATTAAGACCAACATGAAAATAGTGCCGGTGAAAACGATTGATGATGCACTGGACTATTTGGAAAAATTACAACCAAAAAATTAAAAACGGATAGGCGGAGATTTATAATCTTCGTCTATTTTTATATTCGAAAATTGTGCGACCCCTTGTTGGTACATTTGTGTCGCATGTAAATCAATTGCTAAAACGGGATCACTAACAGAAGCTACACGACTAATAAGTGGTAACGTAAGAGATTTTTTTATGCTTGAAATATAGCCTTGCCCTTGCTTTGTCATTCCTAAAATTCGGATATAACTTGGTGTTTTCGTTTGATGTAATTGCTCTTTTGTAACCCCAGTAAAAATATGTGTCAACATACGTTGTAGACGTGTCCATGTATAACGCTTTGACTTTAAGCTATTCATAAATTCAGCATAGCTATCACTTGTAGCTGCGTGTTTAATGAGTGAATTTTCAAGACCTTCTGCGACATCGGCATATTGTTTTAATTGCTGTGGTGTATGGCGAATAATCGCATATTTTAAAAGTGGCCAAAAGCTTTCCCAACTAGCAAATTGTCCATGGGTTTGCTGCCAAATTTGAAGTTGCTCTATACTTGCATGAGGTAAAAATTGTGCCACTTCATTTAAGTCTTGTCCGCCAAATAATGCTTGTCGAATACCCGTTGCACTAGCGATTTGGCTTGAAGTATCAATCGCATCATAATAGCCTGCAGCAATGCGCTGAATCGTAGCCGGTTGCATAATGCAATGGAGCTGTTTAATTGCTTCTACATAGTGATAGCCTAAAATATTGTTTGGCTGAGCTAAATCAATGTATGCATTTGGATAATGCTGAGTAAGCTGTTCGTAGGCAATAAACAAGGCTTGTGGATAGCTTTTACCTTGTTGAACATGTTCTTTAATAATGCTGTTATACAGGTCACGATTGCTTTCAATGACCTCATAAGTATTAATGAAAGGAGTGATTGTTCCTTGTTCACTTCCGAAAGCAAGATGTTTGCAATGCATGGCCTCTAGTAGTTGAATTGAGCCTGATGCAAACAACGTGGCTTGCGCGGTACTAAAAATGTATGGAAGCTCAATAACGATGTCGACACCGCTTTGTAATGCCATTTTTGTGCGATGCCATTTATCAACAAGTGCAGGTTCTCCTCGCTGTAAAAATTGCCCACTCATTACCGCAACTGCAACATCGGAATTTGTTGTGCGTTTTGCTTCGGTTACATGATGTAAGTGACCGTTGTGAAAAGGATTATATTCTACGACAATACCAACAGCTTGCATAAATTTCCTCCTTACGATAAAATATTTTTTTATTGGGTACATGATATTTTGGTGAATGTTTTGTTTCAATATGATAGAATGTAACTTGATTATAAGCAGGTTTTTAAAGAGTGACAAGAAATTATCTTGACATCTTTTTTTGTTCACTATATAATCAACAGTGTTGTCTCGAGGTGATAAACGAATGAAATGGTCAATTCATCAATTATCGAAGTTTCGAAAAGACGGTATGCCACTTGATACTAATGTCGAGTTGGATAGCGTAAAAGCTCGTAATTTAGATATTCGCAACGTTTCACCCGTTCATGTAAAAGGGCTATGTACTTTTGGTGCATCGCAAATGACTTGTCAATTAACGATTAGCGCTACATTGACGCTTCCATGTGCCCGCACGTGGGAAGATGTTGAATATCCTGTGGAAATCGAGACAGTTGAAGTTTTCAGCTGGGTTGATCCAGAAAACCGCGGGGATGTTGATGGTGATATCCATTATGTTGATGGAGAAGTGATTGACATGAAGCCAGTACTTGAAGAATTGATTCTTCTTGAAGTACCAATGCAAGTATTCAAAGAGAATACCGAAGGACAAGTGCAAGGCGGTAAAGACTGGTCCTATTCAACGGATGAAGATGTAGAAAAAGCTAAAGAGGTTGACGAACCAAAACTGGATCCAAGACTGGCTGATTTAGCTAAGTATTTTGATCAAACAGATGAATAACTATCTGTAAGGAGGTGCCAATAATGGCTGTACCATTTAGAAGAACTTCTAAAACTGCAAAAAGAAAGCGTCGTACGCATTTCAAATTATCTGTACCTGGTATGGTAGCTTGCCCAAACTGTGGTGAAGCTAAATTATCACACCGCGTGTGCAAAGCTTGCGGACAATACAAAGGTAAAGAAGTAGTAGCAAAATAATTCAGTATTTTGCTCATGCAAGACTAGTTAAGAGGCCATGGCTCTTAACTAGTCTTTTTTCTATTTCCCTCTCTTTTGCGCAAATTATTGTAAAATCATTTTTGCTCGCGTACTATTAATATTGTTAGAAAATTTCATTATTTTATATTAAGGTAAATAATTTGAAGGTGATACGGGGGATGGAAAATGGATTACATAATTCATAATGACAATGGGATTTTAACCTTTACAATTAATCGTGAGGAAAAGCGTAATGCGATTAACTATGCAGTAATGGATGGCTTAAAAGAAGTGATTACATACATAAAAGAAAATGATGACGTGCGCTTTTTAGTCATTACTGGAGCAGGAGAAAAATCATTTTGCTCAGGTGGAGACTTATTAGAGTTTCATAATTTAGAAACGGAGGATCAGGCGTTTGGTATGTTGAGTAAAATGGCAGACATTTTATATGAAGTAGCAACATTACCTGTGCCGACAATTGCATTAATTAATGGAACGGCAGTCGGTGGTGGCTGTGAGATTGCGACAGCTTGTGATTTCCGTTTAATGGCCTCACATGCGAAGGCGGGCTTTATTCAAGGTTCACTTGCGATTACATCTGGCTGGGGTGGCGGTACGTATTTATTTGAGCGTGGAATACGTCATGATCGTGCATTAAAAATGCTAGTAGATGCAAAACCATATAATGCACAAACATTGTACGAAATTGGTTGGGCAATGCGTGTTTATATTGAAGGGACAAAAGAACAAGCACTAGCTGATTTTATTGAGCATATGGCAAAAATTCATCCATCTGTGCATCAAGCATATAAAGAAATCGAGCTTCGTAAATGGCGTGAACGTAATATGTATGAGCGTGTGATGGAGGAAGTTCGTTTATGCGCAAAACTTTGGGAATCTGATGCACACCATGTAGCAGTGCAAAATTTCTTGAATAAGAAAAAATAATGTGTATACGGTTGCGACGAAACTATTTTTGTCGTAACTTTTTTTATTTTAAAGTCTATTTCGATGTCACGGGCATATAGTAGTAAAAAATATGAGGTGGTGCATGGAGTGGAACAAAAAAGACGTAAAGATCAATGGACGGTTGCGGATGATGAAAAGCTAGCGGAAATTGTCATTCATAGTGTACAAAATGGTCGTACACAACTAGAGGCGTTTGAGCAAGCTGCCCAAGCGTTAAATCGTACGAAGCAGGCGTGTGGGTTTAGGTGGAATAAAACACTGCGTACGCAATATGGACAAGTGCTAAATAGTGTAAGGAAACGACCGAAGCAACTCATGCGTAGTCATTTGAAATTGGCGTTAACGAGTTTTGAAGAATTGACAGAGGCGTACAATGATTTAGAAATGAAATATTCAGAGCTACAATCAGATTATGATAAAATGCAAAAATGGCTGCAACAAGGCTTCGTCCATGTAAAAGAAAAGGGTTGAAAGTAGAAATAATGATATTATACGAGAAAATAATTGTAATTAAATTTACAGCTAGCTTACAATAGATGTAGCAATACTGCGTAATATTACGTAAATATCTTTCTAAGGGGGCAATTTTTATGACACAAGTAAAAGCACAAATGGCAGGTACCGTTTATGAGGTGAGTGTAAAAGAGGGAGATAGCGTTACGAAAGGGCAAACATTAATTATCTTAGAATCAATGAAAATGGAAATTGCACATGAGGCTGAAAATGATGGCACAATTGAAAAAGTGAACGTTGCTGAAGGGGATTTTGTAGAAGAAAATGATGTATTAGTAGAATTAGCCTAAGTGACGGGGGAATAGACATGCAAGCAAACTATAAAGAGCACTTACAGCAAAAAATCGAAACAATTTATTCGGGTGGCGCTCAAAAATACCATGAAAAGCTAAAAGAAACTAATAAATTATTTGTACGTGATCGTTTGGAGCTATTATTTGATAATGGCATATATGAAGAGGATGCACGTTTTGCAAACTGTGAAGCAGATGATTTACCAGCAGATGGTGTCGTGACAGCAATTGGACAAATCGATGGGCAAACAGTGTGTGTCATGGCTAATGACTCAACGATTAAAGCGGGGTCATGGGGATCACGTACTGTTGAAAAAATCATTCGTATACAAGAAACGGCCGAAAAATTACAAGTACCAATGCTATATTTAGTAGACTCTGCTGGTGCGCGTATTACAGATCAATTAGAGATGTTTCCTGGACGTCGGGGAGCGGGGCGCATTTTTCATAACCAAGTTCGAATGAGTGGGGCAATTCCGCAAATTTGTATTTTATTTGGTCCGTCTGCTGCTGGTGGTGCGTATATCCCCGCCTTTTGTGATATCGTAATCATGGTGGAAGGCAATGCTTCGATGTATTTGGGCTCTCCTCGAATGGCGGAAAAAGTGATTGGGGAAAAGGTGACGCTTGAAGAAATGGGCGGTGCACGTATGCATTGTACGGTAAGTGGCTGTGGGGATGTACTTGTAGAAACAGAGGAGCAGGCAATCCGTGAAGCCCGTCGATACATTGGATATTTTCCGGCTAACTTCTCTGAATTTCCACCGTTAGAACAACCGAAAGCACCGATTGCAGGACGCGCATTAGAAGAAATTGTCCCAGAAAATCAAAATGCACCATTTGATATGTATGAAGCGATTGATCAGATAATTGATGAGGGTAGTTTTTTTGAAATTAAGAAGCTATTTGCATCAGAGTTAATTACAGGACTAGCGCGCATTGATGGTCAAGTTGTAGGAATCATTGCAAACCAGCCTAAAGTAAAAGGTGGTGTATTGTTTGTCGATTCGGCAGACAAGGCTGCTAAGTTCATTACGCTATGTGATGCGTTTTCAATTCCGCTATTATTTTTAGCTGACGTGCCTGGTTTTATGATTGGCACAAAAGTAGAAAAAGCGGGTATTATTCGTCATGGTGCTAAATTTATTTCCGCGATGAGTTCGGCTACCGTGCCGAAAATTTCGGTCATTGTGCGTAAAGCATATGGAGCCGGGCTATATGCGATGTGTGGACCAGCATTTGATCCGGATGTGGTCATTGCATTACCAACTGCTCAAATTGCTGTAATGGGTCCTGAAGCAGCTGTGAATGCAGTGTATTCAAATAAAATTGAAGCGATTGAAGACCCTAAAGAACGCATGCAGTTTGTGAAGCAAAAAATCGAAGAGTACAAAGAAGAAATCGATTTATACAAACTTGCATCAGAAATGGTCATTGATGATATCGTTGCCCCAAAAGAACTACGCAACGTATTAATTCAGCGCTTTGGTTACTATAATTCGAAGCAAATGGTGTTACCATATCGAAAACATCCTGTGTATCCAGTATAATAATGTTAGCTGAAGGTCTGTCTTGAAGGCAGACCTTTTTAATTCGAAATAAATATGAGGTATAATAAATGCGTATCGAAATTATTGGAGCAGGTTCAGTAGGATTATTGATTGCGAGTTATTTAATAGAGCAGCAAACAGATGTGACCTTAGTGAAGCGCAAACAATACCAAAAAGAGCAAAGCATCGCACGAACAAATATTGATGGTAGCATAACTAGTGATTTACATGTATCAATATCGTCTCGCCCTTCAAGTAAAGCTGATTTAATTATTGTGGCTGTTAAATATGGACAATTACAAGCCGTTTATCCAATGTTAGCGGAAATTCCAGTGAATATCCCGGTATTATTTGTCCAAAATGGATTAGCTCATTTTGAAGAGGCGTTACAGTTACCGCAACAACAAATCGCGTTTAGCTCAATTCAATTTGGTGCACAAAAAATCGAGGAATTCCATGTTGCACATAAAGGAATAGGTGTGATGAAAATTGCAGTAGCACGTGGAGATTTGACGTCATTTACTTTTTTTAAAAAGTTTTCCAAAATGAATTTTCCAATCGATTTTGAACAAGATGCAGAATTAATGCTTTTAGAAAAGGCATTGTTAAATTGCTTTATTAACCCGTTAACTGCTATTTTGCAATTAAAAAATGGACGATTAATAACCGAAAACAATGCTTTTCAATTGCTAAAAAATTTATATAATGAAGTAATGACGGTATTTCCACAATATGAAAAAATCATTCAATTTGGGCAAGTTGTAGCGCTATGTGAAAAAACAGCTTCAAATACCTCATCTATGTTGGGAGATCGCTTGGCAGGTAGAAAAACTGAAATTGATACAATCGTAGCGCCGATTTTGAAAAAGGCAGCCCTGCAAAATCAAACGATGCCGATGTTACAAACGGTATACTTACTTGTCAAAGCCTTTGAAGAGAGCGGTGAAAAAATGTGATCTTATTTCTTCAGTTCATGTTAGCGACCATTATTATTTTTCCGATAATCGCTTTTTTGATTATGTTAATTGTTTGCCGGATACTGAAGTTTAACAAGCAAAAAGCGATAGGATTAGCAGCGGATGTGACGACATTGATTTTGTTATTTTCAGTCCCAATTGCTATTCGTAGCCTATGGGAATTGTCGATTTGGATTCCGATGCTTGTCGTTTTGCTTATTGTTGCAATAATCTTTACATATATGGATTGGCGATCAAAAAAAGAAATCGAAGTAGGGCCGTTATTAAAGAAGATTTGGCGTGTGGATTTTTTAATGCTAAGTTTGGCTTATTTCACAGTTTGGCTTGTTGGCATTGCTCATTCCGTAATGATTTTTATGATGATTGAATAAGAGTATATTCTTTTGTTATGCCGAAATACTAGATACAATAGAACAGCAGTTGAAAAGTGAATGACTATTAGAACCGCGTAGAGTGAAGTAGAGGAGAATTTTCATGGAACTGGAACAAATCCAACCCCCAGTCAGCAATAAACTATTAGTAGATTATTGGTCAAATGATGCTGAAATTCATGCATTTTTTGATCATGTATATAATGATGAAGCATTTATCGCGCGTGCGGCTTATTTACAACAACGAAATTATCGTACGGCAGAATTAGCACAAATTATTCGTGGATATATGACGCCATTTGGTATTTCACAACAAACTGAATCGCATTTACAGCAACTAGAGCAAGGTGCGCTTGTTGTTGTTGGCGGTCAACAAACAGGATTACTTACAGGTCCTTTATATTCTGTCCATAAAGCGATTTCGGTTATATTATTAGCAAAAGAAAAACGTGTACAGCTAAATACGAATGTAGTGCCTATGTTCTGGATTGCGGGTGAAGACCACGATATCGAAGAAATAAATCATACGTATACAATCATGGATGCACAAACGAAAAAGCGTGGTTATAGTGAGCGCTCAAAATATAAAACAATGGCTTCAACAACCGTTTTAAATCAAGAAGCATTAACACAATTCATTAAAACAACATTTAAAGATTTCGGTGAGACGGAATATACAGAGAGTTTATTAGCTAGTGTCTTAGCGCATGCTCAAAATAGTACAACGTTTACGGATTTCTTTAGTCGCTTGATGAATGACTTATTTGAAAACCATGGATTACTTATGCTGGATGCTACTTATGCGCCATTCCGTGACTATGAAAAGGCGTATTTTGGAGCGTTAATCGAAAATAATGAGGACATCGCATATGGGGTTGTCGCACAAGAGCAAAAACTAGCTGATGCAGGATACAATAAACCAATTGAAGCGACGGAAAACAATGCAAACTTATTTTATGTAAAAGAAGGCGAGCGCTTTTTATTAGAGCGTAAAGACGACCGCTTTAGAAATGTATTAGCGCATGTGAATTTTACAAAAGAAGAGTTATTGCAGCTTGCAAACGAAACACCACAAGCGTTAAGTAATAATGTTGTGACACGTCCATTAATGCAGGAAATGACCATTCCTGTGTTAGCCTTTGTTGGTGGACCGGGGGAGTTAGCGTATTGGGCCACATTGAAACCAGCATTCCATACATTAGATTTGCAAATGCCGATTTTTGCGCCACGTATCAATATTACGCTTGTTACACGCCAAGTGCAGGCGTTGTTAAAGCAAAAAAATATGACTGTCGCAGAAGTGTTAGATAGTAAAATTGACACGAAATTAGCTGATTTTATTGAAACGATTCGTGACAATGATTCTCGACAGTTTATCGAATCGATGCAACAGCAATTACAAGCGCAGTACGAGCATTTCCAGCAACAATTACAACAGCGCTATCAATTGAGCGACTTACTTGAAAAAAATATGAATTATCATCTACGACAGTTCCAATACTTGCAAGCAAAAATTGAACAGCAAAATATTGAACAGCATGGTGTAGCAATTCGTCAATATAATACACTGCAGGCGCAATTGTACCCAAATAAGGGGTATCAAGAACGTGTATATAGCCCATATGTATACCTAAATGAATATGGGGAGACATTAATTGATGAGTTACTATCATTACAGATGAGTATTTCAGATCATCATAAAATTGTGTATCTATAAAGGGTAAGAGTTATCTCATAGAGGGGTAACTCTTTTTTTGTATCTTTTGACACCGAACTAATGTACTGAAATGAGTGCATTTTCGTGATTTCTTTTTATTGGTATTGGATTACATGAAATAAGTGGTGGAAAGTGGGGGCATGTGGTACATTATTTAGTAAAGTGGGGTGAGTAGCATGTTCATGGGTGAATATCAACATTCAATCGATGCAAAAGGCCGTATGATTGTACCAGCAAAATTTCGTGAATTACTTGGCGAAACATTTGTACTAACACGCGGATTGGATCATTGTATTCTTGGATACCCTATGGATGAATGGCGAAAACTCGAACAAAAATTAAAAGATTTACCGATGACCAAAAAAGATGCCCGTGCATTTGCCCGCTTTTTCTTTTCTGGGGCAAGCGAGGTAGAACTCGACAAGCAAGGCCGAATTAACATTCCTTCCACCCTAATTAACCATGCTAATCTTGAAAAAGAGTGCATCATACTAGGAGTATCAAGTAAAATAGAGATTTGGGCAAAAGACGCTTGGGATTCATATTTAGATGAATCATCGGAGTCATTTAATGATATTGCAGAAAATTTAATTGGATTTGATTTTTAAGTTTAAGTTTAAGAGGTGCTTTAATAATGTTCGATCATACAACCGTATTATTGAAAGAAACTGTTGATGGATTGAACATCAACCCAGATGGTATTTATGTAGACTGTACTTTAGGTGGTGCAGGTCATAGTGAATATCTAGTAAAGCAATTGTCAGAAAAAGGTCGTTTGATTTGTTTTGACCAAGATACAATTGCAATTGAAAATGCAAAAGTAAGGTTAGCGGATTATTTAGATCGTGTGACATTCGTACATTCGAATTTCCGTTACTTAAAAGAAGAACTATACAACTTGAATATTCATCAAGTAGATGGAATTTTATATGATTTAGGTGTTTCATCTCCACAGCTAGATACACCAGAGCGTGGCTTTAGTTATCATCACGATGCACCACTTGATATGCGAATGGATCAAACTGCAGAATTAACAGCTTATCATGTTGTAAACGATTGGTCTTATGAGGATTTGGTACGTATTTTTTTCCGTTATGGGGAAGAGAAATTTTCAAAACAAGTTGCGCGTAAAATTGAACAAGCCCGCGAAATTGCACCAGTAGAAACAACGGGGCAGCTAGTAGAGCTCATTAAAGATGGTATTCCAGCTCCTGCACGTCGTAAAGGTGGACATCCCGCAAAACGAATTTTCCAAGCAATCCGAATCGCTGTTAATGATGAGTTAGGCGCAGCTGAAGATTCGTTAGTAGATGCAATCGACTTATTAAAGATCGGCGGTCGCATTAGTGTGATTACGTTCCATTCTTTAGAAGACCGCTTAACAAAAACGCTGTTTAAAGAGGCTTCATCACTTCCAGATTTACCACCTGGATTACCGGTAATTCCAGATCATATGAAACCGGTACTTAAATTAGTAACGAGAAAGCCGATTTTACCATCAGATGAGGAGTTAGCTGCGAATAATCGTTCGCGTTCAGCAAAATTACGTGTCGCTGAAAAAATTAACGATAAAGGGCGTGGGTAAGTAATGGCCGTAAGAGTCCGCCAAACATATATTCAACAACAGCCTGAAATACTTGAACAAGAACAACAACAAAGGCAAATGCAGCAAGCCGTAAAGAAAAAGCCACACGTGAAGTTTTTTACGGCAGGTGAAAAGTTTTTATTCATTATTTTTGCAGTGGTCGTAGCATCTTTCGCAATTTCCATATTACATATACAAGGAGAAATTCAAGCTGTAAGTATGGAAATCCAATCTATTGAACGAGAAATAACAGAAGTTAATAATAATAATGTTGATTTAAAAGTACGAGTTAGTGAGCTATCAACTCATGAGCGTATTTGGGAAAAAGCGAAAGAACTCGGCTTAACACTAAATGAGAAAAATGTGAAGGTAGTGCCGGGGGAATGAAAAAGAGAAAATTTCGTTACCAGTATGGGGCCTTTCTAATGTTTTTATTATTTGGAGGGCTCTTTTTACTGTTATATTGGCGTTTTGTATCAATTCAAGCTACAGGAATTGTAAAAGGACACGAACTCGAAACAGAAGCATTATCTAAATATGAATCGGGTTATGCATTGTCTGCGGATCGCGGGAAAATATTAGATCGCAATGAAAATGTCATTGCAGAGGATACATTGAGCTATCGTCTAGTAGCGGTTATTTCAGAAGAGGCAACGGAAAATGAAAAAAATCCTAGACATGTTGTCGATACTGCCAAAACGGCGAGTGAGTTAGCGAAGTTTATCCCGATGGACGAAGATAAAATTTATGAGCGTCTAAATCCGAGTAAAAAAAAATATCAAGTAGAATTCGGACTAGCAGGTCGAGGAATTAGCCACGATGTGAAAAAGCAAATTGAAGCACTGAATTTACCAGGGATTATTTTCTTTAGCGATAAAAAGCGCTACTATCCAAATGGCGTATTTGCCTCGCATTTAATTGGTTTTGCGTTGCGAGAAACCGATGAAGAAGGAAAATCGGAAGTAGTAGGGAAAATGGGGCTTGAATCCATCTACGATAAGCAACTGACAGGTACCGATGGCAAATTGTCTTATCAACGCGATGCGCGAAACTATCTGTTGCCAAATAGCAATAATATCGTACAAGAGGCGCAGCATGGTAATGACATTTATTTAACGCTTGATAAAACGATCCAAAACTTTTTAGAAGATGCGATGAGCCGAGTGAATACAAAATATAGCCCGCAGTCAATGATTGGCGTTGTTGCAAATCCAAAAACGGGCGAAATTTTGGCCATGTCACAACGCCCGACATTTAATCCAGATACGCGTGAAGGGCTAGATGGCAACTGGTTAAATGATGTTGTAGAAAACACAATTGAGCCAGGTTCAACATTCAAAACCTTTACCGTAGCAGCAGCAATGGATTCGGATAATTGGTTTCCAAATGCAACCTATAAATCGGGGCAATATACCGTTTATAAGGATATAATTCGAGATCATAATAGATATGGTTGGGGAACGATTTCATATTTAGAAGGTTTCCAGCGTTCATCCAATACCGCAATGACCAATTTACTTGATGTAATGGGCTGGGAGACATTAGAAAAATATTTAGATGATTTTGGTTTCGGTCAAAAGACAGGGATTGATCTACCGAATGAGGCAAGTGGGATTATCAACTCACGCTATCCAATTGATAAGTATACAACGACATTTGGGCAAGGTTCTACGGTGACGCCAATTCAGCTAATTCAGGCATTATCAGCTATCGCAAATGACGGTAAAATGATGCAGCCATATGTCATCGATAAGATTGTGAATCCAAATACGGGTGAAGTCGTTATGAATTCTGAGCCTGTAGAGAAGGGGCAACCAATTAAAGCAGAAACAGCGAAAAAAATGCGTGAATTACTAGCTTCTACTATTTATGGTGAAGCTGGGAACGCAAAACGCTTCCAAATTGAAGGTTATGAAGTGGCAGGGAAAACAGGTACGGCCCAAATGCCAAAAGCAAATGGGCGCGGTTACGACTGGGGGAAAAATGAATTCTTGTATTCGTTTTTAGGTATGGCACCAGCGGACGACCCGCAATTAACTGTTTATATTGCAGTTGCGAAACCGAAATTAGGTGCGACAGAGGCTGGTTCTGACCCAGTGTCACAAGTATTTAATTCCGTTGTTCAAAACAGTTTAAAATATATGAACATTAATCCAACTGATACAGCAGAGGTAAAAAAGAAGGAAGTAGCCAATTATGTTGGTGAACATTCAGATTCAATTATTACCGAACTAGAAGCAGATGGTCTGCATCCAGTGCTAATTGGAGAAAGTGGCGAAATTACGGAACAATTTCCGGCACAAGGGAAAGTGTTAACGCAAGGTGGCATAGTCTTTTTAAAGACAGCTGGCGCGATAACTGTACCATCCTTTGAAAAGTGGTCATTACGTAATTTACTCGTATATAAATCATTATCTAATTTACCAATCGAAATATTTGGTGAGGGCTTTGTCGAAAGTCAAAGTGTGTCACAAGGTACGACAATTTCTGATGGTGCACCGATTGTCGTTAAATTAAAAACACCAGAAGAACAGTATTTAACTCCGCCTGCAGAGGATATGGAGTTAGAAGACGAGACTGGTGAAGAGGAAGAACAACAACTAACAGAAGAATAAAACGCTTAGAATACAACCTTTCCTTAAGACATACGCTGTTGTTAGTGAGGTGTTTTAATGAAATGGGTACAAAAAAGTTCTAAAAATCGATTAACATGGATCGCCATCGCATTTGTTTTATACGGCGTGGCGATTTTTGTTAAATTGTTGTACGTTCAAATTGTTCAATATGACGAATTGTCAACATTAGCAAAGGAAAACTGGGACCGAGAAATACCTTTTAATGCAGAGCGCGGTGAAATAGTTGACCGTAATGGCGAAGTAATCGTTACGAATGCCTTAGCACCAACTTTATATTTTATGCCTGCGCAAAATGAAAACAAGGAACAAGTTGCGGATGCCATTAGCGAAGTGTTGAACAAAGATCGAACGCAAATTTTAAAAAAGCTTCAACAGCGAATAAACCTTGTCAAACTTGCACCCGAAGCAAAAAACATTACCTATGATCAAGCGATTACATTGCAGCAAATGCAAATACCAGGACTTTATAGTGGGATTGATTATGTAAGAGCTTATCCTAATGGAAATTTATTGTCGCGGTTTTTAGGGTTCACTGGTGTCGACAATCAAGGCTTAGCAGGGATTGAATATGAGTATAATGATATATTAACAAGCTCTAGCGCGGCTGTTCGATTATATACTGACGCAAAGGGAACTCCACTTGATCATGTTGATGATGAATGGAAAGACGGTAAAGATGGTGCTACATTACAATTAACGATGGATCTCGAAGTGCAGAAAATTGTTGAGAGGGCATTATCGCAAGCAATGCTACAATACGACGCTGACCAAGCGCTTGCAATTGCAATGGATCCAAATAGTGGTGAAATTTTAGCATTATCATCGTTCCCAACGTATGACCCGACAAATTTTTCAGAAGTCGATCCAATGATTTATAACCGTAACTTACCAGTGTTTATGTCATATGAACCTGGTTCGACCTTTAAAATCATTACATTAAGTGCGGCGATTGAAGAAGGCGTAGTCGATATGGAACATGATGAATTTTATGATGCGGGTTATACGCTCGTTGAAGGAGCAAAATTACGTTGTTGGAATCGATCTGGACATAAACATCAAACCTTTTATGAAGTTGTACAAAACTCATGTAATCCAGGCTTTGTAGAGCTAGGTCAACGTCTTGGTCCTGACAGATTACTCGATTATATTCACAGATTCGGCTTTGGAAAAAAAACAGGTTCGAATATTGCTGGGGAGTCTTCGGGGATTCTATTTTCAAGAGAAGGTTTTGGTCCTGTAGAGCAGGCTACAACGTCCTTTGGCCAAGGAATATCAGTTACTCCGATTCAACAAATGCAAGCAGTAGCGGCAGTCATTAATGGTGGTACACTATATCAGCCGTATGCGGTATCAAAAATTGTGGATAGTCAAACAAAAGAAGTCATTAAGGAGCAACAGCCGATTGCAAAAGCACAGGTAATCAGTGAGGAAACTTCTGAGCAAGTGCGTCATGCCTTAGAATTGGTTGTAGCAAATGGTTCTGGGCGTCAGGCATACCGTGATGGTCTACGGATTGCAGGGAAGACAGGTACAGCACAAAAGGTAGAAAATGGACGCTATAAAGAAGGCGATTATATCGTGTCATTTATCGGGTTTGCACCTGCAAATGACCCTAAAATTCTTGTTTATGTCGCGATAGATCATCCGAAAAGCGCCTTACAATTTGGTAGTGTTATTGCTGCACCAATCGTTGGTCAGATTATAGAAGATGCTGCACCAATTCTACAAATCGAAAAACAAACGGAGCAAATCGAGCGACGTTATGTTTGGGGTGATGAACTAACAGAACGAATCCCAAATTTTGTTGGACTAAAAAAAGAAGAAGTCGTTGAGATATTACATCCTTATAAAATTGTATGGCACGGTGAAGGGAAGAAAGTCATTCAGCAAATTCCTAGCGAAAATAGTCGAATTTTGCAGAATGACACAGTCCATTTATATTTAGGTGATTAAATTGCAATTCAACCTTTAAAAATCCAACTAAAAGAACTATTATAGTGAATGACGTTTTTGTAACGATATAGTAAAAAGATATTGAAACATACGACGCCAACGTATTTCAAACAGAAGTTTTAAAGGAGATTTTTTATGACACTATCAACAACATTGACCATACTCGTTTCTTCGTTTTTATTAACGGTCATTTTAGCGCCGATCGGTATTCCGATTTTGCGCCGATTGAAGTTTGGCCAAAGCATCCGTGAGGAAGGCCCTCAATCACATTTGAAAAAAGCAGGCACACCGACAATGGGCGGCTTAATTTTCTTAGTAGCAATCATTGTTTCGACAATCGTTGTGGCGATGATTTTTGATTTATTCACAACACAAACCGTTGTACTATTACTTGTTTTAGTTGGATTTGGTGTCATTGGCTTTTTAGATGATGGTTTAAAAGTCATTTTTAAACGTAATTTAGGATTAACGTCATTACAAAAGCTCATCGGACAAATTGTTCTTGCAGTGGCAGCATTCTTATTATTACGCTTAGGTTCATTTGATACAACAGTTGGAATTCCATATACGGATATTTCAATTGATTTAGGGGTACTATACGTAGCATTTTTAATTTTCTGGCTTGTTGGGTTCTCTAACGCAGTAAATTTAACAGACGGGCTAGATGGTCTTGTTTCAGGTACAGCCTCTATTGCGTTTGCAGCATTTGGTGTGATTGCATTATTTAATGAGCAAGCAGATATCGCATTATTTGCATTTGCTGTTACAGGTGCATTGTTAGGTTTCTTAATCTTTAATGCAAATCCTGCGAAAGTTTTCATGGGTGATACTGGTTCGTTAGCTCTTGGTGGTGCATTAGCGATGATTTCTGTCCTTGTGAAGCAAGAGTTATTGCTACTGTTGGTCGGTCTAGTATTCGTTGTTGAAACATTATCCGTTATTTTACAAGTAGGTAGCTTCAAGTTACGTAAAAAGCGTATTTTCAAAATGAGTCCAATTCATCACCATTTTGAATTGTCAGGATGGTCTGAATGGAAAGTCGTAATCGTATTTTGGTCAACAGGTTGTATCGTAGCACTTATTGCAGTATTAGCGGAGGCGTTATTATGATTCAGTATGAAGGATTACAGTCTAAAAAAGTTTTAGTATTAGGATTAGCTAAAAGTGGTGTCGCAGCTGCAGAGCTTTTACATGAGCTAGGCGCGTTTGTAACAGTAAACGATGCAAAACCATTTGATGCTAATCCTGAAGCGCAAGAGCTATTATCAAAGGGAATTACCGTAATTTGCGGTCGTCACCCAGAAGACTTATTAGATGAGGGCTTCGAATTTGTAGTAAAAAACCCAGGGATTCCATATACAAACCCAATCGTGGCAGATGCAGTTGGGCGAGGGCTACCGGTACTTACAGAAGTAGAGCTTGCATATTTAGTAAGTGAAGCGCCGTTTATCGGTATTACAGGTTCAAATGGTAAAACAACCACGACGACTATTATTTTTGAAATGCTACAACAAGGCAATTTAAAGCCGTTAATCGCAGGGAATATTGGAACGGTTGCATGTGGCGTTGCTGCAGAAGCAAAAGCAGATAATGTTATCGTAACGGAATTATCGTCGTTTCAACTAATGGGAATACGTGATTTCCGTCCACGCATTGCAATTTTAACAAACCTTTATGAAGCGCATTTAGATTATCACGGAACATTTGAAGAATACGCCGAAGCAAAATTCTGCGTAACAAAAAATCAAACAGCTGAAGACTATTTCATCTATAATGCAGACCAACAAATTGTCGTTGATTATGCTAAAAAATCAAAGGCACAACTTGTACCATTTACTACGAAAGGTCGTTCAGAAACGGGCATTAGTGCGGACGCTGAAACCATCTACTGGCAAGGTGAAGCCATTTTAAATCGTGCTAATATCGTTTTACCCGGCAATCATAACTTAGAAAATATTTTATGTGCAGTAGCTGCAGCTAAGTTATCAAACTGTCCAATCGAAGCAATTGAAAACGTACTTGCAACATTTGTAGGTGTGCGTCATCGTACACAATTTGTTCGTGAATGGCAAGGCCGTAAAATATACAACGATTCAAAAGCGACAAATGTATTGGCTACGAAAAGTGCATTAACAGCATTTACAGCACCGATCGTGTTATTAGCAGGTGGTTTAGATCGTGGTCATTCATTTGAAGAGCTACGTGAAGAAATGAAAGGTGTTAAAGGTGTAGTTGCATTTGGTGAAACGGCGTTACGCTTTATCGAATTTGCGAAGTCTTGTGGCGTTGAAAATATTGTCCGTGCAATTGATGTAGAAGATGCTGTTGGCTATGCTGCAAAAATGTCAGTAGCCGGCGATATTATTTTACTATCTCCTGCATGTGCAAGCTGGGATCAGCATGAAAGCTTCGAAATTCGAGGCGACTTATTTATCGAACGTGTAATGAAACTTTCTTAAAGAAAGGATAGCGACACTGTCACAGCACTTAAAGGGATATTTTTTCGTCAGTGCCTTTTTGTTATCGATTATTGGTATTGTTTTTATTTATTCAGCGGGAACATATTGGGGTGAGGTACATTATTTTGGACAAACCCCGTTTTATATCAAACAGGCAATCTATTTTGGAGTAGCACTCGTTTGCTGCATAACGGTCATGAATATTCCAGCATTACAAAATCCGAAATTGTGGGCCATCTTCTATATTGTATCCCTTGTATTATTAGTTGCTGTATTAATACCTGGGATAGGTATTGTACGAAATGGCTCACAAAGCTGGATTGGCTTAGGGGCATTAACTGTTCAGCCAGCTGAACTTGCTAAAGTAACAACTCTTACGTATTTAAGTGCGATATTATCTAAGCGAAAAACATATGAACGCGTAGTTCAAATACGACATTTTGCAGTTATTTTTATGCCGGTATTTCTAATTATGCTGCAGCCGGATTTTGGGGCCGTGTTTATATTAGTTGTTGTGGCGTTTATATTGCTTTTTATTGCGAAATATCCGATTCGTTTATATGTTGCATTAATAGTAATTGGAATGGCAGGACTTGCGGTGTTAATTGCTGCGGCACCATATCGTTTAAAACGGATTGAAGCTTTTATCAATCCATGGGCCGATCCTTTAGGAAGTGGATTTCAGGCGGTACAATCACTTTTTGCAATCGGACCTGCAGGGCTATTTGGACATGGGTTATTAAAAAGTAGACAAAAGTATTTATATTTGCCTGAACCGCAAAATGACTTTATTTTTGCCATTATTTTAGAAGAAATAGGGCTTGTTGGCGGATTAGGATTGCTGCTTATTTTTGCGTGCTTTTTAGTAACAGGCTACCGTTTAGCGCTTCGTTGTAATGAGGCATTTCATTTTTATGTAATATGCGCATTAACAACAATTATTGCAGTGCAAGCATGTCTAAATGTGGGGGTAGTGATTAATTTATTACCAGTAACAGGCGTAACGCTACCATTTATCAGCTATGGAGGAACGTCGTTAGTTGTTGTGTGGTTGACTGTGGCGCTCATTTTAAATTTTTCAAGTGAAGAAAGGAGGAAAAATGATGGAAAAAGTGATTGATATTACAGAACGTGTACCCGCCATGAAAAAACGAAGAAAAAGAAGAACCAATTTTAAATTTATTGCTTTAATCACCATTTTCCTCCTAATCATTTTAGTACTGCTTTACTTTCAATTACCTTATAGCAATATAAAAAAAATTGACATTAAAGGTGCAGAACTTCGAGAAGAGGCATTTTATTTGCAACAGTCTTCGTTGCAAATAGATGACTCATTATGGGGATTCAAAACGTCTGAAGTGGAACAAACTATTGCTGAAAATGAATGGATTAAATCTGTTCATGTAAAACGAAAATTTTTAAATGATGTAGAAATTACAATCGATGAATGGAAAAAGGTAGCATACATTTCAAAAGATGGCGAGTTTTATCCGATGCTTGAAAATGGTGTGATATTTAATGATGCTAATGAAGTCACACCAATTGACGCGCCAATTTTTTGGGGGATTGAAGATGAAGCACTTCGTAAAAAGCTTTTAAAGCAACTAGTTATGTTAAAGCCAGAAGTGCTGTCGCTCATTTCTCAAATAAATTCCAATTCAACAGACGCCGACCCATATGCCGTTACATTATTTATGAATGACGGCTATGAAGTACGAGCTGATGCCAATACATTGGGGGAAAAGTTAAATTATTATCCTTCAATCATTGCACAAATTGAGCAAGAAGAAGGGTTTGAAAAAGGGATAATTGATATTGAAGTGGGTTCGTATTACCGTCCTTTTTCAGATGAGTATTCATTAATTGGTGATGTGAAAGCGGAGTCTGAGGAAGGGGGGCAAGAAGAAAATCAAAATGATGAACAACAAGAGCAACAAACAGGGCAAGAATAAGTCATCTTTGTTTTCACGTAAATATTTGATGTTATTTATTGTATGTATCATTACCGGATTTATTATTGGTTTTTCGTATAATTTGTCTAAGGATAAGCGTACCTTGAGCTCAGCCTCCTCACAATACGAGCAAGAAAATCAGTATATGGAAGAATTAATAAGCCAAAAAGAACGTAGTAAAGAGCTTGTAAATGAGCTTGCCGAACTTGAAGAAAAAATACGCACATATGAGAAAAAGTATTCTTCCAATGAAGCAGATTATAAACAAAATATTCAAGATGCCGAACAACTTAGATTATTACTAGGCTTATCAGCGGCTGTTGGAAAAGGCATCAAAATTACATTACAAGACGGCGATTATAATCCACAATCGACGAATCCGAATGAATATATTGTCCATGAAAGTCACATTTTCAAAGTATTAAATGAGCTAAAAATTGCGGGAGCAGAGGCAATTTCGATAAACGGCCAACGCTTGAAAACCAATTCTTATATTAGCTGTAATGGCCCTGTAATTACGATTGATGGTCAGCAATACCCAGCACCCTTTGTCATTGAAGCAGTTGGCAATCAGGATGCATTAATTTCTTCGTTAGAGTTAACGGGTGGTGTGTTTGATCAACTATTAAATGAACAAGTTGTCGTGACAATTGAGCGCAGCAGTTTAGTTGAAATGGCAACAATCAATGAAGATTAAAGTAGTGAAAAATCATTCGGAGGGGTCATGATGACGAAAAAAATGTACCGTAATATAACGATTATCTCGTTCATCATTGGTTTTATGTTAGCGGTACAATACAATACTGTTCAAAACCCAACCGAACGAAATACAGTAGATATTTGGGAAATTCGCCAGCAATTATCGGAAGAAAAAGAGCGACATTTAGATTTACTAACTACGATTGCGGAAGTGACTGAAACAGTTAATAAATATGAGGATGCCGAGTTCGATAATCCAGAGCTACTTTTACAGCAAACAGTGGATAACTTGAAGGCGCAGGCAGGGATTTTACCGATAAAGGGTCCCGGTGTTACGATTTCAATTGAACCGGCTCCCGAATTGCTACAATTTGGATATGAAATAAAGCCCATTTCACCAGAATTGTTGATTCGACTAATCAATGATTTATATCGATATAACGCTCAGGCGATCGAAATGGGAGGAAAACGGCTAACATTTAATAGTGCTATCCGTGATATCAATGGAAAAACAATGGTGAATAGTGAGCCACTCGATGATCTTAATGTCGAAATTAACATTATTACACAATCATACGATCAAGCTGAGAAGTTAAAAAACCATTTATTAGCTTCATCATACCCAGAGCAATTTTATATTGATAATCTCGTTTTAAATGTCCATGAACCTTCTGAAAATATACGTATTAATTCGACGGTTGTTGTCAAAAAGAGCAACTATTTATTAGAGAAGTAAAAGGGGATGCGAATATGTGGTTACCACTTTTAGGGTTGATTTTTGGCGTGGTATTAGGAATTTTTACAAATATTCAAATTCCATCTGTTTATGAAAACTATTTGTCAATTGCAGTACTTGCAGCACTTGATACGATGGTTGGAGGAATTCGTGCTCAATTACAACAGGTTTACGATGATAAAGTTTTTATTTCGGGCTTTTTCTTTAATATACTTTTAGCAGCGGGACTTGCTTTTTTAGGTGTTCATATTGGAGTAGACTTGTATTTAGCGGCAATTTTCGCGTTTGGTGTACGTCTTTTCCAAAATATTGCTGTAATCCGACGAATCTTATTAACAAAATTAGAAAATAGACGAATAAAAAAAGGTGAAAACTAATAACAATCACGTTAAAATATCATTACAATTTATTGATTTACTTAGACAATCACATGATTTTACAATAGAATGAACTATAGGGAGTAATTCGAAGGAGGTGCAGAATTTTGAATCATCAAGAAATTTATGTTTCGCTCGATATTGGTTCGTCTTCTATTAAAGTATTAATCGGGGAAATGAGCGATGATCAATTGCACGTAATTGGTGTAGGGCATGTTAAATCAACAGGAGTTCGTAAAGGGGCCATTGTTGATATTGATGCAACCGTACAATCAATTAAAAAAGCGGTAGACCAGGCTGAGCGTATGACGGGTATTAAAATAGATGAAGTAATTCTCGGAGTACCTGCTAACCAAACGCTTTTACAATCTGTAAAAGGTGTGGTAGCAGTAAATAGTGAAAACCGTGAAATCACAGATGATGATTTGGCACGTGTAATAGACTCTGCACAAGTAATGTCTATTCCACCTGAACGAGAGCTAGTAAACTTAATTCCTAAACAATTTATCGTAGACAATTTAGATGAGATTAAAGATCCACGCGGTATGATAGGCATTCGCTTAGAAATGGATGCAGCAATGATTACTACATCGAAAACGCTAGTACATAATGTGTTGCGTTGTGTAGAACGTGCTGGACTCCAAATTCGTGAAATTTATTTGCAACCGTTAGCGGCAGGAACGTTTGCTTTAACGGAAGACGAAAAGAATCAGGGGACGGCATACATCGATTTAGGTGGTGGTTCTACTACAATTGCGGTATTCCAAGATGGATTGTTAACGAATACAGCAGTAATTCCAGTTGGTGGAGATCATATTACAAAAGATTTATCAATCGTTTTAAAGACACCAACAGAGCAAGCTGAAAAAATTAAAAAACAATATGGACATGCCTTTTATGATGATGCTTCTGATGAACAACTATTTGAAGTACCAGTTGTCGGAACAGATTCAACAGATCAATATAGTCAACGCTATATTTCTGAAATCATCGGTGTTCGTTTAGAAGAATTATTTGAACTTGTTTTAGACGAACTTGCTCGCATGGGCATTCAAGATTTACCCGGTGGTATTGTAATTTCAGGTGGGGTAGCACAGTTAGAAGGTATTGCTCAACTCGCACGTCAAATGATGCTAACGCGCGTACGAATTTATACGCCGGATTATATCGGTGTTCGTGAACCAGCATTCACAACTTCAGTTGGATTAATTCGTCATGCATACGCAGATGACGAATTTTATGGACATAGCGAGCCAGTAAATGCGATACCGTATCATACTCAACCAGCTCCTTCTAAAAAGCAAGCTGCTAATGTATCGGAGAGAGTAGATAGCGCTAATGCTAATAAAGTAAGTGTTATTGATCGCGCAAAAAACATATTAAATAAATTTTTCGATTAAGACGAAAAGTATGACGTGAACAATTAGGAGGAGAACTGTATGTTAGAATTTGAAACGGGTATGGACCAACTAGCCGTAATTAAAGTAATCGGCGTTGGTGGTGGCGGTAATAACGCTGTTAACCGTATGATTGAACATGGTGTTCAAGGTGTAGATTTTATCGCTGTAAACACAGATTCACAAGCTTTGAACTTATCAAAAGCTGAATATAAATTACAAATTGGTGGGAAATTAACGCGTGGTCTTGGCGCTGGTGCAAACCCTGAAGTAGGTAAAAAAGCAGCAGAAGAAAGCCGTGAGCAATTAGAAGAAGTATTACGAGGTGCCGATATGGTATTCGTCACTGCTGGTATGGGTGGCGGTACTGGAACTGGTGCTGCGCCTGTAATCGCTTCTATTGCACGTGATTTAGGCGCATTAACTGTAGGGGTTGTAACACGTCCATTTACATTTGAAGGTCGTAAACGTCAAACTCAAGCGATTGGTGGCATTTCTACAATGAAGGAAGCCGTAGATACACTAATTGTTATTCCAAATGATAAGTTATTACAAATCGTTGATAAATCTACACCGATGTTAGAAGCGTTCCGTGAAGCGGATAACGTTTTACGTCAAGGTGTACAAGGTATTTCAGATTTAATCGCAACACCTGGTTTAATCAACCTTGACTTTGCCGATGTAAAAACGATTATGTCTGATAAAGGTTCAGCATTAATGGGAATCGGTATTGCTTCAGGTGAAAATCGCGCTGTAGAAGCAGCGAAAAAAGCTATTTCATCTCCACTTTTAGAAACATCAATTGATGGTGCTAAAGGGGTTATTATGAACATTACTGGTGGCGTAAACTTAAGTCTTTACGAAGTACAAGAGGCAGCAGATATCGTTCAATTAGCTTCTGATGAAGAAGTGAATATGATTTTCGGTTCGGTAATTAATGACAACTTAAATGACGAAATTATTGTAACGGTTATTGCGACAGGTTTCTCTGATGATTTCATTGCGCCAAAACCACAGCCAGTTCGTCCGTCGTTAGGTGCACGTCAGCAAGCTGCGACGCATCAAACACCTCAACCACAGCCATCTACTCGTGCTCAAGAATCAGTACAACAAGAGGTTCCACGTCAGCAACAACAAACGAACTATCAACAAGAAGAAGCTTTAGACATTCCAACATTCTTACGTAATCGTCGTAATCGATAAGTTATTCTTTTAAACTAGTGCAACGCTTAAAAGCGGGGCGCTAGTTTTTTTGTCTATTTTTTGATTGCTATAACTGTCGAAAAAATTCAGAAGATTGAATAAATTGTCAAACGATTTCTTAAAATAGGTGAGCTTGTTTGACAAAAAGCGCAACCCTACATTTGCTAGTCTTATTAGCAGGAGGACAAAGCATGTATGCAGAGTGGATACTGTTATTTAATTTTCTTGTAAATGTGGCGCTTTTAAAATTCATAGAAGCAATGACTTCTTCAACGATTCCGATATGGAGATTAGTAGTAAGTGCATTTAGTAGTGCGCTCATTGCGATCGTATTTTATGGTCATATACTTAGCATCTTCTTTTGCTTTATTGTGCTTATTGGTATTGCGTATTCTTTTCGCTTCACAGCACTTTTACTGTATGGTCGCTGGCTTGTTGTAGCGACGCTATTAGTAGGCGGCTTATTAACAGCGTTGCAACCCTTATTAAGTTTAGATGCATTTTTTGTATATATTTTGCTGTGTGTTGGCATAGTATGTAGTAGTTTACTAGCATTTAAACTTGGTTGGATGAAAAAGCTACAACAAATTGTGCAGCAACGATTTATTACACCATGTACCGCACAGTTTCTTCATGAACAATGGGAGCTCGTTGCCTACATCGATACGGGCAACGAATGCGTAGAACCAATTAGCCGAGCACCTGTTCATTTTATCGCATTTGATGCGGTGCAAACATCAATGACACCTGAGTTAAGAAATGGGTTACTTGCTTGGGATGAGGCGCAGCCATATAAGTTGTCAATGTTTGCAGAACAGCATCAAAAATACATTCGAATGGTGGCCATTTCAACTGTACAAAAAACGACGACATTTGTTCCAGCATTTCGCATGACGCTTACAATTCACGAACACACTTATGTGAATCATTATGTTGTTTTTACGAAAAGTGCGACAAAGTTTCCACAAAGTGCACATCTAATTGCACATGTTTCTGTTCTAACCAATTCATAAGGGAGGCTCGATATTGTTACAAAAACTAAAATCATGGATTGTTAAACTATTTAGCTATTTTACGAAAAAAGGGACATACTATATAGGAGGACATGATTCATTGCCAATTCCATTAACACGAGAAGAAGAAGTTGTTGTCGTTGAAGCTTTTATGAATGGGGACTTACACGCGAGAGATATGCTGATAGAACGTAATTTACGTTTAGTTGTTTATATTGCAAGACGTTTTGATAATACAACGACACCAATCGAGGATTTAATAAGCATTGGTTCGATCGGGCTAATTAAAGCAATTGAAACTTTTAATTTAGACAAAAATATTAAGTTAGCGACTTACGCATCTCGCTGCATTGAAAATGAAATTTTAATGCATTTACGTAAGACAAGCCGCATGAAGGGGGAAGTGTCTTTTGACGAACCGCTCAATGCTGATGCAGATGGCAATGAATTATTACTGTCCGACATTTTAGGGACAGAAGAACATATAATTACAATGGATGTTGAACGAAAAATTGAACGCCAGCATATGTTTATGGCGATCAATCAATTAACACCACGTGAAAAATATATTATGGAGTGTCGCTTTGGTTTAAATGGCAAAGAAGAAATGACACAAAAGGAAGTGGCGGATCACTTAGGTATTTCTCAGTCATATATTTCGCGTTTAGAAAAGAAAATTATTTTAGATTTACGTGAATATTTAAATGAACCTATTGCGTAATACTGGCTAATTTTGGCGTGCATAGTGTAACTAATTCCGGACAAACTGATGTTAATCATGAAGTTCGAAAGGTGAAATGCTATGCGGACGAAAGTAGAATTATGTGGTGTTGATACTTCAACCTTACCAGTTTTAAAACCGGAGGAAATGAAGCAATTATTTATTCGATTACAACAAGGAGAGCTGTATGTACGTGACGAGCTTGTCTTTTGTAATTTACGGCTTGTGTTAAGTATTGTAGGACGTTATGCGTATCGGGGAGAACAGGCAGATGATTTGTTCCAGGTGGGCTGTATTGGCTTATTGAAGGCGATTGATAACTTTGATTTAAAGCATAATGTGCGTTTTTCAACGTACGCAGTGCCGATGATTATGGGGGAAATTCGCCGCCATTTACGTGACCATCATGCTTTACGTGTATCACGTTCACTACGAGATATTGCATATAAGGCGATGCAAGCAAAGGAACGTTATATTGCTGAGCATTTACGTGAACCGACAATTGAGCAGCTAGCACAGGAAATTGAGATGAAAAAAGAGGATGTGCTATTTGCACTTGATGCGATTCAAGATCCGATGTCGCTGCAAGAACCGATTTACTCGGATGGCGGCGATGCCATCTATATGATGGATCAAATTAGAGATAAAGTAACCGAAGAACAATGGGTAGGTACGATTTCGCTACAAGAGAGCATGAAGCGTTTGAATAGTCGCCAAAAGATGATTATTGAAAAACGATTTTTCCTCGGCGAAACACAAACTGAAATTGCTCAAAGCTTAGGGATATCACAAGCACAAATTTCTAGATTAGAAAAAAGCGCGGTTGAATTATTACAGCGTGATTTTCGTTAAAGTTTTTGAAAGAGGGACTGTCCGTGATAAGGGCTGTCCCTTTTAGTTCATAGAAAGGATGGGAACATGAGATTTTCTTCTGTACAGGAAAAGGAGATT
This sequence comes from Solibacillus daqui, assembly GCF_028747805.1. Taxonomy (NCBI): domain Bacteria; kingdom Bacillati; phylum Bacillota; class Bacilli; order Caryophanales; family Caryophanaceae; genus Solibacillus; species Solibacillus daqui. The sequence continues at coordinate 902,507 of NZ_CP114887.1, forward strand.
ATTGATTCTGTTAGTGGGAAATTTATCGGGTATATTGTAGATGCAGAAATTGACGAGGCGCGTGGAGAAATAGTAGCACTAATTATTTCTGCACCAAAAAAGTTTTACCACTTATTTCAAGGGGAAGAGACAGTTAAGAAGATAGCCTTTAGTCATATACTCACAGTAGGAAAAGATGTTATTTTAGTGAAAACGCATGATGAATAGGTCAGCCTATTCATTGTAAATTGCCACTACGCTTGTTACAATGTAGGAAACTACTGTAGTAAAGTTGGGAAAAAAGTGGCTAAAATCGAAAACAATCTAGAAGTTATTCAACAACATATAGAACAGGCAAAGCAACGTGGAAAAGTACAGCAGCAGGTAAATATTATCGCTGTGACAAAAGAGGTAGATGTAGCGCGCACGAAAGAGGCTATTGCTGCCGGCTTAACTCATTTAGGGGAAAACCGTCCAGAAGGTCTCGCAACTAAATTACAAACAATTAATGCAAAAGTTTTGTGGCATTATATCGGTTCATTACAAACTAGAAAAGTAAAGCAAGTAATCGACCAAATTGATTACTTGCATTCATTGGATCGTTTAAGTTTAGCACAGGAAATTGAAAAAAGAGCTTCAAAAAAAGTGAAATGTTTTGTACAGGTAAATGTTTCGGGTGAAGATTCAAAGCATGGCCTAACGAATGAGCAAACAATAGAATTTGTAAAACAATTAGAGCAATTTTCGAAGATTGAAGTAGTTGGCTTAATGACAATGGCTCCTTTTACTGAAGATGAAACCGTCATTCGTAATGTGTTTAAACAATTAAAACAATTGCAACAACAAGTGTCCGAGTTAAACATTCCGAACGTACCTTGTACAGAGCTTTCGATGGGGATGTCAAATGACTATGAAATTGCAGTCGAGGAAGGCGCAACATTTGTCAGAATAGGAACGGCTCTTGTTGGCTAAGGAGGATGTAATATGAGCATTAAAAATATTTTTGATAAATTCTTTTATTTAGAAGACATCGAAGAAGATCAAGCTCCGGCTCAAGCGCAAGCAACGCCATCAAAGCAAGTTCCTAAAGCGACACCACAAGAAGCATATTATCAAGAGGCAGTTCAAAAACAACAAACACAGGTGATTCAAAACCGTATGAAGAAAGAACGAAAAGTAACTCAACAGCGTAATGAAGTAATTATGCAACCTAACATTCAAAATAGTAATAATGTTGTAAGCCTTCAAGCTGCAGCATCATCTAAAAATTCAAAACTAGTATTAATAGAGCCACGTGTTTATGCAGAGGCGCAAGATATAGCTGAGCATTTAAAGCAAAGACGTGCAACAGTTGTGAATTTACAGCGCATTGACCGCGATCAAGGAAAGCGAATTATCGACTTTTTAAGCGGAACAGTATACGCTTTAGGTGGAGATATTCAACGTATCGGTAATGACATTTTCTTATGCACACCAGAAAACGTAGAAGTATCCGGAGAAATTTCGAATTTAACATTCGAATAATTTTTAGTAGAGAGGTAATATAATGATTATTTTTGGAGTTATTAGTACAGTATTTCTTGTTTATCGATATATGCTGATTGGTTACATATTAATGTCTTGGGTGCCAGCGCTACAAGAATCTGCAGTTGGTCGTTTCCTAGAGCAAGTATGTGAACCATATTTAGGCTTTTTCCGTAAGTTTATCCCACCAATTGGCATGATTGATATTTCACCGATTGTTGGTTTATTCGTGCTATATTTCATTGAGCGCGGCGTCTTTAATGTTCTAAGTTTTTTACTATAAACGATTAAACCCCTACACTTCAAACATGTTGGGGTTTTCTTTTCAATTTGGGCATTAAATGGAATACAACACTGAACATAATAGAAAGTAGGCTTAATATGGAGCATTTAATACAGCATTTTCGTAAAGATGAGCAGCCATTTATCGAACAAGTTGTCGGTTGGCAACGCGAGGTAGAGGACCGTTATGCTCCAAAACTAACGGATTTTTTAGATCCAAGGCAGCGCTATATTGTCGAATCGGTAATTGGTCAAAATGCCGACCTTCTTATTTTTACGGCAGGTGCCTTTGAAGAAGCAGAACGCAAGCGTATGCTCATTGCCCCATCCTATTTTGAACCAACAGAAGACGATTTTCAAATTGGTGTCTATGCGATAAACTATCCTGCAAAGTTTGTACAATTACGTCATCCTGATGTTCTCGGAGCATTATTGTCAATTGGATTAGACCGTAGTAAGTTTGGGGATATTCGCTTGGCAGAAAATACAGTGCAATTTGCTTTAGCATCTGAAATTTCTGATTATGTACGTGCTAATCTATCGGGTATTGGGAAAGTGAAGGTACATGTTGAACAAGTCAATTTAACAACCTCGCTTATTCAAAATGAGGAACAGTGGGTTGAAAATTCTTATACGGTGTCTTCTATGCGTTTAGATGTTGTCTTAGCAACTGTAGCTAGTATTTCACGTCAAAAATCACAAAATTTGATAACGGCAGGCAAAGTAAAAGTAAACTGGACTGTGCGTGAAGCAGTGGCATTTGAGTTACAAGAGGGCGATATTGTATCAGCAAGAGGATTCGGTCGCATGAAGGTTATTATGACAGAAGGACGTACAAAAAAAGATAAAATACGCTTACAAGTAGGACGTTTAGAGCAAAAAGCATAGGTTTCGAGGATTTTTTAAGAAAACATGATGTTATTCGATTAAGAAACGTTTATAATGTGTTGTAACAATGTACATGTAAAGGAGAGTAGAACGATATGCCATTATCACCTCTTGATATACATAATAAAGAATTTACACGTGGCTTCCGTGGCTATGCAGAAGACGAGGTAAACGAATTTTTAGATCAAGTAATCAAAGACTATGAAATTATTTTGCGTGAGAAGAAAGAGCTAGAAGATCAAGTACAAACAATGATCGAAAAAATGAATCATTACAATTCATTGGAAGATACATTGCAAAAATCAATCGTTGTCGCGCAAGAGGCTGCTGATGAGGTACGTCGCAACTCTCAAAAAGAAGCAAAATTAATAGTTAAAGAGGCAGAAAAAAATGCTGATCGTATTATTAACGATGCATTAACAAAAGCCCGAAAAGTAACAATTGAAATTGACGAATTAAAAAAGCAATCGAAAGTGTTCCGCAACCGCTTCAAAATGTTAGTAGAAGCACAATTGGATTTATTAAATACAGGCGATTGGGATCATTTATTAGAATATGAAGTAGATTTAACAGATATTCAAGACCAGCACCGTTCCGATGAAGCTGAAGCTGCGTCAACAGATAGTACTCCATCCTATTAAGGAAACGTACTTGACATTTCGCGGTGTGATTTCTATACTGAAGAATAATGAAATGATATGCAAAACGCATAAAGCTTTGATGGAGACAGTACATTTGGCATTGCCGCTTAGCGATTCGAGGATAGTGAAAGCTCGAACCAAACAAGCTAAATCGAAAATCACTCCTGAGCTAAATAGCTGAATGAAGTTAATATGCCCCTGGCAGATGTCACAGATTTTTAAAGGAAGTTTTTTGAGTGAACTCAAAAAAATCTGGACAAAAGTTAGCCGAGGCGTAATTGATTAAGTAAGCTATTTCGTATCACACGACGTTACAGTGTCTAATGAGGCGAATATTTCGCGAAATTAGGGTGGTACCACGAGACTAATGCTCCTCGTCCCTTTTACTGGGATGAAGGGGCTTTTTTATTTTGAAAAGCAGCTCTCCCTAGTTCGAGCATACAACTTCAATAAATTTAGGAGGCTTTTTACATGGTAGAGTACAAAGAGACGTTATTAATGCCAAAAACAGATTTCCCTATGCGCGGGGGCTTACCGACTAAGGAACCGCAAATTCAAGCACAATGGGATGAAATGGATATCAACAAATTAGTAATGGAGCGCACGGAAGGTCGCCCAGAATTTATATTGCATGATGGACCTCCTTATGCAAACGGTGATATCCACGTAGGGCATGCATTAAATAAAGTAATTAAAGATATGATTAACCGCCAAAAAACAATGTCTGGTTTTCATGTGAACTATGTGCCAGGTTGGGATACACACGGTTTGCCAATCGAGCAAGCGTTAACGAATAAAGGTGTTAAGCGTAAAGAAATGTCAATTGCTGAGTTCCGTGAGCTTTGTGAAAAGTATGCGTACGAGCAAATTGAAAATCAAAAAGGTCAATTCCGTCGCTTAGGTGTACGCGGAGACTGGGAAAATCCATACATCACATTAAAGCCTGAATTCGAAGCACGACAAATTGAAGTATTCGGCAAAATGGCGGAAAAAGGCTATATTTATAAAGGCTTAAAACCTGTATATTGGTCACCATCTTCTGAGTCAGCATTAGCAGAAGCAGAAATCGAATACAAAGATGTTGAATCATATTCAATCTACGTAACATTCGGCATTAAAGATGCAAAAGGTGTCGTACCTCAAGATGCAAAATTCGTTATCTGGACAACAACACCTTGGACAATTCCAGCGAACTTAGGGATTTCAGTGAACCCTGAATATACGTATGTTGTGGCTGAAGTTGCGGGTGCAAAATACATCGTAGCAAAAGAATTACTTGAAAAATTATCAGTAACATTCGGTTGGGAAGATGTACAAATCGTTCAAGAAGTAAAAGGGCAAGAGCTTGATTTAATCGTAGCAGAGCACCCAATTTACAAACGTGATTCATTAGTGATGGTTGGAGAGCACGTAACTTCAGATGCTGGTACTGGCTGTGTACACACAGCACCAGGTCACGGTGAAGACGACTATAACGTTGGTAAACAGTACGGCTTAGAAGTTTTATCACCTGTAGATAACGGCGGTTGCTATACAGATGAAGCACCAGGCTTTGAGGGCTTATTCTATGAAAAAGCAAACCCTATCGTAATCGAAAAGTTAAAAGAAGAAGCGGCATTACTAAACGTTTCAAAGTTCACCCATTCATATCCACATGACTGGCGTACAAAAAAACCAGTTATTTACCGTGCAACACCACAATGGTTTGCATCGGTAGAAATGTTCCGTGGCGAATTATTAGAAGCGGTAAAAGCGACAGAGTTCACACCTGCATGGGGTGAAACACGTCTTTACAATATGATTCGTGACCGTGGTGACTGGGTAATCTCTCGTCAACGTGCATGGGGTGTGCCAATTCCGATTTTCTATGCAGAAAATGGCGACCCAATCATCACACCAGATACAATCGCACACGTTTCTAAATTATTCCGTGAGCACGGTTCAAACATCTGGTTCCAAAAAGAATCAAAAGAATTATTACCAGAAGGCTTTACACATGAAGGTAGCCCGAACGGTAAATTTACAAAAGAAAATGACATCATGGACGTTTGGTTCGACTCAGGTTCATCACACCAAGGTGTGCTTGTGGAGCGCGGCATGAAATACCCAGCTGACCTTTATTTAGAAGGTTCTGACCAACACCGTGGCTGGTTCAACTCTTCATTAATTACATCTGTTGCAATTAATGGCTATGCACCTTACAAAGGCTTATTAACACATGGTTTCGTACTTGATGGTGAAGGCCGTAAAATGTCGAAATCATTAGGGAATACGATCGATCCACTAAAAGTAATGGAGCAATATGGTGCAGATATCCTACGTATGTGGGTAGCATCAGTAGACTATACAGGTGACGTTCGTATCTCAATGGATATGATTAAACAAGTTTCGGAGACATACCGTAAAGTACGTAACACATTACGTTTCTTACACGGAAACGTAACAGACTTCAATGATGCAACAGACCGCGTTGCTTACGAAGACTTACGTGAAATGGACCAATATATGTATATGCGCTTACAAGATGTAGTGAAAACGATTCTTGCAGCATATGACCGTTACGACTTCTCAACAGTGTATACAACTGTGAATAACTTTGTAGCGATTGAACTTTCTTCATTCTACTTAGATATTGCAAAAGATGTTGTGTACATTGAAGGAACGGACAATAAAGCCCGTCGCGCAATGCAAACGGTAATGTATGATACATTAATGGCGTTAGTGAAATTATTAACACCAATTATTCCTCATACAACAGAAGAATTATGGGGCTACATGGAGTTCGAAGGTAAAGAAGCTTCTGTTCAATTAACAGATTTCCCAGAGGTTGATGAACAAGCAAACTTCAAACAATTACGTGCAAAATGGTCAAAAGTGATTGCTGTGCGTAATGAAGTGCTAAAAGCATTAGAAGAAGCACGTAATGCAAAAACAATCGGTAAATCATTAGAAGCAAAAATCTCTGTATATGCAGATGCCGAAACGGTAGAAATATTAAATGATGCAACTATCGACTTTGCTCAACTTTCAATTGTGTCACAATTTGTTATTGCAGGTGGTAAAGAATCAGCTCCTGCTGAAGCGCTAACTTTAGAAAAAACAGCTTTAGTTGTTGAAAAAGCAGACGGAGAAAAATGTGAACGCTGCTGGACAATTTCAGAAACGGTTGGTTCTGATGAAAAGCATGCTACATTATGTAAACGTTGTGCCGATGTTGTAGAAAATTATTACGTATAAAAAATTGGAACGCTGTTGCCTTTTGGTAACGGCGTTCTTTCAAACCTTTTTTATTTTCAGAAAAGAAAGTTTTTTAAGGGGGCGTTGTAGTGGAATATACAGAACAAAAACCGTATACACCAGATACCTTTTTACAAGGTGTGAAAGATTGCATCCCAACATTGCTCGGCTATATTAGTATTGGCGTTGCGTTCGGTGTTGTCGGGATTGCATCTGGAATTTCTGTTTTCGAAGTGTTTTTACTTTCAGTACTTGTTTATGCAGGTTCAGCGCAGTTTATTTTTTGTGGGCTATATTTAGCTGGAGCTCCTCTTTCGGCTGTTATCGTGACGATTTTCATTGTGAACTTAAGGCATTTATTAATGTCTTTAACAATTGCGCCGTATTTTACGAAATATTCGATGCTGCGTAATATCGGTTTTGGGACACTGCTAACAGACGAAACTTTTGGGGTATCTGTTGTAACGGCTGGGAAAGAAGGACGTCTAGGTGGGAAATGGATGGATGGCCTCAATGTGACTGCATATACAACATGGATTGTAGCTTGTACAGTAGGTGGGATTATTGGGCAATGGCTGCCAGATCCAGAAAAGTGGGGCTTAGACTATGCACTTGTTGCGATGTTTGTTGCATTGCTTGTGTTAACGCTGCAGAGCATTCCAAAGGAAAAAATAATGCATTATCTAAAGTTAATTGCGGTCATGGTCGTCAGCATGTACGGGATGCTGTATTTCATGCCTGGGCATTTAGCGGTGCTACTTTCAACGATAGTTGTGGCAACGATTGGAGTGGTAACTGAAAAATGACGACAACAATTGCGATGGTATTATTAATAGCGGGCTGTGCATTGGTAACATGGATTCCACGTATTTTGCCTTTTGTGTTAGTGAAAAATATGAAAATGCCAGACATTGTACTGCGCTGGCTAGCGTACATACCGGTTTGTATTTTATCTGCTCTTGTTATTGAAGGATTTTTTCATAAGCAGCAATCTTTTGTAACAATTGATTGGTTAAATGTGGGAGCGTTTATTCCTACTTTGGTTGTTGCACTCATTACAAAAAGTTTATCGAAAACGGTAGTGGCGGGTGTTGTAACAATGGCAGTTATGCGCTTATTATTTGTTTAACCTGATACAGCGTGGGGGCAAACCCCGGTTGTATAGGGGAACTCAGGCTAAGAACGCCGCGTCGTGCGGCAACGCCTAAGTGACCAACATCGTGTTGGCCCAAACCCCGGCGGATGTCACAGATTTTTTAGTTGGATTTTTCAAGCGAGCTTGAAAAAAATCTGGATGCAATTACGCCGAGAAGTAATTGATAATTTTCTCGACTTACTTAACAAATTGTTAGGTAGGTCTTTTTTTATAGGATATTGGAAATTTTATAGAGTATTAGTTTATGCTATAATATTCTGAAGTTAAACAATGAGATTTAATTAATAGTATAAGTTTACTAAAAGGGAGTAATAATATGGATTTAATTTGTTCCGCTATAACTAAATTGAAACAAGCAAAGCAGGCAGTGGATGAGCTTGCGCTAACAATACATAAAGACCCAGCATTGTTGCTGTTTTTTGCTAGTACATCCTATTCTTTTGATGAGTTGGTATCCTGTTTTACGAACAAATTTCCGAAAAGCCAAATTGTAGGTGTTACAACAACTGGTGAAATAGGACCAACAGGATTTGACGAATTTAGTCTAAGTGTACAAAGTTACGCATCACAGATTGGTAAATTTCAAGCGACATTAATGACAGACATTGCAAAGTATCCGATTTTTGAGCGCCAAAAGCTTGTTGACACTGCAAAACAGCTAGGTATTCCGTTACATTCGAAAAACATTGAAAATGAAGGACTAGCGTTTGTTTTTCCTGTGGGCTTACAGGCTGGTGAGGAAAAAATGCTGTCCGTTGTGAATTCAATTTTTGAACAAGATGGATTTCCGATTTTTGGTGGGACGGCAGGTGATGATGCAAAATTTGAAGCGACCTATGTTAGTGTAAATGGTGAATTTACTACAACAGGAGGAGCAGTCATTTTTATAAAGCCGTCTGTTGATTTTTATATTATTAAAGAAAATAACTTTGAAAGTATGGGCAAGAAAGTAAAAATTACAAAGGCTGACCCAGAAAAACGAATTGTTTATGAAATGAATGGTAGACCAGCAGCCGAGGTATTTGCACAAGCGTTAGGAGTGTCGGTAACTGCGTTAGATAAGAATTGGGCACTGCATCCATTAGGTAGAAAGTTAAATAATGATTTTTATAATGCATCGCCATTTATGTTGAGGGAATCCGGTGCAATTGAATTTTATTGCCAAGTATATGAGGGGACAACACTAGAAATATTGCAACCACGTGATGCGATTGTAGAAATGGAAAAAACAATCGACAATTTTACAAATCATTTTACGCAATTAAATGGTGTATTAGCATGTAACTGTATTTTACGAAAGCAGCAATTTCAACAAGAGCGTCTAATGGAAAAGATGAATGAACGCTTAAAGCAATTGCCAAATTTATGCGGATTTTCAAGTTATGGAGAGCAGTTAAATAAATCACAGCTTAACCAAACAATGCTGTTAATTGGCTTTGGAAAATTACGAGCGGAGTGAATGATATGTTAAAAAGATGGTTTGAAAAAGGACAAATAGTTGAGCAAGTGAATGAGGAAATTGAGAAGCTAACACAGGCAGAACGCACACAAATTATTGAAGGTGTAGAGGAATTGCTACACTTATTAAAAAAAGCAAATGCTAAAAATACCGAAGATGATAGTTTATTTTTGGAGCGTATTACAGTGATTTCAGAGTCGCTACAACAGGATCAGATAATGCTTGATTTTACATATGAGAGTGCGCATACAATTGTACAAGAAACAGAGGAAATTCAACAAATTACAGCTTCAGTTGAATCGCAAGTTGAGCATAATAATCAATTGATTCAAGAGGGGCGTAATCAGATGGATGCGCTATATAGCCAAATGGAAAAGGTACGCCAAATTTTTACGATTGTCGGTGTATCCATTGGTGATTTACAACAGGATACGAAGGAAATTCAAGATTTCGCTCAATTAATTGGTGCAATTGCGGACCAGACAAATTTGTTAGCTTTGAATGCCTCCATTGAAGCGGCGCGTGCGGGGGAGCATGGTAAAGGCTTTGCAGTGGTGGCAGCAGAGGTACGTAAATTAGCGGAACAAAGTAAACAAGCTCTCGAACAGATTAATGGAAAAGTGACAGAAATTGTACGACATATGGAAAATGTTGCAGCTAGTGTACAGCAAGAGCAAAAAACAGTCGATTTTACGCAACAAATGTCTGCAGAAACACAGCAATATTTTGTGAGAATTGAACAGTCTGAACAGCAATTAGCAAAAAGTATGCAAGAGATTCAGCAAACGACAGAACAAACATTAAATCAAGTGATGACATTACAAGATGTATTAGAGAAAATTGTATATTCGTCTCAAAATTCTATACAGCATATCGAACAGCTTTATGGTTTTTCTGAAACAAAGTCATATAATGCAAATGATATGATTTCCTATATCATACAAGTAAAAAAATTAGTGGAAGCACTAAAAAATAATCGACTGTAGTGATCGCAGATTTCCCATGCTAATATTATCGTTTCATCGTGTAATTATGTTAAAATAGGAAAGATATATCGTAAACGGAGGATTGGCTGTGTATAAATATTACGGATTAGCAGTGTTTGCAGTCATTTTGGATCAATGGACAAAGTGGCTAATCGTTAAAAATATGGAGCTTGGGGAACGTATTAGTATATGGGACCCATGGCTAGGCATTTTATCGCATCGTAATCGTGGTGCGGCTTGGGGTATGCTAGAAGGACAAATGTGGCTATTTACAATTGTGACAATTGCAGTAATTATCGCAATTATTTACTTTAATCATACAGAAGCAAAAGGAAAACCAATGTACCATGTGAGCTTAATGTTTCTTTTAGGCGGGGCTGTCGGTAACTTTATAGACCGTTTATTCCGTGGTGAAGTTGTAGACTTTGTTGATGTGCTCATTCCGGGCATTAACTATCACTTCCCAATTTTTAATGTTGCAGATGCAGCACTAACAATTGCTGTAATCATGCTATTTATTACGATTATTTTTGAGGAAAAAATGAATAAGAAAAAGGTGAAATAATGGCAGTAGTCACGTTAACAATGGAGGATTTTGCTGGGGAACGTATTGATAAAGCCCTTTCTTCTATGGAAGCTTCATGGTCACGTTCGCAAATTTCGAACTGGTTAGATGAAGAGCGCATTTTAGTAAACGGCGTAAACGTCAAAGCAAAATACAAAGTAAAGCTAGGGGACGTTGTAGAAGTAGACGTTCCTGAAGTGGAAGATTTAGAAATCGTTCCAGAAGATTTAAATTTAGAAATCGTGTATGAGGATGCGGATGTATTAGTTGTAAACAAACCTCGTGGCATGGTTGTACACCCTGCACCAGGTCATGCAACAGGCACGCTTGTAAATGGTTTAATGTATCATTGTAAAGACTTATCAGGAATTAATGGCGTAGCACGTCCTGGTATTGTGCACCGTATTGATAAAGATACATCGGGTTTATTAATGGTTGCTAAAAATGATGTTGCGCATGAGGGGCTAGTGAACCAGTTAGTCGAAAAGTCCGTTACACGTAAATATACAGCGCTAGTTCATGGGCATATTGCACATGAAAAGGGCACAATTGATGCACCGATTGGACGTGACCAAAAAGATCGTCAAAAGCAAGCGATTGTAGATAACGGCAAGCATGCGGTAACACATTTCCAAGTAATGGAGCGTTTTGGGGAATTTTCATTAGTAGAATGCCGATTAGAAACGGGCCGTACTCACCAAATCCGTGTACACATGAACTACATTGGCTACCCGTTAGCAGGAGACCCAAAATACGGACCAAAGAAAACGATTGATTTTGGGGGGCAAGTACTACACGCAGGCGTACTAGGATTTGTGCACCCTGTTACAAAAGAATATCTAGAATTTAGCGCACCATTACCAGCTGACTTCCAAGAGCTATTAGCGGAGTTGCGTAAATAATATAAACACCGAAATTTTACCTCAGAGTAAAGTTTCGGTGTTTTTTTTCAATATCAGACAATTTAAATTTTTTGTTTTTGTTGTCCAACCTATAACTTGACTGTTGACTTAAGCTAAAAAGAAGCATATACTGACAACAGTGAACGAAAGAGCTTGACGAGAGCAAGCAAGTAGTCACCTTATAAAATTACATAATGTTCACCTTTAAAGGCAGTCCAGAGAGACTGAAAAGGGAAAATGTGAATGGCTTTACGTATTTTTGTGCGCAAAAATTTACGTATGCAATTTTTCAACATGACTTTTTCAACCCTCTAGATGATCTAGAGGGTTTTTTATTTGGAAATTTGTACCCAAGTGAACATGATAAATTTACGGAAGGAGAACAACCATGCAACAAACTTCGGTATTACTAGATGGACCCTCAATGAATCGTGCCGTTACACGAATTGCGCACGAAATTATTGAACGAAACAAAGGCATTGATGAAGTAATTTTAGTCGGGATTAAAACTCGCGGAGCCTATTTAGCGAAACGATTAGCCGATCGAATTGAAACGATTGAAGGCAAAGCCATTCGAACAGGTGAGATAGACATTACGTTATATCGCGATGACTTATCAACAAAGCAAGTCAATGATCAAGCGCAAGTACAGCAAGTAGATATTGAATATCAAGTAAGTAACCAAAAGATTGTTTTAGTAGACGACGTACTTTATACAGGAAGAACAGTACGTGCTGCTCTCGATGCAGTGATGGATTTAGGGAGACCTTCCCAAATTCAGTTAGCCGTATTAGTAGATCGAGGTCACCGAGAGTTGCCAATTCGAGCAGATTATGTTGGAAAAAACGTTCCGACAGCTGGTCATGAACGCATTGTCGTCAACTTAGAAGAAGTAGATGGACAAGATATTGTAAAGATTGTAAAAGAAGATTAAAAAGAGCATAGAAAGAAAAGAGGAAACGGAATGTCTTCTAAAGCAGTATTAGATATTAATGACAAACCTAGTGCCGTACAACTTATTACACTTAGTTTGCAACATTTATTTGCTATGTTCGGTTCAACCATTTTAGTACCAACATTAGTAGGGTTAGAACCTTCAATCGCATTATTAACAAGCGGTATCGCAACGATTATTTTCTTATTAATAACACAATTTAAAGTTCCTGCCTATTTAGGGTCTTCATTTGCTTTCATTTCACCAATTATTACTGTGGCAGGCTTAGATGCTTCAGGTATGGCCGTTAATCCAGGAAATGCGATGATTGGGGCAATGGCGGTCGGAATTGTTTATGCGATAGTCGCATTACTAATTCGTATGACCGGTTACAAATGGTTAATGGCTTTATTACCACCAATCGTTGTAGCACCCGTAATTATCGTTATAGGTTTAGGTTTAGCAGGTACAGCAGTAGATATGGCGATGAACGTAAACGGCGAATATAACGGATTACATTTTTCAGCTGCGTTAGTAACTTTATTCACAGCAATCATTTTCAACGTATACTTTAAAAATATTTTAAGCGCAATGCCAATATTATTAGGTTTAGTTGTCGGTTATCTATATTCGTTAGCAATTGGGATTGTTAACTTTGCCCCAGTTAAAGAAGCAAGCTGGTTTGCATTACCGAAGTTCTTAATTCCTGGTGTTGACTATGATTTCACGATTACAGGTACGATTTTACTGGCAATGGTTCCAGTTGTAATTGTAACGATTTCTGAACATATCGGTCACCAATTAGTATTAGGGAAAGTAGTAAACCGTAACTATGTGAAAGATCCAGGTTTAGACCGCTCGCTATTAGGGGATGGTTTAGGGACATTAGTTAGTGCATTAATCGGTGGTCCACCAAAAACAACTTACGGTGAAAACATTGGTGTATTAGCCATTACACGTGTCTATTCGGTATATGTAATCTTTGGAGCAGCAATTGCCGCGGTTATTATTTCTTTCTTCGGTAAAGTAATGGCGATCATTTCAACAATACCGGTATCTGTTTTAGGTGGTATTTCCATTCTATTGTTTGGTATTATCGCATCAAGTGGTTTACGGATGTTCGTAGATAACAATGTAGATTTCGGGAACAACCGTAACATGGTAATTGCATCGGTAATTTTAGTAATCGGTATCGGTGGCGCGAAAGTTGAATTCGGTTCACTCGTTGTATCTGGGATGGCATTAGCAGCTATTATCGGAGTATTATTAAACTTAATCTTACCTGGCCGTGATAAGACGGTAGAAGATTTTGACTAACTTTATAAGCAGTACCTTTTAACATTGTCCAGAGAGGCAATAAAGGGTAAGGCAACTTAGGCGGATAGTGAAAAACGATCACGCTTAGCTTGTCACACCCTTTAAACCTCGCTCTGTGAATTAGCGAGGTTTTTTTAGTGGATATGAATGCAACAACTTTTCAATAAAATACACATTTTGCTAAAGTGTATATTCAAAATCGGAGGCGCGAGCATGAAAAATTTATTATCGATGGAACATTTATCGAATGAGGAAATCATAGCGATTTTAGATCGAGCACAAGACTTCGAAAACGGAATGGAGCCTAATTTAAAACGCTCTTACAATGTAGCAAATCTTTTCTTTGAACCAAGTACTCGTACAAAAACAAGCTTTGAAATGGCGGAGCGACGCATTGGTTGTACAGTAATCCCATTTGATGCAGGTTTTTCAAGTACGACAAAAGGTGAAACGATGTATGACACAGTCAAAACATTAGAAATGATTGGGATTGACGCAGTGATTATTCGTGATAAGGAAGATGAGTATTACAACGAATTACTAGAAGGGATTAACTGTGCGGTCATTAACGCAGGAGATGGTGCAGGTCAGCATCCATCACAAAGCCTACTAGATCTTTATACGATTCGCAAAGAGTTTGGCAAGTTCGAAGGTTTAAATATTACAATTGTCGGTGATATTTCACATAGCCGTGTCGCAAAATCAAATGCGACTGCACTAACGCGTTTAGGTGCAAATGTACGATTTTTATGTCCACCAGCGTGGGCGGGAGATTTTGAAGCAGCACATAGTTGGGATGAAGTGTTAACAGATAGTGATGTCATCATGTTGTTACGTATTCAGCACGAACGTCATTCAGTAAGTAAAAATTTTTCAAAAGAAAGCTATCATGAAGAATTTGGTTTAACACCAGAGCGTGAAAAGCAAATGAAAGATGGGGCAATCATAATGCACCCTGCACCAGTAAATCGTGATGTTGAAATTGCGGATGAATTAGTCGAATGTGAGCGTTCAAGAATTTTTGAACAAGTTCGAAATGGCGTGTTCACACGAATGGCTATCGTAGAAACAATTTTGAAAGGAAGAGAATAAATGACAACAGTACTTCAAAACGTAAAACTAATAAATGATCAAGGTGAATTAGTAGTTTCTTCTATTATAATGGATGACGGCAAAATTGTTTCAATCGGTGGAGACATTCCAACGGGAGCGGAAGTAATTGACGGTAAAGGTCACTTCGCTTCACCAGGTTTCGTAGATGTCCATACACATTTACGTGAACCAGGTTTTGAGCATAAAGAAACGATTGCAACAGGTACAGCTTCTGCAGCAAAGGGTGGCTTCACAACGATTTGTGCGATGCCAAACACAAAGCCAGTACCAGATTCAATCGAAAATATGCAATTAATTAATGGCCTAATTAAAGATAGTGCAGTCATTCGCGTATTACCATATGGCTCGTTAACAAAAGACATTTCAGGCGAAGTGCGCACAGATATGGCAGAGCTAAAAGCAAATGGCGCAGTAGCATTTTCAGACGACGGTGTAGGCATTCAGCTTGCTTCAACAATGTATGAGCAAATGCAACAAGCGGCGAAATTAGATGCAGTTGTTGTTGCACACTGTGAAGATAACTCATTAATTTATGACGGCGTTATGCACGAAGGTACGCGTAATAAAGAGCTTGGCTTACCAGGTATTCCATCAATCTGTGAATCAGTGCAAATCGCGCGAGATGTACTATTAGCGGAAGCTGCTGGTGCTCGTTACCACGTATGTCACGTATCAACAAAAGAATCAGTACGTGCTGTGCGTGATGCAAAAGCTGCTGGTATCAAAGTAACAGCAGAGGTTTGTCCACACCACTTACTATTAGAAGAAATGGACATCCCATCAGATGATGCAAACTGGAAAATGAACCCACCATTACGAGCATTAGATGATAAAGATTCATTACACGCAGCATTATTAGATGGAACAATTGATTGTATCGCAACAGACCATGCACCACATACAGTAGAAGAAAAATGCTGTGGTATGGTGGGCGCACCATTCGGGATTGTAGGCTTTGAAACAGCATTCCCATTACTATACACGAGTTTTGTAGAAACAGGGAAATGGACATTAAAGCAATTAGTTGATTGGATGAGCGTAAAGGCAGCTGAAATTTTCGACTTACCATATGGTACATTAACGGTTGGAGCTTCAGCGGACATTGTATTAATCGACCTTGAAAAAGAGCAAACAGTTGATGCAGAAGGATTTGTATCTAAAGGCCGTAACACACCATTCAATGGATGGGTTGCAAAAGGTTGGCCGGTAGTAACTATTTTCGAAGGCAATATCGTATATCAGGAGGCAGAATAATGAAAAAGCGTTTATTAATTTTAGAAGACGGAACAGTATTTACAGGTACGGCATTCGGTAGTGAACAAGCTAGCCAAGGTGAAGTAGTGTTCACGACAGGTATGACAGGCTACCAAGAAACATTATCTGACCCTTCTTTCTACGGTCAAATCGTAACATTAACATATCCATTAATCGGTAACTACGGGATTAACCGTGACGACTTTGAATCAATTTCGCCAGCTATCCGTGGTTTCGTTGTTCGTGAATTAGCGGATCAACCATCGAACTGGCGCTCAGATATGACATTAGATGAATATTTAACATCACAAAATATTCCTGGTATCGAGGGAATTGATACACGTAAATTAACACGTATCATCCGTGCAAAAGGAGCAGTACGCGCGATTTTAACGGAAGCAGATGCAGAAGTAGATGTAGAAAAAATCGTAGCAGAGCTTCAAAATACACCATTCATTACACATCATGTACGTGAAGTATCGCCAAAAGCAGCATATCCATCTCCAGGTCGCGGTAAGCGTGTTGTGTTATTAGACTTCGGTATGAAGCACGGCATTTTACGCGAACTAAATAAGCGTGATTGTGATGTAATCGTTGTTCCTTACAACACAACAGCAGAGCAAATTTTAGCAATGCACCCAGATGGCATTATGCTATCAAACGGTCCTGGTAACCCAGAAGATGTAACAGAAGGTATCGAAACGATCAAAGGTTTAATCGGCAAGGTTCCAATTTTCGGTATTTGCTTAGGTCACCAACTATTCTCATTAGCATGTGGTGCAAAATCGTTTAAATTACCATTCGGTCACCGTGGCGGAAATCACCCTGTAAAAGATTTACGAACAGGTCGTACAGACTTAACATCTCAAAATCATGGCTATGCAATTGACATTGAGTCATTAAAAGATACAGATTTAGAATTAACGCACGTTGCACTGAACGACGGTACTTGTGAAGGTGTACGTCATAAAAAGTACCCAGTGTTTACAGTACAATACCACCCAGAAGCTTCACCTGGCCCTGAAGATTCAAATCACTTATTCGACGAGTTTATTGAAATGATGGAACAAGAAGCAGCAAAGGAGAATCAACATGCCTAAACGTACAGATATTGAAACTATTTTAGTAATCGGATCAGGTCCAATTGTAATTGGACAAGCAGCAGAGTTTGACTATGCAGGAACACAAGCGTGTCTTTCATTAAAAGAGGAAGGCTATAAAGTAATTTTAATTAACTCAAACCCTGCGACAATTATGACAGATACAGAAATCGCAGATAAAGTATACATCGAGCCAATTTCTTTAGAGTTCGTATCACGTATTTTACGAAAAGAGCGCCCAGATGCAATCCTTTCCACATTAGGTGGTCAAACAGGATTAAACATGGCAATCGAACTTGATGAGTCAGGTATTTTAGATGAGCTTGGAATCGAAATTTTAGGAACAAAATTAGATGCGATCCATAAAGCAGAGGACCGCGACTTATTCCGTAACTTAATGTACGAATTAGGTGCACCAGTTCCTGAGTCTGACATTATTCACAATATGGAAGAAGCAAAAGCATTCGTTGCTAAAATCGGTTACCCAGTAATCGTACGTCCTGCATTCACACTTGGTGGTACTGGTGGCGGTATTTGTTACAATGACCAAGACTTACAAGAAATCGTTACTTCAGGTCTAAAATATTCACCAGTAACACAATGCTTACTTGAAAAATCAATTGCAGGCTTTAAAGAAATTGAATATGAAGTAATGCGTGACGCAGCGGACAACGCAATCGTAGTTTGTAACATGGAAAACTTCGACCCAGTAGGTATCCATACAGGGGACTCAATCGTAGTAGCACCAACACAAACATTATCTGACCGCGAAAACCAAATGCTTCGTAATATCTCACTTGATATTATCCGTGCATTAAAAATCGAGGGTGGCTGTAACGTTCAATTAGCGTTAGACCCATACTCATTCCAATACTATGTAATCGAAGTAAACCCACGTGTATCTCGTTCTTCAGCTTTAGCGTCAAAAGCAACGGGTTACCCAATCGCAAAATTAGCAGCGAAAATCGCAGTTGGTTTAACGTTAGATGAAATCAAAAACCCAGTAACTGGTTCAACATTTGCATGCTTCGAACCAGCACTTGACTATATCGTAGCAAAAATTCCACGCTGGCCGTTCGATAAATTCGAATCTGCAAAACGTAACTTAGGTACACAAATGAAGGCAACTGGTGAAGTAATGGCGCTAGGTCGTACGTTCGAGGAAGCGATCTTAAAAGCCGTACGCTCACTTGAAACAGGTCACGTACACATCGAAATGAAGCACCCTGAAGAATTATCAGATGCTTGGATCGAAAAACGTATTAAAAAAGCAGGGGACGAGCGCTTATTCTTCATCGGTGAAGCACTACGTCGCGGCGTAACAATCGAAACAATCCATGAATGGTCAGCAATTGACTTATGGTTCTTAAATAAATTAAAGAAAATCGTGGATATGGAAACAACGCTTGCTAACAACGTCAACGACAAAGACGTATTACGCACAGCAAAACGTCTAGGCTTTGCAGATAAAAAGGTTGCAGAGCTTTGGAACACAACGGAAAGTGCAATCTACGCATTCCGTAAAGAAACAGGCATCATTCCTGTGTACAAAATGGTGGATACTTGTGCAGCGGAATTCGAGTCAAACACACCATACTTCTACGGGACATACGAAGATGAAAACGAGTCAATTCGCTCTGAAAAAGAGTCAGTAATCGTACTTGGTTCAGGTCCAATCCGTATCGGGCAAGGGGTAGAATTCGACTACGCAACAGTACACTCTGTATGGGCGATTCAAGAAGCGGGCTATGAGGCAATCATCATTAACTCAAACCCAGAAACAGTATCAACAGACTTCTCAATTTCTGATAAGTTATACTTCGAGCCATTAACAATCGAGGACGTAATGCACATCGTAGACTTAGAGCAACCAATGGGCGTTGTTGTACAGTTCGGTGGTCAAACAGCGATTAACTTAGCAGATAAATTACAAGCAAATGGCGTGAAAATTTTAGGAACAACGCTTGAAGATATTGACCGCGCAGAAAACCGTAACAAGTTCGAAGCAGCACTTCAAGAGCTAAAAATTCCACAGCCAGCTGGTGAAACAGCGGTATCAACAGAGGAAGCATTAGCAATCGGTGAAAAATTAGGCTTCCCAGTACTTGTACGCCCATCATATGTATTAGGTGGTCGTGCGATGGAAATCGTTTATAACTTAGACGAGCTTGCATACTATATGGAGCACGCGGTAGAAGCATCTCCAGACCACCCAGTATTAGTTGACCGTTACTTAACAGGGCAAGAAATCGAAGTAGATGCAATTTGTGATGGCGAAAATGTGTTAATCCCAGGTATTATGGAACACGTGGAACGCGCAGGGGTTCACTCAGGTGACTCGATCTCTGTATATCCACCACAAAAATTAACAGATGCGCAAAAGCAAACACTTGTGGACTATACGACGCGTTTAGCAAAAGGTCTTGGCATTATCGGCTTAATGAACATTCAATATGTAATGAGCGAGGGGAATATTTATGTAATCGAAGTAAACCCACGTTCTTCACGTACAGTACCGTTCTTAAGTAAAATTACGAACATTCCAATGGCAAATATCGCAACAAAAGCGATTCTTGGCCAATCAATCGTAGAACAAGGATACCCAACAGGCTTAGCACCTGAAAAAACGGGCGTATTTGTAAAAGTACCAGTATTCTCATTTGCAAAATTACGCCGTGTAGACATTACATTAGGACCTGAAATGAAATCAACAGGTGAAGTAATGGGGAAAGATGCAACTTACGAAAAAGCATTATACAAAGGTTTCGTTGCTGCAGGTATGGAAATTAAAACACATGGTACAATCCTGTTTACAGTATCAGATAAAGACAAAGAGGAAGCAGTTAGCTTAGCAAAACGCTTCTCTACAGTGGGCTACCGAATTGTAGCAACAGAAGGAACTGCAAATTTATTCGAAGCAAATGGCGTTAAAACAGACATCGTTGAAAAAATCGGTGGTAAAGGAAAAACATTATTAGACATGATTCAAAACGGAGAAGCGCAATTAGTTGTTAATACGTTAACAAAAGGTAAACAACCTGCGCGTGATGGATTCCGTATCCGCCGTGAGTCAGTAGAAAATGGTGTACCTTGCTTAACTTCACTAGATACAGCAGAAGCGATGTTACGTGTTATTGAATCAATGACATTTACAGCAGAAGAAATGCCAAAAGCGGAGGTAGTACACTAATATGATACGTCAAGAGAAAATGACAGTAGTTGCGCAGGCACAAATTGCGACGAACATTTTCGAATTGACACTACAAGGGCAACTGGTTCAGGACATGACTCCTGGCCAGTTTGTTCATGTAAAAGTGTCAGATACATTCGAACCATTATTACGTCGTCCAATTAGTATTGCCAATGTCGATAAAGAAAAAAATGAATTTACTATGATTTACCGTGCGGAAGGGCGCGGAACAAAGTTTTTAGCAACAAACCGTGAAGGGCAAATGGTCGATGTATTAGGTCCATTAGGTAACGGCTTCCCAGTTGAAGCAGCGCAGCCTGGTCAAACTGCCCTATTAGTAGGGGGAGGAATTGGAGTACCCCCATTACATGAGCTATCAAAACAGCTGAATGCGCGCGGTGTGAAAACAATTCACGTATTAGGCTTCCAATCAGAAGATGTATGCTTCTACGAAGAGGAATTTACAGCATTAGGTGACACATACTACGCAACAGTTGATGGATCAAAAGGAACAAAGGGCTTTGTCACTACGGTATTTGACGAAGTGAAGCCGGAGTTCGACATCTTTTATTCATGTGGCCCACTACCCATGCTACGTGCATTAGAAGGTTACTACCCTGAAAAAGAAGGCTATTTATCGTTTGAAGAACGTATGGGCTGCGGTATTGGTGCTTGCTTCGCGTGTGTATGTGATACAACAGACAAGATTGAAAAAGACTATGTAAAAGTGTGTTCAGACGGGCCAGTATTCCCGAAAGGAGTTGTGGCATTATGAGCCGTTTAAATTTACAATTACCAGGATTAGAGTTGAAAAACCCAATTATGCCAGCGTCAGGCTGCTTCGGTTTTGGTCGTGAGTACGCGCAGCTTTATGATTTATCAAAGCTTGGTGCGATTATGATTAAAGCGACAACAGTCGAAACACGTAAAGGCAATCCAACGCCACGTGTCGCGGAAACGTCAGCAGGTATGTTAAACGCAATTGGTTTACAAAACCCAGGAATCGATAAAGTAATGGGCGAAGAGCTAAAGTTTTTGGAAGGCTACGATGTACCAATTATCGCAAATGTTGCGGGAACTGAAGTAGCTGACTATGTAGAAGTAGCAGAGCGTATTTCAAAAGCGCCAAACGTCAAGGCATTAGAATTAAACATCTCTTGCCCAAACGTAAAATGTGGCGGGATTCAATTTGGAACAGATCCAGCAACAGCAAAAGAATTAACGGCAGCAGTAAAGGCCGCTTCAAGTGTGCCGGTTTATGTAAAATTATCACCAAACGTAACGAATATTGTCGATATTGCAAAAGCGGTAGAAGCAGGTGGCGCGGACGGGATTACGATGATTAATACACTTGTTGGAATGCGTTTAGATGAACGTACAGGAAAACCAGTTATCGCAAATGGTACAGGTGGTTTATCAGGTCCGGCAATTAAACCAGTGGCAATTCGTATGGTTTACGACGTGTACAAAGCAGTGAATATTCCGATTATTGGTATGGGCGGCGTTACATGCGCACAAGACGTGATCGATTTCATGTCTGCTGGTGCCTCGGCAGTTGCAGTAGGTACAGCAAACTTTGTGGACCATTTCGTTTGTCCAACGATTATTGAACAATTACCAAACGCTTTAGATGCGTTAGGGGTTGAACATATTTCTGAAATTATCGGAAGGAGCCATCGCTAATGTTAAATACAAAACCGATTATTGCCTTAGACTTCCCAGGGGAAAAGGATGTACTAAATTTTTTAGCGCAATTTGATGAGAAGTTATTCGTTAAAATTGGCATGGAATTATATATGCAGGAAGGTCCGTCGATTGTTGCCAAAGTAAAGGAACAGGGCCATGATATTTTCTTGGATTTAAAATTACATGATATTCCAAACACTGTGAAATCTGCGATGAAAGGCTTAGCACGCTTAGGTGTAGACTTAGTCAACGTACATGCTGCAGGTGGAAGTGCCATGATGGAAGGTGCGCTTGAAGGGTTAGAGGCAGGAACAGAAGCAGGTAAAACACGTGCTGCGTTAATTGCCGTTACACAATTAACATCAACAACAGAACAACAAATGCAACAAGAGCAAAAAATTTCGTTATCGCTAAACGAATCAGTTTTACAATATGCTCAGTTATCGAAACAAGCAGGTCTTAACGGAGTTGTGTGTTCTGTACATGAAGCAAACGCTATTCGTGAAATTTGTGGAGAAGATTTTTTACGTGTTACTCCTGGCATTCGTATGCTTGGTGGAGAAGCGCATGATCAAAAGCGTATTGCAACTCCTGATGGTGCAAAAAAAGACGGTTCATCATTAATTGTAGTAGGTCGTGCAATTACAGGTGCACAAAATCCTGTTACTGCATACAAAGAAGTTTGTAAATTATGGGAGGCAAAATAATATGTCATTACAAAAAGAAATCGCACACGCAATGTTACAAGTAGGAGCTGTTGAATTAAACCCAACAGAACTTTTCACATGGGCTTCAGGTATTAAATCACCAATTTACTGTGATACACGATTAACTATTTCGGACCCAAAAATCCGTAAGCAATTAGCAAGTGGTTTAGCATCTGTAATTCAAGAAAACTTTGCAGAGTGTGAAGTTGTAGCGGGTACAGCAACGGCTGGTATACCACATGCTGCTTGGGTTTCAGATATTTTAGAGTTACCAATGGTGTATGTACGCTCAAAGGCAAAAGAACATGGCCGTGGTAACCAAATCGAAGGAAAATACGCAGCAGGACAAAAAGTTGTTGTTGTAGAAGACATCGTTTCAACAGGCGGTTCTTCGATTACAGCGGTAGAAGCATTACGTGCAGCGGGCTGTGAAGTGCTTGGGGTTGTATGTGTGTATACATATAATTTACCAAAAGCAGAAGATGCATTTAATGCAGCAGGTGTGAAATATGTTTCTTTAACAAACTTTGATTATTTAATTGAAGCGGCAAATGAATCAGGTACCATTCAAGAAAATCAAATTCCTTTCTTAAAAAACTGGCATAAAGATTTAAAAGAGGGTAACTTGAAATAAATAAATATTAAAAATATTCAAAAACGTGTGAAGTATTAAAAAATATACTTTACACGTTTTTATTATAGTTATATAATTCCATTATAAAATAATTCAGTTTTTTTAAAATTGAAGTTTAATATATTTACTTGATTTTAAACTTTTTTGAAAGAATACAGCCCATATAGAGCTCATATTGATTATTATCTGTAAGAAAATAATAATATAAGACTATTTTTTACGCTAAATTATCGGAAAATTTAAACTTTAAAGAATAGTTTGCTATTATTAAAAGAAAAATGTTAAATTAGAATAGTTAGAAAGTTTAATAATTGACATTAAAAAAAATTTATGGATAATTTAAAATGTAATGTAATAATTTACATATTATTCACAAATTAGAGCTTGAGCTTTAGAAAAGTTTAACAAATAGACTGAGATTAGTAGAGCCGGTTGTGTGATTAAAGAAAGGAGCGATTATTTAGTGTCTACGACGAACGATTTATTAGAAATCCGTAATTTACGTACAAGCTTCAGAATTAAAGATACTTACTATCCAGCAGTAGACAATGTTTCATTAACGCTTCGTAAAAATGAGATTTTGGCTATTGTAGGAGAATCAGGTTGCGGGAAAAGTACTTTAGCAACGTCGATTGTTGGTCTACATAATTCCATTTCAACAAAAGTTGAAGGTGAAATCCTTTACAACAATCAAAATTTAGTAAATTTAACAGAAGATCAATTTAACAAACTACGTGGAAATGATATCGGTTTCATTTTCCAAGATCCATTGTCAGCATTAAACCCATTAATGCGCATTGGTGAGCAAATTGAGGAAGGGTTAATTTACCATACAAAATTAGCCAAAAAAGATCGTGAGAAACGCGTGCTAGAGTTATTAAATCAAGTAGGTATTCCACATGTAGAACGCGTTGCTCGTCAATTCCCTCACCAGTTATCAGGTGGTATGCGTCAGCGTGTAATGATTGCGATTGCTTTATCAGGTAAGCCAGCGATCATCATTGCCGATGAGCCAACAACGGCACTTGACGTAACGATTCAAGCGCAAATTTTAGACTTATTAAAATCGCTTCAAGATGAAATCCAATCAGGCATTATATTAATTACACATGACTTAGGGGTAGTTGCTGAAGTAGCTGACCGAGTAGCTGTAATGTATGCTGGTCAAGTAATCGAAGAAGCACCAGTAGTTGAATTATTCAGAAATCCGAAGCACCCTTATACAAGATCATTATTAAATTCAATACCACAAACACATAGCGAGAATGAGAAATTAGAAGTCATTCAAGGCATGGTTCCTTCGTTAATGAAATTGGATCGTGAAGGCTGTCGTTTCTCACCACGTATCCCGTGGATTCCTGCATCAGCACACGAAGCAAGCCCACAGCTTCACGAAATTGCACCAGGGCATCTTGTACGCTGCACTTGCTGGAAAGAGTTCCACTTTGAAGACGAGGAAGGGAGCATAAATCTATGAGTTTCATGCAAGTTAAAGATTTAAAAGTTCACTATCCTATTCGAGGGGGATTTTTCAATACAGTAGTTGACCATGTATACGCTGTTGATGGTGTAACAATGGATTTTGAACGAGGCAAAACTTATGGTTTAGTAGGGGAGTCTGGTTCTGGTAAATCAACAACAGGTAAAGCGATTATCGGTTTGGAAAAAATTACATCAGGTAACATCGTTTATGAAGGGGAAGATGTAACAAACTCTCGCCGTAAACGTGATTCAGCTTATAACCGTGATATCCAAATGATTTTCCAAGACTCGCATTCTAGTATGAATCCTCGTAAACGTGTACTAGATATTTTAGCAGAGCCAATTCGTAACTTTATGAAATTGACGCCGCAAGAAGAACGTAAACGCATCAATGAACTACTTGCGATTGTCGGAATGTCAGAAGACGTATTATTAAAATATCCACATGAATTCTCTGGTGGTCAAAAGCAACGTTTAGGGATTGCGCGTGCTGTAGCATGTAACCCAAAAATGATCATTGCCGATGAGCCAGTTTCAGCACTTGATTTATCCGTTCAAGCGCAGGTTTTAAACTTTATGAAGGATATTCAAGAGCAATATGGAATTAGTTATTTATTCATCTCACACGATTTAGGGGTTGTTCGTCACATGTGTGACCACATCTCGATTATGTACAAAGGCCGATTTGTAGAAACGGGTAAACGTGAAGATATTTACACGAATCCACAACACATCTATACAAACCGTCTATTATCTGCAATTCCTGATATTGAACCAGAAACACGTAATGAACGTAAGTTAGAGCGCCAACGTGTCGAGGCAGCATATCGTGAAGAACAGCATAAATATTATGATAAGGATGGAAAAGTATATCCTTTAAAAACAGTTTCAGACACGCATAAAGCAGCCATGTCTGAAGACGAAAAGGAGCGTGCTTAGTATGTGGAAAACAATCGTTCGACGTACGTTAATTATGATTCCGCAGCTATTTATTTTAAGCCTCCTAATCTTCATATTAGCGAAGCAAATGCCTGGGGATCCATTTACAGGTTTAATTACACCGGAAACTGACCCGAACGTAATTGAAGAATTACGAATTAAAGCAGGTTTCTATGATCCGTGGTATATACAATACTACAACTGGATTACAAACGCAGCACAAGGTGACTTCGGTCAGTCTTATACATTTAAAAAGCCGGTTGCAGATATTATCGGTGACCGTGCGATGAATACGTTTTTACTATCTTTGCTTAGTGTGATTTTCTTATATGCATTAGCAATTCCACTTGGCGTATTAGCAGGACGTTACCAAGAATCGTTCTTAGATAAAACAATCGTACTATACAGCTTTATCTCATATGCGATTCCAACGTTCGTATTATCATTAATCTTTGTTTATGTTTTTGGTTATCGTTTAATGTGGTTCCCAACAAATGGAACGGTTGATATTGGGCTAGATGCAGGAACCTGGGAATATTATTGGAATAAATTCTATCATTTAATATTGCCGGCTGGAACTTACGCATTATTAGGTACGACAGGTGTTATTCAATATTTACGTACTGAAATTATCGATGCGAAAACGATGGATTACGTAAAAACAGCGCGTAGTAAAGGGATTCCAATGAAGAAAGTGTATTCACGTCACATCTTCCGTAACTCATTATTACCGATTGCAGCTTTTTTAGGATTTACAATTACAGGATTACTTGGTGGATCAATCTTTATTGAAACAGTATTCGCATATCCTGGAATGGGTAAATTATTTATCGAATCAATTTCTGGTCGTGACTATAGTGTTATTACAGCATTAGTAATGTTATATGGCTTCTTAGCATTATTAGGTAGTCTATTATCCGATATTATTTTAAGTATTGTCGATCCGCGTATTCGCATAGACTAATCAATTAATAATGACTAAGGAGAGGTGATTTTAATCATGGAAAACAAAAATGAACAAACAGTAGCAAAATTAGAATCTCAAAGCTCTCCGCCAACGGGAATTCAAGTTATTCTGCGAGAGTTTAAAAAAGATAAATTAGCACTAGGCTCATTAATATTCATCATACTATTAATGGTGGCAGTATTAGTATTATCGGTTGTTATCGATCAAGCGGCTGTAATGAAAATTCAATTATTAGAGCGCTTCACTGAACCGGGTGTTCGTGGCTATGTTCTGGGAGCTGATGAGGCTGGACGAGATATGTTCGGTCAGTTAATCATTGGTGCAAAAAACTCTATATTAATTGCAGTGGCCATTACAATTATAGCAAACTTTGTAGGTATTGCTCTTGGTATTATCATGGGTTACTACGGTGGATTTATCGATAATTTCTTTATGCGTATTATTGATTTCTTCATCACTTTACCAACTACAATGATCATCATCGTAGTTGTAACAATCATTCCATCATATGGAATTTTGGATTTAATCCTGATTATCGCAGCATTTCAATGGATGGGGACGGCTCGACTTGTGCGTTCAAAAGCGCTTTCGGAAGCACGTCGCGACTATATTAGTGCCTCTAAAACAATGGGTACAAGTGATTTCGCGATTATGTTTAAAGGGCTATTACCAAACTTAAGTTCTCTATTAATCGTGGAAGTTACACTTAGCTTCGCGGGTAACGTAGGGATTGAAACGGGTCTTTCATTCTTAGGTTTCGGTTTACCACCGTCAACACCAAGTTTAGGAACTTTAGTAAGTTATGCCATGAACCCGATTATATTATCGAGTAAATGGTGGGTATGGTTACCTGCATCGATCTTAATATTAGTGATGATGCTTGGTATAAATTATGTCGGTCAAGCGTTACGACGCGCAGCTGACGCAAAACAACGTTTAGGATAAAAAAAGGGAGGAAAAAACGAATGATGAAAAAGAAAGGCTTAATGCTTACAACTGTATTTGCATCTGCTTTAGCACTTGCTGCATGTAATGGTGACGACAAAGAAACATCGACTGAAAAACCAGCAGGAGACAGCACTGAACCAACTACTGAAGAAAAACCAAAAGATGAAGGTGCTTCTACTGCAGAGACGCCAACATTACCAATGAGTGTTGAACACGAAGGGGACGCTATCGATGGCGGTACATTAAAATTCGCTTTAGTATCAGATTCTCCATTCTCAGGTATTATGTCTTGGGAACTATATGAAAATGCATATGATGCAGATGTAATGGATTTCATGACGAACTCAATTTTCGATACTGATGGTGACTTCTTAATCACAGATAAAGGTATCGCGAAATTAGGCGTTGATGCTGATAACAACAAAGTTACAGTAACAATCCAACATGATGTTAAGTGGTCAGATGGTACGCCATTAACTGCTGATGATATCATTTATTCTTATGAAATCATTGGTCACCCTGATTATACGGGTATCCGTTATGACGGCGACTTCCAAAACATCATCGGTGCTGCTGAATATAAAGCAGGTACAGCAGATACAATTTCTGGTATCAAAAAAATCGATGATAAAACTGTAGAAATCTCTATGACAAAAGTGTCTCCAGCAATCTATTCTGGTGGTGACGGTTTATGGGGCTATGCAGCACCTAAACACCAATTGAAAGATATTCCTGTTAAGGATTTAGTTTCTTCTGAAGCGGTTCGTAAATCTCCTGTAACTTTAGGACCATTCAAACTTGATAAATTAGTAGACGGTGAGTCTGTACAGTATGTTGCAAATGAACACTACTGGCAAGGCGCTCCGAAATTAGATAAAATTGTATTACAAGTAGTGCCTTCTACTTCAATTGGTGAAGCATTACGTACAGGTCAATATGATATGGTATCTTCTTACGCAACAACTCAGTATGACGGTATTAAAGATTTAGAAAATATTTCAATTTTAGCTCGTCCTGAATTAGCATACTCTTACTTAGGATTCAAACTAGGTAAATGGGATTCAACTGCTAACAAAAACGTAACGGACGAAAATGCAAAAATGAATAATAAGCAATTACGTCAAGCAATCGCTTATGCTATGGACGTTGAATCGGTAACTGAGCGCTTCTACCAAGGCTTACGTTCTCGTGCAACTTCTTTAATTCCACCAGCATTCTCTACATTCCATGACAATACGTTAACTGGATACAACTATGATCCAGAAAAAGCAAAAGCTTTATTAGATGAAGCTGGCTATAAAGACGTTGATGGCGATGGAATTCGTGAAGACGCTAAAGGTGAGAAATTTGCAATCCGCATGGCGGGTATGTCTGGTTCAGATACTGACGAAGCAATCGTAGAATACTACCGTCAAAACTGGAAAGATGTAGGTTTAGATGTACAGTTAACAACTGGTCGTTTAATTGAGTTCAACAGCTTCTATGATAAAGTAAAAGCTGACGATGCTGAAATCGATATGTTCATGGCTGCTTGGGGTACTGGTACAAACCCATCTCCACTTGGCTTATATGGTGAAGCATCTGCATTCAACTACAGCCGCTATGTAACACCTGAATTAGAAAGTTTATTAGTTGCTATCGACTCTAAAGAGGCGATTGATCCAGCTGTACGTGCGGATGCATTCCGTGCATGGGAAGAGTATATGTTCGAACAAGCTACAACAGTTCCAACATACTTCCGTACAGAAATCTTACCAGTCAACAAGCGTGTTAAAAACTTTGACTCTTCGTACGCTAACCTTACGCAATGGCATGAAGTTGAGTTAACAGCAGAAGAGCCAATTAAATAATTGGTCAATTAAGAAACCGCCTAGGGATTATCCTAGGTGGTTTTTTTAATATAAAAGGGCTTATTCAGAAAATGATTTACATCGTTAACTTGTTCCATTTTAGTGGATTATCCCTCACTTATAGAAGTAGGGGTCTTCTGTACCTGTCGCTTTACTTATGGTACAAAAAAGATTTTGCTTAATCAATTTAAAACTCGAAATATGTAGGTTATACATCAGTTTAATCAAACGATTTAATGTGTGCAAACCTTTTATTAACACGAAAATTAAATATTTTCTCGAAAGGCTATTATACGGAATTTGGTATTTTAGGGAGGATTTTTCTATTTTATGTAGAAATTTAATATGTCGGCAAAAATGATGGATACATATAATTATTTTTGTTTTAGCGACGTTGCTCTAATTTCGGAGCTGACACTACAAAGGGAATAAAAAAGAGGAGGAAAAGAAATGGATGCAACTTTAAATGCAAGAATTCGTCACAGCGCACTTGAGGGTAAAGTCGTATCTGCTGAAACAGCAGCTTCATGGATTCAAGATGGTATGGTTGTTGGTATGAGTGGCTTTACACGCGCAGGGGATGCAAAAACAGTACCATTAGCGCTAGTTGAACGAGCGAAAAATGAAAAATTCCAAATCGATATTTACACAGGCGCATCATTAGGTCCTGAAGTGGATCAATTAATGGCTGAAGCAGGTATCATTCGTAAACGTGCACCATATCAAGGGGACCCAGCAATTCGTAAACTGATTAATACAGGACAAGTTTTATATTCAGATATGCACTTATCACATAACGCAGAGTTAATTCGCCAAGGGATTATCGGACCAATTGACTTTGCAATTATTGAAGCAACTGCAATTACAGAGGATGGTATGATTATTCCGACAACATCAATCGGAAATTCACCAATTATTATACAAATGGCGAAGGAAATTATTATTGAATTAAATCCAGAACAGCCAAATCTAGAAGGTATTCATGATATTTATTTACCAGGACCACAGGGCGACCGTGATCCGATTCCACTACTAACAGCAAGTGATCGTATCGGTACAACTGGAATCCCAGTAGATATTAGTAAAATTAAAGGTATTGTCCATTCAACGATTAAGGATGCACCGTCATTAATTGTGCAGCCTGACGAAGAAACAGAGCAAATTGCGCAGCACTTATTAACGTTTTTACGTGATGAAATTACTGCAGGGCGCTTACCGAAAAACTTATTGCCATTACAATCAGGAGTTGGTTCGGTAGCGAATGCGGTATTAAATGGCTTTTTAAATTCTGAATTTGATGAGCTAGAAATTTATTCAGAAGTTTTACAAGATGCGGTATTCAATTTACTTGATGCGAACAAAGTAAAAATAGCTTCAGGTACGTCAATTACGTTAAGCGAAGAATGTGGCAATAAAGTATATGGCGATATCGGACAGTACAAGGATCGATTAGTATTGCGTCCGCAAGAAATTTCCAACCATCCCGAAGTAATCCGTCGAATCGGAATTATTGCAATTAATACAGCGCTTGAGGCAGATATTTACGGAAACGTGAACTCAACACATGTAAACGGGACACATATGATGAACGGTTTAGGTGGTTCAGGAGACTTTACGCGTAATGCACGCTTAGGAATTTTCGTAACGAAATCATATGCGAAAGGTGGAGACATTTCGTCAATCGTGCCAATGGTTGCGCACCATGACCATACGGAGCATGATGTTGATGTAATTGCAACAGAGCAAGGTATTGCCGATTTACGCGGAATGGCGCCAAAAGAGCGTGTAAAAGCGATTATTGAAAACTGCGTACATCCTGACTTTAAAGAGGCAATGTGGGATTATTACAACGGTGCAGTTGAAAAAACAGGTAACGCACATACACCACATGATTTAGAAAAAGCGTTGTCTTGGCATGTGAGTTACCAAAAAAATAAAACGATGAAGCAATAATATAAAAGCGCACTCTAAAAACCTACTAGAGTGCGCTTTTAGTGTTTATTTTTTTAGCTGCATAACAACGGCTTCATCCGGTGTGACGAAGAGTGTTTTTTGCTCGAAATAAATGACAAAGCCAGGTTTCGAACCATTAGGCTTTTTCACATGTCGAATTTCTGTATAGTCTACTGGTACAGAGGCCGATTCACGAGCCTTACTGAAGTACGCACTTAACATTGCCGCTTCTTTTAATGTTGTCTCATCTGGATGTTCTGAATGGATGACAACGTGTGAGCCAGGGATATCTTTTGTGTGTAACCAAATTTCGTTACGCTTGCCAATTTTGAATGTTAAATAATCATTTTGCTTATTATTTTTACCGACAGAAATAAGTGTACCTGTAGAAGAAATGAATTTCTCTGGCTCGGGTTTTGTCGGTTTCTTTTTGCGTTTCGCATGGCGTAAACGCAGTAGCCCTTGCTCTGCTAGTTCTTCACGAATTTCTTCAATATCTGCAGGGGATGCTTGTTGTACTTGCTGGGCTAACATTTCTAAATAGTAAATGTCATCTGTTGTTTTTTCCTGTTGCTCTTCAATCATGACAAGCGCTGTTTTTGCTTTATTGTATTTTGTGTAATAGCTTTGCGCGTTTTCAATCGGCGTTTTGCGCGGGCTAATGGGAATACGTACTTTTTCGGCGGTTTCACTGTAGTAATTTTCAACGTCTACATATTCCGCGCCTTTTGCAAAATTGTACAGGTTAGCCATTAATAGTTCTCCGTACAGTTGGAATTGCTCTAAATTTTGTGCACGTTCTAAATCTTTTTGTAGCTTTTTTTGTTTCAGTTTTAGTTTGTTCAATTCATTTTGTAACCAGCGTTCTAAATCGCCCGCTTGTTGCTTTACGCGATCGCGCTCTGCACGTGCGAAAAAGACACGGTCTAACAGCTCGCCAAGTGTATCATACTGTGTTTCTGTACCATTTAGATGTGTTAAATTTGTTGGCGAGAAATAACTTTTCCCGTCTTGCTCCACGTATGTTGGACAAGCGGTTGTTACAATTTCGTTCATAAATTGGCGCGTAGCTGTCACGGGCTCTTTCATTGTTAAACGATGTAATAATTCATTGGCATGCAATGGTGAAAAGCCAGCGAATTTTTCAATCAGCTCTTTTGCTACTAGATTTTGTGCGAATGTTTGTTTTAGTTCTTCATCGGATAAACTTGTCAGAGATAATTTATCTTGCTTTGGTGGCTCGATGTAAGTCTGGCCAGGTAACACTGTACGATAGCTATTTACGGATGGAGGTAAGTGCTTTAAACTATCGATAATTTTATTATTCTCGGCATCGATTAATAGTAAATTACTATGGCGCCCCATAATTTCGATTACAAGTTTACGTTTTACCGAATCACCAATTTCGTTTTTGCTGTCGATATCAAATGTAATGACACGTTCGAAGCCTTGCTGTGTAATGTCTGAAATAAACCCTCCCTCTATATGCTTGCGTAGCAGCATACAGAACATTGGTGGGTCTGCTGGGTTTTCGATTGATTGTTGTGTCGTATGTACGCGGGAATACGAAGGATGAATCGAAAATAAAAGTTTTGTGTTTGCACCGGCAGCGCGTATTTGTAAAACTACTTCAAGCGCGTTTGGTTGATAAATTTTAGTAATGCGTCCAGATGTGAGCGTTTGTAATTCTTTGCTCATCGAACGGGTAAATAATCCGTCAAATGCCATTGTATATTCCTCTTTCGTTTCCATAAATTCATTGTGCATTTATCATACCATTTTTTAACGATAATGCTGTAGTTAGTAGTACAATCGGATATTATAACATTAAAATTGACTAGTTTTATTGTGTCAAAACAAAACCATTCTTTAGCTAATTTTACTTTGATTCAGTAACAAGATTCAATTCAGCACACTTTTTTCAAAATCTTTGTAATAGAAACCAATTTCATTTTAATAATAGAGTGGCGCGAAGTGAAGGGGGCGACTTCTAGGGGATTAAGCGTGTGCGGAAAATCCACTCAATTGTGCCACCGTAAGGCACAATTGAGTTAGTTGTAGCCACGCCCCCAGAAAAGCGTCCCCCGTAACGTAGCAGAACGGACTATATTAGAGTAATGCACTATTTTCTAAATTTTGTTTTGGAAAATGCTCGTTATGAGGATGATATATAAATCGGTAACGAAAAGTGGTAGAACATATGCTATAATTGTTTCAATATGCAAAGAAGGATGTGACGAACCTTGGTACGTAGTATGACCGGTTTCGGCAGGGGGGTCACAACAACGAAAAAATTTCAACTTACGGTTGAAATTCGTGCTGTGAATCATCGTTTTTTAGAATTGAACACAAAGTTTCCAAGAGAATGGATGGAAGCAGAAGTTCTTGCAAAAAAAATGTTGTCGGATGCAGTTTCTCGTGGGAAAATAGATGTTATCATTTTTCTTAAAGAACTAAAGGATGCCGAGCAGACAATTCAAATAAATTGGCCGCTACTTAATGCATTTTTACGAGCAAAAGAGGAGCTTGCACAGTCCGTTGTAATGGAAGAAAAATGGACAATGCAAGAAATCGTCAGTCTTGAGCAAGTGCTACAAATTGAAAAAATGGAACTTGAACAAACGCAAATTTTAGAAGCAGTGCACATAGCATTAACAGAAGCTATTGCCAATTTACTTGCGATGCGTGAGCGTGAGGGCGGGCAATTACAGCAAGTTATGCTGCAATATAAAGCTGAGCTTGAAACAGAAATTGCACAAATTCGGACGCATGCACCAGTGGCTGTTGACAAGTATCGTGAACGTTTAGTGAATCGTTTACAAGATATTGCAAGTGGACAAGTAATAGAAGATCGCTTATTAACAGAAGTGGCGATTTTTGCGGAGCGTATTGATATTACCGAAGAACTGGATCGTCTAGAGAGTCATTTTGGTCAATTAGTAGAGACATTAACTGAGCAAAATGCAATTGGTCGTAAATTAGACTTCATCATGCAAGAAATGAATCGTGAAATTAACACCATTGGTTCAAAAAATCAGTCGACGATTTGTTCTGCGGCAGTAGTGCAAGCAAAAACAATTTTAGAAAAAATGCGAGAACAAGTTCAAAATATTGAATAACAAAAGGAGTTACATATGAATAAACACCGTGGATTATTAATTGTTCTATCTGGTCCATCAGGCGTTGGTAAGGGAACAGTTCGAAAAGAGCTCTTTTCTCAGCCTGACACAAATTACGAATATTCGATTTCGATGACAACGCGTAATCCTCGCGAAGGTGAAGTAGATGGTGTAGACTATTTCTTTAGAACACGTGAGGAATTTGAGGCGCTAATTAAACAGGGAGGCTTGCTAGAGCACGCACAATTTGTAGGAAACTACTATGGTACGCCGCTTGCTTATGTTCAAGAAACATTAGATGCTGGCCGTGATGTATTTTTAGAAATCGAAGTGCAAGGAGCAGCTCAAATTCGTGAAAAGGCGCCAGATGCGTTGTTTATTTTTTTAGCACCACCAAGCATTACCGAGCTAGAGCAACGTTTAGTTGGTCGCGGCACAGAAACAGAAGACGTAATCGCACAACGTATTGCAACTGCTCGTGAAGAAGTTGAAATGATGTCACTTTACGATTATGTTGTCGAAAATGACCAAGTTCAGAATGCATGTGATAAAATAAATGCAATCATAGTAGCGGAACACTGCCGTCGTGAACGTGTAGAAAAACGCTACTTGTCAATGTTGAGAGGAGAATAAAAACAATGTTATACCCATCAGTAGATAAATTAAAAAAACAAATCGATTCTAAGTACTCTTTAGTGAGCTTAGCATCAAAACGTGCACGTCAAATGCAAGAAGAAGGCGGCGAACAGTTAGACAAATACGTTTCGTATAAGCCAGTAGGTAAAGCGTTAGAAGAAGTTGCTTCTGGCAAATTACGCAAAGTTCAGCAAGACGCTTCAACAGTTTACGAAGACGAAATCTAACTTGTTTCAGCAAATTTCTTTTGTACCATAAGTAAAGTGACAGGTACAGAAGTCCCCTTCTTCTATAAGTGGGGTTCAAAGCCGGCTGATAATTAATTACAGTAAAAATATGTGTTGAGTTGGAGCTCCCTTAGAATCTTTCTTAGGGAGCTTATCCTTTGAAAAGGCGGTTATGATGATGAAAAAAAACAATATATTATTGTGTGTTTCAGGCGGCATTGCCGTATATAAAGCAGTGGCACTCGTTAGTAAGTTATCGCAGGCTGGAATGAACGTAAAGGTGATTATGACAGCTTCGGCCAGGAAATTCGTGACGCCGCTAAGCTTTCAAGTGATGTCAAAAAATGATGTGTTTTTTGATACGTTCGATGAAAAAGACTCTAATGTTATTGCACATATTGATTTAGCCGATTGGGCGGATTTAATTATTGTAGCACCTGCGACAGCCAATATGATTGCAAAAATGGCACACGGGATGGCAGATGATATGGTAACAACGACATTGCTTGCGACAACTGCACCTGTTTGGGTGGCGCCTGCTATGAATGTGCATATGTACGAGCATCCAGCAGTATTACGAAATATTCAACAACTGCATGAAGATGGTATTCGTTTTATCGAACCGTCTGAAGGGTTTTTAGCATGTGGTTATATTGGAAAAGGGCGCTTAGAGGAGCCTGAAAAAATTACTGCACTTGTTGTGAAGCATTTTACTGAGCAACGAAGTGATGGGCAATGAAGTTTGCGCAAGTCATTGTCGATGTATCGGCTTATCCGGTAGATCGTCCGTTTGATTACATTATTACAACAGAGTGGGAAGAATTGATCGATATTGGTTGTCGTGTGAAAGTACCATTTGGACCGCGAAATGTGCTCGGTTTTGTTGTCGGTATTTCGGAGCAATCGGATGTGCCTGTTGAAAAAATGAAGGCAGTAGCACAAGTGCTGGACATTGAATCAATTTTAACCCTTGAAATGCTTGAGCTAGCTAAATGGCTAAAGCATCAAACAATTTGCTATGAAATTGATGCCTTACAAGTGATGCTACCAGGTGCGTTACGCGCGAATTATGAAAAATATGCGCTATTACAAGGTGAGGTCACACAATTAGTGCCACAATTACAGCTGTATTTTGAAAAAACAACAAAGGTAAATATTACACAACTAGAAAAGGCTGATTTATTAAAGCCTTTAAAACGTGCGGTAAATGACGGAATTGTCGTGATTGAAAACGAAGTAAAGCAAAAAGGGCAAATAAAGCAAGTACGTAAAGTGCAAATTGCTGCCATTGAACAGTTAGAAATTATTCAACAACAAATCGGCAAGCGTTCAGCGAAACAACTCGCGCTCATCGAATGGATGAAGCCTTATGCTGGCGCCATTTTAATGCCAAATGTGATTTGTGAAACGGTAAATGTATCGACTGCAGTGTTAAAGGGCGTAATTGAAAAGGGTGCAGCTACTTATATTCAAGAAGAAGTGTATCGCGATCCATATAAGAAAGAGATTGTTCACTCAGACTTTTTACAATTAACAGATGAGCAGCACGAAGCATTGTCGAATATTAAACAGGCAATGGATGATGTGCGTCAAGAAACCTTTTTACTGCATGGGGTTACGGGTAGTGGGAAAACCGAAATTTATTTACAAGCGATTCAGCGTGCAATTGCAGAAGGTAAAGAAGCGATAGTACTTGTGCCTGAAATTTCATTAACACCGCAAATGACCGAGCGCTTTAAGTCGCGATTTGGTGATGAAGTTGCAGTAATGCATAGTGGGTTGTCGGTTGGTGAAAAATACGATGAATGGCGCAAAGTACAGCAAGGAAAAGTAAAAGTTGTAGTCGGTGCTCGTTCAGCGATTTTTGCACCGTTTAAAAATTTAGGGCTTATCATTTTAGATGAAGAGCATGAATCCACATATAAACAAGAAGATTCTCCTCGCTATCATGCTCGAGATGTTGCGATTTGGCGCGGGAATTATTACAATTGTCCAGTCATATTAGGGAGTGCAACACCTGCATTAGAATCATTTGCACGTGCCAAAAAAGGTGTGTATACACTATTAACACTGCAAAATCGTGCGAAGAAACAAGCATTACCAACTGTTCACATTGTCGATATGCGTGAGCAATTACAAGCGGGCAATCGTTCGATGTTTTCGGAACCGTTAACGGAAGCGTTAAGGGAAAGACTTGAACGCGGTGAGCAAACAGTATTGTTTTTAAACCGCCGTGGCTATTCTTCTTTTATACTTTGCCGAGATTGTGGAACGAGCGTGCAATGTCCAAACTGCGATATTTCACTAACGTACCATCGCTATCAAGAAAAGCTAAAATGTCATTATTGTGGACATGAGGAATACATCCCACAAACATGCCCTGAATGTCAAAGTGAAAACATTCGCTATTTTGGAACAGGTACGCAAAAAGTGGAGGAAGAAATTTTTAAGCTTTTTCCACAGGCGCAAGTACTACGTATGGACGTAGATACGACTAAGCAAAAAGGCTCGCATGAAAAAATGCTCGATGCGTTTGGACGTGGGGAGGCAGACATTTTACTTGGCACCCAAATGATTGCTAAAGGACTAGATTTTCCGAATATTACATTAGTTGGTGTGTTAAGTGCCGATACAAGCTTGCATTTACCTGATTATCGTGCAGCAGAAAAGACATTTCAACTGATGACGCAAGTAAGTGGACGTGCAGGGCGCCATGAAAAGCCTGGGGAAGTATTTATTCAAACGTATACGCCGGAGCATTATGCTATTGAATTATCAAAAGAACAACTGTACACGCCGTTTTATGAGCAAGAAATGCAAGTGCGTCATATGGCGGGCTATCCACCGTATTACTTTTTAGCACTTGTGCAAGTTTCGCATGAGGATGTTGTGATGGCAGCAGAGTATGCGGGCCGTGTTGCTGAGTATTTACGCTCAAATTTATCGTTTCAAGTTTCAGTCATTGGACCAACGACAGCAAGTATCGCTCGTCTCCAAAATAGATATCGTTATCAATGTTTGATAAAATATAAAATAGAACCTAATTTAATTCCTACGTTATTACAGCTCATAAAGTTGTATCGTTCAGAATGGATTAAAAAGGGCATTGTGTTAACGGTTGATTTAGATCCTCAGATGATCTAATGCATATAGAAAGAGGTAAAAGGTTATGGCAATTAAAGAAGTTATTAAAAATCCGGCAGATGTATTAAACACACAAACAAAAGAAGTAGAAGTAATTGATGAAGCAATCATTGAATTATTAGATGATTTATATGAAACGATGGTTGAGCATGACGGCGTTGGTATTGCAGCACCACAAATTAACGTTAGCTTACGCGTTGCAATTGTTGAGCTAGGTGAAGACATTTTAGAAATGATTAACCCAGTTGTCATTGAAACTCGTGGAGAAGAAGAAGATGTAGAGGGTTGTTTAAGCTTCCCTGATTTATTTGGAATGGTAAAACGCCCGACTTATGTGAAAATCGAAGCGGCTGACCGTGAAGGACGTATTTACGAATTAGAAGCAGAAGATTTCGAAGCGCGTTGTATTTTACATGAAATCGATCATTTAGATGGCGTATTGTTTGATTCTAAAATGACACGTGTATTAACAGAAGAAGAGTTAGAAGAGCTATACGCTGACGCTGAGGAGGAATAATTGATGACAAAAATCGTTTTCATGGGAACTCCAGCGTTCTCAGCGCCGATTTTACGCATGCTGCATGAGGAAGGTCATGATGTATTAGCTGTTGTTACACAGCCTGACCGCCCAGTAGGACGTAAAAAAGTGTTAACTCCACCTCCAGTAAAGGAAGAAGCGTTAGCATTAGGTTTACCAGTTATTCAGCCTGAAAAATTACGAGGCTCGGAGGAATTACAGCAAATACTTGCGTTAAATCCCGATTTGGTAGTAACGGCGGCATTCGGTCAAATTTTACCGAAAGAATTACTTGATGCACCACGCTTAGGTTGCATAAATGTACATGCTTCTTTATTACCGGCTTATCGTGGTGGTGCACCAATTCACCAAGCGATTATCGATGGTCAAACAAAAACAGGTGTAACCATTATGTATATGGCAGAAAAGTTAGATGCTGGCGACATTATTTCACAGCGCGCCATTGCGATTGAAGATACAGACCACACAGGTGGTATGTTCGACAAATTAAGTGATGTTGGCCGTGAGTTATTAAAGGACACATTGCCGTCAATTATTGATGGTACAAATGAGCGCACGGTTCAGGATGAGGCATCCGTAACATATGCAAGTAATATTAGTCGCGAGCAGGAGCTAATTGATTGGAACAAAGATGCACGCACATTATATAATCAAGTGCGCGGATTACATCCATGGCCAGTTGCTTATACAACATTCGAGGATGCAAACTTCAAAATTTGGTGGGCAAAGCCAGGCGAAACTCAGGCAAATGCTATACCGGGTGAAGTGGTGAAAATTGCAAAAGAATATTTCGAAGTAGCAACAGGCGACGGCTCAACATTAGCATTATACGATGTACAGCCAGCAGGTAAAAAACGTATGACAGTAGAAGAATATTTACGTGGTACGGGCTCGAAATTACAGATTGGGGACCGTTTTCAATGAGTAAGAAAAAGCAAGTCATTTGGGATGGAAATGTACGTGATGCGGCATTAACGATACTACTCACGGTCGATAAAAGCCAAGCGTACAGCAATTTACTATTACACCAAACGATTGAAAAATATAAAATTGACGCCAAAGACCGTGGATTATTGACAGAATTAACGTATGGAACGTTACAACATAAGTATACACTTGATTATTATTTAGAGCCGTTTATTCGTGGTAAAGTGGATATTTGGGTACGTTGGTTACTACGCATGTCACTATACCAAATGCATTATTTAACACGTGTTCCAGCACACGCCGCAGTAAATGAAGCGGTAGAAATCGCAAAACGACGTGGTCATAAAGGAATTGCGTCAATGGTCAACGGTATTTTACGTTCGATTTTACGAGAAGGTGTGCGTTCGACAGATCTAATCGATAATGCCAATGAGCGTTTAGCCATCGAAACGAGCCATCCGCAATGGTTAGTTGATCGTTGGGTAGAAAGCTATGGCTATGAACATACACGTGAAATGCTACTAGAAAACAATATTGCACCATTACAAACGGTGCGTGTTAATACAACAAAAGCAACGGTAGACCAAGTATTAACTACGCTGGAGCGTGAAGGCATTAAAGCACGTCGTAGCGAATTTATGCCACAGTGTTTATATATTGAAAGTGGTCAAGCAGCACGTACAGGTGCATTCCGTAATGGTTTAATTACGATTCAAGATGAAAGCTCGATGTTACCAGCTACAGTGCTAAATCCACAGCCAGGTATGAAAGTTCTTGATATGTGTGCAGCACCAGGTGGAAAAACAACGCATTTAGCGGAAATTATGAACAACGAAGGCTCGATTTTAGCGACCGATTTACATCCGAAGAAACTAGATTTAATCGAAGAAAATCTGGCACGCTTAGGGTTAAACATTGTTGAAACCGCACCACTTGATGGGCGAAAAGCGGCGAACTTTTTACAAAAGGAAGGCTATGATGCGATTTTAGTCGATGCACCATGCTCAGGCTTGGGTGTTATGCGCCGTAAGCCAGACATTAAATATACGAAGCGCGAAGAGGATTTAGAAAGTTTACAAACAATCCAATTAGCGATTTTAGATAATGCCGTTCA
Source organism: Solibacillus daqui (assembly GCF_028747805.1). Classification (NCBI taxonomy): domain Bacteria; kingdom Bacillati; phylum Bacillota; class Bacilli; order Caryophanales; family Caryophanaceae; genus Solibacillus; species Solibacillus daqui. The sequence goes on from NZ_CP114887.1 coordinate 943,905, forward strand.
ACTTTTAAAAGACGGTGGACGATTAGTGTACTCAACTTGTACAGTCGATCGTCGCGAAAATGAAGGTACGGTACAAGCCTTCTTACAGGCACATCCTGATATGCAGGCAGTGTCTTTAGAAAATTTACCAGCACAACTAGATGCGAAACAACAAGACGGGATGCTACAAGTATTCCCTCAAGATATTGGCAGTGACGGATTTTTTGTTGCTGCATTCGTAAAAAAAGGAGCGTCCAATTAAACTAATGGAGCAAGAACAGTTAAAACAATTTGATGAACGAATTCAGGATTTAGTCGAAGAAGCAGCAGACCAACCTGTACGCCGTGTGAAAAAAGAAAAGCCACAATTAAAACCTTCTATCTATTCATTACGTCTAGATGAAATGAAGGAATGGTTAACTGCGAATGGTGAAAAAGCATTCCGTGCGGGCCAAATTTATGAGTGGTTATATGAAAAACGTGTTAAAACGTTTGAAGAAATGTCAAACCTTTCAAAAGGCTTACGTGAAAAGCTAGAAGCACAGTTTGCGTTAACAACACTTTCAACAATTATTAAACAGGAATCAAAAGACGGAACAATTAAGTTTTTATTCCAATTACAAGATGGCTATTCAATCGAAACCGTATTAATGCGTCATGATTACGGAAATTCCATTTGTGTTACAACACAAGTAGGTTGCCGTATCGGTTGTACGTTCTGTGCCTCAACTTTAGGTGGGCTTAAACGTCACTTAATGGCAGGGGAAATCGTTGAGCAAGTTGTCAAAGTACAGCAACAGCTTGATGAAACGAATGAACGTGTCTCTTCTATAGTAATTATGGGTATCGGTGAGCCATTTGATAACTATGACGCGATGATGAATTTCTTAAAAATTATGAACGACGACAAAGGTTTAAATATCGGTGCGCGTCATATTACGGTATCAACGTCAGGAATTGTACCTAAAATTTATCAATTTGCTGATGAAGGTATGCAAATTAACTTTGCGGTATCATTACACGCACCAAACCAAGAGGCACGTCAAAAATTAATGCCGATTGCCAAAGCATATAAATTAGAAGAGCTGATGGAAGCGGTAAAATACTACACAAAGAAAACTGGCCGCCGTGTGACCTTTGAATACGGTTTAATGTCTGGTGAAAACGATACAGAAGAAGTGGCGTTAGAGTTAGCAAAATTAATTAAAAATGTTAAATGTCACGTCAACTTAATTCCAATCAACTACGTACCAGAACGCGATTATGTGCGTACATCACGTAGTAAAATCTTTGCATTTGAAAAAACGTTAAAGGATCAAGGGATTAACGTAACAATTCGTCGTGAGCAAGGTGCGGATATCGCAGCAGCTTGTGGCCAGTTACGTGCACAGGAACGATCACAAGAAACAAAGTAGGTGGACGATAGTGAACTTTACAGTGGAAAGTGATATTGGGTTAAAACGAACAATTAATGAAGATCGGGCAGCGTTTTTTGAGCGCCCCGATCGTTTTAAGCTTGCGATTTTAGCAGACGGCATGGGTGGACATAATGCAGGCGATGTAGCGAGTGAAATGACGATTACTGGAATGCAGCAGCTTTTCGAATTAGTCGAAAGTTCACAACTAGCTACGAAACAAGCGCAATTAGAATGGTTGCGTGATGCGGTTTCACATATTAATCAGCAAATTTATCAATATTCCTTAACGCATGAAAATTGCCAAGGGATGGGGACGACAATGATTGCCGTATTAATTGATCAACAGCAATGTATCATTAGTCATGTCGGCGATAGTCGCGTATATCATTTTACAAATGAATCCGTAGAGTTAGTAACAAGTGACCATTCATACGTAAATATTTTATTGGTAAATGGAGAAATTAGTGAGGAAGAGGCGAAAATCCATCCGAAACGTAACTTCATTTTAAAAGCATTAGGCACAGAAGTTTCTATTGAACCTGATTTTTATGAAATAACTTTAACAGATGATTCACATTTACTCATTTGCTCAGATGGTTTAAGCAACAAGCTAACAACTGAAGAAATGGTGGAAGTAGTAGAAATGGACATTTCGATTCAAGAAAAAGGTAGGAAGTTTGTTCAATTTGCCAATGATCGTGGCGGAGAAGATAATATTTCCCTTATTTTAATGACGACAAAGCAGGAGGTGTAGTCAATGCTAGTAGGAAAACATATTAGCGGCCGTTATAAAATTTTGCAATTAATTGGCGGCGGTGGTATGTCGAATGTGTATTTAGCACATGACATTATTTTAAATCGTGATGTAGCAATTAAAATTTTGCGATATGACTTGTCAAATGAAGAAGAATTGCATCGTCGTTTCCAACGTGAGGCATTGTCTGCAACAAGCTTGACACATCCAAATATTGTAAGTATTTATGATGTTGGTGAAGATGGAGATATGCATTATATCGTCATGGAGTACATTAAAGGGAAAACATTGAAACAATACATACAAGAGTTTTCGCCTTTATCATCTGCGCGTAGTGTGCACATTATGAAGCAACTGACTTCAGCTATGACACATGCACATGAACATGGTATTATCCATCGCGATATTAAGCCGCAAAACATTTTAATGGACGAAGCTGGAAACGTAAAAATAACGGACTTTGGAATTGCAACATCATTAAATGCAACAAGCTATACACAAACGAACTCCGTTATTGGTACGGTTCATTACTTATCACCGGAGCAAGCACGTGGTGGGCTTGCTACGATGAAGTCTGATATATATGCGCTAGGTATTGTGTTATACGAATTATTAACAGGTGAATTACCGTTTTCGGGAGAATCTGCAGTATCGATTGCTTTAAAGCATCTACAATCGGAAACACCCTCTGTGCGTGAATTCGATGCAACAATTCCACAAAGTGTTGAAAATATCGTATTAAAGGCAACTTCAAAAGATGCCAACCATCGATATGCAAATGCTGAAGAAATGGAAGCAGAATTAGATACGTGTTTATCATTACAACGTGTCAACGAACCAAAATTTGCACCACCTGTTGATAATGATGCAACGAAGCTCATTCCGGTTATTAAAAATCCAAAAATAGAGCAGCCGCATATACAAAAGCCTTCTATGGATGTGACGAAGCAAACGGAGTTGAAAGAAAAAACGCCAACGCCACCAAGCAAGCCGGAAGTAAAACAGAAGCAAAAGAAAAAATGGCCGATAATTGTAGGGATTATCGCAATGTTAGTAATAGTAGGGATTGCTGCCGCGGTTGTATTAACACCGAAAAAATACGCGGTTCCGGATGTTACAAATATGCCACTAGATGAAGCCATTGCTGAAATTGAAAAAGCTGGCTTCGTTGTTGGAGAGCAAGAAGAGCTTAATAACGAAGAAGTTGAGAAAGGCCATATTATTGAGTCAACACCACAAGCAGGTCTTGAAAAAGTAAAGGGTACTGAAATTGATTTAGTTGTCAGTATCGGTAAATTGTCATCTGAAATGCCCGATTTTGTTGGTAAACAAAGAGCGCAAGTAGAACCTGTTAGCGATGGCTATAAAAGTTTTAACTTTGAAGAAGTTCACTCAGATGAACTGGAAGGTGAAATTGTAGAGCAATCGCCATTACCGGGGACTGAAATTATCGCTGAAGAAACGAATGTTGTTCTGAAAGTAAGTAAAGGAAAAGCAATGGAAACGGTCATTAGCTTAAATAACTTTAGTGCTGCAGACCGTAAAGAATATGCACGTACATCTGGCTTTAATATCAACGTTGTCGAGGAAAGGTATTCAAATACAGTGCCAGTAGGTCTTGTAATTGAACAAAAGCCAAAAGCAGGTAAATCAGTGGCAGTAGGAAGTACGATTGAAGTCGTCATTTCAAAGGGACCAGCAGCGAAAAAAGAACAGCTTTATACGAAAACGATTGAGATTCCGTATGAGCCTTTAGAAGAAGGGGCAGAGCAAACGGTCTCAATTTTCGTTCAAGATAAAACACGTACGATGGTTGAACCGATTGAAGTGATAACGATTACGGAATCGACGACCTATTTATTACAGCTAACGATTGTTGAGGGCGATAAGGCAGCTTATCAAGTTGTCCGTGATAATATTGTCATTGAAAGTAAAACAATTCCATATGAAAGCCTCAATAGGAATTAGTAAGGAGGAATTGGATGGCGCAAGCCCAAATTCGAAAAGCATTAAGTGGTTATTATTATGTTGAAAAAGAAGGCGAATTAATTCAATGTCGCGCACGTGGGATTTTCCGTAATCGCGGAGAATCTCCACTCGTTGGTGATTTTGTTGAATATTCGTATGACGGAGAATCGGATGGATCGATTGATAAAATTTTAGAGCGTCATAACTCTTTAGTTCGTCCACCAATTGCCAATGTTGATCAAGCATTGCTTGTGTTTTCAGCGAAAGAACCTGATTTTAATACGATTTTATTGGACCGTTTTTTAGTGGTCTTGGAGTCATTCCGTGTACAGCCGATCATCATTTTAACTAAACTGGATTTATTAAATAATGATGAGCGTGCCAATTTACAGCACTACATTAATGATTATAAAGAAATTGGCTATGAAATTATCGAAACATTTAAAGATGATGAGACGTTAATGGAGAAGCTAGAGCCAATTTTAAAGGATAAAACGTCGGTATTAGCAGGTCAATCAGGCGTAGGGAAGTCTACGTTACTGAATACACTTTTACCGGATTTAGATTTAAAAACAGGCATCATTTCAAAAAGCTTAGGACGTGGGAAGCATACAACACGTCATGTAGAGCTAATTGAAGTGTGTGGCGGGTTACTTGCGGATACGCCGGGCTTTAGTTCGTTTGATTTTGATACAATCGAAAAAGAAGAGTTAACCGCATGCCTACCAGAATTTTTACGTACGAGTGAGGACTGCAAATTCCGTGGTTGCTTACATATGAAGGAGCCAAAGTGTGCAGTAAAGCAAGCGGTAGAAGTTGGGGAAATCCGTGCATATCGCTATGAACATTATGAACAATTTTTACAAGAAATAATGGATCGAAAGCCGAGGTACTAAACATGATTAAAATTGCACCATCGATTTTAGCAGCAGATTTTGCAAAGTTAGGTCAAGAAGTAAAAGAAGTGGAAGCAGCAGGAGCAGAACTGATTCATATCGACGTAATGGATGGCCATTTCGTACCGAATATTTCATTTGGAGCGATTGCTTTAGAGGCGATTCGTCCACTTTCTACATTGCCAATGGACGTGCATTTAATGATTGAAAACCCAGACCAGTATATTGAACAGTTCGCAAAAGCGGGCGCGGATTATATTACTGTTCATGTGGAAGCGTGCCGACACCTCCACCGCACGATTCAATTAATTCGCTCATTTGGCGTGAAACCAGGTGTTGTGTTAAACCCACATACTCCGATTGAATCAATCCAACATGTGTTAGAAGATGTGGATATGGTATTGTTTATGACGGTTAACCCAGGTTTTGGCGGGCAGAAATTCATTGAGTCGGTTGTACCAAAAGTAGAAGCATTGTCGAAAATTGTTAAAGAGCGCGGCTTAAATATCGAGATTGAAATTGATGGCGGTATTAATGCTGAGACAATCGTACCTTGTGCGAAAGCGGGGGCAACGATTTTCGTAGCAGGCTCAGCAATTTACGGAAAAGAAGATCGCGCACAAGCTTTACAAGAAATTAAACAAGCAGGACTTTCAGCAATTAAGTGATTGTAGCTATTTGCGCAGGCGGCCCCTTAAGTGAGGTCGCCTTTTCTTTAAAGCCTGATATATGGATTGGTGTCGATCGAGGGGCCATATATTTAGTGGATGAGGCAATTGTTCCTAATGCCATTGTCGGTGATTTTGATTCGGTATCTGCCGAGGAATTTGCGCGAATTTCGAAAGCGGTACAGCATATTGAACAATTTCAGGCTGAAAAGGATGAAACAGATACAGATTTAGCGCTTGAAAAGGCATTGGGTTATGCTCCAACAGAAATTTGGCTGACAGGTGTTACAGGCGGCCGTCTAGATCATTATGAGGCTGTATTACGTTCTGTCTACCATTTACAGCAGCAACATCCAAATATCGTTATTAAAATCGTCAATCCTTATAATGAAATTCAGTTTTTAATGCCGGGGCAGCATGTAATACGAAAAGGAAATTATTCGTATGTATCGTTTTTTGCCTATGGTCAAACGCTGGTAAATGTTACGTTACGTGGTGTCAAATACGAAACGACGGATGAAGTCATTAAACAAGGAACTACGCGCTTTACAAGTAACGAAATACTTTCTGAAGGGTCTATATCTTTTCTTGGCGGCATATGTTTAATGATAAAGAGTAGAGACTAGGAGGAGTAAAATGAAGGTGTATACATTTCAATTACCAAAATGGGTGAGTGGGATGGCAAGAGGCTGTGTAAAGCTGTTTCGACGAGACAAGAAAGAAAAATGATGGGTAGCTATCGTTCGCTAATATGCGGGCGGTAGCTTTTTTTTGCGGAGCGGGGACGTTTTTCTAATATTCATAATGGAAGCTATAAAAATACTTTGATGTGATATGCGTGTGGGAACATGAAAGTTGCAACCGTTAAATGAACTAGTGTTTGATCGGTTTTACAAGTCTATGTATTTAGAAAGTGTTGAATTTGATGTGGAATTAACATTGACGTTTGCTAGTGACAATTACCACTATCAGTTCAGCTATAAACAATTTGTAACATATTATAATCCAATTCGCATACATCACATACTTCAAGGGCAAATTAGGACAGATTTAGAAATGCTGATAGCACTAAATGTAACGGAATTAAAGGTGCGATTATTGTCATCAATGTTATATGGTGATACTTATTTGAAGTGTATCGAGTTGTAGTTCATCTTTTCTGGATTTTGGTCAGTATTATTTATATATTGTGGATGATTTTTTGATTGACGTATTTCATTGATTCTGCCCACTATAAGTGAATTTTCTTTATAAAATAAGTGTCTTAAATTATCTCAAAATAAAAAGAGCATCAGCAAAAGCTGACGCTCCGTACGCGATTATACGCGCTCGATTTTACCTGATTTTAAAGCACGAGCAGAAACCCATACACGTTTTGGCTTACCGTCAACTAAGATACGAACTTTTTGTAGGTTAGCACCCCAAGTACGTTTAGAAGCGTTCATAGCGTGTGAACGGTTGTTGCCTGTACGAGCTTTACGGCCAGTAATTACGCATTGTTTTGGCATTGTAAAATTCCTCCTTACAGCTGAATCTGAAATCTATATTTCAGTTCGATATTTCACATACCATAATAATTTAACATACCTCCTGAATGAGTGCAAGACATTTTGCACAACCTTTCAAGAAAAAAACCTTTACACCTATTTTTGGCTGAATGGCTTATAACTTTTTCGATGTAAAAATAGAGTGAAGTGACTGTACATGCAGTTAATAGCATGTCTTAAACGTCAATGGAGACTTATTATATGAAATATCTGCAACGAATTCAATCGTGCAAAATCATACTGAATTTTTAGGAGAATTTAGGTAACTCACTAAGATTTTGTTACTTTGCACTCGTCGAATTTTGTCAGAAAAACAAGTTCAAACTAGACGAATACGAACGTTTTCTTTTATAATCGACTTTTGTATAGTACAATGTAGATTAGTTAACTAGAGCCAAGGGGGCATACACTATGTCAGTTGAATTAAATAATGAATTCGGCCATATTGATATTTCCAACGATGTAATTGCACAAATTGCTGGTGGAGCGGCAATCGAGTGCTACGGAATCGTGGGCATGGCTTCAAAACATCAAATTCGTGATGGTTTAACAGATATTTTACGAAAAGAAAATTTTGCAAAAGGTGTACTTATTCGCCAAGAAGGTGAAGACTTACATATTGATATGTATATTATTGTAAGCTATGGTACGAAAATTTCAGAAATCGCATATCAAGTACAATCAAAAGTAAAATACACAGTAAATAAAACATTAGGCATGAGCGTTAAGTCAGTTAACATTTTTGTTCAAGGCGTTCGTGTAGCGAACGTGTAAGAGGAGGAAATGAATCGGATGAAGTCTTTAGACGGAATTAAATTTGCTGAAATGGTACAAATGGGCGCACACCACTTATACCAAAACGCAGCATATGTAGATTCACTAAATGTATTCCCTGTACCAGACGGGGATACTGGGACAAATATGAATTTGTCTATGACATCTGGTGCAAAGGAAACGGAAGCAAACGTAAGCGAGCATATTGGGAAAGTAGCGCAAAGCTTATCAAAAGGCTTACTTATGGGGGCACGCGGAAACTCAGGCGTTATTTTATCGCAATTATTCCGTGGTTTCGGCAAAGCAATCGAAAAAGAGGCAACAATCGACGCATTAGGTTTAGCAAAAGCATTCCAAGCGGGTGTTGATACAGCGTACAAAGCTGTTATGAAGCCAGTGGAAGGGACAATCCTAACAGTAGCCCGTGAAGCAGCTGCTAAGGCGGTAGAGGTTGCGGAAACAGAACAAGACATGATCGCAGTGATGGAAGTATTCACTAAAGAAGCAAAAGCATCACTTAACCGTACACCGGATCTTTTACCAGTGCTAAAAGAAGTTGGCGTAGTAGATAGTGGTGGTCAAGGTTTACTATTCGTATACGAAGGTTTCCTTGCCTCAATGAAGGGCGAGCCATTACCAGAGAAAAATGAATCTTCATTAGATGATTTAATTAATGCAGAACATCACCGTGTACAAGACTTCATGGATACATCGGAGATCGAGTTCGGCTATTGTACAGAAATTATGGTTCGCTTTGAAGAAGACAAAGCACCATTCGACGAAGAACAATTCCGCCAAGAACTAAATCCAATGGGTGACTCATTATTAGTTATTTCAGATGATGAAATTGCGAAAGTACATATTCACTCGGAAACTCCAGGTGCTGTACTAGCTGCGGGTCAAAAATACGGTAGCTTAATTAAAATCAAAGTAGATAACATGCGTGAGCAACACTCTGCTATTGTAAGTGACGCGCCAAAAGCACCTGCTAAAAAAACGCAAACAAAAGTACCATATGCTGTTGTTACCATTGCAATGGGTGAAGGTGTGGCTAATTTATTACGTTCAATCGGTGCTTCTTATGTCATTGAAGGCGGTCAAACAATGAATCCTTCAACAGAGGATATCGTAAAAGCTGTCCAAGAAATTGGTGCTGAGCGCGTATTAATTTTACCGAACAACAAAAATATTATTATGGCTGCAGAGCAAGCGGCAGAGTTATTAGAAATTGAAGCAGCGGTTGTACCAACAAAAACGATTCCTCAAGGGATGGCGGCAATTTTAGCATTCAACCCAGAAGAGTCAGTTGAAAATAACAAAAACAACATGACAAATGGCTTTGCACACGTAAAAACAGGTCAAGTAACATTTGCTGTACGTGATACTTCAATCGACGGCGTTGAAATTCGTAAAGACGATTACATGGCTTTAGCAGAAGGGAAAATCATTTTATCAACAAAAGAAATGATGGATGCTGCGAAGACAGTATTAGAAAACTTAATGGATGAAGATGCAGAAATCGTAACGTTGATTTACGGTGAAGATGCAACAGCTGAGCAAGCTGAAGAATTACAAAGCTTTATCGAAGAAAATTATCCAGATGCAGAAGTAGAAATCGTGGAAGGTAAGCAATCACTTTATCCATTCATCTTATCTGTAGAATAATTGATCTTTGTTTTCAAGAAAATCAATATTTTGATTTTTAAAACATTCGACTCTCGTAAAATAGCGAGAGTCGTCTTTTCGTTTCGTGACAAGAAATTTGTTTATTGTAGCAAAAATGGTTACAATGGTAGTAAATAAAAGAATCAAAGAAAAGGGAGGGACCACTTATGAAATTTACATCAGTTTTTGATATTATCGGTCCTGTAATGATCGGTCCTTCTTCGTCGCATACAGCAGGTGCAGCGCGAATTGGACGTGTAGCACGCGATTTATTTGGACGTCAGCCAAAATGGGTGAAAATTTATTTATATGGCTCGTTTGCAGAGACCTATCGTGGTCACGGGACAGATGTTGCAATTGTTGGCGGCTTGCTGGATTATGATACAGATGACGAGCGCATTAAAACGGCATTTGAAGAAGCGCAAAAAGCAGGCTTACAATTTGAATTTATTCCAGAAACGGCAAATAAAGAACATCCAAACACAGCGCGTTTATTGATGGGCGATGATGCAGGCGAAATGAGTGTTGAAGGGATTTCAATCGGTGGCGGTAAAATCGAAATTAGCGAAGTAAACGGATTCAAGCTACGATTAACTGGTGGTATGCCAGCAATTTTAGTAGTTCATGATGATCGCGCGGGCTGTATTGCCAACGTTGCGAACTGTTTAGCGATGCACGATGTCAATATTGGTCATATGGAAGTGTCTCGCATTGAGCGAGGGTTAACGGCATTAATGGTTATTGAAGTTGACCAAAATATAGATGATCGCATTATAGAACAAATTTCTTACATCCCACATATAACAAAAGTTTCAAAAATTAATAACTAAGGGGTGAGCGTATGGATGTATTATTTCGTAGTGTTCGAGAATTAGTAGACCTTGCTGAAAATGAAGGGAAGCTAATTTCAGAATTAATGATAGAGCAAGAAATGTTAATTAGCGGTCGTTCGCGTGATGAAATTTTTGCGCAAATGGATCGTAACTTAACGGTGATGGAAGAAGCAGTTGAGCGCGGGCTTCGCGGTGTACAATCCGTAACGGGCTTAACTGGTGGTGACGCAGTATTACTGCAAAACTATATAGCGCAGGGGAAGTCGCTAGCGGGTGATTTATTATTAGATGCAGTTAGTAAAGCGGTTGCTACGAATGAAGTTAATGCGGCAATGGGGACGATTTGTGCAACACCAACTGCGGGCTCTGCCGGTGTTGTACCAGGTACACTATTTGCAGTAAAAAATAAATTAAACCCAACGCGTGAGCAAATGATTCGCTATTTATTCACTTCAGGTGCATTTGGCTTTATCGTAGCAAACAATGCGTCGATTTCTGGTGCTGAAGGTGGTTGTCAGGCAGAGGTCGGAAGCGCGTCTGCAATGGCAGCAGCGGCAATTGTTGAGATGGCGGGTGGTTCACCACAGCAAAGTTCAGAAGCGTTTGCCATTACACTAAAAAACATGCTCGGACTTGTTTGTGACCCAGTAGCTGGACTTGTAGAAGTACCTTGTGTGAAACGTAATGCGATGGGGGCGTCAAATTCGCTTGTGGCAGCAGATATGGCATTGGCTGGCGTAACTAGCCGTATTCCATGTGACGAAGTAATTGGCGCGATGTATCGAATCGGTCAAGCTATGAGTCCGAACTTAAAAGAAACGGCACGTGGTGGTTTAGCGGCAACGCCAACAGGAAAAGCAATTACACATGCGATTTTTGAAGGTGGCAATTTAAAAGATATTTTAAAATCACGAACTGTTAGTCATTAAATTGAAATTGAATGTGTCCAAATGTGGATGCATTCATTTTTTGGTTTCTAACAGAACATATGCACTCATTTTGTGCTATGCTAAGTACAAGCATTAAAGTAAAGGAAGTGTCGATCGATGATTCATGAACCGGTTTCGAAGTTAAAAGGTATCGGAAAAGAAACAGCAGAACATTTAGCAAAAATCGGCATCGATAGCGTACATGATTTAATTTGGACATTTCCATATCGTCATGAAGATTTTAGATTAAAAGATTTAGCAGAAACACCGCATAATGAACGTGTCACTATTGAAGCGCGTGTAGAAAGTGAACCAACGGCATTATTTTTAGGGAAAAATAAATCACGTTTACAATTTACGGCATTAGCGGGAAGACATTTGATTAAAGTAGTGTTTTTTAATCAAAACTATTTACGTCAAAAAATTTCAACAGGTATGATTATTACAATTACAGGGAAATGGGATCGGGGTCGACAAACAATCATTGGCAGCTCGGTAACTTTTGGACCGAAAACCGAGCAAATCGATTTTGAACCTGTATATAGTTTAAAAGGGGGTTTACAGCAAAAGCGCTTCCGCAAATACATGCGCCAAGCCCTTGATGCTGTAAAAGAAGAATTACCAGAAACGTTACCGTATACGATTCGTGATAGCTATCAATTATTGGCACTACAAGATGCGCTTGAGGGGGTACATTTCCCGACAGACGCCGATCACGCAAAGCAAGCACGACGTCGTTTTGTTTACGAGGAGTTGCTTGAATTTCAGTTGCGCATACAAGCTTTGCGAAAAGCAAATAAAGAACATGAAAAGGGCATTTCAATTCGCTATGATTTAGAGAAATTAAAAACATTTATTAAGACATTACCATACGAATTAACCGGCGCCCAAAAACGTGTAGTAAATGAAATATGTAAAGATTTATTGGTCCCGCAACGTATGAATCGCTTATTACAAGGTGACGTTGGTTCTGGTAAAACGGTTGTAGCGGCAATTGGTTTATACGCAGCAGTAACAGCTGGCTATCAAGGGGCATTAATGGCCCCGACTGAAATTTTAGCCGAACAGCATGCGGAAAACTTGCATGCTTGGTTTGAACCAATTGGCATTAACGTGGCGATATTATCTGGTTCGACAAAAGCAAAGGCACGTCGAGAACTGTTAGCACAACTCACCGCTGGAGAAATCGATATTTTAATCGGGACGCATGCACTAATACAGCCAGATGTGGAATTTAATAATTTAGGCTTAGTTATTACCGATGAGCAACACCGTTTTGGCGTCGAGCAACGACGTGTTTTACGAGATAAAGGTGAAAATCCAGATGTCTTGTTTATGACGGCAACACCAATTCCTCGAACACTTGCTATTACGGCATTTGGTGAAATGGATGTATCGATTATAGATGAGCTACCAGCTGGACGAAAAGAAATTGAAACACATTGGTTGAAAAAAGAACAGCTTAATAGTGTGTTAATGCGAATGTCACAAGAGTTGGAAGCGGGGCGCCAAGCGTATGTCATTACACCACTAATTGAAGAATCAGATAAGCTTGATGTGCAAAATGCGGTTGATGCGTATGAACATTTAGCGTTGTACTTTGGGAGTCGTTTTAAAGTAGGGTTAATGCACGGTAAATTGCATCCAGATGAAAAAGATGCGGTCATGCGCGCCTTTAGTGATGGTGATATTCATGTACTCGTATCTACAACCGTTGTCGAAGTTGGTGTAAACGTTCCGAATGCGACGTTTATGACGATATACGATGCCGAGCGCTTTGGTTTAGCACAGCTTCATCAATTACGTGGACGTGTTGGACGTGGTGAACATCAGTCGTATTGTGTATTAATAGCTGATCCGAAAACCGATGAGGGAAAAGAGCGTATGATGAGCATGACCGAAACAAATGACGGCTTCCGATTAGCCGAAAAAGATTTAGAGTTGCGCGGCTCGGGCGATTTCTTCGGTAAGCGTCAAAGTGGGGTGCCAGAATTTAAAATGGCAGATTTAGTGCATGATTACCGAGCGCTTGAAATGGCGAGACAAGATGCGGCTAAAATGCTGTACGATGAAGCGTTTTGGCGAGATGCTGAGTACGAACCGTTACGTGGAAAACTTGTTTCTTCGGGTGTACTCGAAGGAAATCGTATCGATTAAAGATTAGAAATTTAGGATTTGTGGTAAAATAGAAGGCTAATAATTATAAAAGAAATGAGGAATAATGAATGGCAAAAATGCATCCGTATTTTGTATTTAAAGGTGAAACAAAAGAGGCAGTGGCGCTTTATGCAAAGCTATTTAATGCGAAGAATGTAAATGTATTAACATTTGGCGAGATGCCTGAAAATCCTGCGCATCCAGTGCCTGAGGAAGCAAAGCATTTAGTCATGCACGCTTTAATCGAATTAGAAGGCGATATTAAAATGATGTTCTCAGATACATTCCCGGGGTCACCACAAGTAACAGTAGGTGACAATATTACGATTGCCTATATGTCAGAAGATGAAAATCATATTCGCTCGATTTTTGAAGGGTTATCGGATGGCGGCTTGGTAACAATGCCTTTACAAGAAACTTTTTGGAGTAAATGCTATGGACAAGTAACAGATAAGTTCGGCGTCTTATGGCAATTAAGCTACGAACAATAATAGAATTATGCAGAACGCGGCAAAAAATTGTTGCGTTCTTTTTTTGTACCATGTATATTGATATTAGTACCAAGTGCTAATACTAATCTTATAAAAAATTAAAGGCAGGTAACAATTACGTATGAAGCGTTCCAAAAAAGAGCGTCAGTCGTTATTGACTGAAAAAATAGCCGACAATCCTTTCATAACAGATGAACAATTAGCAACAGAATTTTGTGTCAGTGTTCAAACGATTCGTCTGGATCGCATGGAGCTAGCTATCCCGGAATTGCGTGAGCGTATAAAAAATGTTGCTGCGAAAAAATATGATGATGTAAAGTCGCTACCACTGGATGAAGTGATTGGTGAAATTATTGATATAGAGTTAGATAATCGTGCTATCTCGATTTTTGACGTCGGAGAAGAACATGTTTTCCAACGCAATGGCATTGCACGAGGGCATCATTTATTTGCACAGGCCAATTCATTAGCGGTTGCAGTAATAGATGATGAGCTTGCTCTAACAGTAAAATCAAATGTAGCTTTTGTTAAGCCTGTTAAAGCAGGTGATCGTGTTGTAACCAAAGCGATTGTAAAAGGGCGAAACACTGAAAAAAATCGTACATTTATTGACGTTATTTCAACAGTGGATAATGAAGTCGTTTTTAAAGGTGAATTTGAAATGTACCGCACGAAAGGTGAAGAAGCAATATGAAATTAGCAGTAGATGGTATGGGAGGAGACAATGCTCCCCAAGCAATCGTCGAAGGTGTCTTAATAGCCCTTGATGATTTTCCAAATTTAGAAATTGATTTGTATGGTGACGAGCAAAAGATGGCACCATATTTAAAGCAGCATAGCCGCTTAAATGTAATACATTGTACAGAAGTTGTAGAAGCAGATGATGATCCAGCACGCGCGGTTCGTCGTAAAAAAGACTCTTCCATGACACGTATGCTTGATGCGGTAGCAGAGGGGAAAGCGGATGCGTGTTTATCAGCAGGTAATACGGGTGCATTAATGGCAGGTGGCTTGTTTAAAGTAGGGCGTATTGAAGGCGTATCGCGACCAGCTTTAGCAACAACATTACCAACAATGAATGGTGATGGTTTCTTAATGTTAGATTTAGGCGCAAATGCGGATGCTAAGCCTGAAAACTTATTGCAATATGCAATTATGGGGGACATTTATGTCAAACAAGTGCGCGGTATTGCATCACCACGTGTGGGATTACTCAATATCGGTACCGAAGATAAAAAAGGGAACGAATTAACGAAATCCGCATTTACATTATTAAAAGAGGCAGATTTCAATTTTGAAGGTAATGTTGAATCACGCGAGCTATTAAATGGAGTAGCGGATGTCGTAGTGACAGATGGTTTCACAGGTAATATGACATTGAAGACACTTGAAGGAACAGCAGGCGCGATTTTTAAAATGTTAAAAGAGGCATTATTTGCAACGACGAAAACAAAAATCGCAGCGGCGTTAGTAAAAAACGATTTAAAACAATTAAAAGATAAAATGGATTACACAGAGTACGGTGGTGCGGCGTTATTTGGTTTAAAAGCACCGGTAATTAAAGCGCATGGCTCGTCTAATCCACGTGCAATCTATAGTGCGATTCGACAAGCTTCAATTATGGTAGAACATAAAGTTTGCGAAACAATTACTGAAAAAATTGAGCAAATGCCAAAATCACAATAAGGCTTTTTCATAAAGGGGAATTAGATATGACAAAAATTGCGTTTATTTTTCCGGGGCAAGGTTCGCAATCCGTGGGGATGGGTGCGGAACTTGTAGCAAACGACGAAAATAGTAACCAATATTATGTTCGTGCAGACGAAGTGTTAAATTTACCATTGTCGGACTATATGTTGAATGGTCCACAAGAAACATTAACACTGACGTATCATGCACAGCCAGCACTTTTAACTACAGGCGTAATGATTGCGAATAAGTTATTAGCAGCGGGGATTCAGCCGCATTTTACGGCAGGTCATTCATTGGGGGAATATAGTGCATTTGTTATTTCAGAAGTATTATCTTTTGAAGATGCGGTGCAAACGGTTCATCAACGTGGGGTGTATATGGACGAGGCAGTACCAGCAGGTCAAGGGGCAATGGCGGCAATTTTAGCAATGGACGGGGAACAGCTAAATGCCATTTGTGAACAAGTATCAACTACTGGTGAAGTCGTGCAAGTTGCGAACTTCAACTGCCCAGGACAAATTGTGATTTCGGGGACGAAACAAGGTGTCGATGAGGCATGTAAACGTGCGAAGGAAGCTGGCGCAAAACGAGCGCTTCCATTAGTTGTAAGTGGACCATTCCATAGTACGTTAATGCAAAAGGCGGCAGACAACTTAGCAACATCAATTTCTACATTATCGATTCAAAGTCCGAAAATTCCAGTTGTGAGTAATGTAACGTCACAATTGTTAACGACACCAGAGCAAATACAGCAAGAAATGGTCGCACAAGTAACGAGCTCAGTACTATGGGAACAAAATGTACAAACGCTTATTGCGCAAGGTGTTACGGTATTTATTGAATGTGGCCCAGGGAAAGTGTTATCTGGTTTGGTAAAGAAAATTGATCGCAACGTGCAAACATATTGTGTTTATGATGAAGCAAGCTTTGCGCAAGTTGTTGAAGCATCAAAGGAGTGGACGCAATGGGTTTAATGGGGAAATGTGCAATAGTAACGGGGGCTTCACGTGGCATAGGTCGTGCGATTGCGTTAGAATTAGCCAGTCAAGGTGCACGTGTTGTAGTAAATTACAGTGGTAGCGTGGAAAAGGCGAAACAAGTTGTAGAAGAAATTCAAGCAAACGGTGGCGAGGCAATTGCTGTACAAGCAGATGTAGCAAATGGTGAATCTGTACAGCAATTAATGCAAACTGCGCTTGAAACATACGGTTCAATTGATATTTTAGTTAATAACGCAGGCATTACACGCGATAATCTATTGATGCGTATGAAAGATGATGAATGGGATGATGTCATCAACACCAATTTAAAAGGTGTGTTCCTTTGTACAAAAGCGGTAACACGTCAAATGATGAAGCAACGTGCAGGTCGTATTATTAATATTTCATCAATTGTTGGTGTAGCAGGAAACCCTGGTCAGGCAAATTACGTTGCAGCAAAGGCAGGGGTAATCGGTTTAACAAAAACGACTGCTCAAGAGCTTGCTTCGCGAAATATTTTAGTCAATGCGATTGCACCAGGCTTTATTACAACAGAGATGACAGACGGTTTACCAGAAGATTTAAAGCAAGCGATGCTAAAGCAAATTCCATTAGCGAAGCTTGGACAGCCAGAGGATATCGCAAAAGCCGTAACGTTTTTCGCATCCGATAGCGCAAATTACATTACTGGCCAAACATTACAAATCGATGGCGGTATGGTGATGGCTTAGCTTTTTAACACACTCTTGAGGGGAGGTGACATTATGTCTACAGTAATTGAACGTGTAACAAAAGTAGTAGTTGATCGCTTAGGCGTTGACGAAAGTGAAGTAAAATTAGAAGCATCATTCCGTGATGATTTAGGTGCCGATTCATTAGACGTTGTTGAACTAGTAATGGAATTAGAAGATGAGTTCGATATGGAAATTTCTGATGAAGATGCAGAAAAAATCGCTACAGTTGGTGATGCTATCTCATACATCGAAAGCAAAGTAAGCTAATCAATAAACGTAAAGGGTGTTCTGTTGTATGAATCATATAACAGAACATCTTTTTTCGTGCGTGAAAGTTAAAAACAAATGGGGGAAAAATATTGCGCCAAAATTCATATTTGTCAAATTCCTTGGTTTTACGCGTTTTTTTAGCGACTACCCTTTGCACAATAGTATATAACAATGTAAACTAAACGATAGAAACTAGAAGGAAGGCAAAAAGTCCATGATGCAAAGAAGAAAAGGTAGTAACCAAAAAGTTGGGGTACTCCCTGAAAAAGTAAGAGCACAATTTCAATTAGTACAAGATGAAATGAATATTCATTTCACAAATAAGGCATTAATATACCAAGCCTTTACACATTCATCTTATGTGAATGAGCATCGCCGCAAACAATTTACGGACAATGAACGCTTAGAATTTTTAGGGGACGCAGTATTAGAATTATCAGTTTCAAAATATTTATTTGAAAAGTTCCCGAATATGAGTGAAGGTGAATTAACGAAATTACGTGCGTCAATCGTATGTGAGCCTTCGTTAGTCGTTTTTGCCAATGAACTAAATTTTGGCCAATTCGTTTTATTAGGTAAAGGCGAAGAACTAACAGGTGGTCGTGAACGTCCAGCTTTACTTGCAGACGTATTTGAATCATTTGTTGGAGCCCTTTATTTAGACCAAGGTTTAGAAGTCGTTGTCGCGTTTTTAGAACGTATCGTATTCCCTAAAGTAGAAGTCGGTGCTTTTTCGCATGTGATGGATTTTAAAAGTCAATTGCAGGAAATCATTCAACAAACAAATAATGGCCTTTTACATTATGAAATTGTCGATGAAAAAGGACCAGCGCATAACAGAACCTTTGTTTCACGCGTACTATTAAACAACCAAGAATTAGGCCTTGGTCGTGGTAAATCGAAGAAAGAAGCTGAGCAGCAGGCTGCGCAAAGTGCGATGGCTATGCTTAAGCAGTCAAAGCCAGAGGGGGAATAAAATGTTCCTTAAACGACTTGAAGTAGTAGGATTTAAATCATTTGCTGAACGGATTGGCATTGATTTTGTTCCTGGAGTAACTGCAGTAGTTGGCCCAAATGGTAGTGGTAAAAGTAATGTTACAGATGCCATTCGTTGGGTTTTAGGTGAGCAATCTGCAAAAAGTCTACGTGGTGCGAAAATGGAGGATGTTATCTTCGCCGGAAGTGAATCACGTAAAGCATTAAATTTTGCAGAAGTAACACTTGTTTTGGACAATACAGATGAGCAAATCGCTATTCCATATACAGAAATAAATGTCACAAGACGTGTGTATCGTTCAGGTGATAGCGAATATTTGCTGAACAATCAGCAATGTCGCCTGAAGGATATTACGGACTTGTTTATGGATTCGGGTCTTGGAAAAGAAGCGTTTTCGATTATTTCACAAGGGCGTGTTGATGAAATTTTAAACAGCCGTCCAGATGATCGTCGCAGTATTTTTGAAGAGGCAGCTGGTGTTTTAAAATATAAATTACGTAAGAAAAAAGCCGAGCATAAATTAGTCGAAACCGATGAAAACTTAAATCGTGTACTTGATATTTTACATGAAATCGAAATTCGCCTAGAACCGTTAAAAATCCAGGCTTCTAGCGCAAAAGACTATATTCGCATGACGGCAGAATTGAAGGACTTTGACATCGCGTTAATGGTCCACGACATGCTAGCACATGATGCAACATTAAAAGCATTCGATGTAGAGCAAGGTACGTTAGCAATTTCGGAAAAAGAGCATGCAACAAAAATGTCCCAGTTTGAGACAAATTTACGTAAAATGCGTAGCGAGTTAAAAACGATTGATGAAGTGCTAGACATTTCACAAGAGCAGCTTGTCGAAGCGAGTGCTGAAGTAGAGCGTTGGGAAGGACGTAAAGCATTATTTAATGAAAAGCGTTCGAATGCAGAAAAGCAAATCCAACAATTAAAACAGTCACATAAACAAGCGAATGACACAGTTTTAGAACTAGTAGGACAAGAGCAAGAAAAACGCAAGCAATTTACCGAAAAGCAAAAAGTAGTACAACAAGTGCGTTCATCATTAAAACAAGTTGAACAAGCATTGACACGTACAGCCTCTGAAATTGAACAAGAAATTGAACAGGCGAAAAATACGTTTATTAACTTATTAAATGAAGAAGCAACGGTTAAAAACGAACTGAAGCATATTGATCAGCAACTTTCACAAGAGCAGGCTTCTGCAGAGCGAATGACTGGTCGTTCGTCTGAGATGCAAAAAGAGCTCGCACAGGTAGTTGTAGAACAGCAAACAACAGCACGTGCACTTGAACAATCAGAGCTTGCAGTAAAAGAACAACTTGGCCGTTATGATGTATTACAAATGCAGCTAAAAACAGCAACAGCTAATTTAGATGAAAAGCAAGCGTTGTTATATAAAGCATATCAGCACCATCAACAGTTAAAAGCACGTAAAGAAACGTTAGCCGAGTTAGAGGCCGATTTTTCGGGCTTCTTCCATGGTGTAAAAGAAATACTACTTGCCCGTGATCGTGGTGAGTTACAAGGAATTGAAGGGGCGGTAGCGGAACTAATTCAAGTAGAGTCGAAATATTCACAAGCGCTTGAAACGGCATTAGGTGCAGCTTCACAGCATATTGTGACCGCCAATGAGCAACACGCACAAAAAGCAATAGGGTGGTTAAAGCAAAAGCGTGCAGGTCGTGCGACATTTTTACCGAAAACTGTTATGCGTTCACGAAAAATCCAACCTCATCAATTGCAAGATATTCAGTCGCATCCCGCATATATTGCATTGGCATACGAATTAGTAAGTTATGCACCTGAAAATACGAATATTATCGAAAACCTTTTAGGAAACGTCCTAGTAGCCGCGAATTTAGAGGGAGCGAGTCAAATCGCACGTATTTTAGGTTTTAAATACCGCGTGGTGACGCTAGAAGGCGATATCGTCAATGCAGGTGGTTCGTTAACGGGTGGTGCATTAAAGCAACAAAGTTCCCTATTTTCACGAAAGGCTGAGCTCGAAAAATTAGTGACAACATTAGCTGAAATGGAAGCGACGATTCAATCTGCTGAACAAAAGGTTTCAACGAAGAAGTCTGAAATTGCAGAGCTACGTCATACATTAGAAGAGATGAAGTTACAAGGTGAGACACTACGTGAACAAGAGCAAATTCATCGTTCAAAGCTATTAGAGTTGGATATGACGGTAAAGAGTTTACAAACAACGGTTACGTTAACTGAATCTGAACAATCGACAGTAACAACACGTAAAGAAACGTTAGCCGAACAGCAGCAACTTTCGACAGTACGTTTAGCACAATTACAAGAAGAATTACAAGAAGTACAGCAAACGGTAGATGAGCTCACGAAGGCAAAAGAACAAAGTGAAACACAAAAAGATGTGTTGCGTGAACAATTAGCGCAGCAACGTTCTGAGTTAGCCGTTGCACAGGAGCAGTTAACACAAGTACAAGCTGCAATTGCAGACATTGAGCTAAACTTAACGAAAGTAAAAAATCAATCTGATAAAATTTCCCAGGAAATCGAGTGGATTGAATCTGAGGATGGTGTGAATGGCCCATCTGCTGAAGAATTAGCACAAACGATTACAGACTGGACAGTGAAAAAAGATGCACTAACGGAAACGATTCAAAAAAACCGAAAGTCTCGTGATTCATTGCATGAACAAGTTACAGAAATTGAAATCCAACTACAAGAAGTACAACGTGTACATAAAAGCTATGTCGACGCAATTCGTGCATTAGAATTAAAACGTAGTCGTATTGAATTCGAAAAAACAAACTTGCAACAGCTATTACTCGAGCAATATGAGCTGGACATTATTACTGCACAAGATGAAGCAATCCATATTGAAGATGTAGAACAAGTGCGTCGTAAAGTGAAGCTATTAAAACAATCAATCGAAGAATTAGGGCCGGTAAACTTGTCGGCAATTGAAGAATTTGACCGAGTACAAGAGCGCTACTCCTTCTTAAGTGAGCAGCGTGAAGATTTAGTTGCTGCCAAAGATACATTGCATAAAGCTATTGGTGAAATGGATGAAGAAATGAGCGAACGCTTTAGCGAAACATTTAAGCAGATTCGTCAGCAGTTTGTTGTTTCATTCCGCGAATTATTTGGTGGCGGTACAGCTGATTTAGTACTGTTAGAACCAGATAACATGTTAGAAACAGGTATTGAAATTATTGCGCAACCGCCAGGCAAAAAGCTGCAAAGTCTAAGTCTTTTATCCGGTGGTGAACGTGCATTAACTGCAATTGCTTTATTGTTTGCGATATTGAATACACGTCCAGTACCGTTCTGTGTACTTGATGAAGTAGAGGCAGCACTTGATGAATCGAATGTTGCGCGCTATAGTGATTATTTACGGAAATTTAGCAGTCAGACGCAATTCATCGTTATTACACACCGTAAAGGTACGATGGAAGGAGCGGACGTTCTATACGGTATTACAATGCAAGAATCGGGCGTCTCGAAGCTTGTATCAGTAAAACTAGAGGAAGAACCCGATTTAGTAACGCAAGGGAGTGTCGAAAAATGAGCTTTTTTAAGCGACTAAAAGAAAAATTAGTAGGTAGTAACGAAGAACAAAAAGTTGAGCAACCAGAACTTGGTGAGCAACAAGTAGCCGAACTGTCTCCTCTAGAAGTTATTGAAGAAGCAGTGAAACCCGTTCAAGAAATTGAAAAAGAGATTGAACAAACTGCTGCAGAAGAAGTAGAAACAACATCAACAGCAAAAGAACCTGTCGAAGAAGTTTTATTTGGCAATGAGACAGTTGAAACCGTAGAAGAAATCGTTGAGGAACAAGTAGAAGAAGAGTCGACGAAACCTTCTGCATGGTCGATTACACAAAAATTCAAAGCTGGTTTAGAAAAAACCCGCAATTCGTTTACATCAAAAGTTAATGATTTAGTAGCGCGTTACCGTAAAGTAGATGAAGATTTCTTTGAAGAATTAGAAGAATTACTGTTACAAGCAGATGTAGGGTTTGAAACGGTTATGGATTTAATGGATAAATTACGCTATGAAGTACAGCGTCAAAACATTAAAGACACAAACGGCATTCAAGCAATTATCTCAGAAAAATTAGTTGAAATTTATGAGTCTGGCGAGGAAAACCTAACGGACTTGAATATGCAGCAAAACGGTGATTTAACAGTTATTTTATTTGTAGGTGTTAACGGTGTTGGTAAAACGACGACTATTGGTAAATTGGCACACCGTTTAAAATCAGAAGGGAAGTCGGTTATGCTTGCCGCGGGTGATACATTCCGTGCAGGTGCGATTGACCAATTACAAGTTTGGGGTGAGCGTGTCGGTGTTGAAGTGATAGCTCAATCAGAAGGTTCTGACCCAGCTGCTGTAATGTATGATGCGGTTCGTGCAGCGAAAAACCGTGGCGTTGACGTATTAATTTGTGATACAGCAGGACGTTTACAAAACAAGGTCAACTTAATGAACGAGCTTGAAAAGGTGCACCGTGTCATTTCACGCGAAATTCCAAACGCGCCACATGAAGTATTATTAGCATTAGATGCGACAACAGGTCAAAACGCGCTAGTACAGGCACAAATGTTCAAAGAGGCAACAAATGTTACAGGTATCGTATTAACGAAACTAGATGGTACGGCAAAAGGTGGTATCGTTTTAGCTATTCGCAACAAATTACACATTCCAGTAAAATTTGTTGGACTTGGTGAAAAAATGGACGATCTACAACCGTTTGATGCAGAGCGTTACGTATACGGTTTATTTGCGGATGGTTTAGAAAAAGAGCTGAAAGAAATAGAAGATTAACTTGCTTCAGCAGATTTTTTTTCGGCTGAATAGGGAAACGAAGGTTAAATCGTCACGTCCTGTGACAATGCCTTCGTGATCAACTTTTTGTTGACCTAATGCTCCGGCGGATGTCCCAGATTTTTTTCGAGTGAACTTGAAAAAAATCTGGACGAGAGTTAGCCGAGGTGTAATTGATTGTTTTACGGGCAACAATTTTGTTGCTCGTTTTTCTTTTTCGTAAATTTTGTCACAACCAAAATGAAAGACAAGGGAATTACCTTGACAGTAAGCGTTATCACGATTATGATAAGGTAGACAAAATATGATTGGAGAGATTAAGATGCTACTTGAAAAAACAACACGCATGAACTTTCTCTTCGACTTTTATCAAGCACTTTTAACAGATAAGCAGCGCAGTTATATGGAGCTTTATTATTTAGATGACAATTCACTTGGTGAAATTGCCGAAAGCTACAATATTTCGCGTCAAGCTGTTTATGATAACATTCGTCGTACTGAGGCGATGCTTGAAGAATATGAAGAAAAACTAAAGCTTTTTGAAAAATTTCAACAACGTCAAGATGTGTTAAAGCAGCTAACAGAGGCTATACAAGATGACGCTTCTACTATAGAAGTGCGTTTAGCATTAGTTGAACAATTGAAGGAATCGGATTAGGAGGCGAACGAGTTGGCTTTTGAAGGTTTAGCAGAGCGACTCCAAGGTACGATCCAAAAGATTAAAGGTAAAGGAAAAGTTTCGGAACAAGACGTAAAAGAAATGATGCGTGAAGTCCGATTTGCCTTAATCGAAGCGGACGTAAACTTAAAGGTAGTTAAGGAATTCGTTAAAAAGGTTAGTGAGCGTGCGGTCGGCGTTGATGTAATGAAATCATTAACACCTGGTCAGCAAGTTATTAAAATTGTACAAGATGAGTTAACTTCATTAATGGGCGGCGAACAAAGCCCAATTAAATTCAGCAACCGTCCACCGACAGTTATTATGATGGTCGGTTTACAAGGTGCCGGTAAAACGACGACAACAGGTAAGTTAGCGAGCGTTTTACGCAAAAAATATAATAAAAAACCTTTATTAGTTGCTGCTGACGTTTATCGTCCGGCTGCAGTTCAACAGCTACAAACTTTAGGGAAACAATTAAACTTACCTGTGTTTGCACTAGGTACGGATATTTCTCCGGTAGAAATTGCACGCCAAGCGATTGAACACGCCAAAGAAGAGCACCATGATGTTGTATTAATTGATACAGCAGGTCGTTTGCACATTGATGAGCAATTAATGCAAGAGTTAAAGGATATTCGCGCACTAAAAGAGCCAGATGAAGTATTCTTAGTAGTGGACTCAATGACAGGGCAAGATGCAGTAAATGTTGCGCAAAGTTTTAACGAAGCTGTAGGTATTACAGGCGTTGTTTTAACAAAATTAGATGGTGATACACGTGGTGGTGCGGCACTTTCAATTCGTGCTGTAACCGAAAAACCGATTAAATTCGTCGGTATGGGTGAAAAAATGGACGCACTTGAACCATTCTACCCTGATCGTATGGCGTCACGTATTTTAGGGATGGGCGACGTATTATCGTTAATCGAAAAAGCACAAGCAAACGTTGACATGGAAAAAGCAAAAGAGCTTGAAGAAAAATTCATGACACAAAGCTTTACATTCGACGACTTCATCGAGCAAATGCAAGCCGTAAAAAAAATGGGCCCATTAGAAGATTTATTGAAAATGATTCCAGGTGCCAACAAAATGAAGGGCTTAGACAATGTC
Source organism: Solibacillus daqui (assembly GCF_028747805.1). Lineage (NCBI taxonomy): Bacteria > Bacillati > Bacillota > Bacilli > Caryophanales > Caryophanaceae > Solibacillus > Solibacillus daqui. The sequence continues at coordinate 969,246 of NZ_CP114887.1, forward strand.
AAAGTCGATGAAAAGCAAATGGGGCGTATTGAAGCAATTATTTATTCAATGACACCTGCTGAAAAAACAAACCCAGAAATCATCTCTTCAAGCCGTAAAAAACGTATTGCAACTGGTTCTGGGACGACAATTCAAGAAGTCAATCGTTTGTTAAAACAGTTTGAAGAAATGAAAAAAATGATGAAGCAAATGACTGGTATGACGCAAGGAAAAGGCAAGAAAAAGATGAAAATGCCAGGATTTGACCAATTATTTAAATAAAAATTTAGGTGTTAAGAAAAAACACTTTACAAACAACCAAGACATTGCTAATATAATATCTTGTGTGAAACTTATTCGGAGGTGCTATTAAAATGGCAGTTAAAATTCGCTTAAAACGTATGGGAGCTAAAAAATCTCCTTTCTATCGTATCGTAGTTGCAGACGCTCGTTCACCACGTGACGGTCGTCAAATCGAAACAGTAGGTACTTACAACCCACTTACTCAACCAGCTACAGTAGAAATCAATGAAGAGTTAGCTCTTAAATGGTTAGCTGATGGTGCAAAACCATCTGATACTGTACGTAACCTGTTCTCAGAACAAGGTATCATGGAAAAATTCCATAACGCTAAATACAGCAAATAATTCAATGATTAATTCGGAGGTGGCTTTATGCAGCAGCTGATTGAAGCAATTGTGAAACCATTAGTCGATTATCCTGAGGACGTACGTATTGAGACGGACGAAACTTCAAGTCGAGTTGTTTATAAGCTTTTTGTTCATCCAGAGGATCGAGGGAAAGTCATAGGCAAGCAAGGACGTGTTGCGAAGGCAATTCGTACGATTGTGTACTCAGCAGCGGGCGGCCACCAGAAGAAGACATACGTCGATATATTGGATTAGTAAAAGGAGGGTGGCATTTTGCTAACCCTTCTTTTTCATATTTGTTATGATAATTCAATCAACAATATTTTATGAATGAGCTAGTTGATTGAAATGGAGGTGGCGATTGTAGCTGACGGCTAACGCCTTTCGCTACAGAGCGAAGCTTCCTGTGGGAACAGCACATGTCTATTTGCGACGAAAGCAAAGCGATAGGAGCACCGACACTTGAGACGCATGGAACAAAAGCTAAGACAGCCACGCCCTGTGGCAACGCTTTTATGACCAACGTCGTGTTGGCCTTGTGCCCACGGAAAACGTCCACCGGAATGGAAATCAACAGGACTTTAAAAGAGGTGGATTAAACATGGAATGGTTTAACGTTGGACGTATTGTAAATACGCATGGTATTCGCGGAGAACTACGTATATTATCAACAACTGATTTTGAAGATGAGCGCTTTGCGATTGGTTCAAAATTAGCCGCATTTAAAAAAGATGACAAACACCCAACTTGGGTAACAATTGCCTCATCACGCCGTCATAAGAACTTTATTTTAGTGACGTTTGAAGGAATGGAAAACATCAATTTAGTAGAGCCTTTCAAAGAAGGGATGCTAAAAGTAACGATGGATCAATTAGCAGAAGACGAACTAGAAGAAAACGAATACTACTACTTCGAAATTAAAGATTGCGAAGTGTATTCAGAAGAAGGCGAGCTCATCGGCGTTATTACAGACATTTTAGAAACGGGTGCCAATGATGTATGGGAAGTAAAAGCTAAAGGTGGCAAAAAGCATTATATTCCGTACATTGAAGAGATCGTGAAAGAAATCGATGTAGAAGAAAAGAAAATTGTGATTCATGTGATGGAAGGCTTATTATAATGAACATTCATGTATTAAGTTTATTTCCGGACATGTTTACAGGTGTTTTCGGTGCGTCCATTCTAAAAAAGGCGCAAGAAAAAGGTGCTGTTGAATTAGCTGTTACTGATATTCGTGAATTTAGTGAAAATAAGCACAAGCAAGTGGATGACTATCCATACGGTGGTGGCGCTGGCATGGTGTTGAAGCCAGAACCGATGTTTAATGCTGTAGAAGCGATTACAGCGGGTCGAAAGCCACGTGTCATTCTCATGTGTCCACAAGGCGAACGCTTTACACAGAAGAAAGCCGAGGAACTTGCGCAAGAAGATGATATAGTATTCTTATGTGGGCACTATGAAGGCTACGATGAACGTATTCGAGAGCATCTTGTAACGGATGAGATTTCGATTGGTGACTTTGTATTAACAGGCGGAGAGTTACCAGCTATGACAGTCATTGATGCGGTTGTACGTCTTTTACCGGGTGTTTTAGGGCAAGCAGATTCACATATTCAAGATTCGTTTTCGACAGGATTACTTGAACATCCACATTACACACGCCCCGCTGATTTTCGCGGAATGAAGGTACCAGATGTGTTGTTATCGGGCAATCATGCGAAAATTGATGAGTGGCGAGAAGAGCAGTCATTTTTACGTACATTGCAACGTCGACCAGATCTTTTAGGTGCATTAGAATTGACGGAAAAACAACAAAAAATCCTTGAGAAAATTAAATCACAAATGTAAAGCAAAACTACTTGAAATGCCATATTTTTTATGTTAAAATTCAATCTGTGCTAAATATGCACTGAATTACGGTGTTCCGCTGTGGCGTAAAGTGCGCGTGCAAGAGCATCTGTCTAAGGAGAGAAAACAATGTCAAACATTATTACAGAGATCACAAAATCTCAATTACGTACAGACTTAGCTTCATTCAAACCGGGTGACACAGTTAAGGTACACGTTAAAATCGTTGAGGGTACTCGTGAGCGTATCCAATTATTCGAAGGTGTAGTTATTAAACGTCGTGGTGGCGGAATTAGCGAAACTTTCACAGTACGTAAAATTTCTTACGGCGTTGGTGTAGAGCGTACTTTCCCAGTACACACTCCAAAAATCGCTCAATTAGAAGTAGTTCGTAAAGGTAAAGTACGTCGTGCTAAACTTTACTACCTACGTAACTTACGTGGTAAAGCTGCTCGTATTAAAGAAATTCGATAAGAACTTTTTAGAAGGGGGCTTGTACTTACAAGCTCCTTTCTTTCTTTAACAAATGTAGACTATATTTTTGCTTGTAATACATATTTCGTATACAATGAGTGTATAAGCAAGGGGGATCGCTACGTGGAAAAAACTGAAAAAGAGAAAAATGAGCTTTGGGAATGGACGAAAGCTCTACTAATTGCGTTTGCAATCGCAGCATTTATTCGATATTTTTTATTTACACCGATTGTAGTTGATGGGGATTCAATGATGCCAACCCTTGAAAATGGAGATCGAATGATTGTTAATAAATTTAGCTATAAAATCGGAGAGCCAGAGCGCTTTGATATCGTAGTGTTCCATGCGCCAGAACAAAAGGATTACATCAAGCGTGTAATCGGGCTTCCTGGTGATTATGTTGAATATAAAGATGACCAGCTATACATTAATGGTGAAGCGATCGACGAGCCATATTTAGACGCTTATAAAGCACAAATTAGCGAAGGGAATTTAACAGGTGATTTCTCGCTAAATGATATTGATCCATCACTCGATGTGATTCCTGAAGGCTATGTATTTGTAATGGGGGATAACCGTCGTTTCAGTAAGGATAGTCGTCATATCGGGATAGTCGAGCAAAAAGAAATTATTGGTAATACAAGCATTATTTTTTGGCCGCTTAATGAAATTGAAATTGTAAAATAACTATGCAAACAAATTTAAACACAACTAATGAGGGGGCATTTTATCTCCTCATTTTTTTATTGGAAGAACATTAGGAGGTAATTTTTATGACAATACAATGGTTTCCAGGACATATGGCGAAAGCGCGTCGCCAAGTATCAGAAAGCTTAAAATTAGTTGATATCGTATTTGAGTTAGTAGACGCACGCTTACCATTATCTTCACGTAACCCGATGATCGATGAAGTCATTCATCAAAAACCACGCTTACTTATTTTAAATAAACAAGATATGGCGGATGAAACTGAAACACGCCGTTGGATTCAATATTTTGCTGATAAAGGATTTAAGGCTGTAGCAATCAACTCACTTGAGGGGAAAGGCTTACAGGCGGTTACAAAAGCTGCTCAGGAGATTTTAGCAGACAAGTGGGAGCGCATGAAAGCAAAAGGGATGAAACCACGTGCCATTCGTGCAATGATTGTTGGGATTCCAAACGTAGGGAAATCGACATTAATTAACCGTCTAGCAAAGAAGAATTTAGCGAAAACTGGGAATACACCAGGTGTTACAAAAGCACAGCAATGGATTAAGGTGGCGAAAGACATCGAGCTGTTAGACACACCGGGTATTTTATGGCCAAAATTTGAGGACCAAGAAGTTGGTTATAAATTAGCGTTAACAGGTGCTATTAAGGATACGATCACAAACATGGAAGATTTAGCGGTGTACGGCTTAAATTTTTTAGCCTTACATTACCCAGAGCGTATGGAAGAACGTTATAAATTGACTTCTGTAAGTGAAGAATTAGTAGAAACGTTCGATCATATCGGCAAATTACGCCGCGTATTTGGCCAAGGTGGCGAAATTGATTACGATCAGGTAGCGGTACTAATCGTACGTGATATACGTGACCAAAACTTAGGTAAAGTAACATTTGATTTTGTAGATGAGCAAATCGAAAAAGAACAATTAGCAGAAGCAATCGAAAAGGAAAACGAAGAACGCCGCAAAAAAACAGCAGAACTTCGTCGTCAAAGTCGTATACAAATCAAAGAATAATGAAGCGAAAACCTTTTTCATTTTTATGAGGAGGGTTTTTTCTTTTATAATAAAAAGAAATGTCGATATAACAGGTAATGAAAGATTTGAGGGTTGAATATGAAAACGATTAAAGAAATTACACAAGCATTAAAGGAAGCAAAACAAGTAGAGCAATGGATGACAGAAATTGAACAAGATGAGCGCGCGGGTGTCGTAAAAGCGTGGGCGCAATTTCAAAAGCGTTTGGAGAAGCAAGAGGCATTGAAGCAGGCGCATCAAGTTAAACTTGATTTTGATGCAAGCTATTTACCATATGAAAATGCATATATTGCTGGTACAGATGAAGCTGGCAGAGGACCACTTGCAGGCCCAGTTGTAACGGCAGCAGTTATATTACCAAACAATTGTATGGAATTATTGGGCGTAAACGATTCAAAGCAACTATCAAAAGAAAAGCGCAATGATTTTGCAGCACTTATTAAACAGCATGCACTCTATTACTCAGTGCATTTTCAAAGTGCTGAAGAAATTGACCGATTAAATATTTATGAGGCAACGCGTCAATCCATGCTAAAAAGTATCGAAGCATTAGACGTAGCACCAAGCTTTATTTTAGCGGATGCCATGACATTACATACGAATATTCCGCAAGCATCTATTATTAAAGGGGATTCACAAAGCTTAGCGATTGCAGCCGCATCGATTTTAGCGAAAACGGCACGTGATGACTATATGGAGGTTCTTGATCAGGAATTTCCGCAATATGGCTTTGCTCAACACGCAGGCTACGGGACGAAACAGCATGTAGAGGCTTTAGAAAAATATGGACCTACAATCCATCACCGTAAAACATTTGAACCGATTAAATCTATGATTGAACAAAGGGAGTGACTATGATGAATTTTACATCCTTTAATCCAATACCAGTAAATGCACAGCAGCAAGTAAGCGCAAATCAACCACTATCATTACGTCAAGATCAAGTATTTCACGGTACAATTAAACAGCTCTATCCAGATCAAATGGCTGAAGTACAGGTGGGGAACCAAAAGCTAATGGCGAAGCTTGAGGTACCATTGAAAGTAGGGGACGCTCACTTTTTTCAAGTGACTGCAACAACTCCACAAACTGAGCTTAAAGTAGTAACTGGGCCAATGTCACAAGCGATGACACCAGCACAACAAATGAATCAATTGTTAGAAACGATGAATCTACCGAAGTCTTCAGAAATGCAACAAGTGTTGTCGCATTTTATGAAAGCACAGCTACCGATTTCTAAGGACCAATTGATAGCTGCTGAAAACTGGATGAAAAATTTGCCTAATGGTGTGGATAAAAATAATGCCCTACAAGCATTACAGCGCATGGTAGAACTAAAAATGCCTTTTAACAGTACCGTGTTCCAAGCGTTAACACAAGGTACGAAAACAGAAGGAATGTCAGCAAATTTAGCAAATTTAGCACAGCTATTAGCCAATCAAACAGGGGGCAATGAGGTATTAAAAAGTAATCTACTTCAACAAATTAATGCTATTGCAAAACCGCTAAACAATGAAACGGGCGGTGTATTATTAGCACGTGCTACCCAAACATTACTAGACCAATCTGCGCCAACTGCTGAGAAAATCCAAGCGCTAGCTACTTTAAAAGAAGCAGGAATCTTGCCGAATCAAGCAACACTGCAAAACTGGCAAAGTATAAATCAATCCGCAACAACTCAAAATGCAACAACAACGTTACCTGCGCAAGCTGGGCCAATGATTCAGCAACTTGCGAATACATCCCAAGAGCTAGTAAAGCCGATGTTAGATCAAGTAAAGGCATGGGTGAATAATGAATCACTGCTAACATCAAATCAAAAACAACAAATTCAACAGCTAATCATTCGCTTTGAGCAAATTCCACCGTCTAAGCAAGCCATTGAAGTATTTGCCAAACAGATGCAGGAGCAATTAACAAAAGCTTTCAGTGACAATTCAACTGCCCGTTTATTTACACAAAATGAGCAGGGGGTATCCGCGAAGGACCAGCTACTGAGTTTAATCAAGCCAGATTCGAATTTCACGTTGAATGATGCTTTACTGCGAAATTTAGTGAAAGCAACACAGGATAGCCCTCAACCGCAAAGTATATTGACACAGGCAGAGGCACAAGTGCAATCAGCTGCTGATAGTAAAGCGATGGAACAAGCGATTAAAACGGTATTAAGAGGGCTTGGTGTCAGTTATGAGGCGACCCTTGCAAGCAAAGCAGGTGATGTCCAAGCTATCGCACAGCAAATGAAGCCGCAGCTGTTAGCGTTAATTCAAGATATGCAAACGCCTCCTGCATTACGTGACGCAGCTGAAACAGTAATGGCCAGATTAAATGGTATGCAATTATCTTCGGGGGAAAATGGTCATCAGCATCAGCTTGTCATGCAAGTTCCGTTAGAGTTTTTTGGTAAAAAAATGGACGCAACATTGCAATGGAATGGCAGGATGAAGGATGACGGCAAAATTGATGCGAACTTTGCACGTGTTATGTTCTATTTGAATATGGAATCATTACAACAGACAGTGATAGACATGCAAGTACAAAACCGTGTCGTGATCATTAATGTGTACAATGATATCCCTAATTTAGAAACGCTTGCAATGTCGTTAAAAAATTCATTGAAGGCTGGTTTATCAGATAAAGAATATACATTATCCGGTTTATTTGTTAAGCCGTTTGGTGAGCAGCATACGAAAAATGTCACAAAAAGTTCAAATCATCCAGATGAACAGCAGGGCGGGGTGGATATTCGCGTATGAGCGACAAAAAATATAAACGAAAAGAAGCTATTGCGTTATCATATGATCCACACAAAAAAAATGGTCCAACAGTTGTCGCAAAAGGAAAGGGAAAAATTGCTGAAAATATTTTAGAGCAAGCTACACTTCATGATGTGCCTGTATATGAAGACCCAAACCTTGTAGAATTATTGGGACAGCTTGATTTAAATACATCCATTCCTGAAGAGTTATACCAAGCAGTAGCTGAAGTATTCGCTTTTATCTATCATTTAGATGAAAAGCATAAATTAACATCTAGCAACAAAAACGGTAAACTATTATAGTGGTTTGCCGTCTTTTGGTAGAATAGGATTATTTTTCGGGGGATTAAATGGAAAATTAAGTGAAAAAACCAACAAAACGATTCTTTTTCAGTAATATTTTTTTGATTCTGTGACAAAATAAAGCTGTATAATGAATTTATGTTTAATATATCTTTTCCTTTATTGTAAAAATTACCTAAAGAGAATTTTTCGACATAAACAAAAGGAAAAAATGAAACTATGACAAATCTAGACATTATCAGAATTATTGTATAAAATAGATTATGTTAGTAGAATAATTTCCAAATGTCCGATGGGAGGATGTATCATGAATATCCATGAGTATCAAGGGAAAGAGATATTAAGAAAATACGGTGTAGCAGTTCCAAAAGGGAGTGTAGCGTTTTCACCAGAAGAAGCGGTTAAGGTAGCAAAGGAACTAGGTGCGAATGTAACGGTTGTTAAAGCGCAAATCCATGCAGGTGGTCGTGGTAAAGCTGGCGGTGTAAAAATCGCAAAAAATTTAGATGAAGTGCGTTCTTATGCAAAAGAATTACTAGGGAAAATTTTAGTAACACACCAAACAGGTCCAGATGGCAAAGAAGTAAAGCGTCTTTATATAGAGGAAGGCTCAGACATTAAAAAAGAGTATTACTTAAGTTTAGTTCTTGATCGTGCCACTTCTCGAGTAGTAATGATGGGCTCAGAAGAAGGCGGAATGGATATTGAAGAAGTAGCAGAGTCAAATCCTGAAAAAATCTTCAAAGAAGTGATTGACCCGGTAACAGGTCTAATGCCATACCAAGCGCGTCGAATGGCATTTAATATGAATATTCCTTCAAAATTAGTGAACAAAGCAGTTGCGCTTATGCTTGGGATTTACAAAGCGTTTATTGACAAAGATGCATCAACAGTAGAAATTAACCCGTTAGTAGTAACAGGTGATGATCAAGTTGTTGCATTAGATGCAAAATTCAACTTCGACTCAAATGCATTGTATCGTCAAAAAGATATCGTTGAATTACGCGACTTCGATGAAGAAGATCCAAAAGAAATCGAAGCTTCAAAATATGACTTAAGCTATATTTCATTAGACGGAAATATAGGCTGTATGGTTAATGGTGCAGGTCTTGCGATGGCAACAATGGATACGATTAGTTATTATGGCGGTTCACCGGCTAACTTCCTTGATGTTGGGGGCGGTGCTACAACTGAAAAAGTAACTGAAGCATTTAAAATTATCTTATCAGACAAAAATGTTAAAGGGATTTTCGTTAACATTTTCGGTGGTATTATGAAATGTGACATCATCGCAGAAGGTGTTATTACAGCTGCGAAAGAGGTCGGCTTAGCTGTGCCTTTAGTCGTGCGTTTAGAAGGAACAAACGTAGACTTAGGTAAAAAATTATTAAATGAATCAGGCTTAAACATTGTTGCAGCAGATTCAATGGCTGACGGTGCACAAAAAATCGTAAAATTAGTCGAAGCTGAAGGCGGGGTTATGGCATGAGCGTGTTCATTAACAAAGAGACAAAAGTAATCGTACAAGGGATTACAGGGGAAACAGCCCTATTCCATACAAAACAAATGCTTGAATACGGTACAAAAATCGTTGCAGGGGTAACGCCAGGTAAGGGTGGCCTTGAAATTGAAGGTGTTCCAGTATTCAACACAGTAGAAGAAGCAGTAAAAGCAACAGGTGCCAATGTATCGGTTATTTATGTACCAGCACCTTTTGCAGCGGACGCGATTGTAGAAGCAGTAGATGCTGGTTTAGATATGACAATCTGTATTACAGAGCATATTCCAGTGCTGGATATGGTAAAAGTAAAACGTTATATGGAAGGGAAGAAAACACGTTTAGTGGGACCAAACTGCCCAGGTGTAATTACGGCTGATGAATGTAAAATTGGTATTATGCCAGGCTATATTCACACAAAAGGTCACGTAGGGGTTGTATCACGTTCGGGTACATTAACTTATGAAGCTGTACACCAACTGTCACAATCAGGAATTGGTCAAACAACAGCGGTAGGTATCGGGGGAGACCCAGTAAACGGTACAAACTTTATTGACTGCTTAAAAGCATTCAATGAAGACCCTGAAACATATGCAGTAGTTATGATTGGTGAAATCGGTGGAACAGCAGAGGAAGAAGCTGCTGAATGGATTCAAGCAAACATGACAAAACCAGTAGTTGGCTTCATTGGTGGTCAAACAGCGCCTCCAGGCAAGCGTATGGGTCACGCAGGTGCGATTATTTCGGGTGGTAAAGGTACAGCAGCTGAAAAAATCAAAGCAATGAACGAAGCGGGCATTGAAGTTGCGCCAACGCCTTCTGTTATTGGAGAAACATTAATTAAAGTTATTAAAGAAAAAGGTCTATACGAAGTTTGTAAGACACATTAAAATAAAAGATGTAGCGAACGCCTCGCTACATCTTTTTCTATGAAAATATCTATTTTGTCGAAATTTGCTTACAAAACTTCCCCATTCAAAAGAGCGGTCATTTAAATTTCTTCTATTTAAAATAAGGAGTGTTTAATATGACAAATTCTATGGACGAAAAATTATTAAGGCTTCATTACATTCATCCTCTACCCTGGCAAAAAATCCAACATTTGTTGACGCTTATTAGTGATTTAGATGAGTTACGTAACTTATCACCGACTATTTTAGCGATGCATTTAAATATCAAACAGTCTACTGCGTCATCAATGATTGAGCTATACGATAAAATGCAGGCGACATTATTGCAACAATATTACGAAAAACATCAAATTTATGCGATTCCATATACAAGTAAATTCTATCCACTACGTTTAAAGGAAGTGTTTGATCCGCCAGCGGTTATTTATGCCAAAGGAAATATTTCGTTATTACAAGAGCCGCATATGATGGCGGTAATTGGTTCGAGAATTGCAACGAACTATAGTGAAAATGCGTTAAAATTACTGATACCCCCACTTATTCAACAAAAATTTGTTGTTGTTAGTGGTCTTGCGAAAGGGGCAGACCGACTAGCTCATGAAGCGGCAATACGATATGGTGGCAATACGATTGGTGTATTAGGACATGGGTTATTCCATAGCTATCCAAAAGAAAATGATGAATTACATCGTTACATGACGGAACATCAGCTTGTGATTACCGAATATCCCCCATATGTTGGCGTGAAAAAATGGCATTTTCCTGCACGCAACCGTATAATAAGTGGCTTAAGTGAAGCATTACTTGTGACAGAAGCAAAATTAAAAAGTGGTACTTTAATCACGACCGAGCTTGCCCTCGAGCAAGGAAAGGATGTATTTGTTGTGCCGGGAAATATATTTAGTGAACTGTCAAAAGGGACGAATAAATTAATAAAAGAAGGCGCCATTCCTGTGTGGGATGGACATCAAATGTTAGCTGAATTGCAAATGTTTTCAAGTTTTCGTTGAAAAAAAGTTGCATTCTCCGCCAATCTGTTATACATTTTGCAACAGGAAAAGCTTTGAAAAACATTGACAAATTCATTTAGAGTGAATTTAAGAAAATAACAAACCTCTATAAGGAGGAAAACAGATGGCAGATTATTTAGTAATTGTAGAATCACCTGCGAAGGCGAAAACTATTGAACGCTATTTAGGAAAAAAATATAAAGTAAAAGCATCAATTGGGCATGTGCGTGATTTACCACGCAGTCAAATGGGAATTGATACTGAGAACAACTATGAACCAAAATATATTACGATTCGCGGGAAAGGCCCTGTGTTACAAGAATTAAAAACAGCAGCCAAAAAAGTAAAGAAAATCTATCTCGCAGCCGACCCCGACCGTGAAGGGGAGGCAATCGCTTGGCATTTAGCGAATGCGTTAAACATTGATATTCATTCAGATTGCCGCGTAGTATTCAATGAGATTACTAAAGAAGCGATATTAGAAAGCTTTAAGCATCCACGTCCGATTAATATGGATTTAGTTGATGCGCAACAAGCACGTCGTATTTTAGACCGTTTAGTAGGTTATAACATTAGTCCGATTCTTTGGAAAAAAGTAAAAAAAGGTTTATCAGCGGGTCGTGTGCAATCGGTCTCATTGCGATTAATTATCGATCGTGAAAATGAAATTAAAAGTTTTGAACCAGAAGAATACTGGTCAATCGAAGCATCGTTTGAGAAAGGTAAAAAGGAATTTGAAGCCTTTTATTATGGCGATGGCAAAGAAAAAGTGAAGTTAACAAATGAAGAACAAGTAACGAAAGTACTGAAAAACGTTAAAGGTTCTGACTTTGAAGTGATGAATGTTGTGAAAAAGGAACGTAAACGGAATGCGGCACCTGCCTTTACAACTTCTTCTTTACAACAAGAGGCAGCACGTAAATTAAATTTCCGTGCTAAAAAGACGATGATGCTTGCCCAACAGTTATATGAAGGGATCGAGCTGAGCAAAAAAGAAGGCGCGGTCGGGTTAATTACGTATATGCGTACTGATTCAACACGTATTTCTGATTCAGCTAAAGCTGAGGCTATTTCTTATATTGAAGGCAAATACGGTAAAGACTTTATAGCCCAAGAGCAAAAGCAAGTAAAGGCAAAAGCGAATGCCCAAGATGCCCACGAAGCGATTCGTCCAACTAGTGCGATGCGTACACCAGATGAGTTAAAAGCGGTGTTAAGTCGTGACCAATTACGCTTATACCGTCTTATTTGGGAGCGCTTTGTTGCCAGTCAAATGGCATCGGCAATTTTAGATACGGTAACGGTAGACTTACAAAACAATGATGTGATGTTCCGAGCAAATGGTTCACAAGTGAAATTTGCAGGATTCATGAAACTTTATATTGAAGGAACTGACGATCAAACAGAGGAAACAAACAAGCTGTTACCGGAAATGGAAGTTGGCGATAAAGTGAAATCACTTGAAATCGAACCGAAGCAGCATTTCACACAGCCACCACCACGCTATTCAGAGGCTCGATTAGTAAAAACGCTTGAAGAGCTAGGTATAGGTCGTCCATCAACGTATGCACCAACGCTTGATACAATTCAAAAACGAGGCTATGTACAGCTGGATGCAAAACGTTTTGTACCGACTGAGCTTGGTGAAATTGTTCATCAGGCAACATTAGAATTTTTCCCGGAAATCATTAACATTGAATTCACAGCTCAAATGGAGCAAAACTTAGATGAAATCGAAGAAGGCATCACACAATGGGTCAATGTCATCGACGAATTTTATAAAGACTTTGAACCACGAGTGAAATATGCCGATGAAGCAATGGAAAAAATTGAAATTAAAGACGAGCCAGCGGGAGAAGATTGCGAAAAATGTGGCGCGCCAATGGTATTTAAACTAGGGCGCTATGGTAAGTTTATGGCATGTTCAAACTTCCCAGATTGCCGCAATACAAAAGCAATCGTCAAACCAATTGGTGTACAATGCCCAACGTGTAAGGAAGGCGAAATCGTAGAGCGTAAATCAAAAACAAAACGTATTTTCTACGGTTGCAACCGCTACCCAGAATGTGACTTCGTATCATGGGATAAGCCAATTAGTAGACCATGTCCTAAATGTAGTGCATTATTAGTAGAGAAGAAATTGAAAAAAGGTGTTCAAATTCAATGTACAAACAGTGAATGTGACTATGAAGAAACACCATCACAATAAGATTTGAGGTAATAACAATGACACAACCAGTAGTAAATGTAATTGGTGCAGGTCTTGCGGGATCTGAGGCAGCTTGGCAAATCGCAAAGCGCGGCGTGAATGTTCGCCTTTATGAAATGCGCCCAGTAAAGCAGACACCAGCTCACCATACTGATAAATTTGCAGAGCTAGTATGCTCGAACTCATTACGTGCAAACGGCCTCACAAATGCAGTTGGCGTAATTAAAGAAGAAATGCGTAAACTAGATTCGGTGATTATGTCAGCGGCAGATAATTGTTCTGTACCTGCAGGTGGTGCATTAGCGGTCGACCGTCATGAGTTTGCAGGCTATGTAACCGAGCACGTGAAAAACCATCCATTAATCGAAGTGATTCATGAAGAGGTAACGGAAATTCCAGAAGGTATCACAGTTATTGCAACAGGCCCATTAACATCTGAAGCATTAGCGCAAAAAATTCAAGGCCTAACTGGCGAAGAGTATTTATACTTCTACGATGCAGCAGCACCGATTATCGAAAAAGATTCAATCGACATGGACAAAGTTTATTTAAAATCTCGTTATGACAAAGGCGAAGCAGCCTACTTAAACTGCCCAATGAACAAAGAAGAATTTGATGCATTCCGCCTAGCGTTAATTGAAGCAGAATGTGCACCATTAAAAGAATTCGAAAAAGAGAAGTATTTCGAAGGCTGTATGCCAATCGAGGTTATGGCGGCGCGTGGTGAAAAAACGATGACATTTGGACCAATGAAGCCAGTTGGTTTAGAAGATCCGAAAACTGACAAACGTCCATATGCGGTCGTTCAATTACGTCAAGATGATGCAGCAGGTACGCTTTACAACTTAGTAGGCTTCCAAACGCATTTAAAATGGCCAGAGCAAAAACGTGTATTCTCGATGATTCCAGGTTTAGAAAACTTAGAAATCGTTCGTTATGGTGTTATGCATCGTAACACTTTCATCAACTCACCGAAAGTGTTAGCACAGACGTATCAATTAAAAGCACGCCCAAACCTATTCTTTGCTGGTCAAATGACAGGTGTTGAAGGTTATGTAGAATCTGCTGGTAGTGGCTTAATCGCAGGGATTAACGCAGCTCGTATGGCATTAGGTCAAGAGCTTCTATACTTCCCGCATGAAACGGCACTTGGGTCGATGGCACGATATATTACACATACTGATGCGAAAAACTTCCAACCAATGAATGTTAACTTCGGTATTTTCCCAGAGCTTGGTGAACGTATTAAATCGAAACCGGAGCGCGCGGAAAAACATGCTACAAGAGCATTAGATGCGATTCAGAATTTTATAAATACTCAGGTAATTTAATTGCGGAAAGCCCCTAAAGACTGCTATACTTTAGGGGCTTTTATGTTTTAGTTTGTAATTTTAAAAATTTTCTATGAAAAGGTGAATCATCACCGTATCAGATCGAGCTATATTCATTTAAACCATTTAGTCTTAAAGAAGGAATTAATTACGTGGAAAATGTTGCTTAATGGTACTTTTTAACAGAATATACTATAAATTTTCGGAATAAAAGAAGAAATGTGAATAAAATAAGAGAAATTAGCTTGAAATCTTTACTCGATAAGTATAGTGTCAATATGTATGTTTTTTATGTGATTCGATTTAAATCACACGATTCAATATTACTTCTGTAATAAGGGGGTCATGTACAATGAGTGTACAAATGGAAGAAGCGCTCGAACAATTTATTCGCTATGTACAACTAGAAAAAAACTTTTCTCTACATACCGTGCGCGAGTATCAGTCCGACCTTGAAAATTTCTTTACATTTTTACAATCAGAAGGCATTGCCGATATTGCCGAAGTTGATTATATTCATGCAAGACTATACGTTACGAAACTGTATGATGAACAAAAAGCGAGAACTTCAATTTCAAGAAAAATCTCATCTATCCGTTCTTTTTTTCGTTTTTTAAATCGTGAACAGCATATTGATGATGCTCCGTTTCGTTCACTTTATCATCCGAAAAAGGAAGAACGATTACCGAGCTTTTTTTATGAGGAAGAACTAGCCCAGCTATTCGAGAAAAATCGAGGAGACGAACCGAAGCAAATTCGTAATATCGCGCTTTTGGAGCTACTTTATGCAACGGGGATGCGTGTTAGTGAATGCGTAGGTTTAGAGCTTTCAGATGTTGATTTTCACTATAGCATTATTCGCGTAATGGGGAAGGGGCGTAAAGAACGTATTATTCCGTTTGGGCAATTTGCGCATGATGCACTGACGCGTTATTTCCACGTTCGGTCCACGTTATTGAAAAACAATCAGCATCAAAAAGTATTTGTCAATTTACGGGGTGGAGAACTTACTGCACGTGGCGTACGTTATATATTAAGCGAGATGATTGAACATGCGAGTATGCATACCAAAATATATCCACATATGTTGCGACATACATTCGCAACGCATTTATTAAATAATGGGGCAGATATGCGTACCGTTCAAGAATTACTAGGGCATGCGAACTTATCTTCTACTCAAATTTATACTCATGTAACCAAGGAAGCTCTTAGAAAGACGTATATGAATAGTCATCCAAGGGCATAAGTTAAGGAGGGAATAGGATGGGACAAATTCATGCAACAACGATCTTTGCCATTCATCATAAAGGTGAGTGTGCGATGGCTGGTGACGGTCAAGTAACATTAGGCAATCAAGTTGTTATGAAGCATACGGCAAAAAAGGTCAGACGTCTGTTTAATGGTAAAGTACTTGCTGGTTTTGCAGGTTCAGTAGCAGATGCTTTCACATTATTTGAAATGTTTGAAGCGAAGTTAAACGAATATAATGGTAATTTACAGCGCGCAGCTGTTGAGGTGGCAAAGCAATGGAGAGGGGATAAAATGCTACGTCAATTAGAAGCGATGTTGTTAGTTATGGATAAAACGACATTATTATTAGTTTCAGGGACGGGTGAAGTAATTGAGCCGGACGATGGGATTTTAGCAATTGGTTCAGGTGGCAATTATGCGTTGTCAGCTGGACGCGCGTTAAAAACACATGCCGGAGAACATTTGTCTGCAAAGGAAATTGCACATGCAGCTTTAACAACAGCAGCGGATATTTGCGTGTTTACAAATCATAATATTATCTTGGAGGTATTATAATGACGACAAATTTAACGCCAAGACAAATTACGGAGCATTTAAACCGCCATATTGTGGGGCAAGAAACGGCAAAACGCGCTGTTGCAATTGCGTTGCGTAATCGCTATCGCCGTTCATTATTAAGTGAAGAACTAAAAGGTGAAGTCATTCCGAAAAACATTTTAATGATTGGGCCAACTGGTGTTGGTAAAACTGAAATTGCGCGTCGTATTGCGAAACTAACAAATGCACCGTTCATTAAAGTTGAGGCGACAAAATTTACGGAAATAGGCTATGTTGGTCGCGACGTAGAATCGATGGTTCGAGATTTAGTGGAAGCAGCACATCGACTGGTAAAAGAAGAAATGGCAGCTGCTGTTCAGGAGCAGGCAGAACACAATGCAAATGAAGTGCTAGTAAAACTGTTAGTTCCTTCGAAAATAAAGGAAAAGTTAACGCAAAATCCTTTTGAAATGTTATTTGGCCAAAATAACGGGCAACAAGATGAAACTGTCCAGCAAGACGAACCAGAAATTCGTTCGCGCCGAGCTCAAATCGCTCAAGATTTAAAAGGTGGTAAATTGGAGGAGCAATGGGTAACGATTGAAGTGACAGAAAATGCACCATCCTTATTTGAAGCAATGCCTGGCATGAATATGGACGGCGCAAATGGTATGCAAGACATGTTATCAAACTTTATGCCGAAAAAAACAAAAAAGCGAAAAGTACAAGTAAAAGATGCACGTCGAATTTTAACGCAAGAAGAAGCGAATAAATTAATCGATACAGATGCACTTTCTAGTGAAGCGATTCAACGTGCAGAGCAAGCAGGTATTATTTTTATTGATGAAATCGATAAAATCGCGAGCAAAGGTTCTTCCTCTGCTGAAGTTTCGCGTGAAGGTGTGCAACGTGATATTTTACCAATAGTTGAAGGCTCTACGGTAACGACAAAATATGGACCAGTGAAAACAGATTATATGTTATTCATTGCAGCTGGTGCTTTCCATATGTCAAAACCAAGTGATCTAATTCCTGAATTACAGGGGCGCTTCCCGATTCGTGTTGAATTAGAAAAATTAACGAAAGCTGATTTTGTACGTATTTTACAAGAGCCAGATCAGTCGTTAATTTTACAATATAAAGCGTTATTAGAAACAGAAGGTGTGACTATTGATTTTACTGAAGCTGCAATTGAGCGTATTGCAGAAATCGCAACAGAAGTAAATCAAGAGACAGATAACATTGGTGCGCGTCGCTTACATACAATTTTAGAACGCCTTTTAGAAGAGTTATCTTATGAGGCTTCTGAAATTGCACCAGCGCACATTGAAATTACACCAAGCTATGTCGATCAAAAATTGACGAATATCGTAAAAAACAAAGATTTATCTCAATTTATCCTTTAATGTAAGTTGAAATAGTATCTTTAAATTATAAAAACCTTTAGAATATTAGGTGAATTAATTAGCCCGTAGGAGGAAATATAAAAATGAATTTATTAGCAAAGACAAGAAAAATTAATGCAATGTTACAAGCTTCAGCTGGTAAGCCTGTTAACTTTAAAGAAATGGCTCAAACATTAGGTGATATTATCGAAAGTAACGTTTTCATCGTTAGCCGAAAAGGTAAATTATTAGGTATTTCAATTCACCAACAAATTGAAAATGATCGCATTAAAAAAATGTTTGAAGAACGCCAATTCCCAGAAGAATATACGCAAAATTTATTCAACATTACGGAGACTTCTCCAAACTTAGATATTAACAACGAACATACAGCATTCCCTGTTGAAAATAAAGATTTATTCGAAAAAGGTTTAACAACAATCGTACCAATTATCGGTGGTGGTGATCGTTTAGGTACATTGATGCTAGCTCGTATTAGCGATCAATTTGAAGATGATGATTTAATTTTAGCTGAATACGGTGCAACTGTAGTAGGTATGGAAATTTTACGTGAAAAGTCAGAAGAAATCGAAGAGGAAGCACGTTCAAAAGCTATTGTACAAATGGCAATCAACTCTTTATCATACTCAGAATTAGAAGCGATTGAGCATATTTTTGAAGAGCTTGATGGCCACGAAGGTTTATTGGTAGCATCTAAAATTGCTGACCGCGTAGGAATTACTCGTTCTGTAATAGTAAACGCATTACGCAAATTAGAATCTGCTGGTGTAATTGAGTCACGTTCATTAGGCATGAAGGGTACTTACATCAAAGTACTAAACGATAAATTTTTAACAGCTTTAGCTGAAATTAAAATGAAATAATAGGATTGAAGCGATAAAGTTGTAAAAACTTTATCGCTTTTTTTGATATAGGGTTTAGTTCTTTGACATATGAGGATATAATTATCAACGGGAATACAATAGTTACATTATATGGATATAATTATTAAATACATTGCTACAAAAGATTTAATTTCATTAAGTCAAATAATTATTATTTCGGGAAATTAATTTCTACAAATATGAGTCAAAGGTTTTGTTACAAAATAATGAACAATCCCATTAAATACATGATTGATGCTATTATATTCTAAAGATATCCATATCGAATACATATTTGTGTCTGGGTAATTAACATGTATGGGTAATTATTAATAGGAGTTTTATAGTAATATTCTATTGTTATATGGAAGTTTCCGATAATATTTTCGGTAAAAAAGGGTGAAATCACGGAAAGCGATACAATATTATTTTTAAATCAAATTATATTAACTAAAAAATAGTTCATTAAGACTATTAAAAAGTGCCAAAAGTCAATAGACACTCGAAATTAATATAATTACAATTGAAGTATTAAGTTGTCGTGACTAAAGGATTGGCAAAAGTAAATGAGGTGAAAAATTTGAATTTATTTGGTGGTACGATTAGCAAATTAGAAAAAGGACTTTCATATGCTACGCTAAAAAATAAAGCGATAACACAAAATATAGCGAATGTTGATACACCGAATTACAAAACAAAAGAAGTAAGTTTCCAAGATATTTTTAATGAAGCGAAAGAATCTTCTATTTCTGCAAATCGCACGGATGCGAGACACTATGATTTTTCGATTGAAATAGGAACAAGCGGTGTATACTCAAACGAAAATTTCCGAACAAGACCAAATGGAAATGCTGTAAACATGGATGCAGAGCAAGCTAAATTAGCGGAAAATACTATTTACTATAATGCATTGATAGAGCGATTAAATAGTAAATTTTCAACATTAAACACGGTAGTAAAGGGAGGTAGATAATTATGTCGATTTTTCATAGTATGAATACAACTGCGTCGGCATTAACTGCACAACGTTTAAGAATGGATGTTATTTCCTCCAATATTGCCAATGTTGATACAACAAGAGCAAAGCAAGTAAATGGTGAGTGGGAGCCATACCGAAAAAAATCAATTACATTGAAAGAAAATGAAGGACAATTTTCAAGTTTTTTGAACATGGCAATGGGGAAAACGGTAAAGGCTGGAGTAGGAAACGGCGTAAAAGTAACTTCTATTAAAGAAGATACAGAAACACCTTTTAAATTAGTTTTTGACCCTACACACCCAGATGCAAATGAAGATGGTTATGTTCAAATGTCAAATGTTGACTTATTAAAAGAAATGGTGGATTTAATTTCAGCTTCACGTTCTTATGAAGCAAATATTACAGCATTTAATGCAAACAAAAGCATGTTAACAAAAGCGCTTGAAATTGGGAAAGGGTGATAACTAAATGGCGATAAATGCAGTTTCGTTTATGTCTCCTGCACAATCTACGAATGAAGTGAGTCAGAGTAACCAAATAACATCAGCGAATGCACAACAACAGTTTGCTGACGCTTTAAAAGAAGCCATTAGTAGTGTAAATGAGCACCAAAAAACATCAGATATGATGACACAAAAATTAATAAGTGGTGGAGATGTTGATTTATTTGAAGTAATGGTTGCTGCTCAGAAGGCGAGTGTTACTTTAAATACAACTATTGAAATTCGTAACAAAGCTGTAGAAGCTTATCAAGAAATTATGCGTATGAGTGTATAATTATTTTGTTTAACGAATAATTACTTGTTGGGCATTCACTATAACCGGAGGATTCATAATGAATGAACGATTTACAAAAATTAAAAGCGACTCCACTACCTTTTGGCAGAGTCGAACGAAAAACCAAAAAGGTGCAATGATTGGTGGTGCTGTAGCGATTATTGCGCTTGCAGCTGCTATTACATATTTTTCGACCCGCACAACGATGGTGCAACTTTTCCCAGAAATGTCTCAAGCAGAGGTGGGAAGCATAACAGAAGTACTTACTTCTCAAGGGGTTAAGTATGAAGTAACAAATGGAGGGACAACGATTTTAGTCCCTGAAAATCAAGTGCAAGACTTACAGGTATCTCTTGCTTCTCAAGGGTATCCTGACTCAGGAGAAATCGATACATCTTTCTTCACATCTAATGCTGGTTTTGGTATGACAGATAACGAATTCAACGTTATTAAAAAAGCGGCTATAGAAACAGACTTAACAAACCTATTACGCAAATTTGATGGTGTAAAAGATGCAAAAACAATCATTACATTACCAGATGAAGGTGTATTTCTAAAGGATGCTCAAGGTGAGTCAACAGCAGCAATTGTTTTAACAACATCACCAGGTCATAAATTTACAGATGATCAAATTAAAGGACTATTTAATTTAGTCGCAATGAGTATTCCAAACTTATCGAAAGAAAATATTCAGATTTCCAACCAATACGGTGATTACTATGATTTAGAATCTGCTGAAAATGGCGGTAATGGTATTAATACTGTAGAAGGTCAAATGGACGTTAAAAAAACAATCGAACGTGATCTTCAACGCCAAGTGCAACAAATGCTGGGCACATTAATTGGTCAAGATAAAGTAGTTGTAAATGTTTCGGCTGATATTGATTTTAAAAAAGAAAATCGTGAAGAAAACTTAGTGCAACCTGTGGATGAAGAGAATATGTCTGGCATTGAAATTAGTGCACAGCGTATTACAGAGACATATTCGGGTGGTACAGCAGCAGCTGGTTCTCCAGAAGCTGAAAACGCAACAGATAATTTCGTTGATTACATAGAAGGTACAACAGGCGATGGTGATTATGAACGTGTAGAAGAAACGATTAACAACGATGTCAATCGTATTCGACGTGAAATTCAAGAAAGCCCATATAAAATCCGTAATTTAGGGATTCAAGTAATGGTTGAACCACCAGGCACTGCAGAAGAGTTTGATCCAAGTATTCGTACAGACATTGAACAAATTTTATCAACAATTGTTCGTACATCAATTGATCAAGATGCTGCTGGTGACTTAACAGATGAAGAAATTGCAAATCGAATCGTTGTATCAGTACAACAATTCCAAGGTAATGATGCTGAAAATGCTGAACCTGAATCAATTATTCCTTGGTGGGTATGGGTTATTGGCGGTATCTTACTAGTAGCAATTGCATTATTAGTGCTTTATGTATTACGAGCGCGTAAACGTAAGCAAGAGGAAGAAGAGCTAGATATTTTAGAACAACAACAGCAATTAATTGACGTTGAAGATATTTCAGAAGAAAAAGAAACGGAAGCGACTGTACGCCGCAAGCAACTAGAAAAAATGGCGAAAGAAAAGCCAGAAGACTTTGCGAAGCTATTGCGTAGTTGGATTGCTGACGAATAATAGGAGGTTCGGTTCTTGTCCAAGAAAGATAAAGATTTATCAGGAAAGCAAAAGGCTGCTTTACTGCTAATTTCTCTAGGGCCAGAAGTTTCGGCTTCTGTTTATAAGCATTTAAGTGAAGAAGAAATTGAACGTCTGACACTTGAAATTTCGAGTGTAAAAAAAGTGGAAGCTTCGGTGAAGGAAGATATCATCGAAGAATTTCACCAAATTGCGTTAGCACAAGACTATATCACGCAAGGTGGTATTGGTTATGCGAAAACAGTGCTAGAAAAAGCATTAGGTGCTGAACAAGCACAAGCAATTTTAAATCGTTTAACATCATCTTTACAGGTGCGCCCATTTGATTTTGCGCGTAAAGCAGATCCGTCACAAATTTTTAACTTTATTCAAAACGAACATCCGCAAACGATTGCTCTTATCCTATCTTATTTAGATCCAGGGCAAGCAGGGGTTATTCTTTCTTCATTACCACAAGAAGTACAGGCAGATATCGCAAAACGTATCGCCATTATGGAATCAACATCACCAGAAGTTATTAGTGAAATCGAATCTGTATTAGAGCGGAAATTATCGTCTACTGTTACGCAGGATTACACGGAAACAGGCGGTGTAGATGCAGTGGTCGAAGTATTAAACGGTGTGGATCGTCAAACAGAAAAAACGATTCTCGATGCACTTGAAATTCAAGATCCAGAGCTTGCAGAAGAAATCAAAAAACGTATGTTTGTATTCGAAGATATTGTTACGCTGGACAACCGTTCAATTCAACGTGTTATTCGCGATTGTGAAAATGAGGATCTATTACTGTCGATGAAGGTTTCTTCAGACGAAGTAAAAGATATTATTTTCCGCAATATGTCACAACGTATGGCTGAAACATTCCGCGAAGAAATGGAAATCATGGGTCCTGTCCGATTACGTGATGTGGAGGAAGCTCAGACTCGCATTGTAGCGGTTATCCGTCGATTAGAAGATGCAGGTGAAATCATTATTGCACGTGGTGGAGGAGATGACGTAATTGTCTAGAATCATCCGTTCAACGAATGCACAATCAACTGAAGAGAAATCAAGTGTTGAAATTAAACTTCATAGTTTCTTTGAGCCTATCCATTATGGAGATGCAGCAGAAGAGCTTGTAGACGATACTCCTCAGTTAACGTTAGAGGAGATTCAACAAGAACGTCAAATGATGTTGCTTCAAGCTGAACAAGAAATTGAACAACAAAAGCGAGAATTTGATCAATTTCGTAATGAGCAATTGCAAGCAGTAGAGGCATTAAAGCAAATGTGGGAAGAAGAAAAGATCGTACTTCAACAAGAAGCATATGATTCAGGTTTTGCCCAAGGGTATGAAGACGGCGTGCATAAAGCAAACGCAAATATGCAGCAGTCCATTCTTACAGCAAATGAAACAATGCGTAATGCGCAAGTAAATGCAGCTGCCTATATTGAATCGCAAGAGTCGGTATTATTGGAGCTTGCCTTAACATCAGCCGAACGTATTTTAAATACCAAATTAGAGCGAGACGATGAGGCCTTTGTTTCAATTATTGAACGTGCTCTAAAAGAAGCGCGAGAAATGAAAGAAATAAAAGTCTATGTTTCACTAAAATATCACAAAATTCTGACGGCGCATCAAGCAGAATTAGCTGAAATGTTCCCGCCAAACGTACAGTTCTTAATCTTTGTTAATGAAGATTTACAAGAAACGGAAAGCTATATCGAAACGAATCATGGACGAATTGTTGTATCTGTAGACGAGCAATTACAGGAGCTGCGTAGACAATTATACGAATTAATTGAAAGTAAGGAATGATACGGATGAAAACGGCTCAATTAATTGAACAAATTCCTAATCTTAATACATTTAAAAAGTATGGAAGAGTGACGAGAGTAGTCGGTTTGATGATTGAGTCTCAAGGTCCGGAAAGTTCAATCGGCGATGTTTGTAAAATCCATGTACAAACTTCGAAAAATGGTCCTCAAGTTATTTTAGCGGAGGTAGTAGGATTTAAGGATGAAATTGTAATATTAATGCCTTATTCTTCTCTAAAAGAAATTTCAATTGGTTGCCTTGTGGAAGGGACGGGAATACCGCTTGAAGTCAAGGTTGGACCAGAATTAATTGGAAAAGTATTAGATGCTTTAGGTAACCCTTTTGATGGGCAATCTTTACCAAAAGGATTAACTTCTGTCCAAACAGAAAAAGAACCACCAAACCCTCTAAATCGCCCGCCTATTGATGAGCAATTAGAGGTAGGTGTAAAAGCGATTGACGGGATGCTTACAGTAGGTAGTGGTCAGCGTGTAGGTATATTCGCAGGTTCTGGTGTAGGTAAAAGTACATTGCTCGGAATGATTGCACGTAATACGAAGGCTGATATCAACGTTATTGCACTAGTTGGTGAACGTGGGCGTGAGGTTCGGGAGTTTATCGAACGTGATTTAGGTCCTGAGGGGTTAAGTCGTTCAGTGGTAGTGGCGGCAACAAGTGACCAACCGGCATTAATGCGTATCAAAGCTGCATTTACTGCAACGGCAATTGCTGAGTATTTCCGAGATCATGGCAAAAACGTCATGCTTATGATGGACTCTGTAACACGTGTTGCAATGGCGCAACGTGAAATTGGATTAGCCATCGGGGAACCGCCAGCGACACGAGGATATACTCCATCTGTATTTGCTATTTTGCCATCATTGCTAGAGCGTTCTGGTACGAACATTCATGGAACAATTACCGCATTCTATACGGTACTAGTTGACGGTGATGATATGAATGAACCAATTGCTGATGCGGTACGAGGGATATTAGATGGACATATCGTATTAGATAGAAACCTTGCGAATAAAGGCCAATATCCAGCAATAAATGTGTTAAAAAGTGTAAGTCGTTTGATGAATCATATTGCTGAGCCAGAGCATGTCAAGGCAGCAAGTCGTTTACGTGAGCTGTATTATACATATTCAAAGTCCGAAGATTTAATAAATATTGGCGCTTATAAACGTGGAACATCAAAGGATATTGATGAAGCCATTCATTATGAACCACTTATAACTTCGTTTTTAAAGCAAGGATTTAAAGATAAGGTTTCGATTGAACAAACCGTTCAAGAAATTAAGACATTATCGAATGGTGGTGCGAAGTAATGACCAAATACACGTATCGCTTTGAAAAAATTTTAGTCGTAAAAGAACAAGAAAAATCAGAAACAGAGCTTGCTTTTAAAGAATCTGTTCGGGTGTTTGAGGAAATTGCGACTAAACTTTATGATTTATTAAAGAAAAAAGAAGATTTAATAGCGTATCAACAAGAACGATTAACAATAGGTTCTTCAATCGACGAAATTAATCATTACTCGAAATTTATCGATAGTATGGAAAAAACAATTGCAGATGTGCAACTAAAAGTAATGCAAGCACGTGCCAAAATGAATTGGCACGAGGAAAAGTTATTAGAAAAAAACTTGGAAGTACGCAAATACGAAAAAATGCGTGAAAATGACTTCGAACAATTTAAAGAAGATCAATTACGTATAGAAGCAACTCTTTTAGACGAGCTTTCGACAATTGCGTATTACAAAAAGGAAATCAGGTGATTTCGTGGCAAAAAAAACAAAAGAACAACTAGAGCTCCAAATGGAAAAAACAGAGATGGAGATGGAAGAACAATCTCCTGGTTTTTTCAAAAAGTTTTTTTATTTATTTTTAATTCCACTTATGTTCATCATTGCGCTTTGTTTAATTTTAGCAACAGTAACAGAGTATAACGTATTTAAAATGGCGGATGATGCAATTGAAAAAATTCCATTCATCGGCTCAAGTGATGATGGGAAAACAGTTGTTGAAAATAGCTCATTAAACGAACAAAAAGTAGTAGAGTTACAAGCTGAAATTCAAGAAAAAGAATTGCAAATTACAGAACTTCAATCACAAATTGATTCTTCAGCAACAGAAAAGGAAGAGTTATTAGCTGAACAAGAACGATTGAAGTTTGAAATCGAAAAATTAAAACGTAATCAAGAAGAATCACAGAAAGAATTTAATGAAATTTTAACTACATTTGAAAAAATGTCTGCGAAAACAGCTGCACCAATATTAGTGCAAATGAGCGATACCGAAAGCTTAAGAATTCTGTCGAATATGAAGCCAGATACACTTTCAGCAATCTTTACAAAGATGTCTCCAGAAGATGCAGCTCGTTATACAGAGCTTCTATCTCAAGAATAGTCAAACTTGAAAGGAGGTGGAAAGAATGAATATCGCAATGTTACAAGCAATGTCTGCAAATAAAGTCCAGCAACCTACACAAAAAAATGCCGTTGAAAAAAGTGCAACAGACTCTAATACGTTTGGTAGTGTCTTTAAATCGATGATGTCAACAAATAATTCAACTGAAACATCTTCTACTACATCTACGGAGTCATTAAATAATGTTGAAGAAATTGCTACAACTTTAGCAACTGACTCCTTAGAAGATTTATTAGCACAGTTAGGAATTGAAATGGACGAGGCTGGATTATTCGTATTTGTGGGTGAAGATCAAATGCCTGTTGCCATGGATGTAATGCTCTCGTTAGAAAACTTAACAGAAATTTTAGGGATAACACAAGAGCAATTAACCGAAATTATCCAGCAGCTAGTAGGACAAGATACACAGCTTGAACTTACAGATGTATGGTCAATTATTGAGCAAGCACCAGCAATTTTAAGTGAAATTATGGCAGCATTACAAGGCACACAACAATCAAATATCTCGACAAATGAGATGGAGAAAGTTGTTCAATTTTTAAAGCTAGCGGAATTAGTCGGTGCAAAAGTTGATACGGTATACCAGCAAGAAGTACAGCTTTCAAGCTTAAAAGATGCTTTACTTGCATTAGCAAATCAAGCGCAGCAATCAGTACAGGCACAACAAACACCTAAAACAACATTTGAACAAGTGGTTCAGCAAGTAACGCAACAACAATCAGCTCAGACAACGCAACAAACATCTGTAAAAACTGAAACAGAACAACCGACAGTAGGCTTGCAGCAGCAAGTAACGCAAACAAAAACGGTAACAATTACATTACCAGCCGAAAAGCCAGCACAATCGGAAGCACTTGTTAAAGAAATTCAAAACTTAATTAACCGTAGTCAAGTTTCTGGGCAACAAGGAAATATGAAATTATTCCTGAAATTATTCCCGGAAAATCTAGGGCAAATTCGTATTGAATTAGTACAAAAAGATGGCGTATTAACGGCTCGTCTATTAGCAACAACTTCATTAGGTAAAGAGTTACTAGAAAATAATATTAACCAACTAAAAGCAGGATTTGTTTCACAAAACATTCAAATGGATCGTATCGATATTGCGCAATCTTTACAAGATGCTGACCGCAATACACGTGATCAAAGTTTCTTTAATAACTTCTTCGGTCGTCAAAAAGAAGAAGATAAAGGGCAAGACAACGATAGTGAAGAAGATACAATTTCCTTTAAAGATTTATTAAGTGAGGAGGTAGAGTAGATGGCAGGCATTACAAATGATTATTATATACCAACAAATGATCCCAACTTCAAAATAACAGACAAACAAGATAACGGTGCTCTTGGTAAAGATGCGTTTTTAAAAATTTTAATTACTCAACTTCAAAATCAAGATCCAACAAGTCCGATGGATGATAAAGAATTTATCGCACAAATGGCGCAGTTCTCATCTTTAGAGCAGATGCAAAATATGACAAAAGCGATGGAAGATTTATTAATGTCACAACAACAATCACAAATGATGAGTTATTCAACATTTATTGGGAAAGAAGTAAAGTGGCATGAAATAACGGAAGAATTGGATAGTGAAGGCAAACCAGTTATAAACGAAGGAACAGGTGTCATTAAGGAATTAAAATTTGTTGATGGCGGTGTCGTGTTTGTATTAGCTGACGGCAAAGAAATTTCACCTGGTAATATTTCATCCATTTTAAGTGGGGGAACAACAGAAACAGCACCACCTACTCCAGCGAACCCAATCGTGAAAGCAAGTGAATTATTAGGGAAAACCGTACAATACAAGTCTCCAACGACTGATGAACTAATTAATGCGGTTATTGAATCCATAGTTCATAAAAAGAATGGAGACATCGAATATATTTTAAATGATGGGTCTCGTCTAACAAAAGATCAATTTACAGTAATTGAAGATTCGAAGGAAGAAACAGACGAGGATAAAAATTCTTCTGAATCGGAATCTGTAACTGAATAAGAGGTGATAGAGATGAATCGCGTTCGTATTCAACATATTCCGTATCATCCTCCTATACAACCGACTGTAAAACAACAGGTTAATGCAACGACTAAGCAATCGTTTATTGATCATCTAAAGCAAGCAGCGGAGCAACAATTAAAAATTAGTAAGCATGCCACTGAACGTCTGAATGAACGAAATATTGCAATTTCAGAAGGAGAATGGCAGCAAATTACTGAAAAAGTATTTGAAGCGAAAGATAAAGGCGTTAATCAACCGTTAGTGTTATTAGACCAAGCCGCATTAGTCGTGAGCGCGAAAAATGCGACTGTGATTACGGTGTTAGATCGAAATGAAGCAAGAGAGCAACTATTCACAAATATTGACGGTACGATTGTTTTATAGGCCGGACCTTCAGAAGTAAGGATGCCTATTGCTGTGGACTGATTGAAACAGCAACGAGAAAAGATAAGATCCAATGTAAAATTGAAGATTGAAGGGAGAACGACATTTTATGTTACGTTCAATGTATTCAGGTATATCAGGATTAAAAAACTTCCAAACCAAACTAGATGTTATTGGTAACAATATTGCCAACGTTAATACGTACGGTTTCAAGAAAGAGCGTACAATTTTTAAAGATTTAATTTCACAAACACAATCAGGTGCTTCAGGTCCATCTGCTTCGCGTGGTGGTGTCAATGCCATTCAAGTTGGTTTAGGTTCACAATTAGCTGCAATTGATACGATTCATAGTCCAGGTTCAATGCAATCTACTGGTCGTACATTAGACGTAGCTATTTCGGGTGATGGATTCTTCATGGTAGCGGATTCTGCTGCAGAAGAAATGCCAGATGTTGAGGATATGGCTTCTTTAACAGAAAACGCACTTTACGGTGAAGGTTTTACAAATACACAATATACACGTGCAGGAAACTTCTATATGGATCGTAATGGATTCTTAGTTAATGGCGATGGTAAATATTTAGTTGGCTATGCTAACGAAACATTATACGGTGAAGTAGATGAGGATGCTACAAGTGAATCGGATAACGATAAAGCTACTGCGGCAGGGGAAATTGGCGTAGATAATTTATATGAAGATGGCGCTATTTCGATTGAAACAAATGCAATCAAAATCCCTACAAATGCTCAATCAATGTCAATTGGACAAGATGGTTCTGTACACTATGTTGATGTGAACGGGAAGTTACAATTCGCTGGTCAATTAATACTTGCTAAATTCCCGAATGCATCAGGTCTTGAAAAAACAGGCTCTAACTATTTCCAAGTGACAGCAAACTCGGGAGATCCATTAGTTCAAGTAGGTACACAGGCAGGTATTGGCTCTGTGCAATCGAACTTCCTAGAAATGTCTAACGTTGACTTATCTGAAGAGTTCACAGAGATGATCGTTGCACAACGTGGTTTCCAAGCAAACTCTCGTATTATCACAACATCTGACGAGATTTTACAAGAGCTTGTAAACTTAAAACGATAATTACCTAATTTAACATAAAAACTCATTGTAAAGGGGGGTCGGGCCGGCTCTCATAGAAGGTCCGGCCCTATTTCAATGATAGAAATAACAAAGCTAAATGGTAAAACATTTACTTTAAACGCTCTATACATAGAAACAGTCGAAGCATTTCCTGATACTACTATTACGCTGACGACTGGGCGTAAATTCATTGTTTTAGAATCTGAAGAACAGGTGCGACAAAAGGTGAAAACCTTTTATCAACATATACAAGTTTTATCAAACCCGCATCTAAGAGGTGAAGAAAATGAAGAATAATAAATTATTAACGATTATGCTCATTATCTTAGTGACGATTACGTTAATCGGTGTTATCGTGGTAGTGTTATTAACACAACTCGACAAAGGAGAACCAAAAGGTCCAACAATCGATGAAATTGTTGAATCTGCGGTAGATATTCCAGAAATTACGACAAATTTAGCAGATGGAAGCTTTGTTCGAATTTCATTAAAAATCCTAGCATCAGATAAAGATGCTGGTGATGAGTTATTGAAACGTGATTTCCAAGTGAAAAATATTGTCATTCAAGAACTTTCTGAAATGGAAGAAGAAGCTTTAAAGGGAAAACAAGGTAAAGTTACATTCCAAAATGCCATTAAATCGCAAGTAAATGAGTTAATGCAAAATGGTGAAGTAACACAAGTGTACATTACTTCTTATGTACTTCAATAACCGATTCAATTACAACTTGAATCATCATGAAATGGAGGTGGGCAAATGGCGGGAGATATAATGTCACAGTCTGAGATTGATGCGCTTTTATCGGCCATCTCAACTGGCGAAATGTCAGCAGCAGACATGAAAAAAGACGAAGAAACACGCAAAGTAAAAGTATATGACTTTAAACGTGCACTTCGTTTCTCAAAAGACCAAATCCGAAGTTTGACCCGAATACACGAAAACTTTGCTCGCCTGTTAACAACATTCTTTTCAGCACAGCTAAGAAGCTATGTTCAAATAACAGTAGCATCGGTTGACCAAATTCCTTTTGAAGAATTTGTTCGTTCCATTCCGAATATGACCTTAATAAACGTATTCGAAGTACCACCACTAGATGGTAATATTTTGATGGAAATCAATCCGAATATCGCCTATTCTATGTTAGATCGAATAATGGGTGGTACTGGTACGAGTCATAGCAACGTGGATAATTTAACTGAAATTGAAACTAAAATAATGACGAATCTATTCGAGCGTTCTTTCGACAATTTACGTGAGGCTTGGGAAAATATCGCTGAAATTGACCCGATGCTTGTAGAATTAGAAGTGAATCCTCAATTCTTACAAATGATATCGCCGAATGAAACGGTTGTCGTTATTTCGTTAAATACGATTATTGGTGAAACAACAGGGATGATTAATATTTGTATTCCTCACGTTGTACTTGAGCCAATCGTGCCAAACTTATCAGTTCGTTATTGGATGCAAACTAATACAAAAGAAATGTCTCCAGAGCAAACTAAAATGCTTGAAACACGCGTGAAACAAGCAAATTTACCAGTCATTGCTGAATTAGGAACAACGGATATTACGATTGAAGATTTCTTAATGATGGCAATGGGAGATGTCATTCAATTAGATCAAAAAATTGAAAACCCATTAACATTAAAAGTCGGGAACTTACCG
This sequence comes from Solibacillus daqui, assembly GCF_028747805.1. Lineage (NCBI taxonomy): Bacteria > Bacillati > Bacillota > Bacilli > Caryophanales > Caryophanaceae > Solibacillus > Solibacillus daqui. The sequence goes on from NZ_CP114887.1 coordinate 1,000,822, forward strand.
AAGTTCACCGTACAGCCAGGTAAATTAAATAAAAAAATGGCTGTTCAAATTATCGACCCTTTGAAAGGAGGAGACGAAGATGAGTGATGAAATGCTCTCCCAAGAAGAAATTGAGGCTCTATTAAGGGGCGAGACACTAGAGGATGTTCCTGCAACTAACCAAAGTGTAGAAACAGAAGAAATTAAAGTTGAAGATCATTTAAGTCCAATAGAAATTGATGCATTAGGTGAGGTTGGAAATATATCTTTCGGTAGTTCGGCTACCGCACTTTCGTCTTTACTAGGACAAAAAGTTGATATTACTACACCTAGTATTGCAATGATTAATCGAAATCGTCTGGAACATGAATTCCCACATCCGTATGTTGCCATTCAAGTGGAATACACAATTGGATTATCAGGTATGAACTTATTGGTAATCAAACAATCGGATGCAGCAATTATTGCAGACTTAATGCTAGGTGGAGATGGGTTAAATCCTAAACCAGAATTAAGTGAAATTCAATTAAGTGCTGTTCAAGAAGCAATGAATCAAATGATGGGTTCTGCTGCAACATCTATGTCTACTATGTTTAACCAAAAGGTAGATATTTCGCCACCTTCAATCGATTTAATGAATATTTCGAAAAATGAAGGTGCTGATAATATCCCACCAGATGATTTATTGGTGAAAATTTCATTCCGATTACGAATTGGTGAGTTAATCGATTCAAATTTAATGCAACTATTACCTTTAAAATTTAGTAAAAAAGTAGTAAAGTCATTAATGGGAGAGACTGATGAACCAGTAGCTACTATAGCGCCAGCACCACCGACACCAGCTATACAATCTGTACCTCAGTCAGAGCCAGTACAACAGCCTGTTCAGCAACCAATGCAACAACCGGTTTACCAGCAACCAATGTATGAACAACCAATGCAACAACCGATGTATCAGCAACCAATGTATCAACAGCCAATGCAGCAGCAACCTGTGTATCAAGCACCACCTGCCAATATTCAACAAGCTCAATTTGCAAGCTTCGATTCAGCGAATATTTCGCAAACTGAAGCACGCAATTTAAATATGTTACTAGATATTCCATTACAAGTAACTGTAGAGCTGGGCCGTACAAAACGCTCAGTAAAAGAGATTTTAGAGCTATCTAGTGGTTCAATTATTGAGCTTGATAAACTTGCAGGTGAGCCTGTTGATATTTTAGTGAACAGTCGCTTAATTGCGAAAGGTGAAGTTGTAGTAATTGATGAGAACTTCGGCGTTCGAATCACAGATATTTTAAGTCAAGCAGATCGCTTGAACAATTTAAGATAGTTTTCTAATTGGAGGAATCAGAATATGTCTAAAAAGATTTTAATTGTTGACGATGCAGCTTTTATGCGCATGATGATTAAGGATATTTTAACGAAAAATGGTTTTGAAGTTGTAGGAGAAGCAGCAGACGGATTACAAGCTGTAGAAAAGTACAATGAATTACGTCCTGATTTAGTAACAATGGATATTACAATGCCTGAAATGGACGGTATTGCAGCATTAAAAGCGATTAAAGGTACAGACCCAGGTGCAGTAGTAATTATGTGTTCAGCAATGGGGCAACAAGCAATGGTTATCGATGCGATTCAAGCAGGCGCAAAAGACTTCATTGTAAAACCATTCCAAGCTGATCGTGTAATCGAAGCAATTCAAAAAGCTTTAGGTTGATCATATGCAAGCAAAAAACTCATTTCGAATTTGGCTAGTTGTTGGAATAGTATGGTTAACTGTGCTGTTCTCACCAATTTCAAATGGCACTTTTGCGATGGTAAGTAACGTATACGACGACTGTAATGAAAACCCTGAATTATGTTCAGATGAAAACATTTCAAAAGACAACTCAACAGATGCCGAAACAGAATCTACTGAGTCGGCATCTGTTAGTGTAGGGGTATGGGACTACATAAAAATCGTATTAGCCCTTGTATTTGTCATTGGGCTATTATTAGTAATTATTAAATTTTTAAATAAGCGTAACTTAGCGTATCAACAAAATACCATAATCAAAAACATTGGTGGTTTGTCTGTAGGACAGCAAAAATCCATACAATTATTACATATCGGTAAACGAATTTATGTAGTCGGTGTAGGGGAAGATATCCAATTGATTAAAGAAATTGAATCTGCTGAAGAAGTTGAACAATTACTGAACCAAATTGAGCAAAGTCAAAAAATGGTGATAACACAACCATATATTACGGAATTATTTAAGAAATTCTCAAAAAAAGATCAGCCAAAAGATATTTCGAATAGTCCAAAATTTAATGACATGTTTAGTGAAAAATTAGATGAACTCAAGCAACAACGAAGTGATGAATTAGAGCGTTGGAAAGAACAGGAGCGTGATAAACGATGAACGATCTGCTGTCTGTTTTTTCAGAAAGTGATCCGAGTAATGTTTCGACATCGATTACGCTTTTATTCCTACTGACGGTCCTCTCATTAGCACCAAGTATTTTAATTCTAATGACGTCGTTTGCACGTATTGTAATTGTCCTTTCTTTTACACGTACGGCACTTGCGACAAACCAAATGCCCCCAAACCAAGTAATTATTGGTTTGGCATTATTTTTAACATTCTTTATTATGGCACCAACTTTTTCTGAGGTGAATGAGCAAGCGCTTCAGCCATTATTCGATGAAGAAATCGGGTTAGAAGAGGCATATGAGCGAGCGACAATACCTTTTAAAGAGTTTATGTCAAAACATACAAGACAAAAGGACTTAGAGCTGTTTTTAGCATATAACGAAGCAGAATATCCAGAAACGATTGAGGAAATTTCGTTAACTTATCTAGTACCAGCCTTTGCCTTAAGTGAAATTAAAACAGCATTTCAAATGGGCTTTATGATTTTCATTCCATTTTTAGTTATTGACATGGTCGTTGCAAGTACACTTATGTCAATGGGGATGATGATGTTGCCTCCAGTAATGATTTCACTACCATTTAAAATTTTATTATTTGTACTCGTTGATGGTTGGTATTTAGTAATGAAATCTTTACTTCAAAGTTTTTAGGGGATGATACAAAATGACACAAGAAATGGTCATTGCAATTGCAGAAAACGCAGTGTTTACGGTATTAATTGTCTCAGGACCACTATTGTTGGTCGCATTAATATCAGGCTTAATCGTAAGTATTTTTCAGGCAACAACTTCGATTCAAGAGCAAACATTAGCGTTCGTACCAAAAATTGTCGCTGTGTTAGTAGCGCTCATTTTTTTTGGACCGTTTATGATTTCGAGAATGACAGATTATTTTTATGGCATTTTAAATAATTTAGTGCGATTTATTGGGTGAATCGATGACAGAGCTACTTGACGTATTGCCTAATATATCTATTTTATTATTAATTGTGGTTCGGGTTTCTGCATTTTTTGTATCAGTCCCTTTATTTTCATATCGAACAATTCCTCAACAAGTTCGAATTGTTCTAGCGGTTGCGTTAGCATGGATGATGTATTATACATTCGACATAGAGCCATTTGAAATTAATGGAGAATACATATTGCTCGTTTTAAAAGAAGCGTTGATTGGATTGATGCTAGGCTTAGCTGCCACAATGGTAATGTCGGCTATACAGATTGCTGGTGGCTTCATAGACTTCCAAATGGGATTTGCCATGGCTAACATTATCGATCCACAAACGGGTACACAATCGCCTTTAATGGGGCAATTTTTAAACTTTCTCTCACTACTATTATTACTTTCTATAAATGGCCATCATCTAATTTTAGATGGCATTTATTATAGTTATCAGTTTATGCCAATGGATCAATTTTTCCCTAATTTTGGGGAAGAAGGAACCGCACTTTTTATTATGAAAATGTTTGTCGCTGTTTTTGCTATAGCGTTTCAAATGTCAGCTCCAATAGTTGCAACACTATTTTTAGTAACGTTAGCGCTAGGGATTACTGGGAAAACTGTTCCTCAAATGAATATTTTCGTTATTGGTTTCCCGATTAAAATCGCAGTTGGTTTTCTTGTCTTAATCGTCACTATGGGTGTATTAGTTGGAGTTATGAAAGAACTAATTGAATATATGATTATTTCTTTACGTGATTTAATGGTTATTTTAGGTGGTGAATAGCGTGGATATGAAGCTATTAGTATTGTTAGATCTTCAGTTTTTTGCAGGTGAAAAAACGGAGAAGGCGACACCAAAAAAGCGACAAGATGCACGTAAAAAAGGACAAGTTTTAAAAAGCCAAGATGTAACGGCAGCCGTGTTATTGTTAATTACCTTTTTCTTTTTGCTATTTTTTGCGCCATTTATGTTTGAAGGTGTAAAGGGCTTTTTATTGCAGGCGCTAAATCGCAATCTTTTAATTGAAACATTAAATGAAGATACTGTCATGGATATGTATGTGGAGTCCTTAAAGGAAATGGCGATTATTACGTTACCAATAATGCTGGTTGCTATGATTGCAGGTATTGGAGCTAACTTTTTTCAGTTTGGCTTATTATTTTCAACAGAGACATTAAAACTTGATTTAAAAAAAATGGACCCGATTAAAGGGATTAAAAAAATTATTTCAGTTCGTGCGATTGTCAACTTAGTGAAATCCTTATTAAAGGTTACGTTAATTGGCGCGGTTACGACGATTGTTATTATTGTTTATTTAGAAGAAGTTCTTTCGTTAGCATTACATAGTCCCGGACAAATTTTAGCAACAGTTGCGTATTTATCGGCTATTATGGGCATTGCGGCTTCGCTAATGTTAGTCGCCATCGCGTTATTTGACTACATTTACGAACGTTTCGAATATGAAAAGCAATTAAAGATGTCTAAGCAAGATATTAAAGATGAGTACAAAAACTCAGAAGGGGATCCGCTCATTAAATCAAAAATAAAGCAGCGTCAACGTGAAATGGCGATGCGCCGTATGATGCAAGAAATTCCTTCAGCAGACGTTGTTATTACAAACCCAACGCACTACGCAATTGCGTTAAAGTATGATGAAAATGAAATGGATGCACCAAGAGTTGTTGCGAAAGGTACGGATTTTGTAGCGCAAAAAATAAAAATGATTGCAAAAGAACATGATGTCATTATGGTTGAGAATCGACCATTGGCACGCGCTATGTACGATCAAGTGGAAATAGGACAAGCTGTACCAGAGGAATTTTTCAAAGCGGTGGCAGAGGTTCTTGCTTACGTATATCGTATTAAGCGCAAAATTTAACGTAGAATTTCAGGAGGGACAACAATGCAAATACGCGACATGGGGGTTTTAGCTGCAGTTATTATGGTTGTAGCAATGCTCATCATCCCTCTCCCACATTGGTTATTAAGTTTTTTAATTATTGTTAATATAACACTCGCATTACTAGTATTATTAACGGCAATGAATATGAAAGAAGCACTAGACTTCTCAATTTTCCCAACCGTTATTTTATTATTAACACTGTTTCGTTTAGCGTTATCTGTTTCGACTACACGTGCAATTTTAGCAGAAGGGGATGCAGGTAAAGTAGTTGAAACATTTGGTAATTTCGTAACGGGCGGAAATATATTAGTCGGTCTCGTAATCTTCTTATTACTCGTTATTATTCAGTTTATCGTAATTACGAAAGGTTCGGAGCGTGTTGCTGAGGTAGCTGCACGTTTCACATTAGATGCGATGCCGGGTAAACAAATGAGTATTGATGCCGACTTAAATGCTGGTATCATATCTGAAAAAGAAGCGCGTGAACGTCGTGAAAAAGTATCTGGCGAAGCAGACTTTTATGGAGCTATGGACGGGGCGACAAAATTCGTAAAAGGGGATGCCATTGCATCGATTATCATGGTAGGGATTAACTTACTATTCGGTATGATTATTGGTATGGTGCAAATGGATTTAAGCTTTGGCGAGGCGGCTGCGAAATATTCGATGTTAACAGTCGGTGATGGTCTTGTATCACAAATTCCAGCACTATTAATCTCTACTGCAACGGGTATCGTAGTAACGCGTGCTGCCTCAAAAGGGAATCTTGGTGCAGATATTACAGATCAACTGTTTGCACAATCCAAGTTATTATATGTAGCAGGTGCGACGATTTTCTTATTAGGTTTATTTACACCAATTCCAGACTGGATTACAATTCCAATCGCAGCCGCTTTAGCGATAGGTGCATACTTAATGGATAATAAAAAAGTCGAAACACCAGAAGAAATTTTGGAGTTCGAAGAAGAAGTAGCAAGCGATACGATGAAAAGTCCAGAGAATGTTATTAATTTATTGAATGTTGACCCAATTGAATTTGAATTTGGTTACGGGCTTATTCCTTTAGTAGATGCAGCACAGGGCGGGGATTTACTGGACCGAGTTGTTATGATTCGTCGTCAGTTAGCACTGGAGCTAGGTATTGTCATTCCTATTGTGCGAATTCGAGATAATATTCAACTTCAACCGAATGAATACCGCATCAAAATAAAGGGTAATGAAATGGCACGTGGTGAACTATTGTTAGATCATTATTTAGCAATGAGCCCTGGTGACGATGATTCGATTGATGGTATTGATACAATTGAACCTTCATTTGGTCTTCCGGCGAAATGGATTACTGAAGAAGTAAAAGAAGACGCAGAAATGTATGGCTATACAGTAGTTGACCCGCCAAGCGTCGTATCTACACACTTAACGGAAATTATCCGTGCAAATGCCCATGAGTTACTAGGTCGACAAGAGACGAAGCAACTCGTCGATCACTTACGCGAAACCCATGCGATTTTGGTAGACGATTTAATTCCAACACCACTTTCAATTGGAGAAGTACAAAAAGTATTGGCAAAGATATTGCGTGAAAATGTATCTGTCCGTAACTTACCAATTATTTTCGAAACACTTGCTGATTATGCAAAATTAACAAGTGATACGGATATATTGACGGAGTATGTTCGTCAGTCATTGGCACGTCAAATTACGGCACAATATGTTGCTGGTCAACCGGCCTTAAAAGTGATTACAGTTTCAGGGAATGTTGAAAAATTAATTTCCGATAGTATTCAGCAAACGGATCACGGGAATTATTTAGCAATGGACCCTCAAGAATCACAGTTTGTACTAGAAGCAATTGCAAGAGAAGTAGAGCGTATTTCATATATGGAACAATCGCCAATTATTCTATGCTCACCAGGTGTTCGTATGTATTTAAGACAATTAACAGAACGTTATTTCCCTCAAGTTCCGATACTTTCATATAACGAGCTTGATGCAGCAGTAGAAATTCAAAGTGTAGGGGTGGTGAATGTTGAATGAAGATGAAAAAATATAATGCACCATCTATTGCAGAGGCTATGAAGCAAATTCGTGCAGATTTAGGTGACGATGCCGTTATTTTAAATTCTAAGGTTGTTGTAATTAAGAAGTTTTTTGGATTAGTGAAAAACAAAAGCTATGAAGTAGTAGCGGGCTATGATCGAATCGAAAAGAAGCCGATGATTCCATCTTTACCAGACATCCCATCGTTTACAACTAATGATAAAGAACAGCCATATATACTAAGTCAACCAATGATTCAACCTGAGAAGCCCGCGCCAGCGAAAGCTCCTCAGGCCAACTCATCATTACCAGAAAATCTGGTAAAAGAAATTGCGGATTTAAAAGCTATCATGCAGTCTATGCAACGCATGTCGACACAATCTCAATATCCAGATGAACTCTTACCATTTGTCGATTTTTTAAAACAGCAGGAACTTGGAGAAGAGCTTATCACGGTAATTTGTGATGAGCTTTTTATGCATTACAATAATAATGGTAACATTATTACATGGGATGAAATGCAAACAATTGCCAAAGACTTTTTACGTAAAGAACTCTATGCGTTGCCGATAAGTGGATTGTCATATGAAAAAAAATACATCAATGTCTTAGGTCCAACAGGCGTTGGAAAAACAACTACAATCGCGAAAATGGCTGCGCGCTCTGTTTTAGAAAAGAAAAAGAAAATCGGCTTTATCACAACCGATACGTATCGAATTGCTGCAATTGAACAATTAAAGACGTATGCAGCATTACTCCAGGCACCAGTGGAAGTTGTTTATAATGCAGAGGATTACGCTGCAGCAATAAAAAAGCTATCCCATTTAGATTTAATTTTTATCGACACAGCCGGACGCAATTACCGTGAAGCAAAGTATGTGGATGATTTAAAGGCATTAATAAATTTTAATGAACAAGCAGAATCATACTTAGTATTAGCCTTGACAGCTAAGCAAAAAGACTTAGAGTCCATAATTGAACAATTTAAGGACTTAATAATTGAGAAATTTATCTTTACAAAGTTAGATGAGACAAATTCTATTGGCACTATGTTTAATTTAATGATTAAATATAATAAAGGACTCGCGTACTATACTAATGGTCAAGAAGTACCAGAGGATATCGAACAGCCAAGTAGTGATAGTCTACTAGAGCTTTTTTTCAAGGAGAATTTAGATGAAAGATCAAGCTGAAAAACTTCGCCAAAAAATGCTTGGGAATGATGTAGGGATAGGTCGGTCGATTGCGGTGATTAGTGGGAAAGGCGGAGTTGGCAAAAGCAACTTTACAACGAACTTTGCTGCAATGTTGGCTAAATCAGGTAAAAAAGTAGTAATATTGGATATGGATATTGGAATGGGCAATGTGCATATTTTAGTTGGAAAATCCGTGAAATATAGTTTAAAGGATTACTTAGATGGAAATTTAGCTTTAGAGGATGTTATGGTTACGACTTCTGAAGGTATGAATTATATTTCAGGTGGTTCGGGCATGTCTTCGTTAATGGATTGGTCACCAGAAGTATTCGGTCGATTACTTACAGCGTTAGAGACTCTTCAAAGAGATTATGACTTTGTGCTGTTTGATATGGGCGCAGGTATTGTTGATTGGTCATTGGAATTATTGACATCACTTGACGAAATGATTGTCATTTCAACAGCAGAACCAACATCGATTATGGATGCCTATTCGATGATGAAATTCATCCACTTAAAAGATGACTCGAAAACATTTTATATTTTATGTAATCGGGCTTTTAATATTGAAGAAGGTCAAGATACGACAAAACGTTTAAAAACTGTGATGGAGCATTTTTTAAAAAAAGAAGTTGTCGTATTAGGATCATTACCAGAAGATCCAGTAGTTCGCCAAGCAGTTCGTCAGCAATCATTGTTTACAACATCATATCCAGATGCACCCATTTCACGAACAATGAAAAAAATTGTCCAGCAATTTTTACATTATCAAAATGAAATGGAAGAGGTACATGCTGGTGAAAAATCGAATAAGTTCATATCAAAATTAAAAAGCATCTTTTCGAAAGGTCGTGAGTAAATGGACAACGCAAAGAAAAAAAAGTTATTAGTAGTTGATGATTCGGCATTTATGCGGAAGTTAATTAGTGATTTTTTTACTGACCATTTACAAATTGAAGTTGTGGGGTCTGCGCGCAATGGGAAAGACGCAATTAAAAAAATTCAACAGCTAAATCCAGATGTTGTGACGATGGATGTTGAAATGCCAGAAATGAATGGTTTAGACGCACTAAAAGAAATTATGGTTCAGTGCCCAGTACCTGTTGTAATGCTTTCGAGTACCACTCAAAAAGGTACAGAAAATACGTTAATTGCAATGGAGTATGGAGCTGTAGATTTTGTAGCTAAACCAAGTGGCACTATTTCATTGGATTTACACAAAATCCAAGACGAGCTCGTACATAAGGTTATCGAAGCAGCAAGAGTACCAATAGCAAAATTGAAAAAGCCAATTTCTTTTTCAACAACTTTAACAACAAATAAACTATCGACACCAGAAAAAACAGCAATGGTTACGTCGAGTATCGTACCACCAAAGCCGGCGCCAGTTTTTAAGAAACCTACAAATCAAGTAGATTGGAATAAACATTCTAAAAAAATTATTTTAATCGGGACATCAACTGGGGGACCTCGAGCTTTACAAGAAGTTATTACAAAAATTCCTGCCAATGTTGATGCGCCAATTTTGATTGTACAGCATATGCCAGCAGGGTTTACAAAATCACTTTCAACAAGGTTAGATCAATTAAGTCAAATACATGTAAAAGAAGCAGAACAGGGCGATATATTACAAAAGGGGACAGCTTACATTGCACCAGGTGGTTACCACTTGAAATTACGTAAAGTCGGTTCAACTTTTGCGATTGCACTTGATCAAAATGAGCCGCCTCGTTCGGGTCATCGTCCTTCAGTGGATGTGATGTTTGAAGATGTTAGTCAATACTCAGACTTCGATAAAGTAGCTGTGATTATGACAGGTATGGGCTATGATGGTTCAAAAGGGCTTGTTGCTTTAAAGAAAACAGGAAATGTAATTGCAATTGCAGAGTCAGCAGATACATGTATTGTATATGGAATGCCAAAAGCTGCCGTGGAAACGCAGCTCGTTGATGAAGTGGCAGATGTTGATGATATTGCACAAACAATTATGAAATATATGCCTTAAAAAGGGGTGCCTTTTATATGGAAGTAAATCAATATTTAGAAATGTTTATTGAAGAAAGTAAAGAGCATTTACAAGCTTGTAGCGAACACTTATTAGAATTAGAAAAAAACCCGGAAGATTTAGCGATTGTTGGGGAAATTTTTCGTTCGGCTCATACTTTAAAAGGTATGTCTGCTACGATGGGCTTTGAAGATCTCGCTGATTTAACACATAAAATGGAAAACGTGTTAGATGCAATCCGTAACGAAAAAATTAAAGTAACGCCTGAAATTTTAGATGTTGTTTTTGAATCAGTAGATCATTTAGAAGAAATGGTTTATGACATTGCTGATGGAGGCAATGGAAAACGTAATGTTCAAGAAACAGTTGAAAAATTAAAGAGTATCGAATCTGGTGAACCGGTTGCAGCAGCAAAAGCGCCTACTGCTCCTGTTGCTGAAACACCGATAACATCAAATGCAAACTTAAAATTAAAGTATGATGACTTTGAAAAAACAGTCATTTTACAATCTTCTGAGCAGGATTTTAACGCATATGAAATTACAATTACTTTACGTGAAGATTGCTTATTAAAAGCGGCTCGTGTTTTTATGTTATTTGAAATCTTAGAGAAAAACGGTGATGTTATTAAATCATTACCAACTGTAGATAAGTTAGAAGAAGAGCAATTTGATAGTGAGTTTCATGTAGCGTACATTTCAAATGAGCCAGCTGAAGACTTACAAAAAATGCTGATGAAAGTCTCAGAGGTTGATCATGTAGAGGTCAATGAAATTAATCAAGATGTATTTAAAACGTCAGCTACATCTGTAACCGAGGAAATTGCAGCGGCAGTCCAAGAAGTTGCTGCCACTACGGAAGTTGCACCAACAGCACCGACTACAGCGCCAGCAGAGCCAAAAGCAGCAACAAGCACAAATGGCAATAAATCTTCTGGCGGTCATACAACAAGTAAAACAATTCGTGTAAATATCGAGCGCCTTGATATTTTAATGAACTTATTCGAAGAACTTGCAATTGACCGTGGGCGTTTATTATCAATTGCTGCTGATGTAAATCATAGTGAGTTAAACGAAACCGTTGAGCGTATGAGTCGTACAATGGGTGATTTACAAAATATTGTATTAACGATGCGAATGGTTCAAGTAGAGACGGTATTTAACCGATTCCCAAAAATGGTACGTCAGTTATCTCGTGATTTAAACAAAAAAATTACGCTTAATATTGTCGGTGCTGAAACTGAGCTTGACCGAACTGTAATCGACGAAATCGGTGATCCACTAGTTCACTTAATTCGTAACTCAGTTGACCATGGTATTGAATCGCCAGAAGTTCGCCGTGCAAAAGGTAAGCCAGAAGAAGGTACAGTAGAGCTTCGAGCATATCATAGCGGTAACTATGTTTTCATCGAAATTGAAGATGACGGAGCAGGTATTAACCGTGATCGAGTTTTACAAAAAGCAATTTCAAAAGGTGTTGTCACGCATGAACAATCGTTATCGATGACAGATAAGCAAATTAACGAACTGATTTTAGCATCAGGCTTCTCAACTGCAGATGTCATTTCTGACGTATCGGGCCGTGGCGTAGGTTTAGATGTTGTAAAATCAACGATTGAATCTTTAGGCGGGAACATCTCGATTGATTCAACACAAGATGTAGGTTCAGTATTCTCAATTCAATTACCATTAACATTATCGATTATTTCTGTAATGTTAGTTGAAATTGAACGTGAAATTTATGCGATTCCATTATCATCAATTATCGAAACATCAATTATCCGTAACTCAGATATTTTAAATGCCCACAATCAAAAAGTAATTGATTTCCGTGGCAAAGTTGTACCATTAGTATTCCTTGAAGAAATCTTTGAAGTACCACGTCAAGAGCAAAAAGACGATGGATTCCATTCAGTAGTTATTGTTCGTAAAGGCGATAAGTTAGCTGGGTTAGTCGTTGATTCATTCATCGGTCAGCAAGAAATTGTTTTAAAATCATTGGGTAACTACCTAACTAATATTTTTGCAATTTCAGGTGCAACAATTTTAGGTAACGGTAAAGTAGCGTTAATTGTAGACTGTAACGCACTTATGAAGTAAATAGGATAAGAGGTGTGAATAATGACAAATGCAATCGAGCAAAAAAATTTGAAAGTCATTGTGTTTCAATTAGCTGATAAAGAATATGCAATTCCTGTTTCCCATGTAAAAGGGATTGAAAAATTAATGCATATTACACGAGTACCAAAAACGATGCGCTACGTAAAAGGTGTAATTAATTTGCGCGGGGTTGTAACGCCTGTAATCGATTTACGTGAACGTTTTGACTTACCGATTTCAGGCAACGAAGAAACGACACGTATCATTATCATCACGCTAGAAACAATGGATGTTGGCTTTGTTGTTGACTCAGCAAATGACGTTTTAGATATCGATGCAGAATCGATTGAACAACAACCTGAAGTAGTAGGTTCTTTAGAAGAAGAATTTATCGCAGGTGTAGCAAAATTAGAGAATCGCTTATTAATTTTACTTCACTTAGATAAAGTGTTAAATCCACTAGATTAACGATTAATTTTCTAGGCAAGCTTTTGGCTTGCCTAGAATCTATTAAAGTAGGGATTAAAAAATGAACTTCAATGAAAAAATTACTTTGCTCCATTTAGATGTATTAAAAGAAATTGGGAATATCGGTGCTGCCCATGCAGCAACGGCATTATCAGATTTATTGCAAAAGAAAATTGATATGCGCGTCCCCGATGTCAAAATGGTTTCTTTTAATGAAATGATGGAGCTTGCAGGTGGATCAGAGAATGTTGTGGTAGGTATTTTTCTCCGTATTGAAGGTGACGCAGAAGGAAGTATGTTTTTCGTGTTACCTGTGGAGCAAGCAAATCGCTTTATCCGTCGCTTGATTCGTGATGAATCATTTGATTTTAATAAGCCACCATGCTCTGAATTAGGTTTATCAGCGATGCAAGAAATGGGGAATATTTTATCGGGTTCTTATTTATCCGCATTATCTGATTTCACAGGGTTAAAGATATATCCAACTGTACCTGGCTTAAGTATCGATATGTTCGGTGCAATTATAAGTATTGGGTTAATTGAATTATCACAAGTAAGTGATACTGTAATCGTTATTAATACATCCATTTATGAAGAAGTTATTTCTGATGATGAAGCCGTAAAAGGTCACTTTTTCTTATTGCCGGATCCTGATTCCTTTGAATCCATCTTTAAAGCTTTAGGGGTGCCGACTACATGATTTTAACAAACACGAACGATGTAGTAAAAGTGGGCATTGCACAAATGGATGTAGTAAAAGTCCCTAGAACGATTCGTACGTCGGGTTTAGGGTCGTGTGTTGGTGTCGTCATTTATGATGAATCAAAGAAAATAGCTGGCATGGTCCACGTCATGTTACCTGATTCAAGTTTAAGTCGTACTGAAACAATTAATGTCGCAAAATTTGCAGATACAGGAGTCAATGCCTTAGTAGATATGCTAAAACGTGAAGGGGTTCAGAGCTTTAAACTCAAGGCGAAAATTGCTGGTGGCGCCCAAATGTTTCAATTTACTTCGGACAAAGATTCGATGCGCATTGGCCCTCGGAATGTAGAGGCTGTAAAGGCACAATTGAAAAAGTTAAATATTCCAATCGTTGCGGAAGATACGGGCGGTAATAGTGGCCGTACAATTGAATTTAACCCTGACACCAATAAATTAAATGTACGGACAGTTAATCAAGGAGTGAGTGACATTTGATGTTTGGATCGCTTTTTTATAATTTCTGGGGTGCTTTATTTTCATTCGCTGTTTATTTCATTTGGGCAATTCGTGATCCGTATGCTATGCCATGGCCGACAATCGGTATTGCAGCTGTTGCGGCAATTATTGGCTTCATTACCATGTTTGCTGTCCGTTACTTTGTGGGGTATATCTTTTATACACCGCAAGACGTTGTACATAATGAAACTGAAATAATTAATGATGGTGCTTTTGTTGAAGAAGACGGAAATCAGCAATTTATTCCTCAAAACAATCGTACAACAGCAGAGTTTGAAGAAGAAAACACAGAAGAAATTGCTCAAGTTGTACGTTCAATGTTGCATGGTGAGGAAGTCGTTTCACGTTAAGTGAATGGTTTGGCAGTATGACAAATACTCTTCGGAATACAAGGGAATTTGTATAAAGAAGGCTGTGCAAAAAGTATAAACTTTTTATACATTGTCTCCTCATGTGTTAATAAACCGCTTTAGGTGGTGCTTCTGCGGTGGCCGGAATAAATTCTCTCCATCCTCGGCGAAAAGAGCTTGACTGGAAAATACTTTCCAGACAAGCTCTTTTCTATGAAATTATTGTGTCTCATTCTTCGATCACATGTTTATTTGTATGCTTTTTGATATAATAGTTAATAATTATGCTTACATTTCATGAGAGAGGTGATACGAGTGACTGAACAAGGACATTCAGAAGAGCAATCACTATGGCTTCGCTGGATAAAAGACAAAGATCCAGAAGCAGGCGACTTACTAATAAAAAAATATAAGCCACTCGTTTCGTATCATGTACAACGGATTGCTGTTGGATTACCAAAAAACGTTTCGAGAGATGATTTAACAAGTCTTGGAATGATGGGATTATTTGATGCGCTAAATAAGTTTGATATAAATCGTGATTTGAAATTTGATACATACGCATCGTTTCGGGTACGCGGTGCAATTATTGATGGACTTCGTAAAGAAGATTGGTTACCACGTTCTGCGCGTGAAAAGGCGAAAAAGCTAGATGCACAAATTGAGCAGCTTGAGCAAAAACTAATGCGCCATGCTACACCAGAAGAGCTTGCAGAGCATATGAATTTACCGGTTGAGGAGATTTATCAAACGGTTCATGAGCACTTTTTCTCAAATGTTCTATCGATAA
Organism: Solibacillus daqui; assembly: GCF_028747805.1. Classification (NCBI taxonomy): domain Bacteria; kingdom Bacillati; phylum Bacillota; class Bacilli; order Caryophanales; family Caryophanaceae; genus Solibacillus; species Solibacillus daqui. The sequence continues at coordinate 1,016,230 of NZ_CP114887.1, forward strand.
ATGAACAGCTAGATCAAGAGGAAGCTGAAGGGAAATCTTTCGTCATTCGAGATGATCATACAAAAACACCAGAACAGCAAATGGTACATACAGAGCTATTAGGTGATCTAGCAGAAAAGATTCAAAAACTTAATGAAAAAGAGCAGCTGGTTATTAGCTTGTTTTACACGGAAGAAATGACGTTAACTGAAATAGGCGAAATGTTAGAACTTTCGACATCGCGTATATCTCAAATTCATTCCAAAGCATTGTTTAAGTTACGTAAATTATTGTCTTCTGAAATGATTAATACGTAGGAGGGATTTCCGATGAGCTTAAAAGGCATTGAGTTACAGATTGCAATCCCAAAAACATTTGACGCAGGGAAAGTGGCAGATCAGCAACAACAAAATAGTATTCTCCAACAAATGCATGCAAATGAAGCATTAAAAAAAGAAATAGAACGCAAGCAATTTACAGTAAATGAAACAGAAAAAATGGATGTCGTTGATGGCGAAGAAGAAAGAGAAAATGAACAAGGGCAATCGCCTGACCAACAAGTAAAGAAGAAAAAGCAACAGCTACAACAAAAAGTACAGCATCCTTTTAAAGGGAACTTTGTTGATTTTAGCGGCTAGGAGAAAGTATGATAACAGCATTAATAACTGCCCTATTTGTCATTCAATTAATTACAATATTTGTGGTAGTACTGCTATATAGTAAATTATCGAAATTTAAAGAATTAGAAATTCGACAAAATCAATTAGTAGAAGAGATGGATAATGCGATAGGTGTATATTTAATGGAAATGAAAGAGGAAAATGATCGCCTCATTCAAGAATTAAAAACAGCAAAAATTAGTATACCTAAAACAGCACCGGTTACAACTCAAATTGAAACTTCTTCAGCAAGTGCTGTAAATGCAAAAAAAATATTTGCTGAGTTAGTTGAACATGAAGTACAAGCTGAACCCATAAATACTACTGTCCATAAAGAGCCTCAAGAATTTGAACCTCGAAAATTTATGTCCGTACAAAATGCAGCAAGTGCTTATAGCAAGCAAAAAGTACAAACAGATGATAATCGAGAACTTGAACAAGTACAAACAGAGGTTTTTACAAAAGAACCACCAGTAATGCAAGAACTATCATTTGAACAGCAAGTAATTGTGCATTATAAAGAGGGCAAATCAATAGAGGAAATCGCGAAAATGTTGCAACGTGGTAAAACCGAAATTGAGCTTTTAGTAAAGTTTCACGCGTAAAGTAGTTGCACTTGAAAGCTAGGTATGATATAGTTACAAACGGTGTTAAACCAATTCACACGTATTCTGATGTAGTAAGTGGTGCTCGTGACTCACGGGTAGCTTGTTGCAGATGAAGAATACGGAGGAAAAAAACCAAACATACTAGGAGGAAACACTCATGTCAGTAATTTCTATGAAACAATTACTTGAAGCTGGTGTACATTTCGGTCACCAAACTCGCCGTTGGAACCCAAAAATGAAGAAATATATCTTCGTTGAACGTAACGGTATCTACATTATCGATTTACAAAAAACGGTTAAAAAATTAGAAGAAGCTTACGATTTCATGCGTCAAGTTGGTCAAGACGGTGGTAAAGTTTTATTCGTTGGTACGAAAAAACAAGCACAAGAAGCGATCAAAGAAGAAGCAGAACGTTCTGGTAACTACTACATTAACCAACGTTGGTTAGGTGGTACTTTAACTAACTTCGGTACTATTCAAAAACGTGTTCAACGTATGAAAGATATCGAAAAAATGGAAGAAGATGGCACTTTCGCTGTACTTCCTAAAAAAGAAGTTATCCAACTTAAAAAAGAACACGAGCGCTTAGTTAAATTCTTAGGCGGTATCCGTGATATGAAAGCTATTCCGGACGTAATGTTCGTTGTAGACCCTCGTAAAGAGCGTATCGCAGTTGCAGAAGCAATCAAATTAAACATCCCTCTAGTTGGTATCGTAGACACTAACTGTGATCCAGATGAAATCGATTACGTAATCCCTGCAAACGACGATGCTATCCGCGCTGTTAAATTATTAACTGCAAAAATGGCTGACGCTTTATTAGAAGCTAAACAAGGTGAAGAAGAAGCTCCAGTAGCTGAAGAAGCTGCAGCTGAGTAATTCACTGTTAGAAAAGGTGATAAGTGGATCAAACCCTTATCACCTTTTTTTGAGAAAACTTTTGTGAATATGCATGAATCATTGAAAATTCATAGTTTTTCGCTTAAAGTATGAATAGTTAATTAAAATTTTTAAATAGATCTTAGGAGGAAACTCAACATGGCAAACATTACTGCACAAATGGTAAAAGAATTACGTGAAAAAACAGGCGCAGGTATGATGGACTGTAAAAAAGCTTTAGTACAAACTGACGGCGACTTCGAAGCTGCAGTTGACTTCTTACGTGAAAAAGGTTTAGCTGCTGCAGGCAAAAAAGCTGACCGTATCGCTGCTGAAGGTACAACTTACATTTTAGAACAAGGTAACGAAGCAATCTTAGTTGAAATCAACGCCGAAACAGACTTCGTATCTAAAAACGACAAATTCATCGCTTTAGTAGAAGAATTATCTGCACACCTTTTAGCTACTAAACCAGCTAACGTAGAAGCTGCTTTAGAAACTGAAATTAACGGTGCTAAAGTTTCTGATTACATCTCATCTGCTATCGCAACAATCGGAGAAAAAATCTCTTTACGTCGTTTCGAAGTAAAAACAAAAACAGATGCAGACGCATTCGGTGCATACTTACACATGGGCGGCCGTATTGGTGTATTAGTAGTTCTTGAAGGTTCTACTGACGCTGCAGCTGCAAAAGATATTGCTATGCACATCGCTGCAATCAACCCAACTTACGTTTCTCGTGACGAAGTTTCTGCTGAAGAAGTAGAACGTGAGCGCAAAGTATTAACTGAGCAAGCGTTAAACGAAGGTAAACCAGAAAACATCGTAGCGAAAATGGTTGAAGGTCGTCTTGGTAAATACTTCGAAGACGTTTGTTTATTAGACCAAACTTTCGTTAAAAACTCGGACCAAAAAGTACGTACTTTCGTAGAGTCTACTGGTGGTACAGTAACTGGTTTCACTCGCTATGCTGTAGGTGAAGGTATTGAGAAAAAAGAAGATAACTTCGCTGAAGAAGTAATGAGCCAAGTTAAAGGTAACAACTAATTTTAATACAACTTAAATGACTTTTAATTTAAGTGAACAAGTAGGGAGCACCATTTGCGTGTTCCCTATTTTTAAAGAAAATTGTTTTTAATATACTGTTGTTTGAAATGAAAGTGTTCACCGTAATGAAAAACAACATTTATTATGTCAGTTAGTGAAATACTTTACATAAGAATATAGATGTTTAGTGTTTCCGTTTAAATAAATGAGTAACGGAGGTTTACTATGAGTGTGTCAAAATACAACCGAGTAGTAATTAAACTTAGCGGGGAAGCATTAGCTGGAGAATTAGGCTTCGGTTTCTCGCCAGAAGTGATTAAATCAATCGCAGCAGAAATTAAAGAAGTTATTGATTTAGGCGTTGAAGTAGCATTAGTTGTTGGTGGTGGAAACATTTGGCGTGGTAAAATCGGCGCTGAAATGGGTATGGAACGTGCCAATGCAGATTATATGGGAATGTTAGGAACAGTAATGAATGCATTAGCATTACAGGATTCATTAGAAAATCTTGGTGTTCCGACGCGTGTTCAATCATCAATCGTGATGACACAAGTAGCTGAGCCATATATTCGTCGTAAGGCAGTACGCCATTTAGAAAAATCACGTGTTGTTATTTTCGCAGCAGGTACTGGTAACCCATACTTCTCTACTGATACAACTGCCGCTTTACGTGCAGCAGAAATCAATGCAGATGCAATTTTAATGGCGAAAAACAATGTGGATGGTGTATATTCTGCCGACCCAAAATTAGACCCAACAGCAGTGAAGTATGACACACTTACGTATTTAGACGTTATTCAACAAGGATTACAAGTAATGGATTCAACAGCTTCAACATTATGTATGGATAATGATATTAAGCTTGTCGTTTTCAACTTATCAGAGTCAGGTAACATTAAACGTGCCGTAATGGGCGAAAAAATTGGAACAGTTGTAAGGAGAGATGCATAATGACTAAGCAAGTATTAGATCAAGCACAAGAAAAAATGACAAAATCGATTGCTGCTTTCTCACGTGAGTTAGCGTCAATTCGTGCGGGTGTAGCGAACGCTTCATTATTAGACCGCATTACTGTAGACTATTACGGTGCGCCAACACCAGTTAACCAAATGGCGGGTGTATCAGTACCAGAAGCACGTCTATTAGTAATTCAACCGTATGATAAATCAATTTTAGGTGAAATTGAAAAAGCAATCATGCGTTCTGATATTGGTATTACACCAACAAACGACGGTAACGTAATTCGTTTAGCAATCCCAGCTTTAACAGAAGAGCGTCGTAAAGATCTTGTGAAACAAGTGAAAAAAGAATCAGAAGATGCAAAAGTTGCTGTACGTAATGTACGTCGCGATGCAAACGATGACCTTAAAAAGTTAGAGAAAAACGGTGAAATTACCGAAGACGAATTACGTGGTTTCGGTGAAGATATTCAAAAATTAACAGATAACTCAATCGTAAAAATCGAAGAATTAGTGAAAGAAAAAGAAAAAGAAATTTTAACGGTTTAATTTCATTCGCGCTATTGAAAAGTAGCGCGAAAATTTTTTAAGAAACGATGAACTTTAAATGGATTGAAAACGTCCTGCTAGTTAGGACGTTTTTTTACTGATTATTAACAATAAATTCATGAAACGAAGAGCTGTGAAATAGGTATGTTCATGAAAAGATCGAGGACAGACTTCTTCTTTTTTGATATGATGGGGAGTAAGTTGTTTGATTTTTGCAGTTGGGGGAATTAACTATGTTTAAAAAACTTTTCAAAAGAAATTCAAATATGGGGCAGTCATTCAGTCATGAGGGCGAGGACTTAGTAATGGGTGAAGCAATCCCTACTCATATTGCAATAATCATGGACGGAAATGGCCGCTGGGCGAAAAAACGTGCACTTCCTCGTGTTGCTGGACACCATGAAGGGATGCAGACCGTGCGAAAAATTACGCGTTGTGCTTGTGATTTAGGGATAAAGGTGTTAACGCTCTATGCATTTTCTACAGAAAATTGGAAGCGCCCTAAATCAGAAGTAGAATTTTTAATGCGCCTACCTGAACAGTTTTTAAATTCGTTTTTACCAGAGCTAATGGAGCGTAATATTCGAGTTGAGATGATTGGTGTAATGGAAACGTTACCAGATTATACACAACGTGCGTTAAAAAATGCTATGGAGGTAACGAAGAACAATACAGGGCTTGTATTGAACTTTGCCATGAACTACGGTGGACGAGCGGAAATTGTAATGACGATGCAGCAACTGATGAAAGATGTTGAAGCGGGTACACTAACAATTGACGAAATATCAGAACAACATATTTCACAATATGTGATGACTGCCCATTTACCAGAACCAGACTTATTAATTCGAACAAGTGGTGAAGTGAGAATTAGTAACTTCATGCTATGGCAGCTTGCTTATACAGAGTTTTGGTTTACAGATACACATTGGCCTGATTTTGATGAGGCAAGTTTGAAGGAAGCTATTTTAGTGTATCAAAACCGTAATCGTCGTTATGGAGGGCTGAAAGGAGAAGGAACAAATTGAAACAGCGCATCATTACAGGCGTAGTAGCAGCGGCATTATTCATTCCATTTGTCGTATATGGAGGGGCACCGTTTGCTATTTTAATTAGCATTTTAGCAGTTATTGGATTTAATGAGTTGTTAAAGATGCGAGGAATTTCAATTTTTTCTGTGCCGGGCATAATAGGAGTAGTCGCATTAGTAATGCTTGTAATTCCGAATGACTGGTCAAGTGAAGTTGTAAGTTTCTTTAACTATGAATCAAACCTGATGATTATTTATGCGATTTCGACGCTTTTATTAATTTATATTGTACTTGTAAAAAATAAAATGACTTTCGATGAAGTGGGCTTTATTTTACTAGGAGCATTTTATGTAGGTTTAGGTTTCCATTACTTTATTGAAACACGCTTTGTTGGCTTAGAATTTGTTATTTTCATTTTATTAGTTGTATGGACGACTGATTCAGGTGCTTACTTTGTAGGTCGTAAGTTTGGGAAAAATAAACTTTGGCCAGAAATCTCACCTAAGAAAACAATTGAAGGTTTTGTTGGAGGTATTGTTATTGCAGTAATTTTTGCTGTGATTATGCAGTTAATTTATCCTTTTGCCTCAAGTTGGATACAATTAATTGTAGTAACAATGGTTGCATCGATTATCGGTCAAATGGGTGACTTAGTAGAATCAGCAATTAAACGTCATTACGGCGTAAAAGATTCGGGCAATATTTTACCAGGACATGGTGGGATTTTAGACCGTTTTGATAGTTTATTATTTGCAGTGCCATTACTTCATTTTGTACATTTCTTTTAACTTGCTTCAACAAAAACCCACACTTCTACTAGTGGCGGATGTTACAGATTTTTAAGAAGAGTATTAAAGATGAGGTCAGCCTAAAAGCATCACATCCAGTGACAACGGCTGACTAACCCACGTCCTGTGGCCCTAAACTCGAAAAAAATCTAGACGCCATTACGCCGAGGTTAAATTGATTATTTTATTGGGTGAATAATTTAAATGCGAGTTAGGAATTGCTTAAAAGGATTTTAGAGGGGAAGTATTCGTTGTGAAAAAAATTAGTTTATTAGGTGCAACAGGTTCGATTGGTTGGCAGACGTTTGATATCTTATTAGCGCAGCCTCAAGCATTTAAGCTTGTGGCTTTTTCTGCAGGTCAAAATATTGAAAAGTCTCGAGAAATTATTGAAAAGCTACAGCCGGAGCTTGTATCGATGCAAACGGAGGAAGCGGCTTTAGCTTTACAAAAAGATTATCCGCATATTTCCTTTGCATTTGGTCGGAAAGGCTTAGTGGAGGTGGCAACTCACCCGGATTCAACGGTGCTTGTAAACGCAGTGTTAGGAAGTGTGGGGTTAGAATCTACACTAGCTGCGATTCGCATGGGTAAAACCATTGCCATTGCCAACAAAGAAACGCTTGTTACTGCAGGGCATTTAGTAATGGCTGAAGCCAAAAAATACAACGCTCCAATCATACCAGTGGATAGTGAGCACTCGGCATTGTTTCAATCAATGAACGGTGAAAATAAAAAACGCATTGAACGACTAATTTTAACAGCATCTGGTGGTTCATTCCGTGATAAAACACGTGCAGAGCTAGAAGGTGTAACAGTAAAAGACGCTTTAAATCACCCAAACTGGTCGATGGGTGCTAAAATCACGATCGATTCAGCGACTATGATGAATAAAGGGCTTGAAGTGATTGAAGCACATGTATTATTCGACATGCCTTACGACAATATTGATGTCTTATTGCATCGTGAAAGTATAATTCACTCAATGGTCGAATATGAAGATACAAGTGTTATTGCACAGCTTGGTACGCCAGATATGCGTGTGCCGATTCAATATGCGCTTAGCTATCCAGATCGTTTACCACTAAAAAATGGTCAACGTTTAAATTTAGCGCAAATTGGTCAGCTTCATTTTAAAGAGGTAGATTTTGACCGTTTCCGTGCGTTAAAACTTGCCTACGATGCCGGACGAATGGGTGGTACGATTTTAACGGCAATGAATGCAGCAAACGAAGCAGCTGTCGCACTATTTTTACAAGAAAAAATTACATTTTTACAAATTGAAGAATGTATTGAGCGTGTGATGAATAGTCATAACAATATCATCATGCCAGATTTGCAAACGATTTTACATGTAGATAGCGAAACGAGAAAAACCGTTGCAAGCATGGTAAAATAGTGAAGATGAAAGTAAGCTATGTGAAAAGGACATAGCGCCATTTGAAGGTGGGGTATTATGGAAACAGTTATTGCCTTTATTTTAATCTTTGGCTCACTTGTATTTTTCCATGAGCTAGGTCACTTTATTTTTGCAAAGCGTGCAGGCATTATGGTGCGTGAATTTGCAATCGGGATGGGACCGAAAATTTTTTATATGACGAAAGGTGAAACAATCTATACGTTACGTCTTTTACCAATTGGTGGTTACGTGCGCATGGCGGGCGAAGACACAGATACAGTGGAACTGCAGCCAGGCTATCGTGTTGCTTTAGTAACAAACGAAGATAATATTGTTGAAAAAATTGTATTAAATCAAAAAACACAGTATCAAAATGTCGTGTTTTTAGAAGTAGAGCGTGCAGATTTAGAGCGTGAACTTTGGATTGAAGGTTATGATGAGGAAGACAAGCTGGTTCGTTATGAAGTATCTCGAACGGCAACGATTGTAGAAAACGGTACAGAGCAGATTATTGCACCGTATGATCGTCAGTTTAACTCAAAATCAGTTGGTGCACGTGCCATGGCGATTTTCGCAGGCCCGCTATTTAACTTTATCTTAGCATTCTTTATTTTTTTAGTAATCGGTTTAATTCAAGGCGTTCCATCTGAAGAGCCAATTATTGCAAGCGTTGTGGAAGATACTCCTGCAAGCGTTGCTGGGATACAAGATGGTGATAAAGTCGTAAAAGTTAATGGTTCAGCCATTTCAACATGGGAAGAGCTATCAGAGCAAATTCAAACAAATCCCGGTTCAGCAATCACGTTAGAAGTAGAACGTAAAGATGGTACGACTGCCACAGCAGAGGTAACGCCGAATGCGGTTGAACAATCGGATGGCACGAAATATGGCCAAATTGGCATCATGCGTTCAATGGATAGCAATCCGTTAAAAGCAGTTGCTTACGGCGCAGAAGAAACGTATAACATGACCGTCCTAATTGGAAAAATGCTTGGTAAGCTTGTAACTGGCCAGTTTTCAATTGATGATTTATCAGGTCCAGTTGGGATTTATAAAGCAACGGAAACGGTCGTTACATTTGGGCTATACAATATCCTTTATTGGGCAGCGATGCTAAGTGTCAACTTAGGGATTATGAACCTACTACCTTTGCCAGCACTTGATGGTGGACGATTATTATTCTTCGCATTTGAAGCTGTACGTGGAAAACCGATGGATCGTCAAAAAGAGGGTATGGTGCATTTTGTCGGAATTGTATTATTAATGATCTTAATGGTCGTAGTTACATGGAACGACATCCAACGTTTCTTTTTCTAATAAAATAAGACTCTAAAATGACAGCTTTGAGCGTTTTGTATGAATAATACTAGCGTTCAAAGCTAAATTTGTTTAGTATAGAAGCAGTAGAAATTTTTCGAGTGAACTTGAAAAAATCTGGATGCAACTTCACCGAGGTGAAATTGATTGATGACAGCATTTGTCCTATAATGATGAAGTGAAAACTAAAAAAGGTGGCACTATTTATGAAACAAAGTAAAACGTTTATCCCTACTTTAAGGGAAAATCCATCTGATGCAGACGTAAAATCGCACCGCACACTGCTTCGTGCTGGTTTTATTCGTCAAAATGCAGCAGGGGTATATTCATACTTACCATTAGCACGCAAAGTATTAGCGAAAATTGAACAAGTTGTTCGTGAAGAAATGGATGCAATTGATTCAGTGGAGCTATTAATGCCAGCATTACAAGCAGCTGAATTATGGCAAGAATCTGGGCGTTGGGAAGCTTACGGTCCAGAATTAATGCGTTTAAAAGACCGTCATGACCGAGATTTCGCGTTAGGCGCAACTCACGAAGAAGTAATTACAACTTTAGTACGTGACGAAATTAAATCATATAAAAAATTACCAATCACACTTTACCAAATTCAAAACAAATTCCGTGATGAAAAACGCCCTCGCTTCGGATTATTACGCGGTCGTGAATTCATCATGAAAGATGCGTATTCATTCCACGCCACTCGTGAATCATTAGATGCAACGTATGACGATATGTACCGTGCATACTCAAACATCTTCTCACGTCTTGGCTTAAACTTCCGCGCGGTAATTGCTGACGCTGGTTCAATCGGTGGTAAAGGGACACATGAATTCATGGTCTTATCTGAAATCGGTGAAGATACAATTGCTTACTCAGATACTTCAGATTACGCGGCAAATATTGAAATGGCTGAAGTCGTTGTAGAATACTCTGCACCAGCAACGCCAATGAAAGACATTGAAAAGGTTGCAACACCAGATCAAAAGACAATCGAAGAAGTATCGGCGTTCTTAAATGTTGAAGCTTCAAATGTGATTAAGTCATTAGTATTCGATATCGACGGCGAGCTAGTAGTTGTATTAGCACGTGGTGACCACGAAATTAACGATATTAAATTAAAAAATGCATTAGGTGCGACTTCGGTAGAATTAGCAGATGAAGCGGCGATCAAAGAATTACTTGGTTGTGCTCCAGGCTCAATTGGTCCAGTGAAATTACCTGTAAATGTAAAAGTAATTGCTGATAACGCCATCAAGTCAGTACGTAATGGTGTTGCTGGCGCAAACGAAGACGGCTACCATCTATTAAACGTAAATCCAGAACGCGATTTTGCAATTGGTTCTTATGAAGATATCCGCTTCATCCAAGTGGGTGACCCATCTCCAGACGGACAAGGTAATATCAAGTTTGCTGAAGGGATTGAAGTAGGTCATATCTTCAAATTAGGTACTACTTATTCAGCGAAAATGAACGGTACATTCTTAGATGAGCAAGGAAAAGCTCAACCATTCATCATGGGCTGCTACGGTATTGGCGTTTCTCGTTTACTTGCAGCAGTTGCTGAACAGTTCCAAGATGACAACGGTTTTGTATGGCCAGCTCAATTAGCACCGTATGATTTACACTTAGTGCCAGTTAATACAAAAGACGAAGCACAAGTACAATTAGCTGACGAATTATACGGCGTTTTAAAATCATACCGTTATGATGTACTTTATGATGACCGTGCTGAGCGCGCAGGTGTTAAATTTGCTGATGCAGACCTTATCGGCTTACCAGTACGTATTACAGTAGGGAAAAAAGCTTCTGAAGGCTTAGTAGAAGTGAAATTCCGCGCAACAGGCGAATCTGCAGAGTGGGCAAAAGAAGAAGTGGTAGATCGTTTAAACGAATACTTCCGCCAAAACTAATTATATCCACTAGATAGAAAGAATGGGAAAGTACAGGATTCATGTACTTTCCTTTCTTTTTCAGTAAATAGAAAGGATGAAACAAATGTCAAATCAGGAAGGAAGACAAAAATTCCTACTCTTATTACAACAGCTTGAGCTGACTGATGATGTCTATATGTCCTTTTTTGAAAAGGGTGCTCTCGAACGTGTCACTGTCCATAAAAAGAAGCGTGTATGGCATTTTAAAATTCAAATCGAAAATATTCTACCGTTCCAAGTCTATCAGTTACTCCGTATGCGCATGGCGGAAAAATTCTCACATATTGCAAACGTTTCTTTAACGATTGAATCGCAAAATCCCGTTGTAAATGAGCAGTATATTTTAGAGTATTGGCAGGCAGCAATTGAACAGCTTGGCGAAATGTCGCCTTTACTGCGTGAAAATTTAATGAAGCAAACACCTAAGTGGACGGGGAATAAACTTGTTGTGACTTCAATGCTAGAAGTGGAGTTTATGACATTAAAGGCGAAATATACGGAGAAGATTGCGGATGCCTATAAGACGTTCGGTTTTCCACATATTACATTAGACTTTAAGCTTATTGAGGAATCTGAGGAATTTGTCGCGCAGCAAGAGGCGTTCTATGAGCAGCGTAGGGAAGAAGAAGAACGCTTATCAAAACAGGCGATGGCGGACTTTGCGGCGCGTGAAAAAGATAAAGCTGAAAACCCAGGAGCAGTTGCACAAAACGATGCGCCATTCCAGCTTGGGTCACTTATTAAAAATGCGGAGATTGCTGAAATCCGTACAATATTAGAAGAAGAACGTTCGATCGTAATTGAAGGTTTTATTTTCTCGGCTGAAGTGAAAGAGCTTCGAAGCGGACGATCGATACTAGAATTTAAAATGTCCGATTATACAGATTCGTTGGCAGTAAAAATGTTCTCAAATAGCGACGAAGATGTAGTGAAAATGAATCAAATCAGTAAAGGGATGTGGGTGCGCGCGCGCGGCTCGATTCAAATGGATACCTTTGCACGCGATTTAGTCATGATGGTGCGTGATATCAATGAAGTAAAGCATGAGCCACGTAAAGACTTAGCACCTGAAGGCGAAAAACGTGTGGAACTGCATTTACATTCACCAATGAGTCAAATGGATGCAATGACACCAGTGGATAAGCTTGTTGCACAAGCTGCTAAATGGGGACACCCTGCGATTGCGATTACTGATCACGCGGTTGTACAAGCATTTCCAGAAGCTTATTCAGCAGGAAAGAAAAATGGAATAAAAGTAATTTACGGGGTAGAGGCGAATTTAGTTGATGACGGTAAGCCAATTGTCTATGACCCGCAAGACCGTATGCTAGAAGATGAAACGTACATCGTATTTGACGTGGAGACAACTGGTTTCTCGAATGTGTATGACACGATTATCGAGCTTGCTGCAGTGAAAATTAAAAACGGTCAAGTGATAGATACGTTTGAACGTTTCTCAAATCCACATCGTAAACTAACAGCCAAGATTATTGAGTTAACGCATATTACCGATGACATGTTAGTGAATGCACCCGAGTTAAATGATGTTATTTCCGAATTCCGTGACTTTATTGGAGATGGGGTATTAGTAGCCCACAATGCAGCGTTCGACTTAGGATTCTTATATGTTGCTTATAAAACGGCCGGAATTGATGTGCGACATCCAGGGATTGATACAGTTGAATTATCACGTTTAGTGAACCCTGGTCAAAAATCGCACAGCTTAAAAACATTAACGAAAAAATATAATATCGAATTAACACAACACCACCGGGCCATTTATGATACCGAGGCGACGGGTGAACTATTTTTACACTTAATGAAGCAATCAGCTGATTTAGGTATTAAAAACTTAAATGAAATGAATGACCACGTTGGTGGCGAAGATGGCTATAAGCAAGCTCGCCCAAGTCACTGTACGATTTTAGCGGTAGATAATGATGGATTGAAAAATTTATTTAAGCTCATTACGATTTCGCATACACAAACGTTCTATCGTGTACCACGAATTCGCCGCTCGGATTTGCAAAAGCTACGTCAAGGTTTAATTGTCGGTTCTGGCTGTTCTAACGGTGAGCTATTTGAAACGATTATGAATAAAACACCAGAGGAAGCTGAGCGCATCGCACGCTACTATGATTATTTAGAAATCATGCCAAAGCCTGTGTACTCACCGCTTGTTGATGGTGGTACGGTGCATGATGAATGGGCGCTAGAAGATATTATTCGCCGACTTGTTAAACTTGGGAAAAAATTGAATTTACCGGTTGTTGCCACGGGAAATGTGCATTATTTGCATGAAACCGATGCGAAATTCCGTCAAATATTAGTTGGTTCGATGGGCGGGGCAAATCCATTAAACCGTCATAAACTACCGCAAGTACACTTCCGTACAACGGATGAAATGCTAAAAGAATTCGACTTTTTAGGACCAGATTTAGCGAAGGAAGTTGTTGTAACAAACACGCAATTAGTAGCCGACATGATTGGTGATGTAAAGCCGATTAAAGATGATTTATATACTCCGAAAATTGAAGGCTCCGATGATGAGGTAACGAACTTAACATATGAGATGGCGCACAGTATTTATGGTGAGACCTTACCCGAAATTGTTCAGGCACGTATTGATAAAGAGCTAAAATCAATTTTAGGTCACGGATTCGGGGTAATTTACTTAATTTCCGCGAAGCTTGTAAAAAAATCATTGGCGGACGGTTACTTAGTAGGTTCGCGTGGTTCGGTTGGTTCTTCACTTGTTGCAACATTCATGGAGATTACTGAGGTAAATCCATTGCCACCACATTATGTCTGTCCAGACTGTAAGCACTCAGAGTTTATTGCGGATGGTTCTGTAGCATCTGGCTATGACTTACCGAATAAAGAATGTCCAGAATGTGGGGCACAGTATAAAAAAGATGGGCAAGATATCCCGTTCGAAACATTCCTTGGATTTAAAGGTGATAAGGTACCTGATATTGATCTCAATTTCTCCGGTGAATACCAGCCACAAGCGCATAATTATACAAAAGTGCTGTTTGGTGAAGATTATGTATTCCGCGCAGGAACGATTGGTACGGTTGCAGAAAAGACAGCCTATGGTTATGTAAAAGGCTATGCAAGTGATAATAATATTACGTATCGAAACGCAGAAGTTGACCGACTTGTGCAAGGGTGTACGGGTGTAAAACGTACGACGGGGCAGCACCCAGGGGGGATTATTGTAGTACCTGACTATATGGATATTTACGATTTCTCTCCAGTGCAATTCCCAGCCGATGCACAGGATGCAGAATGGAAAACGACACACTTTGACTTCCACTCGATTCACGATAATATTTTAAAGCTCGATATTCTCGGGCACGATGATCCGACCGTAATTCGTATGTTGCAAGATTTATCAGGCATTGATCCGAAAACAATTCCAACAGATGACCCAGTCGTAATGAAAATTTTTAGTTCAACGGAATCTTTAGGTGTAACTGAGAAGCAAATCGGAGCAAAAACAGGAACACTCGGCATTCCAGAGTTTGGTACAAAATTCGTTCGTCAAATGTTAGAAGAAACGAAACCAACCACATTTAGTGAACTCGTACAAATTTCAGGACTTTCTCATGGTACGGATGTTTGGCTTGGAAACGCAGCGGACCTCATTAAAGATGGTACATGTGTATTAAAAGAGGTAATTGGCTGTCGTGATGATATTATGGTTTATTTAATTTATCAGGATTTGGAGCCGAGTTTTGCATTTAAAATTATGGAATCTGTACGTAAAGGGAAAGGCTTAACCGATGAGATGGAAGCCGAAATGCGTGCAAAAAAAGTGCCAGAATGGTATATCGATTCCTGTAAAAAAATTAAGTACATGTTCCCGAAAGCCCACGCAGCAGCCTATGTATTAATGGCGGTACGTATTGCCTGGTTTAAAGTGCATCATCCAATCCTTTATTATGCAGCGTACTTTACTGTGCGTGCATCGGACTTTGATTTAATTTCGATGACGCAAGGTTCTGTGATGATTCGTAAAAAAATCGATGAAATTAATATGAAGGGCTTAGATGCAGCTCCTAAAGAGAAAAGTTTATTAACCGTTATGGAAATTGCACTTGAAATGTGTGAACGCGGCATGAGCTTTAAAAAGATTGATCTTTATAAATCACAAGCGAGTGAATTTATTATTGAAGGAAATTCGTTAATTCCACCATTTGACGCGATTCCAGGGCTTGGAACGAACGTAGCGAAACAAATTGTAGAAGCACGAAAAAATGGAGAGTTTTTATCGAAAGAAGATTTGCAACAGCGTGGTCGAGTTTCGAAAACGTTAATTGAGTATATGGATGAGCTAGGTTGCTTAGAAGGTATGCCTGATGCCAACCAATTATCATTGTTCTAAAACTTGTCAATGATGAAATGGGTTCTTTCATAGCCAATATTTGCATTAGCAATATGTTTGTGCTATGCTAATTGTAACAATTTGTTGATAGTTCGCCAGCAAAAGAGTGGGTTTTCCCGCTCTTTTCTGTTGTTTACATGGCTATTTACACAAATTTTTCAATGAAAACTCGTCTTTTGCTGTAAAAAGGCGAAAGCGTAAGGAGGATACGATGAGCAAAGTTACGTCGATCATTGAAGAGCTAGTGACACCGATCGTTGAAGAGCTTGAATTAGAATTAGTTGATATCGAGTTCGTGAAAGAAGGACGCGACTGGTTCCTTCGTATTTATGTTGACACACCTGCAGGCGGCATTGATATTTTACAATGTGCGCAAGTAAGTGAACGTTTAAGCGAAAAATTGGATGAAAATGATCCAATCGAGCAAAATTATTATTTAGAGGTTTCTTCACCTGGAGCTGAACGTCCGCTAAAAAAACAGCAGGACTTTGAAAAGGCTATTGGTAAATATATTTATGTGAAAACGTATGAGCCTGTGAAGGATTTAAAAGAATTCTATGGTTATTTACGCGCATATACAGATGAATTTTTAGAAATTGAAATCCGCATTAAAACACGTAAATTAACAGTACAAATTGAAAAAGAAAAAATTGCACAAGCTCGTCTTGCAATCGATTTTTCAGACAAGCAAATTTAGGAGTGAAAACAAAATGAGTAGTGAATTACTAGATGCCCTAACTGCCCTTGAAGAGCAGAAAGGTATTTCAAGAGATGTATTAATTGAGGCAATCGAGGCGGCTTTAGTAACGGCGTACAAACGTAACTTTAACCAAGCACAAAATGTACGTGTAGATCTTAACCTTGATACAGGTTCGATGGTTGTATATTCTCGCAAAAATGTCGTAGATGATGTTGAAGATGAGCGCTTAGAAATGGCATTAGAAGATGCACAATTCATCAACCCTGCATACCAAATCGGCGATATCGTAGAAGAAGAAGTAACACCACGTAACTTCGGTCGTATTGCTGCACAAACAGCGAAACAAGTTGTCACGCAACGTGTGCGCGAAGCAGAGCGCGGTTTAATCTACGAAGAATATGTTGATCGTGAAGATGATATCGTAACTGGTACAATCGAACGTCAAGATGCGCGTAATATTTACGTATCAATTGGAAAAGTAGAAGCTGCATTACCAGTAAATGAACAAATTCAAGGTGAAGTTTACAAGCCAACATCACGTATTCGTGTATACATCACGAAGGTTGAGCGCACAACTCGTGGCCCACAAGTAATTGTATCTCGTACACATCCTGGATTATTACGCCGTCTATTCGAAATGGAAGTTCCAGAAATTTATGATGGCACAGTAGAAATTAAATCGATTGCACGTGAAGCAGGCGACCGTTCTAAAATCTCAGTGTATGCACATAATGAAGAAGTAGATCCTGTAGGTTCATGTGTAGGCGCTAAAGGTGCTCGTGTTCAAACAATTGTAAACGAATTAAACGGTGAAAAAATTGACATTGTAGAATGGTCAGAAGATCCAGTTGTATTCGTAGCGAATGCCCTTAGCCCATCAAAAGTATTAGACGTTCAAGTTAATGAAGAAGAAAAGTCAACAACTGTAGTTGTACCAGATTATCAACTATCTTTAGCAATCGGTAAACGCGGTCAAAACGCTCGTCTTGCTGCGAAATTAACTGGCTGGAAAATCGACATCAAGTCGGAAACAGATGCGCGTGAATTAGGAATCTATCCTTCTGAAACAAGCACATTCGTTCCACGTGAAGACGATGAAGATGTAGTATTTGATTTATATGGTGACGACGAAGAGTAAGCAGTACTTGAAATAGTTTTGCTAAGGAGGGTGAGCAAATGGTTGTAAATAAAAAAGTCCCTTTACGAAAATGTGTAGCAACAGGCGAAATGTTACCGAAAAAGTCAATGATTCGTGTCGTCAGGTCAAAAGAAGGCGAAGTAAGCGTTGATGTAACAGGTAAAAAATCAGGTCGTGGTGCATATGTATCTAAATCAGAACAGGCTGTTGAAATTGCACGTAAAAAAAATATTTTAGATCGCCAATTAGAAGCGAAAGTGCCGGATGAAGTGTACGAAGAGCTATTGACGCTGATCCGTAGGGAGTCGATTTTATGACAAACCCTGCTGTGCTACAGCTATTAGGCTTAGCGGCACGTGCACGTAAAGTAATCTCTGGAGAAGAACTAGTAATTAAAGAAGTTCGAAGTGGTAAGGCAAAGCTTGTACTACTTGCTTCAGATGCTTCAGCAAACACTAGTAAAAAGATTCAAGATAAATGTACGTATTATCACGTTGAGTATTATGTTTTTGGGGATCGATATGATCTTGGACATGCTACCGGAAAAGAACACCGTGTAGCGATTGCTATTACTGATAGCGGATTTGCTAAAAAAATGTCTAGTCTACTCAACGAAAAATAATCGGGGGTGAGCAGATGAGCAAAGTAAGAGTTCATGAATATGCGAAAAAGGTAAACAAAACAAGTAAGGAAGTTATTGAGCAGTTAGCAAAATTTGATCAGCCTGTGAAAAATCATATGGCCGTTATCAATGATGCAACACTATCAAAACTTGATTCTGTCTTTCAGCAAGCAGTAGAACCAGCAAAAGATTCTCCTGCCAAACAATCATCTGCAAAGGATGTAAAGCCAGCACAAAAGCAAGGGCAGAACAAAGTGCAGCATGAGAAAAAGCAGGAACGTCAACAATCTGCTTCAATTAATCAGCAACCGAAAAAAACAAACAATGCCTCTGGGCAACCAAAATCGCAACAAGGCGAAAAACTAAGAAATGAAAAAGGTAACCAAAATCGAAATATGACTCAAAATAATAACAATAACCGCAAAGGCGGCAATAACCAAAACAACAATAATAACAAGGGCGGGTATCAACAACGTCGTAAACCAGGGATTAACGGTGGTAAGCGTCGTACGCATCGCCCTGCGCCACAGCCAATGGTCCAAAAAGAATTACCAGAAAAAATTACGTTCTATGAAAGCTTATCAGTAGCAGAGCTTGCTAAAAAGTTACACCGTGAGCCGTCTGAAATTATCAAAAAATTATTCATGCTTGGTGTGATGGCAACAATTAACCAAGAACTTGATAAGGATGCAATCGAACTAATCTGTGCAGACTATGGTGTAGAAGTAGAAGAAGAAATCCGTATCGATAAAACAGACTTAGATACTTACTTTGATGACTCAATCGTTGAAGTAGACGAAAACGCTTTAGAAGAACGTCCACCAGTTGTTACAATTATGGGACACGTTGACCACGGTAAAACATCGTTACTTGACTCAATCCGTAAAACGAAAGTAACAGCGGGTGAAGCAGGTGGGATTACGCAACATATTGGTGCGTACCAAGTTTCAGAAGGCGATAAAAAAATCACATTCCTAGATACACCAGGACACGCAGCGTTCACAACAATGCGCGCACGCGGTGCTTCTATTACGGATATCGCGATTATCGTCGTAGCAGCAGATGATGGTGTAATGCCACAAACAGTGGAAGCGATTAACCACGCGAAAGCAGCTGATGTGCCAATTATCGTAGCAATTAACAAAATGGATAAACCAACAGCTAATCCAGACCGTGTACAACAAGAGTTAACAGAGCATGGTTTAGTACCAGAAGCTTGGGGTGGCGAAACAATCTTCGTACCAATTTCTGCATTAAAAGGTGAAGGAATTGACGAATTATTAGAAATGATTTTATTAACTGCTGAAGTTGGTGAATTAAAAGCAAACCCAACTCGTTCTGCAATTGGTACTGTAATTGAAGCACAGCTTGATAAGGGCCGTGGTGCAGTTGCTACATTATTAGTTCAAGATGGTACATTACGTGTTGGTGATCCAATCGTAGTAGGTCATGCATTCGGTCGTGTACGTGCAATGGTAAATGACCTAGGCCGACGAATTAAATCAGCTGGTCCATCTATGCCAATTGAAATTACAGGTTTAAACGAAGTACCACAAGCAGGTGACCGTTTCGTAGTATTCGGAGATGAGAAAACAGCACGTCAAGTTGGTGAGTCTCGTTCAATGACTGCTATCCAAGCACAACGTTCAGAAAAACAACGTGTAACATTAGATAACCTATTCGAACAAATGAGCCAGGGTGACGTGAAAGAATTAAACCTAATCGTTAAAGCTGACGTACAAGGTACTGTAGAAGCAATGGCATCTTCATTAATGAAGATCGATGTAGAAGGCGTAAACGTAAAAATCATCCACACGGGTGCAGGTGCGATTACAGAGTCTGATATTTCATTAGCAGCAGCTTCAAACGCTATCGTAATCGGCTTCAACGTACGTCCTGATGTAAACGCAAAACGCGCTGCAGACGAAGAAGGCGTAGACATCCGTTTACACCGTATTATCTACAAAGTAATCGAAGAAATCGAATCTGCGATGAAAGGTATGTTAGACCCTGAATACGAAGAAAAAATCGTTGGTCAAGCAGAGGTTCGTCAAACAATTAAAGTATCAAAAGTTGGTACAATTGCAGGTTCATACGTTATTGAAGGTAAAATGGTTCGCGATGCCGGCGTACGTATCATCCGCGAAAACGTAGTTATTTTTGAAGGCGAGTTAGATTCATTAAAACGCTTCAAAGATGACGCAAAAGAAGTAGCAAAAGGTTATGAGTGTGGTATTACAATCAAAAACTACAACGACATTAAGGAAGGCGATATTATCGAAGCCTTCGTAATGGAAGAAATCGTAC
The DNA here is from genome assembly GCF_028747805.1 of Solibacillus daqui. Taxonomy (NCBI): domain Bacteria; kingdom Bacillati; phylum Bacillota; class Bacilli; order Caryophanales; family Caryophanaceae; genus Solibacillus; species Solibacillus daqui. Next base: position 1,036,537 of record NZ_CP114887.1, read on the forward strand.
GTAAATAATGATTGTATACGCAGAAATTGAATTCATCATTCAGACTGCCCACTCATTAAAAGAAAAGCGTGCCGTGCTACAGCGCATGGTAACGCGCACGAAACAAAAATTTAATGTATCCATTGCAGAAATTGACCATCAAAATGTATGGCAACGTACGCGTTTAGCTCTTGTAGCGGTCGCTTCTTCAAAAGAGGCGGCTGAACGTGAGCTCATGCACGCGATTCACTTTTTGCAGTCGAATCCTGAGTGGGATCAATTAGATTTTTACCGAGAATATTTATAAAGTCCACATTAGTGGCAAGTTAGTAGTAAAGAGGTGACTTTTATGTCTCTACGTTCAAATCGTGTTGCTGAGCAAATGAAAAAAGAAATTACTGAAATCATTGCTCGCAAAATTAAAGATCCACGCGTAGGTTTTGTTACAGTAACAGAAGTTGCGGTAACAGGGGACTTACAGCAAGCAACTGTTTATATTACATCACTAGGCAATGAGCGTGAACGCGCGGAATCGTTAAAAGCTTTAGAAAAAGCATCAGGTTTCATTCGTTCTGAAGTAGGTTCTCGCATTCGCTTACGGCGCACGCCAGAACTAGCTTTCGAATTCGATACAGCAATCGAATACGGCAACAAAATCGACGCATTACTACGTGGTTTACACGAAGACAAATAATATACAAAAAAGTCTGCGCTGCATTTCATGCTTTGCAGGCTTTTTTTGCAAGAAAAGTGCTAAAGTGCCTGTTAAGCCCCGAACGATACTGGTAGGCCCGACGCAAAAGTAAACGCTCTATCACTTCTGCACGGAGGGACTGAAGTGACCGAGGGGCTAGCACTTTAGCCTAGACTATTTCAAAGGAGCAAAATAATGAACGGCATTCTTCCATTATGGAAAGAGCGCGGTATGACAAGCCATGACTGCGTATTTAAGTTAAGAAAAATTTTACGAACAAAAAAGGTAGGTCACACGGGTACACTTGACCCTGGTGTAGAAGGAGTCTTACCAATTTGTATTGGCCAAGCTACTCGTATTGCAGAATACTTAACGGATGCAGGTAAAACGTATGAAGCAGTTGTCTCAATCAGTCGTACTACAACGACAGAAGATGCAGAAGGCGAAACTGTTGAGCAAAATGCAGACTTTAAGTCATTTACACGCGCGGAAATTTTAGCAGCACTAGCGTCATTAACAGGTGAAATTGAGCAAACACCACCAATGTTTTCAGCGGTAAAAGTTAATGGGAAAAAGCTATATGAATATGCACGTGCGGGCCAAACCGTGGAACGTCCTACACGAAAAATTACGATTTATGAGCTAGAGCTTTTAGAGGATGCGGAAAAATTCGAAGGCGAAGAAGTGACGTTTTCGATTCGCATTAAATGTTCAAAGGGCACATACATCCGTACATTAGCTGTACAAATTGGTGAGGCGCTTGGTTATCCTGCGCATATGCATGAATTGGTGCGTACTGCCTCAGGAACATTTACAAAGGACAACTGTTTCACACTAGCAGAAATTGCGGACATGGTGGATGCAGGTGAGCAGGAAAAATTTTTATTACCAGTAGAATACGCGCTTTCAAATTATCCGTACATTGAAATTACGCCTGATATTGAAAAACAAATTATCAATGGACAAGTGCTCCCTATGCATGCATTATTAAAAGAGCATGATAAAATGGTCTATGGGGTAGAGGGACGAGCATTTGCGGTCTATATCGCACATCCGACAAAAACAGGACAAATGAAACCGGATAAAATGTTCCCCGAAATAGATTAGGAGGCACATTAGTTATGGACGTAATTCATTTAAAATATCCACATCAATTATCACAAGAGTCAAATAAACAGGCCTATTCATTAGCAGTTGGCTTTTTCGATGGTGTACATAAGGGGCATCAAGCGGTAATAAACGCAGCAAAAGCAACTGCAAAGGAGCTTGGTATCAAAAGTGCGGTGATGACATTCGATCCACACCCATCGATTGTTTTAGGTGGACGTAACGAAAAGGTATTTTATATTACACCGCTTGCGCAAAAGCTGGATACTTTTGAAGAATTGAATATAGATGCAGTATTTGTCGTGAATTTTACATCAGATTTTGCAAAGCTAACACCAGAGCAATTTGTGCAGTATTTCATTTTAGATTTAAATGTGCAGCACGTAACAGCTGGTTTTGATTATTCGTTTGGCGCATTCGGCAAAGGAAATATGGACATGATGAAGCAATTAGCGAATGACCAGTTTGGTGTGACAATTGTAGAAAAACAACAAGATGTAGAAGAGAAGATTAGCTCAACGCGTATTCGTAACGCATTACAAGATGGTGACATGGAGCAAGTGCGAACATTGCTTGGGCGCGCGTTCGAAGTACCGGGGATTGTCGTGCATGGTGATAAACGTGGACGTACGATGGGCTTCCCAACGGCAAATGTACAAGCAATGGAGGGCTGCTATATTCCAGCAACTGGCGTTTATGCAGTGAAAATTTTAGTGCAAAACGAATGGTATAACGGCGTATGTAATGTCGGCTATAAACCAACATTTAATAACCCAGAAGAAAAGCAATTATCGATCGAAGTACATATTTTAAACTTCGACAAAAATATTTATGGTGAAGAAGTTGTTGTTGGCTGGTACAAACGTATCCGTAGCGAGCGTAAGTTTAGTGGCATCGATGCATTAATCGAACAAATTGAGCTCGACAAAAAGCAGGCGATTCACTACTTTGAACAGTTAAGCTGAATCAAGATCAATTACTCCTCGGAGTAATTGCGTCCAGATTTTTTTCAAGCTTGCTTGAAAAAACTCCTCTAAAAATCTGTGACATCCGCCGGGGGATTTCACTTGAAGAAGTGGGGGACTTCTTCAAGTGAAATAGTTGATTTGTTGTAACTTTGTATGGTACTATTCATAAGTACGAAATGTACGAACCCTAGCTCGGCTATACGCAACTCCAGCGATTGCTGTGCTAACGGTGATATTTTAATTTAGGAGGTCATTTCACATGGCAATTACACAACAACGTAAAAACGAAATCATCGCTGAGTACCGTACTCACGAAAGCGACACTGGTTCTCCAGAAGTACAAATCGCTGTATTAACTGCAGAAATCAACGCTTTAAACGCACACTTAGCTACTCACAAAAAAGACTTTCACTCTCAACGTGGTCTTTTAAAAATGGTAGGTAAACGTCGTCACTTATTAAAATACTTACGTGAAAAAGACGTTGCTCGTTACCGTGAATTAATCAACAAACTTGGATTACGTCGCTAATCTAACAATAAAAAGCGGGATTTTTCCCGCTTTTTATTATGTTTAGATATTGTTTGGAAAATTTTATTAGTACATGTAACTTACGTATAAATTGAATAGTTGTCTGAAGTGAAGACGATAGGCAATTGCCATATCGAAAAACAACGATTTATTCATTATAAAGTATAGTATTTAATGATAAACTATTACAAATTAGCGTATACATTTTGATCATGCTTTTAATTGAAGGCACCAAATATAATATTTAGAAATTTAATGATGAATTTATTGAAAAAATTTAGCATAGATATAGCTTTTTTGATACACTAACTATGGTACATAAAAAGATGCGTAGAGTGTTTCAATAAGAAAGGGGTTCATTTAATGAACGAAAAAAAGGTCTTTTCGTATGAATGGGCTGGCCGACCTTTAGTAGTAGAGGTAGGACAGTTAGCAAAACAAGCAAATGGTGCTGCAATGATTCGCTATGGCGAAACAGCGGTATTAGCAACTGCAACAATGTCAAAACAAGCAAAAACAACAGACTTCTTCCCGTTAACAGTTAACTATGAAGAACGTTTATATGCAGCAGGTAAAATTCCAGGAGGTTTCATTAAACGTGAAGGCCGTCCATCTGAGACAGCTGTATTAACATCTCGTTTAATCGACCGTCCAATTCGTCCTATGTTCCCAGACGGCTTCCGTAACGAAGTTCAATCGATTTTAATGGTTATGTCTAACGACCAAGATTGCCCATCAGACGTTGCTGCAATGTTTGGTTCATCGTTATCATTAGCTGTATCTGATATCCCATTTGATGGCCCAATTGCGGGTGTACATGTTGGTTATATCGATGGCGAATTTGTATTGAACCCAACGTTAGAGCAATCAGCAAAATCAACAGTGCACTTAACAGTAGCTGGTAACAAAGATGCAATCAACATGGTAGAAGCAGGCGCTTTAGAAGTTCCTGAAGAAATTATGTTAGAGGCAATTATGTTCGGTCATGAAGAAATAAAAAAATTAATCGCATTCCAAGAAGAAATCGTTGCAGCAGTTGGTAAAGAGAAAATCGAAGTTGTACTTTTCGAATTAGATGCAGAATTAACGGCAGCGATTAAAGCGGCGTGTGAAGCAGATATGAACACGGCAATTCAAACAGTGGATAAGCAAGAGCGCCAAGAAAATATTACAGCTGTAAAAGAACGTGTAATTGAATCTTATGAAGCACAAGAAGCTGATGAAAATACAATGAAGCACGTACATTCAATCTTAGATAAAATGGTGAAAGATGAAGTACGTCGTTTAATTACAGACGATAAAATCCGTCCAGATGGTCGTAAACAAGACGAAATCCGTCCGTTATCATCTGAAACAGACCTTTTACCTCGTGTACATGGTTCAGCAATGTTCACACGTGGTCAAACACAAGCGGTTTCGATTACAACATTAGGTCCTTTAGGTGATGTACAAATCATTGACGGATTAGGTGTTGAAGAAACAAAACGCTTCATGCATCACTACAACTTCCCAGCGTTCTCTGTAGGGGAAACGGGTCGTTATGGTTCTCCAGGTCGTCGTGAAATCGGTCACGGTGCACTAGGTGAGCGTGCTATTTTAGCTGTATTACCATCTGAAGAAGAATTCCCATATGCAATTCGTTGTGTAGCGGAAGTGTTAGAATCAAATGGTTCTACTTCTCAAGCATCAATCTGTGCATCAGTCATGTCTCTAATGGCGGCAGGTGTGCCGATTAAAGCACCAGTTGCAGGTATCGCGATGGGTCTTGTGAAAAAAGGCGACAACTATACAGTATTAACAGATATTCAAGGTATGGAAGACCACCTTGGCGATATGGACTTTAAAGTAGCTGGTACAGCAAAAGGTGTAACAGCACTTCAAATGGACATCAAAATCGACGGTCTTTCTCGCAACATTTTAGAAGAAGCGTTAACACAGGCAAAAATCGGCCGTATGCAAATTTTAGAGCATATGATGGCGACAATTTCTGAACCACGTACGTCGTTATCAACATATGCACCAAAAATTATTTCAATCAAAATCAACCCAGATAAAATCCGTGACGTAATCGGACCTGGTGGTAAACAAATTAACAAAATTATCGACGAAACAGGCGTTAAAATTGATACAGAACAAGACGGTACAATCTACATCGCTTCTGCTGATGAAGCAATGATTAACCGCGCGAAAGAAATTATCGAATCAATCGTACGTGAAGCAAAAGTAGGCGAGTACTACATGTCTACAGTAAAACGTATTGAAAAATTCGGCGCATTCTGTGAAATCTTCCCTGGAAAAGACGGCTTACTACACATTTCAGAAATTCAAGAAGAACGTACGAAAGCGGTAGAAGACGTATTAAAAATCGGCGATCAATTACTTGTGAAATGTATCGAAATCGATAACCAAGGCCGCGTAAACTTATCACGCAAAATCGTAATCAAAGAAGAAAAAGAGCGCGCAGAACAAGCGTAATTTTTAGGTAATATAAAAGGGAGGTTGTACACAATTGTACAGCCTCTTTTTTGGTGGATAGCAACATATAAAATATATAAGGGGATTCATGTAAGGAAATACGTGCGTTTTTTTAGGGTTTGCGTGCGAAATACAACTTTTTTACTATAAATCAACATTTTAATGAAAAATTAGGTCAACTCCAACTCATGGATATTACCCTAAAATATATCTTTCTAAAATAAAGGAGAATACAATGGTACAAATTATTACAGCTAAAAATGGTGTGCGCATCGTTGCGGAGCAGATGGCACATGTGCGCTCATTATCAGTTGGTATTTGGGTGAATGCAGGCTCACGCTATGAAACAATCGAAGAAAACGGCATCACGCATTTCATTGAACATATGCTTTTTAAAGGCACAAAAAATCGTACTGCGCGTCAAATTGCTGAGGAGTTTGACCGCATTGGTGGCGAAATTAATGCCTTCACATCCAAGGAGAACACATGCTATTATGCTAAGGTTTTAGACCATCATGGAGAAATTGCCGTAGATATTTTAGCGGATATGTTTTTTAATTCGTTGTTTACAAAAGAAGATATCGAGCGTGAGCGCCAAGTTGTGCTTGAAGAAATTTACATGAGTGAAGATGATCCCGCAGACGATGTTCATGAAAAGCTGTGGGCAGTCACGTATCCAAACGATGCACTCGGTCGACCAATTTTAGGAACATCTGAAACGTTAGCGACATTTAATGAAGCGATGATTCGCAACTATATGGCCAAGCATTATGGACCACAAAATGTCGTGATTTCTATTGCGGGTAATATTGAAGAGGGCTTACTTGAAAAAATAGAGCAGCTTTTCGGTCAATATGAAGCAAGCGAACAGATGATTATATCGAAACCTTCATTCCCAATATTCACAGCGGGGGAAGTTGAAAAGACACGCGATACCGAACAGGCACATATCGCGATTTCATTCCCAGCAATTAGTATAAAAGATGCAAGAATGTATAGCTTTATTGCGATGAATAATATAATTGGTGGCAATATGAGCTCGCGTTTGTTTCAAGATGTACGTGAAGAACGCGGTTTAGCATATTCCGTATTTAGCTATCAATCTAGTTATGAGGACGTAGGGGTGTTTACGATTTATGCATCCGCTTCCAAGCAAAACTTAGACGCCTTAAAACAGCAAATCGACCAAACATTATTTGATGTAGTCACAGGTGGCGTGACGGAAGAAGAGCTTGAAAATGCGAAAGAGCAGCTAAAGGGCAGCTTTGTATTAGGTTTAGAGGGAACAGAAGACTACATGAATCGCAACGGGGTCAATGAACTCATTCATCAACATCATCGTACGGTTGATGAAGTATTGGCAAAAATTGATGCCATATCAATGGATACGATTGATGAGCTCATTACAGAAATACTATTAACAGAACCAGCAATCGCCATTATTGGCCCAGAAAACGAAGAATAAAAAACAACAGCGCAGACAAAGTGCGCTGTTGTTTTTTTTAAAGATATTCGGCTTGTTCATAAAGTTTGATGGAAGCTTTGTATTGTTTATAGAAAATTACGAAACAGATAATCGGTGTAATAAGTGCGCCAACAAAGATTAAATCGAATAGAGAAAATAAAAAGCAAAGTAGTGTATGGGGAATGAAAACAAATAGAATATAAAAGAACATATCTGAACCCGAAAAGGATTTACTATTTGCAGGGTGTTTAAAATGTGCTTTTAATACACCACCAGTTGTAACAATGCTAAATGCAAAAATGCCAAGTGTGTAGCACAATGCAAATACGGTTATACTTCCTTTGAAATATTGATTGGCTAATACTATAAAAACGGGAATAATCATGACACTATATAAAATTATTATATATAAATAAGAGCTTTTCACAAATTGTTTGAATGAAATTGGAAATGTTCGGATTAGTTTACTAAATGGTTCACTTAAAAGATGTGCAATACAAAGCGTTGGAATATAAATTGTAAGAATTGTTACAAGTGAGACTAGGTTAATATTAATCACTTGATTTGAGTTTAAGAAACCTAAAGCAATTGCTAATACTATAAAAAATACAATGGACTTACTGGAATAACGAAGATGAAAGCGAAATAAGGTCAACATTTAAATGCTCCCCTCCTTTTTCCTAGCGATGTCATACTAAAATAGCTCAAACTAGTAATCACAAGCATCAAAAAGAAAAAATGAAGCCCATAAGAACTTGCAAACAATGTCAAATTAATTTCATTAAAAAGCATTGATAAAAGGAAAATTGTAATCATAAATGTATTCATCGGAGCTATATTTAGTGTGAGTATTCCAATATTAAGAGCAATGAGTGCTAAACAACAAGCGATAATAAACCCAAGCTGGTGTACCGTGGGAAATATAAATTCCTTTTCAATGAGTAATGTTAAAACAGTAATTGCTCCTAACGCATAGCTTACATAGCACAAAGCAACCCATCCTAAAAAAGCAAAATCAGTTTGAACAATCATTTTCGAAGGAAGTGGAGCGACGGCTAATGTCGTTGAATACTTGCTTCGTAATTCATTATATTTTGAAAACACAACTGAACAAGAATAAATAATGAGTAGTAAAGAAAAATAGAAGGGAAGCCCCGTGGCCGCTCCAATTAATAAAAAAGGGATAAGTGCTAGCGGAGTAATCCATACCCACGCCGATAGTTCTCTTAAAAAATAACGCGTCAAAAACAGCGTCATCGCTTACGCCCCCTCACAAAAAACAGCATCAATTCATCAATTGTGGGCTTTGTTAGCTCAATAACAGGACTTACAAACTCTCGCTGTACTAAATACTCCACGCCGAAAACATAGTCACGTTTACCGATTATTGCGTGATTAGGAATGACCTTAGCCTCCTCATGAGTACCTTTCCAAATACCGTAGCCATACTGCAATTCATCTTTATTTTCATGAAATAATATTTTACCTTCATGAATAAAAACAATCGAATCGGCAATTTTTTCTAAATCACTCGTAATATGTGAGGAAATTAAAATTGCGCGATCCTCCTGCTCCATAAAAGTTTGTAATAACTCAAGAACCTCATCGCGAACAATTGGGTCAAGTCCACTTGTCGGTTCATCGAGCAATAACACTTTCGGATCATAAGAAAGTGCCACAATAATACCGAGCTTAGCCTTCATTCCCTTTGACATTTTTTTAATTGCATCATATTTCGGCACATCAAAGCGTTCAAGAAATTCATAAAAAGTGTCCGTCTTCCATTTCGGATACAATTCACGATATAACGAATTAATATCTTTTGCTGTTAAATGCTGTGGGATATGTAGTTCATCAAATACCACACCAATTTGAGCTTTAATGTCGACCTCATTATCCGCAACATTTTTTCCTAAAATAAAGAGTTCTCCTTCATCAGGCTTTAATAAGTTCAGCAATAATTTCAATGTTGTTGATTTTCCTGCTCCATTTTGCCCGATAAAGCCAGCAATTGTTCCCGCTTCAACGTGGAACGAAATATTAGTAAGCTGAAATTTCTTAATCCGTTTCGAAACATTATTCACTTCAATGACATTCATGGCGATTCCTCCAATAGTAAGTCTAGTAGCTCGTGAAGCGAGTCTTTGTCAACAGAGGCTAATTTTGCAACGGACACCGCTTTTGTCAAATGAACCTCAATTTGACGAATGAGCTCTTCGCGTAAAAAATCCTGATTGCGCTCGGATACATAGCTACCTTTGCCAGCAATCGTTTCAATAAAGCCATCACGTTCTAAATTGGCATAGGCACGCTTTGTCGTCATCACACTAATTTTTAATTCTTTAGCAAGTGCACGAATTGAAGGTAGGGCATCACCCGTCATAAGCACACCAGATAAAATCGCTTGTTTTAATTGATCGGTAATTTGCTCGTAAATGGGCTGGTTGCTATTGTTACTCAACTTTATAATCATCCAATCACCACCTGTGCTTTAACTGTATATATACAGTGTACACAGTTCTCCGGCAATTGTCTATAAAAAATCTGAAAATTCAACTTTCACGCTTATAGGCGAAGGCGCATATAGTATTGGTAGCTCATATAAAGGAGGAGAAGGATGCTGTTGTCAGAGCTTGCAGAAAAGGAATTAATCGAAATGAATAATGGTGTGCGCTATGGATATTTAGCGGAGACAGAATGTATATTTGATGCAAAAACAGGGAAAATTATCGGTTTTGAAATGCCTGCGCAAATGGTAAAAATACCTTTTCAAAAAAAGAAAGGCGGAATGGTGAAGTACATTCCGTGGGAGGAAATCCGACTTATAGGAGAAGACCGAATCTTATTTCATAAAACAACATCAACGTTAAAGCAGATTGAACGATGACGGAGCGCTGGCTTGTTATAGGGACCGATGAACGGATGAAGTATTTAGCGAAACAGTTAACAAATGATTCGCGTACAGTGTATTACAAAAATCGGGATGCATGGGACGCGGAGCTAAATAAAACGGCATTAGAATTCCACCCAACCCATGTTGTGCTACCAATCCAACCACTTCATTTAAGGGTCGATCAACTTGCAGGAATCAGTCAGGCGCAGATTTTTGCGGGGAGATTGACGGATTTATGGTATGAGGTATTAAAAAATAAAGAGATCTATTTTTACTTGCAAGATGAAACGTTTATTTGGAAAAATGCAGCACTCACTGCTGAAGGTTTGTTAGCACATCTTTATGCAGAAAAGTTCAGTGTACAGCACAAAAAAGTACTCATTACAGGCTTTGGTCGTGTTGGAAAGATGCTTGCGTTATTTTTAAATCGTTTGCATGCGCAGGTCATTATTGCAGTTCGTTCTAAGGCACAGCAAGCAGAGGCGATTGCATATGGGTATGAAGGAATCGAACTTAACCAAAAAATGCCAAAAACAGATTTGATGATTAATACTATTCCAACAAAGTGGTTGAATGAAACGTATCAGCCACTATTGAACTGTCCAATATATGATGTCGCGTCTGCACCGGGGTGTTTAGATGAGCTGAAATTATCGCAATATGAATTACTGCCAGCATTGCCTGGGAAATTTTTTCCGCATGCTGCTGCAAATGTAATGTGTGAGACGGTTTTACGTTTAAGAAAGGAGCACATCAATGCTTGAAGGAAAACGAATCGGATTAGGTATCACGGCATCGCATTGTACGTATGAAGATGTTGTACCGAAAATTACAGATCTACGAAATGCGGGAGCAACAGTTGTACCAATTATTACACCGTCAGTTTTACATGCCGCAACACGTTTTGGAACAGGTGAAGAATGGATTGAAAAAATCGAAGCGCTTGCCGGGGAAAAAGTGGTAAGCTCGATTGCTGAAGCAGAGCCATTCGGACCGAAAAATCCACTTGATTGTATGGTTATTGCTCCGTTAACAGGGAATTCCCTGAGTAAATTTGCCAACGCTTCAACTGATAGTGCAGTATTAATGGCTGCTAAGGCTACACTTCGTAATGGTTCACCTGTTGTCCTCGGTATTTCTACAAACGATGCACTTGGATTAAACGGTATGAATTTAATGAAATTAATGAATGCCAAAAACATTTTCTTTATTCCATTCGGTCAAGATGATCCAATAAAAAAACCTACGTCCTGTATATCAGACTTCACGAAAATGCTCGAAACTGTCGCATATACGCTCGCTCATAAAAAACAAATACAACCTATATTTATACAATATTTTAAATAGTCAAAAATTCTAGCGCAATTCAAATAATTTATGTTACAATATCCAACATTATATACATACCGATTATTTATAGGAGAGATGAGACATGACGAAAAAATTAAATGTTGCAGTAGTTGGTGCAACAGGAGCAGTAGGATCAAAAATGATGGAGAAGTTAGTGGAGCGTAATTTCCCAATCGAGACAATCAAATTTTTAGCCTCGGCTCGTTCTGCAGGTAAAACAATTGAATTTAATGGAACACAATATAAAATCGAAGAAGCAACACCAGAAAGCTTTGAAGGTGTAGATGTAGCATTATTCTCTGCTGGAGGCTCAGTGTCTGAGGTATTAGCACCAGAAGCAGCAAAACGTGGGGCAATCGTTATTGATAACACTAGTCACTTCCGTATGGACCCAGAAGTACCACTTGTTGTACCAGAAGTAAACCGCCATGCTTTAAAAACAATTCCTAAAGGGATTATTGCCAATCCAAACTGTTCAACAATCCAGATGGTAGCAGCTCTTCAACCAATTCGTGAAAAATTTGGTTTAACAAAAATTATCGTCTCTACTTACCAAGCCGTTTCAGGTTCAGGTATTGCAGCAATTGAAGAATTACGCGAGCAAAGTGCACAGTGGGAAGCTGGCAAAAATGTAGAAGCAAACGTATTACCGGTTAAATCAGATGTAAAGCATTATCCAATCGCACGTAACGTCATTCCCCAAATTGACAAGTTTACTGATAATGGCTTTACGTATGAAGAAATGAAAATGATTAACGAAACGAAAAAAATTATGGAAGCACCTGGCATGAAAGTAGCAGCTACATGTGTACGTGTACCAGTAGTTTCAGGTCACTCAGAATCTGTATATATCGAGGTAGAGCAAGAAACAACAGTACAAGAAATTTTTGAAGCCTTAAAAGCTGCACCAGGTATTACATTGCAAGATGACATTTCACAACAGCTTTACCCGATGCCAATTTTTGCAGAAAACGAAGAAGCAACATTCGTAGGCCGTATTCGCCAAGATCTAGATAACAAAAAAGGCTTCCACTTATGGATTGTTTCTGACAATTTACTAAAGGGTGCTGCACTAAATTCTATTCAAATTGCAGAAGCTATGTTAGAGGATAACTTACTATAAGAGGGGGATTTGCTAATGGATTTTGGACGAATTGGTACAGCGATGATTACGCCATTTAAAAAAGATGGCACCATTAATTATCCTGAACTTGAGCGTATTATAAATCATCTAATTGAAAATGGAACAGATTGCATTGTCGCGTGCGGTACAACTTCAGAAAACCCGACAATGTCAACAGAAGAAAAAATTGAAGTAGTACGTTTCACAGTTGAAAAATCAGCAGGTCGTGTGCCGGTTATTGCGGGAACAGGGGATAACGAAACGGCATATTCAATTATGATGACACATAAAGCTGAAGAAAACGGTGCAGATGGTATTATGCTTGTAACACCATACTACAATAAGCCTAACCAACGCGGTATGTATGCCCACTTTGAAACAATCGCAAAAGAAACGCAACTGCCAGTCATGCTATATAATGTACCAGGTCGTACAGGTGCCAATATTTTAGCTGACACGACAATATCATTAAGCCGTGATGTTGAAAATATTACATGTATTAAAGAAGCGAGCGGTAACTTGGACCAAATGGGTGACATTATCGAAAATGTTGAGCCAGACTTTTACGTATATTCTGGTGATGACGGCTTAACCTTACCGTTACTTGCGATTGGTGGTCGCGGTATAATCTCAGTAGCCTCACATGTAGTCGGAAAAGATATGCAGCAAATGATTCGAGCGTTTGAGGAAGGTCGTCATCAGGAGGCGGCTCAAATTCACCGAGCTTTATTACCACTTGTCCGTGCGCTATTTGCACAGCCAAATCCATCGCCAATTAAATATGCGATGACAAAGCTAGGCTTTGATACTTTAGATGTACGCATGCCGATGATGGAAATGCTTCCAGAAGAAAAAGAAGCATTTGACGTGATTTGGGATACGTATCAAGCAAAAGCCGATAAATTCCGTGCCTTACAAAACAGTTAACACAAAATATCACCAACTTCGTAATGGAGTTGGTGTTTTTTACTTCTATCATTAGTTTTGATCGAAAATGAAGTACATAAAGTATATAGCTCAATAAATAGATAAATAACATTTTTTTATTTGTACTAACACCGTTTCCACCGTATAATGAAATTTAAGTGGTTGCTGTTCGGAACATTTTAGGAGGAAACAAAGTGACAAAGACAAAAAACGAATTAATCCGTGTCATCCCGCTTGGCGGCGTTGGCGAAATCGGAAAATCAATGTATGTAATTGAAATCGACGAAGAGCTTTTCGTAGTAGACAGTGGGTTAATGTTCCCAGAGGACGAGATGCTTGGAATTGATATCGTCATTCCAGATATTACGTATCTAGAAGAAAATAAAGAACGCGTAAAAGGGATTTTCTTAACGCACGGACACGAAGACGCAATTGGTTCGATCGCGTATGTGTTAAGAAAAGTAAAAGCACCTGTTTACGGCTCAAAATTATCAATCGCACTAGCAAAAGAGCATTTGAAAGAATTACCAGCACCTTACCAAGTGAAGTTCTTCGAGGTAACGAGCAATAGTCGCATGAACTTCAATTCAACGTATGTAACGTTTTTCCATACAACACACAGTATTCCGGATTCACTAGGGATTGTGTTCCATACGTCTGAAGGGGCAATCGTTCACACAGGTGAATTTAAATTTGACCAAGCTGCTAAAGGCAAATTCAAGCCGGACTTAGCAAAAATGGCGATGGTAGGGGAAGAAGGTGTATTTATGCTTCTTTCAGAGTCGATTGAAGCAGAACGCCCAGGCTATACAACGAGTGAAGCAGTCATCGCAGAGGAGTTACAAAAAACATTTCATTCTGCGCCAGGCCGTATTATTGTAGCACTTTATGCATCAAACTTTATCCGCATTCAACAAATATTCACACAAGCAGCCGAGTCTTATCGTAAAGTAGCGGTAGTTGGAAAATCATTAGAGAAAATTGTTGATATTGGTGTGAATTTAGGCTATTTAGAAGTCGATGAAGATACAATTATTCCAGTAAACGAAATCAGCAAATACGAAGACGATGAAATAATTATTATGGCAACAGGTAACAAAGGTGAACCACTTGATGCGCTAGACAAAATCGTGCGCAAACACCACCGTGATGTCAAAATTAAAAATACAGATACTGTTTTAATTACTTTCACGCCATCACCATCGATGGAAGTGCAAATGTATAACACTATGAACCAATTAGCAAAAGCCGGTGCAAATGTCTTAACATCTAACAAAAAAGTACATGTATCGGGGCATGGTAGCGCAGAAGATTTAAAATTAATGTTAAACTTCATGAAACCAAAGTATTTTGTGCCGATTCAAGGTGAATACCGTATGTTAATTGCGCACTCAAAATTAGCACAAGAAATAGGGCTACAAAAATCACAAATTTTCATCGCAGATAAAGGCGATATTATAGAATACAAAAGTGGCAAAATGCGCATGACTGGTCGTGTACAAGCTGGTAATGTTTTAATCGACGGAATCGGCGTTGGTGATGTTGGAAATATCGTATTGCGTGATCGTAAGTTATTATCACAAGATGGTATTTTTATTGTTGTTGTGACACTTAACCGTGCGCAAAAGAAAATTGCATCAGGTCCAGAAATTTTATCACGTGGTTTCGTTTACGTTCGTGAGTCAGAGCAGCTAATGGAAGAAGCTTCAGACATTGCACGTGAAGTTATCGAAAAATACGTTGGTAAAGAAACATTTGAATGGACAAACATTAAGCAAGAAATTCGTGACACTTTAAATCAATATCTATTCCAAAAAACAAAGCGTCGTCCAATGATTATTCCAATTATTATGGAATACTAGGATTAGCGAAAATTGAAAAGGGTTTTCTTACAGCAGTGTGAGAAAGCCTTTTTTGTTACTATGAAAGCAACGAAGAAGTAGGTGAATGAACTATTGGAACGAAAATCAAAATCGGGAAAAGCGAAAGCAAAACCAAAACAAAAAAACAAGCCCAAGTTAAAGGCTGATAGTAAAAAAGAGTTACATCCACTCGCATATGAAATTATCGGTATTGTTTTAATCGCACTGGCCTTAATTGAGTTTTTGGAATTTGGACTAGTCGGTAGATGGATGCATTCGATTGCGATGTTTATCTTTGGTAATCTGCATTTTATTGTGCCGTTATTATGTTTTATCATTTCGGGCATGTTAATGGTCAAACGTCGTGGAGTAGCATTTAAGACACGTATCATTTATGGTGTGTTATTTGTTGGTATGAGCTTAACAATTTTTAGTCACAGTATGTTATTTGAACAGTTGCATAATACGAATGGATTGTTATCAAATTCAGTATTAAAAGAAACGTGGCGAATTTTAATTAGCACAGATGGAATTGTCAATCGCAGTAATGCGTTGGGTGGCGGTATGATTGGTGGCTTATTATTTAGTATTTTGCACGTTCTATTCGACGCGGGTGGTGCAAAAATTGCTGCCTTTGTGTTGTTTGTAATAGGCGTGATTTTAATTACAGGAAAAGCACTTGTACCATTTTTAGTTGAAAAAGCACCTTCTGTAAAAGGAAAAATAAAATTACCAAAGCGTCGTGCCAAAGTAGAGCAGCCACAGGAAACAAAGAAACGTGCGCGTCGTCCGCAGCAAGAAATCGAGGAAGATCAATTCGCACAAAATTATGAAGAAATTGTAATCACGGCGGCAAATCATGAGCCTGCAAATGTGTCGAATTTTACTGAAGAAAAGCTGTCACCACAAGTAATAGAGTTAGAAGAAGTAGAGGTAGATGTAACGCCGCTTGTTCAGGAACCTCCTACAACGCAGCAGTCATATAAATTACCGTCTATTCAACTATTGAATGCGCCACCGCAACATGATCAAAGTGGAGAGTATTCCATCATTCAGATGAATGCCAAAAAACTTGAACAAACCTTTGCAAGCTTTGGTGTAAAGGCCAAAGTGACACAGGCTCATTTAGGACCGGCTGTTACGAAATACGAGGTGATGCCAGATACGGGAGTTAAGGTTAGCAAAATTGTGGGCTTGCAGGATGATTTAGCATTGGCACTAGCCGCAAAGGATATTCGAATTGAAGCGCCAATTCCAGGGAAATCGGCAGTAGGAATTGAAGTGCCCAATAGTGAAATTGCAATGGTAACATTACGTGAAGTAATCGAATCCAATGAAATAGTAAAGCCTGATTCAAAACTGTTTGTCAGTTTAGGTCGAGATGTAACAGGGCAAGCGATCTCTGCAGAGCTAAACAGAATGCCGCACTTATTAGTTGCTGGTTCGACAGGTAGTGGTAAAAGTGTATGTATTAATGGCATTATTGTGTCACTTTTAATGCGTGCTACACCGAGTGAAGTTCGCTTGATGATGATTGACCCGAAAATGGTTGAATTAAGTGTATATAACGGAATTCCTCACTTGTTAGCGCCTGTTGTAACAGATGCTAGAAAAGCGTCACAAGCTTTACAAAAGGTAGTAGCTGAAATGGAACGTCGTTATGATCTCTTTTCGATGTCAGGTACACGGAATATTGAAGGTTATAATGCTTACATTATGCGTCATAATATGGAAACAGGAGAGGAACAACCGAAGCTACCGTTCATCGTCGTGATTGTCGATGAGTTAGCGGATTTAATGATGGTTGCCTCACATGAGGTGGAGGATGCGATTACACGATTAGCGCAAATGGCACGTGCTGCAGGGATTCATTTAATTATTGCCACACAGCGACCATCTGTAGATGTCATTACTGGTATTATTAAAGCGAATATTCCATCACGAATTGCCTTTGCAGTATCATCAGCAGTTGATTCACGTACAATATTAGATATGGGCGGTGCGGAACGATTATTAGGACGTGGCGATATGCTGTATTTACCGGCTGGTGCATCAAAACCAGTCCGTGTACAAGGTGCATTTGTAAGCGATCAAGAAGTGGAAAAGGTAATTGACAGCGTAGTAGAGCAGCAAAAAGCACAATACGAAGAGGCGATGATTCCAACTGATGAACCAGTAGCAAATGAATTAGATGACACGGATGAGCTTTATGATGAAGCCGTACAGCTTGTAATAGAAATGCAAACCGCTTCGGTGTCATTATTACAGCGTCGATTCCGTATAGGCTATTCTCGTGCTGCGCGAATCGTTGATCAAATGGAAGCGCGCGGAGTTGTCGGACCTCCTGAAGGAAGTAAACCAAGACAAGTATTAGGAAATCGTTATAATTAAGTAAAAATTAAAGTAAATTATTTTTTCAGAAATGAATTATTTTTGTAGATTTTTTAAATAATTTCGCTCAATATTTCATTTAACATAACACATTATTAGAAATATGTTTTCTTTTTGTGTTTAAAGTGTTATATTATTTACGAATTAGTAGGAATGTTGTACATCAGATGTCTGATCTCTATGTTATGGTGGTGATATTAAGTGTCCATTAAAGCTGATCATCGTCATTTATACCTGCAAGTAATTGACCGTTTAAAGTCAGATATTGAAAAAGGGACTTATCGTGAAAACGAAAAATTACCTTCTGAGTTTGAATTATCAAAGACACTAGGTGTAAGTCGTGCAACGCTTCGTGAAGCACTTCGACTTTTGGAAGAAGAAAACATCATCGTGCGTCGTCATGGTGTTGGCACATTTGTAAATCCAAAACCGTTGTTTACATCTGGTATTGAGCATTTATCGAGTGTGTCTTCTATGATTGAAAATGCCGGAATGCGACCTGGTACGATTTTTATTAGTGCCAAGGAAGAAAAGGCAACAGAAGATGATGTGGAACGTTTCCAAACTGACATTGATGACAATGTTATAACGATTGAACGTGTAAGAACGGCAGATAATGAGCCGGTAGTTTACTGTGTGGACAGAGTGCCAGCGAATCTTTTGCCAAGTGAATTTTTAAACAATCAAAATGTTTCAATTTTTTCGGCTTTAGAGCAAACGGGCAATATTCGTGTTGCTTATGCAGTTACTTATATTGATCCGGTGGGCTTCCATGACGAAGTATCTCCAATTTTGAAATGTGGTCCAGAAACCGCTCTACTTGTTTTGAAACAGCTACATTATGATGAAAATGATCGTGTAGTACTTTATTCGAAAAATTATTTCAGAGCTGATAAATTCAGCTTCCATGTAGTACGTAAACGGGTGTAGAACAAATTTTTTAATTATTCCTGCTAATATCATCAATCAATTACCTTTGAGGGGGACTCATTTATGAAAAAGCGTAAATTTGGTTTATTAATTTCTTCTGTAGTAGCAACTGGTGCTATCTTAGCTGCATGTGGTAGCGACGAAGCTAAAGAAAAAGACACAAACAAAGGCTCTGGTAACGAAGGTGATAATTTCTCAGTAGCCATGGTAACAGACGTTGGTGGTGTTGATGACAAATCATTCAACCAATCAGCTTGGGAAGGTGTTCAAAAATTTGGTGCTGACAACGGCCTATCTAAAGGCGATGGCGGTTTCGATTACTTACAATCTCAATCAGACGCTGACTACAACACAAACTTAAACAACTTATTACGTCGTGACTTCGACTTAGTATTCGGTGTTGGTTTCATGATGGGTGACGCGATTGGTGAAGTAGCAACTGAAAATCCAGATGCTCAAATCGCACTTATTGACGCTGAAGTAGATGCGCCAAACGTAGCAAGCATCCTGTTCAAAGAGCAAGAAGGTGCATTCTTAGCAGGTGTTGTTGCTGCTGAAATGTCTAAATCAGGTAAAATTGGTTTCGTAGGTGGCGTTGATATCCCAGTTATCAACCGTTTCCATGCTGGTTTCGTTCAAGGTGCTAAAGCAGTAAACCCTGACATCGAAATCCAAGTAAACTACACAGAAGCATTTGATGACGCTTCTAAAGGTAAAATCGCTGCAAACTCTATGTACTCTTCAGGCGTAGATATTATCTTCCACGCTGCTGGTGGTACTGGTAACGGTGTATTCTCTGAAGCAAAAGAACGTAAAGCAAAAGACCCTAACGCTAACGTATGGGTAATCGGTGTAGACGCTGACCAATACGCTGAAGGACAAGTTGATGGTTCAACAAACATCACATTAACTTCTATGTTAAAAGGTGTTAACAACGCAGTAGTAGATATCTCTAATAAAGCTAAAGAAGGTAAATTCCCTGGTGGTGAAACAACTGTTTACGGTTTAGCTGAAGATGGTGTTGGCTTAGCAGATTCTCGTGGCGCAATTCCACAAGAAATTTTAGATGATGTAGAAGATTACAAACAAAAAATTTCTTCTGGCGAAATTAAGGTTTCTGAAGAAAAACCTAAAGAATAGTTCGTTTATTATTGGAGGAAATCATCATAGGTGGCAAAGGTCGCCTATGATGATTTTGTGATTTAAAGAACAGTTCGAAAAATTCTGATAAACATTGTGGTAGGATTTGAAAAGGTGTTTATTTGATTGATAGATAAATGAAAGCGTTCTATTTAGAAGTGTAATATAAAGGGAATATTCAATCTTTATCGAATAATATAAAATTGATAGATGAAAGATTTTCTTGAAAAATCTTTCATGTGTTAATTTTAAACTAATACTAATTTTTATTTTTAAATAGCCTAAAGGAGTGAATTGAGTGGAACATGTGATTGAGATGCTTGGAATCCGAAAAGAATTCGGAAACTTTGTAGCAAATAACAATATCACCCTCCAATTAAAAAAAGGCGAAATTCATGCACTGTTAGGAGAAAACGGTGCAGGTAAGTCGACTTTAATGAATGTGCTTTTCGGTCTTTACCAACCAGAAGCTGGTGAAATAAAAGTACGTGGGAAAGTAGAAAAAATTACAGATCCAAACAAAGCGAATGATTTAGGAATCGGGATGGTTCACCAACACTTCATGTTAGTGGAAAACTTCACGGTAACAGAAAATATCATTTTAGGTAGTGAGCCAACAAAATTTGGTTCTATCAACATTAAAGATGCAGCAAAGAAAATTGCAGATTTATCGAAGCAATACAATTTAGATGTAGATCCATACGCAAAAATTGAAGATATTTCTGTTGGGATGCAGCAACGTGTAGAAATTTTAAAAACGTTATACCGTGGAGCTGAAATTTTAATTTTCGACGAGCCAACAGCGTCACTAACTCCTCAAGAAATTACAGAATTAATGGCGATTTTAAAACTTCTTATTAAAGAGGGGAAATCAATCATCATTATTACACACAAACTAAAAGAAATTATGGAGGTATCAGACCGCGTTACGATTATTCGTAAAGGTGAAGGTATTGGTACAGTTGTTACAGCTGAAACGAATCCAGATCAGCTAGCTGAATTAATGGTTGGACGTCAAGTGGAGTTCAAAACAGAAAAGACAGAAGCACATCCTACTGAAGAAGTACTTTCAGTTGAAAACTTAGTTGTAACGGATTACCGTAATATTGAGAAGGTAAAAGGCTTAAATTTATCAGTGCGCCGTGGTGAAATTGTGGGTATCGCAGGGATTGATGGAAATGGTCAATCTGAATTGATCGAAGCAATTACAGGACTTCGTAAAATTAAGAGCGGTAAAGTGACGCTAAACGGTAAAGAAATTACAGGCTTAAAGCCACGTGAAATTACTGAAACAGGCTTAGGGCATATCCCACAAGACCGTCATAAGCATGGACTTGTACTGGATTTCCCGATTGGTCATAATATTGCACTGCAAACTTATTACAAAGAACCAATTTCAAAAGGTTTTGTAATGAACTATAAAAAAATTAACGAAAAAGCACGTCAAGTTATTGAAGAGTTCGACGTTCGTACGGGTCAAGGTGAAATGACGCCAGCCCGTGCACTTTCTGGTGGTAACCAACAAAAGGCGATTATTGGTCGTGAGGTTGATCGAGACCCGGATTTATTAATTGCGGCACTTCCTACACGTGGTCTTGATGTTGGTGCGATTGAATTTATTCATTCACGCTTAATCGAACAACGTGATAAAGGAAAAGCGGTATTACTAATTTCGTTTGAGTTGGATGAAGTTATGAATGTTTCCGACAAAATTGCTGTTATTTATGATGGAACAATTATTGATACAGTCAATCCAAAAGAAACAACTGAACAAGAGCTAGGTCTATTAATGGCCGGCGAAAAGCGTAAGGCGAAGGAGGGGAACGAATAATGTCTAATCGTACAATCAATATTCTCGTTCCTGTCATCTCCGTTATTTTAGGTTTATTAGTAGGTGGAATCGTGATGATAGTCAGTGGTTACAATGCCATTGATGGCTACATCGCGTTATGGAACGGTATTTTTGGTGATGCGTATTCAATAGGGAATACAATTCGTCAAATTACACCATATATTTTATCTGGTCTTGCGGTAGCGTTTGCGTTCCGTACAGGGCTATTTAATATCGGGGTAGAAGGTCAATTATTAATGGGATGGGTAGCAGCGGCATATGTTGGTTATGCAATTGAGGGCTTACCTCGTATTATCCATTTACCATTGGCTTTACTTGCAGCGGCAGCAGCGGGTGCTTTCTGGGCATTTATTGTTGGTTATTTAAAGGCCAAGCTTCATGTTCATGAAGTAATTGCTTCCATCATGTTAAACTATACAGCACTTTATGTTACAAATGCAGTCATTAGATCATTATCAGACGGTGGCTTTAAAACACCAACTGTTTTAGAATCGGCAACTTTACGTAATCAATGGCTACGTGAGTTTACAGATAACTCTAGTATGCATTTAGGGATTATTGTTGCCATTTTAATGGTATTTATTATGTGGTTCTTACTTGAAAAAACAACACGTGGTTACGAACTAAAGGCAGTAGGTTTTAACAAAAATGCTGCTGAATATGCAGGGATGAATGTAAAGAAAAACATCATTTTAGCAATGACAATTTCAGGTGTTTTTGCAGGTCTTGCTGGTGCGATGGAAGCCCTTGGTACATACCAAAACGCTTCGATTAAAGCAGCGCAATCTGGCATTGGTTTTGACGGAATCGCAGTAGCGTTACTTGGTGCCAATAACCCAATTGGTGTATTCTTCGGGGCATCATTATTTGGTTCTTTAAAATATGGGGCATTAAATATGCCAAACGCTGCTGGAATTCCAGAAGAAATCGTGTCAATTATTATTGCTGTAATTATTATATTCGTAGCTTCTGGCTATATTTTACGCGTTGGTTTAGAGAAATTCGGAAAGAAAAAGGAGGGCAAGTAACATGAGCTTTTTAGAGGTGTTATACTTTATCGTCCCTTCTGCTCTACTTTATGCAACACCACTTATTTTTACAGGTATAGGCGCATTATTTTCTGAGCGTGCTGGGGTAATTGGTCTTGGTGTTGAAGGTTTAATGGTTGTTGGTGCGTTTACAGGGATTTATGTAAACTTAGAATTTTACGATCAATTTGGTAAAGCGGTTATTTGGGTCGCATTACTTGCCGCTTTAGTAGCAGGCGCCATCTTCTCTTTAATCATCGCTATAGCGGCAGTAACATTCCGCGCAGACCAAACTGTTACAGGGGTAGCGTCCAATTTGTTAGCCGCTGCGATTACAGTATTCTTAGTAAAATTAATTTATGATAAAGGCCAAACGGATATGATCCAGGCACCGATTCGTCGTTTTGAAGTGCCATATTTATCAGATATACCGTTCTTTGGTAAGCTACTATTCCATGATGTATATGCAACAACGATTATCGCGTTAATCGTAGCAATTGGTGCTTGGTACATTTTATTCAAAACGCCATTTGGTTTACGTATTCGTGCAGTTGGGGAACATCCAATGGCAGCAGATACGATGGGGATTAACGTAGCAAAAATGCGTTATATCGGTGTTATGATTTCAGGTGCATTAGCGGCAGTTGGTGGTGCGTCATTAGCAATGACTGTATCAGGCGACTTCTCAGCTTCAACAATTGCGGGGCAAGGGTTCATTGCCATCGCAGCGATGATCTTTGGTAAATGGCATCCACTTGGTACATTAGGTGCCGCACTATTCTTCGGTTTAGCGCAAACACTAAGTATCGCAGGTGGTAATATTCCATTCATCCAGGACATCCCACCAGTAATTCTACAAATTTTACCGTATATATTAACGATTCTTGCATTAGCAGGTTTCATCGGTAAAGCAGTAGCACCAAAAGCGTCAGGTATACCTTACATTAAAGGTAAGCGATAAAATGAATTTCAAACCTCTGTACAATTTCATTGTACAGAGGTTTTTGCATTAGTTGCGGAGTAAATGCTCATATGTGCGAAATAGTGAGAGATGTGCACGAGTTTATGTCAAGCGTGGATACGTGCGATAATTCATAAATTATGTGCGCTTTTCAGAATTTACGTGCGAATACCCATAAAACACCACTCCGCGCAATCCCAATCTCCAGCAACCAAACGGCTAGAAAAGCAATATTCACTACGTAGAATATTTATTGTCCAAATCGCCATACTAAAACGAAAAACAGATGAATTTCATGGATTTCTTGCCGGTTTCGACAACTTTTGGATAATAATTTTGCACAAAGCGATACAACACATGTATAGTAGAAGAAGAATGATTTTATTAGGTAGTCAGGAGGAGTTTTTTTGTTTTTAACGACTGAAATTGCGAAAGGTGTTTCGCTTCATATACGACAAACGGCTCAATTTAAAACTATCAATTTTTCAATTAAGTGGAGAGCCCCACTTTCTGAAAAAACAGCATCAGAGCGCACGGTACTTTCAAATGTCTTGCAGCATAGTAACGAAAAATTCCCAACTTCAGCAAGCTACCGTAGCTATTTAGATGATCTATTTGGCACAGTGTTATACTTTGATACAACAAAGCGTGGCGCGGAGCATACGCTTTTATTCAATGTGGAAACGGTTAATGACCAGTATTTATCGCACGGTAATGTATTAAATGAAGCAATTGAGTTAATTCATGAAGCAATCTTTAAACCGAATTTTGAAAATGGCCAATTTAAAGAAGCAATTGTAGAACGCGAAAAAAGTATGGTTGTGCAGCGTATTCAATCTATATTTGATGACAAATCACGCTATGCACAAAAGCGTTTAACTGAAATTTTACGTCCTAATTCGCCGGCTTCATTTTCAGCGAACGGTACGATTGGCGATGTAAAAGCAATTACACCTGCCACATTAACAAAAACTTATGAAGAAATGCTAAAAAACGACGTTATCGACATTTATGTAGTAGGTGATGTCGATGTAGAGGAAATGACAGCCAAAATTAAAAAGACGTTACCATTTGCAGATCGTGGAACCGTCAACTTACCAAAAGTACCAGCATTTAATGATCAAGTACAACAATACACAAAAGAAACACAAGAAATGAAGCAAGGTAAGCTGCATATTGGTTATTCAACACCTGTGAGCTTTGGCGATGAAGATTTTGCGAAAATGCAAATCTTTAACGGTATTTTCGGCGGCTATGCCCATTCGAAAATTTTTATGAATGTGCGTGAAAAGGAAAGTTTAGCGTATTATGCCTCAAGTTCGTATTCTTCACACTATGGTTTACTATTTGTTGTATCAGGAATTGAGCCTACAAATGAAGAAAAAGCGCGCTTAGTAATCGTAGAGCAGTTAACTTCGATTCAAAATGGAGAAATTACCGATCTGGAGTTAGCGCAAACAAAAGCGATGCTTATTAACCAATTAAAAGAAGCATTAGATTCATCGCGCGGTCAAATTGAAATTTTTGACCAATATAAAGAACTGCAAGAGTCATTTTCATTAGACACATGGGTTACGCGCTGGTCAAATGTGACAAAACAAGATGTACAAGAAATGGCAAAGCAAATTAAATTACAGGCAACGTATTTCTTATGCGGTAAGGAGGAGTAACACTTGCAAACGATTGAATTTAAACAACTAGAAGAAACCCTTTATTATAAAAAATTAAACAATGGCTTAGACGTTTACATTTTGCCCAAAAAAGGCTTTTCAAAAGCATTTGTAACGTTTACGACAAAGTATGGTTCGACTGATCGTACATTCGTGCCAATTGGTGAAACAGAAGCGATTACTGTTCCAGACGGGATTGCGCACTTTTTAGAGCACAAAATGTTCGAAAAAGAAGATGGCGACGTATTCCAAAAATTTAGCGAAGTCGGCGCGCAAGCAAATGCCTTCACGTCATTTACACGAACAGCTTATTTATTTTCGGCAACCGATCATATTAAGAAAAGCACAGAAACACTATTAAACTTCGTGCAGGAGCCTTATTTCACAGAAGAAACAGTAAACAAAGAGAAGGGCATTATCGGACAGGAAATTACGATGTATGATGATCAACCAGATTGGCGTTTATACTTTGGCGCAATCGAGAACATGTACCACAATCATCCTGTAAAAATTGATATCGCCGGTACAATTGAAACGATAGGTGGCATTACAGCCGAGCATTTATATACATGCTACAACACGTTTTACCATCCATCGAATATGCTGCTATTTGTCATTGGTGCAGTAGACCCAACAGAAATGATGACATTTATCGAAAACAACCAAAACGAAAAAACATTCCCTGAAGCGACACCGTTAAAGCGTCTATTTGATGAAGAGCCATCAACAGTTGCGATAAAAGAACGTGAACTTCATATGGATGTCCAAAAACCGAAAGTATATGTAGGATTGAAAGCAAAAGATGTGAATTTAAGCGGTGAAGCGATGCTAAAGCATGAGCTATCAGTACAAATTGCATTAGAATGCCTATTTGGTCGTGCTTCACAATTCTACACAGACATTTATGAAAATGACTTAATTGATGAATCATATGGCTATGATTTCTCATTAGAACAGGGCTATGGCTTTGCATTAATCGGTTCTGATACAGAGCAACCAGATAAGTTAATAGAAGTTATTAAAGAAAAATTAGCGCAAGCAGAAAATGCAAACGTATTTACAGCAGAAGATGTAGAGCGAATCAAACGTAAAAAAATCGGCTTCTTCTTACGTGCATTAAATTCAATCGAATTTATCGCCAACCAATTTACACGCTATAAATTTAACGATATGAACTTATTTGATGTTGTGCCAATGTTAGAAACACTCACAGTAGAAGATATCGTGCAAGCATTCAAAACTATACAAGGTGAAGAACAGCAAACCGTATTCACGATTTTACCGGTTAGTCAGCGCAAGGCATAATGAAGAAATTTGCATTAGTTTGTGGATCGTCTGGTGCGATTGGCGAAGCAATTTGTCGAAGTCTCGCACAAGACGGCTGGTCGTTGTATTTGCATTACAACGCGAGTAGAGAAAAGGTACAAGTGTTGTATGCGCAATTAGCGGAAAGTTATCCACAGCAAGAATTTATTCCGGTGCAAGCTGATTTTAGTGCTGAAACAAGTGCAGAACAGCTTGCAGCACAAATTTTTTCATTGCAGGCAATTATATTTGCAAATGGCCATGCGTATTACGGGTTACTTGAAGATACATCAAGTGCCGATATGAACAAATTATGGTGTGTACATGTTCAAAATCCGATGCGAACTACGGCTCTTTTAGCAAGTAAATTACGAGCTCATAAAGTAAGCTATGTACTTGTCATTGGGTCCATTTGGGGCGATGTTGGCGCGGCAGGAGAAGTTGTGTATTCTGCAGTAAAAGGGGCACAACATAGTTTTGTGAAGGCCTATGCACAAGAGGTCGCCTTTAATGGCATTCGAGTTAATGCGATTGCACCGGGAATTATTGATACAGCAATGAATGCAAAATTAGATGCGACTGAACGCGAAGAGCTTGAGAGCCAGATTCCACTGCAGGCTTTTGGTGAAGCACGTGATATTGCCAATATGGTCGCATTTTATGTGAGTGGTAAAGCCGATTATGTTACGGGTCAAATTATTCGAGTAAACGGTGGATGGTACATATAATTCCCTCTTCTTGTTCATACTAAGTGTGCGAGAGGAGGGAAACGTATGGGTATATTGCAAAACTGGGAGCAATGGACAAGTTTTTTAGGGCAGCAAGTATCGGATGCAAAGGATAGTGGCGTACCGAAAAAGATGATCGAAAAAGCAGCAGTTCAAATTGGGGAATACTTAGCAAAAAATGTAGATCCGCAAAATGAACAGGAACGCGTGCTTTCAGATTTATGGGCTGTCGCTGAAAAAGATGAAAAGCAAGCGTTAGCGAGTTGTGTTATGAAACTTGTTCAACAAAAACCGACAAATTAACTGAATAGCAAAGAAGGATGTCACTCACAAAATATGTGTGAGTGGCATCTTTTTTTAGTGAAGAAAGGAACAAATTTTTACATTCATAGCAATAAAATTTCATTTTGCCATTATAATTTTTAGAAATAGCATATTTTTCATTAGAAATTTCTAGAAAACTAACAAAAACAATGTTTTCGAACTTTTCAATAGGTACAAAATCCGCTATGATGGAACTTAGAAGAAATAATTACGTTTCTATTATGAGGGGACAGATAAAAAATGGGCGAATGGTATTTCGAATATGAAATTCAAGTGAATCGACCAGGCTTATTGGGGGATATTTCGTCGTTATTGGGGATGCTGCGTGTAAATATCGTATCCATTAATGGGGTAGATGAGGACCGCCGTGGCATGCTATTATCGACGGACAATGAAGAATCGATACAGCGTTTTATTTCCATCGTTTCGACAATGGAAAACATTAATGTCACTAGATTTCGTCAACCAAAGCTTCGCGATCATTTAGCACTTCGCCATGGCCATTATATTCCACGCGATGCGGATGAAAAAAATACATTCCGCTTTGTTCGAGATGAGCTCGGCATATTAGTTGATTTCATGGCCGAATTATTTAAGAAAGAAGGTCATAAGTTAATAGGGATTCGTGGAATGCCTCGCGTAGGGAAAACCGAATCCATCGTAGCAGCAAGTGTCTGTGCCAATAAACGCTGGCTGTTTATATCTTCAACAATGATTAAACAAACTGTTCGTAGCTCACTGATGGGCGACGAATTTAATGGCAATAATATTTTCATTTTAGATGGTGCGGTTACTCGTCGATCGAATGATGAACGTCA
This sequence comes from Solibacillus daqui, assembly GCF_028747805.1. Taxonomy (NCBI): domain Bacteria; kingdom Bacillati; phylum Bacillota; class Bacilli; order Caryophanales; family Caryophanaceae; genus Solibacillus; species Solibacillus daqui. The sequence continues at coordinate 1,065,056 of NZ_CP114887.1, forward strand.
CCAACAATTAGTGCGTGAAATTATGGGGATGCCAATGATTAAAGTAATTGAACATCCGGACCTTTTTGTACAGCATTCATCTTATAAATTAGAGGATTTCGATTATATTATTGAATTGCGCAATCACCCAGACGAAGAAATTACGTACGAAATCATTCAAAAAAATGATGTATTTCCTGATACGAATGATTTAGGGGGTTTCGGGGGATTTAGTTTTTAGTTAATAGCAAATTTTAACGACAATGTTTGTTAAAATGATTATTTGAATATATTAAAAGTAGGTGTTTTTTTTGACGGAACTAGGAGCTCGCTTAAAAGAGGCGAGATTAGCGAAGGGATATAGCTTAGATGATTTGCAAGAAATTACGAAAATTCAAAAGCGCTATTTAATCGGAATTGAAGAAGGTAACTATTCGATTATGCCGGGTTCTTTTTACGTACGTGCATTTATTAAGCAATATGCAGAAGCTGTGGGGTTAGATGCAGAACAAATTTTAACTGAATATCGTAGTGATATTCCAATGGTGCAAAAAGAAGAAGTGGCACAATCGTTTACACATAGTCCAAGTCGACGTAAAATGACTTCTTCATCGAATAGTAAAATGATGGAGGCTATGCCGAAATTGATTGTCGCATTATTTGCGATTGTTATTTTAGTGGTCATTACAACACTTTATATGCAAAAAACAAGCAATGTTTCGGATGTAGTAGAAGATGATAATAAACCAATCGAATATGAACAAAATCAAAATTCTTTGCAAAATAAACCACAAACACCTGAAGAAGATGAAAAAGATCCTGAAGAGGACGTGCAACCAGAAGAGCCTGTGCAACAAGAGCCGGAAGTTGTTCAAGTCATCAGCCCTGGGGTTGCAGATGGTGAAAATACAACATATGAAGTAACAGGTACAGATACATTAAATATTCGAATTGAAGTATCAGGTTTAACATGGGTAGGGATTCGTAACGAACAGCGTCGAGAGCAGGTAGAAGCAAGATCATATAATGCCGGAGATGTTGTTGAGCACGATTCAACTGAAAATGGTTATGCTCGAATTCGTTTAGGAAATGCAAAAGCGGCTAAAGTATATGTAAATGATGAAGAAGTGCAATACGCTCAAGATCGTACGACACAAAATATTATTATTAAGTTAGTGAAAGAAGAACAACAAGGAGAGTAGTCATCTATTAGGATGGCTCTTTTCTTTCGGATGAAAGGTGTTAACAAATGAATATTCCAAATAAGATTACAGTGTCACGAATTTTGCTAATCCCGGTATTTGTCATTGTAATGATGTTTGACTTTGGTTGGGGAAATATGACGCTATTTGGTGCGGAAATGCAAGTAAACTATTTTGTAGGGGCACTCATCTTTATCATCGCATCTGCTACAGACTGGGTGGACGGATACTATGCGCGTAAATACAATTTAGTTACAAACTTAGGGAAGTTTTTAGATCCACTAGCCGATAAATTATTAGTATCAGCTGCGTTTATTTTACTAGTAGAAATTGACTTAGCACCTGCATGGATTGTTATTGTCATTATTTCTCGTGAATTTGCAGTAACAGGCTTGCGTTTAATTTTAGCGGGGCAAGGAGAAGTTGTTGCAGCCAACCAATTAGGTAAAATTAAAACATGGGCGCAAATTGTTGCAATCTCAGCGTTAATTTTACACAATACGATTTTTACATTAATCGGTATTCCGTTTGATGTCATTATGCTTTATGTAGCGTTATTCTTCACATTATGGTCTGGATGGGATTACTTCTATCTAAACCGTCGCGTATTATTAGATTCAAAATAAAACAAGTAAGCTTTAGTTTTTTTGTTTTAACAACTCGTACTATAATTAGTGCGAGTTTTCTTAAATTTAAGGAGGAAATCTAATGAATGTAGAGATTATTGCGGTTGGTTCGGAATTATTATTAGGGCAAATCGCAAATACCAATGCAAAATATATTTCCAGTCAGCTTTCCGAGCTCGGTATTAATGTGTATTATCATACGGTTGTTGGTGATAATAGTGCGCGATTAGTTGAAGCGATTCAAATTGCGGAGCAGCGCGCAGATTTAATTATCTTTTCGGGTGGCTTAGGGCCGACGAAAGATGACCTAACAAAAGAAACTATTGCCAAGCACTTAAATCGTGAACTTATAATGGATGACATGGCGCTACAAGCAATTGAACAATTTTTTAACAAGCAAAACCGAGTGATGACAGAAAATAATCGCAAACAGGCGCTTGTGTTAGAAGGCTGTGACGTATTAACAAATCATCATGGCATGGCACCGGGGATGTTGTTAAAGGAAGGAAAGCAACTATATATGCTACTGCCTGGTCCCCCGAAGGAACTTGAGCCAATGTTTCAGTTTGAAGCGAAGCCAAAGCTTGCGGCATTACTTCATGATGGTGGGGTCATTACCTCGCATGTGCTTCGTTTTTATGGAATTGGAGAAGCTGAGCTAGAGGTGCGTGTACAGCATATATTAGATGCGCAAACGAATCCGACTGTTGCACCACTTGCTTCTGACGGAGAAGTCACGTTGCGTATTACCGCAAAAGCTAATAACGAACAACAAGCTTACATTTTAATAGAAGATAAAAAGCGTGAAATTCTTGATATTGTAGGTGACTATCATTATGGTGACAATGATGATTCGCTTGCGTCAAAGCTTGTAGAAATGTTGCTCGAAAATAAATTAACAATCGCTGCTGCAGAAAGTTTAACGGCGGGGTTATTCCAATCCGAGCTTGCTGAGATTTCTGGAGTATCTTCAGTGTTAGAAGGTGGCGTTGTAACTTATTCAGAACAAGCAAAGACAATGCAATTAGGCATTTCTGCACAATTAATTAATCGTTACAGTGTTGTAAGTAGTGAGTGTGCATCTGAAATGGCATTAAAGGTACGGGAAAAATTAGGCACGGATATTGGAGTTGGCTTAACAGGTGTAGCTGGCCCAGGAAGTCATTACGATCAGCCGGCAGGTACGGTTTGGATAGGCCTTGCGATTGGGAATAATCCCCCAGTAACGCATCGCTTACAATTATCAGGTGCGCGTAATACGAATCGCTTACGTGCAGTGAAATTTACATGTAGCTATTTAATGCGTGAGTTGGCCAAGCTTGGCTATAAAAAATAGTTCAATAATAAAACACTGGCAAATAGGAAATTTAGTCGTTTAAAATAGGATAAACAGAGAGTTTAAAAGAAACCGAAAATATGTTCGCTTTTTTCTTGAATGTTATCTCATTAGCAAGTATAATAGAGACATAAAACAATAAAGCTTTTTCTTAAGGAGGAAATGGTTTGAGCGATCGTAAAGCAGCGTTAGATATGGCACTAAAGCAAATTGAAAAACAATTCGGTAAAGGTTCTGTTATGAAGCTAGGAGAAAATACAGACCGTAAAATCGAAACATCTTCATCAGGTTCAATTGCAATTGATGCGGCATTAGGGGTTGGCGGTTATCCACGCGGACGTATTGTGGAAATCTATGGTCCAGAGTCTTCTGGTAAAACAACAGTTACATTACATGCCATTGCAGAAATTCAAGCAAATGGTGGTACTGCAGCATTTATCGATGCGGAGCACGCATTAGATCCAGTTTATGCACAAAAGCTAGGTGTCAATATTGACGAATTATTATTAGCGCAGCCAGATACAGGTGAACAAGCCCTTGAAATCGCAGAAGCATTAGTACGTTCTGGTGCGATCGATATTATTGTTATCGACTCTGTAGCAGCACTAGTACCAAAAGCAGAGATTGAGGGCGAGATGGGTGACTCACATATGGGTCTTCAAGCTCGTTTAATGTCTCAAGCATTACGTAAATTATCAGGTGTTATTAACAAGTCAAACACACTTGCAATCTTCATCAACCAAGTACGTGAAAAAATCGGGGTAATGTTCGGGAACCCAGAAACAACTACAGGTGGACGTGCATTAAAATTCTATTCATCTATCCGTTTAGAAGTACGTCGCGGTGAAGCGATTAAGCAAGGTACAGAAATCGTTGGTAACAAAACAAAAATTAAAGTCGTTAAAAATAAAGTTGCACCACCATTCCGCACAGCAGAAGTAGATATTATGTACGGTGAAGGGATTTCAAAAGAAGGTGAAATCGTTGACATTGGTGCAGAATTAGAAATTATTCAAAAGAGCGGTTCTTGGTATTCTTACAATAATGAGCGAATCGGTCAAGGTCGTGAAAATGTAAAAGCCTTCTTAAAAGAAAATCCAGCAATTCGTGAAGAAGTTGCTGAGAAAATCCGTCAAAGCTTCGGCATCGGTGGCGATATTGGCTACACAATCGGCTCACACGATACAGCAGAAGAAGAGGAAATTGACGAATTAGAATTATTCGAAGACAAAAAATAAGCTATTCTGGACATGTCATGCGCAAAATGCATGGCATGTTTTTTTGTTGACGAAATTCACCAACATCGAATCAGATGGAAGGGGATTACTGGGTATTGGCACATATATTTTGAAAAGCGTACATACCCACTATGATTTTGCGCATAAAATCCAAAAAGTACTTCAATTTTTGGATACAGGTAATAAGATTCAAAAAAGCGTGGAGTTATGGCTATTCTTGACATAGCTAAATTGGAACTATACAATTAAACATGTATACTTTCTAAATTTTGAAATGAAATAGGCACTATGTTTGAAATTTAAACATATTAGGCCGACTGAAAGAACATCAGACATATAGGCTTAGGAGGGGGTTTTAAAGATGGAGATCATTATCCCTGCTTTGCTAGGATTCGCTGTCGGTGTCGCTGTTATCTATTTCTACATGAAAAACGTGAATGAATCAAAGGTGACTGGTGCAAAGCATGTTGCCGAGCAAATCGTTGATGAGGCGAAGCGTGAAGCAGATGCATTGAAAAAAGAAGCACTACTTGAAGCAAAAGATGAAACTCACAAATTTCGAACTGAAGCCGAAAACGACATTCGTGAACGTCGCAACGAACTTCAGAAACAAGAGAACCGTTTATTGCAAAGAGAAGAAAATCTTGACCGCAAAGATGAGGCTCTGAACAAAAGAGAGACAGGTCTAGAGCGTAAGGAAGATGCTCTAGCAAACAGACAACAGCATATTGAACAGATGGAAAGCAAAGTGGAAGAATTAGTTGCAAGTCAAAAAACAGAGCTTGAGCGTATTGCAGCACTTACTCGTGATGAAGCGAAGGAAATTATCCTGAAGGAAGTTGAAGATGAACTGACAACGGATATCGCGGTTATGACGAAGGAATCTGAAACACGCGCGAAAGAAGAGTCAGACAAAAAAGCACGCGAAATTTTATCGCTTGCACTACAACGCTTTGCAGCTGACCATGTTGCCGAAACAACAGTGTCCGTTGTAAACTTACCAAACGATGAGATGAAAGGTCGCATCATTGGTCGAGAAGGTCGTAACATTCGAACACTGGAGACACTTACAGGAATCGATTTAATCATCGATGATACACCTGAAGCAGTTATTCTATCTGGTTTCGATCCAATTCGTCGTGAAACAGCACGCCTTGCACTTGAAAAATTAGTACAAGATGGCCGTATCCACCCAGCACGCATTGAAGAAATGGTTGAAAAATCACGTCGTGAAGTGGATGAACAAATCCGCGAAACAGGTGAACAAACAACATTCGAAGTAGGTATTCATAACCTACATCCGGATTTAATGAAAATTCTTGGTCGTATGAAATATCGTACAAGCTATGGTCAAAACGTGTTAAAGCACTCAATCGAGGTAGCGCATTTAGCTGGTTTACTTGCAGCTGAGCTAGGCGAAGATGTGACGTTAGCACGCCGAGCAGGTTTATTACATGATATTGGTAAAGCGATTGACCATGAAGTCGAAGGAAGCCACGTTGAAATTGGTGTTGAATTAGCAACCAAATATAAAGAACACCCAGTTGTTATTAACTCAATTGCATCTCACCATGGTGATACAGAAGCAACTTCGGTTATTGCGGTACTTGTAGCAGCAGCAGATGCGTTATCAGCAGCTCGCCCAGGTGCACGTAGTGAGACTTTAGAAAACTATATTCGCCGCCTTGAAAAGCTTGAAGAAATTTCAGAAAGCTATGATGGTGTCGAAAAATCATTTGCGATTCAAGCTGGTCGTGAAGTACGTATTATCGTACAGCCAGAAAAAATTGATGATCTTGCATCACATCGCCTAGCTCGCGATATTCGTAAGCGTATCGAGGAAGAGTTGGACTACCCTGGACATATAAAAGTGACGGTTATCCGTGAAACACGCGCCGTTGAATACGCAAAATAATAACGAAAATTAAGCCTTAAACTAAGTGGGATTTTATAATCCTGCTTTAGTTTAAGGCTTTTGTGTTTACTTTGTTATTATAATTTTCTAATAATATCCAAAGACATCTTCTGGTCAAAATTAATTTATTAACGTAACAAAAAAGATTAATGCTGTGTAATAAATGATATAAAATTGGGATGCAAAAAGTGAATCAAATAAAAGTTGGAGCAATGTTATCATATGTTTCATTTAAATTTACTCTTGTTATATCATTAATCTATATTCCAATTTTAGTTAAAAACTTGGGACAAGCTGAATATGGTGTTTATTCATTGATGGCAGCCTTTGTATAATATTTAACAATTTTTGATATGGACCTAGGTAACAAAGCCAATGATTGAAAACAGCTAAACAATAATTAGTAAATTAATAGAATCGCAATGTAAGCATACAATTTTAGTTGTAAGCTTCAATTGCGCCCACCTGTTATTCGGGGGGGCGCTATTTGACGTTAATTTTTAATATAGGAAAAACCTATAATAGTAGTCATATATTAAATGATTCGAGACTATACTATTAAAAAGATAGAAATTGACTTTATATTAATTCATCAAAAAATAAAACAAAGTATAAAAATACTCCATCACCACTATCCCTACTCTATTATTCACAGTTAATTTCAACTAATCTACTTAATTTAGTACCAATTAGTCATGTGAAAAATAATAGGAGGAGGCGTAGTATATTCATGAAATTACCAATACAGGCCAAGCGTTATGCATTTTCGCAAATCGTGAAGTTATCACCGATTGTCGGGAGTAAACTGTTGTTTTGGAAAACTTTTAAATACCGTTTGAATTTGGAAAATCCGCAAACTTTTACTGAGAAATTGATGTGGTTGAAATTGTTTGAGGATGTAGAGTTTAAAAGAAGATTTACAGATAAGGTGAAGGCACGAGAATATATGATTACGCTGGGCTATAGCCATTTGTTGGTGCCGACTATAGGGATATTTGATGAAGTAGACGATATTATATTTGAGCAATTGCCAAGAAAGTTTGTTTTGAAATGCTCGCATGGCGCTAGACTTACGATTGTTTGTGAAAATAAAAGAGAAATGGATTACAGACAAACAAGGCTACAATTAGCGGAAATGATGGCGATGGATTATTCGTTGGAGCATGCGGAGCCTCATTATGCAATGATTCACCCTAGAATTATTATCGAGCATTTTATAGAACCTTCGACTAGCAATGTTTCGAATGAATATAAAATTCATTGCTTCCACGGGGAGCCGAAGCTTATTGAAGCGACTGTGGATTGTTCTATTCCAAAGCAGCAGACGTTAATGCTGACGTCTGATTGGCAGAATACGGATTATATGAAGAAAAAGTCTTCGCATGATGAAGCAATAGCAAAGCCAGAGCAGCTCGAGGAATTGTTGGCAATTGCTAAAAAGCTGAGCAAGCCATTTACGTACGTACGGGTCGATTTGAAAATTGTAGATGAGAAAATTTATTTTAATAACTTTACTTTTTCACCTGAAGCATGCTTATATGTCAACATTCACGAAGAGGCCAATCAAAAGCTTGGGCAATGGCTAGAGCTGGACATCGGTAAAACAAAGCAGCAAGTTTCATACGCTCGTTCTAAATAGTAATCACCTTAACTTTCAAGGTGGATGTAGCATGATACTCATTGTGTCTATTATTGCTACTTATACTGTTGAATAAGCGATCAAAGGTTGTTTTTAAAGCCTTCAACAGCAAACATTGATATCGTTGGAAAGTCAAATTATTCGGGAATGCAAAATTTTATCTCAGCTACTATGGAAACGCCGGTTGATGAAGCCGCTAGTGAATCTGAGACCGTATCTAACTTTTATCCGATTAGTGCATAATGTAAAAACTTGATCATAGATTTATCAACATTGTTACTGTACAACTAAATTTTAAAATAGTATATGGGGGCGTGTACGTTGATTTTAGTCGTTGGTGGAGCAGGCTATATTGGGAGCCATGTTGTTAAAGAACTTATTCAAACAGAGCAAGTTATCGTTTATGATAATTTATCTACAGGGCATCGTGAGGCAGTGGATGAACGTGCTATTTTTGTACAAGGGGATATAAAGGATGAAGTAAAGTTAACACAATTGTTTACACTTTTTCCGATTACTGCAGTAGTACATTTTGCTGCGGCTAGTTCGGTTGAGGAATCCGTCCGAAATCCTTGGCATTATTATGAAAATAATGTAGGTGCAACACTAAATTTACTAAAAGTGATGCGTGTCCATAAAGTAAATAAGTTAATTTTCTCTTCTACAGCTGCAACATATCAACCGATCGAGCAAGGGTTCCTCAATGAAGACAGCGCAACTTGTCCAGCAAATCCATATGGGCGCTCAAAGCGAATGGTTGAACAAATTTTAGAAGATTATACAACTGCTTATGATTTTCAATGTACAGTTTTAAGATATTTTAATGTAGCTGGAGCAGATGCATTTGCGCAAATCGGCGAAAGTCATTTACCTGAAACGCATTTAATTCCTCTTGTATTGAAGAATTTAAATGGCGAAACAGAGTCCATAAAGATTTACGGGGATGACTATGACACAGCGGATGGAACATGTATTCGAGATTTTGTACACGTTGAGGATTTGGCGACAGCACATATCTTAGCGTTGGAGGCTTTAACTATTGAGCAAACACCTTTTACGATTTATAACGTAGGCAATGAGCATGGCTATTCTGTGAAAGAAATTATTAAGACATGCGAACAGGTGACAAATAAAAAAGCGACGATTGAAAATGCTAAAAGACGTAGTGGCGATCCAGCGCGGCTTGTAGCATCATCTAAGAAAATAAGACAAGCGCTTGGTTGGGATGCGGAAAGGGACCTACAAACGATGGTTGAGCACGCTTGGAACTGGCATCAACTTCAGAAGTATTAACCGATAAAAGCCTTCTGGGAATTCGCAAATAAACTCCGAAAATCGCACATGTCTCCCGTGAATTCGCACATATACGCCAAAAAACCACACATATCCTTTCAAAGTGGTCGTACTGCTGCATGGATCAAATGCAGCAGTTTTTATTTTGCCAAAAGTACTGAATAACCTTATTCAATAATTGCTTGCTTATCAGAAACAGTGGTAAAATGGAGTAATGTTTAGCTTATGGAATTATGCTAGGGCATATGGATTAGTAGAAAGTGTGGTTTTAAAAATGAAAGTATTATTTATTGGTGATATCGTAGGTTCGATTGGTCGCGATGCGGTTGCGACGTATTTACCTCGTTTAAAAAAGAAATACAATTTAGATGTTGTGATTGCCAATGGTGAAAATGCAGCAGCAGGGCGCGGTATTACACGAAGCATTTACAATGATTTATTACAAATGGGTGTAGATGTTATCACGATGGGGAACCATACGTGGGATAACAAAGACATATTTGATTTTATCGACGATGCGGATTATTTAGTGCGTCCAGCAAACTTTTCAAAAGATGCACCTGGTCGTGGCGTGACACAAGTGACGAAAAATGGTGTGACAATTTCAGTCATTAATCTACATGGACGTGTATTTTTGCCACCTCATGAAGATCCATTTGCAATGGGCTTAGAACTTGTCGAAGAAGCACGTAAAACGTCACCACTTGTATTCGTCGATTTCCACGCTGAAGCAACAAGTGAGAAAATCGCGTTAAGCTGGCATTTAGAGGGCAAAGCGTCTGTCGTTGTTGGTACACATACGCATGTACAAACAGCGGATAACCGCATTTATCCAGGCGGAACAGCGTATATTACCGATGTTGGGATGACAGGCCCTTATGATGAAGTATTAGGAATGGGTAAAGACAATGTCATTTATAAATTTTTAACGAATATGCCAGCGCGCTATGAAGTGCCAAAAAAGGGCCGCGAAGTGTTAAGTGCATTCTTCGTTGAAATTGATGACAAAACAGGTAAAGCAGTACGTCAAGAGCGCGTATTAATAAACGAAGATAATCCGTTTCAGGCATAAATAAAAATAATAATATGAATCCAATAAACACCTATCAAATCAATGTATAGGTGTTTTTTCTTGTGAATAAGTAATTTAGTTTATTCGATATAGAAAATTAATATAAAATCGAGAACAAAAAGATAAAAAATAATATGCATATTATTGGGTTTAAAAAGAATAAGTAATAGTAGAGGTGGGGATTATGGTTGATATGCATTGTCATATAATATGGAATGAAGATGATGGTCCAAGGTCTATGGTAGAATCTATGAAGTTAATCGAACAGGCGGTGAAAGAAGGAATAACAGCACTCATTGCCACCTCACATAGCAATCATCCGCAATATGATGTGGGGTACAACGTAGTATCGGATCAAATTGACATTTTACAAAACGAAATAATAAACAACAAAATACCTCTCACACTATATACCGGTCATGAAGTACGGTTATCCGAAAAAATTATTCCACTCTATCAAGCAAATCTCATTCATACACTAGCAAACTCACAATTTTTACTATTAGAATTACCTTCCTATACTGTACCTAGTTATACTAATCACATCATTCATGCGTTGTTAATGGAAGGTATCACGCCCATTATTGCACATCCTGAGCGCAATAAAGCAATTGCCGAAAATCCAAATCGGTTAGTGCAGCTTATTCGACAAGGGGCGTTTTCACAAATAACGGCCGGCAGTTTAACCGGTCATTTTGGGCGTGCCGTACAAAAGCTGTCGCTTGATTTAGTGAGGGCTAATCTCGTGCATGTGTATGGATCTGATGTCCATAATTTAACGACACGCCCATTTCTTTTTGATCAAGGTCTTTGCTATTTAGAAAAGAAAAAAGAATTAGAGACTGTGGACATTTTACTTGAAAATAATGCGAGGATTTTACAAAATATCCCCTTCATTATTAAAGAACCTGAAGAAACTGCTACAGCGAAGTGGTGGAAAATATATTAACATGCAGTTGCAAGTACTATTAGTAAATCAACAGCGAATTTAAGCAATAACAAATAGGAGGCCATTGATGAAAAAATGGAAGTGGGCGGTTGGCATTGCCTTCGTAATATGCATTGCAAGCCTAATCGTTGTGATTAATGTTTATGGTGATATTAAAAGTACAGCAAATGAAATGTATGCCCCAATTAATAATGAAGTATCCGTAATTCGCCCACAACCAGTTGATATTACATCAAAAAAAGAGCCGTTTTCTGTCCTTGTTTTAGGAGTAGATGAACGAGAAGATGACACGGGTCGTTCTGATACGATGATTGTATTAACCGTTAACCCAACACTTCAAACAACGAAAATGCTTAGTATACCTCGTGATACGTATACGGAGATCATTGGTAAAAGCTATAAAGACAAGATTAATCATGCTTATGCATTTGGTGGGGTCGAAATGTCAATGAAAACAGTGGAAAATTTATTAGCCATTCCGATTGATTATGTTGCAAAGGTCAATATGGAAAGCTTTGTTGATATTGTAGACATTGTGGGAGGAATTACAGTTGATAACACATTAGATTTTCAATATGATGGGGAGCATTTTTCAACTGGTGAATTGAAATTAGATGGAGAAAAGGCTCTAAAATATGTCCGAATGCGCTATGAGGATCCAGCAGGTGATTTTGGTCGGCAAAATCGACAAAAACAAGTCATTCAAGGTGTTTTAAAAGAGAGTTTGTCACTTAATACTTTATGGAACTATAAATCGATTTTCAAAACATTGGAAAAAAATGTTGAATTAAACGTGGCTTTTGAAGATCTTCTGAACATTCGAAAAAACTATGGCGATAGTTTCAAAACGATTGAGCAGCTTTATTTTAAAGAAGGCACTGGTACCATGATGAATGAGATTTATTATTATGTTCCGAATGAAGCTGAATTGCTCGATATTCAAAATATGCTTAAAGATCATATGGAAATGTAAAAAAAGAGGATAGAGCTTTGTCGAATAATGGGTACTGCCCTTTTTATTGAGGGAAGTATGAATAGTCCCGTTTTTAAATGAATATGATAAAGCTTACAAACTCTTTTTTAAGAGATATAACTAAGTCTTTTTTACCTGATAAAAACATTAGAAATAGAGGGGGAACGACAACGAATATTTTAGTAACTGGCGGTGCGGGATACATTGGTACACATACTTGTATAGCGCTAATTGAATCAGGACATACAGTGGTTGTCGCTGACAATCTCAGTAATAGTAAAAGGGAGTCTATAGAAAAAATCAAACGGATTACAAACAAAGAATTTCCTTTTTACGAAATTGATATATCCAATAAACAAGCAGTTGAGACTATTTTCGAAAATCATCGGATTGATGGCGTCATTCATTTTGCTGGGTTGAAAGCTGTCGGTGAATCCGTTGAGAAACCGTCTATGTATTATGAAAATAATCTTGTTAGTACACTTGTATTGGCTAATAGTTGTTTGAAGTTTGGAATAAATCGATTTGTATTTAGTTCATCGGCCACAGTGTACGGTGAAAATGAAGTGCCGTTTGTTGAGACGATGGATTTATTACCCACTACCAATCCATATGGTGAAACAAAGGCAATGTGTGAGCGGATTTTGACAGATATCGCTAAAGCAAATCCGTCATTTTCAGTATCGTTACTACGTTATTTTAATCCAATTGGAGCACATGAAAGTGGGTTGATTGGTGAAGTACCGAATGGAATACCAAATAATTTAATGCCATTTATAACACAAGTCGCTAAAGGAATGCGAGAATATTTAAGCATCTTTGGCAACGATTATCCAACGATTGATGGCACGGGTGTTCGTGATTATATTCATGTGATGGATTTAGCAGAAGGGCATGTGGCTGCTATCAATTTTGTATCGGAAGGGGTCCATATATATAATCTTGGTACAGGTCAAGGAACAAGCGTATTGCAATTAGTAAAGGCATTTGAAGAAGCGAATGGCGTTACGATACGCTATGAAATTGAGGATCGTAGGCCAGGAGACATTGCTTCTTGCTATGCGAATGTATTTAAAGCTAGACGAGAGTTGTGTTGGATAGCAAAGCGCGATGTTGTGACGATGTGCAAAGACGCATGGCGATTTGAAAAAAATTATCAACATCAAGTAGTTTAAAAAAAGTAAGGTAAAACAAAGACGAAGGGCAAACTTAATTCCAAACTTTGTATTGGGAAATGATCATTTTTAGTATTTAAGTAATATTACTCTTTTTACTTAGGACATTTCCTGTAAACCATTTGTAAAAATTTTTCAATACGAGGAATAGAACTCTGTAACATAGTCATATAATATGAATCACGCATTATAATACTATGAACTATTATTTTGAGGGAGGATAGTTTGTGAATTATACAGTAAGGTATACAATATTTTTTATAATAGATTCACTTATTGTGTTATCAGCTATTTTTATTAGTTACTACTTATTGCATCCTACATTTCATATTTATTCTGACTCATTAATCATCTTGAGTTCAATCACATTATTAATTAGTCATCATATTATGGCCTATTTTTTCCAACTGTATAATCGTATCTGGAGTTTAGCTTCAGTTAGAGAATTGTTAACGATAGCTTATGCGGTGACTATTTCAGTTATTGCAGCGAGTGTTATGCAACTTCTAATAAAAGGTGATATCTATTTCCGAGTTATGGTTGTTACATGGCTATTGCATATTGTATTGATCGGTGGCTCGCGCTTTTTATTAAGAATTGTGCATGATAGGACATCATTTAAACCGAATGGCAATTTAAAACGAGTATTAATCATCGGCGCTGGGGAGGCAGGAACAATGCTCCTCCGTAGTATTAAGAAGAATCCATCCGAATATCAAGTGGTGGCCGTTGTAGATGATGATCGAAATAAAAAACATTTAAAATTAATGGATATTAATGTGTGTGGAACAACAAAAGATATTCCACGTATTGTGCAAGATAAAAAAATTGATGAAATTTTTTTAGCAATCCCTTCCCTAAGTAAAAAGGAAATTCGAGAAGTTTATTCACGTTGCTTAGAGACGAAAGCAACTATCAAAATTATGCCAAAAATTGAGGATGTCATGACAGGTAAAGTTTCGGTTAATGATATGCAAGAAATAAAAATCGAAGACCTACTAGGACGTGAAGAAATCAAACTCGATATGTTGGCGCTCTCCAATAATCTAACAAATAAAATAATCCTCGTAACAGGTGCTGGCGGATCCATAGGTTCTGAAATCTGCCGTCAAGTAGCACAATTCCAACCAACACAAGTCATTTTACTCGGTCACGGTGAAAACTCAATATACTCAATCCATATGGAATTATCAGAAAATATAGATTTTAAAGAAATAGAATTCATTCCAATTATTGCGGATGTACAAGATAGAGAGCGAATTTTTGAAGTGGTCGAACATTTTCAGCCAGATGTAATTTATCATGCAGCTGCTCATAAACATGTACCGATGATGGAATATAACCCACGAGAAGCAGTGAAAAATAATATTTTTGGGACAAAAAATGTAGCAGATGCGGCACATACATTTGGTGTCTCTAATTTTGTCATGATTTCAACTGATAAAGCGGTGAATCCGCCAAACATTATGGGAGCAACGAAGCGAATTGCCGAAATGATTATTCAGAATTTAGCAAAATATAGCGATACGAACTTTGCTGCAGTCCGTTTTGGTAATGTACTTGGCTCACGTGGAAGTGTCATTCCAAGATTCAAGGCACAGATTGCTGCAGGAGGCCCAGTCACCGTTACACATCCGGAAATGACTCGGTATTTTATGACCATACCAGAAGCATCAAGACTCGTATTGCAAGCTGGGGTACTTGCGCGTGGCGGAGTAGTTTTCGTACTTGATATGGGGGAGCCGTTGAAAATTGTAGATTTAGCAAAAAATCTCATTCGCTTATCAGGATTTACCGAAGATGAAATCGGTATTGAATTTTCGGGTATTCGCCCCGGGGAAAAGATGTATGAGGAATTACTAAATGCAGCGGAAATTCAGGAGGAACATGTTTATCCTAAAATCCATGTTGGCAAAGCAAATTGTATTAGCGAGCAACAATTAATGTCTATGCTAATCGAAATAGAAGAATGTGATTCAGAGAAATTAAAACAAAAGCTAGTTGATATCGCAAATGGAAGGTGGATGAAAAGTACTGATTTTCTACCTGAAATAATAGTTTGAGTAAGTAATAGATACCGGAAAGGGAGATTTGCATAATGGAGGATAAAATTTTTCTTTCATCTCCACATATGAGTGATGAAGGGTATGAGATGCAATATATTAAGGAAGCTTTTGATACGAATTGGATTTCTCCACTCGGTGAAAATGTAAATCAGTTTGAAAAAGAGCTGGCAGAAAAAGTAGGAAGCAAATCTGCAGTAGCTTTATCGTCAGGAACGGCGGCAATTCACTTGGCATTAAAAGCTGCAGGAGTAATGGATGGAGATATCGTTTTTTGTTCAACACTTACATTCGCAGCTACAGCCAATCCAATTATTTATCAAAATGCGATTCCAGTTTTCATTGATAGTGACTATGAAACTTGGAATATGTGCCCGAAATCTTTGGAAGAGGCATTTCTGAAATATCCAAATGTAAAGGCTGTTATTGTGGTCCATCTTTATGGCTTATCTGCAAATATGGAAAAAATCGTTCATCTCTGTCAAGAATATAATGTTGCATTGATCGAAGATGCTGCTGAATCACTTGGAAGCTACTATAGAGGTCAGCCTAGTGGAACGCATGGTGACTATGGTATTTATTCTTTTAACGGCAACAAAATCATTACGACCTCTGGCGGAGGGATGCTTGTTTCAAATAATGAAATGAAAATGGATAAGGTGAAATTTTGGGCAACGCAATCAAGAGACCCTGCAAGGCATTATCAACATAGCGAATTAGGATTCAACTATCGAATGAGCAATATTGTTGCTGGAATTGGGAGAGGGCAATTGAAAGTGTTAGATCAAAGAGTAGAAAAAAAGAAATATATTTTTGAATATTATAGAAACGAATTAAGTTCTCTAAAGGATATTGAGTTTATGCCAATCAATGACTGGAATGAGCCTAATTACTGGTTAAGCGCTATAACAATGAATGGAAAGATAAGACCGCTAAATGTGATAGAGGCGTTAGAAAAAGAGAATATTGAATCGAGACCTATTTGGAAGCCAATGCATCTGCAACCGTTCTTTGAAAAATATGATTTTATTGGTACTAACGTGTCGGAAGAATTGTTTGAGAATGGCGTTTGTTTACCTTCTGATACAAAGATGACGGAAAAGGATTTGGAAAAAGTTGTGGACATCATTAAAACAGTTATGTTGGTAGGTACTCATGCAAGCATGTAACCTTTCAATTTATAGCAGATTTGTAAAAAGGCCAATGGATTTCATATTAGCATTATTAGCAATTATAATACTTAGTCCAATTTTTTTTATTGTTACTATATTAGTGCGTATTAACCTTGGAAGATCTGTGATATTTAAACAGAAAAGGCCTGGCAAAGATGAACAAATTTTTACTTTGTATAAGTTTAGAACAATGACAGATGAAAGAGATGAACAGGGAGAGTTATTACCAAATAGTTTGAGGTTAACAAAATTTGGTAGGTTTCTTCGTTCAACATCACTTGATGAGCTTCCTGAACTTTTCAATATTTTAAAGGGGGATATGTCAATTATTGGACCAAGGCCTTTGGTTATCGAATATTTACCCCATTATACGGAGCAAGAAAGAATTAGGCATTCCGTGAGGCCAGGATTATCAGGATTAGCTCAGATTAATGGTAGAAATACTGTTAACTGGGAAATGCGTTTTGCTTATGATATTAAATACGTTGATAAAATTACTTTTATCGGAGATTTAAAGATAATTATAAAAACAATTATCCAAGTTATTAAGAGAGCTGATATTGGGGAGAGTGGTGTGGATACTCCAATAGACTTTGATCAGTATAGACAAGGGAAACTCGAAGTAAGTGATTCTTAAATTGTTTGAGTAAGTATAGCTTAATAAGAAATGTGTTGAAAATGGGGGATAAAGAGATGTTAACAATGATTACATTTGATGAAACAGAAAAATGGAATACGATTGTTGAAAAATTTAAAGATTTTGATGTTTATTATCTATCTACCTATTTAGAGGCATTTAAAATTCATGGCGATGGGGAACCGATACTCTTTTATTACGAGGATGAAAATATTACGGCGATCAATGTAGTGATGAAACGAGATATAGCAGCAGATGTAAGGTTTCACAACAAAGTAAATCCCCACACCTTTTATGACATCGCTACGCCATATGGTTATGGTGGCTTTTTAATAGAAGGAACGATAACAGAAGCGAATTTGCAAAAATTGAACGATGAATACAATGAACTATGTGCGAAAGAGGGCATTGTGAGCGAAATTGTTCGATTTCACCCAGTTCTAAATAATTGCGAATATGTAAGCAGCATGTATGAAATCTCTAATCTTGGTAAAACCATTACTTTAACGTTGGCTTCACAAGAAGAAATTTGGAATAACCTAAATACGAATAAAAAGAGATGGATAAAGAAGGCTTTAAAATCAGGCGTCCAAATATACTGGGGAAGGAGTCCAGAATTATTTACTGAATTTAGGAGCTTGTATCATCAGACAATGGAAAAGAATAATGCTAAAAATTACTACAATTTTAATGATGATTTTTTTCAAAGTGTGCTACAGGATATGCCCTATAATTCATTAATTTTTTATGCGCAATTTGAAAAAAGAACAATTGCAATGGTTATAACAACATTTGGAAATGGACAAATCCATCACCATTTGTCTGCATCGGATATTAACTTTCAACATCTTGGCCCAACCAATCTATTAATGTATGAAATCGCATGTTGGGGAAATGCGAATGGATTTAAAACCTTTCATTTAGGCGGAGGGGTTGGTAGTAAAGCAGATAGCCTTTATGAATTTAAACAAGGCTTTAATAAAAATTCGGATACGATTTTTTCAATAGGAAAGAAAATATTTGATGTAGAAAAATACAACCATTTGCTGAGAATTAGAAAAAAAGATGAAAATTTCGACGAATCGGAAGCTTTCTTCCCGAGCTATAGAATTTAGTTTTAATAATCAGCATTCGATTATTAAAGGTGGGGTTTAAATAAATGAAAATATTATTTCTTTCAATTAGTTACATCAAGACAATAGAGGAAAAAGGAATCTACACCGATCTGATTAGACAGTTTCGAGATGGCGGTCACCAGGTGTATGTAGTTAATCCGATTGAAAAACGCTTGAACAAACCTACTCAGTATGTGATAGAAAATGGTGTGCATTTTCTTAGGGTGAGAATAGGTAATATTACGCAAAATAATCTGATTGAAAAAGGGTTATCCACTCTAATAATTGAACGCCAATTTTTGAACGCTATTAAGCACCATTATAGGGAAGTAGTTTTTGATTTGATCATCAATTCAACTCCGCCGATCACATTTGAAAAAGTAATAAGGTTCGTTAAAAAAAGGGATAATGCGAAATCTTACTTATTACTTAAAGATATTTTTCCGCAAAATGCTGTTGATTTAAACATGTTTCGTAAAAATGGTTTGATTTATAAGTATTTTAGGATGAAGGAAAAGAGATTATACCAAATTTCCGATTATATAGGCTGTATGTCACAGGCGAATGTCGATTATATAAAGAAACATAATCCAAGAATTTCTGCTAATAAAATTGAAATATGCCCAAATAGTATCGATATTTTATCGATAAATAATAACGATGACAGCGTAAAACAGATTAGGGAAAAGTATAACATTCCTTCTGATAAAACAATTTTCATCTATGGAGGCAACCTAGGTAAACCCCAAGGAATTGATTTTCTAATCGAATGCTTGAAAGGGAATAATTATATACATCAGGCATTTTTTGTTATTGCAGGGGCTGGGACAGAATTTAACAAACTCAAACATTACTTTGATGCCGAGAAACCTACAAATGCGCGATTGCTTGAAGAATTACCAAAAGATGAATATGAGCTGTTAGCAAATTCATGTGATGTCGGTTTAATTTTTCTTGACCATCGATTTACAATCCCGAATTTCCCATCACGATTACTTTCTTACATGCAATCTTCCATGCCAGTGTTAGCTGCTACGGACGTTCATACGGATATTGGGCAAGTGATTGAACAAGGAAAATTTGGTCTGTGGTGTGAGAGTAATAATGTTGAGCAATTCAACAAAAAGATAAATCAATTTGTTGATTCAACATTAAGAGAATCAATGGGGAAAAATGCGAAAACCTATTTAGAACAAAATTATTCTAGCAAACACTCATATGAAATAATAATGAACCATTTTAAATAACTGAAAAGAGGTTATTGGATGTTTAAAGATAATATTTTATTGATTACAGGTGGTACGGGTTCGTTCGGAAATGCCGTGATGGAGAGATTTTTAGACACAGATATCAAAGAAATTCGTATTTTTTCTCGCGATGAAAAGAAACAAGATGATATGCGGAAAAAATATAACAACGATAAACTAAAATTCTATCTTGGAGATGTGCGCAATATAGATAGTTTAAAAAATGCTATGTACGGTGTTAATTATATATTTCATGCAGCGGCCTTAAAGCAAGTACCATCATGTGAGTTTTTCCCACTTGAAGCAGTAAAAACAAATATTTTAGGAACTGAAAATGTATTAAATGCTGCAATTGAAAGTGGAGTAAAAAAAGTAATTTGTCTTTCAACAGATAAGGCGGCTTATCCAATCAATGCAATGGGGATTTCAAAGGCAATGATGGAAAAGGTTTTTGTCGCAAAATCAAAAACAGTTTCTCCAGAAAATACACTCATTTGTGGAACAAGATACGGCAATGTAATGGCCTCACGTGGTTCAGTCATACCGTTATTTATTGAACAAATAAAAAAAGGATTTCCTTTGACAATAACAGATCCCCATATGACAAGGTTTCTTATGAGTTTAGAAGAGGCAGTAGAACTCGTATTATTTGCTTTTGAACATGCAGAAGCAGGTGATATTATGGTCCAAAAATCTCCAGCTAGTACAATAGGTGATCTTGCTCAGGCCTTGAAGGAGCTATTTAACGTTGACAACGAAATAAAAATTATTGGGACACGACATGGGGAAAAACGCTATGAAACGCTACTTACTAAAGAAGAATATGCAGTCGCAGTGGACTTAGCTGGATTCTTTAAGGTCCCTGCTGATCAAAGAAATCTCAACTACAATAAATATTTTGTAGAAGGTCATCCGGAACTTACAAATATCAAAGAGTACAATTCAGACAATACTAGGCAATTAAATATAGAAGAAATTAAAGAAACATTAATGCAATTAGATTACATTCAGGCAGAACTAAAGGAATGGAATAAAAATATTCATATCATGAACTAAGGTGGGATTGGATAGATGAACATTCTTGTAACAGGTGCAAAAGGATTTATAGGTAAAAATCTAATTGCAGAACTCAAAAACTGCGGAATAAATCAAATATTTGAGTATTCAAGAGATAGCGATCCATCGCTGCTCGAAAAATATGCTAAAGAATGTGACTTTGTCTTTCATTTAGCTGGTGTAAATAGACCTCAAAATGAAAATGATTTTTTTGAAGGAAATACTAACTTTACTTCTCAGCTGTTAGAGCTACTAAAAAAATTCGAAAATAATACACCTATTGTCGTAACTTCTTCTATTCAAGCTGAATTGGATAATCCTTATGGGAGAAGCAAAAAGGCAATGGAACAGTTGTTGTTTCAATATCAACAGCAAACAGGTGCCCCTGTTTATATGTATCGATTACCAAATGTATTTGGAAAATGGAGTAAACCGAATTACAACAGCGTAGTTGCTACTTTTTGTTATAACATCGCAAGAAATTTAGAAATTCAAGTAAACAACCCTGATACAGAGTTAAACCTTTGTTATATCGATGATGTTTTAGAAGAAATGTTACGAGCGTTAGTCGGAACACCAACAGAACAAGGAGAATTCTGTGTGATACCTATTACACACCAAATTGAACTTGGAACATTAGCAAATCTAGTAAAAAGTTTCAAGGATAGTAGAACGAATTTAAACATTGTAAATATGGATGATCCTCTCACGAAAAAGCTGTATAGTACGTATTTAAGTTTTTTACCTGTAGATCAATTTTCATATGACTTAAAAATGAATCTAGACAATCGTGGTTCATTTACTGAATTTATTCGAACTCCGAATCAAGGTCAAGTTTCGGTTAATGTATCAAAGCCTGGAATTACAAAAGGAAATCATTGGCACCATACTAAAAATGAAAAGTTTTTAGTTGTTAGTGGTGAAGGGTTAATACGGTTCAGAAAGTTAGGAGCCGAGGACATTATTGAATATAGGGTGAGTGGAGAAAAGCTACAGGTCGTTGATATACCTACTGGATATACACATTCCATTGTTAACGTAGGAGAAACAGATCTAATAACAGTGATGTGGGCAAATGAATGTTTCGACCCAGTAAAGCCGGATACGTACTATTTGGAGGTTTAAATCTTGAAAAAACTAAAAGTGATGACGGTAGTAGGGACTAGACCAGAAATTATTCGATTGTCTGCAGTAATCAATAAGTTAGAACAGTCTAATGTAGTGGAACATACGCTTGTTCATACAGGGCAAAATTATGATTACGAATTGAATGAAGTTTTCTTTCAAGATTTCGGTTTGAAAAAGCCAGATTTTTTCTTAAATGCAGCTACTGGGTCAGCAACTGAAACAATCGGCAATATTTTGAGTAAAATCGATCCTGTATTAGAAGAAGTACAGCCAGAGGCCTTTTTAGTATTAGGGGACACAAATAGTTGTCTATGTGCAATCGCTGCGAAAAGAAAGCAAATCCCAATTTTCCATATGGAAGCTGGTAATAGATGTTTTGACCAACGCGTACCGGAAGAGACGAATCGAAAAATTGTCGATCATATTTCAGATGTTAACTTAACGTACAGTGATATCGCTCGAGAATATCTCCTAAGGGAAGGTTTTCCAGCCGATCGAATTATTAAGACAGGTAGTCCAATGTTTGAAGTACTTCATTCGAAAAAAGCGGATATTGAAAAATCGGATGTACTCCAAAGATTAGAACTTGAGGGTGGGAAGTATTTTGTTGTTTCGGCACACCGTGAAGAAAATATTAATTCCACCCGAAATTTTCTTCATTTAGTTGAAAGTTTAAATGCTGTTGCAGAAAAGTACCAACTACCGGTCATTGTGAGTACACATCCTCGTACACAGAAAATGATTGAAGCGAAAGAAATCGAATTTAATCCGCTAGTAAAAATAATGAAGCCTTTAGGTTTTAACGATTATGTAAAACTGCAACTAAAATCAAAAGCCGTTCTGAGTGATAGTGGAACAATTAGTGAAGAGTCCTCCATTCTTGGATTCAACGCACTTAATATTCGCCAAGCGCATGAACGACCAGAGGCGATGGAAGAAGCTTCGGTGATGATGGTTGGGCTTGAAAAGGAAAGAATATTACAAGGGTTAGAAATATTAGAAACACAGGAAACAGATACATTAAGACTTGTGGGAGATTATGGGATGCCGAATGTTTCAGATAAAATGTTAAGAATTATTTTGTCGTATACACATTATGTGAATCGGGTTGTATGGGGGAGTACGTATCCATGAAAATTGCATTAATTTGCCCATCAAATATGCTATTTATGCCATACGTAAAAAGTTACGAGCAAATATTAGATGAACAACATATAGACTATGACATTATTAATTGGGATAGGTTTCAGATGGAGGAAGAAAAAGAAAATACGTATAAGGATAACAAAATCGGACATCATAGAAATTTTTTTGAATATTTAAAATTTCGGAGATTTGTGATAGAAAGATTAAGAATGGACCGGTACAACAAAATTGTCGTGTTTGGAATTCAATTAGCGTATTTACTTCATGGAATACTAAAGAAAAAATTTAAAGGTGCATATGTGCTGGATATTCGAGATTTTCATAAACTTCATCAATTTTTTAATATAAAGAAGACAATTGAGGGTTCCGCCTTTACCGTAATATCTTCGCCAGGCTTTGAAGAATGGCTGCCACATAGCAAGAAATATATCACCAATCATAATACGCAAATTAAAAGCATAAATGAAATAGAGACGGTTGAAAATATGTCCTACAAAGAACAAATTTCGGTTGCAAATATTGGTGCACTAAGGGACTTTTCGATTAATAAGGACTTCATTAGTGTCTTAAAAAATAACCGAAAGTTTGTGTTGAATTACTATGGGGAAGGCAATAGTAATCAACATATAAACGACTATTTGGTTGGCAATCAGATTCGAAATGTTAGATTAACAGGAAGGTATTATCCTGAGGAGGAAGAACAATTTTATCATCAAAACGATTTTATCAATGTTCTTCGATACAATGATGGCATCAATAATAAAACGGCATTACCGAATCGATTATATAATGCCTTAATTTATGGGAAACCCTTAATCGCATTCAAAGGAACCTATTTAGCAGAAATTATCTCCTTGAATCATATTGGGGTTGTTTTACATTCCTTTGAATTCGCAGAGAATGACCTTTTGCAATATGCATCGAAATTTAATTCAGCTAACTATTACAAAGGTAGAAAAAATTTTTTGGAGAAAGTTTTACAAGATAATATTCTCTTTGAAAAGCAGTTCAAAACATTCATCCGATATTGAAATAGATTGAGGAGCAACTTACATGGTTTTTTATTGTTTTTTTCTTTTCGTAATCATGGGTGTCATGGTCTTAGATAAAATGAGCACCTTTATCCATTGTAGCAATGTACAACTTAGTGATGATAGTAGAATTCTTCCAAATGAATATGCTAAAAAGAATGTCTTTTTAATGGTTGCCTTTCTTTTGTTATTTTGCTTTTCTGCCTTTCGTTTCGATGTTGGTTGGGATTATTTAGCGTATTATGACACGGTTAAATATAATATCCAAACGAATATTGTCGGTGGTGAAGAGTTCGCAACCATTCTATTGATTGAGCTTTCTAGGTCGATAGGTATCTATAATTTGTTTTTCGTAGTCAATTCATTTATTTGCCTTTTTTTAATTTACAAAACGATTAATAAATATAGTGTAGATCCATGGCTTAGTTTACTGTTTTTTTTATGTTTTCCACTTTACTTTTTAAATTCCTTAAGCGTCATCCGTTTTTTTACTGCATTAGCGATTACCTTTTATGGATTTAAATACATTGAACAAAAGCGACCGATTCCATACATTGTTTTAGTAGTGATAGCTATTTTATTTCATAAAGCATCATTAATAGCATTTGTCTTTTATTTAGCAAGATATATAAAGTTAGGCACCTTTAAGCTGGTAATCCTTTTAGCCTCACTTCCTGTTATTGCGAATCTGTTAAATGGCCTAGTTTTAAATTATTTACCTAAATATGCTGTTTATACGAAAGAAACAGCAAGTCAGGAAGGTACTAAGGCAATTGTTTTTTTCTTAAT
This sequence comes from Solibacillus daqui, assembly GCF_028747805.1. Taxonomy (NCBI): domain Bacteria; kingdom Bacillati; phylum Bacillota; class Bacilli; order Caryophanales; family Caryophanaceae; genus Solibacillus; species Solibacillus daqui. The sequence goes on from NZ_CP114887.1 coordinate 1,089,837, forward strand.
CCTAGCTTTTATTGCACTATTATTAAGAAAGAAAATTACAGATGATGATGAGCCATCAAGGATTTACTTAAATATTTTTTTCATGGGAATCGCGATTTATTTAATGTTCTATGCCCAGGGAACAATGGGACATCGATTATCGCTGTTTGGTACGATTTATGGATTATTAGTTGTACCAAAGATGATTTCTTTATTTAACAATGCAATCGTTCATTTTTATTTGAAGTTACTATTTTATACGTTATTAGTCGCCATGTTTCTATATATCATAAATAGCGGAGCAGCTACGTACATCCCATATCGAACCATTTTTGAGTAATCGTTTTAGCTGTAGTAGTGAATTGAAGTAGATAAGAAGTGATCATTCGTAGGTTTTGTAAAAAGGGGTGTATGAATTGGGCAATGAAGTAACAAAGGCAAAAATCGTTTCCTCATTATTATGGAGTTTATTGCAACGAAGCGGGGTTCAAGGAATTCAACTACTGATAACTCTTATATTAGCTCGATTGCTTTTGCCAGAAGATTTTGGATTAATTGTGATTGTGACGATCTTTAATACATTTGCTATCGTGATAGTACAAAGTGGATTTACGACGGCGCTCATTCAAAAGAAAAAAGTCGATCATGTCGATTTGTCCTCCGTTTTTTATGTGAATATAATATCTAGCAGTATCATTTATATGCTCCTTTTTTATCTTGCTCCTACTATTGCCTTCTTTTTTGAGCAACAGCAATTAATTTTAATTTTAAGAGTCTTATCTTTATCACTATTTTTGAGTGCATTTCATTCAATCCAATATGTGATTGTTTCTCGTAATATGCAATTTAAAGATTTGTTTCTTGCAAGCTCTATCGCCCACGCACTTTCGGGCATGATCGCAGTTGGAATGGCATACGCTGACTTTGGCGTTTGGGCACTTGTATTTCAACAATTAGCTAGTCATCTAATAACGCCTTTTTTATTAAGCTTTAAAGTAGAGTGGAGACCACAATTATTTTTTTCAATGCGAAACGTAATGCAGCTTTTTTCATTCGGTTGGAAAATACTGGTATCATCGTTATTGAATGCAATTTATAGCAATATGCACAGTGTGATTATCGGCAAACTGTTTAGCCCAGCAATGATCGGTTATTACAATAAAGCAGATCAGTTTCCGAATATTATTGTAAGTAATGTGAACGGCTCCATACAAGCTGTCATGTTACCGGCCTTGTCTTCTTATCAAGATAATCGTCAAAGGGTCAAAGAAATGGTACGGCGAACGATTGTTACAAGTTCATACGTTGTATTTCCAATGATGATAGGTTTGGCAATGATTGCTGAACCATTAGTAAGGCTATTATTGACGGATAAATGGTTACCAACAGTTCCGTTTTTACAAATTTTTTGTATGGTTTATGCGTTATATCCAATTCAAACCGCCAATTTACAGGCAATCAATGCTCTTGGGCGTAGTGATGTGTTTTTGAAACTCGAAGTACTAAAAACATTGCTTGGACTAGGAATTCTGATTATTTCAATACAATTTGGTCTCTATGTCATGGTCTTTGGTGTGTTTATTAGTAGCGTCCTATTTACTATTATTGATGCTTATCCAAATAAGCAGTTATTAAATTACGGAATGCTGGAGCAACTTCGCGATGTATTCCCGTCCTTGTTAATCGCGTTAGCAATGGGAGGCTTATTATTTTTAACTCATGGACTTGAATTTTCTATGCTCACAACCGTTTTTATTCAAATTATTTTAGGGTCCATCATCTATGTAGTTCTATCCCGGATATTTAAACTCGAATGTTATGAGTACTTACGATCGACGCTACTTAGTATTTTAGGGTCTAGTACAAAGAAATATAACTTAACTTTTTATAACAAAGAGGACAACAAAGAAATATAACTTTGTTTGAGGACTCTGTATATTCAATTTGATTTTGCAGATTTCTTTAATAAAAAATGATTTTAGTTTAGACAGGAGGTACAAATGATTGAAGAAACTTTTAATGTTAGGTGGGGCTTTATCCCAAGTTGCAGCGATTAAAAAAGCTCGGGAAATGGGCTGCTATGTGATAGTCTGTGACGGTAATGGGAATGCTCCTGGTAAACAATTCGCCCAAGAATTTTATGAAGTTTGTACGACCGACAAAGAATTAATTTTAAGCTTAGCGAAATCTTTGCAAATTGATGGAATTGTATGTTATGCAGCTGAGTCAGGGGCAGCAACAGTCGCATATGTTGCAGAAAAATTAGGTTTACCAACACATCCATATAATTCTGTAGAGATACTAACGAATAAAGAATTATTTCGAAATTTCCAAAGAAAAAATAATTTCAATGTTCCAAGGGCAGAAGGATTTCATACGTATGAAGAGGCTAAAGCCCAAATTCATAAATTTAATATGCCGGTCATGATAAAACCCGTTGATTCTTCGGGCAGTAAAGGCGTTTCGAAAATAGATTCAATTGATCAACTTGAACAAAATGCATTCGATGCCTTACGTTTTTCAAAAGTAAAACGATTTATTATAGAAGAATATATTGAAAATTATGGTCCACATATTGGCGGAGATGGATTTTCGGTAGATGGTAAACTTGTGTTTCGGTGTTTTTCGAATGAATATTTTTCAACAGATTGTATCAATCCCTTTGTTCCAGTTATAACAACTTGGCCATACACAATGCCAGAACAAATCCAAAAAAATGTTCATAACGAGATTCAGAAAGTTTTGGATTTATTAAATATGAAAACAGGTTCTTATAATTTCGATATTCGAATCGATGAAAATAAGAACGTCTATTTGATTGAGGTCACGCCGAGAAATGGTGGTGATTGGAATCCAGAGGCAATCCAATATGCCACTAAAATCGATTTAATGGAAAATACAATTAAAGCAGCTTTAGGCAAAGATTGTAGTGATGTAAAGATGGTTAAACCTACAGGATATTGGGCCACATATGTACTAAACAGTGAAAAGAGTGGCATATTTGAAGGATTAGAAATACAAGAGGACTTCTTAGAAAAAAATGTAGTGGAGTATGAATTATTAGTGAATCCAGATGACCCGATTTCAGACCTTTCTGGATCTCACGAAAAAATTGGATTAATGATACTGAAATATCAATCTGAAAAAGAGATGATGGAAAAAATGAATAATATAAAAAAATTAGTGAAGGTAAAAGTGAATGATCTTTTGATTTCGGGAAGCATTCCATTTTTATTACTACAAGAAAGAGTAGCTAATCTAATATAAAAGATGAGCTCGCATAATTTGATTCAAAAATAAACCCAATTGAGAATGAGGTAAATTATGAAAAAACTATTAATCCTTAGTGGAGACCCATACCATGTACCCTTTATTAAAAAGGCAATAGAGATGGGCTATTATACGATTACATGTGATTTTTTTGAACATAACCCAGGTCATAAATTGGCGCATGAGTATCACAATGTTAGCTATATGGATAAAGAAGCAGTTCTTTCTTTAGCTAGAGATTTAAAAATTGATGGAATCACTTGTTTTGCTGCCGATGAAGCCATGACTACAGTTTCTTACGTTGCTGAAAAGTTGGGATTACCGTCCTATTCATATGAGTCCATTAAAATAATTAATAATAAGGACTTGTTTAGAGACTTTTTAATGAAAAATAACTTTAATGTCCCTAAAGCAAAAGGATATACCTCATTTGAAGAAGCAAAATCTGAAATACTCCATTACAAAATGCCAGTGATGATCAAACCAGTGGATTCATCTGGAAGTAGAGGAATTTCAAAAATAGATACCATTGAATATCTTGAAGAAAAGATAGAATATGCTTTAAGTTTCTCAAAAGCTAAACGCTTTATCATAGAAGAGTATATTGATCGAAAAGGATATCAAGTCGGAGGCGATGGCTTCTCGGTTAATGGTGAACTCGTATTTCGATGCTTCACAAATAATCATCTTAATCCTACAAATATCAATCCGTTTGCACCAATAGGAGGAAGCTGGCCAAGTGTATTGCCGGAACATATTCAAAATAAAATTCATAGGGAAATTCAAAGATTAATCCATTTACTTGAAATGAAAACAGGTCCTTATGATTTTGATATACAAGTAGATAAACATGATCGTGTTTTTTTTATAGAAATGGGTGCAAGAGTTGGAGGGAATTTGATTCCTCATATAACGAAAAAGGCAACAGGTGTCGATTTAATTGAATATACGATAAAGGCTGCCTTAGGGGAAGATTGTAGTGATTTGAAAATGGTAGAACCTACAGGCTATTGGTCATGTTATGTGTTAAATAGTCAGAAAAGCGGGATATTTGAAGGGCTCGAAATGGACAAAGAGTTTGAGGAAAATAATATTGTAGAATATGAACTCTCCATTAAACCGAAGGATAGTTTATCTGCTTTTACAGGATCAGATAAAAAAATAGGAACAATGGTGCTGAAATATTCATCACTAGAAGAAATGCTAAGAAAAATGGATAGTATCACAGATTTTATCAATGTGAACGTAGAAGATTCTTTCGTATATTAGATACTGAAGAAATATGAAATGAAATCCCAAAGTATGATCGATACTATGGGATTTTTTTAGAGGATAAGCGTAAAATGTCAAATACTTTTTTTAGTTTTTAGACAATTTAAATACACCTACCGTAATTGGTATTTCTTACAGGTAACATAGTAGCATGATACGACAATTAGATTAACAGATACCGGTTAATAGATACCGGTTAATGAATTGTGAAAATTAATTTTTGGAAGTGATTGATTGTTAAAAATATCAGTCTTAATGAGTGTATATAATAAAGAAGCAAGATTAAAAGAAAGTATTTCTAGTGTATTATCTCAAAGCTTTCAGGATTTTGAATTAATAATTATAAATGATGGCTCGACAGATAAAAGTGGGGAAATATGTGAATATTTCAGAAAAAAAGATAGTAGGGTTAGAGTATATCATCAGGAAAATAAAGGTGTGTCCTATACACGTAATTTATCAATAAAAATGGCGGAAACCGAATTTATTAGTTTTCTAGATGCAGATGATACTTACGAGAAAACATTTTTAGAAAATATGCTAAGGAAAATTGGAAATAAGGATGTTTGTTATTGTGGTCATTTTTATATAGGTAATAAGAAAAGAAAAGCTAAAATTAATTTTAAGTCAGGGTTTATATTAATGAATTATTTAAAAAATACCACAACGCCTAACACTAATTCTTGGTTGATTAGAAAAAGTTTTTTGTTAAAACATGATTTATTGTTTAGAGAAGATTTGAACTTTGGAGAAGATATGTTGTTTTTCGCTAACTTACTTAAGCAATCTAAAGATGTCCAATGCGTTAAGAAGAGGCTTACTAATTATCATTTAGAAATCGAGGGTAGTCTTAGTGAAAATAATATTGATAAAATTAACTTAGATTTAAAATGGATGAATATTCTTATCAATGATATTTTACATTCAAAATTGTTAGTAGAAGAAAAAATGAAATTGACTAAAATTATGATAAACTACAGAATTCCGGGTGGCATAATTTACAGGGTATATCAAAATTGTGAGTTTTTAATTGAAAATAATCTCTTGGAAGAGATTATATTAAACAATACCCCACATATTGTAAATCTGAAATCAATTAATGGAATTAGGAGTTTAAAACTTATTTATTTTAAAAAAAAGATCTTGAAAATTTATAAAAATAGAATTCTCCACTCCACAAATTAAAATTGGGTTTAATGTCAAAACTTTTATTGCTTAAAAAGACAGCCCTATTTAATAAATACAATTGATTATACAATTGATCGAAATGGCTAAAGTGATAATTTTACTTTTCAATTCATATAATAAGTGAGATATCATGTCTTGTTAATTTATTGAAATTTGATTGATATTATTGGAGGCTAATAAATTGTAAATGTTTTTCAAGGAGGCAACAGTATTGGAAGAACTAATCCGTTTACAAGAAATAATCAAAATAATAAAAAAACGAATATTACTAATTATTACCTTTACTGTTATTAGTATTGGCATTGCAGCAGCTGTAAGTTTTTATTTATTGACTCCAATGTATCAAGCACAAACACAAATTTTAGTAAATCAAAAAAGCAACAGCGAGGAAACGTATTCATGGTCGCAAATGGAAACAGATTTACAATTAATAAAAACCTATAATGTGATCATTACAACCCCTGCTATTTTAAGTAAAGTAATTGAGAATTTAGAGATAAACATAATGCCAGAAGTATTGAAAAATCAAATTTCTATATCTCATGAAAATGAATCAAAGGTTGTAAATATTATAGTAGAAGATCAAAGCCCAGAGCAAGCTGTGGAAATTTCGAACACGGTGGCGGAAGTATTTAAAGAGGAAATTCCAAAGCTGATGAATGTTGATAATATAAATATTTTAACTGTTGCAAAATTAAGCGGAAATCCTACCCCGGTAAAACCAAATAAAATGCTTAATATGGCTATTGCGGCAGTTATTGGTCTAATGGTAGGTATTGGGTTGGTATTTCTACTAGAATTTTTAGACACTACAATTAAGAGCGAGAAAGACATCGAAGAACAATATGGTTTACCTGTCATAGGTGTAGTTGGCTTCATTGATGAAAAAAAAGAAAAGAAAATTTCCCTTAAATCTCGTAGAGTTAGGAGGAACGAAAATGTTTAGCTTGAGAAGTAGAAAAAAGAAAAAACAATTAATGTTATCAAAAACAGCTCGAAATTTAATTACTGTTTCAGATACGAAATCAATTATTTCAGAGCAATTTCGTACGATTCGTGCAAACATCACATTTTCAATGCCAGATCAAGAATTAAAAACGATTTTGGTCACTTCGTCTACTCCAGGCGAAGGAAAATCCACTAATGCTGCAAATTTAGGGGTTGTATTTGCGCAAGAGGGGAAAAGGGTACTGATCATCGATGGAGATTTGCGAAAACCGACTTTGCATCAAACTTTTAAAACCTTCAATAATGTCGGGCTATCTAACGTAATTGCAAAAAAGGCTACTTTAAATGAAGCGATACAGGAGACATTTATATTTAGGCTTCATGTATTAACAAGTGGTCCTATTCCACCAAATCCTGCTGAATTACTTTCTTCAAAATCGATGGATGCGTTGATTCTTGATGTGAAGAGGGATTTTGACATCGTAATTATTGATGCACCTCCATTATTATCTGTATCGGATGCGCAAATATTGGCGAATAAATGCGATGGTACAGTATTAATCGTAAATACAGGTGTTGTCGAAAAGGAAGCTGTTCGAAAAGCGCATGTAATTTTGTCTAACTCTCAATCAATAATTATAGGTGTAGTATTAAATAATTATGTAACACCAAAACATCAGCATTATTATAAGGAATATAGTTTAAGTGAATAATTTTCTGAAGAGTTATAATTTTCGGATTCTAAAGTATAATCATACCGCATACAATGACGTACAGGCAATAAAAATTGTCTAAAAAGCAGTACTAGATGAGGAGGAAATAGCTGTGGATTCATTAAAAGTATCATCTCGTTCTAATCCTAATTCTGTTGCAGGAGCACTTGTGGCGGTCATAAGAGAACAGGGCTTTGCAGAAATGCAAGCGGTAGGTGCAGGCGCGCTCAACCAAGCAATTAAAGCTGTAGCCATTGCACGAGGGTTTGTGGCACCGAGTGGAACGGATTTGATTTGTGCACCAGCCTTCGCAGACATTACTATTGCAGGGGAAGATCGAACGGCGTTAAAATTACTTGTTGAAAAAAGATCACGATAAATAAACAAACACTTACGCAAATGAAACAAATTTGCGTGAGTGTTTTTTATTTTGAGGTTTTAAGTGCCAGACTGCTTTTTTGAGTGGCTCTCCAATAAATCTATGCCGTTATTTTTTAAATTGTTTAGGAACAAAATAACGATAAATTCGTTTCATTACTTAACAAAATTGATTTCAAACTAATTTGTGTACAAAACCTTCCGTCAAAGGTCTGATTTTTTTACGCTTTATGACATTTGCAATAGTAGGAACTTACACTTCATGTTAAACTAATGAAGGAAATTTAACTAAATTCATTGGTTCTTTCCATGAATGCAGTTAAGCCTTTGGTAATCATGCACAGAGGTGTAATGGAGTTTACATAGCTGTAGCGTTATCCAGCTACCTAATAAAGTAATAACAACTACTTTATTTATATAAATAGAAAACTTAAGGAGATGTTGATATGTTACATCAGCTTTCATGGAAAGTCGGTGGGCAACAAGGTGAAGGGATCGAGAGTACAGGTGAAATTTTCTCAATGGCAATGAATCGTTTAGGTTATTTCCTATACGGTTACCGTCATTTCTCTTCTCGTATTAAAGGTGGCCATACGAATAATAAAATTACAGTTCGTCCAACAGAAGTACGTTCGATTGCGGACGATTTAGATATTTTAGTGGCGTTCGATCAAGAAACAATCGACGTGAACTATAAAGAATTAACGGCATCAAGTATCATTTTAGCTGATGCAAAATTTAATCCAACAAACCCAGAGGACTGTGTAGCACCTCTATATTCAGTACCATTTACAGAAATCGCAGCTGAACTAGGTACGTCATTAATGAAAAACATGGTGGCGATTGGGGCAACTGCAGCACTTTTAAACTTAAATGAAGAAGTATTCCAAAGTGTAGTAGATGAAATCTTTGGTCGTAAAGGCGAAGAGGTTGTTGCGAAAAACATCGAAGCGATTCAACGTGGGCGTGAAGCAATTGCTGAACAAATCGGTGATCGTGTAGGTGCATGGGAGTTAGAACCAGCAGACGGAAAACGTCGAATGTTCATGATTGGGAATGATGCAGCGGCATTAGGTGCACTAGCGGCAGGCTCTCGCTTCATGGCAGCTTACCCAATTACACCGGCTTCTGAAATTATGGAGTACATGATTAAAAAGCTACCATTAGTTGGTGGTGCGGTCATTCAAACAGAAGATGAAATCGCAGCAGCTACAATGGCAATTGGTGCAAACTACGGTGGTGTCCGTGCGTTTACTGCATCGGCAGGTCCTGGTCTATCACTTATGATGGAAGCAATCGGTCTTTCAGGTATGACAGAGCAACCGTTAGTTATTTTTGATACGCAGCGTGGTGGCCCATCAACAGGTTTACCAACAAAACAAGAGCAATCGGATTTAATGGCCATGATTTACGGTACACACGGTGAAATTCCGAAAGTCGTAATCGCACCTTCTACAATTGAAGAGGCATTCTACGATACAATCCAAGCATTTAACATCGCAGAGGAACTACAATTACCGGTTATCGTTATGACTGATTTACAATTAGCATTAGGTAAACAAACGGTGGAGCCATTTGATTACAGCAAAATTGAAATCCGTCGCGGTAAAATTGTCGATGCGGTTGAAGATGAAGAATCAAAAGATTACTTCAAACGTTATGAAAACACAGCAGATGGAGTGTCACCTCGTGTATTACCAGGCTTAAAAGGTGGTATTCACCACGTAACAGGTGTAGAGCATGATGAGACAGGGAAGCCATCTGAAGCAACGGGCAACCGTCGTACACAAATGGATAAACGTATGCGCAAGCTTAACTACTTACGTTTTGATAACGCCGTATATGTAAACGCGCCACACGAAGAAGCAGACGTATTATTAGTAGGCTTTAACTCAACGCGCGGTGCATTAGAAGAAGTACAAGAAACGTTAAATAATGAAGGCTTAAAAGTAAACCACGCTCACATCAAATTAGTGCATCCATTCCCAGCAGACGAAATGACTGCTTTAATGGATCGTGCTAAAAAGGTCATTGTGGTAGAAAATAATGCTACAGGTCAATTAGCGAACATTATGAAAATGAACATCGGTGGTCACGCGAAGACAAAATCGATTTTAAAATACGATGGTACACCATTCCTACCACGTGAATTAACAAACTTAGTGAAGGAGGAAATTTAATCATGGCAACATTTAAAGATTTCCGAAATTCAGTAAAACCGAACTGGTGCCCAGGCTGTGGTGACTTCTCTGTGCAAGCAGCGATTCAACGTGCAGCAGCAAATGTAGGTTACGAGCCAAATGAATTAGCGGTTATTTCTGGTATTGGCTGTTCAGGTCGTATTTCAGGTTACATTAACTCATACGGCTTCCACGGGATTCACGGGCGCGCATTACCAATCGCACAAGGCTTAAAAATGGCCAACAAAGATTTAAAAGTTATCGCCTCTGGTGGTGACGGTGACGGCTTTGCAATCGGTATGGGACACACAATCCATGCAATTCGCCGTAACATCGACATTACGTACGTAGTAATGGATAACCAAATTTACGGTTTAACAAAGGGACAAACATCGCCACGTTCAGCAGCTGGTTTCATTACGAAATCAACGCCAGGTGGGGCAATTGAGCCATCATTAAAACCATTAGAAGTTGCACTTACAAGCGGCGCAACATTTGTGGCACAAGGCTTCTCAACAGATATTAAAGAATTAACAGCTATAATCGAAGCAGGCTTAAATCATAAAGGCTTCTCATTCATCAACGTATTCTCACCATGTGTCACTTACAACAAAGTGAACACATATGAATGGTTCAAGGAGCATATAACGAAATTAGCGGATATCGAAGGTTATGATAACTCAAATCGTGAGCAAGCGATGCAAACTGTTATGAAACATGAAGGTTTAGTAACAGGGATTATTTATCAAGATACTGAAACAAAATCATATCAAGAAAAAATCCAAGGCTATTCGGAGTTGCCATTAACAGACATCGATATTAGCTTATCAGAAGTGCAATTCGATAAATTAGTAAAAGAATTTATGTAATCTTTACAGCACAGGGCATCTTCGCTCTGTGCTTTTTTGATTTACAAGGAATTAACAATTCTCCTAAAGTCTCTTTACACAAATTTCCTATAGTAATAATTAAAAATAAATGTAAAGAGGTAAAGTGCCGTGCGCTTTTATAAAGCAGTGAAAGTAAAAGATCGACTAGCAGTTTTAATGATTATTTGTATTTTATCGAATATCATATTAACCGTTTTTAGCTTGGATTATTTACGCAAAATGGAGCGTGAAACCGCGAGTATGTATCATGAAAAATTACTAGCGACACAGGTGTTACAGGAAGTAATGCTGCAAGTTGAAACAACAAACTCCATTTCTAATGAAACGCGGCAACAATTAAAATCCATTGCGTTTGATGGAAAGATGGAGCATTACATCAAGCAAGTATCTGCAAATCCGTCACCGAGCTTACTTGTGGAAATCAATACATATATATTAGAACGTGCGCAAAAGCAACTCGAAAACCACGAGCAGGATATTGCATTTGGCTATCGGTTAATTGTAAGCATTTCTGTTATTTTAATGGCGCTCATTTTATTTTTTGGCTTTCAAGCGATTCAATCGATTAACAAGCCGACCCGTGAGTTAAAGCGGTTATTTAAGCTTGCACAGCAGGGGGATTTAACAAAATATGCAACCTATAGTGCACGCGATGAGCTAGGGGAAACAACGAAGTACTACAACTTAATGATTGCGGATATGAAAGAGCTCCTAAAAACGGTTCGTCACGGAGCAAGTGAAGCAACAGGGGCCAATCAAGAATTAACCTATAATTTTGAGCAGATTACTAAGGGCGCGGTGCATATTGCGTCAAATGCAGATGTCATGACAAGCTCGCTACATTATGCAACGGCACAGCTTGCAGATAATACAGCATCGATTCAACAGGTGGCAGCAGGTGTTGAAGAAATTTCGCAACGAATGCATGAAATCGAGCGTGTTGTTCAAACAACCGTTTATAAAGCTTCCGATGGCGAAATTCTTGTAGAGCAAAATTTGTCACAAATGCAATCGATTGAGCATACGATGGAACAGTCTAGTAACAAGTTAATGCAATTAAAGGGGCAGTCACAAGAAATATCACAGGCGGTCCATATTATTCATGAAATTGCCGATCAAACAAATTTATTAGCATTAAATGCCTCCATTGAAGCAGCACGCGCCGGGGAGCATGGTAAAGGCTTTGCGGTTGTTGCTCAGGAAGTACGCAAACTAGCAGAACAATCGAAGCGCTTTACAAATTCCATTGCTACGATTGTCAAAGACATTCAGCAAGGCACAATTGATGCATCGCAAAGTATGGAACAGGCGATGAAAAGTGTTATGACAGGGGCAAAATATACAGAGCAGAGTGCCTATAAATTTAGAGAAATTACCGATGAAGTACATCAAATTGGGCCGCAAATCGAACAGATGGCACAGGTAATGGGCGAAATTGTGAGCCATACACACGAGGTCTCAATTAGTGCAGTGGAACTTAGCAATCGCTCCGAGGAAAATTTAGCGTCTATGCAGAAAATTCAGCAGCAAGTCGAGCTTCAAAAACAATCAACTAGTGAAATATCTGATGAAATTCGCAGCATTGCAAAAAATATGCGTTCATTGACACATGCTGTGGACAGATTCCAAGTATAAACCCAAAAAACTTTTGACGGTCTCATAAACGTCAGAAGTTTTTTGCTGTTATAATTTCTCATCTAATAATTCCCAAGGAAATTAATCTACTTTGTGGGAAAAGAGGTTATTATCAAAAAAATATGAAAATTTTAAAAAAATAGTGAAATTTATTGGGATAATTGATATTATATAATTATTAAGTCATGATACTGCTCAATAAGTGAAAGTTACATAAGATTAATTTACTAGAAAAATATGTAAAATACGAAAAGTAGCTATAAAATTGACGCTATTATTAAATTATTGATTGTAGTAAAATGGTTTTAATTGTTTTATAGATGCGTTAGTTAATAAGGATTTGGAACCTAATTGATATATAGTAAAATACGCATGTATAAATTGCATTAAAAATTGTGAATGACTAGTCGTTTGCTGTTCAAAGGAATAGAATAAAGTTAATTGTGTTCAACGTTTTAAAATCATTGCTCGTACAATTTACGTAGCATAACACTTCATATTATCAGGGGGATGAATTTTATGAACAATCAAATTCAATTAATAGTTCCAGAGTGGTTTGTATTGGATGAACTACATATTATCGAAACGGTGGTCGGTGAATCGTCAACAGAAATTGGGCTTGTTATTGCAGGAGAAAATTTTGATTCAATGAAACAATGTTGTCCTACAGTTCGGTTATATATGATTCGCTTAATTGGAGAACAATATGAACTGATGAAGGAACTTGACGCTTTTCAATTCCAGTCAGTAGAAGATGCCAAAGCTTTTAGTGAAAAATTGCCACAGTTAAATGCAATTGACTTAATTATGCTTATGAATAATCAAGAGCCGATGTTTGCTTAATAATAATATTTACCGTACTCCAAAATGGGTACGGTATTTTTTTGTGAAATTCAGGGCTAAGTGTAATTATCTATTAAAATCCGTTCTGCTACGCTACGGGAGGCCAACACGATGTTGGTCATGAATGCGTTGCCACACGATGTGGCGATTTTAGCATTTGTTCCATTGTTCCTGAGGGCGTGGCTACAACTAACTTGTATGTGCCTCTTACGGTGGCACATACAAGTGGATTTTCCGCGCACGCTTAATCCTCTAGGAGTCGCCCCCTTCACTTCGCGGCACTCTACTATAAAGTTAATATTGGATTCTATTACAAAGAAATTGAATAAAATGTACTGAATTAACTTCGTTATTGAAATAAAGTCTAAGGATGTTTTTACTTTGACGCAATAAAAGTAGCTAATTTCTATCATTTAATCAAAGATACAATATTGTATACAGCGTACTATTTTATTCATCCCCGCCGCCTCGCGATAGCGCAAGCGGTAGCATTGGACTCTTTTAACTAAATTAAGACGCAACATTTTAGTTTGGCGGGCCTTGCATGCGGCATTAAAGACAGTAGTATGGACACGTACCACTTGGCCATAATGCTGTCATGCCGTAGCCCGCCGAAATAACACTGATTTAATCTATTTTTTGTTAGTAAATTTGCTCAATGTGAGTAAAATCACAATATTAGGGCACAATTTGTGTTTTTCTAGTGCAATTTGAAATGGTAATGACTATGATGTGCTTTCTAACTAGACATTGCTTTATAATGGAGAGAGTATTTAAGATATTTTCTAAAGGAAGTGATTTTAATGGCTAGAGGTGTATATATTCACATTCCTTTTTGTCATCAAATTTGTAATTACTGTGATTTTAATAAGGTGTTTTTTAAAAACCAACCTGTTGATGAATATATTGAAGCGCTAGGCCGTGAAATGGAGTTAACAGTTCAGCAAATGCCTGAAGCGTTCGCAAATGTTGAAACGATTTTTTTAGGTGGTGGCACACCGACTGCTTTATCAGCTGTGCAAATTGAAAAATTATTAGCACTTATTGCGAAACATATTCCACTGTCAAACGTAAAAGAATTTAGTAGTGAAGCAAACCCAGATGAATTAACTGTAGAAAAATTACAGGCCCTTTTTAACGGCGGTGTAAATCGTTTAAGCATGGGCGTACAATCGTTTGATCAAGATTTACTAAAGAAAATTGGTCGTACACATTCTAACGAGCATGTGTATAAAACAATTCAAAACGCTAAGGATGTTGGCTTTACGAATATTAGTATCGATTTAATGTACGGTTTACCTGGGCAAACGATGGAGCAATGGCAACATACGTTAGAAAAGGCACTGGCACTAAAGTTACCACATTATTCGGCGTATTCATTAATCGTTGAGCCGAAAACGATTTTTTATATTCAATATGCGAAAGGAAAGCTGAACTTACCGACCGAGGATTTAGAGGCGGATATGTATGGTGTGCTTATTGACACAATGGTAGCACACGGTGTACATCAATATGAAATTAGTAATTTTGCGCATGAAGGATTTGAGTCAACGCATAATAAAATTTATTGGGATAATGATGAATACGCAGGTTTTGGAGCAGGTGCACATGGCTACTTACAAGGTGTGCGCTATTCTAATGTTGCCCCGATTAAAAAGTATATTGAACTTGTGATGGAAGGCAATCGCCCTTTATTGCATGAGCATAGTGTTACAAAAGCTGAAAAGCTTGAGGAGCAAATGTTTTTAGGTTTGCGTAAAGCAGTAGGTGTAACGCATGGAGAGTTTGAACAAAAATTTGGTCAGTCAATGGCTTCGGTATATGGAGAGACGATTCCTAAGTTACAGCGGGAAGGTTTGCTAGAAACAGACGCGCAAGGAGTACGTTTAACACGCAAAGGTCGCTTTGTTGGCAATGAAGTTTTCCAACGCTTTTTAATAGAAGATGAATGACTTAATTCAGCCGAGATTCAAACCCCGGCTGAATTAAGTCAAGCTCCCGGCGGATGTCACAGATTTTTTAGAGGGGTTTTCAAGCGAGCTTGAAAAAAATCTGGACGCAATTACGCTGAGGCGTAATTGATTGAAAAAGATTTGAAAAAAGTTGGGCGATTTCGTTGACATCAATTTAGGGATTTGTTAATTTATATAATATATTAGCACTCCATTTGAACGAGTGCTAACAGAGGTGAAAAAGATGTTAACAAATCGGCAGTTACAAATATTGCAAGTGATTGTAGATGATTTTGTGATGTCTGCTCAGCCTGTTGGTTCGCGTCAATTATCTAAAAAGGATGGCATTACGTATAGTGCAGCTACGATTCGTAATGAGATGGCAGATTTAGAGGAATTAGGCTTTTTAGAAAAAACGCACACTTCTTCAGGACGAGTTCCATCAGAAAAGGGCTACCGTTATTACGTAGACCATTTATTACAGCCTCAGATTATTACATCTGGGGAAGTTGAACAAATCCACTCACTATTTGAAAAACAAATGTTAGAGGCCGAACAACTAATTAAAGAATCGGCCAATATTTTATCAGAACTAACAACCTATACAACGATTTTGCTTGGCCCAGATGTTGCTAAGCACCGTGTAAAGAAATTTCAAATTGTTCCATTAACCGAACAAACTGCGGTTGCCATTATAGTGACAGATAACGGACATGTAGAAAATCGCACATTAACATTACCACCTGGTTTTAGCCCAGTAGACATTGAAAAGACCGTGAACATTTTAAATGAACGCTTAGTAGGGATTCCGTTATTTGAATTGCCAATAAAGCTTCAAACAGAGGCATTGTCTGTCTTGAAACAGCATGTGAATGCATCGGAATCCGTTGTACGCTCATTGCTATCCATTTCATCAGGTCAATCGGAAAACAAAGTGTATTATGGTGGTAAAACGAACATGTTAAATCAGCCTGAATTCCATGATTTGAATAAAATGCGCATGTTGATGGATTTAATGGATAAAGACAGCCAAGTGCAATCTTTATTTGATCCACAAGACTATCGTATTAGTAACAATCTGGGTATTCAAATTCGCATAGGCTCAGAAAATAATCATTTGGCTATGGAAAATTGTAGCGTCATTACCGCTTCGTTTTTAGTTGGTCAAGAACAGCAAGGAGCGATAGCCATTATCGGTCCAACACGCATGGATTATCGCCGTGTAGTGACGTTACTTGACGTGATGCGCAACAGTTTATCACAGGCCTTTTTCGAACAGAAAAAATGATGTAGATCCGAGGAGGAAAAGAAGTGACAGAAACTACAAAGACACCAGAAGAATTGCAACAAGAAACAACTACAGAAACAGAAGTAGTAGAAGAAATTGTTGTAGATGAAAACGAATTAAAAATTGCTGATTTAGAAACAAAAATAGCAGAAGAAGAAGCGAAATACTTACGTTTACGCGCTGACTACGATAACTTATCTCGTCGCAATCGTTTAGACCGTGAAGCATCAGAAAAATATCGCGCACAAAGTTTGTTAACAGAGCTTTTACCAGTATTAGATAACTTAGATCGCGCTTTACAAGTAGAAGTAACATCAGAAGAAGCGACTTCATTATTTAAAGGTGTAGAAATGGTCTACCAACAACTACTTGCTGCTACCGAAAAAGAAGGCTTAGAATTAATCGCAGCAGAAGGGGAAGCATTTGATCCAAACTTCCACCAAGCAGTAATGCAAGAACAAGATAGCGAAAAAGAAGCGGGTACAGTATTACGTGAGCTACAAAAAGGCTACAAGCTAAAAGACCGCGTCCTAAGACCATCAATGGTTTCGGTGAATGAATAAAATTCTTTGCCATGCTTAGAGCAAAGTATGGCAACATTTGAATATAAATTGTAAATAAACACAGTAGTGTTTTAATAATAGGAGGAAAACGAATTATGAGCAAAATTATCGGTATTGACTTAGGTACAACAAACTCTTGCGTATCAGTATTAGAAGGCGGCGAGCCTAAAGTAATTCCAAACCCAGAAGGTAACCGTACAACGCCATCTGTTGTAGCTTTCAAAAATGGTGAAAAACAAGTTGGTGAAGTAGCAAAACGCCAAGCAGTTACAAACCCAAACACAATCATCTCAATCAAATCTAAAATGGGTACAAATGATAAAGTAACTGTAGATGGCACTGATTACACTCCACAAGAAATTTCGGCAATGATTTTACAATACTTAAAAGGTTATGCAGAAGATTACTTAGGTGAAAAAGTAACAAAAGCTGTTATTACAGTTCCTGCTTACTTCAACGATGCACAACGTCAAGCAACAAAAGACGCTGGTAAGATTGCTGGTTTAGAAGTAGAACGTATTATCAACGAACCAACAGCTGCTGCACTTGCTTACGGTTTAGATCAACAAGATGTTGACCAAAAAATCTTAGTGTTCGACTTAGGTGGCGGTACATTCGACGTTTCGATTCTTGAGTTAGCTGACGGTGTATTCGAAGTATTAGCAACAGCAGGTGACAACAAGCTTGGTGGCGATAACTTTGACGACAAAATCATCGAATACTTAGTAGCTGAATTCAAAAAAGAAAACGGTGTTGATTTATCAAAAGATAAAATGGCAATGCAACGCTTAAAAGATGCAGCTGAAAAAGCGAAAAAAGACTTATCAGGTGTAACTGCTGCACAAATTTCATTACCATTCATCACAGCTGGCGCTGAAGGTCCATTACACTTAGAAATCAACTTAACTCGTGCAAAATTCGATGAGTTAACACATGACTTAGTAGAGCGTACAATCGTACCAACTCGCCAAGCATTATCAGATGCAGGTCTTTCTGCTTCAGAATTAGATAAAGTAATCTTAGTAGGTGGTTCTACTCGTATTCCTGCAGTAGTAGAAGCAATCAAAAAAGCAACTGGTCACGAGGCATACAAAGGCGTAAACCCAGACGAAGTAGTAGCAATGGGTGCTGCTGTACAAGGTGGAGTATTAGCTGGTGACGTACAAGGCGTGTTATTATTAGACGTAACACCATTATCATTAGGTATCGAAACAATGGGCGGTGTTATGACAAAATTAATCGACCGTAACACAACGATTCCAACGTCTAAATCTCAAGTGTTCTCAACAGCTGCAGATAACCAACCAGCAGTAGACATTCACGTATTACAAGGTGAGCGTTCAATGGCTGCAGACAACAAAACATTAGGTCGCTTCCAATTATCTGATATACCAGCAGCACCACGTGGTATTCCACAAATCGAAGTAACATTCGACATTGATGCGAACGGTATTGTATCAGTAAAAGCTAAAGACTTAGGTACTCAAAAAGAGCAAACAATCGTGATTCAATCTGATTCTGGTTTAACAGAAGAAGAAATCGAACGCATGGTGAAAGATGCAGAAGCAAATGCTGAAGCCGATGCAAAACGTAAAGAAGAGGTTGATCTTCGCAACGAAGCAGACCAATTAGTGTTCCAAGTGGACAAAACAATTACAGACTTAGGCGAGCAAATTTCAGAAGATGAGAAAAAATCTGTTGAAGACGCACGTGATGAGTTAAAAGCTGCTTTAGAAGCTGGTGAGTTAGAAGGCATCAAAGCTGCTAAAGAAAAATTAGAAGGCGTATTACAACCATTAGTAATGAAAGTTTATGAGCAAGCTGCGGCTGCACAACAAGCAGCTAGTGGTGGAGCTGAAGGCTTCGATGGTCAAGCTGACGCTAGTAAAAAAGACGACAGTATCGTAGACGCTGATTTTGAAGAAGTAAAAGACGATAAATAATCAACGTACACATATTTAATTGAAAGCCAAAGACCGCTCGCGGCTTTGGCTTTTAATTTTTAACTTGCTTCAGAAGAAGTAAGTTAGAGCCCCGGCGGATGTCACAGATTTTTAGAGGATTTTTTCTTTTAATTTCGAAAAAATCTGAACAAAAGTTAGCCGAGGTGTAATTGATAAAATATGATGTATCAAATGGTATACATCATTTTTTTAACATGTTAAAATAGACGTTATGTAAATAGAGCGGAGAGTGGAATATGAGTAAGCGCGATTACTATGAAGTGCTAGGCATTAGTAAGGGTGCCAGCAAAGACGAAATTAAAAAAGCGTATCGTAAATTATCAAAACAATATCACCCTGACGTAAACAAAGAAGAAGGCGCAGACGAAAAATTCAAAGAAGTAGCAGAAGCATACGAAGTGCTTTCAGACGACCAAAAACGTGCACGCTACGACCAATTCGGCCATGAAGATCCAAATGCTGGCTTTGGTGGTGGTGGCTTCGGAGGCGGCGGTGGTTTCGGTGGCTTCGAGGACATTTTCAGTTCATTCTTCGGTGGTGGACGACGCCAAGATCCAAACGCACCTCGCAAAGGCGATGACCTACAATTCCGTATGAACATCACGTTTGAGGAAGCGGTATTCGGTAAAGAAACAGAAATTGAAATTCCAAAAGAAGAAACATGTGATACGTGTCACGGTTCAGGTGCAAAACCTGGTACACAACCACAAGCTTGTTCACAATGTAATGGAGCAGGTCAAATTAACCAAGCGGTGGATACGCCATTTGGTCGTATGATGAATAAACGCACATGTCCAAGTTGTCGTGGTGCAGGTAAAATCATCGTTGAAAAATGTACATCTTGTCGTGGTGCAGGTAGTGTAACGAAAAAGAAAAAAATTAAAATCACAATTCCTGCAGGTGTGGATGACGGTCAACAATTACGTGTAGCAGGTCAAGGTGAAGCCGGCTTTAACAATGGCCCAGCTGGTGATTTATACATTATTTTCTCTGTTCGTAAGCATGAATACTTCGAACGTGACGGTGACGATATTTTATATGAGTTAAATTTAACATTCTCACAAGCTGCATTAGGAGATGAAATTGAAGTCCCAACAATTCACGGGAAAGTGAAGCTGAAAATTCCAGCAGGTACACAATCAGGAGCACAATTCCGTTTGAAAGATAAAGGGGTTAAAAACGTACATGGCTACGGTCTAGGTAACCAGTATGTAGTGGTGAAAGTAGTCATTCCGAAAAAGCTAACAGAAAAGCAAAAACAATTATTACGTGAATTCGCAGAAATTAGTGGCGACATTCCTGAAGAACATGGAAGCTCACTTTTCGATAAAATCAAGAAAAAAATAAAAGGTGACTAAAAGGGGAGATTGCAAGTGAAATGGACAGAACTTTCGATTTTAACAACGCATGAAGCTGTTGATGCTGTGACGAACATTTTACATGAAGCCGGAGCTAGCGGTGTAGTTATTGAAGATTCAAAAGAATTAGATAAAGAAAGAATCGATAAATTTGGTGAGATTTATGCACTAAATCCAGAGGACTTCCCAAAAACAGGTGTAGTTGTTAAAGCGTATTTATCAGCGTCTAGCTTCCTATCGGAGACAATCGAAGAAATTAAGCTTGCAATTGCCAACCTTGTGAACTTTGATATTAATATCGGTGAAAACATTCTGACAATGTGTGAAGTAGATGATGAAGATTGGTCTACAGCGTGGAAGCAATATTACCATCCTGTAAAAATTTCTGAAAGATTTACAATTGTGCCGACATGGGAAGACTATGAGCCTGTTTCAACAGATGAACTGATTATCGAACTTGACCCAGGTATGGCATTCGGTACAGGTACGCACCCAACGACGGTGATGTGTTTACAAGGACTTGAAAAGGTCGTAAATGAGGGGAACACAGTAATTGACGTTGGTACGGGTTCAGGTGTACTGTCAATTGGTGCAGCGATGCTTGGTGCAAAAAGCGTACATGCTTTAGATTTAGATGAGGTGGCCGTTACAGCAGCACGTGAAAACGTTGAGCTAAACAAAATGGAATCAATCGTAGAAGTATTCCACGGTAACTTATTGGATACGGTAAAAGAACCAGCAGATGTTGTCGTAGCGAATATATTAGCAGAAATCATTATGTCATTTACGGACGATGCGTTTTCAATCGTAAAACCAGGTGGCGTTTATGTTACATCTGGTATTATTGGCGCGAAAAAAGACGATGTTAAAGCAGCATTAAAAGCTTCAGGCTTTGTTATTGAAGAAATATTAATGATGGAAGACTGGGTAGCGATTATTTCTCGCCGTCCATAAAGTGAAACAATGCTTGGTGGGGAGATTCTCATCCACCACTTAACTGTCTCTTAATGCGGGATAAACTCTAGCAACAGCTGTTTTATACAGCTGTTGCTTTTGTATAAAGGAGAATGACAAACTAATGCAACGATATTTTGTAGAGCAGCAAAACAATGAGCAAAATGAATTTATTATTTCGGGTGAAAATGCAAGGCATATTAGCAAAGTGATGCGTATGTCCGTTGGCGATGAAATCATTATCGTTCATGACAATACAGCAAACATATGCGAAATTACAGCAATCGACCAAGAAGTTACAGCAAAAAAAACAGGGCGAACAATTCCCTCTCCTGAAATGCCAGTAAAGGTCGATATTGCTTGCGGGTTACCAAAGGGCGATAAGCTTGAACTAATAGCACAAAAAGCAACTGAATTAGGCATGCATGCATTAGTTCCTTTTGCGGCAGAGCGTTCAATCGTAAAATGGGATGATAAAAAAGCGAAAAAAAACCAAGAACGCTTACAGAAAATTGCGCAAGAGGCAGCAGAGCAATCTCATCGTACACATTTACCTGAAATCATTCAGCCCGTAAGCTTTAAGCAGCTGGTGCAAACTTTCGTTAACTATGACGCAGTATTTATTGCCGATGAAGAAGATGCAAAATTAGCTGAACGTACAAGCTTTAAGCAAAAGTTACAGGTATTAGATACTTCTCAAGAGCTGAGAATCTTATGTATTTTTGGTCCAGAAGGTGGAATTTCACGTCAAGAATCAACTGCAATGCTTGAGGCAGGAGCACAAACAATGTCACTAGGACCACGTATTTTACGTGCAGAAACCGCTCCGTTTTATGCATTAGCCGCGATTTCCTATGAGTTTGAATAATGAGGTATAATGAGAGTGACCGTGAGAAACATCTACGGCGCTCTTCTTTTTTTGAACGACGAACAAGACAAGACAGGAATTAATGATTTTTTTAAGCGTATAGGACAAAATGCCTTTCTTTAAATGGGGAATAATTATTGTTATTCATACATTAAATTTACTTATTCGAGGAATATTACCTCTAGTTTCAAATGAGATTGTGCAATAATATATATTTGAGTTATCTTTACATACGAAATAATAAGGAGAACCGATAAATGAAAAAGATTATATGGGGAGTACTTTTTATTGCGGTTGTTTTATCTCCGTGGTGGCTATATTACATAAAAACAGAGGCTCCGCTTGATGTAATTGTACTTGATGTAAGCTCTACAAATGATGAATTAAAAGAAAGAATGGGTATTTACGAGGCATTAGCATTAAATAAAGTCGTGGATCTAGAAGGCGATACTTATGAGGCGGGTAGAGATTATTTTGGTGTCAAAGTAGTCGATGCACGTAAAACGATTGAGACGAAAGAATTACCACTTCGAATAGATAAAGCAGATATCATTTATTTAGCTGATTTGCAGGGAATTCATGAACGTGATTTATCTTGGGAAAATACAACTTCGAATAAATTATTGTTCGGCGGTCTTACAGGTAGTGCATGGCGTACAATTCAGAGTAGATTACATCAAACTACGCCTAGCACACTTATTGTTGAATATAATAGTTTTACAGATGCTACTGAAGCAACAATTCGCGAACAGCTGGCTGCCCAGTTAGGTATTGAACAAAGTGGTTATCGCGCGAAATATTTCTCTGATTTAAGTGAAGCGCCTTTAGCGACTAGAGAAAGTGGGAGTGGCTTAGTTATTCAACAAAAGTCTACGAATGAAACTGTTGTATTAAAGAGTGCGAAGCCAGTTCAATTTCAATCGACTGCAAGAGGCGAGCAGATATTCGATTTTCAGCAATTTGAAGTTTTCACAGGTTGGTTTGATTTAGCGATAGCAGTGGATTCCGAGACGCTTGCAACCTATGAGCCAGACATTTCAGCACAAGATAGTGCCCAGCTACAAGCATTAAATTTACCTGCGTCATTTGCTGTTATCACGACAAATACGCGAGAGCATAATACAAATTATTATTTTGCAGGTAAATTTTCGTACCAGTCAAAACAATCATTACCAATTCCTAAGATGTATGGCTATAAATGGTTGCAGCAGCTATTTGCGAAAGATGATGCATTTTATTGGAAAAATTACGAACCAATGTTACAGCAAATATTAAAGCAAACGTCTCATCGTGAACAAAAGGAGCTTGAAGCAATATCTGTAGAGCCTGAAACATACGAAGCGTTATCGTATAATGCACGTATTGCTAATGATAAGTATGAAGTATTGCAAAATGGGCAATGGAAAGCAATAACAATTAAAGGTGTCAATATTGGAATGGCGAAGCCTGGTGCGTTTCCAGGGGAAGCAGCTATTACCAAAAGTGATTATGCGGATTGGTTCAAGGCGATTGGTGAAATGGGATCCAATGCTATTCGTGTTTATACGGTGCATCCGCCTGGGTTTTATGAGGCGTTGCTAGAATATAATACTACGCATGAACAACCGCTTTATTTATTTCACGGTGTTTGGTTAGATGAGGAGCCCGTAGAAGAAAAGTTAGATGTATACGGTGAGCCAACCGAAAACTTCCAGCAGGAAATACGACATATAGTTGATATTATTCATGGGAATGCTACTATTGAGCCGCGGCCAGGTCATGCATCAGGTACATATAAAGCCGATGTTTCTCCGTATATTTTAGGATGGATGATCGGTATTGAGTGGTATCCAAAAGCGGTAGAAAATGTGAACAAAGTATACAAAGACCAAGCACAATTTAATGGAACATATTTTTCTACAAAGGATGCACAGCCATTTGAAATTTGGCTTGCACAGCAAATGGACTATACAGCTAGTTATGAAGCACAAACGTATAAATGGATGCGTCCATTTAGTTTTACAAATTGGGTAACAACCGATTTATTAGAGCATCCTTATGAGCCAAGTGATGAGGAAGATTTAGTCTCTGTTGATCCGAATGTTATTTATGAAAAGGGAGCTTTAGAAAAAGTGGGGCAATTTGCGAGCTATCATGTATATCCGTATTATCCTGACTTTTTAAATTACACACCAAAATATGTGAATTATACAGATCATCGTGGTCAAAAAAATAACTATGCTGCCTATTTAAAGGATTTACATGCAGCCCATCGTATGCCGATATTAATTTCGGAGTTTGGGATACCTGCATCACGTGGCTTAACGCACCGTAATCCATTTGGTTGGAATCAAGGTTTTATTTCCGAACGCGAACAAGGGGAAATACTTGTTCATTTATATGAAGACATATTACATGAGGGCTTATTAGGGGGCTTAGTATTTACTTGGCAAGATGAGTGGTTCAAGCGAACGTGGAACACAATGGATTTAGATAATCCAGACGAGCGCCCTTATTGGTCAAATGCGCAAACAAATGAGCAGCAATTTGGTGTATTAAGCTTTGATACCTTAAAAATGAAAGTGGATGGAGATTCGACTGATTGGTATGGTATTACACCATTTTATGAATCAGAAGAACTTTCGATGTATGTGGAGTCTGATGAACGTTATTTATACATGAAGTTAGATGTTGAAAATACAAACTTTAGTGACACCTATTATCCGCTTATTTATATGAATACGCTAGAAGCGCAAGGCAATTCGCGCTATCATGAGATTCCTTTGTTAGCGGAGTCAGAATTTGTCCTCACGATTAAGGGGGATCAAAATGCACGTGTTGAAGTAGATGCCTATTATGATATATTCCAAAAACTATACAGTGAACAAATACAATTAGTCCCGTTTGAAGGTACAAAACAAAAAAATAGCGGTCAGTTTAATACAATCGATTATGCGCTCAATAAATCATTAACGATTCCGATTAGTAACATAACTTTGCCATTTGAAAAGTATGAAACAGGTATTTTACGACGTGGAAACGGAAATCCAAATAGCACAGACTATGATTCGTTAGCAGATTATGAAATCAACGAGCAAGAAGGGGTTATCGAAATTCGAATTCCTTGGTTATTATTAAATGTGACCGATCCTAGCCGATTAGAAGTAAGATCAGATTTATATGCCAACGAACAGTTAAAGACAGAAATTATCGATGGGATTGAGTTAGGTGCTGTACTCGTTAATAATAAACAAATCGTTGCAAATGTCCCAAAGGAAGCAAAGCAACTCCAAACATATAGTTGGAAAACTTGGAGACTACCTGAATATAAGGAACGTTTAAAAGAATCGTATTATCTATTACAAGAAAAGTTTTTAGAAGACGAAGTAAGGGAATAAGTAAGGTAACTGACCATGAGGTGTGAGATGAAAAATAGGAGTGAGCAAAAATGAAAAAAATAGTGGTAATATTTGTCGTCGCGCTCGTTGTTTTTTCACCACGCCTCTATTGGCAATGGAAAGACAGTACGCCATTAGAAGTATTAATTATCGACAAAACCGTTCCGAATGAACAATATCGGGAGCATCAAGGCTTGCTATGGTTTTTAACAAATCAAAAAATCGTCAAATCAAATGGGCAACTATATGATGGAAAAGTAGATTATTACGGCTATGATAGCTACATGCAACAACCAATGGCGAGCTATAAGCATCATCAAGCGATGGATATCATTTATATAGCGGATACCTATGGTGTGTACTCAGATGATTTAGAGCAGTTTAGTGAAGGCGACCGCTCTGAAAAAATTTATGGCGGAATGACACTACAGGAATGGAATGAAATTATGAAATCCAAACAACCGCATACGACATTAATTGCGGAATATAATTCATTTGCTACTCCAACAGAAGCAAGTGTTCGTCAAGTGATGGAGCAGCAATTGAATGTTCAATGGTCAGGATGGACAGGGCGTTATTTTGAGGATTTAATGAGCGATGAAGTTCCCGATTGGCTCATACAAAATTATGAATCGCAATATCAAAAACAATGGCCCTTTAAACATGGTGGCATTGCATTTGTACATACATCTGATCAAGTAGTGATTATTGATGAACAGGAGCTAGATGGTCCAATTTCATTTAAAATGACGTCAGCAGGTAAAGAACGCTTGCCGGGAGTTGATAATTCGGAATATCCCTATTGGTTTGATATTGTCACTCCAATTAATGATTCAGTGGTCTATGCACAATATGAATTAGCCGTTTCTCAACAGGCGCAACAATTATTAGCACAACAAGGGATCCCACTTACATTTCCGGCAGTAACTGCGGATGAACAAACAAATGTGTTTTATTTTTCAGGAGATTTTGCAGATTATACAAAGGATAATTTAATGAAATGGCAAGGAAGCGAGCATGTAATGAAGATTTTTTCGAATGAGGTATCTGACTTTATGTGGGCGACCTATATCCCTTTACTGCAAAATATTATTACTCCAACTAACTAAATGAGAGGGTGAATCGCATGATAGATGTAGAGATTAGTTATGAACCAAAGATTATCGAATACGCACAATTACAACAACTCTATGGATTACAGCTCGCGTATGTTATGCGGAAGAAAATTCACTTTTCAATTGTACTCATTGAGTATAAAGAGGAGTTTCCTATTTCCTATCATAAATTTTATGAGCAATTAAAAGAGCAATTACGAAATTCGGATTTTGCTTTTATGCAATCGGAAAACCAATATATTGTGCTATTATTGACGATTAGCAAAATTGCGGAGGCCAAATCATTTATTCAGCGAATTCAAGGTGTGTTTGCACGTATAAATATCCCCATTGTTTCAGTTATTTCAGAAGTTGCGAATGATGTACATTCGTTAGATGAGGTTTTAGCCATTAGTGAATCGGCGTTATTATATCACGAACATAAAGGACATGAGCCTGTTGTAATAAATGATTTTTTAGAAAGATCAAAAGTTGTCATTAAAGTAAGTATTATTGAAAATGACCGTATTACGCAGTCAATTTTTACTAATTTATTTCAACATATTTCGCTGGACAATGTGCAATTAGACATTCAAACGTTTAGTGATGGCTTGCAATTTATCGAATCGGATTTTTACCGCAGTGGGCATAATCATATCGTCGTTTTAAATGATATTTTACCGAAAAAAAATGGCTTAGAAGTATTGGATTATTTACGGTCATTACCAAATGAGCAAAAGTACATTATTTTATTCTGTTCGTCGAGAGTGTCCGAAGATGCACAGTTATATTGTTTCGAACACGGTGCGGATGCGTATATAGTTCGTCCATTTAATTTAAGAATCGTCGAAAAACAAATTAAAAATTATTTACGAAGGTTGTATTAACGATGATTACAAGTCAAATATTAATATTGTCG
Organism: Solibacillus daqui; assembly: GCF_028747805.1. Taxonomy (NCBI): domain Bacteria; kingdom Bacillati; phylum Bacillota; class Bacilli; order Caryophanales; family Caryophanaceae; genus Solibacillus; species Solibacillus daqui. The sequence goes on from NZ_CP114887.1 coordinate 1,117,470, forward strand.
ATCGTGGCAATTGTCGTCTTGCTTGGGATTGTTGCTGTCCTCTTTTTTTATTTAGTATTTATGAAAAAAAGAGAGCAACGAAAAGAGAAAAAAATTAAGGATTATTTCGAAAAGCATGAAATCGAATGGTACAATTATTTAGTCAATCATACGCCTTTAACAAAGTATCCGGGGCACAAAACAAATAAAGAGGCAGTTGATAAATTATTTGTAACCTATATGTTGACAGTCAATAATGAGGACGTACGAAATCACATCGCCACTTATGCAGAATTAAATATGAAATCGTATTATTTGAAGCAGCTACAAAGCAAACATTTAGTTCGGCGCATCAATGTATTACATCGTGCTCTATTATTCAATTTTAGCTTTGTAGTGCCAATCATTGAAAAGCAATTAAAAGCAGGCACTCCTGAATCAATTGAAGAATATATGCTACTGTTGCAAATCATCGCGAAAAATAATCCGAATTTATTTTTGGCCCATATGTATCAACCACGGTTTGACTTTCATGAATACGAGTACAATGTGCTGTTAGCAAAAATTGATCCAAACTATATTAGAAAATTTAAAGACAACTTTGAAGAGCTGCCGATTGATTTACGCTTATCATTACTTACCTTTTTTAGTTTCAATTCGAACTTTGGTGAAAGTGCTTTGCAATTTTATGAGAGCTTATTATCATCTATTTATACAGAAATTCGAATTCGTGCATTAAAGGATATTGCGTCGTTTGGGATGATTACGTCTTTGAAGCCCTATCGTACATTTTTAAAATCAGAGTTTTGGGAAGAAAGGCTAATGTTCGCGAAAATTTTACCTTTTGCAAATGACCCACAAGCGTATGAATTGTTGCGAATTTTAATGACTGATAGCGTATGGACTGTACGTAGACAAGCTGCGGTATCACTTATGTCTATGAAGCAGGGCGAACAAATTTTACAAGAAATTGTAGATAAAAAAGAAGATTTATTTGCTGCTGAGATGGCACAGGAAGTATTGAAAGTAGGCTGATTGGAATGATAGATTTTTTGCTATATTGGCTCCATGAGATTTTTGGCGTCTTTCTAATTTTTTATATGCTTTTGGTCATCGGGATATATTCGCTCATGTTAGTAGTGGCATTTTCTCATTTAAAGAAAACGCATCGCTTGGACAAGTATATTGAGAATACAGTGAATTTACAATATGCATATTCTAAACCTGTGTCGGTAATTGTACCTGCCTATAACGAAGAAATTGGAATCGTCAGTACGATCCATTCATTACTCACTATCGAGTATCCGCAATTTGAAATCATTGTTGTAAACGATGGCTCCAAAGACTCAACGTTACAAAATGTGATTGAAGCCTTTCATATGGAGCAAGTTTTTAAAACGGTGCGCAAACAATTGCCAACAGAAGATATTAATGCCATTTACCGTTCGAAAATCCATCATAATATTGTTTTGATCGATAAAAATAATGGTGGGAAAGCTGATGCGCTCAATGCGGGAATCAATGTATCGCAGTATCCTTATTTTTGTTCAATTGATGGAGATTCAATTTTGTCGGGTAAATCCTTATTACAAGTTATGAAACCGATCGTTGCTTCAAATGGTCATGTAATAGCTGCTGGCGGAAGTGTGCGAATTGCCAATGGTTCAAATTTTCAATATGGGACATTTATGCACGCGGTTTTGCCAAATAATCCAGTTGTGCTCATGCAAATTATTGAGTATTTACGTGCTTTTTACATGGGACGAATTGCGTTAAGTCGTTTTAATTTGTTGTTAATTGTATCTGGGGCATTTAGTGTGTTCTCGAAGCACTATGCGATAAAAGTTGGAGGTTACAATAGGCAAACCATTGGCGAGGACATGGAGTTAATTGTGCGTCTGCATCGTTATTTGCTGAAAAATAATATTAACAAAGCTATTGAATATGTGCCCGATCCAGTTTGTTGGACAGAAGCACCGGATAATTTAAAGGATTTGCAAACGCAGCGTCGACGTTGGCATCAAGGCTTGATTAGTAGCCTTATGCTGAATCGAGGGATGCTGTTTAATCCGAAGTATAAGCAAATTGGAATGATCTCAATACCGTATTATGTTTTTGTAGAACTTTTAGGACCAATTATTGAATTGATTGGTTATGTTTACGTTATTATTTCATTTGCTGTGGGGAATATTTATTGGCAATCGGCAATAATATTAACGACACTGTTTTTAATTTATAGTACGGTTATTTCGATGTTTGCTATTTTGCTAGAATCTTGGGGTATGAATACATACCCGCGCGCACGGGATACTTTAAAGTTAATGTTGTACTCATTAACTGAGTTATTTTGGTTCCGACCGTTAACAACCTGGTATCGAATTCAAGGGTTTTGGTATTATTTACGTGGCAAAAATGACTGGGGAAAATTAAGCCGCAAAGGTTTATAGAAGTTGAAAAAAGAATAGGCTGTCCAAATAGAGATTATTTTTTGGACAGTTTTTTTCATTGTGTGTAATGGTAATATGGTAGATCTTATTTTCTGTTATATGAATGTGATAACCTCTCCCCCAGAATTAATATGCCTGCCGGAATAAATTCTTCGTCATCTGTTGTGATGTTTTCATATTTCAAAGCCAGTAATTTTAGTGAGTCATTATTTCGAATGAAAAATGCAGCTCATGAAGTAATCCATGGGGTTAAGTTAAAAAAATAGGCTTTAACTGGCGATTTATGCTATGATTAAAAACGTTGATATTTATTCAGTATGTGTCTAAATGCTAGTAAATAGGATTAATTTTGAACGTCAAGCTAAAGCCTCCGGCGGATGTCACAGATTTATTAGAGGGTTTTTTCGAGCTAGCTCGAAAAAAAATCTGGACGCAATTACGTCATGGCGTAATTGATTGAAGTTAAAAGCAATCTTGGGCACAATCACTATGAAATGTAATAGATATATAAATGAAGAGTAACCTTGAAAGGATGATATAAATTATGAGTTACGAGCAAGTAAAAACCGTATCTCTACATACATTAGGGTGTAAAGTAAACCACTATGAGACAGAAGCGATTTGGCAATTGTTCAAAGAGCAAGGGTATGAACGAGTTGATTTTGATCACCAATCGGATGTCTATGTCATTAATACATGTACAGTAACAAATACAGGGGATAAAAAATCTCGCCAAGTGATTCGTCGTGCAATTCGTCAAAATCCAGACTCGGTTATTTGTGTAACAGGCTGTTATGCACAAACATCACCGGCTGAAATTATGGCAATTCCAGGCGTTGATATCGTTGTTGGTACACAGGACCGTGAAAAAATGCTTGGTTATATTGACCAATACCGTGAAGAGCGTAAGCCAATTAATGCAGTTCGTAACATTATGAAAAATCGTGTATACGAAGAGTTAGACGTACCAGCGTTTACTGACCGCACACGTGCATCTTTAAAAATACAAGAAGGCTGTAACAACTTCTGTACGTTTTGTATTATTCCTTGGGCGCGTGGCTTAATGCGTTCTCGTGATCCTGAAGAAGTAATTCGCCAAGCGCAGCAATTAGTGGATGCAGGCTATTTAGAAATCGTCTTAACAGGAATCCATACAGGTGGTTACGGACAAGATTTCAAAGATTATAACCTAGCACAATTACTGCGTGATATGGAAACACAAGTGAAGGGATTAAAACGTTTACGTATTTCTTCTATTGAAGCATCTCAATTAACGGACGAAGTAATCGAAGTGTTACAAAACTCAGAAATCGTTGTAAATCACTTACACATTCCGATTCAATCGGGTTCGGATACTGTATTAAAACGTATGCGTCGTAAATACACGATGGAGTTTTTCGCGGAACGTTTAGAAAAACTTAAAGTTGCTTTACCCGATTTAGCTGTCACTTCTGATGTAATCGTAGGCTTCCCAGGTGAAACAGAAGAAGAATTTATGGAAACATATAACTTTATCCGTGATCACAAATTCTCTGAATTACACGTATTCCCATATTCGCAACGTACAGGTACTCCAGCAGCTCGCATGGATGACCAAATTGATGAAGAAGTGAAGAACGAACGTGTTCACCGTTTAATTGCTTTAAATGACCAATTAGCTAAAGAATATGCTTCTCGCTTTGAAAATGAAGTAGTAGAAGTAATCCCTGAAGAACGCTTTAAAGATGGGAACAATGAAAATTTATATGTAGGTTACACAACCAACTACTTAAAAGTTGTCTTCGAGGGTAATGAAAACATGATCGGTCAATTAACGAAAGTAAAAATTACAAAAGCAGGCTATCCATACAATGAAGGGCAGTTTGTGCGTATATTAGAAGAACAGAATCATTAATTTAAGGCTCATCGATTGTAATTTATACAATTGATCCAATCATAAAAATTAGAGGCATCTCTTTTAGGTACAACCTATAAGAGATGCTTTTATTATGCAAAAAAATGATATTTTAAAAGGTAAGATTCCCTCAAATGATTACATTCCTTAAAAAAAATCATCTTTTCCGAATGAAATAATTGGAAAAGATGATTTGTGATAGGCAATAATTGAATAAATTCTTTGTAAATGTTAGTTTTCAGTTGGTTGTGGTTTTTTCTTCCACTCAATTCCGCTAGATACGCAACCAAATGTTACGATTAATAATAAAACAAATAATGTGTTGTGTAACCAATAAGGCATAGGGAATGCTCCTTTTCTATTTAGTTGCTGGCACTTATGGTGCGTAGTCATTATTTTAGCATATTAATGTGTATTAATCTATTATTCAATCATTCGATTATTAGTTGACGATGGAAAATCCCCATAGGTCCGTAATAGCAAATTGTACTAATAAAACTACTTTTTCGAGAAAGTAAAATAAGAGGCTCCCCATTCTTAACTTATTAAGGGAGATGCACGTATTGAATAGTGTATAAAACTAATTAATTTTAAATGTTTTCTCTTTTGATTATTTTTATAAATTTAGGGTAATAATCTTTATTGGTGTGTGTAGGGGGCGGAAAAAGTGAAGCAAAATCTTTCGAATGAAAAATTCACTAAATTATCTATCGTAGAAGTGCCAGATGGTGTTATTGGGAACATTCATCAATTTAGAAATTTTGATCCTTCTCGAATAGTACATTATGAATTGAAAAATGAGCGTTTGCTACTATTTATGGATGAAGAAATGCGTCTAGAGGCAATGGCTGAATTTCGAAGTACAGCTGAGGCCTTTCATTATGAGGTAGGGCGAGGAGTTCGTCCAGAGGTGGAGGCGTTTTATCGATTTGATTATAAAGATGATTTTTCGGAATTGTTATTTACAGTTGATCGAATTAAATATGAGCAAGATATTTCAGCGGAAATGATTGAAATGAGTATTGTCGAGGATGCAATAAAATATCAAATTTATAGCAGAAGGGCTATCCACGTACAGGTAAAATATATTGATTATGCAACAAATCAAATTTTTGTACAGCGAAATTATCCAGTGGTACGATAAACATTATGTTTTGGTTCCTATGTGTAAGAAGATTGAGTTGTCTGATAATTTATCTCTTAACAATAACATGCTAAACTATAGAGGTACGGACAACTAAATAAATATAAAGGGAGTAATTCAAAATGACTCAAAACTATGCAGCAATGATTGACCACACGTTATTAAAGGCAGAATCTACACAAAAGCAAGTAGAGCAAATTTGTGCAGAAGCAAAACAATACGGCTTTGCTTCAGTATGTGTCAATCCAACTTGGGTAAAATTTTGCTCACAGCAATTAGCTGGTACAGAGGTAAAAGTATGTACTGTAATTGGTTTTCCTTTAGGTGCTAATACTTCAGCTGTAAAGGCTTTTGAAACAAAGGATGCTATTGCTAACGGTGCTGGCGAAATTGATATGGTTATTAATATTGGTGCTTTAAAAGAGGGTAACTTTGATTTAGTTCGCGACGATATTAAAGCTGTAGTTGATGCAGCAAATGGTACACTTGTTAAAGTAATTATTGAAGCTTGCTTATTAACGAATGAAGAAAAAGTAAAAGCTTGTGAATTATCAGTTGAAGCAGGTGCTGATTTCGTAAAAACTTCTACTGGTTTCTCAACTGGTGGTGCAACAGCGGAAGATATTGCATTAATGCGTAAAACGGTAGGTCCAGACCTTGGTGTTAAAGCTTCTGGTGGCGTTCGTAGTTTAGAAGATATGCAATCAATGATAGAAAATGGCGCAACTCGTATTGGTGCTTCATCAGGTGTTGCAATCATGAATGGATTAAAGTCAGATTCGAACTATTAATTGTAATAGTTTCTGTTGACTCTTATGGAACTATGCGTTATACTACTTTAGTACACATTAGCTAGATGTTAATGTTGTATTGACGTGTGTTCGGAGGGAGGGAAAGAGAGATGTCAAAAACTGTCGTTCGCAAAAACGAATCGCTTGAAGATGCTCTTCGTCGCTTCAAACGTACTGTATCAAAATCAGGTACAATTCAAGAAGTTAGAAAGCGCGAATTCTACGAAAAACCTAGCGTAAAACGTAAAAAGAAATCAGAAGCTGCACGTAAACGTAAGTGGTAATTTCCCTGTAAATCCCTACGTTCATAACACGCAATTTTCAGATTCAATTGAGCAAATCAATGATATACCCCGCAGTTGCCTTTAGGCAACTGCGGGGTATTTGTATTATATTAGAAAGAATGCGTTTTTCGAGTAAACTCGAAAAATCTGATCGTAATTACATCAAGACATAATTGATAAAGCTAAAGCAAATCACGTATAATGAAGAGGTCTAGAAAGAATATCCGAAAAATTGAATAATTTAACTACATCTTTAATATTTTGAAACTTTTTGTTTTTTACTCCGTATAGTTAATGTACATAAAATTCGATGATAAAGAGAGGTGATTGAAAATTAAACGAACAAAAGTAGTTAGTTGGCTTTTTCTAATGGTGATGTCACTTGTCTTAGTATTTCCATCGATAACTGCCTTTGCAAAAGGGACGGTTTATGAAATATCTGTTAATGATGAAATTGAAATGGGGCTACATGAATATTTAAAACGGGGCTTTCAAGAAGCAACAAATGCTGGTGCAGATATGATTATTCTAAATATGCATACACCAGGTGGTTCTGTAAATGCAGCTGTTGAAATTGGGAAGCTTATTGATTCGACGGAAATTCCTGTAATAGCGTTTGTCAATACGAATGCGATTTCAGCTGGCGCATATATTGCACTACATGCCGATCAAATTTATATGATGTCTACAGCGACAATGGGTTCTGCTGCGCCAATCGATACATCGGGTAATACAGCTGGAGCTAAGGTGGAAAGCTATTGGTTAAAAGAAATGACAGCTGCCGCACAAAGTTCGGACAACAACCGAGATCCAAAATTCGCTCAAGCAATGGTTGTGGATACAATCGATTTGCCAGAACTAAACCAGCCAGCCGGTAAATTGTTAACGTTAACGGCACAAGAGGCTGAAAAAGTTGGGTATTCAGAAGGAACCGTTTCCTCTTTTAACGACCTTCTACAGAAATTAAATTTGGCTGATAGTGAAATTGTTCAAGTCGAACAAACATTTGCTGAAAAATTAGCGCGTTTAATTACGAATCCGATTATTGTACCAATTTTACTTTCAATTGGGAGTATTGGTTTAGTTGTTGAATTGTATTCACCTGGCTTCGGTATTCCAGGTACGATGGGGCTAGCTGCACTTGGGATGTTTTTCTTTGGGCATATGGTTGCCGGATTTGCGGGCTATGAATCATTGATTTTATTTGCGATTGGTCTGATTTTAGTTGTCGCCGAGTTAGTTGTTCCAGGGGGTATTATTGGGATAATAGGTGGTGTATTAATCATCGGAAGTATACTTTTTGCAGGGGAAAGCTTTGTTCATATGGCCTATTCAATATTAATCGCAATGATAATTGCAGGTATAGGAATGGTGATACTTATGAAATTCTTCGGGAAAAAACTTCATCTGTTCAACCGCCTTGTATTAAAAGATGCGACGACAACAGAGGAAGGCTATGTATCCAATACAAACCGAATTGAATTAATCGGCAAGCAAGGAAAGTCTATTACACCATTACGTCCTTCTGGTACAGTGGTACTAGATGGTGAGCGTCTGGATGTCGTAACAGAAGGTAGCTATGTTGATGGTGGTAAAACAGTGGAAGTTGTAAAAGTGGAAGGCTCGCGCATTGTTGTGCGAGAAATTTAAAGAGAAGGTGGAGAAGTAATATGTTTTTAGATGCAGGAACAATTTCATTAATTATCGGAATTGTAATCGTCTTTCTAATTTTAGCAGTTTTCTTCACATTTGTTCCGGTTGCACTATGGATTAGCGCACTGGCAGCAGGTGTAAGAGTAAGTATTTTCACATTAATCGGAATGCGCTTACGTCGCGTAATTCCTTCACGTATCGTGAATCCGTTAATTAAAGCGCATAAAGCAGGTTTAGAAATATCTATTAACCAATTAGAGTCACACTATTTAGCAGGTGGTAATGTTGACCGTGTAGTAAATGCATTAATCGCGGCGCATCGTGCAAATATTGAATTAACATTTGAGCGTTGTGCTGCAATCGACTTAGCTGGTCGTGATGTATTAGAAGCGGTACAAATGTCGGTAAATCCAAAAGTAATCGAAACACCATTTATTTCTGGTGTTGCAATGAACGGGATTGAGGTAAAGGCAAAGGCACGAATTACAGTACGTGCAAACATCGAACGTTTAGTCGGTGGTGCTGGTGAAGATACAATCGTTGCACGTGTTGGTGAGGGGATTGTATCAACTTTAGGTAGCTCTGAATCGCATTCGAAGGTTTTAGAAAATCCAGACTTAATTTCTCAAACAGTACTTTCTAAAGGGTTAGACTCTGGTACAGCATTCGAAATCTTATCGATTGATATTGCAGATGTTGATATCGGTAAAAACATCGGTGCGGAATTACAAATTGAGCAAGCACAAGCGGATAAAAATATCGCACAAGCAAAAGCTGAAGAACGTCGTGCAATGGCCGTTGCCAATGAGCAAGAGATGATTGCGCGCGTACAAGAAATGAAGGCAAAAGTAGTGGAAGCAGAAGCAGAAGTACCAATGGCGTTAGCAGAAGCTTTACGTTCTGGAAACTTCGGGATTATGGATTACATGAACTACAAAAACATCCAAGCGGATACGTCGATGCGTGATTCGATTTCAAAAGCATCGAATAACGATCATCAAGATCCGAAAAACAAATAATCGAGGAAGGGAGTGAGCACTAAATGGAAGCTTTAATTATTGCAATTGTCATTGGGATTATTAGCTCGTTATTTAAGGATAAAAACCAAAAACAACAGCCTAATAAAAAGCCGACTAAACAAATGCCGCCATTTAGCAGTCAACCTGCTCCTCGAAAACAAGATACACGACCAGATACAAAACAGCAAAATCGCCCAAAAACATTGGAAGATTTTGCGAATGAAGTATTTGGCCAGTTAAATGAAAAAACAAAGCCGGTTGTGAAGAAGGTGGAGCCAGCTCTTGAAGTAGTGTTACCTCAAGAAGTAGTTCCAAAAGTAAATGAACGGCCAAAAATGGCAGAATCAACGCGTACTTTAAAAGAGCGACCAATCGTTGAAAAGCTAAAGGAACAATCTGAAGGTCTTCAAGTTGTGCCGAAAAACAATAAAGAGCTCATGCAGGCGATTGTCATGGCAGAAGTGCTAGGCCCCCCTAAAGCTCGTCGTAAATAATGGAAAAGGGAATGTTGAACTTGGTTTCAGCATTCCTTTTTTTACGATTTGGAAAATACCTAATACAAATGCATGTTCATGTCCCTTTTAATCACTGCATATAGTGCATAAAGGGGGAAATTTTTTTTGAAAAAATTATTCGAAGCACAAAATATGTTGTCGATGAAGCAATTTGAACGGCTGCGATTTGATGGAATGTATGCACTTGAACAAATTACAGAGCAACAATATGCATGTCAGACAGATAGGTTTCACATACTAATTGAAGCAAAGAAAATTAACGTGCAGCATTTATTTGATTCGGGATTTTTATTGGACTGCGAATCATTACAAAAACTTGTAATTGAGCGTATTTCATGATGAATCATCAAGTAGTTATCATTTCAGTAAAACAAAGTGAAAATGTCTCTAAGTTTTTACAACAATTAAAATTACAACATATTCCTATACGTAAGCTAGGATTTTCAAAAGAACATTTGATGTTTGAAATTGATGTGCAGCATTTGCGAGCATTACGTAAAATTCGAAAACGCTATGCTGTGAAACTAACAATTCGGTATAAAGCGCCACATAAAATTTTGCAAAGAGACGGGACTACTCTTATCGGGTTACTATTTTTAACGATTGTTCCGGTAATTTTAGCACAATTTATTTGGCGAGTAGAGGTAGATGCAAATACAGTGGAGTTAGTGGATGAAATGGACAACTATTTGCAAAGTGAAATGGAAATAACCATGCCCATTTTTAAACGACAGTTTTATTCGGATCGGGAATTACGTCAACAGCTAATGGAACATTTTCGACAATTTTCTTGGGTACATATTACAAAGCAAGGAAGTAGAGTGACGCTTACACCACAGTTAGCACCAAAGGAAACAATATCGTTAAAACAAAGCATGAATCAGCATTTAATTGCATCGAATAGTGGCGTGATTACGCATTTTGATATTGAGCGTGGTGTACGTAAAGTAGAACCAAATATGACTGTTTATAAAGGGGATACACTTGTATCAGGTGTATTGATGCGCGATGATGAGGTGTTTGTTGTGGGGGCGCAAGGTGAGGTTTATGCGGATTATTGGCTTGAAACAACCTTTTCAATTCCAAAAACGATTGAAATGCAAGTACTGGATGAGATTAACTGGGATATAGAAATAAATTGGAATCAATTAGCTAGTAGTTGGAAAGAAAAATCGCTTACCCCGTTAAAGTCGCTTATTGTGAATACGCCTTCTCGTGTATTTCATAACAAAACGGAAACAATAAGCGAAAATGATGTTGAAAAAGTAATTTTACCATTATTACATGAAAAAATGATCCGTTCTTTGCCGCTAAAATCTACGATAAAATCTGAAAAACTTTTGCACGTCTACGCTGATGATGATACAGTAAAGGGGAAAGTCCTATATTTGGTAAATGAAAATATTGCAACACCACTACCAATTCACCAAGGAGAATGAGTATGTCACTAAAATTTATTGAGCTTCAAATCGACAATCCAAATGAAGCGGTCATGCTGTTAGGAATGTCTGATGCAAATATAACATTAATTGAAGAAACGTATGGAGTTCAAATTATTACGCGCGGTGAAGTAATTCAAATCGCGGGTGAAGATGAAGTGAAGAAAAAACATGCATATGACGTATTAGCAGCACTATTAAAGGTCATTCGTAAAAATATTAATATTGACCAGCGTGACGTTTCTACGGCTATTGAAATGGCGAATAAAGGCACGATTGAGTATTACGCAGAACTATATGATGAAGAAATTGCACGTAACACAAAAGGTAAGCCAATTCGTGCAAAAACGATTGGACAACGTGAATATATCCGTGCGATTCGTCATAAAGATTTAATTTTTGGAATTGGGCCAGCTGGTACGGGGAAAACGTATTTAGCTGTTGTAATGGCAACGCAGGCATTAAAAAATGGCTATGTGAAGCGGATTATTTTAACGCGTCCAGCAGTGGAAGCCGGGGAATCTCTAGGCTTTCTACCAGGGGATTTAAAGGAAAAAGTGGACCCGTATTTACGTCCACTATATGACGCATTGCATGACATTTATGGTCAAGAGCAAACACAGCGTCTTATTGAACGTGGAACAATTGAAATTGCGCCACTTGCTTATATGCGTGGTCGTACATTAGACGATGCTTTTGTAATTTTAGACGAGGCTCAAAACACAACACATCAGCAAATGAAAATGTTTTTAACGCGATTAGGCTTTGGTTCTAAAATGGTTATCACTGGCGATAAAACGCAAATTGATTTACCTAAAAACACGGAATCTGGTTTAATTATTGCCGAGCGCACATTAAAGTATGTAAAAGACATTCACTTCCAAATTTTAGAACAGGGAGATGTTGTCCGACATCCGCTTGTAGCAAAAGTGATTCAAGCATATTCAGATCAAGAATTATAAAATCGACCACCCAATTTCGAAATAAGTTGGGTGGTTTTTCTATGAGTAGATTCATTAATTTGAAAAACATGTAACCTTTTCGTCAACAGAGAGTAATAAATTTGTTAGAATAAATACTATAGAGAAAAAATGGAGGTGCCTGATGAAAGGAAAGTTAAACAAGCTCATCCAACTCATTAGTTTTCGGACATTATTGATTGTCATTTTGTCGATTACTGCTGTCCTGCAATTTTCACTGATGGTTGAAAATGTACGTGGGGTTACATATGATATTAAGTTGACGGAATTATCGCCAGAAACAATCCGTTCAATGAAAACGGTTGAAGATACAGCGAAAACTGAAATTGATAAGGATCATGCAGAAGAGGCTGTAGAACCTGTTTACGTTTTTAAAGAAGACATAGCTGATCATCGTGCCACATTTGTAACAACGATTTTTGATATAGTATTAGAGGCGAAAAAAGATATAGAAGAGGATGGCGAGTACACGCAAGAAGAGCAAGAGGAATTATTGCGTGCAGATTTAAAAAATATTTTAGAAAATCAGCAATCACTAACGATTTCAGATGCACAGTTAAAAAATTTGTTAGCTGCAACAACCGAACAAATAGAATCTACCCGTGATACACTAGCGTCCTTAGTGGAAGAAAATTTAGATCGCCCATTACGTAAAGAAAATTTAATCACATATCGTAATGATTTAGAAAGTAAAATTCGTCAACAGCCTGCTATTTTGGACAGCTTAATGAGTGTTGCAGTTATTGTTGGACGAGCAGCAGTTGTTGAAACAGAAATTTTAGATGAAGAGAAAACGGCAATTGCTAAGCAGCAAGCTCGTGAAGCGATAGAACCGACGCGAATTTTACAAGGACAAATTATTGTGCAAGAAGGGGAAGTCGTTACACGAGAAATTTATCGCCAGCTTGAGCTACTTGGAATGCTTGATAATAAAGTATCTATCAAGCCGATTATTGGTCTATTGTTTTTGATTTTATTGCAAATGGCATTTTTATTTGTACTATTCGATCAATCAAAAAAAGATGTATTAAAAAAGCGCAAAGATTTGTTTGTGACAGTAATTGTTTATGCGGTTGCGCTTGTGACGATGAAGATTATTGGGTTAATCGCTTCCAATTTCGATGTAATGTTGGCGTTTATCTATCCGTCAGCTATGGCGACAATGCTTGTTCGTATTTTAGCAAATGAAAAGGCGGCTAGCATTGTAACGGTAATAACAGCAGCATCAGCGGGAATCATCTTCCATGAAGGTTATGCGGCAGTGTTACAAATGGATGCGGCCCTGTATATTTTGTTTGGTGGCTTTGCTGCGTTGATATTTATGCGTAGCTTTGAAAAGCGTTCTGATATTTTACAGGCAGTAGCGATTATTACACTAGTAAATTTGATTTTTATTGCGTTTTATTTATTGATGTCTCAAACCGGTTTTGAATTTAAGGAGATTTCCTTTTATATTGGAGCTGCTATCATTTCAGGATTACTATCTGGAGCACTGACGATGGGGCTGTTGCCGTACTTTGAATCGGCCTTTGGTATTTTATCGACGATGCGCTTAATTGAACTATCGAATCCGAATCATCCATTATTGAAAAAAGTACTAACGGAAACGCCTGGTACGTATCATCATAGTATTATGGTAGCGAATTTGGCTGAGGCAGCCTGTGAGGCAATTGGTGCGGATGGCTTGCTTGCGCGTGTTGGTTGCTATTATCATGATGTAGGGAAAACACGCAGACCGCTATTTTTCATCGAAAATCAAATGGGCACTAATCCGCATGATTCATTACCTCCTGAAAGTAGCGCAGAAATTATTATTGCGCACACAACAGATGGTGCAGAACTCCTGCGTAAATACAAAATGCCGCAAGAAATTATTGATATTTGTTTGCAGCATCATGGGACAAGCTTACTAAAATTCTTCCTGTTTAAAGCAAAAGAAGAAGGGAAACAATTGGATGAAAAAACATTCCGTTATCCCGGACCGAAGCCACAAACAAAGGAAGCCGCAATTATTAGTGTAGCAGATAGTGTGGAGGCAGCTGTGCGTTCGATAAAGGAACCAAACGCACAAAAAATTCAAAAGCTTGTGCAGTCGATAATTCAAGACCGTGTACAAGATGATCAGTTTGACGAATGCGATATTTCGTTAAAAGAATTAAAAATGATTGAAGATGTATTATGTGAAACATTGAATGGGACGTTCCACTCGCGTATTGAATATCCAAAATAATTGTAGGAGGGAACAATAATGTTATTAATCGATTTTTTAGATGAAACCAATAAAGTGCAAGAAACACATATTGAATTAGTAGAAAAATTATTACAGCACGCGGCACAAATGGAAGGTATTGAAGACGGTTCGGAAGTGTCGATTACATTCGTAACGAACGAAGCCATTCATGATATTAACCGTGAATATCGTGATAAAGACCAACCAACAGATGTTATTTCCTTTGCGTTAGAAGAAATGGGTGAAGGGGAAGTGCAAATTATTGGAGAAGGCATTCCACGAATTTTAGGTGATATTATTATTTCGACAGATCGTACACGTGAACAAGCCGAGGACTTCGGTCATTCATTTGAACGTGAATTAGGCTTTTTAGCGGTGCATGGTTTCTTACATCTATTAGGCTATGACCATATGGAGCCAGAAGATGAGAAGATTATGTTCGGGAAGCAAGACGAAATTTTAGAATCATACGGCTTAGGTCGTGATACGAATGAACGCGAGTAAATTTATTAAATCGTTTCGTTATGCGGTGGCAGGTATAGTGACTGCAACAAAGGAGCAAAATTTACGCTTTCATTTATTGAGCGCAGTCATCGTTTTACTTGCAGGTATTTTTACCGGCTTAAACATGATAGAATGGCTCATCATTATTTTAGTTATAGCGCTTGTCATTGGTACGGAAATGGTCAATACTGCAATTGAACGTGTAGTTGACCTTGCTTCACCGGAAATCCATCCATTAGCGAAGCAAGCAAAAGACATCGCAGCTGGAGCTGTTCTTGTTTTTGCCATAGCAAGTGTTATAATCGGACTACTCATATTTTTACCAAAATGGTTATAATACGAATAATTTGTACTGGCGGAAGGAGCCATCTTTAATGACAATGGAACAATTAATCGAGCAATCGAAATTAGCACGTGAATTTGCGTATGTGCCCTACTCAAAATTTAAAGTAGGGGCAGCGTTACTTGCTGAGGACGGTAAGGTTTATCAAGGCTGTAATATCGAAAATGCAGGGTATAGCATGACAAACTGCGCAGAGCGTACAGCGTTTTTCAAAGCAGTTTCAGAAGGAAATATGAAATTTAAAGCACTTGCGATTGTAGCAGACACACCAGGTCCATGCTCACCATGTGGAGCTTGCCGTCAAGTAATGAGTGAATTTTGCGCACCAGACATGCCCGTTTATTTAACAAACATGAACGGTGACGTACAACAAACAACTGTGGCCGAGCTAATTCCAGGCGCGTTCACAACGGAGGATATGAAAAATGCAGGAAAATAAAGGATACAAATCGGGATTCGTCTCGATTGTTGGTCGTCCAAACGTCGGCAAATCAACATTTTTAAACCGAGTAATCGGTCAAAAAATCGCGATTATGTCAGACAAACCACAAACAACTCGTAACAAGGTACAAGGTGTATTAACACAAGAACATTCACAAACAATTTTCATTGATACACCAGGGATTCACAAACCGAAGCATAAGCTGGGAGAATTCATGTTAAAAACATCACGAAACGCACTAAAAGAGGTGGACGTGATAATGTTCATGGTTAACGCAGAGCAAGCAATCGGTAAAGGTGACGAGTTTATCATCGATTTATTAGAAGGCAACAAAACGCCAGTATTTTTAATCATCAATAAAATCGATTTAGTACACCCTGATGAATTAATCAATATTATCGCATCATATAAAGATAAATTTGATTTTGCAGAAATTATTCCGATTTCAGCATTACAGGGTAATAACGTTGAAAACTTACTTTCAACAATTGAAAAATACTTACCTGAAGGACCACAATATTACCCAGCAGACCAAGTAACGGATCATCCGGAGCGCTTCATTATCTCTGAATTAATTCGTGAAAAGGTATTACACTTAACACGCGAAGAAATTCCGCATTCAATCGCAGTCGTAATTGACCGCATTAAGCCGCATGAAGAAAAAGAAAACATGATTCATGTACAAGCAACAATTATGGTAGAGCGTGATTCACAAAAAGGGATTGTTATTGGTAAACGCGGCGCCTTATTAAAAGAGGTAGGCTCACAGGCGCGTAAAGATATCGAAATGCTACTTGGCTCAAAAGTGTATTTAGAACTTTGGGTAAAAGTACAAAAAGATTGGCGTAATAAGCAAACGCATTTACGTGATTTCGGTTTTAGAGAAGACGAATATTAATAGTTTAAACAGATGTGACGTATAATTGTCATATCTGTTTTTATTTTCCTTTGCATAAATAGTAATGTTTGATACTATTTATTAGGGAATATTTTACATAAAAGGTAGGTGAGAGGTTGAATAAGTTAAATCAATTTTTATTAGGTTTATGGATAGTTTCCCTATCCGTTTTAATATTCATTATATTGTCGATGGATAATGGACATGAAATACAAGTAGTAGAGGGGCATATGAATAATGAATCTGAGCTGGTAGCGGATGAGAAAGAAGACTCAGATGAAATTGCATCACAACCATTAATGATTGAACAAGAGCATGAACCTGAAACAGTACCAGAGCCAGAACCGGTTCCTGTTGTTACAAAAGAGACCATTCGATTAGCAATGATGGGGGATGTACTGCTGCATTATCGTTTGGCGCAGTATAAGGATTTTACATCATCCTTTGCTGCTGTTGGGTCACTAATGCAAAGCTATGATTATTTAGTAGCGAATCAGGAATCGCTCCCTGTTGGTAATAAATATGCGCTAAGTGGCTATCCACAATTTTCAAGTCCGCCTCATATTTTACGAGATCTTCAACAGGCTGGTGTCGATATGGTGACGGTTGCGAATAATCATACAGTTGATAAGGGTGAGGGTGGTATTCGAACATTATTTGAAAATTTGGATGCACAACAGATGCCCTACGTTGGCGCATATAAGAATCAAGAAGATAAAAATACAAAGCGCATCATTGAATTAGGCTCGATAGAGATTGGTATGCTTGCATATACATACGGCACAAACGGCTTGTATTTACCGAAAGGCTCACCATTTATCGTAAATTATATCGATGAAACAACAATGAAAGCAGATATAGAAGCTATTCGTAGTGAGGTAGATGTGCTTGTAGTTTCGATGCACTGGGGTTCTGAATATGCATATGAAGAAAATGATTATCAACGCACTTATGCCAAAATGTTAAATGAGGCTGGTGTGGATATTGTATTTGGTACACACCCACATGTATTGCAGCCATATAAAAAGTGGATAAGTGAATCTCAGCATGAAACACATGTTTTTTATTCGCTAGGTAACTACTACTCAACAATTTTAACAGTTCCAAATTCTATGATTGGTGGCATTGCGAGTATGGAAATTACAAAGGAAGGCGATGTAATAACGATTAATAATCCTACACTGGATGCAACTTCAGTCTTATTGGATGCTGATGGTGTGTATCGTGTTTACCCGCTAAAGGATGTAGAGGCGCGTTCTGTGAAAAATTTAGAATGGGTGAAGCAAGTTGTTGGCTCTGAAGTAAGCGTCCATTAGCCCCTATTAACGGCTGTCATAGATTCGCTTTACGCGAGTAAAAGGCCAAGGTTAGTCGAATTACACCGATGCGTTATTGCTATCATTTGAAAACAAGCTTTTAGCGTCCGAATACTTTATAATGAAAACTATGATAGATAGTAAAGGATGTGCAATCGATGCTACATAAATGGGAAGGCATCATTTTAAAAGCGCGTGCTTACGGTGAATCAAATAAAATTGTTACGTTAATGACACGTGAAGCTGGCAAGGTAGCTTGTATGGCTCGTGGTGCAAAAAAACCAACAAGTCGATTAGCGGGGGTTACACAGCCCTTTATGCATGGATCATTTTTAGTGCAGCGAACATCCGGGATGGGGACACTACAGCAAGGTGAGCACTTTAATACGATGCGCCATATTCAAACGGATATTATGGCAACAGCTTATGCGAGTTATATTGTTGAATTGGTTGATCGCTTAGTTGAAGAGAGTGGACCAGTGCCACATGCATTTGAAGTATTACTACAAGCGTTAAATGCTATTGAGGAAGGTCATGATCCAGAGGCTATAACACTTTTTGTCGATTGGAAGATGCTCCCGTATGCTGGGGTACAACCGATTCTTCATGCGTGTGCGGGGTGTGGTGCGGTTGATGGGGAATTTGCATTTTCATTCCCACAGGGTGGTTTTTTATGTCATCGCTGCTTCCACTTAGACCCTTATATTATCCGTTTATCACCTACTCAGTTGAAGCTGATTCGAATGTTTTATACGGTGCCAATTGAACAAGTCGGAAAGCTAGAGTTAAAGCTGCAAACGAAGCAATTTATAAAAAAAATTGTTACGACAATTTATGAAGAACAAACAGGCATTCGTCTGAAATCGCGAAGTTTCATCGAGCAATTAGAGCGAACACCGCTACTACAGCCTAAACCGAAAAAAGAAGAATAAGAGATTGAGCCAGTCCGTTTGTGCGGCTGGCTTTTAACTTGCTACAGCTAGTTAAAGCCTCTGGCGGATGTCACAGATATTTAAAGGGTTTTTTCGAGTGTTCTCGAATAAAATCTGGACGCATTTACGCCGAGGCTTAAATGATATGGAGGGAAGTTCAATGATTCAATATCAAAACGAGCAATTGACAGTATTTCAAAGTGCGCTTTATCAAACGACATGCGCTGTAATACAAACGGAAAAAGCAATAATTATAACTGACCCAAATTGGTTGCCTCATGAAGTTGAGGCGATTAAAGCTTATGTTGAAAGCAGAATTGGAAATCGTCAACTATATGTGATTTTTACGCATAGTGATTTCGATCATATTATCGCTGCAGGGGCATTTCCGCAGGCGATAAAAATTGCGAGTGAAGCATTTGTTAATCTTGCAGATAAGGAAAAGGTGCTCAACGATATTGTTGATTTTGATGCACAATATTATATAACTCGTGATTATCCGATTACTTATCCAACCATTGATATTGTGATTCGACAAGATGGGCAACAGGAAGTACTTGGTGATGTGATGTGTAGCTTTTATCTTGCACCAGGGCATACGGAGGATGGGATTTTTACAATTGTCGAACCCCTAGGCATAATGCTTGTAGGAGACTATTTGTCGAATGTAGAATTTCCGTTAGTTAGCAATATAACGGAATATGAAACGACCTTACAAAAGGCGAAGTATTTGTTAGAACAGTTTGAAGTGCATGCTTTAGTATCAGGGCATGGACAGATGACAACCGATCAATTAGAAATGGAAAATCGTATTGAGGAATCTCAGGATTATTTAACGAATCTACAACAAGGTGTTAATCAAGAACACGCACTAGAAGCAAGGTATTCTTATTATCGCTCGTTAAAGGCATTGCATGAAGCGAATAAAAAAGTGGCTGCGCGAAAAAAGTAAATACTTTTCGCGCAGTGCTTCGTTCGTGTATTAATTATCCGCTGCAGGCGGTGCTTCTGCGGTGGTCGAAATAAAATTTCCACCATCCTCGGCGCAAAGGAGGTGTCCCAGAATCACTTCTCGGACACATCCTTTTTTATGTTAATCGGTAGCGTCATTTAAACGTTCTAGTATACGGCGTTTTCGATAAAGCATCATGCCTGCTTCAGCAATATCTTCAATCATGGATTTATTGATAAATGCTCCGAAAATCATACCGGCAATCGGAATCATTTGGAACAGCTTTTTCATTCCGAAATTGTCGCGATATGTATAAAACACCTCTTGCCAGCCTTTTAATTGAGACATCATATTTTCACCAGAACGGGCATTTTCAAAGCTATTCGTCAGCTCTATTAAAATTTTCTCTTTTCCAACGATATCTGATGAGGCGAATTGAATACACTTGACGATAAAAACTCGTTCTTGTTTTTCATTCGGATCGTAGCCATGAATAATAGCGATTTCCTGTAAAGTTTTTAACGCAATTCCTAAAATAACAGGAATATCAATTGCTAGTGTGAAAATGCCGCCAAAGCCAGTGGAAGCACCTTGGACAGTTGCGATATTTGCGCGGCTTTTTTGCAGTTTTGCACTGAGCTCTACCATATCGCTAATCGGCATTTGCTTGATGTCTTCAAGTGAAGTGACGTTGTGCAATGTATGCTTTTGAATATGGCGTATCGTTGATTGCTGGTTTACTAAATATTTGCCACCATTTTGAACGTAACTTACAAGTTCGTCGATTAATAAGGCGATTTTCTCATGTACAAATTTTGGTGTTAGTTTATCTAATAGTTTAAAAGGGATACGACCGAGTTTTTCCCAAAACCATAGGCCGCTTTGATCTTTCTCCCATTTTTGAATATCAGTTAAATATTGTTGTAGCTGTTGTTTGGTTTCCATAGTAGCCCTCCTATTGGATGCGTTTTTTACTATACGTTTCCAAGTGAGAAAGGTTTCAAAAAGTTATTCGAATTGCGTTAATAGTGGTGCTACATCATTTTTTAAGTGCTCATAAAATGATGTTTCAAGCTGTAGCTGCTTATGATGATCTTTATTTGAAAATAATGCATGAAATGTATCGATTTTTTCTTTTGAAAAACGAAAATGATGATTAAAATGCTCGCGCTGCGTATCATCGCTTAAGTACATATAACCACGAATAATCGTATACAGCTGATTGTATTTTTGATTTGCGAGTTGATAAGCTTCGCGGCTGAATTGACCGAGTGAGGTACTAGGATCATCAAATGGACGGTAGAAATCACGTGCCTCACGATAGCTTTCAAGTTTTGAATTGGCACTATATAAAATATGATGATTTGCGCTATGGTCAGTGCATTCGAAATAGAGAATTGCACATACAAGCTCGGAAATTTTATCGTATGTATCAAGTGTTTTTTTGGGAGCTTCTTTCAATTGAAAAAACATGTATATCCCTCCAAACGTGGTTGTCAGAAAATTATAACTCATTTTTGGAAATATTGTTCATTTTGTTCGCAAAAAATGGATAAAAAGTGTAGTAGCATAGTAATTACGTTAAATTGTAAGGGATGGTGGCGTTATGAAATATGAAATTGTGTTATTTGATTTGGATGGAACGATAATCGATCCGAAAGAGGGCATTACAAAAAGTGTACAATATGCATTAGGAAAAATGGGGGTAGCAGTGGAAAACTGTGAGGCGTTAGAAAGTTTTATCGGCCCACCTTTGCAACAATCATTTAAGGAGCAATTCGGTTTTAGTGACCATCAAGCAAATGAGGCCATCAGCTATTACCGAGAGCGTTATAAACCAACAGGTATTTATGAAAATACAGTGTATGAGGGTATGAACGAATTATTAGCTGAACTAAAATCTGCTGGCTGTCAGTTGGCAATTGCGACATCAAAGCCAACAGTGTTTGCACAAAATATTGCAGAACACTATGATTTCGCACGTTATTTTGATGTGATCATAGGTAGTGAATTGGATGGTTCACGTACATTAAAGGCAGAGGTAATTGAAGAGGCATTGAATCGATTAGGGAACCCTGAAATCTCAAAATGTGTCATGATTGGTGACCGGAAATATGACATTATTGGTTCAAAGACAAATGATATGGAAAGCGTGGGGGTGGAATTCGGCTATGGCTCGAAGCAAGAATTAGCCGAAGCGAACGCAACTTATATTGCGCAATCAATAGCGCAATTACGTGACGTACTAATGAAATAAACGTAAAAAGAAGCTGTTCTCCGCAAATGGGGAACAGCTTCTTATGGTTTAGATTAAAATTGTAAGTACTTCTCGATATAAGCCTTTACATCAGCGATCGGCATGCGAAATGTGCTCGGATTTACCATGCTAAAGCATCGTAATCCACTCGCAAGTCCGTATCTTAAATCGAAATGTTACTTAGAATACAAGGTGTTTTTCAATATAAGCTTTTACATCTGTAATCGGCATACGGACTTGCTCCATTGAATCGCGGTGGCGTACTGTTACTTGTCCGTCTTCTTTTGAATCGAAGTCGTATGTGATACAGAATGGTGTACCGATTTCGTCTTGACGACGGTAGCGTTTACCGATTGATTGAGACTCATCAAAATCAACTGGGAATGCTTTACGTAATTCAGCCCATACGTCGCCAGCTTCTTCTGATAATTTTTTTGATAATGGTAATACCGCTGCTTTGAATGGTGCTAAAGCAGGGTGGAAGCGTAATACTGTACGTGTATCGTCGCCTTCTAATTGCTCTTCTTCGTAAGCGTCGCATAAGAATGCTAACGTTACACGGTCAGCGCCTAAAGATGGTTCGATGCAGTATGGTACATAACGTTCGTTTGTTACTGGATCAATGTAAGTGAAATCTTCGCCTGAATGCTCCATATGTTGTTTTAAGTCGAAATCTGTACGGTCTGCGATACCCCATAATTCGCCCCAACCGAATGGGAATCGGAATTCAATATCAGTTGTTGCGTTCGAGTAGTGAGATAACTCATCATCTTCGTGGTCACGTAAACGCATAGAATCTTCTTTCATACCTAGGTTTAGTAACCAATCTTTACAGAAGTTTTTCCAGTAAGAGTGCCATTCTAAGTCTTCACCTGGCTTACAGAAGAATTCTAATTCCATTTGTTCGAATTCACGTGTACGGAATGTGAAGTTACCTGGTGTAATTTCGTTACGGAATGATTTACCAACTTGTGCGATACCAAATGGCGTACGTTTACGCATAGAACGTTGCACATTTTTAAAGTTAACGAAAATCCCTTGAGCTGTTTCAGGACGTAGGTAAATTTCATTTGATGAAGATTCTGTTACACCTTGGTGTGTTTTGAACATTAAGTTGAATTGACGGATGTCAGTGAAATCGATTTTACCGCAGTCAGGACAAGCTACTTCTAACTCTTCCATCTTGGCTTTCATTTGGTCGAATGTCATACCATCAACGATAATTTCTTTACCTGTTTTTGTTAATGAAGCATCTTCAATTAATTTGTCGGCACGGTGACGCGCTTTACATGCTTTACAGTCAATCATTGGGTCATTGAAGTTACCAACGTGACCAGAAGCAACCCAAGCTTTAGGATTCATTAGAATTGCTGCGTCAAGACCTACATTGTGTTCAGATTCTTGAACGAATTTTAGCCACCATGCTTTTTTAACGTTGTTTTTTAATTCCACACCTAATGGACCGTAATCCCAAGTGTTTGCTAAACCGCCGTAAATTTCAGAACCTGGGAATACGAAGCCGCGGTGTTTTGCTAAAGATACGATTGTTTCCATTGATTTTTCTGCCATGAAAAATTCCTCCTAAATAAATAATCTTTTGTGCCTCTGCATCATTGCGTCCAGAGGCTTATCTATATTCATCAAATGGCTAAGCATTTGGGTGAATATAGATAAAAAGCACCCATCTCCGGGCACAGAAGCTATGCCCGGGGACGAGTGCATCAAATGTGATTTACCCGCGGTTCCACCCCGCTTGTTTTTATGTAAAATAAAAACCTCTTTAATAAAATAGCTCAGGGGTGCCGTTTCTCAAATCCAATTGTAGGCTTACACTATCCCTACTCGCTTGTGTTAGAATTGATACTTATTATTCCCGTCATCGCTTACATATAAAATTAAATGTTAGAACAACTTTTTCGTTCGCTCATATTGTAACAAAAGATTCTTTTCTTCGCAATATAGAACAAAATAGTATATAATAATTAAGGAATAAGTATAACATTATTTTGAAGCGGGTGAGTCTAATAGAACTCAATAAACGTCAAGATGCGATCTTGCAAATTGTAAAAGAAAACGGCCCAATTACGGGTGAGCATATAGCTGAGCGCCTCGGTTTAACACGTGCAACTTTGCGACCGGATTTAGCAATATTGACAATGGCGGGATTTTTAGATGCGCGACCAAGAGTCGGCTATTTTTATGCGGGGAAAAAGTCTGCAGTTGTATTAACGGAGTCAATGCTTAACTTAAAAGTAAAAGATTTTCAAGCATCTCCTGTAGTCGTACTTGACCAAATGACGGTGTACGATGCGATTATTCATATGTTTTCAGAAGATGTCGGAACACTATTTGTCATTGATGGCGATGAAATCTTACAAGGTGTATTATCGCGTAAAGACTTGTTACGCTCGAGTATCGGTTCTCAAGATTTAAATAAAATCCCTGTGCACATGATTATGACACGTATGCCAAACATTGCCTATTGCAAGAATTCAGATACCTTAGTTGATGCAGCTAAAAAACTAATTGAACGTGCAATTGACTCGATGCCAGTTGTTAAAGAAACAGAAGCAGGAGTTCAAGTTATTGGTCGATTAACAAAGACAAATATTACTCGTGCCTTTATTTCTTTGGCAGAAACTCATGATTTATAGGTGAACTATGAAAAAGATTACGATATTCGTTGTTTCGGACTCAGTCGGTGAAACGGGGGAAGCGGCAGCAAAGGCAGCGGTTAGCCAATTTCGTCCAAGTTTTGAGAATGTAAGAATTCGCAAGTTTCCTCACATTAATAATGAAGAGTTGTTAGAAAAGATTGTTCATATCGCGGTATTAAATGAAGCGACTATTATTTTTACATTGGTTTCTAGAGAGATGCGTAGGGAAATGCGGGAGCTCGCACAACAGCATCAAATTTCAGCTATCGATTTATTAGGCTCGATGATGGATTTAATCGAAACATCAACAGGGGAAGAGCCGCTACAAAGACCTGGTCTTGTACATAAACTTGATGATGATTATTTCAAAAAAATTGAAGCGATTGAATTTGCAGTGAAATATGATGATGGGCAGGACCCACGTGGGATTCCATTAGCTGATATTGTATTGATTGGAGTTTCGCGTACATCTAAAACGCCGCTCTCTCAATATTTAGCTCATAAAAGTTATAAAGTAGCGAATGTACCACTTGTGCCTGAAGTAACACCACCAGAAGAATTGATGCAAATCGACCCGAAAAAATGCTTCGGTTTAGTCATCACACCAGAAAAATTAAACAATATTCGAAAAGAACGTCTCATAACACTTGGTCTTACAGAAGATGCCTTTTATGCGCAACAGGCACGAATTGAGCAAGAAATTAGCTATTTTTATAGTATTGTTGATAAAATAGGTTGTCAGGCAATCGATGTTACAAATCGTGCGGTTGAAGAAACGGCTCATAAAATTATTGATTTATATGAACGAGAATATAAATAACTTCGAAAACCACCTCGAAAAATATTTTATGAGGAGGTTTTTTAAGGTTTTAAGCGAAACAATAAAAGACACTATATATGTAGAAATTTTATAATTCTATATCTGATTGTTATCGTTTTCTCAAAAAAATATAGCAGTATAAGCCTTTTTGTTTTATAATAATAAAATTGTGGTAAAAATATTAATTATAGGGACTTACAATAATTATTCTAAAAAATTTGTCGAAATTTAGAGGATTTTTGTAATAAGTCTCGAAATATTTAGATGGTGATAAAGTGGCTGGGAAAATACCTGAACATGTAATTGAGCAGATTCGTTCACAGTCTGATATAGTCGACGTTATAAGTGACTATATGCAGCTAACGAAAAGAGGGCGCAACTATTTTGGATTATGTCCATTCCATGGGGAGCAAACACCCTCTTTTTCCGTGTCTCAAGAAAAGCAAATTTTCCACTGTTTTGGCTGTGGTGCAGGTGGAAACGCCATTACATTTGTTATGGATATTGAACACATTCCATTTCCAGATGCACTTGTAAAGCTAAGCCAGCGTGCAGGGATTCCGCTCGAAGTGGAACTTGTAGGCGAACAACAGGCGGAAAACAATCCTTTTTCGAAAAAAGAACAACAAATGCGAGAAGCACATGCATTTGCGGTAGAGTTTTATCATCATATATTAATGAATACAGAAGATGGAGAGCAAGCGTTAAATTACTTGCTTGAAAGAGGATTTACACGCGACCAAATCGAAACACATCAAATAGGATGGGCAATGCCAAATTGGGACACACTGTCTATACTATTGGATCGTAAAGGATTTGATTTAGAAGATATGGCAGAGAGCGGACTTATCATCCATAAAGAGAATGATAATAGCTATTTTGATCGCTTTAGAGGGCGCATAATGTTCCCGATTCGTGATGAAAATGGTAAGACAATCGCTTTTTCTGGTCGGATTTTAAATACGAATGGCGACGATGCCAAATATTTAAATAGTCCAGAAACGCCAATTTTCCATAAAAGTCAGGTGCTTTACAATTTAGATAAAGCACGTGCTTCGATTCGTAAGACAAGACAAGTAATTTTAATGGAAGGCTTTATTGATGTATTAGCAGCAAATCGTGCAGGTGTTTTTAATGCAGTTGCGACGATGGGTACGTCTCTTACATCCCAGCATATTACAAAGCTAAAGCGCTTAGTGCAGCAAGTTACAGTTTGCTATGATGGTGATAATGCTGGTTTTGAGGCGGCCAAACGTGCAGCGCAAATGCTTCACGAAGAGCAATTGAAAGTGGAAGTTTCGGTATTACCAGATAAACTTGATCCGGATGAATTTATCCGAGCAAATGGTGCTGAAGTTTTTAAAAATCAAATTATTGATAAGCCGCATGCCTATATTGCATTTATGATGATGCATGCAAAGCGTGGAAAAAACTTTCAATTTGAAAATGATACATTGCAATATATTCAGGAAGTATTAGAAACGTTAAAAGGTGATACTTCTCCAACAGAACGAGATTTATATATTCGTCAAATCGCAGCAGATACGAACATTTCACCTGAGGCTATTAATGCACAGCTTCGAAAATTAACAGCAGATACTGTGAAAGAACAAAAGCGAAGTCAAGTTGTGTTACAAACGCCACCAAGTGAACTCGCGATGCAAGAGCGTAAAAGAGATGCAACAGATCGCGCTGAAAGCTTGTTATTAGCGCATATGTTGCATGATGTAAATGTAGTCAATAAAGTGCTCAAAGGTGGAAACAATGAGCCCTTTATTCACGAAGAATATTTAGCAGTTTTTGTTCGTTTAATTGGTTTTTACGAAGAATATGAAATGGCAGATTTTCACCGCTTTGTCGAGGTGTTAAACGACGCTGAGTTGCGCAAAATTGTAATGGAAGCAGCTTATATTGATCGTGATCCTGAACACGGTGAAGCTGAAATCACGGATTGCCTAAAGCAAATCGAAAAGCGTCGCCTAGAATTACAAATTGAACAATTAAAACACAATCAAAAAGAAGCGGAAAAGATGCACGAACATAGACGGGCTCTTGAAATCGCCCAACAAATTATTGATCTTAGCAGAAAAATAAAAATGGGCATTTAACGCGATTTGTTTTTAGAAGGAGGAAGGTTTATGGCGGATAAGTCAAAACATTCAAAAGATACGATGGTAAACGGTGTTTCATTAGAACAAATTAAAAAACAACTATTAGCAAAAGCAAAATCAGTTGGCGAAATTTCGATGAAAGAAATTTCAGATACATTAGCATTTTTTGAATTAGAAAACGAAGAAATTTTCAACTTTGCAGATGAAATCGAAAAAAGTGATGTAACAGTTGAAGGTAAAGAAGAATTTGAAGAAGAAGCACTTTCAAAGCAAGAATCAAGCGAGGAAGTTTTTGATTTAAACGATTTAAGCGTTCCTCCTGGCGTTAAAATTAATGACCCAGTTCGTATGTATTTAAAAGAAATTGGTCGAGTAGATTTACTTTCTGCTGAAGAAGAAATTCGTTTAGCAGAACGTATTGAACAAGGTGACGAAGAAGCGCGTAAACGATTAGCTGAAGCGAATTTACGTCTTGTAGTTTCGATTGCTAAGCGTTATGTAGGGCGCGGAATGTTATTCTTAGACCTAATTCAAGAAGGAAATATGGGGCTTATTAAAGCAGTTGAAAAGTTTGACCACCGTAAAGGGTTCAAATTCTCAACTTATGCAACATGGTGGATTCGACAAGCGATTACTCGTGCGATTGCTGACCAAGCACGTACAATTCGTATCCCAGTACACATGGTAGAAACAATTAACAAGTTAATTCGTGTACAACGTCAACTTCTTCAAGACTTAGGTCGCGAACCATCTCCAGAGGAAATCGGAGAAGAAATGGATTTAACTCCTGAAAAAGTACGTGAAATTTTAAAAATTGCACAAGAACCAGTTTCGCTTGAAACACCAATCGGCGAAGAAGATGATTCACATTTAGGTGATTTCATCGAAGATTCAGAAGCCCAATCTCCAGCAGATCACGCGGCTTACGAATTATTAAAAGAGCAATTAGAAGACGTGCTAGACACATTAACAGACCGTGAAGAAAACGTATTACGATTACGTTTCGGTTTAGATGATGGCCGTACGCGTACATTAGAAGAGGTAGGGAAAGTATTTGGTGTTACACGTGAGCGTATCCGTCAAATTGAGGCTAAGGCATTACGCAAGCTACGCCACCCATCTCGTTCAAAACGCTTAAAAGATTTCTTAGAATAAAATTGGTTTAACTTTTTTGGCGGAATCTCCCTACTTCTATAAGTGGGGATGAATGGCAAGTATGTACTTAATTCAGTAGAGCTTCAAACCCATTAAGCTAAAGGAACAACGTCTAAGAGCGTCACGACCTGTGACAACGGCTTTGTACTAATATCGTGTTGGCACAATGCCACGGTAGACGCCTTGGTATAATTGATAAGAGATTGTTCGGAAAGGAATTTCTGAACAATCTTTTTTTGAGGCTAATTTGAATTTGTTAGTATAAAGGTAATGGTTTTTGAATCTATGATGCTACTTTTTACTGATGATTCGTTGACATTAATTACTTACAATAAAAGGGATAATAAAATACATATTACTAGATTTGGAGCGAAATTATGTCAAATCAAAAAAAGCAAATTATTATAAATGAAATTACATTTTGGAAACAAAATAAGCTATTACCTGGGCATTATTGCGATTTTTTAATGACGCTCTATTCAGAAGGCAATCATAGTGAAGAAATTGAAGGCAAAGCTAAAAATGCAGTAATAAGCATTGAGAAACGTAAAAAGCTTAGCATGGCAACATTTTTTCCAATAGTTGCGTCTGTAATCGTTTTGTTGCTTTTCACAATCCAATATGAATGGGTAGTGATTGGCGTTGCTGGTGTTTTTGCTTCCTGCTGCTTAGTTGGAGCGATGTATTTCGCCAAGAAAAATAAGATATTGGCGACGATGCTACAACTAGCGACTGCACTTGCCGCACTAGGTGTTACATTAAAAGTTTGTACCTCTTATTTTGATGGCAATAATGAAATGCTCTATATATTACTGCTTGTGAACTGTATATTTTGGTTATTAAGCGGAATTATTATGCGTATTATTTATTTTTCCATTTCAGGCGTGCTTGGCTTAATTATTATTATTGGCACGTGGATGTATTTTTAATAATGAACCAAGGCTCGTTTCATTTCCAAATAGGAATGAAACAAGCTTTTTTTCTGGAAATTTTAGGTTAACTGCGAATCTTTGAGTCTTAGAAAAAAAGTGACTCGAATGCTGAAATCGCCACTTCGTATGGCAACGCATTCTAACCAACATCGTGTTGGATTCCCCAAGCAAAGCAAAACGACCCTTATAAAAATAACCATAGGAAACAAAAAAACATTCAAAATAATAATGTCTGCGAAAATATGAATATAACGAATATTTCTCTAAAATGTATGTATTTTCTGTAAAAATAACAATTTTTAGATTACAATAAACTTGTAAACTACGTTGGTTGAGAGGATGAATACAATGCATTTTGATTTATCGACAGAGCAAGCAATGTTACAAAAAATGATTCGGGAGTTTTCAGATGAAGTGGTAGCACCAGGGGCGGTAGAACGTGATCGAACAAAAGAATTTCCACTTGAAATTTTTAATGAGCTTTCGCAAATGGGCATTATGGGCTTACCGTTTTCTGAAGAATATGGTGGGAGTGGTGCAGATACAATTAGCTTTGCGATTGTAACGGAAGAATTGAGCCGTGTATGTGCATCAACTGGTATTACGTATTCGGCGCATATTTCTTTAGGTGGTGCGCCTTTGAATTTATTTGGCACAGAAGCACAAAAGCAAAAATACTTAGTGCCGATTTGTACAGGGGAATCATTTGGCGCATTTGGATTAACAGAACCAAATGCCGGATCAGATGCAGGGGGAACAGAAACAACGGCCACGCTTAATAATAGGGAATTCGTAATTAATGGTACGAAGGTGTTCATTACAAATGCGAGCTATGCCAAGCATCTAGCATTGACAGCAATTACAGATCGAGTTGGTAACCAAAAAGAAATTAGTTCGATCATTGTACCGACCGATGTGCCTGGTTTTACAATTAAATCAGATTATGAAAAAATGGGCCTACATGCCTCGAATACGACTGAATTGATTTTGCAGGATGTGCATGTACCAGAGGAAAACTTGCTCGGTGTTCGTGGTAATGGATTTAAGCAATTTTTAACAACGCTTGATGGTGGACGAATTGGTATAGCCGCAATGGCAGTTGGGATTGCGCAAGGTGCATTAAATAAAGCGCTACAATATTCGAAAGAGCGCAAGCAATTTGGCAAAGCATTAGCGGACTTTCAGGCAACACAGTTTAAACTTGCCGATATGGAGGTAAAAATCCAATTAGCAAGAACATTTGTTTATAAAGCGGCATGGCTTAAAGATCAAGGACGTCCTTTTAGTAAAGAAGCAGCGATTGCCAAATACTATGCTTCAGAAATGGCCATGGAAGTATGTGATGAAGCAATTCAAATCCATGGTGGCTATGGTTATATGAAAGAATATGAAGTGGAACGTTTTATGCGCGATGCAAAACTGCTTGAAATTGGTGAAGGGACTTCCGAAGTTCAAAAAATGGTTATTGCAAGACATATCTTATAATGTTATATAAAAATGGAAGAAATGTTACAAAGCTAGTAAAACTTGTTGGTTAGGTCTTTTCGTTTTTTACAGAATCAAGTACAATTAGAATTGTTTACTAGACTTTTGTTTAGTTAGAAAAACATATTTCGTGTCATAATGGCTCGAAATAACGTCTTTTCTGTTGTGGATTTACTAGAAAAGTTTATTCTTTTTTACCCACAATAAAAAGAATAATTAATGAGGGAGGGGAACTCAATGAAAAACAATCCACTTATTCCTTACGTTCTTATCATGGTATTCGGTATCGGTCTAATTTTCTTCATGTCATTTGAGGGTGCTGCTGATAAAAACAGTGCGGATGGGGAAGGTTCAGGTGCAACAGCTGAAATCAGCGGTGAAGAAGTTGCTCAAAAGAACTGTATCTCTTGTCACGGTGGTGACTTACAAGGTCAAGGTCCTGCGCCTGCAATTGCTGGTTTAGATGCTGCTCATATTCAAGAAGTAGCGTTAAACGGTCAAGGTGCGATGCCTGCTATCTTAAAAACAGAAGCAGAGGCTCAAGCAGTAGCTGAATATATTTCAGGACTATAATTGTAGAAAGTGTAGAAGTAGAACAATCTATTTCTGCACTTTTTTGTTTTGTAAAAGACTTAAGCGAGACGTGTCATAGAAATTTTTATATAATGAAAGTAATTTGTTATATAGAAAAGAGGAACTATTTTTATGAACGCTCAAAAATTATCAAAACGATTGGAAACAGTGGCGTCATTTGTACCAACAGGAGCAGTCGTAGCTGATATCGGCAGTGACCACGCTTATTTACCATGCTACTTAGTACATAAAGGGATTGCAGCACGTGCGGTTGCGGGTGAAGTCGTAAAAGGTCCTTACGATTCAGCCGTACGTCAGGTGCGCACAGAAGGGCTATCAGAAAAAATTACGGTGCGTTTAGCAGATGGCCTTGCAGCAGTAGAAGAAGCAGATGGTATCACAGCTATTACAATTGCAGGTATGGGTGGTCCGTTAATCGTATCCATTTTAGAAAAACACCCACAAGCCTTAAAAAATGTGACGCGTCTCATTTTACAGCCGAATATCCATGCAAAGGCGATCCGCGAATGGGCACTTGAACATGGATGGGCATTGCAGGATGAAGTGATTTTACAAGAAGATGGCAAAGTGTATGAAGTACTAGTATTGCAACGCGGTTCGATGGATTTAAATGAAGCACAAACATTACTAGGACCAAAGTTAATGAACACAAAAAGTGCGGTATTTGTGGAAAAATGGTCTCGAGAAGTAGCAAACTGGCAGCGTGTACAACAAGCGATTAGTAATGCCGAACAAACAGACGAAAATAAGGCAAAGTTTGATGAATTAACACATTTAATTGCGTTGGTACAGGGGGCGATTGCGTGAAAAACGTAAACGGTAACGAAATCATTCAACTTTTTGAATCATGGTCACCAAAAAAGTATGCCTGCATGCCGAATGACCCGATTGGCTTAGCGATTGGAACTTTAAATAAACAGGTATCAAAGGTGTTAGTGACATTAGACGTTACGCATGAAGTCGTAGAAGAGGCAATTGCACAGGGCTGTGAGTTAATCATTGCCCATCACCCACCAATTTTTATGAAACTATCCAATTTACGTACAGATAATCCACAAGGTGCGCTGTACGAAAAGTGTTTAAAAAATGATATCGCGGTTTACGCGGCGCATACAAATTTAGATGTCGCTCCAGGCGGTGTTAATGATTTATTAGCGGATGCCTTACAACTAGAAAATCGACAAATTTTAGATTATTCTTACGAAGAAAAAATGATGAAGCTTGCTGTATTTGTACCAGTTGCTGAAAGTAATAGGATGCGTGAAGCGTTAGCAAAAGCTGGCGCAGGTCAAATCGGGAATTATGAGGCATGCAGCTACACAGTTGCAGGTGAGGGACGTTTCCGCGCATTAGATGGAGCGAATCCGACTGTAGGAGAAGTGGGCGAATTGCATGTGGAGAGCGAAGAAAAAATTGAAGTAGTGTTCCCACAATCAATAAAAAATAAAGTATTGAAAGCGATGTTAAATGCACATAGCTATGAAGAGCCAGCTTATGATTTATTTATAATGGATATAGTAACAAACGAGCAAGGCTTAGGTCGAATTGGTAAGCTGAAAGAGCCGATGACATTGCACGAATTTGCAGAGTTTGTGAAGGTGCAGTTAGATGTACCTGCATTACGCGTAGTAGGGCCATTGGATCGTGTCGTTCAGAAGGTTGCGGTTGTTGGTGGAGACGGCAACAAATACATTAAAACTGCAAAATTTGCGGGGGCGGATGTATTTGTGACTGGAGATATTGGCTTCCATATGGCGCAAGATGCAGAGGTGAATGGCCTATGCATCGTCGACCCAGGACATCATGTGGAAAAGGTAATGATTAAAGGGGTAGCAGAAAAAATGACTGCCTTATGTGGGGATAAAAAACTTCCAGTAACATTCATTCAATCAACAATCCATACAGAGCCGTTTAAATTTATATAAAAGCAAAAAAAAGTTGTTCATTTTGATAATCCGAAATGAGCAACTTTTTTAGGTTGTAAAATTATTTTGGCTGTTGCATTAAATAAGAATAGGATAATACTAAGCCGACAACATAAAGCACACATAAAAAATAGAGTGGTACTAGATGAATGAAGCTTGTGTATCCAATTGCAAAATGTGTTCCAATCCCCGCTAAAAACGCAGGAAGTGCACCAAAAGCAAGAGTAAACCATAGCCAGCGTTCGCTTGCGCGGAATCCCCAAAGTGATAAGCAAAGTACAAGTATACCAACACTGACAAGCGCACTACCAAAACCAGCTCGGTCATGGGCAATTACAGGAATTAAACGGTCGCTAATAGCTTGTAGCGTAGCTGCGTCCATGCATAAAAAGCTAATATCTGTTGTAACGAAAACGGTTGTAATGCCAATTGTCGAAATTACCAAGCCGCCGATTAATAATGAAAATCCGAGTATGACAAATAAAAGTTGTCCATAAACAGCACGTTTCCATGCAAGGTCATTTGTGTCATGCCAACTTTGCGGACTGGCTTTGAGATTCTTTCTTTCACGCCAGCTCATAATGTAGATAGGGAGAAGTGCCAACCAAAATAATCCATGTAACCAATCAAAATAACCATAGCCGATGAATAGTAAAATACCTAAAAAGCCAATGATTGCGGCACTATGAGAGGTTAATTTCGCCCAATGAAGCTGCCGACGTAATCCAAAATAGGCTAGTGTCATATACAAAATACCTGCAGAAATCATCGTCCCCGCGAGCGACATCCGATCATGTGCCATAAATGCTATTATTTTTGGATTAATTAATAATAATTGACTACTCGTTAGTCCAATAAATTTTTCATCGTACTGTAAAATGACAGTTGTTAGTGCAAAATAGAGTGCAATGAAGCCACCAATAAAAATCGAAAGGCCAAATAGAAAGGACCAATGCCATTGCGATGTAGAATGGGAGGGCATTTTATCTACTAAAAGCCGTTCGTGTATTCGCTTTGGTAACCCTGGACCTGCATTTACATAGCCTTCTGTTAGCATCATTAAATCTGCTCCCGCTTTATTTAAAATAAGCGCATCTGAAGGAGCGTTTATTGCTCCATTCGTAATGATTGGGAGATTTGAAAATTGCTTTTTCATGAGCTGGACGGCTTCTTGAAGTAGATTTAACCCATCTGCTTGTTCGATTAGGCGGTCTCCTCTATTTGAATATGGGGCGTC
Organism: Solibacillus daqui; assembly: GCF_028747805.1. Taxonomy (NCBI): domain Bacteria; kingdom Bacillati; phylum Bacillota; class Bacilli; order Caryophanales; family Caryophanaceae; genus Solibacillus; species Solibacillus daqui. The sequence goes on from NZ_CP114887.1 coordinate 1,152,405, forward strand.
AATTACAACGCCAGATATGGAGTTTGCAAGCTGAATTGAGGACTGCACCTGATTTGCCGAGAGAATTTGATAGATCGGTACGCCAACTTCATAACGAAGCAACTCAAGCTGTTTTGAATATAAAAAGAAACCATCAACAAACGGTGAAAGCTGTTCCATACAGCGCTGTAAATCTACTGTACATAGGCTTTCATCTAAGCGAGCAAATAGCGGCACATGAAATTTATTTGCAACAACGACCTGTAATGCTCGTTTTAGTGTTACCTTTTCACTTGAAGTGGAAAAGGCAATCTGATTTTGCTGCCATTGTGGGGCGATTTGGGTAGTAGGTGCTCGGAAAACAATCGGGCCAATTTCAATATAGCCAAAGCCCAGCTCTTGAAAGGCCTTGGTTCCGGTTAATTCAGGATCAAGCATGCCACTCAAACCAATGGGCGACTTAAAATTTGTGTTGTTTAACTGTTTATGCAAAAGTGAGCTTGTTGCATTGTGCCCTAAAAATTCAATAACATGTTTCCCACCTGGCAGAGAAGCTATGGTACTCATGGAATAATGGATAAATTGCCGGCTTTTTTTAGCTTCAATTTTCGAAAATGCGATTTTTTTTAATGGATGATATGACCAATCAGGCATAAAATTTCACCTCAATTTTTTCCAATTATCTAATAGTTTAACATAGCTACTGTTTGAAAAGAGAAACAGGAAAATTTAACTTCGTGCGGAAAATCCTGAGTGACCACCATCGTGTTAGGCTAAGTCCCGGCGGATGTCACAGATTTTAAGGGGATTTTTTCAAGTAAACTTAAAAAAAAATCTGGACGGGATTACGCTGAGGTGTAATTGATAATACAAAAAAGCCCCTCATTGATGCATGAGGAGCTTTTGTAATTATGCTTTTACAGGAATTGCTTTTGCAGCCATTTCCTCGTCAAAGTCATTTTCTGATTTAGAAATAACGACACATGCTACCCCATTACCAATTAAGTTGGTTACAGCACGTGCTTCTGACATGAAGCGGTCAACCCCGATTAATAATGCAATCCCTTCAACTGGAACCATTGGGAATGCGGCAAGTGTTGCAGCTAATGTGATGAAGCCAGAACCTGTTACACCAGCAGCCCCTTTAGATGTTATCATTAATACCCCTAGAAGTGTTGCAATTTCTAACCAAGATAAATCTACACCGTAAGCTTGTGCAATGAATAATGCCGCCATTGATAAGTAAATAGAAGTCCCGTCTAAGTTAAATGAATAGCCTGTAGGGACAACTAAACCAACAACTTGCTTTCCGCAGCCATAGTTTTCTAACTTGCGCATCATTGATGGCAATGCCGATTCAGAAGAAGATGTACCAATTACGATAAAGATTTCTTCTTTAATGTATGCGATGAAACGGAAGATGTTGAAGCCGAAGTATTTCGCGATTAAACCTAATACAATAACAATGAATAAGAACATTGTAATATAAACGGCTGCCATTAATAAACCAAGTGATTTTAACGAATCTAAACCAAAGTTACCAATTGTGTATGCCATTGCACCGAATGCACCGATTGGTGAGAATTTCATTACAATTCCTACGATTCTGAAGAAGATTTCGGATACTTGCTCAAAGAACGTAATAACTGGACGAGTTTTTTCACCTAAAGATGCAGCAGCGATACCGAATAGTACAGCAGCAAATAATGTTGGAAGTAATGCACCTGACGCAATCGCACCTACGAAGTTTTCTGGAATAATGTCATAGATGAACCCACTTAAACCAGCTTCACTATTTGCATCCGCAGCGTCTGTATATTTAGAAATATCCGCATCCGCAGCTTTTGATGTGTCAATTCCAGCACCTGCGTTTACAGTAACAGCAACCACAATACCGATTGCAAGTGCGATAGTTGATACGATTTCGAAGTAAAGTAATGCTTTCCCTCCGATTTTCCCAACCTTTTTCATATCGCCCATGCCACCAATACCGATAACAACTGTTAGGAAGATAATTGGTGCAATTAACATTTTAATTAACTTGATGAATAAATCAGCTAAGATTTTTAAGCTTGCTCCAAATTCAGGCCAAATTGCCCCTACGATTACCCCTAAAATAATCGCGATTATAACTTGGATAGTTAGATTTTTTAATAGTTTCACGATTGCTTCCTCCTAGAAAAAATTTGGTAGATAAGTATGTATAAATTTCTCAAAGAAATCTACATAAGAAAAGCGGCATTTTTCGTTAAGTAAAGCGAAATGTAATTTTCTTATATGATAACGTTTACATTTGCAATGATAGCGTATGATTATTCAAAATATTTATTTTGATAATAAAAAACTTATCGTTCTTTTTGTTCAAAATTGCTCGAAAAATACGGGAGCTATTGATACATAGGGGGTTTTGTTGTTATATTACTGATGTTTCTAAAATTGAATTTGTACTATAACAAAATAAAAAAGCTACTTATTTTGATAAGTAGCGAAGTTTTGTTCATTATGTTCAATTATTTACTTCTGAAAGTTCCTCTCGAAGTTGTTTTAAATAGTTTTTTGAAATTTGTTGCTCATAGTATTGATAAATAGGTTGCAGTACTTCTTTCCATTCGTTACGTTGTGCTTCTGTTAATGTATAGAGCTGTGCTTGACCAGAGCGTTGAAGCTGTTGTAAATTTTCGGCATTGAGTTTGACTGCCTCGTCATGCTGCCAGCGTTGAAGCTCATTGATGGATTCCGTTATTATTTGTTGTTGTTGCTTTGTTAGGCTGTTCCAAAAATCTTCGTTCATTAAAACGCTATATGCCAAAATCCCATGATTAGATTGTGTAATATGTGGGTGCATCTTGTAATAGCCTTTTGAGTAGATGTTAGAGATTGTGTTTTCCTGACTGGCAATTGTGTCATTTTGAATCGACGCATACAAATCATTAAATGACGTTACAATAGGCTCTGCATGGAGTAATTGGATTTGTTTAATCAGTACTTTACTTGGCATTGAGCGCATCGTTAGACCTATGAAATCAGAAGTGTCTAGCAACGGACCATTTTTTGCTGCCATTTGTTTAAAGCCATTGTGCCAAAAGGTAAGTCCATGGATATGTATAGATTCAAGTTCTTTTAGAAGCTGTTCACTTAAGGGACCATGTAGCACTTCATATACTTGTTCATTGTTTTCAAATAAGAAAGGTAGGTCGAGTACTTGCCATGATGGGAGCTCTTCGGTCAGTTTTGAAAAGGTTGGTGCAATCATTTGGATGTCACCCTCTTTTAATGCAGCAAGTTCGTTTTTATCATTGTATAAAATTCCGTTTGGATAAATATGAACAATCATATTGCCGTTAGATTTTTCATTAATTAGCTCGGCAAATTTACTCGCAGCAAGTCCTTTTGGGGTATTTTCAGCAACAACATGACTAAAGTTGATAACGATTTGATCCTTAAGTCCGATTTGTTCATCATCATAGGGAAGATCGCGCTGATTCCAAAAATCAAAGCGAAATGAAATGGAAATAATTAGTGCAGCAATTGTTATAAAAGCTGTAATGATATAAAAACGCATAATAATCGCCTCTTTTTCTGGAATATTAAAAATAGTTTGCAAAATTGACTACAAATAGAAGTTGTTTGTTATATTATATAGCAAAAAGGAGGCGGAAAATGAAAACAAAACAATTAACGATGAATGGAAAAATTGTATTACTAACTTTTTTCATAATCGCCTTTTCCTTTTTAGTTGCAGGTACATTATTATTAAGTAATTTAGCGCAAAATAATGAAGAAACATTAGGGCAGCGCGCCATGCTTGTTGCACGTACGATATCTGATTTACCGGATATCCAAAAACAATTAGAACAAGATAATTTACAGCTTGCTCAAACCAATATTAATAAAATGATATACGATATTAAAATAATAAATAAAGCAGAGTACATAGTTGTCATGAATATGGACCGCATCAAATTATCGCATCCATCTCCAAATCAGCTTGGACAAAAAAGCAACTCGACGGATATTGACGCAGCATTTAGTGAAAATTATTATATTTCAAAAGCAATAGGAGAACAAGGGAAAATGGTGCGAGCATTTGTACCTATTTTAAATGATGCAAGAAAGCAAATTGGTGTCGTAGTTGTAGGCTTTGCGCTCCCTACGTTTTTAGATATATTAAAGCAACATGTAAATGAAATTTTTGTAACAGTCGTGCTGTCTATTTTATTTAGTATTTGGGGTGCACATACATTAGGCCGCCATATTAAACATCAGATGTTTGGCCTTGAGCCTCAAGAAATTGCGAAGGTATATGTAGAACTTAATGAAACCTTCAACGCGATGCATGAAGGAATTATCGCTGTCGATAAAGATATGATTATTACGATTTTCAATAAAAAGGCGAGCAAAATTTTAGGAGTTAGGGGTAATCCGAAAAAATATATAGGAAAGTATATTTTTGACGTGTTACCTGATACGCGTTTGCCAGAAATTGTGGAAAGTGGTCGCACTGTGTACAACCAAGAAATTTATGTGAATAGTCATAGCATTTTAAGTAACCGTATTCCCATTTTTGTAAACGGAAAAACGGTAGGTGCGGTTGCAGTATTCAAAGATTTAACTGAATTTAAGCAGCTTGCAGAAGAATTGACTGGTGTAAAGGCGTTTGTACAAGCACTTCGTATCCAAACACACGAGTATAAAAATAAACTTCATACAATCGCCGGATTACTGCAGTTAGGGCATCATCAGCAAGCGCTTGATTATTTATCTCAAGTGAAAATTCAGCATGATGAAGTAACAAAATTTTTAAACGAGCGTATATATAATGAAAATATTTCGGGGCTGTTACTGAGTAAAATTAGCCGTGGTAAAGAACTAGGAATCGACGTGAAAATTGACGAGGAAAGTCAATTAACCCATTTTCCAGCGCTTTTAGACCACCATGATTTTGTACTGTTGTTCGGGAATTTGATTGAAAATGCATTTGATGCACTAGTAGGTGTCGAACGTGAGTATAAGGAAATACTCATTTCGATTGATGATAATGATGGGATGATTGCCATTATGGTATCGGATAATGGAGTAGGCATACCGCAAGAGCATCAGGAACATATTTTGGAAAGCGGTTTTTCAACAAAGCAAAATGCTAATCGGGGAATAGGTTTGTTTTTAATTAATGAAATTGTTAAAAAAGGTAATGGAACAATTGAAATATCAAGTGAAGTAAACAAGGGGACAACATTTATTTTGACATTTGAGTTTTAATGAGGGGGCTTTTCACTTGAAAACGATTCAAGTATTGCTAGTAGAAGATGATCCTATGGTACGCGAAGTGAATCGCCAGTTTATCGAGCGTGTTGAAGGGTTTAAAGTTATGGATATGGCATCAGATGGTAAAAAAGGAATCGATAAAATTAAAGCGCTGAAGCCGGATTTAGTTGTGATGGATATTTTTATGCCAGAGCAAGACGGTATCGAGACACTGCATCAAATTCGTTCTGAAAATTTAAACGTGGATTGTTTAACGGTGACTGCAGCGAATGATGTACAGACGATTCAGCAAATTTTACATCTAGGTGTGTTTGATTATATTATGAAGCCGTTTACGTTTGAACGTATGGAGCAAGCACTAATTCAATATCGCAAGTTCAAAGAAAAGATGTCTTCAGCAAGTGATGTATCGCAAGCCGAGCTAGATGAAATGATTGGACAAGCGTGGCAGCCAATAAATGAAGAACCAGAGCAATTAGTAAAAGTATCGCAGCATTTACCGAAAGGCTTTAACCGCGCGACGATGGACAAGGTGCTTATATATTTAAAGGAATGTGAAACAGGGGCATCTGCTGATGATGTGGCATCAGGAATTGGAGTAGCTCGTGTTACAGCGCGTCGTTATTTGGATTATATGGAAAAAAACAAAATGATTCGTGTAGACATCCAATACGGCAGTGTAGGTCGTCCTGTAAATCAATACTTTTTTGGTGAATAAGTAAAGAGATTAAAAAAAAGTGTCCAAGAAATAGTTCTCGGACACTTTTTTTATATTAATGGGGCATGATTTTTTCAACGGGCTTTGGTTCTTTAATTTTCGGTAGAATTTTGTCGAGTGTTACTGAACGAACGATAGTATGTGTGGAAGGATCATTTTTGTCGTACTTTTCGATGAAAGCAAGCACTTCTTTTACGATAGGTGTTGGTGTTGATGCACCTGCTGTAATCGCAACCGTTTCAACATTATCAAACCATTCTAGCTTTAACTCTGAAATATCAGAAATACGGTACGATGGTGTACCGGCGATTTCTACAGATACTTGTGTTAAACGATTGGAGTTGTTTGATTTTGGGTCGCCAACTACGATTAATAAATCAGCGGCACCCGCTTGTTCTGCAACCGCTTCTTGACGAACTTGTGTTGCTAAGCAAATTTCTTTGTGTACTTCGATATGCGGGAACTTTTCTTTTAAACTATCCATTAAAAAAGCAACGTCCCATTGACTCATTGTCGTTTGGTTCGTAACTAAAATTTTATCACTGACAAATGTCAAATTGTCGATATCACGTGTTGATTGAACAAGGTGAACATGTTCAGGAGCAACCCCGATTGCGCCTTCTGGTTCTGGGTGTCCCTTTTTACCGATGTAAACAATTTCATAACCTTCCGCTGTTTTTTCACGAATTAAATCATGTGTTACCGTAACATCAGGGCAAGTTGCATCAATTGCTACAAGTCCTTTACGTTTTGCAATTTCACGGATTTCAGGTGATACACCGTGAGCAGTGAAAATAACAGTCCCTTGTTCAACTTGCTCAATAATTTCTTTACGGTTTTCACCGTCTAATGTGATAATTCCATCTTGTTCGAATGCATCTGTTACATGTTTATTGTGTACAATCATACCTAAAATGTAGATTGGTCTTGGTAAAGTTTTATCAAGTGCTGCATTTCGTGCGATAACCATTGCATCTACAACACCATAGCAATAACCACGTGGGGTAATTTTAATGACTTTCATTGTACGAAACTCCCTTCAAAGCTCTGTAATATTTATTATATAGGACGTTATAGGATTATTCAAAGTTCGGTTACTAATAAATAGTGGTATTTGCGTAATTGATTAGTAGCAAGCTTCGTAAGAAAAGTCGTTGATTGTTCAAAACTTTGTGATTTTTTGCTTTTTTAACAGAAAATTGTACTAGATGTTTTGTATAATGATAGCAATAGTATTTTGGAGGGATGAAATATGGCATTTTCATTTTTTAAAAGAAAGAAGGACTTAAAAAATCAAGTGGAGTTTTGTATGACGAATATTTCACTTGGTTCGGCCGATGTTTATGATGTTTTACTGGAACGTGATGATGTAGAAATCACAGAATCAGGCTGTACATCAAATTGTGAAATATGCGAGTGTCAGCTATTTGCAATTGTTAATGGTGAATTGATAGAAGAGGAAACAGCAGAGCAGTTATTAAAAGCGGTTGAAAAAGAATTAGAGGAAAGCTCAGTTATTGCATAAGGTGATAGCTCTATTGCATGCACATTAGAGCTTTTTTATTTGACTCAATACGGAATATAAAATTTATTTTTAATATTATAGAGGCTGCTAAAGAAGCCAGGCCGATTTTTCTTGAATTTTGATTCAAAAAGTACAAATAATCGAGGGAATTTTCCAATTCATAAAATTTTATGTATCATTACTGTGTGAGGTGAAAATATGATTTTTGTATTTGATTTAGATGGTACTATTTGTTTTCAGGGGGCACCGTTAGATAAGAAAATTGTGAACGCATTACATACGATTCAAGCGCAGGGGCATGAAATCATTTTTGCATCGGCACGTCCGATTCGTGATATGTTGCCGGTTCTTCCAGAATCTCTACATCGTTGTCGCATGATTGGCAGTAATGGTGCTTTTACGTATGTAGGTGGGCATATAGAAGTGGAATTTTTACAGTCAAATATTCAAAAGCAAATTATTGAGCTAGTTGAAAAGTATCAATTAGCGTATTTGGCAGATAGTGATTGGGATTATGCGTATACAGGAAGTGTCGATCACCCCATGTATAAAGGTATTGATAGTGCAAATAAGGCAACTAAACGCTCGATTTATGAGCTAGAGGGTTTTTCCAAGGTATTATTATTTAATCCGCCAACAAATGTTATGCAGCATGTAAAAACATGGCCAGTTACAACGTTTGAATATACAGAAGAAGGAATTCTGGATATTTTTTCACAGCATTTAAACAAAATTAAAGGGCTTGAACGTTTAGGTGTGTCACAATATATTGCATTTGGTAATGATATTAATGACCGTCTAATGTTTGAGCAGGCTCTTCACAGTGTTTGTGTTGGTATGCATAGTGTTGGAGAAGTGGCGACCGAGCGAATAGCAGAAGCAGACGTGCATTTGAAAATTGTAGAGCTAGGTCAAATTTGGGGCAACCAATAGGGGTGGAACAATGATTCGCCAAGTGTTTGAGAATAAGGAAGTATATATGGATCTACTGCTATTAGCAGATGAACAGGAAAGTATGATTGCTCGTTATTTAAAGCGCGGGGAGTTATTTATTTTTGAAGACATACAAGGTGATGTAAAAGCGGTGTGTGTTGTAACTCATGAAAGAAATGGATTGTTTGAATTAAAAAATTTAGCGACGAAGCCTACCGAACAGCGTAAAGGCTACGGCAAGCAAATGGTGGATTTTGTTTGTGAACATTTCAAAAAGCGTGGTCATACAATGCAGGTTGGGACTGGAGATAGTCCGCTAACGATGCCATTTTACGAGGCATGTGGGTTTACCAAGTCACACCAAATTGATAACTTTTTTATCGATCATTACGATCATCCTATTTTTGAAGCAGGTCAGCAGCTTGTACATATGATTGTATTATCGAAAAAATTAAACTCGTGAAGCTACCATTTTCCAAGCTACTTCATTATTTTGTTTGGTACAGGGACCGCTTTACCAAACTGTTTAAGCTTAACGCTCATTGACTTTCAAGACGTCAAATGGATCTGCGGGAGCGATATTTAGCATAGGTTACTATTTACTCGTCAGCGCTACAATCTATGGTATTTGCATTTTCCATAACGGAACAGTCCTTGCGATGCCACTATATTTTTTAGTACTAGGGATTGTTATGCTTCTAATAAGCCTACCCTTACTTAATAAAAAGGTGCATCGAATGTTTCATAATCGAGCAATATGGGGGAAGAAAATGAAGATATTAGAACTACCAATTGAATTTGAATTTAATGGACAAAAAAATTATATTTATCCAAGCTTAATTATATCAAATAATGAATTAACATTGGTCGATACAGGTTATACAAATTTTTTAACTTTAATTGAAAATGAAATTTTAAAAAATGGATATGAAATGGAGAATTTAAAGAATATAATCATTACCCACTATGATGATGATCATATAGGTTCCTTATATGATTTCAAAGAAAAGTATCCATGGATTAACATTATATCTAGTGAAATTGAATCAATATACATTAGTGGTGAAATGAAGTCAGAGAGATTGGTTCAAGCCGAAGAAATGCTAGAAAACATGCAAAATGAGGAAATCGAATTTGGTAAATGGTTTATACAGCAATTAAAGAATTTGAAGCATGTTTCAATTGATGAAAAGGTCCATGATGGTGATATGATTCTAGATAACAAATGTAGAGTAGTAGCAACACCTGGGCACACTTCAGGGCATATTTCATTATATTTTCCAAGTTTAAAAAGTGTAATTACAGGTGATGCAGCTGTTCATGAGAATCATGAATTGGTGATTGCTAATCCACACTTTTGTTTAAATATTGAGAAAGCAGAACAGTCTTTGAGAAAAGTAAAAAATCTTAAAGCTGAAATTTACTATTGTTATCATGGTGGGAAATTTACTATATAAATTGGGACTAAACGTAAATATGCTGTAGTTTTAAGTATATTTTTACCTTGATGGCAGAGATATACTTAATTTTATTTTTTGGAAGTTTTATGATTTGTATAATATTTTTATAATTTATAATCCTGAATTATTTCAAGATTAACTTTCATGTAGTCAAAATTGTATCTAATAATTTTTTAACAACTTGAAAGAGGATTACTACACACGAACTGTAGTAATCCTCTTATTATTTTACTTCAAAAGAAAATAACTTTATTAGCTATTTCAACTACTCCCACTTACTCATTGGGTTCGGGAAACGATAAATTTATCAAGGGTATCCATAAAGATGCCACAATAATTCATGCTATTTGGTGTGAACTATTTTTTCTAATATTAAAACTAAACCGTTACTAAAACACTTTTAGATTCATTCTAACGGGGGTTGGAAAATTTTTGGTAAGGATGGTTTTGGTGTTCTTGGTTCATTTGGCTGTTGTGGTTGACGTGATCCGCGTTGCTGTCTAGGTGGTTGTTCTACAGGTGCTACAATTGTTGAAGATTCTAGTATATCTGGGGAACTTTTAAAACCTCGGTACATTCTCCATAAGGCTGGAAGATTTTTAAGCATTGGCGTTGCTTGTTGGATATAAGGTGTGAATTTTTGCGCATTTTCAAAGAGGCTATTGGCACCTGATAAAAAACCTTCCAAGCGAGGTGTTCCAGCAGCAGCGTTTGCTACCGGCATCTGTGGCGGCATGGGAGGCATAGAGTTCATGGGCATAGAATTCATCGGCATAGCATTCATGGGCATAGTATTCATAGGCATGCGCGCATTCATCGGCATGTTCATCATATATGGTGCATACATCGGAAAGCGTGGGGTAACGGGCATTTGCGGCATCATTCCCCCAGGAGGCATGTAAAATGGTCGTCGCATAATGAGCTCCTTCCTCAATTTCGTCATCAAAAGTTGCATTTCTTTTAAAATTTTGTCTTAACTGTTTGACGGCAGTTCTATTTATCGTTATGATATGCAGATGGTCACTAAAATGTACGAAACATGGTACAATAGGACAGATGTAAGGAGGTACGAAAAATGTCAAAATATACTGATTATCAATTCAAGCCATTTTTGCAGGACGCCATTGCAAAACTTGGATTTACAGAACCGACACCTATCCAAAAAGAGATAATTCCACTCGTATTAAAAGGTAAGAGTGCAATCGGACAAGCGCATACAGGTACAGGGAAAACACATAGTTTTTTATTACCTATCGTACAGCGTATTGTAGAAAACAAACAAGAAGTACAAGCGGTAATCACTTCACCAACTCGTGAATTAGCGCAACAAATTTTTGATGCGTTAAACCAATTAGTAGAAGGTACAGAAATTTCGACTAAGCTATTTATTGGTGGTACGGACAAACAACGTACAATCGATCGTTTAAAGACACAACCTCAAATTGTTGTCGGTACACCAGGTCGTATTAAAGACTTAGTAAAAGAAAACGCACTTTTAGTACACACTGCGCCGATTTTAGTAATCGATGAGGCAGATTTAGCATTCGACATGGGGTTCATTGAAGAAATTGATGGCTTTGCTTCTCACATGCCTGAAAAATTAGAAATGTTCGTGTTCTCAGCAACGATTCCAGAAAAATTAAAGCCGTTCTTAAAGAAATACATGGATTCACCAGTTCATGTTCATATGAATGACAAACGCCCGGTTGCGGAAGGTATTGATTTTGTATTAGTACCTGTACGTTCTAAATCACGTAATTCTCGTTTAATGGACGTTATTAAAGGTATTAACCCGTTCTTAGCGGTTATTTTCTGTAACACACGTAAAACAGCGGAACATGTTGCTGGCTATTTAGCAGAGCAAGGCATTCGCGCAGGTCAAATTCATGGGGATCTTTCTCCACGGGATCGTAAAAAAATGATGAAGCAAATTCGCGATTTAGAATTCCAATACATCGTAGCGACAGACTTAGCTGCACGTGGTATTGATATTCAAGGAATTTCACACGTGATTAACTATGAAATTCCTGAAGATTTAGAGTTCTTCATTCACCGTGTAGGTCGTACTGCACGTGCTGGTTCAAAAGGTACTGCCATCACATTATTCAATCCAGAAGATGAAGATGCATTAGTACGTGTTGAAAAAATGGGTATTCCATTCGTTCAAAAAGACATTAAAAATGGTGAATGGACCGAATTAAAAGACCGTCACCAACGTGCTAGCCGTAAAGGTGAGCGTCAAGAAGACGAAATTGATGTAAAAGCCAAATCAATGGTACGTAAGCCAAAGAAAGTAAAACCAGGCTACAAACGTAATATGCGTTGGGAAATGGACAAAATCAAGAAACGCGAACGTCGTATTAAACGTCGTACAAATAAATAAAATTGCGAATACGGCTGCTTAGAAAACTCTATGCAGCCGGTTTGTTGTTTAGGGGGAAAAAGGATGTTATTAGGATCACACGTTTCGATGAGCGGTAAAAAAATGCTGCTTGGCTCAAGTGAAGAGGCACTAAGTTACGGTGCCAATACATTTATGATTTACACAGGCGCACCTCAAAATACGCGTCGTAAACCAATCGAAGAATTAAACATTATGAAGGGCCTACTGCATATGCAAGAAAACGGTATGTCAAATATCGTTGTACATGCACCTTATATTATTAATTTAGGAAACACAACAAAGCCTGAAACATTTGAGCTTGGTGTTAACTTCCTACAAGAAGAAATCAAACGTACGGCGGCACTTGAAGCTACGCAAATCGTTTTACATCCAGGTGCTCACGTGGGTGCGGGTGTTGATGCAGGGATAGCTAAAATTGTCGAAGGATTAAATGAAGTATTAGCGCAAGATTACCCAGTTCAAATTGCACTAGAAACTATGGCAGGGAAAGGTACTGAAATTGGCCGTAACTTTGAAGAACTAGCACGAATTATTGATGGAGTGAGTAATAATGAACGTCTTTCGATTTGTATGGATACGTGCCACATTCATGATGGAGGCTATGATATCGTCAACGATTTTGATGGTGTGTTAAATGAATTTGACAAAACAATCGGCTTAGATCGTTTAAAAGTATTACACATTAATGACTCGAAAAATGTACGTGGTGCGGCAAAAGACCGTCATGAAAACATTGGCTTTGGTGAAATTGGTTTTGACACATTAAAATATATCGTACATCACCCACAGTTAATGCACTTACCTAAAATTTTAGAAACGCCATTTGTAGGTAGTGATGCGAAAAACAAATTAGCGCCGTATAAACATGAAATCGCCATGTTACGTGATGGAGAATTTCGTCCAGAGCTAATCGATCAAATGCGCGGATAATTTGAATAAACACCTTTTGCACTATTTTAACGCAAAAGGTGTTTTTTTACTTTTCATTACTAAGTTTTTGATATAATTAATTGATAGTATATGGAAAATATTAGAGTGGGGGTAATTTATGAAGAAAGTAATTCAGCTGTTGGCACTTAGTATCTTGTGTTTAGCATTACCATTGCAAAGCTTTGCATCAATTAATAGTGCAGTGATTTCAAATTTAGGTTCAGGAGATGCTGCGGTGACAATTCGTGATATTGATACAGGGAAGATTGTTTATTCGCATAACGGAAATAAATTAATGCGCCCTGCTTCGAATATGAAGCTCGTATCTGGTGCGGCTGCATTAGGTATTTTGGGTGAGGATTATCGCTTTACAACTGACCTTTATATTGATGGTAAAATTCAAAATAACGTACTCAACGGCAATGTATACATAAAAGGCAGTGGCGATCCTACATTAACGAAGGCAGATTTTATTGAGTTTGTATATATATTAAAGCAAAAAGGCATCCGTAAAATAAACGGTAATTTAATAGGGGATGATAAGGCTTTTTCGGGTAGTACATTACCAGTTGGAGTTGAGAAGGTTGATGAATCGTATTATTTCGGTGCAAGAACTTCAGCAATTACGATGTCACAAAATGAGGATTTTGATGCAAGTACCGTCATTATTAATGCAACTCCAGGCAATATTGGCTCAAAGCCAAGCTATACAATTCAACCGAATTTAAGTGGTTTGGTCATTTCGAATCAAGCAAGAACAGTGAGGAATGGACAGAAAAACACCTTAAAGATTGAACGAGTTTACAATTCAAATAAAGTCATCATATCGGGTGATCTACCAAAAGGTAGTAGTAAGAAGGAATGGGTTACATTACTAGATCCATCTGTGAACACAATGCAAGCAATAAAATTAGTTATGCAAGGATCAGGGATTACATTTAGTTCAAATTCAAAAATTGTATTAGCACCAGTAAAAGATGATGCGAGATTATTGTACACAAACAAATCAAAGCCATTAGCAATGATATTCCCTGCTTTTATGAAGCTAAGCAATAATAGCATTGCCGATATTTTAGTGAAAACAATGGGAAGACAAGAATTGGATGAAGGAAGTACAACAGCAGGTACAAAAGTGTTGAAATCATATAGTCAATCCATTGGTTTGGCAGTAGATAACTGGCGCTTTGTAGATGGATCTGGTTTGGCTAATTCAAATCGAGTAACGTCAAACGGTTTATCGCAGTTATTATTTGCCGTGCAGCAAGAGTCATATTTTAACACGTACTTTAACTCGCTTCCAGTGGCGGGAAATAGTGAGCGTATGGTGGGCGGTACATTGCGAAAACGGTTAACGGCAACAAACTTACAAAACCGTGTTTTTGCAAAAACGGGCTATATTCCTAATGTCTACACATTATCAGGTTATATTAAGGGGAATAGTGGTAAGCAATATATTTTCTCTATTCTATTAGAAAATAAAGCGAATGGAATAACGTACATTGATCGTACAGTGACGGAGCTTGTAAAAAATTTATAAGGTAGGTAAATAAGTATGCAGAAGATTTTATTAACTGGTTTCGAACCATTCTTGTCGAATCCAATTAATCCAACAAAGGATATCGTAGAGGGACTAAATGGCAAAGTATTTGGGGATTATGAAGTGATTGGCAGCGTGTTATCGGTTGACTTTAAACAAGCACCACAACAGTTTTTAGCTTTGATAAAGGAAGTACAGCCGACCATCATTATTTCATTAGGCTTAGCAGCCGGCAACACACGCATAATGCCTGAGCGTGTCGCAATTAATGTCAAGGATGGCGAGAAGGATAATAGTGGTGTTGCATTTGTAGATGCACCAATTCATGAAGATGGAGACGCTGCTTATTTTTCAACATTGCCAATCCGTAATATCGTCAATCGTTTAAATGAAGCAGGCTACCCAGCAGCGATTTCAAATTCTGCTGGTACGTATTTATGTAATAACATCATGTATGAAGGATTACATTATGCAAAATCTCACTGCACTGTTCAAGCAACGGGCTTTATTCATATTCCTGCTTCGTTTGAATTAGCCATTCAAAATGGACGTATTGCAGGTTGGTCACAGGTGGATTTACAAGCTGCAATCGAGCTAGCAATAACAGAATGCATTGCAAATGATTAAAAATTGTCATAATTAGCAAGGTAGTAAGCCAGCTTTAACGTTGATTTGGCGCTTTATATCAAAATTCGATAAAATTCTTCTAAAAACGATATGTAATAACGAGAAATAAATTATTGTTGTATAACGTCTTCCTGTTGTAATTTTATTAGTAGATAACAGGAAGGCGGGGAGAAATACGATGAACAAAGATTATCGAAAAGCAATGCCAATTTTACCAATTCGTACGGTGATGCAAATTACGAATTTATCAGCTCGACAAATTCGCTACTATGAGGAGCATGAATTAGTGGAGCCAATGCGTACTGATGGCAATCGTCGTATATTTTCGCTCCAAAACGTCGATGAATTATTAGAAATTCAAGAGCTATTGGAAGAAGGCGTCAATATCGCGGGTATTAAAAAAGTATTTGCGTTGAAGCGTGCGAGCAATAGCCATACATATCGTGGTAAAACAATTAGCAATGAAGAGTTACGGGCAATGGTGCTAAGAGAATTGCAGGCGTTATCGTAATTGTATGCATTTCTTGTGGAAAAACGAAAAGTAATCGTTCACTTTGCACCGAGGATGGAGGTTAGATTGTTCTGTATCAGGTGCAATTCTGAGTTCCATTCCCGTTGAATTGAAAAACCTTGAAGCATAAAACCTCCTCACTTGTGCACATTACATAGTGGGAGGTGAACATCAATGGGAAATAAAAACGGCAATCATAACAATCGAAACAGCAAGAAGACAATGAATGCAAGAACGCATAATCCTTTTGGTACCTACAAAAACAAAGATTTAGATGCCAGCAATAGTAATAATAACAACCCTAATGATAATCTAAACGAAGAATTCTCAGCAGAATTTGATGCCAAACTCAAAAATGCAAATAATAAAACGAATCATGACAAACATCAACAATCCAATAAAAATAAATAGCCAAACCTATCTTTTGTAAAAAATCAGGATCTCATAACACTATGCGTTATTGATTAAATTATGGAGGTGGACAAGCAATGGCGAAGAAAGGTAAAACAAGCTTTAAAAAGAAAAAGAAAGATGATAAGCCTAAAACTAACAACAAACGTGAAGAATATGCACCAGAATTCAACGCAGTAATTCATAATAATGTTCAAAAACCTAAGCAGTAAATAAAAATGGTTAGAAAATAGATGCTTCAAGAAGTGAAAGGTAAAACTTCAGGAGCATCTATTTTTGTTGTTATTTCATTTGCTTAGCGCACTTTACATACCTATATTCAAGCAATAGCATCGTATTAACATCCAGAAAATAGCGTACTTGTTATCGATTGATTTCCCCTAAGTTGCACAAACTATAAATGAGGTGAGAAGATCAATGAAATTCAAAAAAATTGGAGTACGTATTGTTTTAATAACGGCTTTATTTATGCCGTTAAACACGCTACCGATAGTTCATGCCCAGCAAGAAGCACCTGCTTATGCGAAGTGGGGCATACTCGCCATGGAAGAAACTCAAAAAAGATATCCTGGTGCAAAAATAATCGATTATTTGCATCAAGGAAGGGAAATAAAAGGAATCGTAACGATTGAAAAGTTTAAATTATGGTTAAAAAAGGGCGACAAAGAATTTGGTGTATTTGTAAGCATCGTGTTTGTAACGGATACAGAAAAGATAGTTGTGATAGAATTTCAAGAAACTGACAGATAATAAACGGTGTTATATTGAAGTATGTGCATTTAAATGATTTTTTTTCATTGATTTCCTTATAAATTGAACTTTTATAATGTTGGGGTTTATGAATTAAATCCCAACTAGCCTCATTAATTTTTTATAGCGCTGTTCACCAAGTAACTTATGCAATTTTTGTAATACTTCATTGGGAATACCGGTAATTGCCCAGCTAATATTGGCGTGCTTCATGATTTTACGTAGCTTTTTAATTTCCTCCAATGTTAATTCAATATCATTTTTTTTGGCGAATTGCTGAAGCTGTTCATCATTCATTTGTTGCAATCTATTTAACAATTCCAAATTCCTCATTATAGCTCTCCTTTAAAGTTTTTTTCCTTTACATTGTAAAAAAAGTCTACTATACTAATTTGATGTAAATCGTAATGATTTTGAATTAGAAAGAAGCGAAAAAAATGAACAAACCATTGATTGAATTGAAGGATGTTTCCTTTCAATATGAATACACACAAGTATTAAAAAACATTTCTTTACGCGTGAATGAGGGCGATTTTTTGGCGTTAATCGGTCAAAATGGCTCTGGTAAATCGACGCTATTAAAATTGATTTTAGGGTTATTAAAGCCGATGTCTGGGGAAATTAAATTATTTGATGAGCCAGCAAACCAGTTTAAACACCGCGAATGGATTGGCTATGTGTCACAGAAATCTAATGCCTTTAACTCTGGTTTTCCGGCAACTGTTGAAGAAGTAGTAAAAAGTGGCTTATCACAAAAGGTTGGACTGTTTAAGCGTTATCCAAAAGATGCAGACCTTTTAGTGAAGGCGGCCTTGAAAGATGTTGGCATGGAGCAATTTATGAAGCGGAATATTGGACAGCTTTCAGGAGGACAGCAGCAGCGTGTATTTATTGCGCGCGCATTAGTAGCTGATCCAAAGCTACTTATTTTAGACGAGCCAACTGTTGGGATTGACCGTGAAAACGTGCAAGCATTTTATGATATGCTCGCTCATTTAAATAGGCATCATAAAATGACTATGATTTTAGTAACACATGATGTCGATACCGTATCAGACCGTGTAAGCCACGTGGCATGCTTAAATCAAACAATTCATTTCCACGGTTATAAAAATGATTTTGATACGATTTCGGAAGAACAGATTGAAAGCTGGAACGGTCACACTGTTCGAAAGATTCATTAAGAGGAGTAGGCCATTATGATCGAAGCAATATTAAACTATGAATTTTTACAAAACGCCTTTTTCTCAGGGCTCATTATTGGTGTCATTGCCCCGTTACTGGGAGTATTTATTGTTGTTCGTCGTCTGTCGCTAATCGCGGATGCGCTGTCACATGTAACGCTTGCAGGCATTGCTGGAAGTCTTTACATAAGTCAGTCTTTTGCCGGTTTGGCGCTGCTTAATCCGATTTACTTAGGAATTGTTGCGTCGGTAAGTGGTTCAATCTTAATCGAGCGCTTGCGACGTTTGTATAAGCACTATGAAGAGCTTGCAATTCCAATTATTATGTCGGGTGGTATCGGGGTTAGTGCGATTTTAATTTCACTAGCAAGTGGCTTTAATACAGATTTAATGAGCTATTTATTCGGCTCGGTATCTGCTGTTTCGAGACAGGATTTATTTGTTGTCATTGCGATTGCGATTGTCGTGGTGATATTCTTAGTATTATTTTTCAAAGAATTATTCGTTCTATCTTTTGACGAAGAATATGCAAAAGCAAGTGGGTTGCCGGCAAAATGGATTCATTTGTTATTTATGGTTGTTGTGGCACTTGTCATTGCAGCTAGCATGCGTATTGTTGGGATATTGTTAGTATCTAGCTTAATGACATTACCGGTAGCAGCAGCAATGCGTTTAGCACATGGCTTTAAACAGGCGATTATTTTAGCGATTGTATTTGGTGAACTTGCGGTATTAATAGGTTTAGTGAGTGCATTTTATTTAAATTTAGCGCCAGGTGGTACGATTGTCGTAACTTCAATTATCATTCTATTATTTGTCATTATCATTAAAAAAATGGTTTTAAAATTATCAACTAAGGTGGAAGGGGAAGAAGCACAGTGAATACAACACGCGCGTGGGAAATATTAAAAGACAATGGCTATAAAAAAACAGATAAACGAGAGTTAATTTTGGGTATGTTTGCGGCTACGGATAAATATTTGACTGCCCGTGATTTACTGCAAGTGCTGAAAAAAGACTTCCCAGGCATGAGCTTTGATACGATTTATCGTAACTTAGCAACGTTTGTTGAATTAGATATTTTAGAAGAAACCGAGCTAAATGGTGAACGTAATTTCCGCATGCATTGTGAATCGGATCATCACCATCATCATTTTATTTGTCGCGATTGTGGGAATGTGAAGGAATTATCACTGTGTCCGATGGAGATGCTTGGAGAAAAGCTGCCAGGTTATGCAATAGAAGCTCATAAATTCGAAATATATGGAAAATGCCCGAGCTGCTTATAAAGGTATAAATTTTATGTTTTAATCCATGAAATCGATGTGAATTTAAAAACTATTTGCATAATTTCATCAGTATGATAAAGTAAACTTTACAAATTGAATAGTTTGCAAGAAAGAGATGCCTAGTGCATAAATGGGAATTCGGTGTAAATCCGAAGCTATATCCGTAACTGTAAGCGTAGATGAAAGTAAGCAAAATACCACTGCTAAAAGCGGGAAGGTGCTTATGTTTAAAGTGAAGCGCGAAGCCAGGAGACCAATCTTTTTCTGATCGTAACACACCTCTTCGGAAATAAAGAGAATGTACGGCAGCCATACATCAAATGAGCGTTTTTAAATATACCTTTTTGATTTTATGAAGCCATCCATTTTCTGGGTGGCTTTTTTCATGCCATTTAAAATTTCAAAGAGCAATGAATTTGAAGTGAGGTTGAGAAAGTTGAAGAAGGATATTCGTTATTCGTGCTATCCATTCATGCGTGAAAAATCGAGTTGTGTTGATTATGAAATTCGTACAGATTCACTAACGACACGTATTGGTGCAGTTATTCCGACATTAGTGGATGATGAACGCGGTCGGATTGTATTAGAAGATTTACGTCTCATACAACCGCTTGCTTATCACGTAAATGGTTCAGTGCGCGGAAAATTAGCGATTACAGAAGATGACTTAAAGTGGTTAAGCGATCGTTATGATTTTTATGTGAGTGAAGTAAAAGAAGCCATTCAGCAGTTTTTATTACCTCAAGGGGTGGAAAGCGCGGCTCGTCTTCATATTTGCCGTAGTGAAGCGAAAAAATCATATCGCGCATTACATAAAGTAAGTGAGGAAAGAGATGTTCCTGAAATTTTATTCGACTTTTTAGGCTTACTTGCCAATGTATTGTTTGTGATGGCTGTGTACATGAACAAGCAACACGAATGTGATGAAATTGTCTTTACCTCAAAATCATATCCAATGAAAAAGAAAAAGGAGCAAAACAATGAACTTTAAAATGAAATGGGTTGCACCTGTTGCAGCAGCACTACTTTTAGCAGCATGTGGAGCAGACGAAGAAAAAGCATCAAAAGATCCAGTTAAGCAAACTGAGGCAGATGGTCCCTACACAGTTGTAGATGACCGCGGTATTGAAGTAACTTTCGAGGAAGTACCAGAAACAATCGTATCATTACAGCCAAGTAATACAGAAATTTTATTTGAATTAGGTGTCGGTGCTCAAATTGTTGGTGCAACAGACTATGATACATATCCAGAAGCGGCACAAAAAATCGAACGTGTTTCTACGTCAACAGTCATTAACGCAGAACGTATCGTTGAGTTAAATCCAGACGTAGTCGTAGCTTACACAGCCGGTGATGAGGCACAAATTGCACAGTTAGAAGACACGGGCTTAAAGGTGTTTGTCATCGCTTCAGCTACATCATTTGACGATGTCTACACAGATATCATTCAGCTTTCTGAAGTAATGGGCGTTGAGGAAAAGGGAAATGAAGTCGTAGCAGACATTAAAGGACAAATTGCAGCAGTTCAAGAGAAAACAAATACTGTAGATGCAAAGAAAAAAGTGTACTATGAAGTATCACCAGCTCCAGACATTTGGACAACTGGTAGCGATACATTCCAACAAGAAATTATGAATACAGCCGGTGTTGAAAATATTTTCGCAGACCAAAATAGCTGGTTAAGCGTAACAGAAGAAGATGTAATTACACGTAATCCAGAAGTAATTATTACTCCAGCAACTTATATGGAAAATGCAGTGGATGAAATTTTAGGTCGTGCAGGCTGGGATCAAATTCAGGCAGTTTCAGATAAGGCTGTTGTGTTAGTAGATGGAGATGTTATGTCTCGCCCGGGGCCACGTATAGGTGAAGCGGTAGAAATTATGGCAGAAGCCGTATACCCAGAATTATTTAAATAGGCTTATAATAATAGAACATGCCTGATTGTAGGTGTGTTCTTTTAATTATTTGCAAAGGTGGACTACAATGATCTTTATAACTGGCGGAGTACGTAGTGGTAAAAGTGCCTATGCCGAGCAACGTGCCCTAGCTTTGGGGGACGAAAAACATTATTACTATTTTGCAACGGGTGCCGCGTTTGACGAAGAAATGAAAAAGCGAATTATACGACATCAGCAAGATCGCATACAGCAAGAAATCAAATGGACAACAGTGGAAATGCAAGTGGAAATACCTCAACAAATCAATCAATTATCATCTAATGATGTTGTATTATTTGAATGTGTTACGACATGGCTTTCAAATGTGCTCTATTTAAGTGAACAGCAAAAAAATCGTAGCGAATATATCAATAACTGCATCGAATCCCTACAAAAGCAATTGCAAAATTGGCAAGTACAAGGTGCTACAATAATAGTTGTATCGAATGAAGTATTAGACGAGCTGCCTTCAAAATATGAGGAAGTGAATTTATATCGCAAGTTGTTAGGAAACTTGCATCAATGGCTTGTGCAGCATAGCCATGAAGCTTATGAAGTACAGTTTCAACTTGTACAACGATGGAAATAGGGGGTGAGCAGGTTGAAAAATGCAAGTCAAGGTTTCTTATTAGCGTGGCAGTTTTTTTCTTTCATACCGATAAAAAAGCAATTAGATATGAATAAAAGCTCGATTACGTGGATGTATGCGAGTTTACCGCTCGTTGGTTTAGTAATTGGTGCAATGATAAGCTGTGGTGCGTATTTACTTGTTAGCTATAGCGATATATCCAATTTATTATTGTCGATTTTACTTGTAATTGGCATGGTTATTTTTACTGGTGGGTTACATTTAGATGGCTTTATCGATATGTGTGATGCCTTTTTTTCATATGGTGATAAAGATAAGCGATTGCAAGTGCTAGATGATCCTCGCACAGGCGCTTTTGGTGTGTTAGGGATTGTATCATTACTTTTGTTGAAGCTTGGTTTTGTTTATGAAACACTAGCACAAGGGCAGCTAGCAATGCTTGTGTATATTGTCATTATTCCATATATTGCGCGCATCGGGATGCTTGTGTATTTTGTAACAATGAATACGTCGAAACAAACAGGTTTAGCCGCCTATTTTAAAGAGCAGGTAGTAAGAAAGCAGCTCATTATTTATAGTGCAGTGCTGTTTACACTACTGAGTGCGGCGCTGATATATACTGGGATTTATAGCTTCTTTATTTTAGTAGCCATAATGCTAGCTGTAGTTGTAATTTACCGTAAATGGTCGTATCGGAATTTTGGGGGTATGAGTGGTGATTTACTCGGTGCATTAGGTGAAAGCTTGGAGGTTGTTTTATGGCTAACAGTGTTACTGTGCATTTAATTCGGCATGAAAAAACGGATGCTAATATAAAGCGCAAATATATCGGCTGGACGGATGAGCCAATTGTTGAAAATGTAAATATGAGACCGATTTTGCAGCCAGACATTGTCTATGGTAGTGATTTAATGCGCTGTGAACAAACTGCCAATCGCTATTTCCCGCAGGCAAAATTTAAAGCATACCAAAGTTTACGTGAGCTTCATTTTGGCGACTTTGAAATGAAGACGTATGAAGAATTACAACATAATAAAATGTATCGTGCATGGATTGATGATCCGTACAATGTAACACCGCCAAATGGTGAAAGCTTTGAACAATTTAAGCAGAGAGTAGTTCAGACGTTTATGCAAATCGTTGAAGCGCAACAAGACTACACTTTCATTGTGCATGGTGGCGTTATTCGAATACTTCTTTCGCAATTTGGACTTAAAGAAAAAACATTTCAACAAGTGATGGCCAATCATCGGACCATTTATACGTTACAATGGGCAACACTTGAGGATTTTATAGGAGGTACGAAATGCACGTCATACTCGGAGGCGCACATAACGGGAAACGTGCGTATGTAGAAAGAGAAATCTTAAAATTCAAACAAAGAGATACAGTGTTTTTTGAAGGGATAATACCCGATTCATCGTATGAAAATGCAGGAAAAGTACTTGTTATTAGTGAATTTGAAAAAATCATTGCACCTTTTTTAAATCAACCCGAACAAATTATTGCGCAGGAAATATTTGAGCAAATTGAACATCTGGCACAAAATAATTTATTGTACTGTATATGTACTGATACGAGCCGTGGTATTGTACCAATAGAGAAAGAGGCACGTCAATTACGAGATACATGTGGACGTTTGTATCAATTACTATGTGCGCACGCCGACGCAGTAACGCGCGTATGGTATGGAATTCCTCAGCAACTAAAAGGAGATAGTTATGGAGAAAAATAAATTACGACTAATTATTTTAACGGCTTTAATTGCCGCAATTTGTGTGATTGGCAGCATGATTAAAGTGCCAGTAGGAATGATTACAACTGCGGCACTTGATTCGGCCCCGGCTTTTATTAGCGCGGTTTTTTTACCACCTGTTTTTGCAGGAGCAGCAGGTGCGTTTGGACATATTGCAACAGGGTTAACTTCAGGATTTCCACTTGGCGTATTTCATGTTTTAATTGCGATTGAGATGTTTGTTATTGTAGCTGTTTTTGCCTGGTTACATCGAAAAGAGTATCACTTTTTGAAATGGGTTTTTGCGATTGTAGCGAATGGCATTATTTCACCGTTACCGTTTTATTTCTTAATTTCGCCAGCGTTTTATATCGGTGCATTGCCTTCATTATTCATTGCGACTGTAATCAATGTTGCGATTGCGGCGGTTGTCATGCCAGTTCTTAAAACCGTAATTCATCGTGTTGGGGTGAATGCATGAGAAATGCAATTGAAGTGAATGATTTCATCGTGACGATTGATAATTCGGGCTGTATTGGTAGTAAAGATTTGGACGCAGTGCACGTACCAGACGAAATTACTGCCTATTTCACTGCGCGTACAGCAATATTAGAACAGCTTTGTGCAGGCGCTAAGCCAATTCAATTATTAATGGCCAATTTTTCGGGTGATGAGGTTTGGGCAAGTTACGAACAGGGCTTTCAACGTGCCTTTGACGAAATGAAGCTTGCCATGCCACCGCTTACTGGTTCGAGTGAGTCCAATTTTCAAGCGCTACAATCGGCCGTGTCTTTAACGATTATTGGTCAGAAAAAATTTCAACGCACGATACAAGACTGTGCATTTTTTGTTGTAGGCGAGCCACTTGTTGGAAATGATGTGTTAGCTAATCCAAATAAAGTAGCAAAATTACATGAGCTTTATGAGGGCTTAGTAGATGAAACCATTGCAGCAATTTGGCCAACTGGGTCGAAGGGTATTGCAACGGAAATCGAACGCTTTATCGGCAATGGCTATACAAGTAATGTGGAGTTACATACTTCTGCTGGGCCATCCTGTGCAGTACTAGTCGCGGTACAATACCAAAATATACAGTCATTTAAAGAGAAAATCTCTGCGCCAATATATGAAATTACTGCTCTAAAAAAATATTTTGAATAAATATTACAAAATTATAAATTTTCTAAAAATAAAGTGGTATGATAGAGTGTATCAATCTATTTTTAGTTAAGGAGCATGAACAATGACAACGTATCAAATTTCAACGAAGTTAATAACAAATAAAAAAGAGAAAACGCCTGCTGATCAGCTTGGCTTTGGTCAAGTATTTACAGATCATATGTTTGTGATGGACTATGTGGAAGGGCAAGGCTGGGTAAACCCAACAATTACCGCATATGCTCCAATCGAATTAAGCCCGGCTGCAATGGTATTCCATTATGGTCAAGCGGTATTTGAAGGCTTAAAGGCATATTTGACAGAAGATGGGGAAGTACAATTATTCCGTCCAGACCGCAATTTCAAACGCTTAAATGATTCAAATGCGCGCCTATGTATCCCAGCAATTGACGAGGAACTAGCATTACATGCGTTAAAAGAATTAATTCGTGTGGATCGTGAATGGGTTCCTTCTTCACCAGGTACATCACTATATATTCGTCCATTTATTATTGCGACTGAGCCATATTTAGGCGTAAATCCTGCAAAGAACTATAAATTTATGATTATTATGTCGCCGGTAGGCTCTTATTATAAAGAAGGCATTAATCCGGTGAAAATTTTAGTAGAGCAGCATTATGTACGCGCTGTAGTAGGTGGTACAGGTGAAGCAAAAACAGCAGGTAACTATGCGTCAAGTTTAAAAGGTTCTGAATTAGCGGCACAACAAGGCTACTCACAGACACTTTGGCTAGATGGTAAGGAAAATAAATATGTTGAAGAAGTAGGAAGCATGAATATCTTCTTCAAAATTGATGGTAAAGTGATTACACCAGCATTAAACGGCAGTATTCTACCAGGGATTACACGCGACTCGATGATTCAAGTGTTAAAATCGAAAAACATCCCAGTAGAAGAGCGTGCGATTGCGTTTGAGGAAGTATTAACTGCAGCGAAAAACGGTACGCTTGAGGAAGTATTTGGCACAGGTACAGCAGCTGTTATTTCTCCTGTAGGTGAGCTGAAATGGTTAGATGAAATTATTGCTATCAATGATGGACAAATCGGGGAAGTAACGCAAATGCTATATGATACATTATTAGGTATTCAATATGGTACATTAGAAGATCCATTTGGTTGGACGATTAAGCTATAACATAAAAGTAACGCCACGAGCGCTAGTATTAGCTCGTGGCGTTATTCTTTATTTTTCCCTGCACTTCAATCAATTCATAAGGTGTGAATTTTCTAATAAAGTAACAAGCCCTTTGCTAATGAAATTTCACTTTTAGCACAGTCCTGTTGTTTCTTATTACTTCACTAATTCCTCAACTTGTGAAAATACTTCATGTGGAACAGAAGTGGATCGTTCCAAAGTATTTTTTCCGACATACGTTTCGATTAAATTCTTCACATCAATTCCAGATGATGCTTTTAACGTTTCTTGCAAACCAGCCATTAAATCTGTAGCGTAGCCCGTAACTTTGCCAGCACCGCCATTTGCGCCACTACCTGTATCAACGACTGTAATCTTATCAATATTTGATAATGGGCTTGCAATTTGTTTTGCGTATTCTGGTAACATTTTCACGATCATATCAAGGACAGCCGCTTGACCAAATTGCTCAAAGGCTTCTGCGATTTTTTGTTTTGCTTCGGCTTCGGCT
Organism: Solibacillus daqui; assembly: GCF_028747805.1. Lineage (NCBI taxonomy): Bacteria > Bacillati > Bacillota > Bacilli > Caryophanales > Caryophanaceae > Solibacillus > Solibacillus daqui. The sequence continues at coordinate 1,179,017 of NZ_CP114887.1, forward strand.
AAACCACGAAGGCGAATAATTTCTGCATCAGCTGTACCTTGTGCGCGCTCAGCATCGGCTTTTGCTATACCATCTAAGCGAATGCGCTCTGCATCAGCTTGTGCTTGCATTTCAATACGGTATTTATCTGCGTCAGCTTGAGCCAATTGCTTCGATTTTTCGGCAATGGCACGTTGCTCAATCGCATAGCGCTCAGCATCGGCCTTTTTCTTAACTTCTGAATCATATTGACGTTCACGACGTAAAATTTCACGTTCTTCTAATTCAATTTGCTTTTGACGTTCGATGATTTGAATTTGCATTTCCTGTTCGGTTACTTCTTGCTTTGCACGAGCTGTTTCTAATTCATAAGCTTGGTCAGCACGGGCTTTTGCAATATCTTGCTCACGACGATATTCTGCTACTTTTAATTGATTATCTTTTTCTGCCTCGGCAATTTCAGTAGCACGGGCTAGTTCTGCTTTTTGAGCCTCTTGAGCTGCTTGCGCACGTTTAATACGTGTTTCCTTATCCGCTTCAGCTGTAGCGATATCCGCATCACGCTTCACTTGTGCAATACGCGGCTTTCCGAGAGACTCTAAGTAGCCATTTTTATCACGTACATCTTTAATCGTAAACGAAACGATGATTAAGCCCATTTTCGCTAAATCCTGAGAGGCGACACGTTGTACTTCTTGCGAGAATTTATCACGATTTTTATAAATTTCCTCAACGGTCATTGAGCCAAGGATTGAACGCAAATGCCCTTCTAATACTTCACGAGCCTCGCCTTCACGCTCGTGCTTATCTTTACCTAAAAATTGTTCAGCAGCTGTAGCAATTTCAGAAATGGACCCGCCGATTTTAATAATTGCTGTTCCATCTGCCATAACAGGTACGCCTTGCTCTGTATAAACTTCAGGAGTAGTTACTTCAAGTTTACTTGATAGTAAGCTTAAAGGTCTTGCTTGTTGGAAAACAGGGAATACAAATGTACCACCACCGCGGATAATTTTAATGCGATTGCCCGATTCATCGGTATGTACATTGTTATTTCCTAAATAGCTACCCGTAACAATAAGTGCTTCATCTGGACCTGCTGTGCGGTATTTCATAATATAGACCGCTACAATAGCAAGAATTAAGAATAAGACAACGCCAATGGCAATAAGTGTACCTAACATAAACATCCTCCTCGAATATTAAAATGTAAATTCTTCGTTTTCATAGATTGCTACAAAAGCTGTTCCTTCACGAACTTCAATGATTAAAACGTGGGTATTATAAGGAATTTCTAAATTGTGAAAACTAGCTGCTCGTTTTGAAATAATGCCATTTACCCCTTCAATCACAATTTCTCCAAAGCCGTCTAACGGAATAGGGACAATTACTCGAGCAACTTGGCTTTCAAGTGATTCATCAGTATAGGCTAATGAAACTTCGGCAGAGCGTAGTGGAACAAGTAAGAAAAAATAAAGTAGTGCGGTAAAAATGCTCGCGATAAAAAGTGCGATTACTAAAATGATAAAGCTTGTAAATGATGTGAAGTGTTCGAAAATGTATCCAGCTGCGGCTGTAAAAGTGATAAATGATAAAATAATTGCTGGATCGAAAATAGGGATTGTGTCTAAAGAAGTGTCTGCCACGTCAGCGAAAAATAAATACAAAACAGTACAGCAGCCGATGACGATTAAAATGGTTAAGTAAATCACTTCTAATGAGTACCCAAACATGTTACACCTCCTTTTATTTAATTAATATATACGGAGCGAAAAGGAAAAAGTTTCAGAAAAAACAAAATTTTAGAAAAAAGTAAAATCATTTCCGAATGAGGAAATGATTTTTTACTTGTGTTTGTATGGGGCTATTTTTTTGAATGTATGCCATCATTAGTTTTGGGACAAATTCGCTAGTTTCGTAAATAGGATTTTTATGAAACATAGCATAATCATGTGCACCAGTTGCTCGGTAGCTATTGATGACAACACTAAATATTTCGTTGTCTTGCATTTCATGTCCATTATATTCACATGAGACAACTCGCTGACCAACAGGATGACTTAAACAAATTTCATAATCCAAGCCTCCCCAAAGATCATAAACAAAAGGCTGTGGCTGTGGGTAATGGACATTCATACTAAAATCGATTTTGTCTTGCGTATTGATAGCGAATACACTGGCACTTAATTCGAGTGCTTCTCGAATTTCAGCACCCGTCATTTCAATTTTTACTAATCGATTTTGGCGCGGTAAATTATGTAACACATCTTTTCGAGTAATTTGCTTTTGGAATCCACCGTTTTGATGATACGGAAGCTCGATAACTGATAACTGTGCCATTGTATAGTGCATTTGCATGTCGTGCAGAAGCTGTACATAACCTGTTTGCATGGTGCGAGGTGTGAAAAAATCGCTGTATTGTAAATCGCATGCGCTCTCGCCAATCATTTCATTTTTCCACCTATCAAATGTAGCATCAGTAAATGAAGGTAATGATTCATCCACGTAAACTAATGTTGGTTCATGTGTAATATTGTCGCCCTCGATTGAGACATCGATTTGTGCAAAACATTTAGCATTGGCTCCAGGCTGAACGACAGAGATACCATTTATTTTTGTAGCAATTTCTAAATGCTGATGTCCAGTGATGAAAAGGTCAATACCATCAATTTCACGAAGCATGCGATAACCCTCATTTTCGCCTTCTAGCAAATCAATCAGATGACCGGTCTGTAAATCTCGTTCAAAGCCACCGTGGTAGCATAAAATAACGAAATCTACCTGTTCATTTGCGCGTACATGCTTAACGGTTCTTTGCGCAGCGTTAAATGCTTGTTCAAAATGTAATGATTTCGTTGCATTGCCCTCATCCCAAAAGGGTGTAAAATGTGTCACAACGCCAATAACCGCAACGCGTATTCCATGAATGTCTTTAATAACATAATCTTTAGCAAACCCATTAATATTGGCTGCAATCCAAGGGAAATTGCATGCACTACGCATTCTTTCAATTGCATTAAGAGGATAATTGAATTCGTGATTTCCGAATACAGCAACATCATATTGAAGTGCATTGGCCATGTTAATTTGTGGATGTTCACATCGCTGTATATTTTCATAAAAATAGCTTAAGTGACTCCCTTGCAAAAAATCGCCATTATCGATTAAAAGATCGGGTTGTCGGCTATTTATCATGGAGGCAAGCTGTGAAAAACGTTCGGTATGTCCGTGTATGTCACTTGTTGCGATAATTGAAAATTTCATGTACATACTTCCTTTGTGCTTCGTTGTTGCTATTATAGCGCGAATTATTGCGCAATAGTGATGAAAATGATTAAATGAAGATGAAGAGCAAATAATGAGGAGTGATTTTCATGATTACAGTAACAAACCGTATTAAAGTAAAAAAAGGATTTGCTACAATGATGGCACCAAAATTTGCACAGCCAGGGCCATTACAACAATTTAAGGGCTTTCAAAAAGTTGAAGTATTAATTGCTACTCAATTTGAAGAGTATGATGAGATGAGCGTTGTAATGTATTGGGATACAAAAGAGGATTTTGCTGTTTGGCGTGAAAGCGATACTTTTAAAGAATCACATAAACGTCCAGCTGGTGGGCAAGGCGAGTCACTGATGCTAGGCTCTGAAATTGTTATTGCTGAAGTAGCAGCTTCCATTTCAAAATAACGAGCAACAATTTTGTCTAAGAATAAAAATAGCCTGTCGATTTGTAAACGACAGGCTCCTTTTATAATGTTTGATACGATTCATTATTGAGAAAGTCTTGGTAGAAGAAACTTGCTTCGTCACAACATTTTTTGACGAGACGTTCAAATTCATTGGAAGAATTCAAATGCTGAATCAAAATTTTCACTAGTATCGCTTGATCTTTCATAAAGGGTTGTAATAATTCCTTACTTTGCAAATGCATTAAATAATAGTGACATTGCTGATTGCGTTTAATTAAGGGACGCTGGTTAGCGATTTTTAAGATTTTTATATACCAATTATTTATTTGCTTTGTTAGTAGGATTGATAAAATATAGATATGTTCTTTTGTAGTGTCTGGATGAGAGCGGAAATAATTAATATAGTAATCATTTTTCAAAGCATTAAACATTATATGGTTCGAAGAATAGTAGAGTATTTTATCGAAAGACTCGATAATATCTTCTTCTTCGCGATGTAATAGCACCCAAAAATTAAATGCAGAAATCCACATATCTTCCGTATTATAATAACTAGTATTATCAATCGGTATCGTCAATAAGGGATTCATTTTTTCAGCTAATTGCCGGAAATCTAAGACATACTGCTCATTGATAAAAAATAAACTGTGCTCAAGTGTGATCTGATTATACATAGATTTTCCACCTCTTTTAACTTGCTTCAGCAAATTCTTTTTGTACCATAAGCAAAAGGACGGGTACAGAAGTCTCCTTTTCAGCAAGGGGCCAAACCCAGGCTGAATGGAGGAACTCAGGCTAAGACGCCGCGTCGTGCGGCAACACCTGAGTGACCAACATCGTGTTGGCCCAAGCCTCTGGCAGATGTCACAGATTTTTTAGAGGAGTTTTTCGAGCCTGCTCGAAAAAATCTGGACGCAATTACGCAAAAGCGTAATTGATTATTGCTACTAGATTTGGTGTAGTTATGATCTATTGTTTAAACTTCCTATGAAATATCAATAAAACCAACAATTAGGTCTTATGATTGTACTTATTATCGCCAACTTTGGATAGATTTTCATCTAAAAAGCGATATATAGTTCAATTGAATAGTAGAAATCCTAAAATAGTATGATGTTGAGGGAACATTATTCCTCGAATATTCACATAAATGAATTTGAAATTACAAGGTAAAAGGTAGGGGAAACCGACTTATGATGAACATGGAGCAATACTTTTACGATGGTCAATTTTTAAAAAGCTATAAAGCAGCACTACAGGATCTAACAAATGAAAGTAGAAAACAGTATTTAGTAATATTCGAGAAGTATGAATACGCAAATTTCCCTCAGCCATCTGAACAGCTTCAACAGAGTATAGAACGTGCTAATGAAAGCTATGAGGAATTAGATGAGGTCGAACAAATACGTGCGATTCAAGATGAAGCACAATTTGCACAAGCTATTAAAGAACTTGAAAATGACGCACGTACAGCCGGTGATGTGCGGAAAGCGGAATCCTTTTTCGTGCAAGCTCAGTTATTTTTAATGGCACATCATTACGATGAAAGTATTCATTGCTTTATGCAAACAGTAAAGCATAATCCAAATAAGGCATTATATTATGGCTTTGCAGGGCAAACGATGAATCGTTTTAGTTGGTCGCCGTTTGATACATTACCTTACATAGAACGCGCCATTGATTTGGATCCACAAAATGCACGTTGGTATTGGAATAAGGCACTGGTATTAACCCAGTTATATAAAGATCTGCAAGCAGAGCCGTTTTTAGAAAATGCGCTAATTGCGATTGAAAAAGCAAATGAAGTTTGTCGTGAAGACCAAATATCATTACGAAATGGTATCGACTCAACGTTGGAAAATTTAAAGGAATATTTATTTAATTAAACGGGGGCACAGCATGAAGAGCAAAAAGTTTTTGTCATGGAAAGGTATTTCGATTTATTTAACGATTATTTTATTTTTAGTCATTTTCATTCAAATGATGGATCAAAATAAGCGTGATGAAAAAGAAGGGCAGTACTTAGCAGAAATCGAAAAGGCTTATTTACATCTTGTTGATTTTCAAACGTATATTTTAAATGATGAAGTGCAAGTAGATGACAACAAGCATGTATTAGTGATGGCGCAGAGGGATTTCCAATATCAGTTAAGCCTGTTTATCGATATTTTTGGTAATAAGGAAAAAGGTGAGGTTAGCTTGTATGACTTTTATGCTGAAGCAGACAAAGCGTTGCAAGCCTTTTATGACGCCTCTACAAAAGAGCAACAAACGGCTGCACACGAACAGCTACTTGCAATCAAACAGCCTCTATTTACACTGATTGGCGATCAAAAATAAAACGAAAAAAGCTCACAGGACGAAAATTCGTTTTGTGAGCTTTTCATTATTTTTTCTTTGATTTGACAAACGCTATCACTAAGCAAATAACTTGAATTACCACTATGGCAATTAACATATAAAAGTCATTTTTTGAGCCGCTTAAGTTCAATTCATCAACTAAAATTCCTGAAATATAGAATAGCTGTGCACTTAGAAGGATGATAAACGTCCCAATAAATAGCATGATTTTTGGATTAATCGCAAAACGCAGTACGATTATAACAAATAGTGCACTGAAGATTAACATCAATGTGAATAATGGATCCAGTAATGTTAAAGTACCGTCCTTGGCAAAGTTTTCGTACGTATAATTCATAAAGGCAACTCCTTATTTTACAAGTCCATTTTGGAACGCATAGACAACAGCCTGGGTGCGGTCTTGAACTTCTAATTTACTTAAAATATTACTAACATGTGTTTTTACCGTTTTTAAGGCAATAAATAATTCCTCGGCAATTTCTTGATTCGCTAAACCGCGCGCCATACATTGCAATACTTCCATTTCGCGCTCTGTTAAATGGTCATGTAATGCAGGGGCAACTCCACGCATACGCGCCATGACCTTTGTTGTTGCTTCGGGTTCTAGTACCGTTTCACCTGCAATCGTTTTACGAATCGCATCGGCAATTTGCTTGGCATTACTTGTTTTTAAAATATAGCTTACGGCACCAGCTTCTAACGCAGGATATAGCTTATCATCATCAATAAAGCTAGTTACCATCATCACTTTTGCTTGCGGCCAGCTTGCTAAAATTTCGGCAGTTGCTTGTGCCCCATTTTTAATAGGCATGACATTGTCCATGAGCACAATATCAGGCTTTAGGGAAAGTGCTTTTTCTATCGCTTCTTGGCCATTCGATGCTTCTCCGATTACTTCAATATCCGGTTGTGCAGAAAGGTAAGCGGCTACACCAATTCGAACCATTTCATGGTCATCTGCAATGACGACTTTAATCATTTGTTTGTTCCTCCTTCTTTAATGGAACTTTTACTTCAACAATTGTCCCCTTGTTTGGAACGGATACAATTTTATACGAACAACCAATTTCTACCGCACGCTCTGCGATATTGCGTAGGCCGTAAGAGGAGGTTTTATCACCGTCATTATCGAAGCCAAGGCCGTTATCTTGAATGCGTAAAATGGCTAAGTCGTCACGCGAAATAAATAATAGCTCGACTTCGTTCGCTTTTGCATGACGTAGCGTATTGGATAATGCTTCTTGGGCGATGCGGAAAAGATGGTCTTCTTCGGCTTTTCCTAGTGTAATTTCTTCGATTTGATAGTCAATATTAAAGTACACTTTTTCTTGAAGCTCAACAATTAAATCCTCTAATCCTTCTGCCAAGCTTTTATTGCGCAGTGCGACAGGGCGTAGATGTAACAGCAACGCGCGCATTTCAAGTTGGGCTTGCTGTACGACTTTCTCGACTTGGGCTAGCTGTTTTTGTGAATGTTCGTTAGCTTCTTGCTCAGTTAATGCAGATAGAAGCATGGATGCCGCAAAAAGCTGCTGTGATACAGAGTCGTGTAGTTCACGTGCTAAACGCTGGCGCTCGGCAAGTAGGCGTTCTTGAACAATCGCATCGTTTGTTTCTACCTTTTCACTTGCTAGGCGCTGTAATGATGAACGCTGTGTTTCGATCAGTTCGTTTGCATCATGCAATGCTTTTTTTAGAGAGCTATTTGCATGTTTTACTTTTTGAGGAAAATCTGGCTGTGCCACTTTTTTGACAAGACGTGTCGTTTGATTTTCCTTTAGTTTTACGGCAATAGTCATCCAAATGGCAATAAAAAAGCTAAAGCTTGCTGCGACAATGACCATTATTGCAGCGAGAGGCAGATCAAATTCGCGATTATCTATTAAAAAGCGCCATGTATCCTCCTGCGGTGCGCCGTATAAAAAAATTAAAATATTGAATGCGAAAGATAGAAAAAGTAATAAGAGAATCGTTAAGCGGACTAAAAAGGCAATCATGCGCGTTGCACCTCCACATCCCCAATCCAAGTAGTCACATAGATGACAAGTATACGTTTTGCATCTTGTGGGCCGTCGTCAAATTGTAATTGCTCATTCACACATTGTTTTGGTGCATAGCTGAAACATGTCGCTTGGCCGTATAGTGTTGAATAATTCAATTGAACGGTTACTTCGTAGGGGACGACAATACGAATTTTACCAAGTGACTGCTGAATGACGATAAGCGACTTTCCAGGTGGTAAAATGGTTTCAGTCGCATCAATTGTTATATCTCCAATAAAACGTTGTATATGCACATCCTGCCACTGATAGCTTTCTGTTGGTGCATTTGTAGTACCGATTAACTGATTTTGCTGCGCAATAGACGTTATATGTTTTTTGATTTCTAGTACTTGCTCTTTTTTCGTTAAATATTGATACAGTAAAAAAATTAGAGTACCAATAATCAGTAGGCGCAATGTCCAAATGTTAATGACAGCTAAAAATAAAAAGAAAAGTCCAGCCCATAGTAAGTATTGCTTTTTCTTTTTAAAGCTAAAATACAATAGGGCTGCACCAATAATCAGTAAAAACACCGTACCATTATTGAATAATGTCAATTCGATTAACACGACAAGGGCAAAGCAAATCACAATGATAGCAAGGTGATCGGTTGTAATCTTCGGCATGATGTCCCTCCTTAAACGTACAAAATGGAGAAAGCACTTTAAGGCTTTCTCCTTGAACTTGATTCAGCAAAATCTTTTTGTACCATAAGCAAAGCGACAGGTACAGAAGTCCTCCACTTCTATAAGTGGGGGACACTCTTAGTTTAGCTAAAGCGCTAGTATATTTGCTCTATTATACCATTATTTTGGTTGATCGATTAGTTTTTGCTCTTTTTCTAATTGTGCTAAACGCGCTTCAAATGATGTGACTTCATATTTACGCTCGATGTTTTGTGATAAGTCGTCAATATAGCTTGATAGCTCATCAAAATTATCGGCATTATTTGTTGTTAACACTTTATCCATTTGATAGTTGGCACGTACGACATTTTCTTTACCCATTAATTGCAGTTGGCGTACTTTCATGTCTTTAATTTTATGCTTCATTGTTTCGAATTTACGCTCAAGTGCGAAGTATTCGTTGTTTGCTGCATCAATACTTGTTAGTAATGCTTGTTTGCGTGTAGTATAGGCAGCTACTTCATCTTGTGCAAAGGCAATTAATTCAGCTTCTTCTGTGCTTTGTGCAATTGTTAATTGTGATTCGCGTTTTTCAAGCATATCAATTGTTTGTGAAAATTGTACTTCTAACTCTTTTTTCAGTTGACCTTGGCGTGCCAGTAATTTACCTGTTTCTTCTGTTTGTTTCTCTGCTTCACGAATGTATTGGTTTAACATTTTGATTGGATTTTTTTCTACCTTCTTATCGAATAATTCGTGTAAGTCTGCTTGAATTGAGTATTTGAACTTTGTTAATAAATTTTTCATTATGCATTCACTCCTTATTATTTGTTTAAGTTAGCCCATTCGCGTTCGAAATTTGTAAACGGATCGTCTTCTTTTTTAGAGAGAATTTCGACCTTTTCGTTATTACGTGCTTTGTAAATGTAGAATACAATTCCGATTGCGACTAAGCCGATAAAGCCTGGGATGTTTGATAATGCGCTTATTAAACCAGCAAGTGCGACAACTAAGCTCATTACTTTTCCAAAAGTACTTGTGCTTTCTGTGTAATAATGTAAGCCTGCTGCAAGTAGTAAGCCTGATACTAGTAATCCAGCAACCGGTGCTAATAAACCAAACGCGATAATCGCTGCTACAAAGCCTGCTGAATATAAGAAAAACTTCTTCATTGTATTGTTCCTCCTCGTATTTGATGTCTTAATAGTACCGTGTATGCAACTCTTTCATAACGACCTGTAATTGTATTTTCAACTAGGTCTAGAGGCTGAGGGTGAGTAAGCCTAAATTGTTCAAATTAAATATATAGAAAGACTATTCTTTTTAGTGTATAATCCTTCATGGAGAGTTTTTCTCGGTACATAGGTAGCGGAGGAGGTTGGACAAGTTATGACATGGGCATGGATTTTAGGTATTATTATTGCTTTAATCGCGGGTGTTGCAATCGGTTTCTACGCAGCTCGACAATATATGATGAAGTATTTAAAAGAGAACCCACCTATTAACGAACAAATGATTCGTGTAATGATGGCACAAATGGGACGCAAACCATCTGAAAAGCAAGTACGTCAAATGATGTCGCAAATGAACAAGTTCCAAGATAAATAATGAAATCAAGGCTACCTAATGGTTCGCTTGCGGATTGTTGTGGTGGCTTTTTTGTGCGTTTTTTTTAGAGAGGTATTAATTTTGTATGAGGTGTCTGTTATTGCACAGCTATTCACAAGAAAATGAGTCTACAATTTTATATGAAACGAAACAGCCAGTCACCGGAACAATACCGTCGACTGGCTGATATTATTGATGCTGTCAGTAAACTTCATTTTCAGCCGCTATTTTAATGAAATAACTGCGTACAAGACGAAAAATAAAACCATCATCATTAAAATAAAAAAGTTTGAAATGGCGATACTATTAATGAAAATCATAACGATAAAGCATAGTAAAAAGATTAGAAGTATTAAAAAATAATGCTTTTTTAATTTTACATTTGCCTCACGAAACGGATGGAATACAAATAAAGTAGCAACTACATACATTAGCATAGCAAAGAAAATAAATTCAAGAATAAATACCGTATTCATTTTTGCCTCAAATAAAAGGCGAACGGAAATAGTAATCATACTAATTGCCATTAAAATGAATAAATGGCCATAAATAATTCGGTGGCCGGTAGCCTGCGTCGTTTTATTCACTTTAAAATCTAAGTTATCAAAGTATTGCCAGCCCATCGAAATAATTAAAATGAAAAATAACGCGCCGTACAATATATTTTCCCATTCTCCCGGATGCGGTTGAATGATCACAATAGTACTGACAAGCATTTCACCAAATAAAATCGTTGTAAACTGGCTAAATCTTTCAATGAGATGCTCGCTATTTACGGGACTCTTAATGAGATATTTACGACCAAAAAGTGGCACGATGATATCGATTAAAATACCTGCATATAAAAAACCATAGCGCCACCACGAGTCAAAAAATACAGAGCAGAGCGAAATGACAATCCCTACCCAAAAATATCTCCCTAAAAATTGCGCGGCCTGTTTTTGTGCTTCGGTCTCAACCCGAGCAACTACGCTATACTGGATCGCCGTTAACGCACGTACACCTAAATAGCCGACTAAAAAGGGAATAAAATAAGAATCAAAGTCTGTATTTAAGCTGGCAATCATAATTAACGAAAAAATCATTTGGGTAATCAGAAAAATTCGATGATGGATTAAATCTTTGCCGAAACGATTGGTAAATAGCGTTTGACCAACCCAGCTCCACCAAATCGGAATAAAGATTAAAATAAATTTAAAAATAAATTCGGTCGGTATTTCTCCATCCTCAACGTGAAATAACACGCCTGTAACGACGGATATTGCACCAACAAATAGTAAATCTGAAAAAAGCTCTAACCAAGTCACTTTTTTAATTTCCATATAAAAAACCCAGTCCTTACTAAATAAAATGTAATAATTTTGTTTAATCCTGAAACATAAAGTTTCACAATTAATGGTTACGTGTTCACTCTAATTTACCACCTCATCCTGTTAAATGCCATATAGCTGGGGATTTCCTTTCTTGGTGAATAGGAAAGTATAAGTTTTTAAGGAAATCCACATAAGAAAAGACATCAATTCGCGCTATAAAAATCTGAATATTCTATTGATTCTATCGTCCCAGTGGTCTAATCTAAAGAAGGAATACAATTTGGAGGGACGCAAAATGACGACTGAGAAAACAAACGTAGAAAGCTTTGACTTAGATCATACAAAGGTAGTTGCTCCATATGTACGCTTAGCTGGTACAAAACAAGGCGTAAAAGGGGATGTTGTAACAAAATACGATATTCGCTTTAAGCAACCAAACAAAGAACATATGGAAATGCCAGCGCTTCACTCATTAGAGCATTTAATGGCTGACCGCATTCGCAATCATTCAGATGCCGTAGTAGACCTATCGCCTATGGGTTGCCAAACAGGCTTCTATGTATCATTCATTAATTATGATGATTACGAAGGTATCTTAGCAATTTTAGAAAAAACAGCACAAGATGTGTTGGCAGCAACTTCAGTACCTGCATGTAATGAAGTACAATGCGGTTGGGCAGCGAGCCATAGTTTAGAAGGTGCACAGGCGTTAGCGAAAGAGTTTTTAGACAAACGCGCAGAATGGCATATTGTTTTTAATGAAGACTAAAAAGCTGAACGTTACGGTAATGAAATCGTAGCGTTCAGCTTTTCACTTATAATAATGTATGAGTATCGCTTCGGTAGGCGGGCACAAAATCATGTAAAAACTTCGCTACTGCTTGCTCGTAATCACCAGGATTTTCATTAAATGACTTAGCATGCGCCCCTTGATCAAATAATTTGAGTCTTTTCGGCTCAGGCTTAGCTTCGTATAATTCCTCGGCCATTCTAGAAGGAATGAAATCGTCTGGTGTGCTGTGGATAAACATTACAGGCTTTTCGATATGTTTAACTGCAACGATTGGCATTACTTCTTTTACTGAGTAGCCATCTCGAATACGCATGAAAAAGTCAGCAAAGGAAATCGTATATTTGGCATCAATTGGCACTGTATTTTCAAAAATTTCTTTTAACAAAGCGGGGAAGTTAGAAAAGGCACAATCCGAAATATAAAAGTCCGCATCATCAGCAATTGTTCCAGCATATAACAGCGTTGTCGCAGCGCCCATGGATTCACCGTGAATGCCTAAAATCGCATCTGGTCCAATTTCTTCGCGCACTTTAGCAACAACTGCTTGTAAATCAAATTTCTCGTAATGGCCGTAGCTTGTCGTTTTTCCTTCTGATTCGCCATGACGACGATGGTCATAAACAACCGCGTTAAAACCAAGTCGTTCGAACAAACGTGCATAGCGCATAGAATTGATTTTGTTTTCCGTAACACCATGACAAATGATCACGGTATTTTTCGTTTCTAACGGTTTTAAAAAAATGCCGCTTATCATATAGCCGTTTGGGGATTTGATTGATAGTAACTCTTTTGGACATCCCTCGTACCATGCCTCATCAAAACGCTTTGAGGTAATTTCACGCTCTAAAATGAAAGCATCGTCTTTTTTCTTAATATACATAAGGCGATTTGTCATTACGACACCTGTTACCGTTGTCGCAGCGGCAAGCAATGTTGTCACGATACTTCCAGATAAAAATAACGTACGCTTTTTCATATGAAGTCACTCCCTTGATAACTTTATTATTCAATGAACATCGAACAGAAATCAACTAAAATGTACCAAATAATGTTAGTGAACTTGGGTGTTAAAAATGGAAAATGTTTGATAAAATTTTTAATAAGCAACATTGTTTGCTATGGGATGGAGTATGAAAGGGGCAAAGGTTTATGACACAAGAAGTAGTAATTGTAAGTGCAGTACGTACCGCAATTGGTGCGTTCCAAGGAACATTAAAAGATATTGCAGCACCAACATTAGGTAGTATTGTCATTAAAGAGGCTTTACAACGAATTAATTTAGATTCAGCACTTGTAGATGAAGTCATTATGGGAAATGTATTAGCAGCAGGCACAGGTCAAAATCCAGCGAGACAGGCGAGTATCCAAGCCGGGATTCCATCTGCAGTACCCGCCATGACGATTAATAAAGTATGTGGCTCGGGTTTAAAAGCAGTTCATTTAGCAGCGCAAGCAATTTTAGCGGGAGATGCAGAAATCGTTATCGCAGGTGGCTTTGAAAATATGAGCCAGGCACCCTATATTATGCAAAATGCTCGAGAAGGCTTCCGAATGGGCGACCAAAAAATTATTGATACCATGATTAAGGATGGATTATGGTGCGCATTTAACGATTATCATATGGGCGTTACTGCGGAAAATTTATGCGATCAATATGACATTACTCGTGATGAACAGGATGCGTTTTCAGCACGTTCACAACAACAAGCGGCACAGGCAATTGCAGAAGGAAAGTTCGCACAGGAAATCGTACCAGTTGAAATTCCGCAGCGTAAAGGGGAGCCGATTGTATTTGCACAAGATGAGTACGTGAAATCTGGCACAACAGCAGAAAAATTAGGTAGTTTACGTCCAGCATTTAAAAAGGATGGTTCGGTAACTGCAGGAAACGCATCAGGTATTAATGATGGAGCGGCTGCGGTTGTTGTTATGTCAAAGCAGCGTGCATTAGAGCTCGGCATTAAACCAATGGCGACTATTGTTGCAAATGCAAGTGCAGGTGTTGATCCGGCAATTATGGGTATTGGTCCGGTTCAAGCGGTAAAAAAAGCTTTAACAAAAGCAAATTTAACACTAGACGAAATGGATGTAATTGAAGCGAATGAAGCATTTGCAGCACAATCAATTGCTGTGGATCGCGAATTGGCATTCAATCATGATAAACTAAATGTTAATGGCGGTGCGATTGCACTTGGACACCCTATTGGAGCAAGCGGGGCACGTATATTAGTAACGCTATTACACGAAATGCAAAAGCAAGACGCAAACTATGGTTTAGCCACACTTTGCATTGGTGGTGGTCAAGGGGTAGCAACAATCATTAAACGTTAACAAATGAAAAAGGTGAGTACAATGGCAAAAAAGAAACAACAACGTCAAACTTCAGAATTTGAATTACCAAAAGAAAAAGCTGCAACATTGGCCGATCAACTGGGTGGAGATGTACTAGCAAAATTAAAAGCGGCGAAGCAGGAAATGGTTGCCGATGAGCAAGCAAAAGAGGAAGAACGTATTGCAAAAGCGAAGTTCGAGAAAAAGCAACGCGAAAAAAATATGAGCTTTGAAGAATTATTTAACCAATACGGTGACCAAGGCTCGAAGTTTTAGTTAGAATAACACATTTCGCGCTATTTTGACGCGAAATGATGTCGTTTCTTATTTTGATTTTTCCGAAAAAAGGTAGTGCTGAAAAAAATCAGCGCTACCTTTTTACATAATGATACATAACAAGAATGAGTTTTGCGATGAGTAAAAATGTCAACGCGCCACACGCGTCTAACATAACATCACCCATCACCCCTATTCGTCCGGGTATCATGCTTTGGCGATATTCATCTAAACTTGCAATGACCACAACGCTTAAAAAGCTAAGTATCATTGGAAATCGCCATTTTAAGCGATTGTAAAAGCTAAATAAAATTAGTGCTAAAAGCCCGTACCCAAAGAAATGAGTACCTTTACGAATCAAAAATTCAATAAATTTAAAATAACCTTTCGTCTCAACGGAAACAATGCCACCCCAATAATGAAACTGGAGCTGACTAAGCCAATGCTCTAACGGTTTATCCTGTAAAACATCTTGCAGCAAGGGAATTAGTGATTGCTGTTCGTAACTCATGTTCGACATGATGACGACAACAATCAAACCAGTCACTACGAAAAAAATCGATTTTCTCATCGGTGATCGGTATAACGGTCCTGACGCGTATAATGAGCCAATTGATTGATATTGTCGATTGATTGAGCTTTTTCATAGGCTGCTAAGTTTTGCTGTAATTGCTGTATCGTACGGGCACCAATGACTGTTGAACTCACAGCACTATGTTGCAAGTTAAACGCAATTGCCGCTGCATGTACATCTCCGTAAAGTGCTTCAATTTTTTCTAAAAGTATTGTTGCCTGTGCTTCATCGTAGCTCATAAATGGTTTTAAGCGTTTGCGCCATTCATTTGTTAAGAGCCCTTTTGCGACAGAACCACGCGTCACGACAGAAGCCCCATTCTGTTCGATTGACTCGAAAAACTCACTTGCACGCTCATCAAGAATATTAAATTGCATCATATTGCTTATCGCAGCGCTATTTTTCAAAAAAGGTAAGAAAGCGTTAGGACGAATTGATGAAATCCCGTATTCACGAATTAACCCTTCTTTTTTTAACCCTTCAAATGTATCGATAATTTCTTCCCAATTATCATCTAGTGTGCCGCCATGTAGCTGATAGACGTCAATATAATCTGTTTGCAAGCGACGCAAGCTATCTCGCACAGCATTGTTAATATAGCTTGCTGACGTATCCCAGCACCAGCTATCCTTGCCGTCTTGCCAGCGATTACCTACTTTTGTTGCTATAATAATGTTGTTACGGTGCGCTTTCAATGCTTCACCTACAACCTTTTCATTTTCTCCACGGTCATATAAATCAGCTGTATCAAAATAATTAATACCTGCATCGATTGCGGTATCAATGATTTGCTTGGCTTCCTGAGCGATAGGAGGAAGAGACATACAGCCTAGACTGACTTCTGAAATTTTGATTGCGCTATTTCCTAAAGTACGATTTTTCATTGGAACACCTCCATCATTTCTTTATTTTAGAATTTCCATTTCTAATGGTACAATGAAAACAAGTTGCAGAACAAGTGGAGGCGATATGATGAATAAGTTTGAAGAGCGCACAATCCAATCAACTCCTATTTTTAATGGGAAAGTAATTTCATTAAAGGTGGATGATGTGACATTGCCAAACGGGGCTACATCAAAGCGAGAAATTATTAATCATCCAGGCGCAGTTGCAGTCATTGCGATTACTGAGGATAATAAATTGCTTCTAGTGGAGCAATATCGAAAAGCATTAGAGCGTTCCATTATCGAAATCCCAGCAGGCAAGCTCGAAAAGGGTGAGATGCCAATTATGACAGCACGCCGCGAACTAGAAGAAGAGACAGGCTATACAACAGACGACTTAACATTTGTCCAAGCGTTTGCAACCTCTCCTGGTTTTGCAGACGAAATTATTCATATTTATGTTGCAAAAAATTTAACAAAATTAAAAGTCGCAGCAGAGCTCGATGAAGATGAATTTGTTGAGTTAATGGAAGTTACCGTACAAGAGGCTGAGGCGATGGTCGCAGATGAGCGCATTTATGATGCCAAAACGGCCTTTGCAATTCTTTGGATGAAATTACAACAATAAAAAATAATGCATACCGTCTGTCAATCAGCATAAGTTGTATGGACAAGGGGGCGGTCTGTGTGCGAAATTATTTAACAATTCAATACACATCGATGATTGTCATATGTTTTATATGTGGCGTATTGTGTTATCAACTATTTGAAATGGCTCAAATCAAGCAAGTGATTACAATTTTTGATCAACGATTATTATCATTGGAAAAGCCTACAATCTTTTGGAATGTAGTTCCTTTTCTTGTGAGCATAATTATTGTATTATTCTTTTCAACACATCAATATTTAGCAAAAATAGCACTCATTTTTATTGCTATAAAAATGACATTTTTAGGACTGAGCTCTGTTTTTTTATTGGTGCAGCATGATTCTATAAAAATGTACGCGTATTGGTGGTTTCCGTTTCAATTGTTGTATGGTATTTTACTAATCATGCTTTATGAAGTGATGAAACGTCAACAATCTAGTAGGGCACTTAAACGGAAATTACCTTATAATAGAGTGCTTATTTTATTATTTGTGTTTGTTTTAATAGGGACTTTAGAAAATTTCGCAATAACTTACTTATTTAAATAAATCATTGTCTTGTAATAAGATTTAGACATTTGGTATAATGGAGTGAGTTTAGGAGGGCGTCACATATGGAGAGCCGAATTGATCGAATTAAAAAGCAACTGCATAGTGCGAGCTATAAGCTGACGCCACAGCGAGAAGCGACAGTAGCGGTATTACTTGAGCATGAGGAAGATCATTTAAGTGCTGAAGATGTTTACTTATTAGTAAAAGAAAAAGCACCTGAAATTGGTTTAGCAACAGTGTATCGTACGTTAGAGCTTCTAACAGAGCTGAAAATCGTCGATAAAATTAACTTTGGTGATGGTGTATCTCGTTATGATTTACGTCAGGAAGGTGCAAAGCATTTCCACCACCATTTAGTTTGTATCGAATGTGGCGCAGTAGATGAAATTCAAGAAGATTTATTAGAAGATGTAGAAGCAATCGTGGAAAAACGCTGGAACTTTATGATTAAAGATCACCGCCTAACATTCCATGGAATTTGTTGGCGTTGTCACGATAATAGTGATGACTCTGGAGAAGACAAATAGTAATCTATGATCAAAAAAGGGGGTGTCCGAGAAGTGATTCTGGGACACCCCCTTTGCGCCGAGGATGGAGGCCAGCACGATGCTGGTCATGAATGCGTTGTCACACGATGTGACGGTTTTAGCATTCGTTCCTATTTCGACCACCGCAGAAGCACCGCCTGCAGCGGGTAATTAATACACGAACGAAGAACTGCGCGAGAAGTATTTACTTTTCGCGCAGCCTTTTTTTCTGCTTAAATATTGTTAGCAGGGAATAGGTGAAAAAGTTTTATAACAGTTCTAAAACGTCATGAAGTTTTTTCACATCTAAATATTGAATTTGTAATCCATCAATCTCGTGGATTTTAAATTCATAGTTTTCGAATATAAATGATTCGTCCGATTGTAGTTCAGGCATGTTCGCAAAGTACCAACCACCGATTGTATCGATATTTGGATCTTCAATATCTAAGTGTAACAACTTACAAACATCGTCAACTAACACTTTCGAATAAATTAAGTAATGGTCATCACCAATTTTACGAATGTTTGGGATTTCATCATCGTCAAACTCATCGCGAATTTCTCCAACAAGCTCTTCTAAAATATCTTCTACTGTTACCATACCACTAGTTCCACCATATTCATCTAACAAAATCGCAATATGAATACGTTTCTTTTGCATAATTTGTAGTAGGTTTTGAATTGGTGTCGTTTCTATAATACGAATCATTGGATTGATATAGTCTTCTAGTTTAAAAGATGCAGAAACAATACGATTGTTCATTCCTAATGTTAGGAAGTCTTTAATATTTAAAAAACCTAAAATATTGTCGCGGTCACCGTCGTAAACTGGGTAACGAGTGTAGCGTTCTTCTGATATTTGCGTTAAAACCTCTTCAAAAGTTGCCGTTATGTCAAAGCCAACTATATCTGTACGGGGTACCATAATTTCACGTGCGATCTTGTCATCGAACTCAAATACATTGTTTACATATTTTAATTCAGTCATGTTAATTTCGCCTGATTTGTAGCTTTCAGATAATAGCAAGCGTAATTCTTCTTCTGTGTGTGATAGTTCATGCTCACTTGCTGGTTGCATACCGAATGCTTTTAATAAAACACGTGCAGAACCATTTAGCAACCAGATTAATGGAAACATCAGTTTATAGAATAATTGAATTGGTTTTGCAAATGCTAATGTAATCGCTTCAGCCTTTTGGATTGCAATTGTTTTTGGTGCTAATTCACCAACAACTACGTGGAAAAATGTTGCAAGGAAAAATGCGCCACCTAATGTAAACCAATGTACATAGTCAGTAGGAATGCCGATTGCGTCAAACAGCGGATGTAAAATAAATTCAAACGTTGATTCCCCGACCATACCAATACCAAGTGCTGTTACAGTAATCCCTAACTGACACGCTGATAAATATTCGTCCAAATGAGTTGTTACATTTTTGGCTGCCAATGAGCCGGTTTTTCCTTCAGCAACAAGCTGATCAATACGAGATTGACGGACTTTAACAATAGCAAACTCAGTTGCAACGAAAAAGGCTGTCAAGGCGATTAATACCGCGAAAATAATTAAGTTAATGACTGTGGTCAAACAAGCGTTCTACTCACGAAGTAGAACGTTCACCTCCTAGTTATTTAAAATTAATAATAGTGATTGCATAAGTGCAACACTTTCAGGTGACACTTTTTTCCGCAATTTTTTTCGCTCTGTGTCATCTAGATGCTCCATTAATATCGTGACGTCATGCTCAAGTTTGCGCATTTGTAGACGGATGTCCTGAACATCGATTTCTTCTGGTGCATCCTCTGTAGGTAATAGCATTTTATGAATTTCTTCTAAACATTTACCTTGTTGTTTTTGCTGTTCAATCCAATGAATACGTTCGATCATTGTTTTATCGTAGTAGCGATAATTGGATGCCGAACGCTCTACAGTAAGCAGATTTAAATTTGTATAATAATCGATAGTTCGTTTTGTCACACCTGTCGCAGAGGCAAGTTCTCCAATTTTTAATTTGTCGATCCCAAGTTATCACTCCTATCCAAAACGTTACACTTGTAAGGATAACGTATAATATTCAAATTGTAAAATAAACATTAACGGTGGAAAATTTTTGGTAGAAAAACAGTTTCAAGATGAATTTATGCTGCGCTTAAATAATTGGAAAGTGTTAAAATAATAAGACTAAATAGTAAGTGAGGCGATAAATATGCAAGCATTGAAAGATCCAATTGATGATTACCTTCATTTTATAAAAGTAGAACGCCAATTATCAGACAATACATTGCAATCTTATAAAAGAGATTTAGTATCTTATGCGCGTCATTTGTTTCATGAGCAAAAACTTGCTGACTTCAATCAAGTGCTACGCGATAATATTTTATTGTATTTAGATAGTTTGCGTGCAGTAGGAAAATCAAGTAAAACCGTTTCGCGACATATTTCATCAATTCGTTCTTTTCACCAATTTTTATTGCGTGAAAAAGTATGCGACAATGATCCGACGGTGCATCTAGAAATGCCAAAAAAAGAACAGACTTTACCGAAAGTGCTTTCAATAGAAGATATTGATGCACTCATTTCAGCACCATCAATTGAAAAGCCTCAAGGAATACGAGATATTGCAATTTTAGAGATGATGTATGGCTCAGGTATGCGGATTAGTGAATTGATTGCATTAAATCTTGAAGATGTGCATATTACGATGGGCTTTGTGCGTGTATTTGGTAAAGGGGGGAAGGAACGTATTATTCCACTAGGGCGTGGTGCACTTACAGCATGTACCAATTATTTAAATGAGGCAAGACCGCATCTGCTCGGCAATGCCCCGAAAAATGATGCGTTTTTTATTACACAAAGAGGGAAACGATTCACTAGACAGGGCTGCTGGAAAATTATAAAAGAACATGCTCAAACGGCCGATATCACAAAAGAAATTACACCTCACGTGCTGCGTCATTCATTTGCGACCCATTTAATCGAAAACGGAGCAGACCTACGTGCAGTACAGGAATTATTAGGACATTCCGATATTTCCACAACGCAAATTTACACGCATGTAAGTAAAACAAGATTATCTGAAGTATACAAACAATTCCATCCGAGGGCGTAAAGCTAATAAATTTATGAAAACCTTTTCAAAATCGGATGTCTGACCTTTATTTGTTGCAACTTATTATGTAAAATAAGAGTGTAGAAAGAGGAGTGAACAGTATAATGCAACCTTTTAAAAAAATACATGTAATCGTAATGGACTCAGTAGGCATTGGTGAAGCACCAGATGCAGACAAATTTGGTGACGTTGGCTCACATACATTAGGACATATCGCAGAAAAAATGAACGGCTTAAACATGCCAACAATGGAGAAAATGGGCTTATCGAACATTCGTGAGCTACAAGGAATCGCAAAAAGCGAATCACCAGCTGCCTATTACGGTATGATGCAAGAAGCTTCTGTTGGGAAAGATACAATGACAGGGCATTGGGAAATCATGGGCTTAAACATCGACAAGCCATTTAAAGTATACCCTGAAGGCTTCCCACAAGATCTAATTACAAAACTAGAAGCAGCTACAGGACGCAAAGTACTTTGTAATTTACCATACAGCGGTACAGCGGTGATCGATGATTATGCGAAAGAACATATGGAAACTGGTGCAATTATTGTTTATACATCGGCGGATCCAGTCTTACAAATTGCGGCTCACGAGGAAATTATTCCAGTAGATGAATTATATAAAATATGTGAAATCGCACGTGAATTAACATTAGATCCTAAATTTTTAGTGGGTCGCGTTATTGCACGTCCATTCGTAGGTGTGCCAGGGAACTTTACACGTACGTCGAATCGTCATGATTATGCGTTAACGCCATTTGGTCGCACAACGATGGCTGAAATGAAAGATGAAGGTTTAGATGTTATTGCGATCGGTAAAATTTCTGACATCTTTAATGGTGATGGTGTCACAGAAGCCATTCGTACGAAAAATAATACAGACGGAATGGACAAAATGGCGGATGTCGTTCGTCGAGACTTCAATGGGTTGAGCTTCTTAAACCTAGTAGATTTCGATGCGAACTTCGGCCACCGTCGTGATCCGATCGGTTATGGCGAAGCGTTAGAAGAGTTTGACCGTCGTTTACCAGAAGTGCTTGAAGCATTATCTGAAGATGATTTATTAATAATTACGGCTGACCACGGCAATGACCCAACTTTCCCTGGTACAGACCATACCCGTGAATATGTTCCGTTAATCGTATATTCACCACGCTTTAAACAAGGTACTGAATTACCATTACGCGAAACATTCGCAGATATCGCAGCAACAGTTGCAGCAAACTTTAACATCGCTGCACCGGAATTCGGAAAGAGCTTCTTAAATGAGTTGAAATAAGGGGGAAAATCAACATGAGAATGGTTGACATTATTGAAAAAAAGCGTAATGGCGAAGAACTATCTACACAGGAAATTCGCTTCTTTGTAGAGGGCTATACAGATGGGTCAATTCCCGATTATCAAGCAAGTGCTTTATGTATGGCGATTTATTTTCAAGACATGACTGATCGTGAACGCGCGGACTTAACAATGGCAATGGTAGAATCAGGCGACCAAATCGACCTATCTTCAATTGCTGGTGTGAAAGTAGACAAGCACTCAACTGGCGGTGTAGGTGATACAACAACTTTACCACTTGCAGCAATGGTAGCAGCAGTTGGTGTTCCAGTTGCGAAAATGAGTGGTCGTGGTTTAGGTCATACAGGTGGTACGATTGATAAATTAGAATCAATTGAAGGGTTCCATGTTGAATTATCGAGCGAACAGTTCTCGAAACAAGTAAATGAAATTGGCATGGCGGTTATCGGACAATCTGGTAACTTAACGCCTGCTGATAAAAAGCTATACGCATTACGAGATGTTACTGGTACCGTTTCAAGTATTCCTTTAATCGCTGGTTCTATTATGTCGAAAAAAATTGCAGCTGGCGCAGATGCTATCGTTCTTGATGTGAAAACAGGTGACGGTGCATTCATGAAAACAGTGGAAGATTCAATCAAACTTGCACAAGCAATGGTGAAAATCGGAAACAATATCGGACGTAAAACAATGGCCATTATCTCAGATATGAGCCAACCATTAGGTTTTGCAATCGGTAACGCACTTGAAGTTCAAGAAGCCATCGATACGTTAAAAGGTAACGGTCCAGCAGACTTAAACGAGCTTTGCTATACATTAGGTGCTCAAATGGTTGTTGTTGGCGGTAAAGCTGAAACAATCGAAGAAGCACGCAAAATGCTCGAAGATGTTGTAGCAAACGGCTCAGCATTAGAAGTGCTAAAAAAATTCATCGCTGCTCAAGGTGGCGATGCTTCAGTAGTAGAAGACCCATCTCGTTTACCACAAGCAAAATTCAAAATTGAAGTACCGGCTAAACAAGATGGCTATGTTGCAAAAATCGAAGCAGATGATATCGGCACAGCTGCGATGCTACTAGGTGCAGGTCGTGCAACGAAAGAATCTGAAATCGATTTAGCAGTTGGTTTAGTACTGCATAAAAAAGTAGGTGACCAAGTGGCACAAGGTGAGTCATTAATGACGATTCATGCCAACACTGAAAATGTAGACGACGTATTAGAAAAAATCTATGCGCATTTCCACATTTCTGCTGATAAGGTAGAAGTACCAAAATTAATCGAAGCGATTATTACAGAGTAGTTTATAGAAAAGCTTATTGCGATTAGAAATTTTGCAGTAAGCTTTTTTGCTCTTTGAAAAATTTTAAAATGTGATAAAATGTGTATATTAATACTATTTTGTGAATAATATTTTCTGTTTTAATCATTAATTTGTAAAGAAGGGGTCTTATGCAATTGAAGTGGTCGGGGAGATTTGAGGGGTATACATTTGCACATTTTAAAAAGGATTTAATTTCGGGAACAATTGTTGGGATTATCGCAATTCCACTGGCGATGTCTTTTGCAATTGCATCAGGAGTAAAACCCGAATATGGCATATACACCGCGATAATTGCAGGGATATTAATATCGCTACTAGGTGGATCAAAATACCAAATAGGTGGGCCAACTGGTGCCTTTGTTCCGGTTTTACTTGGGATTGTACTCGTTTACGGATATGAAAATCTATTAATTGCTGGACTCATGGCGGGGGTCATGCTTGTTTTAATGGGTGTATTTAAGCTTGGCACACTCATAAAGTTCATTCCGAGACCTGTGACAGTTGGCTTTACAGCAGGGATTGCGGTCATCATTTTTACCGGACAAGTTGGTAATTTTTTAGGTCTATCGAATATGCAACAGCATGAAAAGTTTCATATGAATGTGCTAGAAATTGCTTCAAATATGAGCACATTCAATTATTATAGTGTGCTTGTAGCGGGAATTTGCCTTGCGCTTATTTTACTAACACCTCGCCTATTACCAAAAGTTCCAGGTACGCTTGTTGGCATTATTGTGTCTACTATTATTGCAGTGCTGTTTTTACAAGGACAAGTAGCGACAATCGGTTCCACATATGGTGAAATACCAAATACGTTACCTCAATTTCAAATACCTGAAATTACATTTGAACGAATCTATTTGTTAATTGGTCCTGCATTTG
Organism: Solibacillus daqui; assembly: GCF_028747805.1. Classification (NCBI taxonomy): domain Bacteria; kingdom Bacillati; phylum Bacillota; class Bacilli; order Caryophanales; family Caryophanaceae; genus Solibacillus; species Solibacillus daqui. The sequence goes on from NZ_CP114887.1 coordinate 1,203,837, forward strand.
TTATTGCGATGCTTGGCGGGATTGAGTCATTATTATCTGCTGTTGTCGCAGATGGAATGACAAACAGTAAGCATAATAGTAATCGTGAACTAATCGGACAGGGAGTTGCTAATATTGTGACGCCGTTATTCGGGGGGATTCCTGCGACAGGTGCGATTGCACGTACGGCTACAAATATTAAAACTGGCGCAACTTCACCAATGTCCGGCATCATCCACGGGGTATTTGTACTGTTAACATTAGTATTGCTCGCACCGCTTGCCGTGCATATCCCACTTGCGAGTTTAGCACCGGTGCTAATGATGGTGGCATGGAATATGAGTGAACGTCATCATTTTTTACATATTGTAAAGCTCAAATCAGGGGATTCGCTTGTACTTGTTATTACGTTTTTATTAACCGTATTTACGAGCTTAACATTTGCGGTGCAGGTAGGCTTAATTTTAGCGGTTATCCTATTTGCGAAACGAATGAGTGATATGCTAACGGTAACAAAGGTGCTACCGAATTTAGAAGAGCATGGTGGGAAGTTGCAATCGCAAATGGTGTCAGATACACATGATTGTCCGCAAATTAGTGTTTATACAATTGATGGACCATTATTTTTTGGCGCGGCTCAAACGTTTGAACAATCAATATTAAATACACTTCATTATCGACCAGCAGTATTTATAATGCGCTTAGGAAAGGTACCTTATATTGATTCAACCGGTGAGGAATATTTCCGAAGCATCGTACGTGATTTCCAAAACAATGGTGGGATGATACTTGTCAGTGGTGTACAGCCAAGTTTACAAATCATGCTTGAACGCAACGGATTACTTGAATTGATTGGTGCGGATCATTTTTATGCATCAACAGGCGAGGCAATTTCTGAAGCAATTTCAATTATTAATCAAAACAAATGCTTTGGCTGTAAGCATTTTGCGTTTCGTGAATGTCAGCAGCTTGCGAATGGTGAGCAATTAGAACAACCAAAACAACTTATAGAAACAACCATTTAACTTGTCTCAGAAGGGGGTAAAACCCCGTGAAGAAAATTTGTTCCACGGCGTATGTCACAGATTTTTTTTCGAGCAAGCTCAAAAAAAATCTGGAAGCAATTACGCTGAGGCGAAATTGATCGAAACAACTGTCTAAAAGGGTAGCATCCTTTTTCAGACGGTTGTTTTTTTGTTTGGTGGATAAAAAAGTATAAGTTTTTTAATGTAACCTACATAAGAAAAGACATCAACTCGCGCTCTTTTGCGCGAGTTGTATTTTTCTAACCGAAAATGATTAAAACATAGAATTTTTACCTATACTGCATCTAGCTGTCGTAAATCCACTACTTATAGCGAACGTGCACTTGTTTTGTCAACGTGATAGGAAAACGACTTTAGTTGCCGAATATCGAAGCTAGAAGGAGGCGGCATGTATGAATTTTAATGTAACGATGTACCCGAATCAGCTATTAATTGTGAAGCTTTATGGAGAGCTCGATCATCATCAAACCGAAAAAATACGCGGAGATATTTCGAAAGCAATTTTGCAAGGAGATGTACGGCTGCTTGTTTGGAATTTAGAGCATTTGCAATTTATGGATAGCGCGGGAATTGGATTAGTACTTGGGCGAATGCGTGAACTAAGGGCAGTAGATGGAGAAACAATGCTGCTTAACCCATCACCAACAATGCAAAAAATCTTTCAATTTTCAGGGTTATCAAAATTTATATGCTTTGCGACAGAGGAACAGGTCATTTTACGTAGCAAGGGGGATTTTCAATGGATAACGAAATGACACTTACATTTTTAGCGCGTAGTGAAAATGAAAGCTTGGCACGTATTGCGGTAACAAGCTTTATGGCGCAATTAGATCCGACCGTTGAAGAACTGTCTGAATGCAAAACAATCGTATCAGAGGCAGTATCGAATGCGATTATTCATGGCTATGCAAATAATCCAAACGGCATGATTACAGTCCATGCCACGCGCTTTGGTGCAGAAATAAGTGTGGCAATTAAGGATGAAGGCTGTGGAATTGCCAATATTGAGCAAGCACGCGAGCCATTATATACTACAAAACCAGAGTTAGAACGTTCAGGCATGGGCTTTACGATTATGGAAAGTTTTGCTGATTTTTTACAAATCGAATCAACGCTTGGTGAAGGAACAATTATCACTTTTACAAAGCAAATTTCCCCACTACAAGCATTTGTGACGTAACGACTATAGGGGGGTGGAGAGAATCGAACAGTCATCTGAAACGTTATTAACACAAGCGCATATGCGTGAGCTTATCGCAATGTCTCAAGAAGGGGACACAGAGGCCAGAAAACGGATGATCGAAGGCAATACGAGGCTCGTGTGGTCAATTGTACAGCGCTTTGCTTCAAGAGGTGTAGAGCTTGAAGATTTATTTCAAATTGGCTGTATAGGGCTTATGAAATCTGTAGATAAGTTTGATTTATCCTATGATGTGAAATTTTCGACCTATGCCGTACCGATGATTATCGGGGAAATTCAACGATTTTTACGAGATGACGGAATGGTGAAAGTTAGTCGTTCAATACGCGAGCTTAATTTTAAAATTCGTCATGCGACGGATGAATATTTAAAAACAAATGAAAAATCACCGTCAATTGCAGAGCTCGCTGCGATTTTACAAGTATCACCGGATGAGATTTTAATGGCTACAGATGCAATGCGTGACCCAGCGAGCCTACACGATCAACTGTTTGAAAATGATGGGGATTCGATTACGCTTATGGATCAAATGCGTGACGATAAATCCCAGCTTGCTTTTGATTATATTACGCTCAAAGATTTATTGAAACGTTTAGGAAAACGAGAGCAATCGATTATCTATTTCCGCTATTATTTGGATTTAACACAGACGGAAATTGCGGACAGGCTCGGTATTTCACAAGTGCAAGTATCACGTTTGGAAAAAAAGATTTTAGCGCAATTAAAAACATGGATAGAACTACCAATATCAAGTAAGCGGTGAAAAAATGAAGAATCAACTATTTACATCAAAAGAGATTGCAAAAGGATTCTTAGAATCACGCTTTGACACGGATCACACTTTTGACGTATGCGTAAAAGAAATCACAATCAAAAATCTCCCGACACTGACAGTATATATTAGTGGATTAGTAAACGGAGACAGCTTGACCAAATTGTTAGCGAATTTGCAATGGGAACAGCATGAAGAAATAGATGATGAAAATGTCTATTTTGAAGAGCATTTTAACTATCACGATAAAGAACAAGTAACATCAATTGATGATTTTCTACTAGGTATTTTAAGTGGCCGAATAGGATTTATCACGTTGAGTGGCTATGCATTTTTAGCGGAGTTTCGCCAATATCCAGGCAGAAGTCCAGAAGAACCGGATAATGAAAAAGTAATTCGTGGTTCTCGCGACGGCTTCGCAGAAAATGTCATCCAAAATGTAGCGCTTATTCGTCGGCGTATTCGCAGTACAGAGCTTCGCTATCAAATGCATCGTGTTTCAACTTATGGTCAAACCGATGTTGTTATTGCTTATATGGGCGATTTGGTGAATGAGGATCACTTACAATGGATTATCGAGCGACTAAGCCAAATTAAGCATGATGGTCTAACGATGAGTGATAAATCATTAGAAGAATGGCTGTTTAAGCAAAGATTCCATCCGCTACCATTTGTTCGTTACACAGAAAGACCTGATATTGTTGCTGCACATTTATTAGAAGGGCATATTGCGATTATTGTGGATACATCTCCTTCAGTTATGCTTATGCCAGTGACGATGTTTCATTTATTACAGCATGCCGAGGAATATCGCCAAGCACCTCTAATTGGCACGATGATGCGTTTATTACGTTTTGGTGCAGTGCTATTAAGTTTTTTACTACTACCATTTTGGTACTTGCTCATAACAAATGAGCATATAATACCTGAACAATTATCGTATATAGGTATAAGTGATAAAAGTGAAGTACCGCTATTTTTGCAACTTATGATAGCAGATACCGGGATTGAATTTTTGCGAATAGCAGCTATTCACACCCCGACGCCATTATCGACTGCAATGGGTTTAATTGCTGGGATTATAATTGGTCAAATTGCAATTGATGTTGGATTGTTTTCTAGTGAAGTGGTACTATACACGGCCATTAGTGCGATATTTACGTTTGCAATACCCAATTATGAATTAAGTATTTCGGTGAAGGTATTCCGTTTATTGCTACTTTCGGTAACAGCACTATTTGGCATAAATGGATTTTTTATTGGAATTTTTGCGATATTCACGTATTTATGCGCATTAAAACCGATGAAAGTCCCTTATTTATGGCCGCTTGTTCCATTCTTCCCTAAAGCATTCTTACGAGTGTTTATTCGCTTTCCAATGTCAGATGACGCGTTGCGACCATATATCATTGGTGCTAAACAGCGAAAACGCGCATGAACGCACATTGCATGACACACTTTCCTATGTTAAAGTTCTCATATAATATTTTGTGATTTTTATGAATATTAGTGCGACTAATCGTAGTTAGGGGAGAATGACATGCATTTTTATGGTACACAACAAGTAAACGAACAAGGAAATTTAATGATTGGTGGCGTTGACACAGTAGAGTTAGCAAAACAATATAGAACACCTTTATTCGTTTACGATACTGCGTTAATCCGAAAACGCGCGCGTGGCTTTATTGATACATTTGAAAAATTAGGTGTAACAGCACAAGTTGCATATGCTTCAAAAGCATTTGCCTGTGTAGCAGTGTATCAATTAGCTGCACAAGAAAATTTATCACTTGATGTTGTATCAGGAGGCGAATTATTTACTGCCATTAAAGCAGGATTCCCAGCAGAACGCATTCACTTCCACGGTAACAATAAATCGATTGCTGAACTTGAGTTAGCATTCGATACGAAAATTGGCTGTATCGTAGTAGATAATTTCTATGAAATCGCTGTTTTAAAAGAAATCGCTCAAAGAAAAAATCAAAAGATGAACGTATTATTACGTGTGACACCTGGTGTTGAAGCACATACACATGACTTTATTACAACAGGTCAAGCGGATTCGAAATTTGGCTTTGACTTAAATAACGGTCAAGCAGATGAAGCATTTAAACAAGTTGTTAATGATGAATTCATCAACCTTTTAGGTTTACACTGCCATATCGGTTCGCAAATTTTCGAAACAGAAGGTTTTAGCTTAGCGGCTGGAAAAGTAATGCAAAAGATGGGTGCTTGGAAACAAGAACATGACTTTGAAGCAACAGTACTAAACTTAGGTGGCGGCTTTGGTATTCGCTATACAGCAGAAGACAAGCCGCTTGAACCTCATGAGTATGTAGCTGATATGATTAAAACTGTGCAAGCAGAAAGCGAAAAATTAAGCTTAACAATGCCTGAAATTTGGATTGAGCCAGGCCGTTCGTTAGTAGGAGATGCGGGAACGTCTCTTTACACAATTGGCTCGCAAAAAACAGTACCTGGCTTGCGCGAATATATCGCGGTTGATGGTGGGATGAGCGATAATATCCGACCAGCATTATATGATGCAAAATATGAGGCTGTTATTGCGAACAAAGCGAACAACGCAAAAACAAGTACATATACTGTAGCAGGAAAGCTTTGTGAATCTGGTGATAAATTAATCATCGATGCTGCCTTACAAAAGGTGGAAACAGGTGATATTTTAGCAATGTTCTGTACTGGGGCATACGGCTATTCAATGGCATCAAACTACAACCGTGTTCCACGTCCTGCAGTAGTGTTTGTAGAAAATGGGGAGCATCAATTAGCTATTCAACGTGAAAGTTATGAAAATTTAGTTGTAAATGATCTACCGTTAACATTAAAAAAGGGTGAGTAATCGTTGAAACTATCGAAGCAGGCGAAATGGGGTTTGGGGCTGTTAGTAGGTATTATTATGTGGTCTCTACTTTTCATTTACGTAATTAGTCCATTAGTTAATAAAATGTCAAATTAGTAAACTGTCACTCACATTGTAACGTTGGAAAATTGTGTTATTGCATTTCTTTTCATCTTTTGATAGGATTTGCAATGGTAGAATTGAGGGAATGTGAAAATGTTAGTTCGGTATAAAAAAGCACTTGAAAAAATTGCGATGGGATTAATTTCATTAATGCCACAAGAAAAAGATATCAAACGCTTAATGGAAACCATTCAACAATATGATCAAAACGAAAATTGGACGTTGTATTTGTGGAAAAAGGATGACGAATATGTAGGTGCTGTCGGGATTGTGGAAGAAAACGATGTAGTAACATTGCAACATATTACGGTAATCCCATCTTATCGTGGCGAAGGTGTAGCTTTAAAAATGTTACAAGAGCTTAAAGAAATGGGCTATGACAAAATTGTTGCCAATGATGAGACACATTCATTTGTTCAAAAGTGTAAACCTATATTAAATAACGAAGCAGATAATTAACTTTGCTTCAATATAAAAAGATGAAATGGTACATAGGCCATTTCATCTTTTTCATTTTCCTATTGGTTCCTTGATGTTTTATCATTTGTGTTTTTTAACTTATTCGCTTCACGCAAAGCGATAATATCGGAACGGTCACGTAGCATATGTTTATTAAGTAGGAAGTGTGGGTCAAGTGTTGGTGTTGCTATGATTTTATCAAGCACAGCTATGTGAAGCTCCGGATGGTTAATCGGAATTTTAATACGCGTGAACTTTTCGTGAGCTGTTATACGTTTATGTTGTAGCTGCATGTCCTCTATCAATTGTTCAAAGTAGACATAATCAAAATATGGTGAATTTTTATTGCTTTTAAAATTGTTGATCGCTTTTTGAAATATCCGATCGGCGCCATTGAAATTTTCGCGACGCCAATGATACATACCTGTAGCAAGCTGGACATAGCCTACAAGTGAGTGAAGTTTTTCACCAGGTGCGACTTCCTTCCAATATTCTTCTAATACTTCATGGCATTCAAAATAGTCCTCATTGCCATTAAAATAAGCACAGTACTCAATAAACAGTGGGTGAAACAAAGGATGCATTGTGGACTCCTTTCGAATATACTTAATGATGGATTAAAACAAATGATACCAATGATAGCTGTAAATTTTAGTATAGCATGTATCAAATAATTATAATGTATGGTGTGTTTTGAGCTTCGAAATCTATTAACGATACTCGTATGTTTAATTATACAATTAATCCAATTTTAAAAGATAGGTGACTTGAATATGTCTTATGAAGTAAAGCTAGAGGCTTTTAGTGGGCCACTGGATTTATTGTTACATTTAATTAACCGCCTGGAAATTGATATATATGATATTCCAATGGCAGAGCTGACGGAACAATATATTGACCATATCCATGCGATGCAAACGCTTGAGCTAAATGAAGCAAGCGAATACTTAGTTATGGCGGCAACATTACTTGCTATTAAAAGTCGCACGCTCATTCCGATTAATGAGGGCGAAATTGATGCGGAAGAATTCGAAGTCGATGAAATGGATCCACGTGATGAATTAGTAGCACGTTTAATCGAGTATAAAAAGTACAAGGAAGCAGCAGTCCAATTACAAGAACTTGAAAGTGAACGTGGGCAAGTGTTTACAAAAGCTCCTGCTGATTTATCGGAATATATGCCGAAAGAGCAAATGACATTATTCGATACAAATGTCAATGTATACGATATGTTAAGCGCATTCCAAAAGTTATTGCGTCGCAAACAGTTGAAAAAGCCATTATCAACAAGAATCGCACGTCAGGAAATTTCAGTAAAAGAACAAATGCAGACGGTCGTCAATATTTTAAAGCAATCAGGTGGGAAAATGCTGTTTTCACAGTTATTCGAATCAGATGACAAACCAATGCTTGTACTGACATTTTTAACATTACTGGAGCTGATGAAACGTCAAGTTGTTTTTGTAGAACAAGAAAATAACTTTGACGATTTATCTGTATTGCTAAAGAAGGAGGAAATTGACGATGAACTCGAACAAATTATTGAGCCGAATTGAGGCATTATTATTCGTAGCAGGTGATGAAGGTATGACAGCAAAACAGCTTGCACAATATATTGAAGTGGAAATAATGGATATTGAAGCAGGGTTAAGCGAGCTACAATCACAATATGATGACGAAGAATCACGCGGCATCACATTAAAAGAGCTTGCGGGTACCTATCAACTAACAACAAAACCAGAGGTAGCAGATACATTAAAAAGATTAATTGAAAACCCGACCAACCAAGTATTAACGGCAGCTTCTTTAGAAGTACTTTCAATTATTGCGTACAAGCAGCCGATTACTCGTGCAGAAGTAGAAGATATACGAGGGGTGAAAAGTGAGCGACCTATTGCAACGCTTGTATCCCGCGCATTAGTGCAAGAAGTAGGTCGAGCAGAAGGAACAGGCCGTGCGATTTTATATGGTACAACGAAGGAATTTTTAAATTACTTTGGCTTAAAAAATATTAATGAGCTTCCACCATTGCCAGAAGATGTGGATGCAGATGATGAACAACCGACTGATTTATTTTTAACGAAATTCCAGGAAACATTTAATCAAAATTAAAAGGAGTGGTCCGTTGAAAAAATGGATAGTGAGTTTAGTAATTATTCTGTTTGTTGGCTTTCATTCAAATCAAGTAAGTGCTGCCTATGCAAGTTATGTAGTTATTGATGCCGAAAATGGTCGTACATTGGTCGGACAAAATGAACACGAGCGCTTACCAATAGCAAGCTTAACAAAAATTTGGACGGCTTTAATCGTACTGGAACGTAGTGAGTTAACGGATTTAGTGTATGTTTCAAGTCGTGCAGCTTCAGTGGAGGGTTCTTCAATATATTTAGAACAGGGACAAACCTATACAATCGACTATTTAGTACATGGCCTTATGATGCAATCAGGCAATGACGCAGCAACTGCATTAGCCGAGCATGTAGGTGGCTCTATTGAAGGCTTCGTCTATTTAATGAATGAAAAGGCAAAATTGTATCAACTTACAAACACCTATTTCACCAATCCAACGGGCTTACATGATGATAAGCATTTATCGTCTGCCTATGATACAGCAAAAATGCTACAAATTGCGATGCAAAATGAGGAATTTCAAAAAGTTGCCTCAACAAAAGTTTTTTCGCAAGGTATGACTTGGAAAAACAAGCATCGCTTACTTCACGAAGATGTTGGGGCAATCGCTGGAAAAACAGGGTACACAAAAGTAGCAAGCCGCACACTTGCTACTTTTTTTAAACGGGAACAAAAATCATTTGTGGTCGTCACATTAAATGAAGGGAATGATTGGAATATTCACAAAGAATTGGCTAACTATATAGATGCAAATTTTTCGAATGAAGTTATTGTAAAAAAAGGTATTTACAAAACGAATGGCCTGTCCGTTTCGGTTGAAGAACCGATCCAAATGCTTTTAAGAAAAGGAGAGGAACCAAAGCTTCAGCACATACTTCTTGTATCTAGGCATCCTGAGTCAAAGCGAGCGGCTTGGCGCGTATTTGAAGGCGAACGTGTCGTCGCATCAAAACTTGTACAAATTAAGGCGCGTTAAGGTGCACAAATTATTGAGATGAATTTAAATGCTAAACTTTCGATATGCAATCGACAAGATGTGACAAATATAGCATATTCTCTTTTCTAATATAGCGAAGTATGACATAATCAAAAACGTAAAAACTGTGAATACGTACGCTGTGAAGCTTGCGTTATTTGCGAACTATCAATCAATGAGGTGAACTTATGGAACGATTACAGAAAGTGATTGCATACGCAGGTGTAGCATCACGTCGTAAAGCAGAGCAATTAATTTTAGAAGGTAAAGTAAAGGTAAACGGAAAAGTTATTAAAGAACTTGGGACAAAAGTTTCGAATTCGGATGATATCGAAGTAGAAGGTGTGAAATTAGAAAAAGAAGATAAAGTGTACTTCTTGCTCTATAAACCACGTGGTTATATTTCCGCTGTCACTGATGACAAAGGTCGTAAAACAGTAACAGATATTTTCAAAAAGCATGTACATCAACGTATTTTCCCAGTTGGTCGTTTAGATTACGATACAACAGGCTTACTATTATTAACGAATGATGGGGAGTTCTCAAACCTAATGACGCACCCAAAATTCAAAATTGATAAAACGTATATCGCGCGTGTTAAAGGTGTACCAACGAAGCAAGGGTTAATGAAGCTACAGGGCGGAATTAAGCTTGAAGATGGTAAAACGGCACCAGCGAAAGTAAGTATGACAAGCTTCGATGAAAAAGCAGGCAAAGCGATTTGTGAAATTACCATTCACGAAGGCCGTAACCGCCAAGTACGTCGTATGTTCGAAGCAATTGGCACACCTGTTGTGAAATTAAAACGTGAGCGCTTTGCATTCCTAGATTTAACAGGTCTTTCACCAGGTGAATACCGTCAGTTAACGAAGCACGAAGTAAAATTATTACGCGTATTAGCCGAAACTGGTAAAATCGATTCCAATAGATAGGTAGTGGAAACGTTCATAAAGGATTCAAAATAAAGCAATTTTAATTTTGTAATAATTTGCTATAATTACAAACAGTAGTTGCGAAAAAGGAAGGAGGTTTTCTGTTTGGAACAAAAGAAAAAGCGTTCTATTATGCGCGGTGTGATTCTTGCAATTTTAGCTTTAGCCATTGGATATTCTATATATGCCGCCGTAACGAAGGATAAAATAGAATTGATTACAGCTGGTGCTGAGGCGCCGGACTTTGAAGTGGTCGATTTAAATGGTGAAAAACATCGCTTAAAGGATTATAAAGGTCAGGGTGTGTTACTAAATTTCTGGGGTACATGGTGTGAGCCTTGTGAACGAGAGTTTCCTGCAATGGAACGTCAATACGAGTCATTTAAAAAGCAAGGTGTAGAAATAATTGCTGTGAACTTTGCGCAATCTGAATTTGAAGTAAACAAATATGTGACAAATATGGGCATGACATTCCCGGTTGCTATAGATAAAACAAAAAGTGTATTCACTGCCTATAATATCGGCCCACTACCAACTTCGATTTTTATTAAACCAGATGGTACGATTGACCGAGTAATAACAGGTGAAATGAGCGAGGTAGAAATCATTCAATATTTAGAATCAATAAAGCCGGAATAGGAGTTTTTACGCAATGAATAAAATACTTTGTGAATGCGGGCATGAAAATTCAGAAGGCACGAATCTCTGTCAAAAATGCGGTTCTCCTTTATCGGAAGAGGAAAAAAGCAAAAAAATTGCAGACATGCGCTATGAAGGTACAGCCATTCGTTCAAAAACTTATAACAAGTCAATTATTGATAAAATTTGGAATTTCTTTTCGAGTGTTAAGGTAGGGATTGCACTCATTATCATCAATTTAATAGCAGCATCGATTGGTACGATTTTACCGCAGGAATTTTACATAAGTGTCGCAACAGACGCGGAAAAAAAGCAGTACTACTCAGATGTTTATGGTTGGTTCGGTGAAATTTACTATGCGTTAGGTTTATCGGATCTTTATTCATCCCTATGGTTCCAAATACTTGTATTAATGTTAGGTGTGTCCATAATTATTGCCAGTATTGACCGTGGTTTCCCGTTACATAAATCTTTAAAAAATCAACGAGTAAAACGACATATTAATTTCATGAAGCGTCAGCGAGTAGTTGCAAACGGTGTTGCTACTGGGCAACAAGAGCAGACATTAGAATTAGTTGAACAAAAATTGAAAAATTTAAAATACAATGTACGCCGTGAAGATAACGCAGTCATGGCTGAAAAGGGCCGTTTTTCTCGTTACGGTGCCTATGTCAATCATGTCGGCTTAATCGTCTTTATAGTTGGAGTTATGCTGCATTTAGTGCCAGGCTTTTACGTTGATGAATCCATGTGGCTACGTGAGGGTGAAACACGTGCAATTCCAGGTATGGATGGTTATTTCTTGAAAAATGATAAATTCATTTTAGAAACGTATGACAATGATCCACAAGGTGAGCAACTAAAGCAAGGTATTAATACGATGGCAAAAAACTATCAAACAAATGTCACCTTGTACAAGCAAGCTGATGACGCGGTTCCTGGACAAGCTGATAATTTACAAGAAGTGAAGTCTTATGAAATCCGTGTCAATCACCCATTAAAGCATGATGGATATGCGGTATATCAAATGGATTACCGTTTAAATGAGTTAAAAACGATGATTTTTGATTTATCGAATAAAGCAACTGAAGAATCGCTTGGTCAAATTAGCATCGATTTAACAAACCCGCAAGATGAGTACGATTTAGGAAATGGCGCTAAAGTACGTTTAATGGGCTACTACCCTGACTTCTCAGGCTTTAAAGAGGGCGTACCGCAAACAGCGACACAAACACCAAATAATCCGGCGTTCATTTTCAAAATGATTACGCCTGAAACGCCAGATGGAGAAACAAGCTTTGTAGCGATACAGCAAACGCTTGAGCCGGATGGGGAAAATATGTACAAAATGAAGTTTTCAAATGTAGAAATGCGTAATATGTCGGGCTTAATGGTTCGCCATGATAAAACAATACCGATGTTATTTGTGGGTGGTATTATTTTCATGATTGGTGTAGCGATTGGTTCATATTGGAATCACCGTCGTATTTGGATAGAGCAGCTTGAAGATGGAACGATCCATTTAGCTGCACATACAAATAAGAACTGGTTTGGCATCAAAAAGGATTTAGATGCACTAACTAGCCACGCACATTTACCACAATATATTGACCAACATGAACTAGATAATAATGAAAAGGCTGATACAGAAAAGGAAGGTAAAACCTCATGAGTTTAATCGATTTAAGCGGTAACTTGTTGTACGTTGCGTTCATTTGCTATTTAATCGGAACATTTGCATTTGCGGGTTCCATTAAAGAAAAAAATGATACAGCGGCAAGTCGTGCAGACAAGTATGGTAAATTTGCAATCGTTCTAACAATCATTGGTTTTGTAGCGCAATTAGGTTATTTCATTACACGATGGATATATACAGGACATGCCCCTGTTAGTAATATGTTTGAGTTTACAACGGCATTTGGTATGTTTATTGTTTTGTCGTTTATCATAATTTACTTTATGTATAAAGTTTCAGTACTAGGGGTAGTTGCACTTCCGATTGCTTTGTTAATCATTGGGTATGCGGCAATGTTCCCTAGTGAAGTAAGCCCACTTGTTCCGTCACTACAAAGTCATTGGTTAACGATTCACGTAATTACGGCAGCATTTGGACAATCGATTTTTGCGATTAGTGCGGTTGCTGGGTTAGCATACTTACTAAAAAATGTAGACATGTCGAAAAAATCACGAGAGAGCTTTTGGTTAGAAACGGTGATGTTCTGCTGTGTGCTTGTAGTAGGTTTTATCGTTGCGACGATTACATTTACAGCTATGGATTACAAAGCGGAATTTGAATACGTTGATACTTTAGATAATGTAAGTACAACAACTTATAATATGCCAGCATTATTTGGTATGAACGAATATAAAGAGCTGACAGAAAATAAAATGACACCCCTTGTAGAATTACCAGCATTAATTGATGCGCGTAAATTAACATCAGTTGTTTGGTCTATTCTTTTTGGTACGATTTTATACGGATTAATTCGTTTAATCTTCCGTAAAAAAGTAGCAACCATGCTACAACCATTAGTGAAACGTGTGAATTCTACTTTATTAGACGAAATTGCCTATCGCGCGATTTTAATTGCTTTCCCGATATTTACGCTAGGTGCACTGATTTTCGCAATGATTTGGGCACAAAAAGCATGGGGGCGTTTCTGGGGGTGGGACCCAAAAGAAGTATGGGCGCTTATTACGTGGTTATTCTATGCAGCCTTCTTACACCTACGTCTTTCAAAGGGCTGGGAAGGAAAAAAGACAGCTTGGTTAACAGTAATTGGGTTCGTAATTATTATCTTTAACTTAGTTGTTGTAAACTTAGTAATTGCTGGTTTACACTCTTACGCATAAATTTAACAAAATATCGTATTTTTAGAAAAGTTCTTCCTTGTTTGGTTGAGCTTTTCTTTTCAATTGCTATTTGAACAGGTACAATAGAAAAGAGAAACAGAGTTTTGAAAGGGGTAACACCAGTGTCTGAAAATATATCTGTATTAATCGTTGATGATGAGGATCGTATTCGTCGCTTATTAAAAATGTATTTAGAACGTGAAGGATATTTAGTAGAAGAGGCCGAAAATGGAGAACAAGCTCTTGAAATGGCTATGGAAAAAGATTATCACTGTATACTATTAGATATTATGATGCCTGAAAAAGATGGACTAGAAGTATGCGCGGAGTTACGTGAAAAGAAAACGACGCCAATTATTTTACTTACAGCAAAAGGTGAAGAAGCAAACCGTGTACAAGGGTTCGAACTTGGAGCGGATGATTATATTGTAAAGCCATTTAGTCCCCGTGAGGTTGTGCTGCGTTTGAAAGCGATTTTACGTCGCTCAGCAGTGTTCTCACCGGTAAATAATTCATCGTCATCTAAAGATTTAGTTGTGTTTCCACATTTAACAATTGACCATGATGCGCACCGTGTAACAGCTGACGGTACAGAAGTAAACTTAACACCAAAAGAGTATGAGTTGCTTTACTTCTTAGCAAAATCTCCTGACAAAGTATTTGACCGTGAGCAATTATTAAAAGAAGTATGGCATTATGACTTCTTTGGGGACTTACGTACGGTAGATACACATGTAAAACGTTTACGTGAAAAGTTAAATCGTGTTTCTGAAAATGCGGCGAAAATGATCGTAACGGTTTGGGGAGTTGGCTACAAGTTTGAGGTCGTAAATGATTAGAATAGCAACAAGTATCGTCGGGAAGCTATGGGGAACCATTTTGCTTCTCGTTTCGTTTGTCCTGTTCATTTTCACGTTATTCATGTTAGAGCTTTTAGAGAAATATAATAATGAACAATCCGAAATGTCATTGCGTCAAACGGCGGCAGCGATTGTGAGCATTGTTGATCATGATGAATTAGACGATAAACAATTTGCCATTATTTCCGAATTATTAACCGAAACAACGAACGTACTGATTGCAAAAAATTCGGATGAAGTGCTTTATTCTGTACAAGAGGGCGTTAATAAAGAGGAAATTCAAGAAAAAATTATTTCAAGTAAGGTATTTGAAAAGGTATATGCTACCGACGAGCCGATTGTTAAAGAACTAACACTGCCATCGAATACCAAAGAAAATAAAAATAGCAATTACATTGTGCTTGGATTCCCATTAAAGAGCGAAGCGGAAACGCATGGAGCTGTCTTTATGTATAAAAATCCAGAGGCATTGCACCAAACAAGTAAGGAAACGACAAAAATTGTCTTTATCGCAGCGGCCATTGCTTTTGTATTAACAACAATTTTTGCTTTTTTCTTATCTTCTAAAATTACATTACCGCTACGGAAAATGCGTGAACATGCCTTTGAATTAGCAAAAGGGCGCTTTGATTCGAAATTAGATACGAAACAAAATGACGAAATTGGTCAGTTGGCTGTTGCATTTAACCAAATGGGACGCCAATTAAAGCACCATTTAGAAGTTATTCATCAGGAAAAAGAACAGTTGTCTAGTGTTTTAACGTCGATGTCAGATGCCGTTATTACATTTAACCGTGATAAGACGATTTTAGTAAGTAATCCACCTGCTGAACGCATGCTACAAAAATGGTTTGTTACAAGAGGTTTAGATAGCTCAAAACCGATTCCTGTTGAGTTTTATCATATGCTAGATCATGTTTTAAGTTTTGAAGATCAACTTGAAGAAGAGCTGGAAATTGGCAAATCTTATTACAGTATTTCGATTAGCCCGCTCTACAGTGGCGAGTCAATTCGTGGCGCGGTTGCTGTCATTCGCGATAAAACAGAAGAAACGAAGCTTGAAAAGTTAAAATCAGACTTTATCGCCAATGTTTCACATGAATTACGCACACCGATCGCAATGCTACAGGGCTACTCTGAAGCGATTTTAGATGGAGTTGTGGAATCTGAGGAAGAACGTAATGACATGATACGTGTTATTCATGATGAATCCCAGCGTATGAGCCGCTTAGTAACGGATCTATTGGATTTAGCTCGCATGGAAGCGGGTCATATGACGCTCTATAAAGATGATGTACCGCTAGTATCAGTTATTGATCGAATGACACATAAATTCGATCAGCGTGCTAAGGAACATCAAGTACAATTAAAGTTTGAAACGATGATTCCACAAGAAACGATTATTCCGATTGATGAAGACCGCATTGAACAAGTGTTAACTAATTTAATCGACAACGCGATTCGCCATACGTCACAAAATGGCTTCGTTACCGTGTCGATTACAGAAGACCAAGGATATGCAAAAATCGAAGTAAGCGATACAGGGCAAGGCATTCCACAAGACGATTTACCATACGTGTTTGAACGTTTCTACAAAGCCGATAAAGCTCGCACACGTTCAAAAGGTGGGACAGGTCTTGGATTAGCAATTACAAAAAATATCGTAGAAGCACATGAAGGTAAAATCACTGTAACAAGCATAGAACAACAAGGCACTACGTTTACATTCCATTTGCCGCTTAAATAAATAGGGTTGTAGTCTAACATTTGCTACTCTTTAAATTCACCATTTACAACTGAATGGTGAATTTAATTTTTTAACTTGCTTCAGAAATTTTTTGTACCGAAAGCGAAGTGACAGGTACAGAAGCCCCAACTTCTATAAGTTGGGTTGAATGCTAAATATGCAAATCTATACAGTGGGCGTTCAAACCCCGGCTGAATCAAGTTAATGCCCCGGCGGATGTCACAGATTTTTTAGGGGAGTTTTTCGAGCGAGCTCGAAAAAAATCTGGACGCAATTACGCCGAGGCGTAATTGATAGTACCAAATCTATAAAACTTAATAAAATTACGATAAACTTGTTACAACATGTAACTTTTTTTGCATTGAGACGACAAATTATTGAAATGGAGGTGGGATGGGTGCAACAATCCATTTTCCATCGGTTATACGATATGTATCATCACGATGTTTTTAACTTTTTGTATTATATTGTGAAAAACCGCACAGCTGCTGAAGATCTTTCTCATGAAGTTTATATAAGAGTATTGAATGCCTATGACCGATTTGAAGGGAAAAGCAGCGAAAAAACCTGGCTATTTTCCATTGCGAAAAATGTTGCAATTGATTACTTCCGAAAAAAGCAGGTTCGGGATAAACATGCATTTACCGCATTTGATTGGGAGACAGAGCAGCTCGTATCACATAGCCCATCACCAGAACAGTTTGTAGAGTTAAGTGATCAGCTTAGGCAATTACTAGAAGCGTTAGAACAATGTACAGGTGATCAAAAAATGGTCATTATTATGCGCTTTATGCAAGAATTGTCGATTCAGGAGACTGCCGAAATTTTAGGGTGGACTCAAGGGAAAGTAAAAACAACGCAGCACCGGGCATTAAAAAATTTACGTTTAATATTGGAGCAGCAAGATGGAAAGGGGGGCGATTCATTATGAACAAGGAGCAATGGGATGATGAGAATTTAGAAAACCTTTTCAAACAAGCGCCGAAAGTAAATGATCTTCGAACAAAAGATGTAGTACTACAGCGTTTAATTGATGAAGGCGCATTTGATGAAAAACCGCCTCAATTACAAAAAGTAGCACAAAAAAGAATTCGCTGGACACCATTAATTGCCTCGATTGCGTCATTATTTATTTTAGTATTAATAGGTTCACAATTTATAGGGAACAACTCGATTTCAATGGAAAACAGTGCGCGTGATGAAGGAGAAAAGGAATCAACTAGTGACGCTATGGAAGCAAAAATGGCTGACCAATCTGAGGAATCTTCATTGATGACAACGCGTGCTTTTGTAAATGCGACGACACAACAAACACTTGTATACGAATCGCAATTAGAAGGTGTTACATTATTTGAAATGGGCTTATCAGTTGGTACAGAAAGTATTCCAGTAAGTTTTTTAATCCCAAATGATATCGTTTTAAATAAAGTAGGCACAGATCATCCAACGAATTTGCAATTGTATGAAACATTTGCATCGAAAATAGATGAAACAGCTTTAGGCTTTAGTGAGTATCACCCATTTAAAGGAACATTTCATGAACAAGAGGACGGAATAATTCATACATTACCTGATGGACATAATTATGATGCAAGTTCAGCAAACATTTCAAATTATACCGGAGCATTAATCAATACGTTTGGAGATGCTTATAAGGAAGTACAGCTTGAAAATGAACAAGGTGAACCTTTATTTTTCAATCATTTGGGTAATTTGACAGAGCCAATTCAATTACAAGGTGAACAAAGACAATACAATTATTTTGTCTATCAGAAACAAGATGGCTCATATTATTTAAGCCCAAATTTCCATACGAGCTTTTCAACAGTTGAAGAAGCATTAAACAATATGGCAGTTGAATCAAATGATCTATATCAATCAGCCATTTTACCTGATGTGACATTTAATACAGAAGTAAAAGATAATATTGTAACGATTACATTCGATCAGCCGCTTGATTTAGAACAATTTGAGCCAACAGCAGCGATGCGTATGATTGAAGGAATGCTATTAACGGCAGCAAGTTTCGATAAACAAATTAAATTTGAACATATTGTACAAGATAATTGGAGTGGTTTTGACTTCACAAAGCCTTTAGAGAAGCCAATAGGAGCGAATATCGTTTTATATAACTTTTAACTTGATTCAGCAGGGTCTAAATCCTCGACTGAATTGTGGTACGAAGGCTAAAAGCGTCACGTCCTGTGCTAACGCCTTCGTGATCAACTTCGTGTTGACCTAATGCCCCTTGCGGATGTCACAGATTTTTTTAGAAGTGTTTTTCAAGCGTGCTAAAAAAAATCTGGAGGTAATTACGTCGGATCGTAATGAATCTAATCAAATAAATTTACTCGGAATTGTAAGCAAAGGTCTTTACAATTCCGTTTTTTATTTTATAATAGTAATTGTAGTAAAGTTATTCGTACTTTACGAACAAATTTCATATTGATTCATCTTCGGGGCAGGGTGTAATTCCCGACCGGCGGTAATAAAAGTGTCAACTTCTGACCATTTACTTGGAGGACGTTGCGTCAAAGCTTTTTCAGCCCGCGAGCCACAATTTGTGTGCAGGATTTGGTGAGATTCCAAAGCCGACAGTATAGTCTGGATGGGAGAAGGTGAAGGTACGGTCGTCATTTTATGAAAATGTCGCTTGTTCGTAGTGCCAATTTTTTCTTATGCAAATTGTGGGATATTTTTTGCATACACGAAATTGGTCTCATACTACAACAATGCGAATAGACCCTTTATTTAAGTGTGCCTATTTCTCCCTTATGCTTGTTTGTGCATAAGGGTTTTTTCGTGGAATGAAGTGAATCGTCCTTTCTTCTTGCGAGACTGAATCAGCAAAGAGGAGAGATTGCAAATGCAAAAAAGAAGTTTAAAGTTACGCTCGTTCGTAACGATTGCGATGCTTAGTGGGGTATCATTCATATTGATGTTATTAAATTTCCCGCTACCATGGTTCCCGGTGTTTTTACAAATTGATTTCAGTGATGTGCCAGCATTAATTGCGGCTATTACAATGGGGCCGGTTGCCGGTATTATGGTCGAGCTAGTAAAAAACGTACTAGATTGGATTTATACAGGAGCGCCAGAGGGTATACCAGTAGGACATATGGCGAACTTTGCGACAGGTGTATTATTCATTTTACCAGCGTACTTCATTTATAAAAAATTCCCTTCAGTAAAAGGGTTAATGTCAGGTCTAGTTGTTTCGACAGTAGTAATGTCACTAGGTATGGCGGTATTAAACTATGTAGCATTTTTACCACTTTACACGTATTTACTAGGCTTTGAATATAATATGTATGAAACTGTTGTCTTAGGGATTTTACCGTTTAACATTGTCAAAGGTGTGATAATGTTAGTCGTGGTAACAATGCTCTATCGTACAATGCGTGTGTGGATTGAAAATCAACGTAAACAATATTCACTTTAAATAATTTATAACAAGCTATAGAGATGCAGTGTTTTGCTGTATTCTATAGCTTTTTTGTATTTTTTATTACATAAAAGGGGGATAATATTCTAGGATACGCGGTTAAGAATAACTATTCGCTATTGTATTCGACGTAATAGCCTGTTATCATAATGACTATTGTTGTAAAAATCAATATATTTCGTTTATTAGACAACGTAGAAAACATCATGGGAGCGAATGAAATGGAGAAAAAAATACCATTTTCAACATACGCAGTGATCGGAACGATGCTGTTCGGTATGTTTTTTGGGGCGGGTAATTTAATTTTCCCAATCCAAATGGGGCAGTTAGCTGGGACAAACTATTGGTTTGCGCTAACAGGCTTTTTAGTAACGGCGATTGGATTGCCATTTTTAGGGATATTGGCGATTGGCTTATCGGGAAGTAATGGACTACGTGATTTAGGGAGTAAGGTTCATCCGATTTTTGGGCTAGTCTTTGCCTTGGCATTATATTTAACAATTGGGCCATTCTTTGCGATTCCGCGTACTGCAACTGTACCGTTTGTAGTAGGGTTTGAGCCGTTTATTGATCCAGCACAAACGAAAATTTGGCTAGCGGTATTTAGTTTTGTGTTCTTTGCGATTGTGTTTTATTTTTCGTTAAATCCGGCGAAAATTATGGACATTATCGGAAAATATTTAACGCCAGCATTTTTAATTTTCCTATTTATTTTAATTGGTATCAGTTTATTTTCACCGATGGGTAGTTTTGTTGAGCCTACGGGTAGCTATATTAACGAAGCGTTTATGACGGGCTTTAAAGAGGGTTACAATACGATGGACGCCCTTGCGTCATTGGCATTTGGGATAATTGTTATTAATGCGATTAAACGGACTGGTATTACAGATAAAAAAGAAATTGCAAAAGCAACGTGGAAATCAGGAATTTTTGCGATGGCTTTAATGATGCTTATTTATGGGCTAATTGCTTATATGGGTGCATCTAGTGTGACATTGATCGGTACGTTTGATAATGGCGGACAAATTTTCGCTGCAGTTGCGGATCATTATTTTGGTTCTTATGGGGCGATTTTATTAGCGGTTATTATTGTGCTAGCATGTTTAAAGACGAGCATCGGGCTAATTACATCTTGTAGTGAGTTTTTCCATGAGGTGTTCCCGAAAATTAGCTATAAAGTATTTGTAATTGTACTATGTGTGGTGTCATTTACAATTGCGAACTTTGGATTAACAAACATTATTACATATGCGATTCCGGTATTATTGTTCTTATATCCATTAGCGATTGTGTTGATTATTTTAGCGTTAGCAGGGCCTTTGTTTCACTATAAGCAGCCGATATTTGCGGTTGCGATGTTATTTACCTTCTTTATTAGTATAATTGATGGTTATAATGCATTAGTGGCGAGTGTGCCTGCATTTGAAGTTAGCTTTTTAACGAAATTAGCAAGTGTCTATGCGGATATGTTACCGCTTTATTCAATTGGTTTAGGGTGGATTGTACCTGCTGTTGTGGGTGCGGTTATTGGCTATTTTGTTTCACTTATAAAAAAATAAAATGAAGGGACTGAGCGAAAAGTATTTACTTTTCGCGCAGTGCTTCATTCGTGTATTAATTATCCGCTGCAGGCGGTGCTTCTGCGGTGGTCGAAATAAGAACGAATGCTAAAACCGTCACATCGTGTGACAACGCATTCATGACCAGCATCGTGCTGGCCTCCATCCTCGGCGCAAAGGGGTGTCCCAGAATCACTTCTCGGACACCCCTTTTCTGCATTAAAAAGCCACCCGAAATAATTCGGATGGCTAAAATTGTTAATGTACGTCGCGTTTTTGGAAGTTACCACCTTTAACTTCAACAACTTCGTAAACCGTTACGAAAGCATTTGGGTCGATTTCACGGATAATTGTCTTCATTTTGCTTTCTTCCATACGGTTAATAACACATGTAATTTCTTTGAATTCTTGGTTTGAATACGCACCTTGTACGGTTGCAAAAGTTGCGCTACGGCCTAAACGGTCACGAATTGTTTCGACCATATTGATTGGCTCGCTTGTAATGATTTTGAAAGTTTTCGATCCACTTAATCCTTCTTCAACAATGTGGATGACTTTAGAAGCGATAAAATAGGCGATTGCTGAAAGTAACGCCCCTGTAAATCCAAATACTGTAGAGACGATTATGAAAACGAAGAAGTTTAAAAATAGAATTAAATCACTTGTTCCAAATGGTAACTTACGAGAAAGTAATACGGCTAACATATCAAGCCCATCTAAAGCACCACCATTACGAAGTGCAAGACCCATTCCTAAGCCTAAAATAATACCTCCGACAACTGTAATAAGTAATGCATCGCCAGTGATGATTGTAGGCACGTGATGCATTAACATTGTACCCGCTGATAATGAAGCAATCCCGATGACAGAATTAATTGCAAAGCTTTTACCTATTTGCTTATAGCCTAGGTAAATAAATGGAATGTTAAGTACAGCAATTAGTATCCCTAGTGATACGGGGGTTAGTTGTGATATTACGATACTAATTCCTGTAACTCCTCCATCAGATACATTATTTGGGATTAAGACTGCCTCTAAACCGTAAGCGGCTATTAACCCTCCGATAATAATGAATAGCTTTTGTCCGATTGCTTTTGTAATATTTTTCTTTGCCATAAATCTCCTCCTAATAAACTACTACTATTAATTATACATGAATAGTGAGTTGATTGCTTTTTGTTGCGCTGAATAATGTGAATTCTCGATTAAACAATAGAAAACTTGTAAATTATTCTTAGTGATTAGATTTATTTTGAAATAAATGAATTGAATGATATGCGATTATCTTGTTTCGATTAAAGAACTGTACATTTTTAATGTAATGTTATATGATATTACGTCGATAAACTAAAAAAGGGAATAATTGATAGTGAAAAGAGGTGTCCAAAGTGACTGAAGAAAAAACGTTGCAAAATGCAACTTGGAAACGTGATATTACATTATTTTTAAGTAGCCAAACGATTTCACTGTTTGGTTCTTCGCTTGTGCAATATGCAATGATGTGGTATATCACGCTGTCGACGCAATCCGGTATGATGATGACGATTTACATTATTTGTGGTTTTATCCCGACATTTATACTTTCACCTGTAGCGGGAGTATGGGCGGATCGCTTTAATCGCAAAAAGTTGATTGTTTATGCGGATGGAATGATTGCTGTATCGACACTTATTTTAGCGATATTATTTTTAATGGGTTATCAATCGATTTGGTTATTATTCGTCATGGCAGCGATACGGGCACTTGGCACGGGTATTCAAACACCTGCTGTAGGTGCAATTTTGCCGCAAATCGTACCGGAAGAACATTTGATGCGAATCAATGGCATTAATGGTTCGATTCAAGCGATTACCATGTTTGTTTCGCCAATGGTTAGTGCGGCGTTGTTATCTCTAACAACAATGGAAGTGATATTCTTTGTTGACGTAATTACGGCTGCAATTGCGATTATTGTGTTGGTAACATTATTGAAAATTCCTTTGCATAAAAAGGCGGCGAGTAATGAGCAAGTTGGTTATTTGCAAGACTTTAAGTTAGGGATTGACTATATTCGAAAGCATCCATTTTTAAAAAGCTTCTTCGTGTTCTTTGCGCTGTTATTTGTCATGATGGCACCCGCAGCGTTTTTAACCCCACTGCAAGTGACGCGAACGTTTGGTGACGATATTTGGCGTTTAACGGCTATTGAAATTGCCTTTTCGGTCGGGATGATGATTGGTGGAGCGGTTATTGCGACATGGGGAGGATTTAAAAATCGTGTGTATACAATGATGTTAGCTGGAGTTGTCATGGGTATATGTACGATTTTGTTAGGTGTGTTACCGATCTTTACGTTGTACTTAATTGCAATGGGAATATTTGGTATGTCAATGCCGATTTTCAACACACCAACGATGACTATTATACAGGAAAAAGTTGATCCTGATTATTTAGGCCGTGTATTTGGTGTGTTTGGAATGATTTCAACGTCAATGATGCCATTGGGAATGTTAGTATTTGGGCCTTTAGCGGATGTTGTTTCTGTTGAGCAACTACTAATTTGGACAGGTGTGGCAATGTTCGTTGTCACAGTTTGTATTAAATTAAGCAAGGCGTTAATTGAAGCTGGGAAACCATCGATTAAAACAGAGTAAAAAAATTGGGAAAGCCATTTACTACATGAATTTATGTAGTAAATGGCTTTTTTTTTGTATAGAAACCTTACACAAAACGGATGGATACTTCCAAAAAACATTCGAAAAGTTAGATGAAATCCATCTAAAAAACATATGTTAGTTTTTATAACATTAAATTGACAAGGTATCTAACATTGATGTAAAGTTAGAAACAAGAAAGGGAGGCGAGCTGATGAGTCGGGAGTTTCGAAGAGCAATGCCGTTATTGCCAATAAGCATGGTTATGCAATTAACAGAATTAACGGCTAGACAAATTCGCTACTACGAAGAACACGAGCTAATCGTCCCTGCCAGATCAGAAGGGAACAGGAGGATGTTTTCCTTAGATGATATCGATGCATTACTAGAAATTAGAGAATTACTAGAACAAGGCATTAATATGGCGGGCATTAAAAAGGTGTTTGCGATGCGAAATAATAATTATGTTAGAAGTACTGACACGGTACTAATGTCAGATGCAGAATTACGGTCCATATTACGTGAGGAAATGCAGCAGGCGCAGGCGTCAAAAAAAACTTCGCTACGACAAGGTGACTTATCGCGTTTCTTTCAATATAAAAATGAGCAGTAACCATTAAAAAAGGAGAGTGTTGAAGTATGATAAATCCAGTGGTAAATGGAACAAGAAAGTTAACAAAAGAGGATATCAAAAAAATCGTTGTGGACAAAAATGTTAAGTTTATTCGTCTTCAATTCACAGATATTTTAGGGACAATCAAAAACGTTGAAATTCCAGTAAGCCAATTAGAAAAAGCATTAGATAATAAAATGATGTTTGATGGTTCATCAATTGAGGGCTTCGTACGTATCGAAGAATCTGACATGTACTTACGCCCAGACTTAGATACTTTCATGATTTTCCCGTGGACAGCTGAAAAAGGTAAAGTAGCACGCTTGATTTGTGATATCGCTCGTCCAGATGGTACACCATTTGAAGGAGACCCTCGTTCGAACTTAAAACGTATGTTAAAAGAAATGGAGGCCCTAGGTTTCACAGGCTTCAACTTAGGACCAGAGCCAGAATTCTTCTTATTCAAATTAGATGAAAAAGGCGAACCAACATTAGAGTTAAATGATGATGGTGGATACTTCGATTTAGCGCCAACAGACTTAGGTGAAAACTGCCGTCGTGATATCGTATTAGAACTTGAAGAAATGGGCTTTGAAATCGAGGCATCTCACCACGAGGTAGCTCCTGGTCAGCACGAAATTGATTTCAAATATGCAAACGCGATAGAAGCATGTGATAACATCCAAACATTTAAATTAGTTGTAAAAACAATTGCACGTAAACACGGTCTACATGCGACATTTATGCCAAAACCACTATTCGGAGTAAACGGTTCAGGAATGCACTTCAACTTATCGTTATTCCAAGGTGACAAAAACGCATTCTGGGATGAAGGTGCGGATTTACAATTATCAAAAACAGCGAAACATTTTATGGCGGGCGTATTAAAGCACGTGCAAGGTTTCACTGCGGTAACAAACCCAACAGTAAATTCTTACAAGCGTTTAGTACCAGGATATGAAGCACCTTGCTACGTGGCATGGTCTGCGCAAAATCGTTCACCATTAATTCGTATTCCAGCTTCACGAGGATTATCAACTCGTATTGAATTACGTTCAGTTGACCCATCTGCAAACCCGTACTTAGCAATGGCTGTAATTTTAGCAGCGGGCTTAGATGGCGTGAAAAACGAAATCGAACCACCAGCACCAGTTGACCGCAATATTTACGTGATGAACGCAGAAGAACGTGCAATAAATGGGATTGATAGCTTACCAGGCTCTTTAGATGCAGCGTTAGCGACATTAGCAAAAGACCAAATAATCATTGATGCTTTAGGTGACCACATCTATGCAAACTTTAAGGAAGCGAAAGAAGTAGAATTCGATATGTTCCGCACAACGGTTACGCAGTGGGAACGCGACCAATATATGAAGATGTACTAACAAAAAAGCGTTGGAGCGACTTGCTCCAACGCTTTTTTTTAGTTATTTCATTGCTCCAATTTCTCCATGTATTCATCAACATTATGAAATAAAGCAAATTGTGTATTACTGAAAGGAGAAAGTATCTAAGTCTTTTTAGCTTTTCTTTGTTTGTAAGCAATGTAAGTCGTTTTTAAAGATGCGTAACTTCCAATAGCGGCATATCCATAAAACCATCCCATAAATAAACCAGCAAGTAAATTACCCCTGTGGCTAATGAAAATAGAGATAAGTAAACCGATAATTAAAGCTATTGTCGGAATCCATACAGGTTTAATATGGAGTACCTTTTTTAACAGTTGAGTAAGAATCATTACAACTGGGACAGCTATTACGGCATCCCAAAAATTTGTATGTATTGTTGGGAATAATTCCATATTTCACCTCGTTGAAAAGTACTTTTGTTACATTTTCAACTAATATCAATGCTTTTATACATTTCAAATGGCGCTCCACATATATACATTGATACAGAATCCGTACAACCGTTACGCAGTGGGAACGCGAACAATATATGATGATGTACAAAGAAACAAGGGTTGGAGCGACTGGCTCCAACCCTTGTTTTTAACTTATTTCACTACTTTGACTTAATATGGTTACAAGCGCTTTAGAAAGTTTTTCAGGAGGATATGGTTTTGTAAAG
This sequence comes from Solibacillus daqui, assembly GCF_028747805.1. Classification (NCBI taxonomy): domain Bacteria; kingdom Bacillati; phylum Bacillota; class Bacilli; order Caryophanales; family Caryophanaceae; genus Solibacillus; species Solibacillus daqui. The sequence goes on from NZ_CP114887.1 coordinate 1,230,734, forward strand.
TACTTATCTACTTTATATTTATCAACATATTCTCTAGTTTCATCTAATGCAGATGAAATAAGGATCGGGATATTTTTTGTTTCGTCTCGTTCTTTTAGTTGAGCGATTAAGTCCCAACCATTAATGTCATCTCCAAGCATTAGGTCAATGATGATTGCGACAAGTGGTGTTTGAAGGGCTTCTTCAAAGGCTCTTTTAGGATTATCGTGGTAAATAACCGTGAATCCTTTACTTTTTAATTCTTCTGATAAAAGTAAGGCTAAACTTAAATCGTCTTCGATTATCATAACATTTAAACCGGTTTGAATATCAAAGTCATTTTCTTCAAAGCTAGTATTTAAAGTGTTTTTTTGATTGAGCGGTAAGTTAAAGATTACGGTAGTACCATTACCTTCTTCTGATTCTATCCAAATGTCCCCGCCATGTTTTTTTATAATTTCTCTACTAATAGATAGTCCTAACCCGGTTCCACCGATTTTTCGTCTGGACGTATTGTCAATTCGTTTAAATTTTTGGAACAGTTTTGGAATTTCGAGTTTAGGTATTCCTATGCCTTGATCTTTAATGCTAACTTGTAGCATATGATTGATATTTTCAAGTGTAATTGTTACATCTCCACCAGCAGGAGAGAATTTGATAGCATTACCTATCAAGTTAATAAATAATTGTACAAGTCTTTCTTGATCGCCAAGAATATTGACATATTTAGCCTTGTCAATTAAATGGACGTGATGCTTTTGCTCGTGACGGAAACGGTTAACGATGTCTATCGCCAATTCATCTACCGACAGTTGCTGCATCGTATATTGTTGCCTACCAGATTCCATTCTTTGTAAATCTAAGAAATCGTTAATTAAATTTGTTAGGCGAACCGCTTCTTTATGAATCGTTTCGATATATTTTTTTTGTCGCTCTGGTTTTACTTCTTTTGCTAATAAAAGCTCTGTAAACCCAAGAACACTAGATAATGGCGTGCGCAACTCATGGCTGACAGTGCTTACTAATTCGGATTTCATTTGATCGATTTCGTATTCTTTTGTAATATCGCGATGAACGAACATTGTGCCCATCTTTTCATCATTTTTATAAACACTCGTTGCGTATACCTCAATAAATAGCTGTGTATTTTGTGAAATCGAATAACGGAAAGTTCGTGTATCGGTAAAATCTTCGACAATGGACTTTGTGAAAAACAGCGCTAATTCATCAGGTTGGTCACAAATTTCTTGGAAATGCTTCAACGACACATGCTGGGAATCATTTTCGTCATTGTTCGAACCGATAATTGTAGACAATGCTTTATTATTTAATACAACTTCACCTGAAACTGAAACGAGTTGTATCCCTTCGTTTACCGTATCAATAATATTTTGGTTTAGCTGTCTTGAACGTTCAACTTCTTCATACATATGGATACGTTCGAAAGCAATGGACACTCGATTCATTAAGCCATTTAATTCTACAAGTTCTTGCTTAGTAAATGGATATCCTTCGCGTGTTGCCATTAAGACAGCTACAAGATGCCCCTCTGAATTAAAAATAGAAGAGTAAAGGTCATAGCAAAAATAGTGATTTTGTGCAATTTCTTGTGCATTTACTGGAATTTCTCGTGTGATGACAAAGGATTTTTCTTCTTTTAATCGGGATTGTTTATCAATATTTAAATTGCTAACAAGCTGTTCGGCTGTTTGCTCTGATAATCCTTTAGAAACATAAACATGGCCTTCGATAAAATATAAAATACTTGTATCAAAGTTATAAATATCTGTTAAATAGTTATGCAAGTTTTTTAATAGATGCTCTTTATCCAATGTGAATGTTAAAACGTGATTCAGTTCGTTATACTTTTGCAATTGATCGAGTGATCGCTGTAATTGCTCTTGATTTCCTTGTAGTTCATCTTGTTGTGCGACTAACTCTTCATTTTGAGTAGTGAGTACCTCTTCTTTTTCTTGAATCGAGAGGGTCATTTTATAAAACGAATTTGCTAATATCCCGAGCTCGTCCTCTTTTTTTACAAGATCCCCAAGATCAATAAATCGCCCAGAAGCCAATTCATTTGTTGCATTTGTTAACTGTTCAATTGGTTGAATCAAATTGAAGAGCACTCTACGCATAATAATGGCGACAAATAATACAATGAGTGCGCCTAATAAAATCGAGATTAACGTAAATTGTTGTGCTTTATCTACAGCTGTTGAATACAGATTGTTTAAATTTTCTTTTGTATTAGTATCATACATTTTCGTATAGGAGATAAATTGATTAATGAGATCATTTGCACCATCGCTTGATAATTTTCGTAAAGATTCATAGTCATCTGCATCTACATAACTTAATGCATTCGGAAGAATAACGGCTTGATAATTTTCATTAAATTCTACTAAATCTTTATATAATTCTTTTTCCTCATCAGTTAGAGGAAGCTTTGAAAATTGATTTAAATAGTTTTCAAATGCCGCTATATTTTCGTGCATTAATTCAAGTTCTTGTGGATTTTTAAACGCATAATACCCTCTAGCTCTAAATATAATTCCGTTATATGATTCGGCTAAGCCATCGACAATTTGTGCTTTTCCACTAACTGATTCAATTTCTACTTTTAATCTATCATTTGTTGATTTTATATAAAGAACAAAAATAATCATAATGACAGAAAAAATGATTACTAAAGTAACGAGCATTTTAAGAAATTGATTGCGAATATTTTTTTCAAGCAATGGAAAAGAATTAGACATCTAATATTCCCTCCACTAAACTCATTAATTCAATCGGGCTAAACGGTTTGGAAACGAAAAAGTTTGCCCCTTTTTCTAATGCAATTTGACGATCTGACTCTTGCGCTTTCGCAGTAAGCATTAAAATTGGGGTGTTTTCTTTTACCTGTGCTGGAATACGTTCAATGACTTCAAGTCCTGTCAAGTTAGGCATCATATAATCTAAGATGACAAGATCATAAGGTTGTTGATTGATTTTATTGAGCGCATCTAATCCGTCATCCGCTTCGTCAATTTCATATCCTAAATCTTCTAACGTATCACAAATAAGCATTCTTAAAATTTCTTCATCATCTGCTACTAGTATTTTCTTCATATCGTTACCTCTTTCTAATTTTTACATAAACATTCGGTTAATTAAATTTTGAATTCGATTTGAGACATCTGTAATGTTAAAAGGTTTCACAATATAGTCGTTCGCTCCATTTTTTAACGCTTCAACGACATGCTCATTGCCTTTTCTTCCTGTTAACATAGAAACAATAACTTCGTTGGACGTGTGCTTCTCTCTAATTTTCTTCAGCACTTCAATGCCGTCCATTTTCGGCATCAATCCATCAAGTAATATAATGTATTTTGAATTCGGTTCATACCAATTAGAATTCAGGAAATTAAGCCCATTACTAAATTCCATTACTTCAATTTCATAGTTTTCGTTAATCGTCCAATTTTTAAAGTAGTTGGCAACCATGTTTCGGATAATGAATACATCATCAATGACAATAATTTTAATATTTACTTTCTTTGTTACAACGTCGGCTATATTATCAAATATTACCGAGCGATCTCTCCCAGATTGCTTCGCTTCATACAGTGCTTGATCGGCCTTTTCTAACATTTTTTTAGGGTGGAGAAGACATGCATTGGCCTCAATTAACCCTGCTGAAAAAGTTACATTGAAATTAACTCCATTCGCCGTGAAATCTTTATTCACCATTGCTTGACGAATTATTTCAATCAGAGAATAGGCATCTTGTACGGAAGTTTGAGGCAAGAGCATTACAAACTCTTCGCCACCATAGCGACAGAAGATATCTTGTTCTCGCTTTAATTCCATCACCAATGCGGCGAAGCCTTTTAAAACTTCATCGCCAACTAAATGACCGTATGTATCATTCACTTTTTTAAAGTAATCTAAATCTAAAATTACAACTGAAAAAGGTGTTTGATTGCGATTGTATTGTTGAATTAAATATTCAAATTGTGATTCTAAAAATTTTCGATTATATACTTGTGTTAATTCATCAATGATGATCGAGTGCTCTAATTCTTTTTTAAATGCTAATCGGTTCGTAACATAAGATATTAATATTTTTTCATCAATTGGCTTTGGAATGAAATCTAAAGCCCCTAATTCATATGCTTTCACATGATTTGCCTTGCAGTCATTTGCACTAATAATTGTTACAAACATTCGGTCTTTTTTGATCTTTTTCAGCGTTTCTAAAATAGAAAACCCATTGCCATCTGGTAGCATAATGTCTAAAAATACGATAGCGGGCTTTAGTTCGTAAATTAACTCCAACCCACGCTTTTCATTATAAGCAATAACAACGGTATAGCCATTTTTCTCTAAAACTCTTTTTATATACGAAATAAAAATAATATCGTCATCAATGACTAAAATTAATTCCTGATTTAACGTATGGTTTGGAATGGCTAGCTGTGTATCTTCATTCATTGGGTCTGCATTTGTTTGATAAAAATGAATGCCTTCAATGAGTGTGGAAAGAAAAGCCTTCCATTCAGTTTTAATCCATTTATTATTGCTTGTTTCATCTAGTAAATATAATTTTTCATTCGCAATTTGCGAGAAATCATCTAACCCAATAGTGCCTGCGGTTCCTTTTAAATTGTGAAGAAAACTATAAATTTCTCTTTCGGTAATAAACTCTTGCTCAGACCAAGTTTTAAATTTTTCGAGCATTTGTTTGTAGATTAATTGCTGATATTTTAAAGTATCCATTTACTTTCTCTCCATTAATTGTTTTCTATATTACATAGTATATCCTTATGAACAAGAAAACTAGATTAAATTAACCATATTAATGGTGAATTTTTGGAACTGTTAAAGATTTGCACACTCAAAAAAATTGACGAGGATAATGCTACATTACGGTGATTGGATTTTTATTTGTTATTTGAGTCATCGCTTTCTAACTAAAATTACTTTTGGTCTAATAAAAATGAAAATTCTGTGTTATTTTTAGATATAAGTGGAAAAAAATCAAAAGGAAGCTAATGGTATGAAAAGAAGCTCGTGGAATTTTCGTTTTTTTAAATACAATATGATTTTGGCCATTATTATTATTTTTATCGTGCTAATTTCGGCTTATTATGTGTTAGGTCAAATCGTTGAAAAGGAGATAGGTGAGCGCGCTGTAAATGTAGCAGAGGTTACTGCACTTCATCCTGTAGTGATTGAAGGGCTGAAAAAAGATACGACATCACCTGAAATTCAAGAAGTCGCCAAACAGATTCAAAAAAGCGCGGAGGCCGAATATGTTGTAATCGGTGATGAAAACGAAATTCGCTATGCACACCCTGTGAAAGAGAGAATTGGTCAACGAATGGTAGGGGATGATAACGAAGAGGCGTTAATTCATGGACGATCCTATATGTCGATTGCAGAAGGGACTTTAGGTGAAGCGCTTCGAGGGAAGGCTCCTGTTTTCGATGAAAATCGCAATATCATTGGTGTCGTGTCAGTTGGATATTTATATGAGGATATTTTTTCAATGAATATTAATTATACGAAAAATTTATTGCTTGTTTTGGCAATAGCAATCGTATTATCGGTTCTCTTATCTAGCTATTTGGCAAATAAATTAAAAAAACAACTACTCAATTACGAGCCACAGGAAATCGTCAAAATTTTATCAGAACGAAATGTGATTTTAGAAACAATTCGTGAAGCGATAATCATGGTAGATCGTAACGGCATCATTACATTAAGTAACCAAGCCGCAAATGATATTTTAACTAGTAATAATTCGGTAATTGGTGAAAATATAAAACAAGTACTACCAAATACGCAATTACTACGTGTTATGGAAACAGGTAAAGAGCAGCTAAATCGTGTGATGACCATTAATGGAACAAAAACGTTGGTAAACCGCATACCACTTGTAAATAATGGGGAGGTTTCTGGCGTGGTAGCAAGCTTTAGACCGTTTGAAGAGATTGATTTAGTCGCAAATGAATTATCCCAAGTTAAGCAATTTATTGAATCGCTTCGAGCACAAACTCATGAATATAATAACTTTTTGTACACAATATCGGGGTTGATTCAATTAAATGAATATGAGGAAGCATTGTATTTGATTCATTCGGAGCGTCTAGGGAATCATGCATTAATTGCGTTTATTAATGAGCATATTAAAGATATGTTTATTAATGGTTTAATAATAGGATTTTATAATCGGGCGAAAGAGTTGAAGGTTACACTTGTGTTAGATGAGGATAGTAGTTGTGGGAAGCTCGGTCATCTCATGGAGAAGCATATGTTTATCTCGATATTGGGGAATTTAATGACAAATGCATTTGAGGCAGTAGAACATTTGGAAGAAGAAGAGCGAATCATCCGCATTTATATTTATGAAAGTGAAAAAGAGGTTATTTGTGAGATAGAGGATTCAGGGGAAGGTATTCGAGAAGATCAAATGAAAGAAATATTTAAATTAAAGAGCTCCACAAAAGATAAAGATACGAGGGGCTATGGTTTACATATTGTACAGGATAATTTAAAAGCACTAAACGGCACGATTGCAATCGAAAAAGGCGATTTAGGCGGTGCATTATTTATTGTTTCAATTCCAAAAGAGGGGTGATTGGTTTGAGCAAGCAGATCGAAGTGTTAATTATTGAAGATGATATACGAATTGCGCAAATCCATGAAAAGTTTTTAAATCAAATCGAGGGATTTAAAACAATCGGGATGGCACATACAATTGAAGAGGCAAAAATGTGGATAGAAACTTTAAAGCCAGATTTGGTATTATTGGACATTTATTTCCCAGATGGTCTAGGAGTTAGCATTATCGATATGATTGCAGAGCACAAGATGCAGACGGATATTATTTTAATTACGGCTGCAGCAGAGATAGAGATTGTGAAAAAAGCCTATACTAGCGGTGTGACGGATTTTTTATTGAAGCCAATTACATTGCAAAAATTTACGTATTGTTTAGAGAAATATAAAGAAAAGCATCAAATTTTATCGTCCAATCAACATTTTCAAGCAGAGCAAATCCAAAAACTTTGGGATCATTATTCCGTTCCAAAGATTGAGCAAAATAAAAGCCCAAAAGGCATCGATATAATTACCAAAAATAAAATTATTGAATTTGTGATGACCATTGATGGAGGAATTACAGCGGAAAGCTTAGGTGCTGAAATAGGGATAAGTCGTACAACGGCGAGACGATATTTAGAGCACTTAATGGAAGAAAAGATTATTTTTGTCGAACATGTATATGGCTCGGTTGGTAGACCAGAGCGAAGATATTTTAGTACACGCAGCTGATTAATTCGGCTGCTTTTTTTCTGTTAAGAAAACTAAAGCGCCAGCCCCCTCGTCCAATTCGATCCTTCCTGTAAAAGTGGTAGAACGTGTACTTTTGCGTCGGGTCCTCCAATGTCACTCGGGGCTGAACAGGCGCTTTACCGCTTTTGTTCTGTGAACATTATGAACAAAATGAATTTTATGTAATTAAAAGTTAATATTTCGCTAATATATAAAATTTACAAATTATCCTTTTTAATAAAGATAGCGCTTACAAAGAGTGCAAAACATTTAGGGGGGATTTCTTTATGTCATTCAAAAAGAAATTATTAGCACTATTTTCTGCAACTACGCTGAGCTTAGCATTAGCAGCTTGTAGTGATAGCAGTGATGGGGAAAGCAAATCAACAAGCGATTATCCGAAAAACAATATTACAATTGTTGCGCCATCTGGAGCTGGTGGGGGCTGGGATTTAACGGCTCGTGCAATCGGTAAAACAATGAATGAGACAGGTTTAATTGATAAATCGATTACAATCGAAAATCAACCTGGTGGTGGCGGTGCGGTATTCATGGCATCGTACGCAACGAAAGAAGCGAAAAATGATTATATGTTAATGGTGAAATCACCACCAATTTTAATAAATAATTTAAAAGCAGAAGGAAATAGTCCATATGGCTATAAGGATACAACACCGCTTGCACAATTAACAAAAGACTATGGGGCGATTGTTGTAAAAAATGATTCGCCTTACCAAACAATTAAAGATTTACTTGATGCAATTAAAGCAGATCCATCAGCTTTAACTTTAGCAGGCGGTTCTGCACCGGGCTCTATGGACCATTTAATTACAATTTTACCTGCTTATGAGTATGGAATTGACCCGAAAGCAGTTAAATACGTGTCTTATGACGGCGGCGGGGAAGCAATGGCTGCATTATTAGGTAGTAATGCAGACGCAATCGGTACAGATATCTCGACAGTAACTTCATATGTAAAGAGTGGGGACGTTCGTGTATTGGCGGTAACTTCACCTGAAAAACTAGCAATCGAAGGCTTAGAAGATATTCCAACTTTATATGATGAAGGCATTGAAACAGAGTTCACAATTTGGCGTGGTATTTTTGGGCCGAAAGATATGTCTGAAGGTGCAAAAGATTACTGGATTGAAAAATTAACAGCTTTAAATGATAAAGAAGAGTGGAAATCAGCGTTAGCACGTAATGGTTGGGAACAAGAATTCCGTGCAGGGGATGACTTTACAAAATTCTTAGAAGAACAAGAGGCATCTATCGTAGAAATTTTAACAGCTTTAGGTATGCAGAAGTAATGAAGTAATGCGGGCAATTTAAGCTGCTCGCATTTCCTTCTAGGAGGTAGGGGCATGAATTTAAAATTCGATCAAATTGCGAGTGTTGTCTTTTTAGCAATCGGGATTTTGGTAACTGTAGAATCTCAAAAAATCTCAAGTAGCGCATATGGCTCTACAATTGGACCAAATACATTTCCAATGGGCTTAGGCATATTATTGATTGTTTTAAGTGTTTTGTTATTCATTGAAACGATTCAAAATAAGAAAACCTATAAAATTGTTGGGGAACATGAAGATATTAAATCGCCTAATTATAAACGATTTATCATCATTTTTTTATCGGCATTAGGTTATGTACTACTGTTGGACGTATTAGGCTATTTAATAACGACGTTTGTATTCTTGGTTATCGGATTCCAAACTTTAGAGCGCGGAAAAATACTGACATCTATTATTATAGCGGCAGTGTTTTCGAGTGTGATTTACTTTGGATTCGTCAATGTATTAGGCGGTTCATTACCAGGATTACCATTCTAGAGAGGGGGGATACACGATGGATACATTAGGATATTTATTTGACGGTTTTGCGATTGCATTTCAGTGGTACAACATTCTTTTTGCATTATTAGGCGTAATTATTGGAACAGCCGTTGGGGTTTTACCGGGAATTGGGCCAATGTCAGGGGTTGCATTATTAATCCCGGTAACTGCTACTTTAACGTCTGGTCTTCCATTAGAAGTAGCTGCGACTAGCTCAATCATCTTACTAGCAGGTGTTTACTATGGGGCAATGTATGGTGGATCTACAACATCTATTTTATTGAATACGCCTGGTGAGTCCTCTTCAGTTGTTACGACATTAGATGGTTATCAAATGGCCAAACAAGGTCGTGCGGGCTCAGCTTTATCAATTGCAGCAATTGGTTCATTCGTGGCGGGGATTGTATCGTTAATTGGTTTAGTGTTATTGGCACGTCCTCTTTCAAAAATAGCGATTAACTTTGGCCCAGCGGAGTATTTCTCATTAATGTTATTAGGTTTAGCGGCAGTGAGCGGATTGGCAGGTAAATCGATTACAAAAGCATTAATTATGACAGTTATTGGCTTATTGTTGGGGACAATCGGAATCGATGTAGTATCGGGAATTGCTCGTTTTACATATGACCAACCAGTCCTATTTAGTGGTATTGAATTTTTAACAATTGCAGTTGGTTTATTTGCACTTGGTGAAGTGTTTAAAACAATCTTTGAAAAAGACGGAGAAGATGAGCCAGTAGCCAAAATTAATCGGGTATTACCTACTAAGCAAGATTTAAAAGATAGTGCAGCGCCAATTGGTCGTGGTTCGTTATTAGGGTTCTTCCTAGGTGTATTACCTGGTGCTGGAGCTACATTAGCGTCATTCTTCGCTTATATCACAGAAAAGAAGATTAGTAAAAATCCAGAATCATTCGGTAAAGGCAATATTGCAGGAGTTGCTTCACCTGAGTCAGCAAATAATGCAGCATCTGGTGGTGCAATGATTCCATTATTAACGTTAGGTATCCCGGGTTCAGGAACAACGGCGATATTAATGGGTGCATTCATTATGTATAATATTCAGCCAGGTCCGCTCTTATTTTCAGAGCATCCAGATGTAGCTTGGGGTTTAATAGCAAGTATGTTTATTGGGAACTTAATGTTGTTAATATTAAACATGCCAATGGTAAAAATCTTTGCGAAAATTATTGAAACACCGAAGAAATATCTATTGCCAATCATTATTGCCATCTCAATTTTTGGGGTATATGCCGTTCAATATACAACGTTTGATTTATTATTGTTATTGGCTTGTGGTGTACTAGGGTATTTCTTTGCGAAAAATGATTTTCCGGTGGCTCCATTAGTACTAGCACTTGTATTGGGCCCGATGCTTGAAAATAATATGCGCCGTGCTTTAACAATTTCGAATGGTGATTATAATATTTTCGTTGCAAAGCCATTATCGTTAGTGTTCTTAGTTGTTGCGATGTTATGGATTATTATTCCAATAGTTTTAAAGTTACGTGGTAAAAATGTTATTATAAATGAAGAAGCTTAAGGGAAGAGAAGTCGTCAATTGGCGGCTTTTTTTCGTATTAGCAGGACAATCCGAATAAAGAAAGGTTGGTAGGAAATGAAAATCGTTCAACAATATGTTCTTGGTAGTGCAGATGTATTGCAAGTAGAGGAAGTAGCAATACCAACAATTGAGGAGCATGAAGTGTTAATTAAAGGTTACTTTACAAGTATCAATTTTGCAGATATTAAGGCGCGGACAGGAGTTAAAGGTGAGCCAACATTTCCTTTTACAATCGGGCTTGATTTAGTTGGAGAAATTGTGGAAAGCAAAAGTGAGAATTTTAAGGTTGGTCAAAAAGTAATGGCTTTTCCGAAAAATGGGTCTTACCGAGAATATGCTATTGCGTCAGAGCACCTCACATTTTTGCTTCCAGATGAAATTGATTTAAAACAAGTTGCTGCGATGCCGACTGTCATGATTTTAAGCTATATTTTACTGATGCAAATTGCACAGGTGAAGGAAACGGATACGATTGTTGTTCATAGCGCGAGTGGTGGTGTTGGTTCGAGCTTGATTCAGCTAGCAGTAATAATAGGTGTAAAGCAAATCATTGGCACGGTTGGCTCGGTTCAAAAGGCGAGCTTTGTAGAAAATTTAGGCGCGAATGCAGTTTATACGTATGATAATTTTGTTGAAGGAGTGAATGAGCGAACGAATGGCAAAGGTGCAGATGTCATTTTTGATTCGGTAGCAGGTGCAGTGACTACAAAAAGCTTGCATTGTTTGGCAAATTACGGAACACTTGTACAGTTTGGGAATAGTAGTGGTCAACCAGGAACGTTTTCAACCAATGATGTACATAATAGTTGCCGTAATGTAAAAGGATTTAGTTTAGGAACAACGAGAAAAGAAGATCCTTCAAGATTAAAGCCTGTTGTAGAAAAAATTATTTCGTATATTGAAAAGGGTATGCTACAAGTTCCGATAGAACGTATTTATTCATTAAACGACATACAAGAAGCACATCAATTGATGGAAAGTCGTGCACATCAAGGGAAAATCCTAATTCAACTGAACGGTGAAATAGTATAAAAAGAGTTTTGAAATAGAAATCATTCCATCACCCATTGCTGGGCTTACAATGGAAAACTATCCGATGTATTACGAGGCCTCATGACAATTGCCTAGCTAAGGTAGCCTCCAATAAAGAAACCTCGTAAAACAATTTGGACTAAAAAATTATCTTTCTTCCAATGTTAAAAGAAATAATCTGTAAATAATGAATGCCCCTAGGTACGCTCCAGTAACCAAGAAAATGGGCTTCAAAAAGAGTGCATGTATTGTTGTCATAAATACAGTATCATCAACAATTACTTGATAAATGGATGTAGCTGCAATATTACCAAAAATTATTGTCGATAGAACGGCAACTATATTGAAAAACATGTTGAATTTATTGCTTGAATGATTTAGGAAAAGCATTAAAGCAGGGGCAACTATGCTTGACATAACTAATAAGAATTTCAAAATATCACTCCTTCTTATTTTCCCATTATGTCCTTGCTCATCTGTATATAAACAAAGCAAATAACCGTAGCGAGTTCAGGCGCTCCGGTTTCTTTTTGCTTAATTAAGTGACAAATAATTATTGATTAAAGGGAATTATTTAGAAACAAGTAAACTAAAAATTTATAGAAAAAAATTAAGTTGTGAATATTGGTGGAAACAGTAGGGTGGTATTAATTTATAGGAATGCAAATTTTTATGGGGAAATCTTTTTATGTTACTTTCTATAATTCTATTAAGAATATTTGTAAATTACGAATAGTTGGATTATTCTAATATAAGATACTTAATTTTCCAAAAAATGAATAGAAAGGGTGTTGTTTGTGCTTCGAGCGTTGAAGGTTGGGCTGTTGATTGAGCGCACCAATCGTAAAAACTTAGTGGCGATACTAGCTGTTATAGTTGTCATGTTGGGCATGATGTTTTTCATCAAGGCTCAAGAGGTTGGGCAGCAGCTTGATGAAAAGAAGAGCGATTTTTACTATGGACGTGCTGCGTTGTCAAAGTTCCAGGTAAAGGATGCTTCCGAAGATGGAGATGGCAGTGATCTCTTCAAAAATTTGACGAAACAAAATAGTTCGATTGCACTGCAAATTGCGGGGCTGACGATGGAAAACTATCCGATGTATTACGAGGCGTCAATGCGCACAGCTGAGCTTCGGAAAGAGGCGTTTGACATGGAGGACTATGATAAAGTTGCGGATTTATTACCAACGAAACTCGAAAATACGCTCAACTATATGTATTTTAAACATTTAGTAGACGCCAAAAAACAAGAGGTTAGTAATTTATCGCAGTACATACCGTTTTTACTGTATTTCTTTAGTATTGCGGGCTTTGGCTGGTATATCTTTATTAGCTTTTATACGAGCTCAATTTTGCTGGATGATTTTGAACATACAAGCTTAATGAAGGGCTATCCTGTACGTTTTGACCAATACATCATATCAAAATGTATTATAGCATTTGGTTATGTCTTAGCCTTTATTGCACTTATATTTATTAGTGCTTTACCAACTTTAAGAAATGGCTTTGGAGATCTATCAGAGCCTGTACGTATTTTTTTAGGAGAACCAGCGATTGTTTCAAGTATCTCCTATATTGGACTTGCAGTATTATACATGATTGTAATTTCGATTTTTGTTATGCTCCTATCGATCATTTTGAACGTCTTATTAAAAAATATGTATTTAACGCTATTTATCCACTTTATTTTATTCTTTTTACCAATTTTATTTCCAAGGCTTATTAGTATGCTCCCATACAATCCTTTTAATTTTATGAGCTTTAATGATATTTTATCAGGTCTTCCAGTTGATTTAGAAAAGTCAACGCTGATTACAATGAATCAAGGATTACTTATTATGATCATTTGTATTGTTATCATGTTGTTCGTGATACAGCGCTTTTTCTCAACAGGAAAAATTAAACGGGCGTAAGGGGGACTAGCTATGTGGGGATATTTTAAATTTGAAATAAAGCAATTTTTTACAAACAAAAAAAATCTTGCGGTATTCGCTTTACTAACATTTGCGGCTATTTTTTATGCGTTTAAGCTAGCACCCGCTTATGATCCAATTGAAAAGGTAGACTATGATGAAATTGAGGCAAGGTATTTAACGCGTGAGGAATTTTTAGATTCGATGTTCGGAAAAAATTTATGGGAATATCATCCGACTGTCGGGTACGCTGTCGATACATATAAAGTCTTGAACCCATTTGATAAGCAGCGTTTAGAAGCTCTTGATGAAGGTGATTTACAGAAATATGCAGCAGCTACAAGCCAGTGGTATTTTGTTACAAATATGAACACATATCGTAATGATTTATTAGCATACAATCCACGCTATTATACGGAAGACAGACGATTTGCTGAAGAAGAAGCCTACTTTGCCTATTTTGAACAATTTCAGCGCTATGATTCGTATGAAAGAGTATGGTATGAGTTGACAATTGAAATTTTTGAACAACGAACAGCACTTCAAACATTAGAACGCTTATTGAAAGGTCCTTTACCATACATTATTTTAATTGCAACGCTACTACTTACAATCGATATCGTAACCAAAGATCGTCTTCACCCATCCATTTTAAAGGGCTTCCCAATTGCAGATTGGAAGCGGTTATTAGTGAAGGCAATTGTAGGATTAACAGGTAGTGTACTTCTTTGGATACCGATTTTTGTTGGAATAATCATTATTGGCTTCCAATTTGGTTTTGGAAATTTCGATTTGCCTACCCCTGTATTTGGCTATGACATGATTGCACAAAATGAAGGTAAATTTGTGTATATGTCAATAGGTATGTTTTTGCTACGCTGCTTCTTATTATTAGCAGCATGGATGTTAGTCATCATTTCAGCAGTACTATTATTTAGTATTTTATTCCGTCAAGAAATGCTCAATATGGTAGTTGTACTATTACTAATTTTTGGTGAACGCTTTTACACAAGTCGATCCATCGGTTATTTCTGGGATGTCCAAAATTATCCTACATCGTATGTACAAGTAGGGAAAATCGTCTCAAAATATCAAAACTTCTATTTTACAACACCGAAATTACATGACATGCTCGGACTAAAATTACTTTTAATCACTGCAGTAATACTAATCGTGCTAACGTTAGTGGTTTCGCTATCGAAGCGCTTTAAGTTAATTAAATAGGAGGGTCTAACATGATCGATATTCAAAATATTACAGTGCAGTTCGGTGACCGGAAAGTACTAAATGATATTGCAATTCAGTTCCACCAAGGAGAAATGATCGGCCTTGTTGCTCCGAATGGAACAGGAAAGTCTACGCTTATGAACGTCATTATGAATTATTTAGTACCAACAAAAGGTAAAGTTGCATTCCGTAATGGACTTGCATATTCTAGTAAAACGAACGAAGTAAAAATCCATCAATTCGTGTCATTGATGCCAGATCAAAGTGATTTGTACAACTATTTATCAGGTCGTGACCATTTAAAAATGTTTGCAATGATGTGGGGCTCAGACAAAAAGCTTATTGATGAAACAATTGAAGTGTTAAACATGGGGCATTACGTCAACAAAAAAACAGGTACGTACTCACTTGGTATGCGACAACGATTATGCTTTGCAATGCAAATTGTAGCGAATACCGAAATTATGATGATGGATGAAGTAATGAACGGACTTGACCCAAATAATGTCGAAATCATTTCGCGATTATTGATGAAGAAAAAAGCAGAGGGTAAGCTCATTATTATCGCGTCGCATTTACTCGATAACTTAGAAAAATATGCAGACCGTATTTTCTTATTTAATGAAGGAAAGCTTATCGATGCGAACGAAATTATTGATGGTTTTAGTCATGCCAAAATCAAAACGATTCGCGTGAAAAACTTAGACGAATCGATTAAACGTGATTTACAACAAAGCTATCCATCAATAGATCAGCAAACATTAATGAATGATATGACGCTGCTACATTTACCACATTCAGAGGCGAGCTTACTTAGTGAGCTGACGACGTTTTTAGTTGATAAAGATGTTACAGACTTTAACTTTGGTAAAGTTACGTTAAATGATTTATACGCGCTTTATTATCATGAGGTAATATAAAAGGAACCTTCGTCAATATGAAATTGACGAAGGTTTTTGATTTATACGCTACTTATTTCTATGAATACATTGTTTGGACAACTCAAAATAATACGGTTGACAATATACCTATAGGGGTATATGATAGGGCTAGTAAAAGATTTATCAAAATTCACGGAAATGTAAAGGGGAATTTGAATGAAGAAAATTGTAATCGTTGGTGGCGTTGCGGGTGGTGCATCTGCAGCAGCACGAATTCGCCGTTTAGATGAACAAGCACAAATTGTCATGTTTGAAAAAGGTCCCCATGTTTCGTTTTCAAACTGTTCGTTACCGTTTTACTTAAGTGGTGTTGTAACAGATTCGAAAAAATTAGTTATGATGAACCCAAACTCGTTTGAAGCAAAATATAATATTGATGCACGTGTTAATAGTGAAGTTGTTACGATTAATCGTGACAAAAAATTAGTAACAGTAAAAAATGTAGTAACAGGTGAAAGCTATGAAGAAGCGTATGATGTGTTAATTTTATCACCTGGCGCAAGTCCAATTGTACCAAAGCTTGAAGGTGTTGAATTACCGCATGTATTTACAGTGCGTAATGTTGTAGATATTGAAAAATTACACAATGCAATTGTTGAAAAGGATGCAAAAAATATTGCCGTAATCGGTGGTGGCTTTATCGGCGTGGAAGTGGCTGAAAACTTACGCCTTGCTGGTCGTAATGTGTCATTAGTTGAATTTGCACCTCAAATTTTAACACCATTTGATGATGATATGGTACAAATTTTGCATAAAGAAATGATGGATCACGGTGTGGATTTAGTTGTTGGGGATGGCTTAGCGTTAATTAATGAGCAGGCCATTACGTTAAATTCAGGTAAAGTGATTGATGCGGATATCGTGGTCTTAGCGATTGGGGTACGTCCTGAAACGACATTAGCAGTAGAAACAAATCTTGAAATCGGTGAAACAGGGGCAATCGCTGTTAACCAAAACTATCAAACGAGTGACCGTAATATTTATGCAGTAGGAGATGCGATTGAAGTATATCACCGCTTAATGAACAAAAAAACACGTTTAGCACTTGCAGGACCGGCACAAAAGCAAGCACGTGCGATTGCAGACCATATTTACGGTATTCCGAACCAAAATCGTGGTGTGATTGGTTCATCAAGCATTCAAGTGTTTGATTTAGCAGCTGCATCAACAGGGTTAAATGAGCGTACAGCGAAGCAATTAGACATACCAACAGAAGCGGTGTATGTTATTGCACCAGATAAAGTAGGATTAATGCCATCTAGTAATCCGTTACATTTTAAGTTAATTTACGAAGTGCCAACAGGTCGTATTTTAGGTGCGCAAGCGATTGGTAAAGGGAATGCCGATAAGCGTGTTGATGTGATTGCGACACTCATTTCAATGGGCGGAACAATAGAAGACTTAAAAGATTTAGAGCTTTCGTATTCACCAATGTTCTCAACAGCTAAGGACGTGTCAAATATGGCGGCCCTAGTAGCATCGAACATTATGGCAGGGCGCTTCAAGCAAGTCCGCGTTGACGAAGTTCGTGGGTTAGTAGAATCAGGTGCAGTCATTATTGACGTACGTGAGCCAAATGAATTTGCAAACGGTGCATTAAAAGGTGCAATCAATATTCCATTAGGTGAAATCCGTACTCGCATGAATGAAATTCCAAAGGACGTCCCAGTATATGTACATTGTCGTTCATCACAACGTAGCTATAATGCGGTAATGGCACTTGAAAACAGCGGCTATGATAATGTATATAATATTTCAGGTTCGTTTTTAGGAATTAGCTTATACGAATATTTCAATGACCAACAACTAGGCCGTGAGCCGATTGTAACAAGCTATAATTTTAAATAAGTTAAATATGGTGGGGATAATAAATTTTATTTCCACCATAACTTTTCGGTTGACATATACCTGCAGGGGTATTATTATAAGGTTAAGCAAAACGGAGAAAGAGGTGAGCTTATGCAATACGATGCAAAGGTAACAGCACGTATGAAACGAATTGAAGGTCAGCTTCGTGGCGTACTTCGCATGATGGAAGAAGAAAAAGATTGCAAAGAAGTCATCACACAGTTAAGTGCAATTCGTTCTGCAGTCGATCGAACAATCGGTGTTATTGTATCCGACAATTTAGTTGAGTGCTTGTCTAAAGAAGCTGAAAATGAATTAGACAAAAACGAATTGGTCAAACAAGCAGTAGAATTATTAGTAAAAAGTCGATAAGGCTTTTTATTTTTCAAAATAAAAATACCTATAGGGGTAAGGAGATAATATGGAAAAGAAAAAAACAACCATCGTTTTATTTAGTGGAGATTACGACAAGGCAATGGCAGCCTATATTATTGCCAATGGTGCGGCGGCTTATGATCATGAGGTAACAATTTTCCATACGTTCTGGGGTATTAACGCATTACGTAAACAGGAGCCAGTTCAAGTGAAAAAAGGCTTCCTAGAAAAAATGTTTGCGAAAATGATGCCACAAGGTGCTGAAAAATTAGGATTATCGAAAATGCAAATGCTTGGCATGGGTCCAAAAATGATTAAGCATGTAATGGAAAAGCATAACGCGCTTACATTAACACAGCTCATTGAAATGGCACAGGAGCAAGATATTAAGCTAATTACTTGTACGATGACAATGGATTTACTTGGACTTCAAGAAGCCGAGTTGCTAGATGGCGTTGAATATGCAGGGGTTGCCGCATATTTAGCAGATGCTGAAGATGGAACAGTAAACTTATTTATATAAGAGGTGCTAAATGGAAACGATCATCATCATTGCAGTTATAGTTACATTTTTTGCATGGCGCATGAAGCCAGCAAAAGGAATTCAAACAATTTCTACAGCGAAAGCGCAAGAAATTATCAATGACAAAGATAAAGTATTTATCGATGTGCGAACGCCAGCGGAATATAAGGCGCGGAATGTCCGACAATTTAAAAATATGCCGCTTGGTACAGACTATTCGAAATTACCGAAAGACAAAGAAATTGTAGTCATTTGTCAAAGTGGAATGCGTTCGATGCAAGCGTGTAAGCAATTAAAAAAATTAGGCTTTGAAAAAGTAACCAATGTCCGCGGTGGCATGAGTGCTTATTAAGAGGAGGAACAAAAAATGAAAACGATCTTACCACAAGAAGTGCAAGCAAAATTACAAGCAGGCGAAGCGTTAAACTTAATTGACGTACGCGAAGTTGATGAAGTGCAAGCGGGTCATATTCCTGGTATTACACATATTCCACTTGGATTATTTGAATTCAAAATGAATGAACTTGATAAAAATAAATCGTATATTATGGTTTGTCGTTCTGGTGGGCGCAGTGGCCAAGCAACAGCATTTTTAGACTCACATGGTTTTAATGTAACAAACATGGTTGGTGGCATGCTCGAGTGGGCTGGAGACGTAGAATAATTTTTTTTGAAAGAAAATATACCCTGTTAGGTATAAATGGAGGCTTACAATGATTCAATCACATATACAGTTAGATGCAAAAGGTCTTGCATGTCCAATGCCAATTGTGAAAACAAAAAAGGCAATGGCAGATGTAGCAGAAGGTCAAGTGTTAGAAGTGCAAGCAACAGATAAAGGCTCAGTAGCAGATTTAGCGGCTTGGAGTAAAACAACTGGTCATCAATACATTGGGCATCAAGAACAAGATGGTGTGTTTTTCCACTATATTCGTAAATGTAATCCAGATGTAAATGAAGCGGCGGATAAAACATTTGAACACACGATTTCAAATGAAGAAGCAGTAGCAAGTGAAGGCTTAATTTTAGACGTACGTGAAGCGGCGGAATTCGCATTTGGTCATATTCCAAATGCAAAATCAATTCCAATGGGTGAATTACAAGGTCGTTTCAATGAATTAAACAAAGACGAAGCGATTTACGTCATTTGCCGTACAGGTACACGCTCAGATTTAGCAGCTCAGCAATTAGTTGCAGCAGGATTTACAAACGTATATAACGTCTTACCAGGTA
Source organism: Solibacillus daqui (assembly GCF_028747805.1). Taxonomy (NCBI): domain Bacteria; kingdom Bacillati; phylum Bacillota; class Bacilli; order Caryophanales; family Caryophanaceae; genus Solibacillus; species Solibacillus daqui. The sequence continues at coordinate 1,250,521 of NZ_CP114887.1, forward strand.
TGACTGGCTATGAAGGCGAATTAAAGAAAGAGGTACAATAATATGTCAAACAAAGTAGCGATTATCGCAGCAAACGGTGGTCTTTTCGATGCTTATAAAGTATTCAATATCGCAACAGCTGCAGCAGCATCAGATAAGGAAGTAGAAATTTTCTTCACATTTGAAGGCTTAAACTTAATTCATAAAGAAGCAATGCATGCTCTAGAAATGCCAGCAGGAAAAGAGCATTTTGCAGAAGGTTTTAAAAATGCGCAAGTTCCATCTATTCCACAATTAGTAGAAATGGCACAGGAGCTAGGTGTAAAGTTCATCGCTTGCCAAATGACAATGGACGTAATGGGCTTAACGAAAGAAAACTTCGTGGATGGCATTGATGTAGGCGGCGCTGTAACATTCTTAGAGTTCGCGAAAGACGCAGCACCAACATTAACATTCTAATGAAATTTGATAGGGAGGGCTCTCTCTATCAAAAAAATTTAAATAAAAATATACCTATGGGGGTAATTGGAAGATGGTAGTGAAAACTTGGAAAGCTGCGGATGTTGCCCGCTATGTAATTGACAATAAAGAATTATTTATTTTAGACGTACGTAATGAAGACGCATTTGAAGACTGGAAAATCGACGGCCACAAATTTGAATACTTAAACATTCCATACTTTGAGTTATTAGATGGTGTAGAAGAAATTTTACCAAAAATCCCTACTGATAAAGATGTATTAGTTGTTTGTGCGAAGGAAGGTTCGTCAATTATGGTAGCAGAAATGCTATCGGATGCAGGGCGTAATGTTGGTTATTTAGCAGGTGGTATGAAATCATGGTCAACTTATTTAGAGCCTATTAAAGTAGGAGACTTAAACGGTGGTGGTGAATTATATCAATTCGTTCGTTTAGGTAAAGGCTGTCTTTCTTATATGGCAATTTCTGAAGGTGAAGCAGCAATTATTGATGCGGTGCGCTTTACAGAAGTATTCACGAAGTTCGCTGAAGAAAAAGGTGTAGAGATTAAACACGTATTCGACACACACTTACACGCAGATCATATTTCTGGAGGTCGTCACATTGCAGCTGCTACTGGTGCAACCTATTATTTACCACCAAAAGATGCAGAAGAAGTCGTGTTTGACTTTACAGCTTTAGAAGACGGATTAACAGTGCAATTAGGTTCTTCTCAAATTGAAGTTGGCGCACTTTATTCACCAGGTCATACAATCGGTTCAACATCATTTGTAATCGATGCAAAATATTTATTAACAGGTGATATTTTATTCATCGATTCAATCGGACGACCTGACTTAGCTGGTTTAGCTGAGGACTGGGTAGGCGATTTACGTGAAACATTATACAAACGTTACCGTGAACTAGTAGCAGATTTAGTTGTATTACCAGCACACTTCATGATTATTGAAGAATTAAATGAAGATGGAACAGTTGCAAAACGTTTAGGTGATTTATTCGCTGAAAACCACGGTCTAAACGTAGAAGATGAAGCAGTATTCCGCAAAATGGTTACTGACGGATTACCACCACAACCTAATGCTTATCAAGAAATTCGTCAAGTGAATATGGGTAAAATCACTCCAGATGACGAAGAGCAAACAGAGATGGAGATTGGTCCAAATCGTTGCGCTGTGCGCTAACGATTTAGACCAATCAAGAAGAACAAAAGCTAAAAACGCCACGTCGTGTGGCAACGCTTTTGTGACATGCAGCGTGCTGTCTCAAACCGTTGCGCAGTACGCTAATTAGCCAAAGTAAAACTATTATGAAATGTTACACATACGCTTGCCTCACGCTCAAGAGGCAAGCAACCGTCTTGTACGGTAAAATCGATAATCGCTTACAAATTATAAGAAAAGAGGAACTTAATATGAATATTACAAAAACTTTAGACGCAAAAGGCATTGCTTGCCCTATGCCAATCGTACGTACAAAGAAAACAATTGACACAATTAACTCAGGTGAAGTACTTGAAGTATTAGTAACAGACAAAGGGGCTTTAAGTGATTTCCCAGCGTGGTCAAAAGCAAGTGGACACACAATTTTAGAAACAAAAGAAGAAGATGGTGTACATTTCTTCTACATTCAAAAAGCATAACAATGTTATAGGCGAGTAGGGCATTGTTCTACTCGCTTTAACTTGATTCAGTGGGGTTCAAAGTACGACTGAATACGCCTCGGAGTAATTGATTACTTAGAAAGAAGGAAAAAGCAATGGAAATTGATTTATCATTCACATATATTGCTGTCATTTTTGCGCTTGGATTTATTGGTTCGTTTATTTCGGGCATGCTCGGGGTCGGGGGTTCCATTATTAAATACCCAATGCTGCTGTACATTCCACCATTATTCGGTTTGGCGGCATTTACTGCACACGAAGTATCAGGCATTAGTGCCGTACAAGTATTTTTCGCGTCAATTGCGGGTGTTTGGGCCTATCGTAAAAGCGGCTTATTAAATAAAGATTTAATCATCTACATGGGGGCATCCATATTAATTGGTAGCTTTATCGGTAGTTATGGGTCAGGCTTTTTATCAGAAGATGCCGTTAATATCGTCTATGGTTTACTCGCAGTTATTGCAGCGGTTATGATGTTTATTCCACGTAAAACCGTAGAGGATGCAAGCGTAATTACTTTTAATAAAGCATTGGCGAGCTCATTAGCATTAATTGTCGGGATTGGATCAGGTATTGTCGGGGCAGCAGGTGGCTTTTTACTTGTACCGATTATGTTAACTGTATTAAAAATTCCAACACGTGTGACAATCGCGACGAGTTTAGCGATTACATTTATTTCGTCAATTGGTGGTAGTGTCGGTAAATTGATGACAGGTCAAGTCGAATACTGGCCAGCCTTTTTAATGATTATTGCAAGTATCATAGCTGCTCCACTCGGCGCAAAAGCTGGGCAAAAAATGAACATCAAAATTTTACAAGCCTTACTTGCAATCCTAATAGGTGCAACGGCTATTAAAATATGGGTTGATATCTTGTTATAACAAATTGCGAAGTAAGTTTTCACTTATTGATATGAAATTGCTAAGTGAAATCAATTAATTTTTTAAAATGAAAAGAAGCGCTACTTCACAATTTCGAAGTAGCGCTTCTTTTATGTTTTTATGTTTAATAATGTGTAGCTAAGGTCGTGTTGGCTTGAATTTTTTGGTGAATTTGTTGTTCGATTTCGGCTTTTGACTGTTTTAATGTTAGCTCTAAAATATCAAATATGACCATTGAAACTTGCTGTAGCATTTGTGCATCTTGTGAAGCCAGTTTCTTTTCTTGTTGCTCTAATTCTTGCTCTTTGCGAAGAATAGTATTCATGAGCTGTGCGATTTCCAAATGATTATTTTTGCCCAAAATTTGAGAATGATTGCGTTGGCGATTTGTTATGCGTTCGTCCCATTCGCTTGCTTCATTGGAAAAAATGTCGAGCATTTTTCTTGCTTCATCGTAGCTAAGTAATTGTTCAAGCTGACAGTTATCGCTTTCTACCGGGTGATATAATGTGACACCTGGTTGCAATTTTGACTGTAAAACATAGTACTGCATCGGTGTTCCAGTGAAGTTTTGTTCTACTATGCTATCGATTTGGCAAATTCCATGTGATTTATACAAAGTAAGATCACCAATTTTGTACATGTTTATAGCCCTCCTAAATGTTGTTAATTCTATTATAGGTGAAATAAAATTTTGCGTCAACTAAGTTGACTTTTAACTTGATTCAGAAAATACTAATTCTCGATAAGCAATGCGGGAGGTATGAAAGTCCTCCATTCAGTGGAGTTTAAAATCGGGCTGAATCAGGGAACAAAGGCTAATGCCCCCAGCGGATGTCACAGATTTATAGAGGAGTTAATTTAGGATGTTAGCCTAAGTTCATCAAATCCATGCAATAACGGCTAACTGATCTACATTAGGCTGGCCCAAGCCCGAAAAAACCTAGCCGAGAGTTAGCCGGCGTAATTGATAATAGTAATTGAAAAAATAAAAAAGGTTTAGTATGATGCTTGAGAAGTTATTGAACGGACAGTAAGGAGTGCAACACATGAATGATTTAATAGAATTATTATATCGACAACGTAAGCAGTTAAGCCATGTAGCGGAGACAATGTGGAACAGCAAATATGAATTACATTTAACAAGCTCAGAATGGTCTGTATTAAAGAGTATTTTTGAAGGGAAAAGAACCGTCCCAGAGCTTGTTGTTCAGCTAGATATTACAAAGCAGGGCGTACACAAGTTTTTACAATCATTGCAAGATAAAGAGCTGATTAAAACAGAGCTTGTAAAGGGAACAAAGCTACAAAAAGTCGCTTCATTAACAGACAAGGGTCAGGATGCAATGCGAAAAAGTTTGGCACTAGATTATGAAATTTCAGAAATGGTGCGTTCTTCAATCGGTCAAGAGCAATACGAACAGCTTATTTCGATATTAGGAAAACCATTAATTTCTAATTAAAGTGACACATTATGCCTTTATTAAACGTATTACTATTAAAGGAGTGGAACAATATGAAAGAAAAAGAATTTATTACGCAAGAGCATATTGCAACACGCAATAAATTTCGAACATTAGGGCCAATTGTTTTAGGGGCAGGGATATTGTGTGTAGTTATAGCAGGTATTGATTTTTTTACTTTAGATTTCTTTGAATCTCCTAAATATTTTTACCTATTTTTTATTGGCTTGCCATTACTTGCAATTGGCTTTTATTTCACTGGCCTAGGTTATGGTTCGAAATTGGCTGCCTATCAAAGTCGTGAAATGGCACCAGTTGCAAAGGACACATTTAATTATTTAGCGAATGAAACGACAGGGAGCATTGAGAAAATTGCACAGGCTGCACAGAAGGGGAAAAGTGCTGTTGTGGAAGCGAAGCAATGCGGCAATTGTCAAGAATTAAATAAAATCGATGCAAAGTTTTGCAATGAATGTGGCAATGCGTTGTAATGAAAAAAGGAGTGTTCGATTTACTTTCGATTCACTCCTTTTTCGATTTAAAGAATCCCTTTATCAGAAAAAATCGCGTCAATGCCGAGTTGTTCCATTTGCTGAGCGATTTTTTGGTTATTAACTGTATAGGCACGGACAATGATGCCTCGTTGAATCGCAAGCTGAATAATCGAGCGCATGCCGTAATAGTAAGGAATATGGATGGCCTGACAATCAAAATTTCGTACGTATTCATCAAGGTTTGTAATGAGTGAAGCAAATAACAGTGCACAGTTGATGTTTGGCTGAATCTGCTGAAAACGGGCAATTGTTTCGTGATTAAACGATGATACAATGATACGTTCTTTTTGTTGGAATTTTTCAATGGCATTGGCAACAAGAATTTCAATACCGGGATATTCAAATACATCAGACTTAATTTCGATATTGATTTGGTGTTTGGTGTCTTTGAAAATATCAAGAACCTCTTCCAATGTACAAATTTGTTCGCCTGCAAATTTTTCTTCAAACCATGAGCCAAAATCATAGGTTTTTAATTCGGCTAATGTTAAGTCCTTCACAAAACCAGTGCCATTTGATGTGCGGTCGATTGATTCGTCATGAATAACGACTAAATGTTGATCCTTCGTTAAATGCACGTCAAATTCTACTCCCCAGCAGGAAAGTTTTGCAGCTTGTTGAAAAGCAATTGCAGTGTTTTCAGGGAAGCTAGCACTAAGTCCACGATGGGCAAGAATTTTCATAATTGACCACCTTTAGCGTTCACATGCAATGCCATCATTGTCACGATCGCTCTTATTATTTTTTGCGTATAATTCAGCTGAAACGAAAGGCTTATACTTCGTTTTTCCACCAACATTTTTAACAGTAGCGCTTTTGGCAATACCACCAGAATAAATGGCATTAATTTCTTTGCAATTTTTGTATTCAACAATTTTTACTTTTGTCGATGCCTCTGCTTCAATTGTAGAGATGGTAACACTTCCTATTAATGCAACACTCATAAAAATAGGGTAAATGTATTTTTTCAAATTAAAATCCTCCGCAAAATGTATTTTTCAACATTTTACCAAAAAAAGAAACGAATTCACAAGGAAGGATGTGAATTCGCTAAAATAACTAACCCATAATATGATAGCCGCTATCGATGTAGATTGTTTCGCCAGTAACGCCACGAGATAAATGGCTAAGCATAACAATGGTCATATCTGCTACTTCTTCTTGATTCGTATTGCGTTTAAGTGGTGCATTTTCTTCAATTTTATGCAAAATTTCATTGAAGCTTGGCACACCTTTTGCAGCTAATGTTCGAATCGCACCAGCCGAAATCGCATTGACACGGATATTTTCAGCACCTATATCAGACGCTAAATAACGCATAGACGCTTCAAGTGCAGCCTTTGCAACTCCCATTACATTGTAGCCTGGTAAGACACGTTCTGCCCCTAAATAAGACATTGTCACGATTGAACCGCCTTCTGTCATATAAGGCTTTGCAGCTTTTGCAACGGCAATCAATGAATACGCACTTGTATCTTGAGCAAAGGCATAGCCATCACGCGTTGTTTCAACGAAGCGATTGTGTAAGTCCTCGGCGTGTGCAAAAGCAACAGAGTGTACAATTCCGTGAATCACACCAAACTGCTCACCAATTTGTGTGAAGGCATTTGCAATACTTGCATCATTGTTAACATCACATTCTACAATAGTAGCTTCTTGACCAGCTAAAAGTTTTTCTATTTTACTTTTTGAGCGTTCTTTTCGATATGTGAAAATAACATTTGCTCCTACATCAAATAGTCGCTTTGCAATGCCCCAAGCTATACTACGCTCATTAGCAACACCCATAACGACAACATTTTTACCTTGTAATTGTAGTAAATCCATAAAGACACCCCTGTATAATAGTTATTATTAGTACCAACTACTAATAATAACTATAACATTGCACGCGTAACGTGTAAATCATTTTCTAGGACAAAATAAAAAACGATCTCTTAATTAAAAAAATCAAGAAATCGTTTGAGTTATTTTATTCAAATTTTAATGCGTCGCCGTCGAATGACTCATCTGCAACTTTGATTGAATCTGTTGGGCAGCCTTCAAATGCATCTTGCATATCTTCTAGTAGATCTTCTGGAACTATAGCAGTACCCATGTTATCATCTAAAATAACGATTGCAATTCCTTCATCATCATAATCATAAATGTCAGGTGCAGCAGCGCCACAAGCGCCACAAGCGATACAAGTATCTTTATCTACGATTGTATATTTTGGCATTGTTATCTCTCCTTTGTCCGTTCGCTTCCATAAAGCTCTTATTTATTCTAAATGTGTTCTTCTTACATTTCAACATAATACTACGAAAATGAGGGATTTGATTTGCTAATTCAACAAATTCTTTTAAAAATCTTACATAAATTTCAACAGGAACGAACTGTTTCCGCTGCTTTTCATCTACTAAAGGGTAAACGCTCTGGGCAAACAATTCAAGATGTAGGTCTTTATAAATTGTATCAGTTTTTTGGCCTTTTACCAAAATTACCCCGTCCAATATTTGATCAGCAAATTGATTTACTATTTGCTAAAAATTATATTGATATAGATGAGAATGGTTATTACGAAATGTCTGATAAAGGGAAAGAGCTTGCATCACAGCCGTTATCGATTACTTTTGATAGTTGGCATTATCGTGGCAATGAACATCTATTTTTCGGTCGTTTATCACTTGTTGTACAGAGTTTGTCACATCAAGTAAATGACCAGAAAGCATTTATCCCCATTGAGCGAAACGATCAAATTCAAGGGTGGGTGCGTCAATTTTTAATCGCAAATCGTTTTCAGCAACATTCACTTCAATTACAATTATATGAAGAAATGACAATGTGTTTGACAAAATTATCAGTTGAAGAACGAGTGAAAGAAATACTTATCTTCCGATTAACGGGCTACAACGAACCCGGATTTACTTGGCAGCAGTTAGCATTTGGCTATCACATGCAGGAAATGGACGTGCAGCTCTATTATATTAGTGGTTTACACGCATGGTTAAATAAAATCGAGATCGAGCAGCAGTCATCCTATTATCCGTTATTATCACAAATTGCGAAGGAAATTCGTGTGGAGGCACTGTTAACGATGTCAGCAAATGAAACAGCCCAGCTCTTTAAAAAAGGGCATTCAATCGAAGAAATCAGTCTTATTCGTCGATTAAAATCAAATACTATTGAAGATCATATTGTTGAAATGGCAATGAATGAACCGAACTTTTCTATCGATGAATTCGTTACAATGGATGACCAACAGCAAATTTTACAAACAGTTGAAGATTACGAAACAAAGCGTTTAAAAACATTAAAGGAAATTTTGCCGCATGTAAGTTATTTTCAATTGCGTTTAACATTGGCGAAAGGGGCGACAACGCAATGAATTTAGATGCAACTTTACAGCAATTTTTTGGCTATGAAACCTTTCGACCAGGTCAACGAGAAATTATTGAAGCACTCGTAAACGGGCAAGATGTTGTAGCAATTTTACCGACGGGTATGGGAAAATCATTGTGCTATCAGCTGCCAGGATATTTGTTTTCAAAACCCGTGCTTATCATTTCACCGCTACTATCTCTTATGCAAGATCAGGTTGACCAGTTAAAGCATCGTGGGGAAAAGCGAGTCGTGGCACTGAATTCGTTTTTATCACCAGAGCAAAAGCGTTATGCACTGCATTTTTTACATGAATATCGCTTTATTTTTGTATCTCCGGAAATGTTGCTTCAGCCTCAAGTGAAAGCGCGTTTGGAGCAAATGGAATTGTCGTTAATTGTTGCGGATGAGGCACACTGTATTTCACAGTGGGGGTTTGATTTTCGTCCTGATTATTTGCGAATTGGTGAAGTGTTATCGCAAATAAATCGGCCTCCAATTTTAGCATTATCAGCAACAGCTACCGATTCAGTTATTGAAGATATACAGCATTATTTAATGATGCATGACCCATTTCGTTATATGCATTCGGTCAATCGTGAAAATATTTATATGGTGAAAAAAGCATTTACTCATAAAGAAGATAAAATAGAGTGGATTAAAGATCATGTTACTAGCACATCAGGACCGGGTATTATTTATACGCAATCTCGAGCAAAAACAGAGGCAATCAGCTTGCAGTTACTTGAAAGAAATATTGCCGTAGCAGCGTACCATGCTGGTAAGGATTCTCAGGACCGTCAATTTATTCAGCAGCAATTTTTAACGGGTAAGCTAGAATGGATTGTAGCGACCAATGCGTTTGGCATGGGAGTTCATAAAGACAATGTCCGACAAATCATCCATGAAACAATGCCGTCCACGTTATCAAACTATATGCAAGAAATCGGGCGTGCTGGGCGAGATGGTCAAGACGCGGTAGCATTTTTACTACATGCGGAGGGTGATGAGCAATATGCAAAATTTATCGGAACTGAGGATTTACCAAAAGAAATACATATTGACCGATTTATGCAAGTAATCGCAAGTGGAGAACAGCCAAATGTGTTATTGGCGCGCGGAGAATTAACTGAAGTCGCCTTTCGTGTATTAAATTATTGGCTACAGCAAGAGTCGCCAGAACAAGTTAAGAAGCGTATGAAAGAGATGCAATTTAAAAAGTATGCTGAAGTGAATCTTGTGTTAAAGCTAATTGAAAACACGGATTGCATGCGTAAGCAAGTTGTCAATTATTTTGGGCAGCAGCTAATTCAAAAGCAGCAAAACTGTTGTAGCAATTGTGGAATTGATGTTGCACCGTTTTTGAAGCCTCGCGAAGAGCGACAGGAAACACAAATGACGACTTGGCAGCAGCGTTTACAGCAAATATTGGTTCGAAACTAGTAATTTTAGCACGAACCGTTTACTTTTTTGTAGATATTCGTCATAATATACGTAAATGTTTTAGTAGTTGGAGGGTTGAGAGACCATGACAAAAGAAGATTACCGTGAGAAGGTAGAGGAGCATCGTCAAGAGATCGACTTACATAATGAGTCTGGTGCAAAATTGTCACGTACTAGCCGAAATCAGAAAAAAGGTAAGAAAAAACAATCGAATCCAATTATGACACTTTTAGTTGTTGTCTTAATTTTTATTCCATTGAGCATCTTAGGTTATGTATGGTTATTTTATGAGCCAAGTGCATCAGAAGCTGAAACTGTGGAAGAAAATAAAGATAATGTTGTCTTAGAAATTGTAAAACAGAACGAGGATTCAACAAAGGATACGGCTGATGACAAAGATGACGAAGAAAAAGCTGATGATACTAAAGATAAATCAACAGATGCTGATAAAGATGCTGAGCAAGAAAAAGAGAGTTTAGCGGCTGAAGAAGCGAAAAAAGCGGAAGAGGCTCAAAAAGTTGCAGCCCAAAAAGCAAAAGCGCTAGAAGAAAAGAAAAAAGCAGAAGAAGCAGTGAAAGCACAGCAAAAAACGCATACCGTTCAATCTACGGATAATCTATACCGAATCGCCATAAAATATTATGGAGATGGAAGCCCGGCTAATATCGAAAAAATTAAATCGGCAAATAATTTAGCAACGGATAGTATTTCAACAGGGCAAGTATTAGTAATAATTCCGTAATGTGTCCATAATTTATAGCTGTATAGAGGAATAGCAAAAGACGAAACGTGACAAGCGCTCGTCTTTTTCTTTTGATTGGAGGTTGATGAAATATGGTTGTTATCACCATCATTGTGCTCACTTGCGCTGTGATAATGTTGCAGATGTGGAAGCAGGCCAATGAAAATAATGTTCGAACACATGAAGTAACAGCAGTTGGTACTGGTAAGCCAGTGCAACTCTTTTTTATTTCAGATACGCATGCACGAAAGATTAACGACAAAATGATACAGAATATTAAAGGACAGGTAGATGCAGTAATTATAGGTGGCGATTTTGTTGACCGTCGCACAACGAAACAAACACTACTGGAAAATATTCAACTATTAAAAACACTTGGTCCCATTTATTTTGTATGGGGCAATAATGATATAGAATTTGATGCACAAAAACTACATGCATTATTTTTACAACATGATGTTACAGTCCTTGAAAACGAAGTGGTGAAAATAGGGAAAGATCAAAACTTTTCTATATGTGGGGTAACATTTAGTCCAAATTTGGAACAAGTAAAAGATGCATTTCGTTCTTGTGATTTAAACAAAACAGCGTTTATTGCACATAATCCTGAACTTTTTACAAGTGTACACAAACATTTCAAGCCACTACTGAGCATCGGTGGTCATTTACATGGTGGGCAAATTCGTATTTTTGGCTGGGGCATACAGCCACATGGCTATTTTAAACAACAGGGTCGCTATTTTGAGTTAGTTAGCAATGGCTATGGCACAACTTTACTCCCAATTCGATTAGGAGCGAAACCAGAGTGTCATGTGATTAAAATAATATTCGAGCAAAATAAAACGTTTACCGTAAATTAGCAGTATAATAAGATGTATGGAACAATTTTAAGGAGATGTTAGTATGCAAAAGGTAGATGCAATCATAGTAGGTGGAGGCCCTTGTGGTTTAGCTGCTGCGATTGAACTACAAAATATTGGTTTAACACCAATTGTGATAGAAAAAGGGAATGTCGTCAATGCGATTTACAATTACCCGACGCATCAAACGTTTTTTAGTACAAGTGAAAAGTTAGCTATAGGTGATGTGCCATTTATTATTGAACAGCGTAAACCAAAACGAAATCAAGCCCTTGTGTATTATCGCGAAGTGGTAAAGTCAAAAAAAATTCGAGTAAATAGTTTTGAATTGGTGAATTGTGTAGAAAAACAAGGGGACACATTTACTGTAAAAACAGATAAAGAAACGTATGAAACGCCGTATGTAGTTATTGCAACCGGCTATTATGATCACCCAAATTATTTAAATATTGCAGGTGAAACTCTATCGAAAGTGCATCATTATTTCAAAGAGGCACATGAGTTTTTTGATTTAAATGTATTAGTCATTGGTGGTAAAAATTCTGCGATTGATGCAGCTTTAGAATTAAATAAGGCCGGTGCGCATGTAACGGTGGTGTACCGTGGAGAAGAATATTCACCAAGCATTAAGCCATGGGTATTACCCGAATTTTTAGGTCTCGTGCGTGACGGAGAAATTTCGATGCAGTTTAACACAATTGTTAAAGAAATCCGTGAACACGAGGTTGTAATAGAAATTGATGGCAATGAACAAATGATTGCAAACGATACGGTGTTTGCAATGACGGGGTATCATCCAGACCATAGTTTTATTCGTGCAATGGGAGTTGAAATCGACGATGAAACTGGACGCCCTACGTTTGATTTAGATACGATGGAAACAAATGTTAAAAATTTATTTATTGCAGGCGTAATTGCAGCAGGAAATAACGCCAATGAAATATTTATTGAAAATGGACGCTTCCACGGGGGCATGATCGCCGAAAAAATTGCACAGCAAATGAAATAAGAGGTGGATACATTGAAGAAAAAAGTAGTATTAATTACGACAGGTGGAACAATTGCAAGTACACGCAATGATAAAAATAAATTAGAGTCGGGCAAGCTGGATGGCAATGCGATTTTATCGATGTGTCAGCTTGAAGATGAAATTGATATTGAACTCATCGATTTGTTTCAAATTCCATCAATGCATATGACTTTTGAAAACTTAAATCATTTAAATGCAACAATTCAAAAATTATTTCAAGATAAAACAGTGAGTGGCATTGTTGTAACACATGGTACAGATAGCTTAGAAGAAACAGCATATTTTTTAGAGCTAACGATTGATGATGAGCGCCCGATTATTGTGACGGGTTCACAAAAGGCACCTGGCGATATTGGTACAGATGTTTATTCGAACTTACGTAACTCATTATTAGTAGCTACTAGTGATGAAGCGAAGAATATCGGGACATGTGTTGTTTTTAATGAAAAGATTATTCATTCTAAATATGTGAAAAAGGTTCACTCTTCAAGTATTAATGGCTTTGGTGCGATTGGTTATGGGATGCTTGGCTATATTGATAATGATGAAGTCATTATTTATCAAAAGCCTACGCATAAAGAGGCATATGCGATTCAAGAAAATTATCCAAAAGTTGAAATCGTACTTGCGTATTTAGGGGCAAGCTCAATTATGTTAGATGCTTTATATAATGCAGATGTAGAAGGGATTGTCCTTGTTGGGGCAGGGCGCGGACAGATTACGCCAGATATGACAAGTGCGATTGAAAAGCTATGTCAAAAGGGAACGAAAGTCGTGCTCACAACGTCGACAGAAGAAGGACGTGTATTCCCAACATATGACTACTATGGTAGTGCCAACAATTTAAAAGATAAGGGTGTAGTAATGGGTGGCGATTTCGATCCGAAAAAAGCACGCTTAAAGTTATTGTTGATGCTAGCAAACGGCAACACAAACTTTGATTCATTTATGCATTAATGAAAAAACTCGGCATACAGTTCAAAGTAGCCGAGTTTTTTTACATAAATGAAGTGATAAAATATGACCACACTTTCCCTCGCTGAATTAAATAGTGTTATAATTGTAATAGTTGATTTTTGAGGAAAGGAGCCGGCGACATGTTCATAATTTTATCTGCAGCGATTGCGCCGGGTCTGGCTCTGTTAAGTTTTTTTTATTTACGAAACCAAATGGACACCGAACCAAGACGAGCGCTCTTGCATGCTTTTATTTTTGGCGCGATAATTACATTTCCTGTGTTGTTCATACAATTTGTATTAGCAGAAGAGCAAACGTTTAGTAATCCGTTTTTTATTAATGTCATTTTTACGAGTATATTAGAGGAATTGGTGAAATGGCTTATAATTTTTGCGGTAATTTTACGTCATGTAGAATTTGATGATCCCTATGATGGCATTTTGTTTGGGGCTGCTGTTTCACTTGGATTTGCTACGGTGGAAAATGTTATTTTTTTATTGTCATTTGGTGTAGACCAAGCATTTATGCGGGCAATGCTTCCTGTTTCGAGCCATGCCTTATTTGGTGTGGTGATGGGTTATTATTATGGGAAGGGAAAATTTTCGAGCGATGAAATTCAAAAGAAATTTATTTTTCTCGCATTGTTTGCACCAGTGGGCTTACATATCATGTATAACTCGATTTTAATGCTAGAGGGTAGTTTTATTTATGCAATGTTGCCGTTTATGTTATTTTTATGGTGGTTTGCATTACGTAAAGTAAAATTGGCGCACGAACATTTAATTGAACATTTGTCGAAAAAATTTTAACAATAATAATAGCTAAGAGGTTATGTGAAGTAAATCACATAGCCTCTTTTTTGCTGAATTGGAAATAATAAAAACTTCAGATAGCTCACTTCTAAATGCAATTTCACTTTGTAGTTTTTGAGTATGTATAATCTAAGATTTTTTTTCCATCCTATGTAAAAAAGGAGTGGAAGATGTGAAAAAGATTGCGTTATTAGGCATGCTTTTCGTTGTAGTGTTTGCACCAACGAGCTCGGCATTTACAAATCAAGAAATTCAGCGCGGTGCATTTGGAGATGATGTTATCGAATTGCAGGCGAGATTGCAATATATCGGATTTTACCATGGCGAGCTTGATGGCAAGTTTGGTTATGGTACCTACTGGGCGCTACGTAATTTCCAGGAGCAGTACGGATTGCCGATTGATGGAATTGCAGGACAGGCAACAAAGAAAAAACTTGTAAACAATTCTGATTATGATGAGGAATATGTGAAAAAGCAAATAAGGTTAGGAAATCGTTTTACGTATTACGGTGGTATCCCTCTAGATCAGCAAGTAAAAGATGGGGGCGGTTCTGGCAGTTCGAATTCTTCGACATCGATGCAGCTACCTCCTGGATATACGGAGCAAGATTTGCAAATATTGGCGAACGCGGTATATGGTGAGGCGCGTGGTGAGCCATATGAGGGTCAAGTCGCTGTTGCAGCAGTTATATTAAATCGCTTAGAGTCACCTGAATTCCCAGATACGATTTCTGAAATTATTTTTCAGCCGTTAGCGTTTACAGCGGTAGCAGACGGGCAAATATGGCTAACACCAAATGAACGTGCAAAACAAGCGGTATTAGATGCGATTAATGGCTGGGATCCGTCAGAAAACGCACTGTATTACTTCAATCCGAAAACAGCAACGAGTAAATGGATTTGGACAAGGCAACAAATAAAACAAATAGGCGAGCATATTTTTTGCGTGTAAATAGGAGAGAATATGAAAAATTTAACATACTTATTAGGATTGTTTGTCGTTATTTTAGCCTTTGTTGCAGTTGATTTTTACAATCAAAATAAACAGTTAGAGCGTGCAGTATATGCGACGCAATCACGTGATTTTTCGGCAACTACTGAAAAATTATCAATCCTTCATACAGCTGTTGAGCAATCGCTACTGTTTCAAGACGAAAAAACATTAGCAACGGAACTCGATTCGATTTGGCGTATGAGTAGTGATCTTCGAAAATCTGTTGCGAATCTACCTTTGCAACCAGACGTTCAAAACGAATGGATGCGTTACTTGGGGAAAATAGGTGATAGTGCAAAGCAAGCGACGAATAAAGGCACATACGAGGATTGGCAAAAAAGTATGACGACAGTCGCATCGAATTTACATGCATTTGCAGAAGAATGGAATATTGCGACCGTTGCTTTTTATAATAACGATGGAGATTTACAAAAATGGACGAACAATCAAACCCTAGAACTTAGTGACTCTCCATTTGTTAATGTCTCCAAACAATTGAAATCATATAATGAAACAGATTTCCCTCTAACAGCAAGTGAGTCAGATTATGAAAAAAAGCGAGATTTACAGCATTTAAAGGAACAAAAAATTACAAAAGATCAAGCTGTCGAAACGTTTAAAAAATATTTTCCTCATATTGATGATGCGATTGTGACCATCTCGAAAAGTAAGGACGATGCCCCTTATCCTTTCTATCACATTCAATTTGTGCGTGGTTCACGGATTGGATATGCGGATATTACCGAGAAAGGCGGTCATTTATTATCTTTTCTAATGGAACGCCCCGTCACAAAAGAACGGAAATCACATGAAGAAATATTAAATACTGCGAAAAACTTTATGCAGAATGTTGGCTACAGTGACGTCACATTAAGCGAGTCTCGTGAAAATCATGAAGCATGGCATTTTGTTTTTACACGTACGCTAGAAGATAATTCACTTGTTTATCCAGATAGCATTCAAGTAAAGGTTGCAAAAGATACGGGTGAAATATTTGGTGTGAACGCAATGGAGTACATTCAGGAAGAAAAGATCCCAACTCAAGGTGAGATTCCAATCCAATGGGATGCCTTCTTTGCAGATAATGTAGTAGTCGAAGAAACGAAGAAAATCTATACGACGAATGCAACACTTGATCTTCGAAAATGCTATGAAGTCATTGCACGTTTGAAAACAGATCAAAATGACACATATCGAATGGTTATAGATACCGAAACGCATGAAGTGATAAAAATTGAAAAAGTTCATTAAGAATATTGAAAAAACTATTTGCATCCTATGGCTAAAATCCTAATCCCATGAGATAATAGCATTTATTATGGTACAGGCGGGGAGAGGCAAATGGAGCTGAAAATTGGAACTCAACTTACATTGGAACCAACATACACAGAACGTGTTGAAAAATTCCGTTGTCGCGTTGTAGAAACAAAAGACAATATCATTTTTATTGATTATCCAATTAATGTTGAAACAAAAAAGACGTCTTTCTTAATTGATGGCGCACAATTTCGAGTTGTTTTTAATACAGAAACAAAAGAAAGTTATTCTTTTAATACAGAAGTCTTAGGGCGTAGAGCTGGTAATGTGCATATGATTATACTTTCGTGTCCACCTAAAGAGGACTTTCTTAAAATTCAACGTCGTGAATATGTTCGTGTTGAAACACCAGTCGATGTTGCGATTGATTTTAAAGGGAGTAAATATCAATTTGTCGCCGAAGATATTAGTGCTGGTGGGATAGCAATTCACCTTAAAACCCCAGTTGATTTCACAGAAGGCGACGAAGTTCAAGCATTAGTCGTATTGCCATTTACTAATGGTGAAATTCGATATGTCGAAACGGAGGCGGTCATTGTCCGAATTTTTGAACGTGATGGCTTTCAAATTGCTTCAATCAGCTTTACTGATACCGATGATGTGGATAAGCAGCATATTGTTCGATTCTGTTTTGAACGCCAAGTATTGATTCGTAAAAAAGAATTAAATGAGCTATAAAAAATCTGAAAACGCACTTTGAAGTTCTATTTTCAAAGTGCGTTTTTTCATGAAATAGAACGTAAAAATCGAATATCTATTTCCTATTATGTTACAATATCAACGGAAAGTAGGGATTAATTTATGGCAAAAAAAATTCAAATTGCAATTGATGGTCCAGCAGGGGCAGGGAAAAGCACAATTGCAAAAATTGTAGCAGAAGCACTTCAATTTACGTATATTGACACAGGGGCAATGTATCGAGCAGTAACGTATAAAGCATTGAACGAAAACATACAATTACATGACGCACAAGCAATCGAATCAATGCTAAATCATACAACAATCGCATTACAACCTTCAGAACAAGGGCAATTAGTGTTTGTAGATGGTGAAGACGTTTCGCAGGCCATTCGTTCAAACGATGTAACTTCAAATGTTTCTGAAGTGGCAGCACATGCGAATATTCGTGAAATATTAGTTGCTATGCAGCAAAAATTAGCAGCAAATGGCGGCGTTGTAATGGATGGCCGAGATATTGCAACACATGTATTAAAAGATGCAGAGCTTAAAATTTTCATGTCAGCTACCGTTGAAGAACGTGCGCGTCGTCGTTTCCTAGACAATGAACGTCGTGGAATTGAGTCGACAATTGAATTGTTACAACAGGAAATTGCATTACGTGATAAGTTGGATAGTGAACGTGAAGCATCTCCATTAATTCAAGCAGAAGATGCGTTATTTTTAGACACAACGAATTTATCAATTGATGAAGCTGCACAAGAAATTTTAAAGTTAGCGCAAGCAAAAATGTAAGATTTTTTTAGGTCAATCCAACACAGGAACATGAAATTTCTGAAAATAAAGGGATATTTTTTGTTTTTGTAGAACTTTTCGAATAAAATAAAAAGTGGAATATGCGAAGGAGGGTTACATATGTCTGAGGAAATGAATTTAGGGTCAAACCAGCTGTTTCAAGAAGGAGATATTGTAAAAGGTGTTGCTGAGCAAGTAGATGAGAAGTCAGTAACGGTTTCAATTGAAGGAGCACCTTTCGACGGAATTATACCGATTAGCGAACTTTCAAGCTTACACATTGAAAAAGCTTCTGATTTAATCTCAGTTGGCGAACAACTGGATTTAATGATTACAAAAGTTGAAGAAGGAAATTTTGTGTTATCGAAGCGAAAAGTCGACGCGATTCAAGCGTGGGATCAGCTGGAAGTGAAATTTCAATCTGGTGAAGTCTTCGATGCAGAAGTAAAAGATGTTGTAAAAGGCGGGCTTGTTGTAGATTTAGGCGTGCGCGGCTTCGTTCCAGCTTCACTTGTTGAAGATTATTTTGTTGAAAACTTTGATGATTACAAAGGAAAAACATTAAGCTTTAAGATTACTGAATTAGATAAGGAAAAAGGTCGTTTAATTTTATCGCATCGTGTTGTAGTAGAACAACAAAAAGCTTCCAAAAAGCAGCAAGTGATTGATACTATTAAAGAAGGCGACGTTTTAGAAGGGACAGTTCAACGTCTTGCAAACTTCGGTGCATTCATCGATTTAGGTGGTGTAGATGGATTAGTCCATATTTCACAAGTGGCACATGAGCATGTAGATAATGTTTCCTCTGTACTTTCTGAGGGGCAAGCGGTAAAAGTGAAGGTTCTTTCAGTTGATCCTGCAAACGAGCGTATTTCGCTGTCGATTAAAGATACGCTACCGGGACCATGGACAGAAATCGAAGATAAAGCTGCAAAAGGCTCGGTTATTTCAGGTACGGTAAAGCGCATAGTGACATTTGGAGCATTCGTTGAAGTATTTCCGGGTGTTGAAGGACTTGTACACATTTCACAAATTGCGCATAAGCACATTAATACACCACATGAGGCATTAAAAGAAGGCCAAGTGGTAGAAGTAAAGGTACTTGAAGTAAACGAAGCAGAGAAACGCTTAGCATTAAGTATTAAAGCGCTACAAGAAGCACCAGAAAGTGAAGAAGACTTCGATTACGAGTTACCGGAAGAAAACACTGGCTTCTCATTTAGTGATGTTATTGGCGACCAATTAAAAGGCTTTAATAAAAAATAAAAGAATATAATAATGAAATAATCACACAACCTTTCTCGCATTAGAGGGAGGTTGTATTTTTTTATGGATGAGAAACTAGACTACAATTCAGTTATGCGGTACACCACAAATTGCTACGTGAAACATTACGCGGACAAGTGCCCGTTTGTTTCAAAACCAAATGCATTTCGAATAGTGTGAAAAAATGATATAATGGATAAATTCGTGTATAATACAAGAAGATAGAGTTTGGAAGGATGAAGTACAGATGACAAAACCAGTAATCGCCATCGTAGGACGTCCGAACGTAGGGAAGTCGACAATTTTTAACCGAATCGTCGGCGAGCGTGTATCCATCGTGGAAGATATTCCAGGAGTAACACGTGACCGTATTTATAGTTCGGCTGATTGGCTAGCACATGAATTCAACATTATTGATACAGGCGGGATTGAAATTGGGGACGAGCCATTTTTAGAGCAAATTCGTCAACAAGCAGAGATCGCCATTGAAGAAGCAGACGTGATTATTTTCATGACAAATGGTCGTGAAGGTGTTACTGCAGCAGATGAGCAAGTAGCAAAAATTTTATATAAAACTAAAAAACCTGTTGTCTTAGGGGTCAATAAAATCGATAACCCAGATATGCGTCATATGATTTATGATTTCTATTCATTAGGTTTCGGTGAGCCTTGGCCAATTTCAGGTTCACATGGCTTAGGTTTAGGGGATTTATTAGATGAATGTGCAAAACACTTCCCACAACCAGATGAAGAGCAATATGATGAAGATACGATTAAATTCTCATTAATCGGTCGACCAAATGTTGGTAAATCTTCGTTAGTTAATGCCTTCTTAGGGCAGGATCGCGTAATCGTAAGTGATATTCAAGGAACAACGCGTGATGCAATCGACTCACCGTATTCTTTTGAAGATCAAGATTATGTAATTATTGACACGGCAGGGATGCGTAAAAAAGGGAAAGTGTATGAATCTACTGAAAAATATTCGGTATTACGTGCATTACGTGCAATCGAACGTTCAGACGTTGTATTAGTTGTTCTGAATGCCGATGAAGGAATTCAAGAACAGGACAAAAAAATTGCTGGTTACGCGCATGAAGCGGGTAAAGCGGTCATTATCGTAGTGAACAAATGGGATGCTATCGAAAAAGATGAAAAAACGATGAACTTCTATACAGAACAAATTCGTGAGCATTTCTTATTCTTAGATTATGCACCAATCGTATTCGTATCAGCGAAAACAAAACAGCGTGTCCGTAATATCCTACCAATCATCAAACGTGTAAGTGAAAATCATGCAATGCGTATTCAATCATCGATATTAAATGAAGTTATTGAAGACTCTGTTGCACGTAATCCTGCGCCAACAGACAAAGGTCGTCGCTTACGTATTTACTATGCAACACAAGTGGCGATTAAACCACCAACATTTGTTGTATTCGTAAATGAACCAGAAATGATGCACTTCTCATATGAGCGCTTCTTAGAAAACCGAATCCGTGAAACATTCGATTTCGAAGGAACACCAATTCGGTTAATTTCACGTGCTCGTGATTAATAAATGTGGCCTTCCAAAAAGTGTTTACCTTTCGGAAAGTACCAATTACATGTATTAATAATCCGTTGGAGACGGTGCTTCTAGGGTGGTCAGAAAAATTGATCGAATGCTAGAAGCGTCACATCGTGTGACAACGCATTCGTGACCAGTATCGTGCTGGCCTCCAACCTAGGAGCAAAGGGAATGTCCCGGAATTACTTCTCGGGCATTCCCTTTTCTTTCATAATGAAATTTGACTTAAAGATATCTGACAATAAAACTTTGAGTGAAATTGGGGGTTTTAAAATGGAAAATGTAGTAGTTTTAGGGGCAGGCTCTTGGGGAACTGCACTGGCAATTGTATTAGCTGAAAATGGCCATAATACGTTAATTTGGTCGCATCGTGAAGATCAGGCAAATGAAATTAATACGATGCATACAAACAAAAAATATTTGCCAAATACCGTATTGCCGGAATCATTAAGTGCAACAAGTGATTTACAGGTAGCGGCTCAACATGGCTCGACAATTGTTATGGCAGTTCCTACTAAGGGGATTCGTGAAGTTTGTGGTAATATTTCGCAATATTTGGAACAGCAAGCGCTATTTGTACATGTATCTAAAGGAATCGAACCAGATTCATTAATGCGCATTTCAGAATTAATGGAAGAAAGCTTAGCGGCACATGCGGTGAGTGATATCGTTGTTTTATCAGGACCATCACATGCAGAAGAGGTTGTATTACAGCATCCGACGACTGTAACAGCGGCATGCAAAAACTTAGCGGCTGCTGAAAAAGTGCAAGACTTATTTATGAACCAATATTTCCGAGTATACACAAACGATGATGTTGTAGGGGTAGAAATAGGGGGCGCATTGAAAAACGTAATTGCGTTAGCTGCAGGGATGACAGATGGCTTGGACTTTGGTGACAACGCGAAAGCCGCATTAATTACACGTGGATTAGCGGAAATTACACGTCTTGGTGTCAAAATGGGTGGTAATCCGTTTACGTTTGCTGGACTTACAGGTATGGGAGACTTAATCGTTACTTGTACAAGTGTGCACTCACGTAACTGGCGTGCAGGAAATATGTTAGGTAAAGGTATGAAGCTTGACCAAGTACTCGAAGAAATGGGTATGGTAGTTGAAGGTGTGCGTACTACTAAAGCAGCGCATCAATTAGCGATGAAATACGAGGTATCCATGCCGATTACCTCTGCACTTTATGATGTTTTATTTAAAGACATGGAACCAAAAGCATTAGTCGATTCATTAATGATTCGTACGAAAAAAAGAGAAATAGACGAAATGAGCTAATTCATAATAGCTTGCAATGAACGTGAAAAATTTAATAATTTGTCACAAATCGGGAGGTAACATTAGGTGCTTCCTGTATTTTTTTGCCTAAAAAGGCTATAATTATTTGCGGGATAGAGTGAAACTTTGTTCGGTGGGGGTTTTCCTCATCACAACGAGCATTAGCCTTCACCAATCGGGCTTTTAGGGACAGAGAAACACTCGCTAATTGTCTTGTTTTGAAGTGGACCTTAGTGAGGGATATACGTGAAATTAACAGGAAGGCGGTTTTAATGTTGCAACATCTTATGCAAATGAGCCCATCGGTATATGTATTAGCATCAGCACGTGGTCCGTTAGCAAGTATGCACGCACTTGATGTCATGTGGGTCTCGTTTTACTCAATCGGCTTATTGCTTGTTTCGTTATTAATAATTTCGGCCGTTCGTAAATGGGTACATAATGCTTTATTATCTTTTCTTTTGAAATTAGTCGCGTATGTTATGTTTTTTATCGGAACATTATTAATGGTGCTTGTCATATTAACATGGCCAAACTAATGAAAGAGGGATACATATGAAAAAGTTATCGAAATGTTTTGTTGTTTTATCATTTGTTGTAGTATTGCTAGCAGGTTGTGGCTCACCGGCAAATTTTGATCAGTCGAGTTTGCGTCCTGATATTGATATGCTTGCGGGTGTACAACGTGCAGTTGAAGAATATCAAAAGGATACGGGCGTGTTACCGATAAAAACGCGAGATGAAGATACAGATACTTTCATTAAATACTTAATTGATTTTGATAAGCTCGTGCCCAAATATATTGGTTCTCCTCCAGCGAATTCCTATGAAAAAGGCGGTATTTTTCAATATATGATTTGGGATGCGGAGAATAATCCGACCGTCAAATTAGTGGATTTACGTACACCAGAGCGCATGCGTGAGATTAATATTCGTTTCCATGCGGCCGAGTATCCGCAGTTTAAAGATAAGGTTCAAGAACATGTATACACGATCAATTATGAGAACATTGGTTTTGAAGACGAGAAAACGGTAAATAGCCCCTATTCAAACAACCAATTGCCATTTATCGTAACAGCTGAAGGGGATATTTATGTCGATTATTCCATCGATTTATATAATTATATGAAAGATAATAATCTAACTGCGAAGCCAGGTGATGACATTCGTGAGCTATTGGTAGATAATTTCCCAGTAGTGCCGGCATACTCATTACCGTATACAGTGGATGAAAATAATGAGCCGATTATTGTCTATGATCCTCTCAAAAAATAAATTGTAAAATCTCGCACTGTACGTGCGGGATTTTTTCATAGTATGGACGTTCAATTCATATGGTGTTAGTGAGCATTTTTGCAGTTTTTGATTTCGCTTAAAGAGGAGGCAGTGCAATTAGCGATCAAATTTTCCAACAGTTGGCACAACGGACAAACGGTGATTTGTATATTGGGGTAGTGGGACCTGTTCGAGTAGGGAAGTCGACATTTGTGAAAAAGGTAATGGAGAATGTTATATTACCGAATATTGATAATGCAGAAGACCGGATGCGCGCAATGGATGAATTACCTCAAAGTTCGCCGGGGCCGGTTATTATGACGTCTGAGCCGAAATTTGTTCCTGCACAGGGAACAACGGTTACATTTGGACAAAGTGCAATT
Organism: Solibacillus daqui; assembly: GCF_028747805.1. Taxonomy (NCBI): domain Bacteria; kingdom Bacillati; phylum Bacillota; class Bacilli; order Caryophanales; family Caryophanaceae; genus Solibacillus; species Solibacillus daqui. The sequence goes on from NZ_CP114887.1 coordinate 1,274,309, forward strand.
CCAATGCGTGTGCGACTTGTAGATTGTGTAGGGTATGTTATTGACGGTGCGAAAGGTTATGAAGATGAGTCAGGTCCAAAATATGTCCAAACACCATGGCATAATGAAGCAATCGCGTTTCAAGAAGCGGCCAAAATTGGTACGGATAAAGTAATTAGAGATCATGCAAATATCGGTATTGTAATTACTGCGGACGGTACAGTAAATGGCATGAGTCGTGCGGCTGCTCAAAAAGCCGAAGAAGAAATTATCGGGCAGCTAACGGATATTGGCAAGCCGTTTGTCATTGTTTTAAACAGTAACACGCCAAATAGTATGGAAGCACAAACAATCCGCAAGCAATTAGCGGAGACGTATGAAGTACCGGTTATTGCGACATCTATTACAAATATGCAATTAGAGGATATTATGCATGTCCTTGAAGAAGCGCTATTTGAATTTCCAGTTAAAGAAATACAAGTAGAAAAGCCAGATTGGTTAGATGTACTTGATAACGATCACGAAATTAATGAAACACTTTCATTTGCAAGTGCTCAGCTGCAAGATGATTTTATGAAAATTCGTGATGTTGAAGAAGCAAGTGCGATTTTACAACAAATTGATTTTGTCGAAAGCTGTTCAGTGGAGGCAATTGATCCTGGGTTAGGTGTTGCGACTTTACGTGTAACGCTCTACAATGACATTTATAAGGACGTATGTAAACAATGGCTTGAAAAACCAGTAGATTCAAAAAAGGATTGGCTGTTATTTATTAAAGAAGCTTCAGAAGCTAAAAGTGCGCAGCAGCGTTTCCGCAATGCGATTGAAGAAGCTAAGGGTAGTGGCTACGGTGTGACATTACCAATGATGGATGAATTTGATCCGAGTGAGCCAGAACTGATTTCTCAAAATAATTTTTATGGCGTGCGCATGAAAGCCGTTGCGCCGTCTTACCACATTATTCGAATCGACATGGAAGCTGAGTTTGCACCATTAATTGGTTCGGAATTTCATAGCCAGCATTTGCTGAAGGATTTACAGCATGCGTATTCATATGACCGAAATGCGCTTTGGCAAACGCAATTATTTGGAACGCCATTACATGAGGTGCTGACAGAAAGTATTCGCTATAAGATGAAAGGCGTACCAGAACATGCTAAAAATCGTATGCGTTTAATGCTTGAACGAATGATTAATGAAGGTGAACGCGGCTTGATTACGTTTATCATCTAACGTGTTTTAGCAAAAAATCTAGTTATTCCCTCTGGCGGTTGTTACAGATTTTAGTAGGAGCTTTATTGTGGTGGTCAGCCTAAAAACATCACATTCTGTGATAAAGGCTGACTGATTCACGTACTGTGACCCTACGCTTAAAAATCTGAACGCAATTACGCCGAGGCGCAATGAATAAAAATAGGGTATAAAGAGAATAGTAATACCTGTGCAGGATAGCTCACTTTCTAGGTGATTTGTCCTGTAATTTATGTTTTTATGTAAAAAAAGTTAATTTATCAGTAAAACATGAATGAATTCAGTTGCGTAGCGGTTTTCAGTGTGTTACTCTTTTTACAGGATTTGATTCATGACCCTTTGAGAGGAGGTGAATGGTGTGAATAAAACAGAATTAGTAAACTCTGTTGCTGAAGCTGCAGGTCTTTCTAAAAAAGATGCTTCTAAAGCAGTTGAAGCTGTATTTGATACAATTCAAGATGCTCTTGCAAAGGGTGACAAAGTACAATTAATCGGTTTTGGTAACTTCGAAGTACGTGAACGTGCGGCTCGCAAAGGTCGTAACCCACAAACTGGTTTAGAAATCGAAATCGCTGCTTCAAAAGTACCTGCTTTTAAGCCAGGTAAAGCACTTAAAGACGCTGTAAAATAATTCAGCCTCTAGAGTTACATAGAGTAGTCCTCAGTTTACTTGAGGACTACTCTTTTTTCGTATGCAGCAGAAATAACCGACAATAAATATAGAATTGTAGTATTATTTTGAACGTAAAGCATTTTTCTACATTAACTATGATAAAAATAGAAGAACTGTTTTGAACTTAAGCGCCATATGTGCTACGATTCAAGGGTATGTTTAAAGTTAATAAATAAATAAACATGGAATAAAAATGTAAGTTTTCATATTCAATAATACATAAAACGTTTTGGTTTGTAGGAGGAACTTTTTTCATGACAAATGTCGATTTAAAGAAGATTGAAGAAGCAGTAAAAATGATTTTAGAAGCAGTTGGTGAAGATGTTGATCGTGAAGGGTTACTAGATACGCCAAAACGTGTTTCAAAGATGTATGCAGAAATGTTTAGTGGTTTAAACGAAGACCCGCGAGAATTTTTTAGCACTGTATTCCATGAAGACCATGAAGAATTTGTCTTAGTAAAAGATATCGCATTCCATTCAATGTGCGAGCATCATTTAGTTCCGTTTTACGGAAAGGCACATGTGGCATATATTCCAAAAGACGGTAAAGTAGCGGGTTTAAGTAAGCTAGGTCGCTGTGTGGAGTCTGTTGCACGCCGCCCTCAATTACAAGAGCGTATCACTTCTACTGTAGCCGATACAATTATGGAAATGCTTGATCCAAAAGGTGTATATGTTGTTGTGGAAGCAGAGCATATGTGTATGACGATGCGTGGACTAAAAAAACCAGGTGCTAAAACAGTAACAGCTGTTGCACGTGGTTTGTATGAAACAGACGATGTAAAACGTAATGAAGTCATTACGTTCATTCAAATGAATTAATTAAATTAATATATGGTATGATAAGAAAAACACGTTTCGCACAAAATAGTGCAAAATGATGTCTGATCTTATGTGGAATCAATAAAAATTAATATTTTTTATCCACTAGAAAAAGAATTTGAGATGTGGGGAGAACGAAACAATGGCACAACCAGATTATATTATTATTGAAGCTGAAGAAGATGGCGTACATGTAATTGGTTTAACTCGTGGCACAGATACTAAGTTTCACCATTCTGAAAAATTAGACGCAGGTGAAGTGATGATTGCGCAATTTACAGAGCATACGTCAGCGATGAAAATTCGCGGTAAAGCGAAAATTCATTCAGTACATGGTGTCGTACAAAGTAAAAAATAATCAAATACGATTTAGTATTTGAAGCTTGAAAACAGTGAAATGGAGTAATTTCTATGAGTGCAACATCTATTACACAAGCCATCAATACGTTACAATCAAATATTTTACAGCATGTTCATCATAGAGCATTACTACAAAATGTTGGACAACCTACATTGCAACAAGAGCAACTATTTTTCATTCAATTTCCATTTCTAAACGAAACGCCAATGAATGATGAGCAAATGAAAAGTGCGGTTGCTGTAGGGGTTGTGCATGCATCGCTATTAGAGCATGAAAATGTAAAAGAAACCGAGAGCACAAGCAAACAACAGCAACTAACTGTCCTTTCGGGTGATTATTATAGTGGGCGTTATTATCAAATATTAGCTCACACAGGTAATATCGCATTAATTCAAAAACTTTCGCAGGGTATCGTAGAGCGTTGTGAGCATCAAGTCCGTATTTACGAGCAGTCTCACACATTAGAAGATTGGATTGACAGCCTGACCGTGATTGAAAGTAAATTGATCGAGCAATTTTATGTGGTATACAACTTTACAGCATATATTGAGCTCATGAAACAATCGTTAACAGTCATTCGATTACAAAAAGAGCTGAATACGTTGCAACAAGGGCAATTTGGCTTTTTGTATAAAGCATTTTTGCTAGATGGGCAAGCGTTTTCACGCGATGCTTTAATTGAGGCGTTGCAACAGCAAATACAGCAGCGTAGTGAGCAATTGCAAGAGCTGCTAAACAAAACAAAAATTGATGAAGAGCTTAAGCTGACAATCGCGAAACTGATTGCGATTTAGTGATACAAGGAAGGTTTTGAAAAAATGGAAAAAACGAAAGAACAGCGAGTTCATGAAGTGTTTGAAAATATTTCAGACAGCTACGATAAAATGAATTCCGTAATTAGTTTCCAAATGCATATTGGCTGGCGTGATGATACGATGAAGCGTATGGACGTAAAAAAGGGTTCTAAATGCTTAGACATATGCTGTGGTACTGCCGACTGGACAATCGCCCTAGCAAAAGCAGTTGGCGAAGAAGGTACGGTAAAGGGACTAGATTTCAGTGAAAACATGTTAAAGGTCGGAAAAGAAAAAACGGCCAATATGAAAAACGTGGAGCTAATTCATGGTAATGCGATGGAACTACCATTTGAGGATAATACATTTGACTATGTAACAATCGGTTTTGGCTTACGAAATGTACCAGATTATATGCAAGTATTACGCGAAATGAATCGTGTCGTAAAACCAGGTGGCATGGTTGTATGTTTAGAAACATCGCAATCTGAAATTCCAGGATATCGTCAGTTATTCCGTTTTTACTTTAAATACATTATGCCGATTTTCGGAAAGCTATTTGCCAAAAGCTATAAGGAGTATTCTTGGTTACAAGAATCAGCAGATGATTTTCCAGGTATGAAAAAGCTAGCGCAAATGTTTAAAGAAGCGGGCTTACAAAGTGTGACGTATAAACCATATAGCGGTGGGGCAGCTGCTATGCATATGGGCTTTAAAAAGAAATAATAGTGGGAGTAGGTTTTGACGCGTGGAAAAGATGAAACTAAAAATGCTATATGCGGATATTAAATCAGATATAGAAATCATCGAAAACGAATTAGAACAAGCGTTGAATTCATCTTCACACATATTGAATAATGCCTCTATTTATTTACTACAAGGCGGCGGAAAGCGTATTCGCCCTGTATTTGTGTTACTAAGTGCAAAGTTTGGCGACTATAATATTGAGCGAATGAAAAATATCGCCGTACCATTAGAATTGATTCATATGGGGTCATTAGTGCATGATGATGTCATTGATGATTCAGATATGCGTCGTGGACGTGAAACAGTGAAGTCACAGTACAATAACCGTGTTGCGATGTATACAGGTAACTTTATTTTCGGTAAAGCATTGCAATATGTTACAGATATTGAAGATCCACGTGTGCATCGGATTTTAGCAGAAACGATGGTAGAGTTAGTAAATGGAGAGGTTATTCAAATCGAGGATAAGTTTCGTTTAGATCAACATTTGAAAGATTATTTCCGTCGCATTAAGCGTAAAACAGCGTTATTAATAGAATCAAGTTGCGAGCTAGGAGCAGTGGTTAGTGGAGCTGATGAAAAAACAATTCGTCACTTAAAACGCTACGGCTATTTTGTAGGAATGAGTTTCCAAATTGTTGACGATATTTTAGATTTCACTGCAACCGACAAGCAATTAGGGAAGCCTGCTGGAAGCGACTTGCTACAGGGAAATGTAACATTACCGATTCTATTAATGAAGGATGATCCGCAGTTGGTTCCATACTTAGAAAAGGTAGCATCACATGGATTAACTGAACAGGAGCGGCTAGAAATGCTAGCACTTGTTCGTAAATCGGCTGCTATAAAAGAGGCAACGAAAATTAGTAACCTTTACTTACAAAAAGCATTAAGAGAAGTAGAGGCATTACCAAATCATCCAATGAAGAAAAAACTGCGTGATATCGCGCTTTACATGGGTAAAAGAAAATCGTAAAATATTTGAGCAAATTTCGGCATTACTCTAATATTTGTTGCAGTTTTAGTGCGGTTTTGGTAATATTTATCGGTAGGTGTAAAACCCTTTACTCAAATTTAAGGAGTGTTTAATAATGGCAATCGAAAAAACTTTTTTAATGGTTAAACCTGATGGCGTTGAACGTCAAGTAGTTGGAGATATCGTAGACCGCTTTGAGCGTCGTGGTTTCGAATTACGTGGAGCAAAATTAATGGTAGCTTCTCGTGAGTTAGCTGAAGCACACTATGCTGAGCATGCTGAGCGTCCATTCTTCGGTGAATTAGTAGACTTCATCACTTCTGGCCCAGTATTTGGTATGGTTTGGGAAGGCGAAAACGTAATCCAATTAGCTCGTATCATGATGGGTGCAACTAAACCTGAAGATTCAAACCCAGGTACAATCCGCGGTGACTACGCTGTAACTTTATCTCACAACGTAATCCACGGTTCTGACTCTTTAGCTTCTGCTGAACGCGAAATCGGTTTATGGTTCCCAGAAGGTTTAGCTGAATAATCTAACCTATTCAAAAGCTATCACTTTAAGTGGTGGCTTTTTTCTTATTTATTGCAACGAATAATCTCAAATAATGCTATAATGTATCTGAATAATTGAACTAATTTCGATATATAACGTAAATAGTAGTAAAGGAGAGAATAATACATGTTATGGGTAATGATTATGGTAATCGCGGTTGTTGGAATTTTAACAGATACATATACTAAAAATAAAAAAATAGAACTAAAGCGATTAGACAAGGAAATCCAATTAGAGAAACTACGTCTAGAAAATTTTGATAAAGAGACAGAGAAGATGAAGCTAGAATTAGATTATACAAAGCAGCAGTTGTTAGAAACGAAACCACCATATAATAGTTTAGAAAAGTAAAGCAATAGATAAGGGAGTGTATTATTACTTATGGAAGCTATTATTATTTTGTCTATAATTTTTGGTTCAGGTGCTTTAATTGCCTTAACTGCTATTTTGACTGCGCATAAAAGATCTAGTTTAAAGCTACAAATCAAGATGCTGGAAACGGAAACGCAACTTGAGCAAATTCGTATGGAAAGCTATCAACTAGAAACAGAAAAAATGCGTTTAGAGCTCGAACATTCTAAACAACTTCTACTCGAAACTCGTAATGACTAAATCAATTACGCCTGGCGTAATTGCGTCCAGATTTTTTTCAAGCGCGGGGCCACAGGACGTGGGTCAGTCAGCCGTTGTCACACGACGTGACGTCTTTAGGCTGACTTCCTCTTTAAAACTCCATTAAAAAATCTGTGACATCCGCCGAGGATGAATCAAGTCAAATATACAATCCCTATTTCAGAATTTGGGATAATCGGCTATAATAGGCTTACGAAATATGAGGGGAAAGATGAAACAATGTCAGATTATGAACAATTTATAGATGGCATTAAGCGTAAAACGGGCATCGATTTAGCTCTTTATAAGGAAGCGCAAATGAAACGCCGATTAACTTCGCTTTATGAAAAGAAAGGTTTTAAAAACTTTGTTGAATTTTTAAATGTGTTAGAAAAAGATCGTGATTTAATGAATGAGTTTTTAGACCGTATGACAATTAACGTATCTGAGTTTTATCGTAATGGCAAGCGCTGGGAAGTGTTGCAGAATAAAATTTTCCCTATGCTCCTACAGACGAATAAGCGTCCTAAAATTTGGAGTGCTGCTTGTTCAACAGGTGAAGAGCCATATAGTTTAGCGATGGTGTTATCACATCATATACCATTATCTCAAGTAGGTATATTAGCAACAGATTTAGATGAGAATGTGATTCAAAAGGCTAAGCTGGGTCTTTATCCGGAGCGTTCATTAGCAGAGGTTCCAAAAGATGTACAAGCCAAGTACTTCGAAAAAGAAGGCCAATTTTATAAAGTAAAAGATGAAATTAAACGAACAGTTACATTTAAAAAACATAATTTATTAAAAGATAACTACGAATCGAATTTTGATTTAATCGTTTGTCGTAATGTCATGATATACTTTACGGAAGAAGCGAAAGATCAAATATATGAAAACTTTAGTAAAGCGCTACGTCCTGGTGGGATTTTATTCGTAGGTTCTACGGAGCAAATTTTCAATCCAGCACGCTATGGCTTTGAAGTAGAAGATACATTCTTTTATCGAAAAAAATAACCGTTATTTTATTTTGTATGTCGTGAAAGCAGAACGTCAAATTGAATTTTGAGGCTCAAATTAATGCGCTTTTCGTACAATCACGAAAGGCGTATTTTTGTTTTCAGTCAATAATAATTCAATGATTTGCTTTTCCGTGCATTATTTTTTAAGTAAAACGTTCAGAATATTCTAAAACAGTAAACGTATTTATGGAAAGGCTACTGCTATTTCAAATAAAATATGTTATAGTGAAAAATACATACTTTAGCGAGTTGAAGGGAGAAAGTGTTTTTATGCGTTATTTAACAGCAGGTGAGTCACATGGACCACAATTAACGACAATTATTGAGGGGTTGCCTTCACTTTTACCAGTTACTGCAGAGAAGATTAATTATGATTTAAAACGTCGCCAAGGAGGACATGGCCGTGGACGACGTATGCAAATTGAAACAGATACAGTGGAAATCGTGTCAGGTGTACGTCACGGTAAAACGCTAGGTTCCCCAGTGGCATTAGTTGTAACAAATGATGATTGGAAACACTGGACAAAAATAATGGGAGCTGAGGAGCTTCCGGAAGACATCGATCCAAACGAAATCAAGCGTCAAATTTCTCGCCCACGTCCAGGACATGCCGACTTAGTTGGTGGCATGAAGTATGGACACCGCGATTTACGTAATGTACTTGAGCGTTCAAGCGCGCGTGAAACAACGGTACGTGTAGCAGTTGGTTCGGTTGCCAAAGCATTATTAAATGAATTAGGTATCTCAATTGTTGCGCATGTAACAGAAATTGTTGGCATTAAAGCGGATACGGCACTTTTAGAAGGGAAATCAGCAGATGAAATTCGTGCAATTGTAGAAGAAGATCCGTGCTATTGTGTGGACCCAGAGGCTTCAGCAAAAATGGTAGAAGCGATTGACGATGCAAAAAAAGCAGGTGACTCTATCGGTGGCGTTGTAGAAGTAATCGTAGAAGGTTTACCAGCTGGTATCGGTTCGTACGTACATTATGACCGCAAATTAGATGCAAAGCTTGCAGCAGCCATGTTAAGCATTAACGCATTCAAAGGTGTGGAATTTGGAATTGGCTTTGAAATGGCACGCAAAAAAGGTTCGGAAGTTCATGATGAAATTTTGTGGGATGAAGAAAATGGTTATACGCGTGCAACAAATCGCTTAGGCGGTTTAGAAGGTGGTATGACAACAGGTATGCCTATCATCGTGCGCGGCGTGATGAAACCAATCCCTACACTATATAAACCATTACAAAGTGTAGATATCGAAACAAAAGAGCCGTTTAAAGCGAGTGTAGAGCGTTCAGATAGCTGTGCAGTTCCAGCAGCATCAATTGTGGCAGAGCATGTTATTGCCTGGGAAATAGCCAATGCCATCGTTGAACAGTTCCACAGTGATCAATTACCGCAATTAAAGGCGCAGCTAGACGCAATGCGTGCGTACACGAAGGAGTATTAATATGAAAATTCCAGTTCGTGCTGCATCCCATTCTTATGCTGTTACGATTGGGAAAGGCATATTAAACGAAGCGGTCACGTCTTTACAGGATGAGTTCGCAAAGGCAGATAAAATAATTGTATTAACAGACGAAAACGTATGGGCAGCGCAGCAAGGTTATTTTGAAGCGAATTTCCCACATGCGTTTCAAGTGATGGTTATGCCAGCCGGCGAAACGTGCAAAACATTTGATAATTACAACGCCGTTCAAACGTTTTTATTAGAAAAGAAATGTACACGTAAATCGTTGGTTATTGCCTTTGGTGGAGGTGCAGTTGGTGATTTAGCTGGCTTTGTCGCTGCAACGTATATGCGCGGGATTCCGTTCATTCAAGTGCCGACTACCATTTTAGCGCATGACTCTGCAGTTGGTGGTAAAACAGCTATCAATCACGTGCTTGGGAAAAATATGATCGGCGCGTTTTATCAGCCAGTAGCCGTTGTTTATGATACGAACTTTTTGCTAACGTTAAGTGAAAAAGAAGTGCGTTCGGGTATGGCGGAGGTAATTAAGCATGCATTAATTTCTGATGCGCAATGGGTAGAGGAACTGCTTGAAGGGGAGCATGTAACAGAGCTTCCTGAAGAACTACTGGCAAATTATTTAGCACATGGCGTGCAAGTAAAAGCAAATATCGTTGAGCAAGATGAAACCGAGCAATCTGTGCGTAAGTTTTTAAATTTAGGCCATACATACGGGCATGCGATTGAAGCAGCTGCTGGCTATGGCCGCGTAGCACATGGTGAAGCAGTGATGATTGGTTTAGTATATTGCTTATTATTAAGTGAGCGTTACGGCAAAATCAACCATGCGTTTACGAAGCGTTTCTTACATTTTGCTCAGGAAAATGGCTATCCATTTGCAGCGGTGCATGACTTTACATTTGAACAGTTAACAGAGTACTTAATGAAAGACAAAAAAGCAGATTACGGACAATTACAGTTTGTGTTATTGGAAACAATCGGCAAGCCATTTGTTCAAAAAGTAGATATTATGGAATGCGAAGAAATAGATGAGCAATTTAGACAGTTACTAGCGGAGGTGCAAGCATGATTCGAGGAGTACGCGGTGCGATTACAATTTCAGAAGACAAAGCGGAATATGTTTGGGACGAAACAGCAAGACTTGTCAAAGAGGTCGCACAAAGAAATAATATCGCACCTGAAGATATTGCATCGGTAACAATTTCAACTACCCCAGATATTCATTCAGCTTTCCCTGCAAAGTCAGTACGCTCGATGGAAGGCTGGCAGTATGTACCGATTATGTGCATGCACGAAATGGATGTACCAGGTGCGCTTCCATTATGTATTCGTGTATTATTACATGTAAATACTGAAACAGCGCAAAAAGACATCCTTCATGTATATTTAGAAGATGCTGTGAAACTACGACCAGATTTAGTGAAATAGGTTAGTTAGAGGAGACGTTGACAATGAAGTGGAAACAACAATTATTCGATATGAAGGCTTATAAACCAGGCAAGCCGATTGACGAAGTAAAAAAAGAATTTGGATTAGACGAAGTGGTAAAATTAGCATCAAATGAAAATCCATTTGGTAGTTCACCAAGAGTAAAAGCATTTTTACAATGTGATGAATCGAACCATGCCATTTATCCAGATGGCTATGCGCAAAATTTACGTACAGATTTAGCAAACTTTTATGGTGTTGCTGAAAATGAATTAATTTTAGGGAATGGCTCAGATGATTTAATCGCCATTATTACACGTGCGCTACTTTACCCAGGTGTCAATACAGTCATGGCGGACCTATCATTCTCTCAATACTGGCATAATGCTGAAATTGAAGGAGCAGAAGTGCGTAAAGTACCAATGAAAGAAGGCGTGCACGATTTAGATGCGATGCTTGAAGCAATCGATGATCAAACGTCGGTCGTATGGGTATGTAATCCGAATAACCCAACAGGAACTCTTGTATCTGATGAAGCATTAAGTGCCTTTTTAGCAAAAGTGCCAAGCGATGTATTTGTTGTATTAGATGAGGCGTACATTGAATATGTGAACGATCCGTCTTATAAAGATACCCTTCATTATTTCCGTGACTATAACAACCTAATTTTATTACGTACGTTCTCAAAAGCATATGGCCTTGCCTCATTCCGTGTTGGTTATGGTATTGCACAAGCAGAAGTAATTGCAAAGCTTGATCCAGTCCGCGCGCCGTTTAATAATACAATTTTAAGTCAAAAGGTCGCACAAATTGCCTTAGCAGACCAAGATTTTATCGCAAGTTGCCGTGTGCAAAATGACAATGGAAAAAAACAATATGAGGCATTTTGTGAAAAGCATGGCTTAAATTACTTCCCATCTCAAACGAACTTCGTAATGTTTGAAATTAAGGCAGATAGTGAAGTAGTGTTCAAAGAGTTGTTGAAGCGCGGCTTTATTATTCGTAGTGGGGCGGCACTTGGTCTGGATGGTTATATCCGTGTCACAATCGGTACAGAGGCGCAAAACTCGAAGTTTTTACAACAGCTTGAAGAAGTATTAACGGAACAAGGAGTTTTCGCATGACTCGTAATGTTTTCGTAATCGGACTTGGGCTAATTGGAGGATCTGTTGCATTAGCTCTACAAAAAGCGCCGCATACGAAGGTGTTTGGCTACGACTACCATGAACAGACAAGACAATTAGCTAGCACATTACAGGTGGTACATGAAGTTGTAGAAGACCCAGCTGAATTTGCCAAAGAGGCCGATGTAATTATTTTTGGAACACCAGTGAATAATACACTTGATTTTATGGAACAGTTAAAAACATGGAATTTAAAAAAGAGTGTAATTATTACCGACACAGGTAGTACGAAGGCGCAAATTATGGAAAAGGCGCTTGAATTGCGTGAAATGGGCATTACGTTTATTGGTGGACATCCAATGGCCGGTTCACACAAAAGCGGGATTAGCGCAGCAAAGCCCTATTTACTTGAAAATGCCTATTATATGTTAACGCCAAATGAAGGCGAAGAAATCGAAAAGCTTGCAGCACTCGATAGCTTGCTGAAATTTACATTAGGGAAAATGGTCGTTGTTGATGCAAAAGCGCATGATCATATGACTGCAGTTGTCAGCCATTTTCCGCATATTATTGCGGCATCACTTGTGCATCAGTTAAATTTTGAAAAGAAGGCATATCCGATGACATCTTCCCTTGCGGCAGGTGGTTTCCGTGATATTACAAGGATTGCTTCATCAAACCCAGCGCTATGGCGTGATATTACGATACAAAACCGTAAAGAGCTTGTTGGTCAATTGGATACGTGGTTGAACGAAATGGGCCGTGTCCGTGATATTTTAGATGCAGGTGACGCAAAAGCGGTTGAAGCTTACTTTAGCGAAGCACGTGATGTGCGTGATAAATTACCCGTTGCTAATGGTGCGTTATATATGCCTTATGATTTATATGTGGATATCCCTGACTATCCAGGTATTATTTCAGAGGTGACAGGCTATTTAGCAGAAGATAATATTAGCATTACGAATATTCGCATTGTAGAAACACGCGTTGACATATTCGGGATTTTAGTCATTAGTTTCCAAACAAATGATGACCGAGAACGTGCAGCAAAGTGTATTGAACACAAAGCAAATTTTGAAACGTATATTTCATAATAACAACATCTCGCTTTTACGAAAGGCGAGATGTATTTTTCTAGGGGGGATTAGCTATGAGTTCAAAAATTTTACAATATAATCAGCCATCATTAGTTGGTGACATTACCGTTCCTGGTGATAAATCCGTTTCACATCGTTCTGTTATGTTTGGCTCCATTGCGAAAGGTAAAACGACAGTTAGTGGCTTTTTATTAGGGGAAGATTGCTTAAGCACGATTGATTGCTTTAAACAGCTTGGTGTTTCAATTGAAGTAGATGGTACCAATGTGTCGATTGATAGTCCAGGAATTGATGACTGGGAAGAGCCAAAGGAAGTCCTATACACAGGGAATTCAGGTACGACAACGCGCTTAATGCTTGGGATTTTATCTGGTGCAAAGCTACATACAGTTATGACGGGAGATGCTTCAATTGGAAAGCGTCCGATGCGTCGCGTTGCGGATCCTTTACGATTAATGGGCGCACAAATTGCAGGTCGTGAAAATGGTCAATTTACACCGCTAGCCATTCAAGGTGGGGAACTCCAAGCGATAGATTATAAGATGCCAGTAGCGAGTGCTCAAGTGAAGTCAGCGATTTTACTTGCTGGGCTTCGAGCGAAAGGTACAACGATCGTTCGAGAAAGTGAAGTATCACGTGATCACACAGAGCGTATGCTTCGTCAATTTGGGGCAACAATTGATGTAACGGATGGGGTAGTCACTTTCAAAGGTGGTCAAACACTTACAGGTACGCATGTCAATGTACCAGGCGATATTTCATCTGCCGCATTTTTCTTAGTAGCAGGTGCAATCACTAGAGGTAGCCGAATTGTACTTAAAAATGTTGGCGTTAACGAAACACGTGACGGCATTATTGAGGTACTGCAAAATATGGGCGCAAAGATGGATATATCTTTGAACGATGATGAAAATGCAGCTGAACCAACAGCGACGATTACAATCGAAACATCGGAATTAATCGGTACAACAATTGAGGGGACCATTATTCCACGCCTAATCGATGAAATTCCGATTATCGCATTGCTTGCAACTCAGGCAAAAGGAAAAACAGTCATTAAAGATGCAGAAGAACTAAAAGTAAAAGAAACAAACCGAATTGATGCAGTTGTGAATGAGCTGAAAAAGCTAGGTGCTAATATCGAAGCAACAGATGACGGTATGATTATCGAAGGACCTACACCATTATCTGCGGGATCACTAAAAACATATGGTGACCACCGTATTGGCATGATGGGTGCAGTCGCTGCGTTAATCGCGCAGGGTAAAGTAGAGTTAGACGATGCGGATTGTATCGCCGTAAGCTACCCATCATTTTTTGAACATGTTGAAAAATTAATCTAAGAAAATGCGTCCGTGCAAAATAGCATGGGCGCATTTTTATTTGCGTATTTTTCTGTTTATTTTTGAATATTCTAATAATGTAGTAGAATTTCTGTCTAATAAGAGTTGATATGAAATAAAGTTTCAGAAAAGGGTGTTTTTATGAAAGATGCATTAACAAGAATTCGAATGGTTTATAACCATTTTAAGCCGGCACAAAAGCAAGTTGCTGAATTCATTTTGGAAAATCCACAACTTGTGATGAATAGCTCGATTAAACAAGTGTCACATGCAAGTAATTGTAGTGAAGCGACAATAGTTCGTTTTTGTAGGGAAATTGAGTTTGAAGGATTTAAAGATTTGAAAATGGGGATTTTAACATCTCTAAATCTTCAAAAAGAGACATTGCAACAAGGGATTCATAAGCAATTATTAAAAGATACAAATATTGAAGATTCTGTTGCAATCATTTCGCATAATAATCAACAAGCGATATTAGATATGTTGAAGCTAATGGATTATGAAAAATTAGAAAGTGCGATTGAACTATTATATAGTGCACGTTCGATTTGTATTGCGGGTGTTGGGGCTTCTGCGCTTGTAGCACAAGATTTTTTACTGAAATGTCAACGTATTAATAAGCAGTGTGAGGCGCTTCTGGACATGCATCAAATGCTTGTGAAATCGGTTCATTTAACAGAAGGGGATGTCATTTTTTTAATAACGTATTCGGGCGAAACACCAGAAATAATTGAATTTGCTAAATTAGCAAAAGAAAAGAATGTACCTATTATTGCTTTAACAACATTTAAATTTAATACTGTTCAATCGTTGGCCACTGTTAATCTATACGTTTCTGCAAGTGAAACAAATGAGCGGATTGGGGCGACGTCATCACGAATTTCTCAACTGAATATGATTGATATTTTGTTTACATGTATTGCACGCAAAGATTACGAAAGGTCGGTACAAATGTTTAAGGAAACAAAAGCAATTATTCAAAGAGAGGTGAAATGATTGGTTCGTGAAATCATTCAACAAGGAATATCACAGCAGCTTTATAGCGGGGCAGTATATAGTGTCTGGCAAAATGGTATAGAGAAACACTCTGGGGCTGTTGGCGTAGCAGATCGAGAGTCGAAAGAGGAAATGACAGTAGAGCATTTGTTTGATTTAGCTAGTGTAACAAAATTATTTACGACAACATTAATTCTTCGGCATATTTCGAACAACCTGTTGAAGTTAGAAGATACGTTAGCGACATTTCAAATAGGACCTCAAGAAATATCGGATATCAGCATACGACAATTATTGATGCATCGTTCAGGTTTAGTAGCTTGGTATCCATTTTATGAGGATAAAATGGATGGTTTGAAATTTGAAGAAGTTTTGCAAAGACTTCAGATTCTTCGTCCGCATAGTACGCATGAAGTGGTTTATAGTGACTTGAATTTCATGTTATTACAGACAGTTTGTGAACGAATAGATTCACGCAGTTTTGAGCAACAAATGTACGATATTTTGTTTGAATTAGGCGATAAAGATGCATTTTTTGGTCAGGCAACATCTACTCAGCTAATTGTAGCGTCAGAATATGGCAATCAAATCGAACAGAAAATGTGTGCAGAAAGAGGGTTGTCTTATCAACATTGGCGTGCGCAAAAAAAGGCGATAAAGGGGGAAATCAATGATGGCAATTGTCATTACTTCTTTAATGGGGTATCGGGTCATGCGGGGTTATTTGGTTCCAAAGATACACTATTAAAACTAGGGCAGCTTTATCTTAAAGGAGGTGGTTCACTCATTGATGCTGAGTTCGTCAAACAAGTTTTTTTGGATGAAGAGGGTGGAAGAACGCTAGGATTTAGTAAGGAAGGAATGTTCAACAACGGGATAGGACATACAGGCTTTACAGGAACGATGTTATACATTGAACCAACAAGCAATTTAATTATTGTACTATTAACTAATCGATTACATGTTGATACACCTAGAGACATTAGTGAAATTCGTAAAAAAT
Organism: Solibacillus daqui; assembly: GCF_028747805.1. Lineage (NCBI taxonomy): Bacteria > Bacillati > Bacillota > Bacilli > Caryophanales > Caryophanaceae > Solibacillus > Solibacillus daqui. The sequence continues at coordinate 1,290,565 of NZ_CP114887.1, forward strand.
TGATTGATTCGATTCATTAACGGAGGGGTTTCTATGAAAAAGTATTTGATATTCATTGTTAGTATGTTAGTCGCTATCTTATTAGTCGCTTGTTCAAATGACGATTCTAGTACTTCGACAGATTCACCGAATACAAACTCAACTGAAGATAAAACAAATGATACAGCTTCTGACAATTCAGCAACAGCGAGTGAAATCAAAATCGCAAACGATCAGGAACCAGCAGGCTTAGATCCACATAAAGTTCCTGCTGCGTCTTCATCACGAATTTATTCTCAAATTTATGAAGGCTTATTATCTTTCGATGAAAAGATGAATATTGTAGGTAGTTTAGCAACGGAATGGAATCAAGAAAACGATACAACATATGTCTTTACATTAAAGCAAGGTGTGCAATTCCATAACGGACGTGAAATGAAAGCAGAAGATGTGAAATTCAGTTTTGAGCGTATTTTAGATGAAAATACGGCTTCACATATTCGTTCTTATTTTGCAGATGTAGCTTCAATTGAAATTGTAGGTGATTATGAAGTGAAATTCACATTAAGTAAACCTAATGCGACATTTTTATCGAACTTAACACATGCGAGCGCGGTTGTTGTTCCAAAAGAAACGGTTGAGGCAAATGGTGATTTACAACAACATGCTGATGGTACAGGACCGTTTAAATTAGAGCAATGGGTTCCAGATAACAACGTAACTTTAGTGAGAAACGAAGCGTACCATGTTGATGGTGAACCAAAAGCAGCAAAAATTGCTTTCTATACAATGACTGAAGAATCCGCTCGCTTATCGGCTATTCGTACAGGAGAAATTGATTTTACTACGATATCTGCCAAATCTACGAAACTGCTAGAAGGAAATGGAGATATCAATATCATTCCTTACCAATCTCTTGAATATAGTTATGTTGGATTTAACAATACAAAAGCACCGCTAGACAATGAAAAAGTGCGCCAAGCATTAAGTTTAGCAACAGATCGTCAATCAGTACTAAATGTTGTTTGGAATGGTGAAGGCTTAATTTCTGGTCCAATCGCACCTTCAATGGGCGACTGGTCAATTGATGTAGAGGCACAAGATTTATACAAATTAAATATTGAAAAAGCGAAAGCATTATTAGCAGAAGCAGGCTTAGCGGATGGCTTCGACATTACGATTACGACAGCATCAACGTATCCTGATATGGTCGATACGGCACAGCTTTTACAGCAACAATGGAAAGAAATTGGCGTGAACGCAACGATTAAGCAAATTGAATGGGGCGAGTATGTAGATACATGGAGCAATAAAACTGCAGATATTTTAATTGGACGTAATACTTCAGGTATTGACCCAGACCGTGCGTTAAATTACTTCTTCAGTTCAACAGGCTCTGCGAACGTTTGGAATTTCTCAAACAAAGCATATGACGACCTTGTTGCAAAAGGCCTAGGTACAACAGATGAGGTAGAACGTCAAAAAGTGTACGTAGAAGCACAGGAAATGCTCATCAATTTATCGCCAAACTTATTTTTAGTATCTCCGAAAAACTATGTAGCGGTTCGTAAAGACATTTCTGGTTACACACCATACCCGCACAATGCATCAGATTATAATCATGTCGAGAAGAAATAATAGAAATTCAATAGAGTGATAGGGATTCCTAGCACTCTATTTTTTTAAATGTCTAGGCATTCGCGCCAGCTCCTCGCATCATTTCGGTCCCGCCGTCGAAAGTGGTGAATCGTTTACTTTCTAGTCGGGCCCTCCAATACCTGCAGGAGCTTAAAGGGCACGAATGCGCTTTCTAAAAAGGGGATGAAATCGAACAATGACAAGCTATATTATTCGACGATTGTTAATGCTTGTTCCTGTGCTGTTTGGCGTCTCGATTTTTATCTTTTTGATGATGCGTGTTGTACCAGGAGATGTCGCCCAAACGATTTTAGGTACAGACGCAACGCCAGAAGCACTAGAAGCTTTACGTAACCAATTTGGATTAAATGAATCGTATTTCAAACAGTATGTCAATTGGATAGGCGGTGTATTGACCGGGGATTTTGGCGAATCAATGCGCAATGGTCGTGAAGTGTTGCCCGAAATAGTAAATCGCTTTAAGTTAACGTTTGAATTAACAATTTTGGCGGCGATTATTTCTTGGATAATTTCCATTCCATTAGGCGTTTTAGCTGCTGTCAAAAGAAATAGTGCAACGGATCTTACAATTCGTACAATTTCATTATTCGGCGTATCGATACCAAATTTTGCGTTTGCAACGGTATTGTTGTTAGTTTTAGCACTGTATTTTAACTACAGTCCACCAATTGGATATGTCAGTTTTTTTGCAGACCCATTGAAAAATTTAGAGATAATGTTTTTGCCGGCTTTAGTGCTTGGAATGACGATGGCCGCAGCAGTCATGAGGATGACACGCTCATCGGTATTAGAAGTATTACGGCAAGATTTTGTAAGAACAGTTCGTGCAAAAGGCGCAAAAGAGCGAATTACAATTTTTAATCATGCATTACGTAATGCACTTATTCCAATTTTAACGATTATCGGAATGCAAATTGGTACGCTTTTAGGTGGTGCTGTAATTATTGAACAAATTTTCTCATTGCCAGGTTTAGGGCAATATGTGTTAACGGGAATTACACAGCGTGATTTAACAGTCGTACAAGGAAGTGTTCTGTTTATTTCATTCGTTTTTGTCATGATTAATTTAATTGTAGATATTTTATATGCTTATTTAGACCCACGGATTAATTATAAATAAGACTTGGGGTGAAAGAAATGAAAGAATTTGCAAGTCAACTAGTAAAGGATAAAGTAGGATTAATTGGGGCAATGGGTATTTTATTAATCGTCATTGTAAGTTTGTTTGCCTCAGTTATTGCACCGTTTTCACCCGAAAAGATGTTTACTGACTCGATTTTACAATCACCAAATGCGACGTATTATTTTGGTACAGATGAGTTCGGCCGAGATATTTTTTCTCGCATAATTTACGGTGCGCAAGTGTCTGTGAAAGTTAGTGTGATTGCAGTAGGTATCGGTGCATCTTTAGGATTAATATTTGGCTTAATAAGTGGTTATTTCCAAGGGAAAATAGATAGTGTCATTATGCGTGTAATGGATGTACTGTTTGCATTTCCTGATATTTTACTTGCGTTAGCAATCGTTGCGGTATTAGGTGCAAATATTACTAATACAATGATTGCCATAGGGATTGTTTTTACACCTGTTTTCACCAGGACGGTACGGGCGGCCACGATATCTGTAAAAGAAAATGAATACATTCTAAGTGCGGTAGCGATTGGTGTGCGACCATTACAAATTATTATCCGACATGTCTTACCAAATATTATCGCGCCATTTATTGTACAAGTAACACTTGCTCTATCTGGCGCTATTTTAACAGAAGCAGCACTTAGCTTTTTAGGGCTTGGTGTTCAACCACCGAACCCTTCTTGGGGAAGTATGTTAAACGAAAGCCGTACTTATATGGAGTTTGCCCCATGGACAATTATTTTTCCTGCAGTTGCAATTGTCATCACGATTTTTTGTTTCAATTTATTAGGGGATAGCTTACGTGATATTTTAGATCCTAAAATGAAATAGGAGGAATAGCATGGCAGATAAATTATTAACAGAAGCGCAAAATCCTTCAACTGAGTGGATAGATCAACAATCAATTCCGACCATTTTACAATGGATGAATAATGAAGATGCAACAGTAGCAGGTGCTGTGAAAAATGAGCTACCTCATATTAGCAAAGCAATTGAGCAGATTGTGGAACGGCTACAAAATGGGGGACGGTTATTTTATATTGGTGCGGGAACGAGTGGACGATTAGGTATATTAGATGCTTCAGAATGTCCACCAACATTTAATGTTCCGAAATCACTCGTACAAGGGATAATTGCAGGTGGGGCTTATGCCTTAACGAATGCAGTTGAAAATGTAGAAGATAATCGAACACAAGCGGTTAAAGATATTCAACAATATGATCTTACAGAAAAAGACGTGTTAGTTGGCATTGCTGCAAGTGGTAGGACCCCCTATGTAATTGCTGCCCTCCATTATGCACAACAGCAAGGCATCTATACAATTTCTCTAAGCTGTAACAAAAATAGTGAAATTTCACAATTTGCTAATACATGTATTGAAGTTGAAACAGGACCAGAAGTAATTGCAGGCTCTACAAGATTAAAAGCAGGAACTGCACAAAAAATGGTGCTAAATATGTTAACAACTGCTACGATGATCAAATTAAATAAAGTGTATAGCAATATTATGATTGATGTTCAAGCGACTAATGAAAAACTACGTCGCCGAGCACTTTTTATTTTGAAGCGTTTTACACAAGTTGACGAAGTAACGGGAACAGCATTATTAGAACAGACTAATTATAATATTCGAATTGCAATCGTTATGTACGGTGCTAAAGCCAGTGTGGAGCATGCGACAGAGGCATTGCAACAGCAACAGGGGAATATTGAGGAAGCGATAAAGTTGTTAAGAGGAGGTACTGAATAATGTATGCAATTGGTGTGATGTCAGGAACTTCATTAGATGGGTTAGACATTGTGTGTATTGATTTACATGTATATGAGCAACAACAGTCCATTCAATTAATAGCAAGCAAAACGGTAGATTATGATGTGACGTTTAAAAATCAGCTATCTGAACAATGTCATAATAACTCAGCTACTTTAGCCAATATTACAATGATGAACGCTTATCTAGGAAAATTTATAGGTGAACAGGTCGTCCAATTTCTCCATGAAAATAAAATCTCACCTCAAAAAGTTGCGTTTATTAGTTCACACGGGCAAACAATATTCCATGAGCCCCTTGGTGGTGAGCTAGAATTTGAAATTCCTTCAACCTTGCAAATAGGCGATATCTCTTATATTTCTGAAGTGACACGATTACCAGTTGTTGGAGATTTTAGAACGGGTGATATGGCAGCCGGTGGACAAGGAGCTCCGTTACTGTCCTATTTTGATGCCAATTTTTTGCATGCAGCTGATGTAGGGAGAGCAATTCAAAATATCGGTGGCATTGGTAATGTCACGTATGTTCCAAGTGATAAGCAGCAGGCAGTCATCTCTTTTGATACGGGTCCAGGTAATGTCCTTATTGATAGCACAATACAAAAATTAACGGATGGTCAGAAAAAATTTGATCATCATGGAGAAATGGCGAGTGAGGGTAACATTTATTACGAAGCCATTCAAGAATGGATGAATCATAGCTATTACTCGATACCTTTACCAAAAACGACGGGAAGAGAATTATATACAGTCAGTTATGTAAACGATCTTATTGAGAAATTACATGGTGCGAGTCTAGAAGACATGTTGGCAACGTTAACCGCCTATACGGTGGAAACCATTAAGCATAGCTATGAAAAATATTTGCCACTAAACCAAATTGATGAAATTTATATTAATGGTGGTGGGAGCTTGAATGCCTTTATGATGACGTTGTTAGCCCAAGCATTTCCAACGAAAAAAGTATTACCTTTAGAAGTATTAGGCGTGCCAGCAGTTTGGAAAGAAGCTATCGCCTTTGCACTGTTTGGTTATCAGACAATGCTTGGGCTACCGAATCAGCTACCTTCTGCGACTGGCGCAACTCGAGAAATCGTGATGGGAAAAGTGGCGTACTGTGATGGAAATCCATATGTACGTTTTGAACAATTAAGGGGTGAGATGTAATGGGTATTTTGCTAGCAATCGAAAACCTTTCAATTGCAGTAGGCAAAAAACTCACTGGCGAACCGCTTGTGAAAAATGTGTCATTGCAATTAGAAGAAGGAAAAACATACGGTATTGTAGGGGAATCTGGTAGTGGCAAAAGCTTAACCTCTTTGTCGATATTAAATTTATTAGCAGATAAATTAACCATTACAGAAGGTCAAATTCAATTTGCAGATAAGGGCAATCTATTGTCTCTAAAAAAGAACCAGCTTCAAAAAATACGTGGAAAAGAAATTTCGATGATTTTCCAAGAGCCTATGACCGCACTTGATCCTATGTATACCATACACTATCAATTGTTTGAAGTATTAAAATTTCATAAAAAACTCTCTAAGCAGCAAATGAATGAGCAAGTGATCAATATGCTAAATGCTGTTGGAATATCGAGACCAGAAAAAGTGTTAAAAAATTACCCACATGAACTATCTGGAGGCATGAGACAACGAATTATGATTGCTATGGCATTGCTATGTAATCCGAAGTTGTTAATCGCTGATGAACCAACAACTGCGCTTGATGTAACGATTCAAGCCCAAATATTAGAGCTGATGAAAAATTTGAAGCAGCAATATCAGTCCACAATTTTATTAATAACACATGATTTAGGGGTAATTGCTGAAAGCTGTGATGATGTTGCAGTTATGTATGCAGGACAAATTGTTGAAATTGGTAATGTGGAGGAGATTTTCGATCATCCAAAGCATCCGTATACACAGGGGCTATTAAAGGCGGTAAACAGTATTGGCAACGAAACGCAAGAATTATATGCAATCCCAGGGAATGTCCCAACGCAAGATGAGTTTAATGAAGGGTGTCGATTTGCGTCGAGATGTCCACTTGTTATCGAAAGATGTCACAATAATGTTCCCAATCTTACGCAAATCACACAAAGTCATACAGTGCGATGTTGGGCAGTGGAACAGGAGGGCGTATCCAATGAGGCATGAAGCCATATTAGAACTGAAAAACCTAAAGCAATACTTCCCCATCAAAGGCGGAATTTTTAAGCGGGTAGTGGGTCATGTCCGCGCGGTTGATGATATTTCCATTGCTATTAATGAGCAAGAAACTCTAGCATTAGTAGGGGAAAGTGGCTGCGGTAAATCCACAACAGGCAAAATGATTTTACGACTCATCCAACCTACTGACGGAGATATTTTATATAATGGACAAAATATAGCAGCGTTATCAAACGAACAGTTTAGGGCACTACGTAAAGATATTCAAATTATCTTCCAAGATCCATACAGTTCACTAAATCCCCGAATGACTGTACGACAATTATTGTTAGAGCCGATTTTAACGTATAAATTGATGCCTAAACAACAAGCAGAACATGAAATTATAGAAATCTTAAAACATGTTGGATTAACAGAAAAAAGTTTATCTAAATACCCACATGAATTTTCAGGTGGACAAAGACAGCGCATTAGTATCGCACGTGCATTAGTATTAAAGCCAAAGTTTTTAGTGTTAGATGAACCTGTTTCCGCGTTAGATGTGTCAATCCAAGCACAAATTTTAAATTTATTGAAAAAATTACAACAACAATACCAACTAACATACTTATTTATTTCACATGATTTAAATGTTGTACGTCATGTAAGTGATCGAATTGCTGTGATGTATTTAGGTCATATTGTAGAAATTGCACCAGCACAAGAGCTATTTGAAAATCCGAAGCACCCATATAGTCAGGCACTCATATCGGCAATTCCTAAAAAGCATCCGAATGATTCTGTAGAGCGGATTATTTTAAAAGGGGAAATCCCAGACCCTTCGAATCCACCCGAGGGCTGTCCATTTCATACACGCTGCTTATATGTACAAGAACAATGTAAATCTGGCACCATTCCAAGTTTTCAAATTTCAGAACAGCATGATGTAAAGTGTGTCTTATATGAAAATGCATAAATACCTGAAAAATCTAACACTTTCTCTAAGGGGTTAGATTTTTTTGTTCATAGAAAAATAATAATGAAAAAGGCGGTTTTTCTTGAGATACATGTCTTAGTCATGTAGCATATTATTGAGACAAAAGAAAAAGGTGAACGATGTATGGAACAATTATTACAGGCAATTCAAGAGGGCGATATCCAGTTAGTTAATCAACTTCTAGAATCATTTTTAGTAGATGCAGAACCGGCTGCACAGTACGAAATCGCGGAAGCCTTATTACACTTTGGTTTTTTAAGTGAGGCAGATCGTGTGTTTGAACATTTACAATTTTTATTCCCAGAGGAAGCGCAAATTTCCATTGATCGTGCAGGAGTTTTAATCGAATTAGGCGAAGAAGATGAGGCACTAGATTTATTGATGGCTGTATCAGATGATGTGCCAGAATATCCGCAGGCATTATTAGTATTAGCGGATTATTATCAAATGCAGGGGCTATTTGAAGTAGCAGAACAAAGAATTAATGAAGCATTGCAATTATTACCGAACGAAGCATTGTTACAATTTGCAAAAGCCGAGCTCTTATTTGAAACAGGCCGTTTTTCTGAAGCCGCTCGCATTTATGAAGAATTATATGAAATGGATAAAAAGTTTGCAGGTACGATTTTAGCGCAACGCTTAGCAGAAGTATATCGTGCAGGTGCAGCATATGAGTCAGCACTTGATTTTTATATGGAAGCGCTAGAAGAGGAAGTAACCGCTGATTTATTATTTGGTTCTGGATATGCAGCCTTCCAAATAGAAAAATTTGACTTAGCAATTAAACAGCTAGAAGATTTAAAGGAATTAGACCCTGATTATTTTTCAGCCTATTTATTATTGGCAGAAAGTTATTCGATGCAAGAAGATAATAAACGTGCTTTAAAAGTCATTCAAGAAGGCTTGAAGCGCGATGAATATGATAAGTCGTTGTATTTATTCGCCGGTAAGATGGCATTGAAAAACAGTATGCCGACAGAAGCTATTGGCTATTTAACAGAGGCAATCGCATTAGATCCAGAATATATGGAAGCCATTATGGTGCTTATGTCTGTGTATAGTCAGCAAGAAAGTTACGAAGAAATTATTTCACTATATGAACAACTTCAGCAATATGACTTTGAATGGGTGTCAATATATCCATTTGTTGCAAATGCATTCAATGAAGAAGAACTGTTCGATAAAGCATACGAAATTTACAAAGAGGCATATAATGAGTTTAACGAGGATGTTGAATTTTTAGAAAAATACTGCCTATTCTTAGTAGAAGATGGAAAACGTGAGGAAGCGAAACAAATTGCGGAGCGTTTAGTACAGCTCCAACCTTCTGAACAGCAATGGATTGACCTATTAGAACGCTTTGAGTAAAGGGAGGATCACATGTTGGCTTATTCCGTACCACTCAATGAAAAAAGAGTTTTCATTCGATGGTTTTTGAAAAATTATCAATTAAAACGACGTGAAGGTGTATGGATTTTAAATTATTTATTAAGTAATGAAGCGTTACTTGAGCATGTGCATTTTGTGGATGAAGCGCATTATTGTCCACGTGCCATTGTGATGTCCACCGTCGACACAACGAGCATACCGTTCCGTTTTTATAAAGATAATATTATGACTTCAGATGCTGAAAAGGCATTCCATGATTTACGAATTAATTCGACTGATGAAATATATTTTCAATTAAATTTCCCGAGCATCCCGCCAAATCCACTTTATTTGGCGGTGCTTGAAGAAAATCCATATGCACCGGATATTTTTATTCATGAAAAAGACCGTGTAGCAGCCCAACAATTATTGGAAAATAGTGTTTTAGAATTTCAAGAACATATGTTGTTAAAACAAATAGACGAAGCACTTGATACAGGTGATAAGGAGCGTTTCTTCGAGTTGTCCAATTTATTGCAAGCTTTGAAACATTCAAAGTAAAATTTTATTTGAAATCGTCGAAAAAAATACCTTTATTAGAAATTAAGTTTAGAAGTGTTATTAGGAGGAAAAATAATAATGATTTATAAAGTAAGTGATGTCGAACAATTTCAATCTCAAAAACAATTTATCGATACAGCAATCGTCCCATTAGTACAATTAGATTTTTCCGAAGTTGGAATGAAGCAGGCAAGTTCTGCTTCTGAATACTTAATGTCTTTGACTACATTTATAGAACAACAATTGCATGGACGCTTAATGTTATTACCACCTTTTTCGTATACGAAATTAACAAAATCTTCAGAATCAGCAATTTCTATTGAAAATGAATTAATAGAAGCAGGATTTAAATCGGTTATTTTTGTGACATGTGACCACGAATGGACGGCATTAAAAGAACGAATAAATGTACTATGGTTACCGGCAATCCCTTTAGAATCAATGGATAAGACCGTAAAGCAGCGCATTTTAGAAGATCAATTAAAACAAGTGCTGCCGGTATTAACTTCCGTTTGGGCACAGTAGACGTCACTACTTTCATTAAATGTTCACAATCTACACAAATGGAAATGAATGCTATATTGACCAACTTATTTACTTGATATATCATATATATGTCCTAGTTATTTACTATTTTTGAAAGTATGTCCGTTGGACTGACCTTTTAGTAAGAGGGGGGAAAAGGATGAGTAATAATCGAGTTACAAGACGTCAATTTTTAACATATTCACTTACTGGGGTAGGTGGATTCATGGCTGCTGGTATGTTAATGCCGATGGTTCGCTTTGCGGTTGACCCAATTCTTCAAACGAAAGAAGAAGGGGAGTTTGTATTAACGAGCCAAAAAGTTGCGGAAATTACAGACGCTCCTGTTAAAGTTGACTTCTCGTATGAGCAAACGGATGGTTGGTATAAATCAGAGGTTTCGGATTCAGCTTGGGTTTACAAAGAAGGCGACCTAATCATTGCATTATCACCTGTATGTAAGCACTTAGGTTGTACGGTAAACTGGGCTAGTAATTCAGATCACCCGGACCAGTTCTTCTGTGCATGTCACGCAGGACGTTATGAAAAAACTGGTGTAAACGTAAAAGGAACACCACCACTTGGACCACTTGATCAATATGAAGTAGATGAAAAAGATGGTTTCTTAATGCTTGGGAAAAAAATCGCAAACACACACAGTTAATTAAGTTAGGGGGTACGACACAGTGCTAAATAAAATTTATGATTGGGTCGATGAACGTTTAGATATTACTCCTATTTGGCGTGATATTGCCGACCATGAAGTGCCAGAGCACGTTAACCCTGCCCATCACTTTTCAGCATTCGTATACTGTTTTGGTGGATTAACATTCTTCATTACAGTTATCCAAATTCTATCAGGTATGTTTTTAACAATGTATTATGTACCAGACGTAGAAAATGCTTGGAAATCAGTTTACTATTTACAAAACGAAGTAGCGTTCGGTGAAATTGTTCGTGGTATGCACCACTGGGGAGCTTCACTTGTAATCGTGATGATGTTCTTACATACACTTCGTGTATTCTTCACGGGATCATACAAAAAACCTCGTGAATTAAACTGGTTAGTTGGTGTAGGTATCTTTGCAGTAATGTTAGGTTTAGGCTTCACAGGTTATTTATTACCTTGGGACATGAAAGCGCTATTCGCGACTAAAGTAGGTATCGAAATTGCAGCCTCTGTTCCGTTTTTAGGTGAAACAATTAAGGTTTTACTTGCTGGAGATTCAACAATTCTTGGTGCGCAAACATTAACTCGTTTCTTTGCGATTCATGTATTCTTCTTACCAGCAGTATTATTCGCTTTATTGGCTGTTCACTTTATTATGATCCGCCGACAAGGTATTTCAGGTCCTCTATGATCTGAAGCGATTCGTATGATTTACTAAAGGAGGGGACAATATGCATCGCGGAAAAGGTATGAAGTTCGTAGGCGATTCACGTGTAAAAGCAAATGATCGTATGCCGAACGTGCCAAAAGATTATTCCGAATATCCAGGGAAAACAGAAGCTTTCTGGCCTGACTTCTTATTAAAAGAATGGATGGTTGGTGCGGTTTTCTTAATTGGTTATTTATTATTAACTGTCGCTCACCCTTCACCACTTGAAGGCCCGGCAGATCCAACAAACTCATCTTATATTCCGTTACCAGACTGGTACTTCTTATCAATGTACCAATTATTAAAATACTCATATGCCTCTGGTCCTTATAACGTAATCGGAGCTATGATTATCCCTGGTATCGCATTTGGTGCATTAGCATTAGCGCCATTCTTAGATACAACACCAGATCGTCGTCCATCAAAACGTCCATTACCAACAGCATTTATGTTATTAGCTGTAGCTGCACTTATTTATACAACTTGGGAATCTGTACAAGCTACTAACTGGGAAGCTGTTGAAGCTCAAGGTGTAATTACGGACAAGCATTTAGGTTTATTACCTGATGTTGAAGTTGATGAAACGTCACAAGGTTATGAAATATTCCAATCACAGGCATCATGTATTGGATGTCACGGTGGCGATTTAGCCGGTGTATCTGGTCCGATGTTATTAGGCAATGAATTAACTGCTGAAGAAGTAGCTGAAGTAATTGCAAATGGCCGTGGTGGTATGCCAGCTGGTACATTTACAGGTACTGACGAAGAGTTACAAGTTTTAGCTGAGTTCATCGCAGGATTAAAAGAACAATAAATATTCAAAAGGGGGGCCAAGCTTTTGGCTCTCTTTTTTTATGACTATAAAAGTATTAATTTTCCAATGGAATCCACTGTCAAAAAACATCATTTCACGCGATTTGTGTTTTTCTAAAGTAAAAAGCATCCAAAAGGTAATTTATTGACAATAAATTTAATAGAAAAATGTAAAATGCTGTGAATACTTGCACAACCTCTCTTTCGGTATATAATAAAAGACGTACATATTATTTTAAAGTTGCACAAAATACATAAAGACAAATAGTAGGTTGAAGGAGAAAATATGAAAGCATATGCTATGCAAGCTTGGTATTTAATGAACCACCGCGTATTTTTAACGTTGTTGCTTATCGTAAATTTGTTTGGAACAATTTATGGCTATTATTGGTATCGAGGTCAGCTTGCGGTGACAGAGCCAATATATTATATTTTTGTGCCTGACTCACCAACAGCGAGTTTGTTTTTTTGCTTAGCAGTGATTGGTTGGTTGTTCGGCAAAAATTATAAATTAATGGAAGTATTAGCGCTCATTACATTGGTGAAATATGGGTTATGGGCAGTAGTAATGAACCTATTAACCTTTGCTGAAATGGGCTATTTGGAGCCAGAAAGCTGGATGTTAGTAGTATCGCATTTTTTAATGGCGGTGCAAGCAGTGCTCTATTTACCGAAATATCGCTTTACAAAGTGGCACGTAATGGTTGCGGCGATTTGGACATTACATAATGATGTGATTGATTATTTATTTGGGCAAATGCCGTTTTATCGTGTAATTAATGACTATCCAAGTCAGATTGGCTACTTTACATTTTGGCTTTCGATTGCATGTATTCTACTTGCATATGTAGAAAGTTACAAGCGCGAATATTTGCATCGACAATAGAAACCCTTTAAAATTAAAGGAGATTGTAAGATATAGAAGGGAAGTTCAAAAAATGGGAATGTATATTGTATACTTTATCATCATTATGCTGTTACCTTTATATGCGCAAATGAAAGTAAAAGGCACATATAAAAAGTTCGCTCAAGTTCCAGCTGAAAAAGGAATGACAGGTGCACAAGTAGCACGTTACATTTTAGATCAGCATGGCTTAACAGATGTTCGAGTTGTACCGACTCAAGGGTATTTAGCAGACCACTACAACCCAGCAACGAAAACAGTAGCCTTATCTGAAGATAACTATTACAATTCGTCAATTGCTGGAACGGCAGTAGCTGCGCACGAAGTTGGACATGCGATTCAGCATGCAGAGGCGTATTCGTTTTTAACATTACGCGCTAAATTAGTGCCGGTTGCGAATATTTCATCAAACATGTCATGGATTTTCGTTATGATTGGTATTTTTGCATCGTCTACAGGTTTTTTAGCACTAGGCATCGTTTTACTTCTTGCAGGGGTACTCTTCCAAGTTGTAACATTACCAGTAGAGTTTGATGCGTCAAAGCGTGCAATGAATGAAGTAGTAGCATTAGGGATTATTAATAACAATGAAGAGCGCTCTGCACGTAAAGTGTTAAATGCAGCAGCAATGACATATGTAGCAGCAGCAGCAGTTGCCATTATGGAGTTACTACGTTTAATTTTAATCTACACAGGCATGAATAACGAAGATTAATTATAAGGGAGTTAGGCGAAAAAACGCCTAACTTCTTTTTTATTGGATAGGGAGTATTGGTTTTCAATGAAATCGACAACTATAAAGACATAATTTGGAGTGAAATAAGTAATCAATAGTAATATGTCTAAAATGCTAGTTGCCAATCGTTTATAAAAAAATGATATATTAATTTGTCCGTAGATTGAATGAACATACTTTAAGTCTGTTCAAATGAAAAAACTGCGTGAAATGAGCAGTTTCACGCAGTTTTGAGCGATTTTTATTTACTTATAGTACCTAATAAAGAGCGATTAATTTATTTAAGCAAAAACGGCTTTAATTTGTTCGATAGCCCAGTCTAAATCTTCATTTGAAATAATAAGTGGTGGTGCAAAGCGGATTACTGTATCATGCGTCTCTTTACATAGTAATTGACGGTCCGCTAACTTTTCGCAGTAAGGGCGTGCAGCTTCTGTTAGCTCTACACCGATAAATAATCCTCGACCACGTACTTCTTTAATAACAGGGTTGTCAATTTTCTTTAATTCATTTTGGAAGTATTCACCTAATTCTAGAGAGCGCTTCGTTAATTGCTCTTCTTCAATCACTTCAAGCGCGGCAATAGATACAGCACATGCAAGTGGGTTACCACCGAATGTAGAGCCGTGTGAGCCTGGATTAAATACGCCTAAAATATCTTTATTGGCAATAACAGCTGAGATTGGGAATACACCGCCCCCTAAAGCTTTCCCTAAAATTAAAATATCTGGTGTAATGTCTTCCCATTCATATGCGAATAACTTACCTGTCCGTGAAAGACCTGTTTGAATTTCATCTGCAATGAATAGGACATTGTTTTCTTTACAAAGTTCAGCCGCAGCTTTAATGAAGCCCGCTGGTGGTAAGTTAATGCCTGCTTCCCCTTGAATTGGCTCGATAATAAACGCTGCTGTATTTGGTGTAATGGCAGCTTTTAATGCGTTAATATCACCGTATGGAATTAGCTCAAAGCCTGGTAGCATTGGACCAAAACCACGCTTGTATTCCGCTTCAGATGATAATGAAACAGCACCCATTGTACGACCGTGGAAGTTGCCGTTGCAGCCAATAATGACAGCTTGGTCAGCGGGAATGCCCTTTACCTCATAGCCCCAGCGACGTGCAGTTTTAATGGCAGTTTCTACCGCCTCGGCACCAGTGTTCATCGGTAATACCATATCTTTGCCTGTTAGCTTGCAAAGTTTTTCATACCAAACCCCAAGTTTATCGCTATGGAATGCGCGTGATGTTAATGTTACTAAATCTGCTTGATCCTTTAATGCTTGAATAATTTTTGGATGACGGTGACCTTGGTTTAATGCAGAATACGCTGATAGCATATCTAAATAACGATTTCCCTCTGGGTCTGTTACCCAAGCTCCTTCCGCTTTTTCAATTACGATTGGAAGTGGATGATAGTTATTTGCACCGAATTTTTGTGTTTTTTCAATTAATTGTGTTGTTTTTGTCATGTTGAACTCCTCCTTTAAAATGTTTCTGAAATTGATTTTGCTTGCACATGTAATAATAAATAATCTGGTGATCCAGCTTTTGAATCTGTGCCAGACATATTGAAGCCGCCAAATGGTTGATAGCCAACAATTGCCGCTGTACAGCCACGGTTAATATATAGGTTTCCGACATGGAATTCACGTTTAGCACGTTCGATATTCGCGGCATTTTGTGAAATAACAGCCCCTGTTAAGCCGTAATCTGTGTTGTTTGCAATTTGTAATAAGTGATCGAAATCTTTTGCTTTAGAGAAAGCAAGCACTGGTCCGAAAATTTCCTCTTTCATTAAACGAGCATTTTCATCAATATCTGCAAAAATAGTTGGCTCTACAAAATAGCCTGTTGAATCATCAACTTGACCACCTGTCATGAGACGACCCTCTGTTTTTCCGATTTCGATATAGCCTTTAATTTTTTCAAATGATTGTTCACTAATAACAGGACCCATAAACGTATTTTCTTCAGTTGGGTTGCCAACAATTAGTTGCTCTGTTAGCTCAACAACACGTTCTAATACAGCATCATAAACAGCTTCATGTACAACCGCACGTGAGCAAGCTGAGCATTTTTGGCCAGAATAGCCAAATGCCGATTTTGTGATGGACTGTGCAGCAAGTTCAATATCTGCTTCTTTGTCTACGATAATTGTATCTTTCCCGCCCATCTCAGCAATTACACGTTTTAACCAAATTTGACCTTCATGTACTTTTGCTGCGCGTTCATAAATGCGACAACCAACAGCGCGTGAACCTGTGAATGAAATAAAGCGTGTTTTTGGATGATCGACTAAATAGTCCCCAATTTCAGCACCGCTACCCGGTAAGTAGTTAACGATTCCATCCGGAAGACCAGCTTCTTTTAACACTTCCATAAATTTTGCTGCAATCACAGGTGCTGTTTCAGCAGGTTTTAAGACAACTGTATTTCCTGTCACAACTGCCGCTACAACTGTTCCCGCCATAATTGCCAGTGAAAAGTTAAATGGTGGAATAACAATGCCTACACCAAGTGGTAAGTAGGTAAATTCATTATGCTCCCAGGCATTATGGTTGAGTGGACGACCTTGAGAAAGCTCTAGTATTTGACGACCATAGTATTCTAAAAAATCGATACATTCAGCTGTTTCACCATCTGCCTCCGCCCATGGTTTTCCTACCTCTTTTACTAACCAAGCATTGAATTCGTGTTTACGACGACGTACAATCGCAGCTGCGCGGAATAAAATCCCTGCACGTAAGCTAGCAGATGTGTTTTTCCATGTTTCGAAATGTGTTAATGATGATTGAATGGCTTGCTCTGCGATTTCTTTTGTTGCGTAATGGACTCTTCCGATAATTTCAGCTTTATTAGCAGGGTTAATTGAATGAACGATGTGCGAACTTTCGATAAACTTGCCATCAATAATGATTGGGTATGTTTTGCCAAGCTCGCTTTCAACTTTATTAATCGAGGAAATAATTTCCGCTGTTGCAGCCGGATCCGTTTTAAAAGTTGATAGTGGCTCGTGTTTGTATGATACAGGCATTTATAAATCACTCCTTAATTAATGTAGGTGAAAAATATAGCCTAGGGCAAAACCAAACGCAATGGATTGCACGGTATGGCATATGTTTTCTGTTTTCAAAATAAATGCTTCACTTATTAATAAGCAAGAACGATGCCAATTGAAAATGGTGTGAAACACACGGTTTTCCGTACTAAAGCAAAATAATTTGGCGCAAAATAATTAAAAATTTCGTAATTGTGCCAAAATTTTGTGATAAGATGTGGGGGGGTGAGTGATGTGGCAGAAAATAATTTACAAAAGATGAATTTAATTTATCAAGAAATTATCGAACAGCTAGATGTTGGAATTCATGCTGTAGATGAAGCTGGAAATACATTAATTTATAATCGGAAAATGTGCGAAATGGAGTCAATGAAGAAGGAAGATGTTCTCGGAAAAAATATTCAGGATGTCTTTAAATTTCAGGAAAATCAAGAAAGCACATTGCTCCACTCGTTGCAAAGTAAAAAAGAAATTTTAAATGTCAAGCAAACCTATTTTAATAATCGTGGTATCGAGATTACAACGATTAATAAAACATTACCGATACAAGCGAATCGTCAAATGGTAGCAGCAGTTGAAATTGCAACGGATGTCACAAAGATGGAAAAGCTAATGCGTGCTAAAAAACAAACGAATGATGAAACCCTGTCATTTAATCAAATAATAGGGAAAAGTGAGCCGCTAATGGAAGTAATTGAGCTAGCCAAACGCGCAACTCGTACGAATTCAAATGTACTCATAGTTGGTGAGACAGGTACAGGGAAAGAATTATTTGCGCAAAGTATACATCATGAGAGTGACCGCGCAACAAAACCCTTTGTCTCGCAAAACTGTGCAGCACTACCGGATAGCTTAATTGAAAGTATTCTTTTTGGAACGGCACGCGGTGCTTTTACAGGTGCTCTTGATAGTCCGGGCTTATTTGAGCAGGCGCAAGGGGGGACCTTATTACTTGATGAACTGAATTCGTTAAATATTACGCTACAGGCCAAGCTACTTCGTGTGATTCAAGAAAAAAAGGTACGAAGACTAGGAGCTACAAAAGAAATAGATATTGATGTTCGTATCATTGCCACGATGAACGAGGATCCAGTAGATGCTATTGCTTCAGGGAAATTACGTAAAGATTTATATTTCCGCCTAGCCGTAATTACGGTAATGGTACCAGCATTACGTGAACGAATAGATGACTTACCTGTTTTAATGGACTATTTCATCAGTCAATATAATCAATTATTTTCGATGAATGTGGATGGGGTGTCTGAGGAGGTATTTGCATTATTTGCTACTCATAACTGGCCAGGAAATATACGAGAGCTTGAGCATGCAATTGAAGCGGCTATGAATTTAATGCATCATGAGCGTGAAATTATGTATGAGCATTTGCCTTACCATTACCGAAAGGGCGATAAAGGTCAACATAAATTGAGCCCATTGAAAAAAAACTA
The DNA here is from genome assembly GCF_028747805.1 of Solibacillus daqui. Classification (NCBI taxonomy): domain Bacteria; kingdom Bacillati; phylum Bacillota; class Bacilli; order Caryophanales; family Caryophanaceae; genus Solibacillus; species Solibacillus daqui. Next base: position 1,309,046 of record NZ_CP114887.1, read on the forward strand.
TAGTGGTCAATTACTCGATCAGCTAGCTCAATTTGAGCAACAAGTGATTGAGGATACACTAAGGCAAAATGATAATCACATAACAAATTCAGCACAGCAGCTTGGATTAAGTCGTCAAAGCTTGCAATATCGAATGAAGCGCTTACAAATTCGTGGAGGAGAATAGTATGGAGTATTCGATGCATCAGCAGCAAGCTTTGCAATTGAAGTTAGCGATTACACCTTCGCTTCGACAATCGCTTGATATATTATCGTACACAGTATCAGATTTGATTACACATATTCAACAGCAAGCAGAAGCAAATCCACTGATGGACGTGTCGACTGCTCGTTTAGAATCGTATTGTGTAGAAATGGCGAAAATGCACAATGATACAAATAGTACACAATCCGATTTGTATGAGAAGGCGACAACGCTTCAAACAATGGAGCGTTTTTTATTAGAGCAAGTTGCAGGGGTCAAAACATGTACAGCTACCGAACGAGAGGTATTAATATTCTTTATCCGCAATTTAAATGATTCAGGTTATTTAATGTGTGATATAGAAGATGCAGCGGTGCAATTTGCGCTTACTTTAGAAGAAGTACTAGATGTTTTGAAAATTCTACAAAGCTTTGAGCCAGCTGGAATAGCTGCGAGGTCATTGGCGGAATGTTTGGCGTTACAGCTGCGTGAAGAAAAACAAGTACCGGCCTATACGGAAGAAATTATTTTACAGCATTTAGACGAGCTAGCATCGCGTAAATTTACAGAGCTTGCGACTATTTTTTCCTGTAGTGAAACCGAAATCGAACAGGTTTTACAGTTTATTCAAACGTTAAATCCGCGTCCAGTTTTTGAGGTGCAAACAGAGCAACCACAATATATTTTTCCTGATATCGTATTAGAAATTGTAGATGGTGTAGGTGTGCTACAAGTAAATGACAATTTTTTGCCTGAAATTTCAATTAGTTCAGCTTATGATGAGCTAATGAAGGAAAACGAAGAAGTAGCTCAATTTATGAAAGGGAAAATTTCTGAAATCTTACTCTTAAAAAAGGGAATTGAACAAAGGCATCTTACTTTGTATAAAGTGACTCAAGAAATTATGAGTGCGCAACCACATTTTCTACGGGAAGGGAAAAAGGGATTGCAGCCACTCCGTTTGAAAGAAATTGCTGAAAAAACAGGTTTTCATGAATCAACCATTAGTCGAACGATTAATAAAAAATACATCCAAACGCCTCATGGTATGTTTTTATTAAAGCAATTTTTCATTCGTGGATTATTAAATGAGCAAGGAATTAATCAAGATATTCAATTCATTCAATTGCAAATAAAAAAGACAATTGATGAGGAGGATAAAGTCAATCCGTATTCCGATCAGCGAATAGTTCAGCTTTTAGCTGATGAAGGGATTTTTATTGCGAGAAGAACGGTTGCAAAATATCGTGAGCATTTATGCATTCCGCCCTCTTCCAAAAGACGTATTTCCGATATGAAAGGATGAAGCAGCTTGTTTTCACCGATTCGAGAATTTGGGCAGCTATCAGATTACGATAATGTACTAGTTGTGAACTGTTGGCTTTGCTTGGGTAGTTCCTGCTTTTTTAGGGATGATTCTCGGCTACTTTAATCGAAAAAAATCAAAAGAGGCACAACTACCAGAATCGATAATGGAATAATGCAAAAGCTGGTTTTTAATAATCATCAACAATGATTTTGGAATTTTATTAAAAAAGTCGATTCATACTAAAAATAGTAGTATGAATCGACTTTTTCAGTGCTCTCTTTTAATGAATCGGTTGTTTTTTGTCATCTAATGTAAAGCCTTCACCTGAAACATCTCGTACATCCATAATGGTTACAAAAGCGTGAGGGTCAATGCCGTAAATAATATTTTTTAAACGTACAAGCTCATTTCGTGCAACGACACAATACAATACATCTCGGTGCTCTTTTGTAAAGTGACCATGACCATCGAATATTGTTACTCCTCGTTCCATCTGTTTAGAAATTAAATCGGCAATTTCATTTGATTTTGGAGAAATGATGAATGTCCCTTTTGCTGAATTGGCTCCTTCTTGAACGAAATCAATTACGCGCCCCCCTACATAAACAGCAACTAATGTATACATCATCGAGCGGGCATCCAAAAATGTTGCCCATGATAAAATAATAACGACAAAATCAAAGCCAAACATCGTTTTACCAATGCTCCAACCTAAATATTTATTTGCTAGGCGGGCGACGATATCAACTCCACCCGTTGTCCCACCGAAGCGGAATACAATCCCTAAACCAACCCCAACGAATACACCTGCAAATAAGGAAACGAGGAATAAATCCTCTTGTAGGTTCATTTTGAATTCATACACGTGGAATATTTTTAAGAAAACAGAAACACCAAATGTGCCGATAAGCGTGTAAATGAACGTTTTCTTCCCAAGTAAGCGCCAGCCAATAATAAACATCGGTATATTTAATAACAAATTCAGTAATGCTGGGTCCCAATTTAGTGTAAAATATAAAATAAGTGTAATGCCACTAAAACCGCCCTCACCAAGTTGGTTTTGCATATTAAAATGCACAAAACCAAAGCTAAAGATGGCAGTTCCAATGAGGATACCGATGATGTTTTTAATTTTGATGCCCTGCATTGTCATCCTCCTAAGATACGATTAAAATTTTGTTTAGAAAGCTGAAAAAGTTACATCGTTTGTCCCGTAAATTGGGCAGGAAAGTAATGGAAATGTGTGAAATGAAACAAGACAATGTAACAAGTAAGTGATTACCCGAAAAAACCGATTGGATGAAGATTCACCTTATTATGTTAGATTTTTGTACTTTTGACAACAACCATTGCATAATAAGGAAGGGTATTTATTTTGAGTGAATAGGAAAGTATTAATTTTTCATTGAAATCCAAATTAGAAAAAACAGCATTTCGCATAGAATATGTCTTTTTTAATTATTCATCATATTATTAATAATCATGTATAGGAAAAGGGAGTTTTTGTAATGTCAATTAAAGTAGCAATTGCTGGTGCGCGTGGAAAAATGGGAACCGAGGCCGTACATACTGTAATGAAGCATGAGGCAATGGAGTTAGTAGCGGTACTAGATTATAAAGAAATAGGAACAACATTAGCTGAGTTGGAACAATTCCCGACAACTTATGAAGTCCCAGTTTATACAGATTTTGCACGATTAGTAGCTGAAACGAAGCCGGATGTTTTCGTAGATTTAACAAACCCACATTTTGTGTATGAACGTACGAAGGAAGCATTATTACATAATATACGACCAGTAGTTGGAACGACAGGCTTTACCGACGAACAATTACAAGAGTTGCAAGATTTAGCGAAAGATAAGAAAATTGGTTGTATCATTGCACCGAACTTCGCAATTGGTGCGATATTAATGATGAAATTTGCAAAAGAGGCTTCTAAATACTTCCCAGATGTTGAAATTATCGAAATGCATCATGATCAAAAGTTAGATGCTCCGTCAGGAACAGGCATTAAAACAGCGCAAATGATTAGTGAAGTGCGCAATGCAAAACAACAAGGTCATCCAGATGAACAAGAAACACATACTGGTGCGCGTGGTGCTGAATACGAAGGGATGCGCATTCATTCAGTGCGTCTGCCCGGTTTAGTAGCGCATCAACAAGTATTATTTGGAGGAACAGGTGAATTATTAACGATTCGTCATGACTCATATAATCGTGGTAGCTTTATGGGGGGCATCGCGTTTTGTGTAGAAGAAGTGATGAAACGTGAATCGCTAATTTACGGGCTAGAGAATATTATTTAGAAACGAGATGACATATATGAAGATTGCATTAATTGCACATGATCGTAAAAAAGATAATTTAATTCAATTTGCAATTGCTTACCAAGCGATTTTAGCAGAGCATGACTTATATGCAACAGGTACCACAGGAACAATGATTGAAGCTGAAACAGGTTTACCGATTACCAAATTTCGCTCTGGCCCTCTTGGCGGAGATCAACAAATTGGCGCAATGATTGCTAATAATGATATGGATATGGTATTTTTCTTCCGCGATCCATTAACGGCACAACCTCATGAGCCGGACGTTATGGCATTAGTGCGATTATGTGACCTGTATCATATTCCTTTAGCGACAAATATGGGGACAGCTGAAATCCTATTAAAAGGATTAAAAGAAGGCTTTGTCGATTGGCGCACTTTAGGAGAACGTAGACAATAAAGAATCAATGACGCTTACTTTTATTTCATTCAGATTTATTTTGAAGTATAAGAAATTATAAATTTTTTCAAATTAGCGCTTTTCTTATAAAAACTCGAAGTTCCTAATAAAATTTGCAACAAATACCAGAGGCGTTACTTCTAACATGAGAAGGATACGTACTTTTGAAGGGTTGGTGAGACGAATGAAAAAATTAAAAATTGGTATTACATGTTACCCAACTGTAGGGGGCTCTGGTGTAATTGCAACAGAGCTAGGGAAAATGTTAGCAGAGCGTGGTCATGAAATTCATTTCATCACATCGAGCGTACCATTTCGATTAAACAAAATTTATCCAAACGTCTTTTTCCACGAAGTTGAAGTGAATAATTATTCGGTATTTCAATATCCACCATACGATATTGCACTTGCAAGTAAGATGGCGGACGTGATTAAAGAAGAACATTTAGATATTTTACATGTGCATTATGCGATACCACATGCAGTGTGTGCGGTTTTAGCACGTGATATGAGCGGACGAGACTTCGGTATTGTTACAACGCTTCATGGTACAGATATTTCAGTCCTTGGCGAAGATTCAACATTAGCACAGGCCATTAAATACGGTATTGATCGTTCTGATGCTGTAACGGCTGTTTCAGAAGCTTTAAAACAACAAACCTATGATTTAATTGACACAAATGCTCCTATTGACACAATTTATAACTTTGTTGATGAACAAGTCTTTAAACCAGGAGATCCAGGGAATTTAAAGCAGCAGTTTGGCATAGAGGACGATGAAAAAGTCATTATCCACGTTTCAAACTTCCGCAAAATTAAAAATTTACCTGATATCATCGAATCTTTTATGAAAATTCGAACTCGAATGCCAGCGAAACTATTACTTGTAGGCGATGGTCCTGAAAAACATCGTGTCATGGAACAAGTAAAAGCTTCGGCATATAAAAAAGATGTACTGTTTTTAGGGAAACAAGAAAATATAACAGAGCTTTATACGATTAGTGATTTAAAGTTACTCTTATCTGAAAAAGAATCTTTTGGACTTGTATTACTAGAAGCAATGGCTTGCGGTGTGCCAGGAATTGGTACGGCAATTGGTGGTATACCTGAAGTTATTGAGCATGGTGTCAATGGTTACATTGTAGAGCTAGGGGATACTCAGGCAGTAGCGGATTATGCAGTGCAACTGTTACAAGATGAACAACAGCATTCTGCATTCCGTCAAGCTGCACTTCATGCTGTATCCGAACATTTCCATCAGCACAAAATCATTAAGCAATACGAAGATCTATATGAAAGAGTGGTCGCAAAGAAAAATGATTCCGAAACAATGGCAAATCGCAATTGACGTAATTAATCAGATTGAACACGCCGGTTTTGAAGCATTTATCGTTGGTGGCGCGGTACGAGATTATTATTTGACGAAAGAAAATAATGACATTGATATTGCAACAAGCGCGTTACCACAAGAAATACAGGCAATTTTTCCACATACAATTGATGTTGGGATCGAGCATGGAACAGTGCTTGTATTACATCAAAACGAGCCAATTGAAGTGACGACGTATCGTACAGAATCAACTTACACCGACCATCGTAGACCGGATGCAGTGCATTTTGTCCGAAATTTAGCCGAGGATTTGAAGCGTCGGGATTTTACGATGAATGCAATGGCGCTAAGTCAATCAGGTGATTTTATTGATCTTTTCGATGGTTGCAAGCATATTGACGAGCAGTTAATTTGCGCAGTTGGGAATGCTGAGGAACGGTTTAAGGAAGATGCGTTACGCATGCTTCGAGCCGTTCGTTTTGCAGCGCAATTAAATTTTAAGATTGACGATCAGACATTTGCAGCGATTCAAAAACAGGCAGCATCGATTGAGTTAATCGCGATGGAGCGTATTCAAGTCGAATTATCAAAAATCTTTACATCACAATTTCCAACGCAAGGGATCCATTATATGCAAGAATCTAATCTTGCTAAGCATTTAAATGGTGAATTTGACTCTAAGGCTTGGCAATATTTCCAGTCAGAGAATCGCCAGGTCGGCTGGACGTATTTTTGTTTAGTGAATAACGAATTAGCGCTATTAACACAATACCGATGCTCGAATAAGGATAAACAGTTTGCTAAGCAGGTACTTGAAGCATATGATTGTCTTTTAAAAGGCATCGAAAAAATTGAGTTATTGTATTTTGATGTAGATATTTTGCGCACAGCGTATCAATTTACACAGTGGCAACAGCAAACTATTAATGTTTCATGGGAGCAATTACAACAACAAAAATTAACATTGCCAATTCAGTCTGCGAAAGAGCTAGCAATTACTGGGCAAGATGTGATGGCTTGGTCGCATAAAAAACGCGGTCCATGGATTAAGGAAATGTTAGACACTTCATTACGAGCCGTAGTAAATGGTGACGTAGTAAACGACAAACAAAAGTTAAAGGAATGGTTTCATGCAACTAACGTTGAAGGATGAAATTTTGCAGCGATTTTTACAGGCAAATGGTGAGCCGATATCAGGTCAGCAACTGGCTGATGAATTTCAAGTATCACGGACAGCCATTTGGAAGCATATGCAAAGTTTGCAGCAGGAAGGCTACACATTTGAAACAATAAAAAAGCGTGGCTATCAGTTAGTGGCAGTGCCGGATAAAGTGGATTTCGGTCAGTTAAAGCAGCTTTTAACGACGGAACGCTATGGTCAACAGGTGCATTATTTTGATAGCGTCGAATCTACGCAGTTTGTTGCACATGACCTAGTACGTCAAGGAGCGCCAGACGGGACACTTGTCATTGCAGAGCATCAATCTGCTGGCCGTGGTCGAATGATGCGTGAATGGGAGTCGTCTCAGGGAAAGGGTATCTGGATGACGATTATTATTCGACCAGAAATCGCACCGCATCAAGCACCGCAATTTACGCTTGTAACAGCTGTTGCAATTGTGAATGCCATGAAGACGATGTTTAAAAACTTCACACCACAAATAAAATGGCCCAATGATATTTTAGTAAATGGTAAAAAAACGACAGGTATTTTAACTGAAATGATTGCTGAAGAAAATCGTATACAAGCACTTTTAATCGGAATTGGGATTAACGTTAATCAGCAGCTTGAGGATTTTCCAGAAGAATTGCACGACATCGCGACTTCTTTAGCTATTGAAGGAAAAGAATCAATAGATCGTGTACATTTAGTTGCACAGGTACTCAATTATTTAGAGCAATATAGTGATCAGTATGTGAAAAATGGCTTTACGTTAATCAAAAAGCTATGGGAAGAATCTTCTTGTACTATTGGAAGCCAAGTGCGTGCGACAACGTTACGTGAAGTTGTAGAAGGTGAAGCAATCGCCATTACCGATTCAGGTGTACTTGAGATTCGTCAGGCTAATGGTGTCGTAAAGGGTGTTTATTCAGCTGATATTGAATTAATTTAACTTGCTTCAGCAGTTTCTTTTTGTACTATAAGCAAAGTGATAGGTAAAGAAGTTCTCTACTATGTCTTTTATTCACGGGGATTCAAATCCCGGCTGAATCAATTTATTGCCGCCGGCGGATTTCACAGATTTATTTCAAGTCAGCTCGAAATACATCTGGACAAAAGTTAGCGAAGTGTAATTTATTCCTCTGTACGTTTTCTTCTAAAATTGATATAGTGGTTCTAGGACAGTATCTAGTTAGCTAGAACTGTACCTAGCAAAGTAATTATTATACTACTATAAAAAATCTGCCTTGATCCATAGTGACAGGGACGGAAGAAAACACGCGTTAAATAACTTGTTTAGTAGGCAACTACTATTCTAAAAAAATCATTTTGTTGCAATTGCTGCAACATTTGTTTTTTGACGCATGAAAAAAACCTAATTGTTTAATTTACGCAATAGGGCTCTTCTGTCTAATTTAAGATGGGAGAGCTTTTTTGTTTTCTTCCTCAAAATGAAGGAGGACAAAATGAAAACGACAGCTCAGTTTTTAACGATGAAGCAGCAGCGAGAAAAAATCGTCATGGTGACGGCTTATGATTATCCAGGAGCAAGATTTGCTGAAGATGCTGGAGTGGATATGATTTTAGTGGGCGATTCTTTGGGGATGGTTGTCCTTGGTTATGAATCGACGATGCGCGTGACGGTGGATGACATGATTCATCATAGTAAAGCAGTTCGTCGCGGCGCACCACAGACGTTTATCGTTGTAGATATGCCATTTGGGTCGTATCACGGAGATGTAAATGACACATTGAAAACGGCGGTGCGTATGATGCAAGAAACTAATGCAAACGCAGTAAAAGTGGAAGGTGCAGGCGATATTGTACCAGTTATTAAAAAATTAACGGATGCAGGTATTCCGGTAGTTGCGCATTTAGGATTATTGCCACAATCAGCAGGAGTGCTAGGTGGTTATAAAGTACAGGGGAAAACAGCTGAACAAGCAGAACAGTTAATTCAAGACGCCTTAGAAGTTGAGCAAGCAGGGGCATGTGCGATTGTCTTAGAATGCATACCACATCAATTAACTGCGGTAGTATCCGAAAAGTTAACGATTCCTACAGTTGGTATTGGTGCAGGGCCAGAAGCAGACGGTCAAGTGCTTGTATTCCATGATTTATTGCAATTTGGCAAACATCATATGCCAAAATTTGTGCACAGCTTTGCTCAGGTTGGCGATGAAATTGAACGCGGTATTAAAGGCTATACGGATGCAGTGAAGGCTGGTACATTCCCAACATTAGCACATAGCTTTACAATGAAAGAAGAAGAGTTAAATGAGCTGTATGGAGGCGTAAAGTAATGAATGTAGTTACAACAATTGCACAATTACGAGAAATTGTTCTTCATGCAAAAAAACAACAGCAAACAATCGGATTAGTCCCGACAATGGGCTATTTACATGAGGGACATTTAACATTAGCAACGAATGCTAGACAAGAAAATGACTTAGTGGTTATGAGCATTTTCGTCAATCCAACTCAATTTGGTCCGAATGAAGATTTTGAGTTGTATCCACGTGATTTAGCGCGTGATACGAAGTTAGCAGAATCAGTTGGTGTTGATATTATTTTCGCGCCTTCAGTTGAAGAAATGTACCCTCAAGATGGTGGCATACGAATTCGAGCTGGTCGTCAAGCTGAATTACTATGTGGTGCCAGTCGTCCAGGACATTTTGATGGTGTGCTTCAAGTCGTTGCTAAACTATTTAATTTAGTTCATCCAGATCGGGCATATTTTGGTCAAAAGGATGCGCAGCAAGTGGCGATTATTCAAACAATGGTACGTGATTATAATTTTCCAATTGGATTGAGAATTGTACCCATTGTACGAGAAGAAGATGGCTTAGCAAAATCAAGTCGTAATGTCTATTTAACGCCGATAGACCGCTCGCAAGCACCTGCTATTCAACAAGCACTACAGCTTGCAAAACGTGAATTGCAAGAAACACATGAAGTTGAAAATGCGCTCGCATTAGCAACAAAGCTAATTGAATATAATACGGACGGCAAAATTGATTATTTATCAATTTTAGCTTATCCAGATTTAACAGAAGTGACTGCGGAAACGGAGCAAATCCTGTTAGCCGTTGCTGTGTATATTGGAAAAACACGTTTAATAGATAATGAAATCTTTTCGTTAAAAGGGGCAATCGCACATGTTTAGAATGATGATGAATAGTAAAATTCACCGCGCACAAGTGACGCAGGCAGATTTAAATTATGTTGGCTCAATTACAATCGACCAAGATATTTTAGATGCGGTAGGGATGTTAGCAAATGAAAAGGTGCATATTGTGAATAATAATAATGGTGCACGTTTTGAAACGTATATTATTGCAGGTGAGCGTGGATCTGGTGTGATTTGTGTAAACGGCGCAGCAGCTCGCCTTGTACAAAAGGGTGATGTTGTCATTATTATTTCGTACGTTTATGTAGACAACAAAGAAGTAGATAACCATAAGCCAACTGTTGCGATTATGGGCGAAAACAACACAATTAAAGAAATGATTAGTTACGAGCCAGAAGCAACAGTAATGTAAGAAAAAAAGGGTCTCCTTTTTGGACAGTGCTCGGCTCGTATATTAATAATCCGCTGTAGGCGGTGCTTCTGCAGTGGTCAGAATGAGGAACGAATGCTAAAAGCGTCACGTCCTGTGACAACGCATTCATGACCAACATCGTATTGGCCTCCATCCTCGGCGCAAAGGGAATGTCCCAGAATTACTTCTGGGACATTCCTTTTTTGTTACAAAAAAAGGTTGTGTTGTTTCATTTTGTAATAATTATATTATACACCTGTAATATCTTTGAAATATTTAATGTGTAAACTAATGGTAGTTGATAAATAACAAATATTTTAAATGTAACAGGAGGAAATGGCTATAATGTTTAAGCATAAATTAATTTTAAGCCTGTCTCTAGTCTTGTTCAGTTCAATTTTATTTGTAAATACTACTAATGCAGCCACATATACAGTAAAAGCCGGAGATAAAATAGAAGAAATTGCAAAGCGTTATGATACTACTGTCCAAGAATTATTAGAATTAAATCGATTACAAAATGCAAATGATATCGTAGAGCACTTAGTATTAATATTACCTGAGGAAAAACCAAAAGAAACGCCAAAAGAGCAGCCGAAAAAGTCAGTAGAAAAGATAGAAACAATAGATGATTATGAGGTTGTTAAAACTTTAACAGTAGAGGCAAGTGCCTTTACGGCAAGTTGTAATGGCTGTTCTGGAAAAACAGCATATGGTATTGATTTACACAAAAACCCTGATATTAAACTAATTGCGGTTGACCCAGATATGATTCCACTTGGAACAAAAGTATGGGTGAAGGGGTACGGGATTGCCATAGCTGGAGATACGGGTGGTTCAATTAAAGGCGGGAAAATTGATGTCTTTATGAAAACAAAAAAAGAAGCGTATAGCTGGGGACGTAAAAAAGTAGAAATCAAAATTCTAAAATAATTAAAAGCGCAAAAACCATTTAGATAACGGGTTTTTGCGTTTTTTCTTTTATTTATAAATAATGTAAGTGATAATAAAATAGATATTTATGTATGAAAGGAAGAGTTTTATGGAAATTATTTTAGCAGTGGGTGCAGTTTTAGGTGCGTTAACAGTAGCAATCGGTGCATTTGCCGCGCATGCGTTAAAAGGCAAATTTGCGGAGGAACGCTATGAGCAAACATTTGAAACAGGTGTACGTTATCAGATGTACCATAGCCTAGCAATCCTAAGTGTTGGATTAGTGATGCGTGTAGTAGGGGAATTACAAATTTTAGAAGTAGCGGCCTATTTAATGTTGGCTGGTATTGTACTGTTTTCGGGTAGTCTATATGTACTTTCAGTTACTGGAATTCGAAAGCTCGGTGCCATTACGCCAATTGGTGGGGTCTGCTTTATTGCTGGATGGATTTGTGTTGCTGTAGGTGTTCTGTAGCTAATGTTGTTCCAAATAGTCTACTTTGTTTTAGTTTATACATATGTAAAGATTCACATGAAATCTACTTTACACATGTAAAAAATTCAAGTTCGGTTGCATTCCAAATATTGTGGTGTTAATGTGAAAAATGAGGTGGAAAAAATGGAAAACTTTGATTTGGCTGTAATTGGTGCTGGTCCAGGTGGTTATGTAGCAGCAATTCATGCAGCAAAAAGTGGTTTGAGGGTCGCGCTAGTAGAACGCGATAAAGTAGGGGGTGCTTGTTATAACGTAGGGTGCATCCCATCTAAAATTATGCTAGAACATAGTAAATTAGTGCAAGAAATTCGACGTGGTACAGATTGGGGCGTTACGGTACCGACAATTAATATTGATTTTTCAAAGTTAATGAAGCGAAAAGATAAAGTGGTCGAAGAGTTGTTAACGAATATTGAAACATTTATTGAAAACGCACAAATTACAATGTATCGAGGGGAAGCAGCGGTCACAGCTGAGCGTAAAGTCATTGTAGGGAATGAATCATTTTCAGCCGACAAAGTGATTTTAGCCACAGGTAGTACACCGTTTGTACCCCCATTTAAAGGGATTGAAACAGCAAATTACCATACTACGGATACGTTCTTTAGTATTCAAGAGCTACCAAAGCAATTAACGATTATCGGTGGTGGGGTAATTGCAATTGAGATGGCCTTTGCTTTAGCACCAATGGGAACAAAGGTGACAGTATTAAATCATAGTCAAGATATTTTACAAACGGAAGAGCCAGATGCACGCCCAATTATCAAAGAGAAAATGAAACAATTAGGCATCGAACTCATTACAGAATTCACATTTGAGGAGATTCACGCAGATTATATTCAAACGTCGATTGGTAATTTCCCGTTTGAGAATTTATTGTTCGTAACAGGCAGACGTCCCAATACACAAATTGCTGACGCGCTTGAAATGGATATGGATGGTCGTTTGATCAAGGTGAATAATCATTATGAAACAAGTATCCCAGGCATTTTTGCGATTGGTGATTTAGTCGGTGGTTTCCAACTTGCTCACTCTGCTAGTGCAGAAGGAATACATGCGGTAGATTTCATTTTAGGGAAGCATCCAAAGGTGATCAATCAGCAAGAAATTCCACGATGTGTGTATACGCATCCAGAAATCGCCACATTCGGAATGCTTGAACACGAAGCACCGTCTGATTCAATCGTAACAAAAATGTATTTACCAACAAACCCGAAAGCGTTACTTGAGGGCAATATACAAGGCTTTATGAAGTTTGTGGCAAGTCCTGAAGGGGATATTTATGGTGCATGTGTTGTTGGTGATGGTGCAACGGAAATGATTAACTCCATGCTAACGGCTAAAGTATTAGGGGGATCAGTCAAAGATTTGGCACGTTTAATATTCCCACATCCAACTGTAAGTGAACATGTTGGAGATGCAGCACGTTCAGTATTTGGTAAAGCGATTCACGCATAATAGATAGTTAGAGCATGTTCATAATATTTGAACATGCTTTTCTTTATAGCCAATTAGTTATTCGCTATAATGATGATACAAAAGACTATATGAGGTGCACCGATGGAACAAGAAATAATAGGAATTATTGAAAAAGAAGTGGAGCAAGCACTTTTTACTTGTATCGATTTAAAGATTGAAGAAAATTATATTGCAATGGGTCAAGAGTTTGCCAAAATACTAGCTCAGTTACAAAAGCATGATTTCATAAGCCCGACTTTAAAGGTAATTGTAGATCCCGAAAGCTGCTTAACGGAGACTCGTATTTTACTAGAAAGTTTGCAAGAAGCACAGCGTCGTCATACTTCGCGCGGTAAGCTTTTAACACATCGCCAAATATTAAATGTTTGGTTACGTAAGAATGTGCATTATCAACGTGAGATTTTGCCTGGTTCCTTTTAATAAATTTTCAGAAAATGATAGAAAATTATTGCATGTTAGATTCTATTTCGTTAAAATAAATATATTCGAATACGAGAGCAAGGCATGGTGGAGACAGTCAATCTGGCTACAGCTATGCCTTTTTTAGTGTATAAAGAAAGGAGACACCAAATGTTTATTTTTCAAATTGTTATTGTTTTATTAGCGACAAAAATAGCCGGACATTTTTCGGTTCGACTTGGTCAACCTTCTGTACTAGGGAAAATCTTAATCGGGATTATTATAGGTCCGGCAATGCTAGGTTGGATTACTGATAGCGAAGTAATACAAACGTTTAGTCAGATTGGTGTTATTTTACTGATGTTTTTAGCCGGTTTAGAAACCGATTTAGAGGATTTAAATGCAAATATGAAAGGCGCAGTATTTGTAGCAGTAGGTGGTGTAATTTTACCAATTGCATTGAGCTATCCATTAGCATTGTCATTTGGACTAACGCAAGGTCAAGCTATTTTCATTGGTTTAACTCTTGCAGCAACGTCAGTTAGTATTTCTGTTCAAACTTTAAATGAAATTGGCTGGTTAAAAAGTAGAGAGGGTTCAGTATTACTTGGTGCGGCGGTACTTGATGATATTATCGTCGTTGTACTGATTGCAATTGCGATGAGTTTCTTAGTAGGGGATGATGTATCGATCCCAACATTAATCGGTGGGAAAGTATTCTTCTTTGTCTTATTATTCGTTGTGGCAAAGTACGTAATTCCTCCATTCTTGAAGGCATTTAGCCGTTTAAAAGTAACAGAGTCTTTACTAAGTGGTGCGCTCATAGCATGTTTTGCACTTGCGTACATTGGTGAACATTATTTCGGTATTGCAGCAATTATTGGTGCGTTCTTTATGGGGATTGCTATTGGTCGTACTGAGTTTAAAGAAACAATTGAACATAAGGTAGAACCGATTGCGAGTAGTATGTTCGTACCGTTCTTCTTTGTTAGTATTGGATTATCTGTAACGTTTGATGGCATTACGGAAAATATTTGGTTCTTAGTTGTGTTTTCAATTGTAGCGATTTTATCTAAACTAATTGGTTCGGGTTTAGGTGCAAAACTAGCAGGTTTCAGCTGGAAATCATCAACTGGAATCGGTGCGGGGATGATTTCACGTGGTGAGGTTGCATTAATTTTAGCCGGTATGGGTCTATCAAGTGGGTTACTACCTGCAGAAGACTATACACCAATGGTTATCGTTATTATTGTTACAACACTTGTGACACCGCCAATGTTAAAAGGAATTTTCGGAACACGCGAGCACTATCATTCTTAAAATTTGTACTTGCTAATTGCGTACAAATCGATTATTCTATTAAACAGGTGCCAAAACCTCGGTGAAGATTTAGTCTTCACATACAAAAGCTCCACCTAAACAGCACGGACTTGCTGGGAGACTTTTGTTTGTGCAGGGAGATGAGCCCCTGCACACCTTACATATGATAACTAACCTAGTGCTTGCGTTATTGCAGTACTAGGTTTTTTTGTATTTACATGACCTTACCTAACTTATTGTGTTAAAATGCCGTTATATTACTTGAACTGTGAGTTGAATGATTATGAATGAAAGTCAAAAATATGCCATTGTCGATATCGAAACGACTGGTCATTCCCCAGCAAATGGTGACCGTATGATTCAAATTGCGATTGTCATTATGCAACATTGGCAAGTAGTGAAAACTTATACGAAATTTATTCATCCAGGGAAGCCGATTCCGTTGTTTATTCAGGATTTGACGAATATTACTGACGATGATGTCAAAGATGCACTGCCGTTTGAAGCATATGCCGACACGATTTATGAACTGTTACAGGATACCGTATTTGTCGCACATAATACCGATTTTGATTTGGCGTTTTTACAGGCAGAGTTTACACGTGCAGGCCAACCGAAATGGCATGGTAAAAAAATGGATACGGTCGAGCTGGCAAAAATATTATTCCCGATGTCATTAAGCTATAAATTAGGGGATTTGGCGAGCGATTTGAACATTCCACTTGAAAGTGCGCACCGTGCTGATGAAGATGCGCTTGCGACGGCGTTTTTACTAAAGCGTTGCTGGGAAGAGTTGCTAACACTACCTTTAGTAACATTAGAACAGCTACACAAGCGTTCATTCCGTTTACGTTCCAATTTAGCGCAGTTATTTTTTGATGCACTTGTCATGAAGCGTTCAAAAGTTTCAGATGACCGTGAGCATGTTTTTTTCAATAAAATTGCGATTCGGAAAATGGCACCAATACCAAAAGGCTATGAACAACTACAACCGTATCCCCAAACAGTAGAAGAAAAATTGGCATTATTGAAAAAGGCGATTCCGAATTTTGAACTGCGCCCACAGCAATTTGTCATGATGGACCGTATTTATGAAAAGCTTGTGGCTAAACAAGAACATGTTATTGAAGCATCAACAGGTATCGGTAAAACGATGGGCTATTTAATCCCTTCTATTTTTTATGCGAAACAAACAAACCAAAAAGTTGGAATTAGTACGTATACATCACACTTACTTGACCAACTTTTGCAAAATGAAATCCCTGTCATTGAACAGATACTTGGTCAACCAATTAAAGTTGCGCTACTAAAGGGCATGAATCACTATGTGGATGTAGAAAAGTTTGAAAAGCAATTAAAGTCCCTAGACGATTCTTATGATGAAACGTTTACATTACTACAAACATTAATTTGGCTAGCCAAAACCAAAACAGGGGATTTAAACGAATTAAATGTCTCAGGCGGTGGGCAATTACTGCTCGATAAAATTCGCAAAACGGCATTACCAAAAACGACAATGCCGCTCTATGATTTTTATTCGCGTGCAATACAAACAAGTAAACAAGCGGACATTATTATAACAAACCATGCGATGTTACTAAGTGATTTAGTGCGCCATGACCAAATTTTTAATGAATTCGGTGGCTGGATTATCGATGAAGCGCATCAATTTATACAGGCTTCGATTAATCAAGACGAAAAAATCTTTTCATATATGAATTGGAAATATTTATTCGGTCAAATAGGTACCTACGAAGATGAAGCATTGTACTATAAATTAAGCAAAATGGCATTTAAAAAGCATGTCTCAAATCAGCAAACATTGCAACAATTAGAAAAACGTTTTGTACAAATGGTGCAAAGCTTTGATGAAGCAATTACCATATTATTTAATACGGTGAAAAAGCATCCGAAAAATGCACTTAAGCAGCAAAAAATCTCGCTGTTTTTAAACGAATTAGAACTACCGCAAGCACCCTTTGAAAAAGTGGCATCACTTGTTCAGCAATGGTTGGACGGTGCAAAATCACTTCATATGCAGTTTATGACGGATGTAAATGAGCTTGCACCAGAGCATCAATATTTACTTGAGCAATGGCAATATTGGATGGATGAATTTAAGATTAAATTGTCCGAGTGGGATGATGTTTTTTTACGTCAAGAAGACAATTTTTCATGCTGGATTGAACTTGATAAACGTAGCTTACCCGGCAGTATTCAGCTTTATAAAAAGCCTGTGGATGTAACGGATATGATTCATAAACTATTTGCACCAATTCGGGAGCAAAGCGCGGTCATTTGGACATCAGGAACATTAACAGTACCGAATAATGAACGCTTCATCACGAACCAATTGGGCATTGACGCGTCTATACAAATTGAAAAATTACATGCTGACCCGAGCTACTATGACGGGGCGAATGTCTATATTGTTGACGATATGCCCGATATTCAGACCGTATCACAATCGGATTATATCGAAGAAGTGGCACATGCGATTACAAATGCGGTGCGAATGACAGAAGGACGTTCGTTTGTATTATTTACTTCACAAGAGATGCTACGTCAAACAGTGGATTTAATTCATGAAAGTGAATTGCTAAGTGACTATATGCTGTTTGCGCAAGGAGTTACTGCAGGTAGTCGTATGCGCTTGTTAAAATCATTCCAGAAGTTCAATCATTCGGTGTTATTTGGTACGAATAGTTTCTGGGAAGGAGTGGATGTGCCCGGAGACGGGTTAGCAACGGTCATTGTTGTGCGTCTGCCATTTTCTGCACCAGAAGAGCCATCATTTAAAGCGCGCGCTGAGCATTTACAAAAACAAGGAGTAAATGCATTTACAGAACTGGCATTGCCAGAAGCTGTTCTTCGCTTTAAACAAGGTTTTGGTCGATTAATTCGTTCAAGTCATGACAGGGGGGCGTTTATCGTTTTAGATCGCCGAATAGAAACGAAATCTTACGGACAAGAGTTTATCGAGGCATTACCGCCAATATCAATACAAAAACTGCCTCTTCACAGTATGGTACAACAGCTTGGAAATTGGTATAATGAAAAACGATGAGGAAGGAAAGCAGGTCGACAAATATGAAACGAAACTATCCATTCAGTACAGCGAATGTCACTGTACTACAAAATCAATTGAAATGTAAGGTGCAGCCATGAAAAACTGGATCATCTTTTCAGTTGTCTTTATTTTATCTTTGTCACTTGTTATCTCGGTCTTCGTAATTTGGAAGGCAGACAAGCCGTTTTCTGACATAGAGCAAAAAGCCGAGCAGTTTGCAATAGATACGAAGGCACTTGCTGTTGTTGAAGATTCATACGTATACAACGGAAATAAGCCGTATGTAACCGTATTTGGTATAGACGAATATGGTAAAGATAAGGCAATCTTCGTCCCGATGAGTTTAGATGAAAATTCAATGCAAGAGGTTTTTTTGGCAGATGGAATTACAGAGGATGAGGCGTTAGAGCGCTTCCGTAATGAAACTGCTGTAAAAGAAATACTTCATACAAAATTAGGCTATGAGCAACCTGGCCCAGTGTGGGAAATTACCTACATTTCTAAGTCTGGAAGCTTAAATTATGTCTATTTATTGCATGAAGATGGACAATGGTGGAAACGCATATTGAATTTGTAGAGGAGAAATGACAATGAAACAACTGTTAGCAAAGCGTGTTAAAACATTAACACCATCTTCAACTTTAGCAATTACTGCGAAGGCGAAAGAACTAAAAGAGCAGGGGATTGATGTAATCGGGCTAGGAGCAGGGGAACCTGACTTCAACACACCAGAAAACATTTTAAATGCAGCAAAAGCGTCAATGGATGCAGGTTTAACAAAGTATACGCCAGCTGGTGGTTTACCTGTATTAAAGAAAGCAATCATTGACAAATTACAGCGTGATAATGGGCTTACATATCAAGCGAATGAAATTTTAGTTGGTGTTGGTGCAAAGCATGTATTGTATACATTGTTCCAAGTGATCTTAGATGAGGGCGATGAAGTAATCATCCCAATTCCATATTGGGTTTCATATCCAGAGCAAGTGAAGTTAGCAGGAGGTGTGCCAGTATACGTAGAAGGTACAGCAGAGCAAGGCTACAAAATTACGGCTTCTCAATTACGTGATGCGATTACAAACAAAACGAAAGCAGTTATTATTAACTCGCCTTCAAACCCTTCTGGCATGATTTATTCAAAAGAAGAATTAACAGAGCTTGCAAAAGTTGCAGAAGAAAAAGATATTTTAATCGTTTCAGATGAAATTTATGAAAAGCTTGTTTACAATGGAGTAGAGCATTTTTCAATTGCACAGCTTTCTGATGCAATTAAAGCGCGTACAATCGTTGTAAATGGTGTTGCAAAATCACACTCAATGACAGGCTGGCGTATCGGTTACGCTGCTGGCGATAAAGATATTATTAATGCAATGACGGACTTAGCGTCACATTCTACTTCAAATGCAACAACTACTGCGCAATATGCAACTGTAGAAGCGTACAACGGTTCTCAAGAAACAGTTGAAATGATGCGTCAAGCGTTTGAATCTCGTTTAGAGGCGATTTTCCCGAAATTAGCGGCGATTCCTGGTTTCAAAGTATTAAAGCCACAAGGTGCATTCTACTTACTACCAGACGTATCAGAAGCAGCAGCTAAAACAGGTTATGCATCTGTGGATGATTTTGCAAATGCATTATTAACAGAAGCCAACGTAGCGGTAATCCCAGGCTCAGGCTTTGGTGCACCTGCAACAATGCGCTTATCATATGCAACATCTTTAGAATTATTAGAAGAAGCAGTCAATCGAATTGAAACTTTTGTGAAAGCAAAGTGGCAAGATAAATAGAGCTGCAACTTAGTTTTGGAGGACTTTATGAAAAAAATTATGATCAAAGATATGCCTGCGCATATCGGCGAAACAGTCAAAATTGGTGCTTGGTTAGCAAACAAACGCGCTAGCGGGAAACTAGCATTCTTACAATTACGTGATGGCTCAGGCTTCGCACAAGGCGTTGTTGTAAAAGAAGAAGTAGGCGAAGAGTTATTTGCAGTAGCAAAAGGTATGACGCAAGAAACTTCAATGTACATCGTTGGTGAAGTAAAAGCAGATGAGCGTTCTACTTTTGGTGCAGAGTTAAATGTAACAGGTATCGAAGTGATTCACGCAGCAGTGGACTTCCCAATCACACCAAAAGAGCACGGTACTGAGTTCTTAATGGACAACCGTCACTTATGGTTACGTTCTCGTAAACAACACGCAGTAATGAAAGTGCGTAACGAAATTATTCGTGCAACTTATGAGTTCTTCAACGACAACGGATTTACAAAAATGGATCCACCAATCCTAACTGGTTCAGCTCCAGAAGGTACTTCAGAGCTATTTGCTACGAAATACTTTGATGAGGATGCTTACCTTTCACAATCTGGTCAGCTATACATGGAAGCTGCGGCAATGGCACTAGGGAAAGTATTCTCTTTTGGTCCAACATTCCGTGCAGAAAAATCGAAAACGCGTCGTCACTTAATCGAATTTTGGATGATCGAGCCTGAAATGGCATTCGTAGAGTTTGAAGAAAACTTAGAAGTACAAGAACAGTATGTATCTCATATCGTACAATCGGTTCTTAAAAATTGTAAAATGGATTTAGAGCGTCTTGGACGTGATACATCAAAATTAGAAAACATTCAAGCACCATTCCCACGTATTTCTTATGATGATGCAATCAAGTTCTTACACGAACAAGGCTTTGATGATATTCAGTGGGGCGATGATTTCGGTGCGCCACACGAAACAGCGATTGCCAATGCTTACGACAAGCCAGTATTTATTACTTGCTACCCAGTAGGTATTAAGCCATTTTACATGCAACCACATCCAGAGCGCGATGACGTAGTATTATGTGCGGACTTAATTGCACCAGAAGGCTACGGAGAAATTATCGGTGGTTCTGAGCGTATTCACGATTATGAATTATTAAAATCTCGCTTAGAAGAGCACAACTTATCAATGGACGCATACGCTTGGTATTTAGAGCTTCGTAAACAAGGCTCAGTACCGCACTCAGGCTTCGGTCTTGGTTTAGAGCGTACAGTAGCGTGGATTTCAGGAACTGAGCACATCCGTGAAACAATTCCATTCCCACGTTTATTAAACCGTCTGTACCCATAATATAAATGCTACATTTTTCACAGAGCGTCCGGTCAATTAACCGGGCGCTTTGTTATTACAATAGTGACAAAGGGGATTCTAGCTATGGACAATCAATTTAATCGAATCCGCGTTTGGACAGAGCAACAACAAATAACGGTTCCACAACTGTTTTTTAAACATTATAGTGAAATGAACATTCAAGATGATGAAGCGTTAATCGCCTTACATTTAATGAGCTTTGCACAAGAGGGTGTTGATTTCCCAACACCCAATGATTTACTAGCGCGTACAAGCTTTCAAATGATGACCATCAGCCAACTTTTGCAGCGCCTAATGCAAAAGGGTTTTGTCGAAATTTCACAAAGCACCGACGAATCAGGTCGTATTGTTGAGAAATATTCGTTGCATCCACTTTGGGAGCGACTGCTTGATTTATTGCAATCAAAAGAAATGCAAAGCCAAGTGAAAACACAAAAGATTGACGAGGCAAAGATTTTCCAATTGTTTGAGCAGGAATTGGGGCGCTTATTATCGCCAATTGAAATTGAAACAATTAGTATGTGGATGGATATTGACCATCATACGCCTGAAGTTATTAAAGCGGCGCTCAAAGAGGCGGTGCTAGCAAGTAAGGTAAGTCTACGCTATATTGACCGAATTTTAATTGAATGGAAAAAGAAAAATATTAAAACTCCATCACAAATCGAGCAGCATAGCGAACAGTACCGAAAATTTACGATGCAGCCACCTACTCAAAAGCCATACAATCAACAACAGGCACCACAATCAAAAAAAGCGCCGTTCTATAATTGGTTAGAAGAACGCGAATAGAAGGGAGAAGCGCGCATGTTAACAAAAGCGAAATGGCTAGAATTTTTAGATACGATGGACGATATGTATCCAGACGCACACTGTGAACTTGTGCACGACAATCCGTTTGAATTAACGATTGCGACACTTCTTTCAGCGCAGTGTACAGACGTACTAGTCAATAAAGTAACAAAGGATTTGTTCCAAAAATATAAAACACCGCAAGACTATTTAAATGTGTCACTAGAAGAACTGCAAAATGATATTCGTTCGATAGGGCTTTACCGCAATAAGGCAAAAAACATTCAGCTGTTATGTGAACGAATATTGGCTGAATATGATGGTGAAATTCCTGCTTCGCGCGAGGAGCTTGTGACATTACCAGGTGTTGGACGAAAAACGGCTAACGTTGTGTTGTCGGTAGCGTTTAATGTACCTGCAATGGCGGTGGACACGCATGTAGAGCGTGTAACAAAGCGCTTGGGCTTATGTCGATGGAAAGATAATGTGCTTGAAGTAGAAGAAACGATAATGAAGAAAACACCAATTGAACGTTGGAGCCGCGCACATCATCAAATCATTTTCTTTGGACGATATCATTGTAAAGCACAAAATCCAGGCTGTGAAAAATGCCCGTTACTTGCAGATTGCCGAGAAGGTCAAAAACGCTTGAAAAAAGGTTTGGTGAAGGTATGATAGCCGTAAAAAAAGACATGATTTCTAAAGAGCGCGTTGATACTTGGTTTAACGAATGGGAAGTGTTACGTGAGGACATCCATGCCGCACATGACCGCCGTGATGGCTCGGCTCTAGAGGCAATGCTAAAGGGGATCGCACATTACGAGCAGCTATTAATTAACAGCTCGGAATCCGATATAGGCTTTTCGGTGCAGGCGGAGTATGAGCTGATGCCAATTAACGGTATGGAGCGATTCCAATTCATCAAAATGCGCCCAGCACAATATGCTTGCTATCGTCAGTTGGATGAGCTATATAAGGAAACAAAAAAGCGCTGTGCAAGATTGCGATTGAAGTAAAGAAAAGGCTAAGCAAAGAATAATGTTCTTCGCTTAGCCTTTTCTATTTTAATTGTTATTCTCCATCGTCAGTAGTACCATCGTCTGTACCTGGCTGAGTAGGGTCAGTTGGTTGTGTTGGCGGTGAAGTAGGTATTTCTGGTTCTTCCGTGTTGCCACTGCCATTACCGTTACCGTTGCCATTACCACTGTTATTATTGCCGTTGCCACCGTTGTTACCATTGTTATTACCGTTACCATTGCCATTATTACCGTTATCCGTAGAATCATTTGGATTTTCTGGTTGGCCTGGATTTTCGTTATTGTCGTCTGGTTCTTCAGGCTCTGTAGGTTCTTCCACGACTGGTTCACCTTCAACAAATAATGTTACAGAAGCTGGATCACTGCGTAAATCACCTGAAATTGCAGTTACTGTAAAGTTATACGTTTTTCCTTTTTCAATACCTGGAATTTGAGCGGTAGTTGCACTTGATGTTGCTACGACACTAGTTGCCCCACCTTCAACGCTCATTTTCACTTCATATGTGACTGGATCACCGTTTTCATCCGTACCTTCTGTAAGTGAAGGGTGTGTCCATGATAAGTCTGCAAGCTGTGCCACTTCATTGAATGTTGCAGTTAGATCTGTTGGAGCATCCAACGTTTGTGGAACATATTCTTCTGAATATTCAGTTGGTTGTGTACCTTTAACAAATAGCTCTTTGCTACGCATATTTGATGGTGTGTATTTGGTTGCTAATTGTAAAGGTTTTGACCCAATCACAACATCTGCAGACACAACCGAGCTTGGCTGTTTAAATGAAGATGATGGATTGTTGCGATCTAAATCAGTCATAATTGATTTGAATAAATATTGAGGCATCCAGCGTTCGTCCCAAGTCGTGATGGCATCTTTTCGCTTTGAATACCCGCCCCAAATGGCAATCGAGTAGTTCGTTGAGTATCCAGCAAACCATGAATCTGGTACAGAACCACGTTTTAAATTAAATTTACTAAATTCATCTGAAGAATAGTTAGTAGTTCCTGTTTTCCCAGCGATATCAACACCTGAAACTGCAGCACGTGGTGCAGAGGCGTTACGCTTGTTACTGACAACATCACGTAAAATATCTGTCACCATATAAGCTGTATAATCACTCATTGCAATTTTTGGTTCTGGTTTATAAGATTTTGATGTTTTCCCATCACGGAATACGATTTTTGAAATCGAATGTGCGTCGTTATACGTGCCGTTATTACCAAATGCTGCATAAGATGCAGCCATTTGAATTGGTGACATTGTTACATGACCGCCACCGATTGCATCTGACTCTACTAAGTTATCCGTTTTAATGCCTAAGTTAGCAAGAAATTGTTTTGCACGGTCTGGGCCAACTTCTTTAAATGCCTTAACTGCTGGGATATTTCGAGATGCATACAATGCTTCACGTGCTGTCATCGGACCTAAGTACTTGCTATCCCAGTTTGTGATAACTTGTTTTGATCCTGTGTAATTCATAGGTTCATCGACCAATGTTTGACCTGTTGACCATTTTAAATATTCAATAGCTGGACCGTAGTCGATTAACGGTTTAATTGTTGAACCTGGAGAGCGCGATTGGTTGTCATAGGCAAAGTTATAGTTAAAACCTTTATAGTTACGACCACCACCAATGGCACGAATTTCACCTGTTTGTGTATCGACAACTGCAACACCCGCTTCAATGTCTTCGGTAGGGAAGTTGCTGTCATTATTCATGACATTTTCGACAATTGTTTGTGCTTCTGGATCAAGTGTTGTGTACACTTTAATTCCTTCAGCCATCAACTCACCATCGCCTTTTTCTTCAAGCTCTGATAACACAACGTCTAAAAACGCAGGGTATTTTGTTTCGAGATTGGCCACACGTTGTTCTTCAGGAATTAAACCAGCTGTAATATCTACGGCTTTTGCTTCATCCGCTTGAGCTTGTGTAATTTTATTGTGTTGTACCATTAAAGAAAGAACAATATTACGACGCTTTTCAGCATTTTCTGGTTTTTTGTATGGGTTAAAGTTATTTGGGCTTTGTGGCATACCCGCTAATTGAGCAGATTCTGCTAATGTTAATTCGCTTAATTCTTTGCCATAAAATTCTTTAGCCGCTGTTCCAAATCCATAAATTCGACCAGACATTAATATTTTATTGAAGTACATTTCAAAAATTTCTTCTTTTGAATATTGGCGTTCTAGCTGCACAGCAAGCCATGCTTCTTGCGCTTTACGCTCTAATTTTTTCTCATTTGTAAAGAATGAATTTTTGACAACTTGTTGAGTAATTGTACTCGCACCTTGCGCACCAAAGCCGTCTCGGAAGTTGGCAAATACCGCGCCACCTAAACGCCATAAATCGACACCGAAATGTTCAAAGAAACGAGAATCTTCTGTTGCAATGATGGCATCAATCATTTGTTGTGGAATATCTTCATATTTGACATATTCACGATTTTCTGCCCCTAATTTCGCAAATAGCTCTCCATTCACATCGTAAAACTCAGAAGATATAGGGTCTTTTAATAATTCCTCATCTAATTCTGGTGCTTTGCTTACGTAGTAGCCAAATAATGCGGCCCCACTCGCTAAACCTAACCCACCGATTAAGACAATGGTTAACACGATGCGTTTAATCCATTTTCCAGCGGATGTTTTATTTTTAGTTTTTTTTGCTTTTTGTTGTGATTGACGTTCACGCTTAATATCTTCACGTGTTCTTCTTTTTTCCGTCACGTTATTTCTCCTCACTTTCACAAACTGCTTTGTCTGCGATTAATACATCCACTGCTTTTAAATAATCTAGCCGAGGTAAATAGCCTT
The DNA here is from genome assembly GCF_028747805.1 of Solibacillus daqui. Lineage (NCBI taxonomy): Bacteria > Bacillati > Bacillota > Bacilli > Caryophanales > Caryophanaceae > Solibacillus > Solibacillus daqui. The sequence goes on from NZ_CP114887.1 coordinate 1,334,769, forward strand.
CGTGAATTTCAATTGCCTCGGTTTCAAAAACAGTGAATGGAATCGATTTTCTACCACCATTCTTCATATTCTCGTAGAATCGTTCCACAATTTCATATAATACGACAAAGTTGCGTTGAAGCGTACTAAAACGCACGATAAAAAACGAAATACCACGTTGATGTAGAACCGATTTCATATGTTCCATTTGGTGTGGGTGGATATTTTTCAGAGGAAAGGATGATTTACTATCCGTTTCCTTTGCTTCAAAATCGATATAGTAGCCATTGTACACACCATTATAATCCGTCGTTGAAGGCGTGCGGAAATATGCCTCACGAATAACTGCAGCACTTCTTGCCGGATAATCTACTTTGACGATTTGGATTGGAACAGGTTTCTTGTGTATAATTGCCAATTTTTGCTGTAAATAAAACACATTTGTTTCATTTAAATCATCTTCTAAGCTTTTTCCACGGTTACTATACGAAACTTCTTTGTTTTTTGTTCCTTTTGATGCCCTCACTTTTGTCTGTTTTGGCTCATCTTCTTTCGTACCGACGTAAAGTTTACCATTTGGGTAACGTATGACCATGGAATCACCATCCTTCTTGTTACGAAATCGTACGTCAACATTTTACCATAAAGAAACTAATACAAAAAAAAAAAATAATATCTTTAATCTTGTTGTAATTAATAAAAATATTGCAAAAAAGCACTACTTTTAGCGAATCAGCACCAGTTTTGTCTTAGACAAAGGAATAAATAAGACTTTAGCGAATCTATTCAAAAAAAAAGGGGGGAACCGATTGAGTAAAATTGCATCTATCATTCGGCAAATCGACTTAGCACAAAATTTGCTTACACTACAATTTGAACAGCAACGCCTGCATCTTTCACAACACTATTTATTGCGTACCCTTGCCGTTTATCAAAAGGTTAGCTTAGCAGAAAATAGAGAGCAAGTAAAGAATACATGTTCGTATATGAGTAGTACAAATGATTAGAATTTGATACACTAAACGAAAAATGAGCTTTTACGTTGAGGTGTATACTATGCAATTAATGGATGAAACTAAAATTTTAATACAAGAATGCGAGGCGTGTTTAACACGTTTTCAAACAATGCGTGATGAGGATCGGGAGCCAGATTTTTTTAATGAAGTAAAGCCGCATGCAGATTTGATTCATGTCCAATTAAAAAACTGGCAACAGCTCGCGCAAATTTGGATTACAAAAACAGCGCCCAAAAATTTATATGTACAACAAATTGACCATGCAGCTGATGCGATGGAGCAATTTGTTGTGCAGTCTTTTTATAAAGGCACAAGTAAAAAACGCTTCATTCAATCGATTCAATCTACGATGTATACGCTCCATTTAGTCGTACGAAAAATTGAGGAAGGTGATGCACATGTTGAGTAAAAAACGTACGTTAAGTGAGCTATTAGCAGAATGGCAATTCGATGAGGAAATGAAACACAATATTACAAGCATGCATACCATCGAAGCCACACCAGCTCATTATGCGGATTTCCCTGCTGAAATGCATCCTTCTATTAAAAAGGCACTTCATGCACGAGGTATCAAACAGCTATATACACATCAGCGTCAAGCGTTTGACTATGCACAGCAAGATAAGCACTTTACGGCAATTACACCAACAGCATCAGGTAAATCGTATTGCTATCATTTACCGGTGTTACAAAAAATTTTAGAAGATAAATCAAGTCGTGCAATTTATTTATTTCCTACAAAAGCGTTAGCTCAAGACCAAAAATCGGATTTAAATGAACTAATTGAGCTAATGGACGAGGATGTTTTAAGCTATACATATGATGGTGACACAGCGCCTGGTATTCGCCAAAAAATTCGTAAGGCAGGTCATATCGTGATGACAAACCCGGATATGCTACATTCGGGCATTTTGCCGCACCATACGAAATGGGTATCGTTGTTTGAAAACTTAAAGTACATTGTGATCGATGAGTTACATTCGTATAAAGGGGTATTTGGTTCACATGTGGCACATGTCATTCGCCGATTACAGCGCATTTGCGAATTTTACGGAAGTAATCCTATTTTCATTTGTACAAGTGCGACCATTAAAAATCCAAAAGAGCTTGCCGAAAGTTTAACGAACGCGCAACATGAACTCATTGCAAAGTCAGGTGCGCCAGTAGGGAAGAAAACTTTTGTCTTTTACAATCCACCGATTATACATCCCACATTTGGTGTACGTCGGAGCGCGGTACTAGAAGTGCGTGATATTTCGAGACGACTTTTTGAAGCAGGCATTCAAACAATTATTTTTGCGAAATCCCGTGTGCGTGTAGAAATGCTTGTGACGTACTTAAAATCATTGACAACGAAAAAAATTGGTGATGAATCCATTCAAGGTTACCGAGGTGGCTATTTACCGAGTGAGCGCCGAGAAATCGAAAAAGGTTTGCGCGATGGCAAAATTCAAATGGTCATAAGTACAAATGCGCTTGAACTAGGGGTTGATATTGGTCAATTACAAGCATGCATTATGACAGGATACCCTGGGAATATTGCGAGTGCATGGCAACAAGCAGGGCGCGCGGGAAGACGTCAAGACGAGGCATTAATTGTTTATGTAGCTCAATCTACCGCGCTCGATCAATATGTTGTGCAGCATCCGAGCTTTATGTTAGGTAGCTCGCCTGAGGAAGCCCGTATTAATCCTGAAAACATGTTAATTTTAATGGAGCATTTAAAGTGTGCCGCTTTTGAATTGCCTTTTTCAATGGCCGATTCATACGGTGAATATGAGGTACAGGAGTTGCTTGCTTATTTGGAGGAAGAGGGCGTACTTGTCAAAACATCGACAAAATGGCACTGGATGAGTGACCGTTTCCCAGCGCATGAAATTTCATTGCGTTCTGCTGCTCAGGAAAATGTCGTAATTATAGATATTTCAACGCCTGCCAATACAAAAGTAATCGGTGAAATGGATACTTACAGTGCAATGACGCTTTTACATGAAGAGGCCATTTATATTCATCAAGGGACGCAATTCCAGGTGGAAAAGCTCGATTGGGAAGAAAAGAAGGCATTTGTACGAGAGGTTGATGTAGATTATTTTACGGATGCCAATTTAGCAGTAGAATTAAAAGTATTAAGTGAAGACAAATCAGCAAGCTTCAGTGGTGCGACGGTTAGCTACGGAGATGTCAGTCTGCTTGCTATTCCAACGATTTTCAAAAAAATTAAGCTGCATGAAAAAAACGAGAATATTGGCTCGGGCCCAATTAACTTACCACCGATGGAAATGCACACAAATGCTACATGGTTAAGCTTTGAAGTAGTCGAAGGTTGGAATGATGAAAGGTTGGCAGAAGCGCTTGAAGGTGCTGCACAAGCTCTAGGAAGTTTTATCCCATTATTCATTCATTGTGATCGTACCGATGTTTCAGTAGTCCCACAGGTTAAAGCTACGCACAATGAGAAACCGACGCTGTTTATCTATGACAGCTATCCAGGTGGTATCGGGTTAAGTGAGAAGGTTTATGATATTATTTTAAGCCTTGTAGAAAGAACGTTAAAGCATGTTCAATTATGTCCTTGCCCAAGAGGTTGCCCTTCATGTGTAGGACCACAAAACAGTTTAACTGACAGTCCAAAAAAAGATGCGATTAAACTATTGCAAAACTTAGCAAGTGAATTAAATAAATAAACGTAAAAGAGGTTGGACGCTATTGATGCATTCAACCTAATAAATTTCCTTCTTTTATTAGATTGTAAATCATTTTTCGGTTTACCCCTGCTGATTTCCTCAAGTTTTCTTCCCAAAGCGTCAAGGAAATCCTTCAGAGTATTTGTAATAGCATCTACACATTCATATGTAACTAAAAAAGATTTCTGGACATTGGATTAAATTTTATTTGGAACGAACGGTAATCGTAAAAAAAGTGAAATTATTTCAAAAAATATTTGTATAAATATGGATTATTCCCCTCAATTCGCTTATAATCAACCGCGGGTATAAATTAGTATCATTAAACGAGTGTATATAGATAAGGAGCGAGAGAATAGCAGTTACGATGATAATAGACCCACTGTAAGATAAGAAAGAAAAAAAGCGAGTATGCATAAGTTTTTAGAAAGCTAAAACCTGTTTATCGTAAAATATTGAGTATTTTATATTTTGATTCTTTAATGTTTATTGTTGAAAAGCTATTAAATTAAATAAATAGCCTATCATCGTAACAAGGGGTTGACGAATGGTGAAGGAAGCACTCAAGGCTCAAAGAAACAGTTGTTTTACTTATATTTTCACTTGGTAATCGTACTTCGAATGTGGCTAGAACGATTATCAATATGCAACCGCTACATTTGGTGATGAACTAAATAAAATGAAATTATAATGAAAGTGGTAAGGATATGAATAGCTTAAAAACAAAAATGGTAGTGGTGTTTTCTGTGTTAATTTTACTAATGGGGGGTTCTATTGGTTTTCTGGTTAATCAGTCCTCTTCTAAATTAGTCATTCAATCCATAAGTAAGCAAGCGACTAAAATAGGTGAATATACTCTTAGTCAAGTGGATGCAGAAAAATATAGTGAGATTGTAAAAGACAGAAAAGAAAACGATTATTTTAATCAATTACAAGACAAGTTTGAGGAAATAAGCGTAGCAAATGATTTGAATTATCTTTATACAATGAGCAGAGAGAAAACAGACAGTGGATATGAATATTTTTATGTTATTACAGGGGATGCGGTTGCTTTAGGTGATATTGAAGAAAACGGTGCAGAGTATGACAAGATGGTGCAAACTTTTGAGACAGGACAAATAAGTGAACCTGAAATATCCTCTGACGATTTCGGGAATTTACTTTCAATATACATACCAATTAAGGATAAATCCGGGGAAGTTATTAGTGTATTAGGCGTGGATTACAATGCAACAGATATTCTCAATTTAGAGAAAAAGAATGGTTTGAAAATGGTTCTACTTACAGGTATTTTTCTGATTATTAGTATAATTATTATTTTTATATTTTCTAAAATAGTCACTAAACCTTTAGAAAGTTTAACGAAGCAAGCAAAGAAAATTTCTGAAGGAGACTTAAGTTTCCAGGTAAAAACGGAAGGCAAGGATGAAATAAGTGCATTGTCACGTTCATTTGAAAAAATGGTTGTCGACCTAAGAGAAATTATTGCAGATATCAATTCAACAACAGTTACAATGAATGATACGACACAAGAGCTCAGCCAATTTGTGAAAACAACTGAAGAAGCTTCGGGTAATATTACACAATCAATGGAAGAAACAGCTATAGGAATTGATAAGCAATCCGAAGAAGTGAATAATATTTTAGAAATGATGTCAAATATGATGACATTTCTACATGAAGGAGTTGCCCAAGTAAAGAGAACTGTTGAAAATGCCAAAATTTCAACGGATACAGCACAAAAGGGTAAGGAATCAATGCGTGAGGCCACAGTTCAACTTCATGAGTTAATTAAAACTGTAGAATCTGCAACTGGAACGGTTCAAAGTTTAGCCAAGCGTTCCGATGAGGTAGGAGAAATTATTAATGTAATTTCTGACATTGCAAATCAAACGAATTTACTTGCTTTAAATGCAGCAATTGAAGCGGCAAGAGCAGGGGAAAATGGAAAAGGTTTTGCCGTTGTGGCAGATGAAGTTCGAAAACTGGCTGAGCAATCTCAATCAGCTGCCAATAAAATAATTGATTTAATTGAATCTATCCAAAAAGAGACGAATGAAACAGTGGTTAAGATGGAACAAAACTTGAAGGCTGTTCAAAAGCAAGAGCAATTGATTGACCAAGGAGACGAAGCCTTAAATGTGATTGTTAACATGGTAGGGCAAACGGAAAAAGATACGAGTCAGATTGAAGATGTCTTTAATGATATTCAAAAAGATTCTCAAAAAGTTTTAGAAGCCTTAGAAACTATCTCAGCTGTCATTGAAGAAAATACAGCGGTTACGGAGGAAGTAGCTTCAGCTTCAAAAGATCAATCCACTGTAATTAGCCGCATTGTCGTAAATGTGCATAAAGTTGAAGGGATATCTAAAGTTCTAAAAAATAAAGTAGATAAGTTTAAATTATAACGGACATACACCTTGTCCTTTTCTATGATTCCAATGGTTGGGGAATGCAAGTGGAAAATAATCAAATAGATCTAACTTTTCGTCGTGGTAGTAGGTTTCAGACTTTAGTGAGAAATGAAAAGTCTTGATTTGGGAATGATAAGTGGGCGTGCAAGTAAATTTTAATATTTTACCCATAGATACATTCTTGGGTAGTATAGGGAGAGTACTGTTCAATTTGAGCAGTGCTTTTTTCCTTTTAGGTAAATAGATTGCAATGTTGTGTTTACCTCTAAAAACCATAATAAACATGTATTTATAGTAAACTATAAACAATTTAAACGATAATAAAGTGTGAAGTGAAAATTTGTAAATTAGATAGGCATATATTGAATATGTAACCCAAATACGCCTATACACTTATAAATTATGGAATTCGTATTCTTGTGTTTACTTTGTTTACTGTTCAAATTATTGTTATTATAAAGGGTAGAATATCTAGTATTAAGATGAATAGAGATGTGCCTATATTTTGTGTGTTGAAACATGAATTACAATAAAATTCGCTTCAACAGGCATGATAATATTGGCACTGGTCCTATTTCGATACCACCGACAACATTAATCAACGAAATGATGTGAAGGCATGTCATATGAAAATAAAATCTTACAAATGAAAAAAATGCTTGGTAAAAAAACAGAAACGAAACAGGAAAAGGTGAAGTTTTTAAAGCCCGAAGCACCAAGTTATACAGAGTCTTGGCGACAAGCTGGACTTGAGCTAGTAGAAAATGATTTTGGTGTACTCTTCAAACGAGAGGTACATTACCCATTTATATACCAACACGGCAATTATCTTCTTGGGGAACTATTTACGGCGTTAAAACGTTGGAAATCGCAGGGGGAGGATCATCCGTTTGCCATTTCGGAGGACGAGGCGATTGTTTTTTTTGATACTGAAACAACAGGTCTAAAAGGTGCGGGTACGCATATCTTTTTATTAGGTTTTTTAGAGTCAGATGATGAAGGCTTTACATTGACGCAATATGTATTAGCAGATCCATCAAATGAGGCTGCACTGCTTTTCGAATCGAAAATGTGGCAGCGTAATGTGACGATTGTGTCGTATAATGGCAAAAGTTTTGACTGGCCACAGCTGCATGTACGCTGGACATTGAATCAGCAACATATTCCTAAATTAAAAGAACAGCGCCAAGTCGATTTACTGCATAGCTCGAAGCGTTTATGGAAAGACGACTTGTCGCGCATGAAGCTAACGCAAGTAGAGCAGGATAAGCTCGGTTTTTATCGAAAAGGGGATATTCCTGGTCATTTAGCGCCGATTATTTATTTCGATGCGGTGAAAAGTGGAAATGCAGAAACGTTAATGAAGGTGCTAGTTCATAATGAATGGGACTTATTATCGCTAATTACACTCTATATTCATTCGACGAATTTATTGCTAGATACGATCACAACAGAATCGGCGACAACCTATACGAATATTGGGAAATGGTTCGGTGATTTAAAGCAACGTCAAACGAGCGCGGACATTTTAAAGGCTGTTACAGCACATTTTGACTCTACTGAAACAGGGTTTGCGCATTTTTATTTAGCGTATGAATTAAAGCGTGAAGGCGAGTATGAGCTGGCTATTGAAGCGTTTCAATCAGCATTGTCAACAATCCCTGACAAAAAACAATTGCAAGCATATGAACAACTTGCAATGCTTTTTGAGCACAAAATGAAGGATTATGCCCAAGCCTTTATCTATTCAAAAAAGGGGCGCGAACTAATTGAGGATATTGCTTTTGAGAAACAGACACAATATGAAAAACAACAACAAAGCTGGCAAAAAAGATTACAACGTATAGCTACAAAGAATCAAAATAAATAACATCACCATGACAACGAGTAGAAAAACAAATTTTGCGTCACAATAACGTAAGTGGATGTCTTATCTTGTATGGAATTTATTGCCGTTTTATAATACCCAATCCAACAAAAAATTCGCAATGGCGACATATGTAATAGGTACGAAAGGGTTGACCTATGTTATAATACAATCAAGAAAGTTGCGTGATGGAAGGACGAGGTACAATGGATATTAAATTAACAGCTGACAATATATTAGAAAAAGAATTTAAAAAAAGTATGAAGGGCTATAATATAGATGAGGTCGACCAATTTTTAGATGCTATTCGCGAAGATTATGACGCCTTTACAGCGAAAATTGCGGCACTTGAAGAAGAAAATGCACGCTTAAAGCAGGAAGTAGCAACTCCAAGTCGTAAAACGGTGGCAACACCATCGCCAATAAGCACAAACAATACAAATTTTGACATTTTAAAACGACTGTCGAATTTAGAAAAACATGTATTTGGAAGTAAACTATACGAATAGTTAAACTATTTTTTAGTATGTTGTTTTTTTATAACATGTGCAGTATACTTTAGTCATACATCAATTATCGAGTAATCGCTGCACTCTTTGAAGTGTAGAGGAAAGTCCATGCTCACACGCGGCTGCGATGCCCGTAGTGTTCGTGCTTACTGAAAAAATAAGGTAAGGCAAAGAGATTCTCTTTGACGGCGGAAGGAAGTCCTAAGTCTTTTGATATGGATGACACTTCCTGAAAGTGCCACAGTGACGGAGCTTATTAGGAAACTAATAAGGTGGAACGAGGTAAACCCCATGAGTGAGAAACCCAAATTATGGTAGGGGCACTCTCCTGAAGGAAATGAACGGATGGAGGGACGTAAGAACTTCTTACGTAGATAGATGATTACTACCTAGTCGTACGAGGCGAAAGCCGTTTGAGTACTTAGGAACAAAACATGGCTTATTGATTATTGATGCTTTTTTTAAAATTAAAAGGGCTCTCCATTATTTTTTGTGGAGAGCTTTTCTTAATAGAAAAAACAATCAATTAGATACATTAATACATAAAAGTAGTTTGTGAATAGAATATAAGGAGAAATTTACGTGAACGGAATCATGTCAGATTTATCAGCTGTACAAGAGCTAACATTATCGCAGTATCCGAAAAATCTTATTGAACAAGTATTTGCTAATATTGCGGATGGTATCATGATTACGGATCGACATAAAAAAATCGTAACAGTAAATGCAGCATTTGAAATTGTAACAGGGTATACAAGTGAAGAGGTACGAGGGAAAAAACCTTCAGTCATACAATCGGGTATACATGATCGAACGTTTTATGTGAACATGTGGAGCCGAATTGACGAAGAGGGCATGTGGCAAGGTGAAATTTGGAACCGACGTAAAACTGGAGAACTTTACCCGGAATGGTTGAAGATTTTAGCCATCAAGTCTGAAGAAGGTGAAATTACAAACTACTGTGCGATTTTTACGGATTTGTCGGAACGTAAAGTCGTAGAAGATGAATTAGCAAAACGATCGTTATATGATTCATTAACAGATGTTTGTAATCGTTTTGCTTTTATCGATCGTATGAAAACGCTATTAGAAGTATCCGATAACAAAGTACAACGAATTCAGCATGCCGTATTTTTTTTAGATTTGGATCGATTCAAGCAAGTGAATGATACACTTGGTCATACTATAGGTGATTTATTGCTAGTAGAAGTGTCAAAGCGTTTAAAAAGCTTATTAAAAAATAAAGATATTTTAGCTCGTTTTGGCGGCGATGAATTTGTTGTTACGTTATCGAATATTAAGCATCCTCGTGAAGCAGCGCAATTTGCCGAACGTGTAATTCATGCATTTGAGCAACCGATACGCATTCAAGATCAAGATATGTATGTGTCTACGAGCATCGGAATTAGTATTTATCCTGAAGATGGCACATCAACGGAAATGTTAATTAACCGTGCTGTCAAGGCAATGACTTTCTCAAAGGAAAGTGGGCGTAATTGTTTCTCGTTTTATTTTGAAGAATTAAAAACGGATTCAAATCGTGTGTTAGCGTTAGATGGTGAGCTACGTAAGGCAATTGAAAAACGTGAATTTACTTTAGCATTTCAGCCGAAAATTTGTGTAAAAACACAAAATATTATTGGTTTAGAGGCGCTAGTACGATGGAAGAGTGAAAAATTGGGCTTTGTGTCACCTGCAGAATTTATTGAGTATGCGGAAGAATCGGGTTTAATCATTCCGCTTAGCGAAATTATTTTTGAATTGGCATGTGAAGGGTATCATAAGCTTGTAGCGGCAGGATATCCGAAAGTACCAATTGCAATTAATGTATCGAGCATACATTTCCAGCAACAAAGCTTTTTAGAGTCGATGCAAACCATATTAGAGCGTAATAATACATCGGCACAAAGTTTTGAAATAGAAGTGACAGAGCGCACAGTGATGAATACTGCACAAGAAACGATTAGTAAACTCGTGAAGCTAAAGCAACTTGGGTTTAAATTATCAATTGATGACTTTGGGACAGGCTATTCTTCACTAAGTTATTTAGTACGATTCCCGCTAGATGTATTAAAAATTGACCGAAGTTTTATTCAGCATATTTGCTCGCTGGATGATAAGCAGGCAATTGTTGATGCTATTATTCAAATGGCACATCGTTTACAAATAAAAGTTGTAGCAGAGGGCGTTGAAAATGTTCAACAAGTAGAGCTGCTAAGATCGATGGGCTGTGATTTTATTCAAGGTTACTATTATAGCAAACCGCTACCGATGGACGAATTAATCGACTTCATTCATTTTTGGGAAGTTGAGCATCAAGGAAGGATTTAATTTATGACAAAATTTCAATTAGTCGCGACTGCAGCAATGGGATTAGAGGCAATCGTTGCAGACGAAGTGCGTGAATTAGGCTACGAAGCACGTGTCGATAACGGCAAAGTTTATTTTGAAGGCGACGAGTTAGCAATTGCTCGTACGAATTTATGGTTACGTGTAGCAGACCGAGTGAAAATTGTAGTGGCAAAATTCCCAGCAAAAACATTCGATCAGTTATTCGAAGGTGTCAAAGCCATTCAGTGGGAAAAATATTTACCGGTGGATGCGAATTTCCCGGTATCAGGTAAATCGGTAAAATCGAAATTATACAGTGTGCCAGACTGCCAAGCTATCACTAAAAAAGCGATTGTTGAGCGCATGAAGCTGGCGTATAAACGTTTAGGCTTTTTAGATGAATCGGGTCCATTATTTAAAATTGAAATTTCAATTTTAAAGGACGAGGCAACATTAACAATTGATACATCTGGTGCTGGACTCCATAAGCGTGGCTACCGTACAAGCCAAGGTGAAGCGCCATTAAAAGAAACATTAGCAGCGGCACTTATAAAAGTATCAAAATGGTCACCAAGCCGTCCATTCGTTGACCCATTCTGTGGCTCTGGTACAATTGCACTTGAAGCAGCAATGATTGGTCAAAACATTGCACCAGGCTACAACCGTGAGTTCGTGTCAGAAGCTTGGCCATGGATGAAGCAAGCAATTTGGGATCAAGCGCGTGATGAAGCAGATGAAAAGGCAGATTATGATCAAGAACTAACAATTATTGGAACAGATATCGATCATCGTATGGTTTCTATTGCACAGGAAAACGCGATCGAGGCAGGCTTTGGTGATATGATTACATTTAAGCAAATGCAAGCAATCGATTTTACTACGAAATTAACAGACGGTGTTATTGTAACGAATCCACCATATGGGGAACGTATCGGTGAACGTGAAGAAATAGAAAAAATGCTACGCCAATTCGGCGATGTCATGAAAAACTATCCAACATGGTCAGTTTACATGCTGTCTTCAATGGAAGATTTAGAAGTACATTATGGCAAAAAGGCTACAAAAAAACGTAAGCTATTTAATGGTTTCATCCGCACAGATTACTATCAATTCTGGGGACAAAAATCAAAACGCGAGCAATAAAAGTAACCTAGCGTTTAAATTTACATTTATTTTAGAACTCCAGTTGCTATTTATGAGGCAATTGGAGTTTTTTTGTTTTATTTTAGGATGTTATGAGTAGGATTTTCTTTTGAAACATAGTATAATAATCAGTACTGAATTTTTTTGTATATGTAAAAATGACTTCATGCGGAAGGGATGAGTGAGCGTTCCTTCCGCTTCATATTGAGGGGGAACTTTGATTTGAGAAAATCATTACCGTTTGAATTATCACGGGAAAAAACGTTTTTCGATTCTCTTGGCGATTGGCTAGGAGACGTTCTGTATGATGAATTACCAGAGCGCGGCTTTGAGTGTCGTGATGAGCAAATTTTCATGGCTTACCAAATCGAGCAAGCATTAAAAGAAAAGAACGTATTATTCGCAGAAGCAGGTGTAGGTACAGGGAAAACAATTGCCTATTTATTACCGGCTGTATCATATGCGCGCTATACAGGAAAACCGGCGTTAATCGCATGTGCAGATGAAACATTAATCGACCAGCTTGTTAAAGAGGGTGGCGATATTCATAAATTACGTGATGTTCTAGGATTAGATATCGACGTACGTTTAGCAAAATCGCGTGACCAATATTTATGTTTAAAGCGCTTTGAAGAAGCTGAGAAGACAGAAACAGAAGAGTGGATTGATGATATCGCCTTTTCTATTCCTGATGGTGTGTACGCTCAAGGAAGTATGATTGCCGTGCAGCCATATGGCGATCGTTCAGATTACCCAGGCGTGAGCGATGAAGATTGGCAAAAAGTCAATTACAACTCAATTATGCAATGTGCAGTATGTGATTTACGTAACCGCTGTGGGCAAACTTTGCATCGCGCACACTACCGTAAATCATCAGACTTAATCATCTGTTCTCAAGACTTTTTAATGGAGCATTTAGCGACAAAGGAATCACGTGAACGTGAAGGCCAATTGCCATTACTTCCGGAAGTGTCAATGGTTGTACTTGATGAAGGTCACTTGTTAGAGTATGCGGCACAAAAAGCATTAACCTATAAAGTACAAGCATATACGATTGTTGAGCTACTTGAACGCTTAATGGTAGATGGTGTTCGTGAGCGTACGCTTTATGCGATGGAGCACTTACAAGATCACCATGAGCTATTTTTCGATCAATTACGTGATGATGTAGTGCCATCAGAGGAAGATCGCAAGCGCATTAGTAAATCAGAGCGCCTTATTCAATTAGGCCAACGTGTTATTGCGGATGTTGAGCAACTATTAGAGGAATTTGTATTTGAGTCTGAATTATATATGATTCCAGAATATGAATTAAATATGGCCGAGGAGTTTTTAGAACATTACGCAGCTGCGATTCGCATTTTTGTAGCGCAAGGCGATGCAGTTGATTGGTTAGAGGATACAGACGGTGAAGAAACATTAGTCATTATGCCTCGACTGATTACGGATGTTCTATCAGAAACATTATTCTCGAAAAAAATGCCGATTGTTTTCTCATCAGCGACATTATCGGTTAAAAAAGACTTCAGCTATATCGCAACAAGCCTAGGCATTGATAAATTCCAAAGCTTCAGCGTTCCGTCACCGTTTGACTATGAGGAAGTAATGAAAATTTACTTGCATGAACTATCACAAGTTGAAAAAGTAGCGCAAGTGGAAGCGTTATTGAAAGATAATAAAAAAACACTAATATTATTTAAATCCAAACAAGCGATGAATGATTTCAAATCAAAACTTAGTTTAATGACGCGCTTGAATGTTGCGTTTGAAGGGGAACGAGAACTTTCTGCGATTGTACGCGATTTCCAAAATGGCGACATTCAGACATTATGTTCCTATCATTTATGGGAAGGGCTAGATTTACCAGAGGAAGCATTAACACGTGTGGTCATTTTTGATTTACCATTCCCACCGCAAGACCCATTATTTGATGCGAAGCGTTCATTTGTGACGAATCCGTTCGAAGAAGTGGAGCTACCATTCATGCTATTACGTTTACAGCAAGGGATGGGCCGTTTAATTCGTACTTCGAATGACCATGGCGATATTCATATTCTATTAAATGAACAAGAAGCACAGTCAAAAGACAAATTTTTTGATATTTTAGCGGTAGAGCCGCAATAATGATAAGCCCGTTCGAGTTATTCGAACGGGTTTTTGTTTGTAGATAGGAAAGAACCAATCTTTGTGTCAAGAAAATTTAATGAAACCCAGATGACGTGGAAAGGTCATTTTACTAGTTTAGTTATTATTTTAGGATTTGTCTTATTCGTATAAAAAATCGCTCGCATGCTTCTATGCGAACGATTTTTTTGTTTTTAGTTTTCATCATCAATTGTGTATAAAATGCAAATGTCACCAATGCCTTCGATTGTAGCAGGTAACTTAAATGCTTGTTGGAAGCCAAATAGTTTCGTGTGGCCGACCATCACTGTTGGAGGGGTAATATCTAGCTCTAAATCATTCTGGCCGGTAAATGTACATAAGTTACCTGCAATCATATTACCAAGTTCCCCCGTAAATGATTCAAGCATTGGACCCTCAAGTGGCATACCGAACATGCCTGAACCAACTGCACCGAAAATTTCAGGTGATCCATCGATAATAATACGTCCCTTTAAATCGCCAACTAAGCCGATTAAAACACCCATTTCCTTTTGCTCATATGGCTCATTAGCAATACTGGGTGATTTTACGTCTATATTCATAGGTAAAATAGTTTTTAATGAATGTATGGTCCCATTTAAAATCGTTTGAATATGTTTCGAAGCGTTCAAAAATTAACACGTCCTCTCATGAACCTTTACAATATTTTACCACTATTTTCGACAAAATGTATAGATATAATGTCGAATAATTGAACTTGATTTAACCGAGGTGGAATTGATTATTGACGTATGATAATATAATCATTATAATGATATTGATAATTATTATCGATTGATAAAGGGCGGTGTAACAAATGCTTTATACATTGATTGGAGCAACGGTGCTAGCGTATTTAGCGATTGGCAATTATGTATTAAAAAATACAGTGAAATAATACCGCAATCTATAACTTTAAAAAATAAATCATTCCATCGCATTGTCGCAATTGATAATGCGCTTTTTTTATAGCTATTTCTATAAATTATTTCTATAAAAACTATTCGATAATCTTAACTGTCAATTATCGGAAAATAGCAATTTGGATACCTAAAGGTAAGTAAATACACGAAATTTATGGAAAAAAATGATTCTGACAATAATTTTTGCGAAAACGTGCCGATTTTCTCTAAAAATCATGGTACTATAGATTTGTGACAAAACTAAGGCAAAACCGTATAAAGGGGAAACAAGTATGACATTGTTTGATGATAAAATTCAAGGATTGTTACAACAATCTGCATTACAATACATAATCTATAAAGAGAACGAAGATACAGAGCGCATTGAAAAATTAAACCTTTTCGCGCGCAAATTATTACAAAAAGAATTCGTAATTGGTTTTGCGGGGCACTTCTCTGCTGGTAAATCAAGTATGATCAATGCATTATCTGGAGAGAACATTTTAGCAACAAGTCCAATTCCGACAAGTGCTAACATCGTAAAGGTCCATAAATCAGATGAGGACTTTGCAATTCTTTATTTACACAACGAAAAGCCAGTTAAATTTGAGGCTGGATATGATATTAAGCAAGTAAAAGAACTAAGTAAAAATGGTGAGCTCGTTTCACAAATTGAAATTGGCCATAGTACATCAAGTTTGCCAGAAGGTGTAACTGTAATGGATACACCAGGGGTTGACTCAACAGATGATGCACATGCGATGAGTACAGAGTCTGCACTACATATTGCAGATATGGTGTTCTATACAATGGACTACAATCACGTCCAATCCGAGTTAAACTTCCAATTTACGAAGCAATTGATGAAATATAATCCAAACGTATATTTAATTGTTAACCAAATTGATAAGCACCGTGATACAGAGCTATCATTCGAAGATTTCAAACAATCGGTGCACAATTCATTCGCAGCGTGGGGCGTTTATCCGAAAGATATTTTCTTCACGTCTTTACGTGAAAAAGAATTACCAAACAACGATTTCGATAAAGTGAAAAAAATTGTTATGGATTCAATGAACGATTGGCAGGAACAATTAATTTTAACAGCAGAAAACACGCTAACAAAATTACAGCATGAGCATGAAACATACTTGGAAGAAGAGAAGCAAGATCGTTTCACAACATATGCAGAAATGGTGTCAGATGATGATTGGCAGCACCGTGATGATATTTTAGAGCAATACGATAAATTAACGCGTCAAACGGAACTATTCTCATTTGACGTATTTGATAAGCAATTTGATGAAAATCGTAAAGAACTTCTTGCAAACGCTGCCATTATGCCAGCCGATGTACGTGAAAAATTACGTGAGTATTTGGAAAGTCAGCAAGATGATTTTAAAGTGGGCGGTCTATTTACAGCCAAAAAGAAAACCGCAGAAGCGAAAGTACAGCGTCAAGAAGAGGCGTATGTGGCATTTAACCACGTTGTACAATCACAAATTACAGGTCATATGAAGGCTTTAATGAAAACAGCATTAAAGGATGTAGGTGCACTAAACGATGAACGTGCAGCAGACATTGATGCAAAGGAATTTAACTTCCCGTTTTCAATTATTGAAGACCAAGTACAAAAAAGTGCGGTCATTACAGGGGATGCGGTACTGAACTTTGCTAACCGTGTGTCTGAAGCGGTAAAACGTTACTTCATTCAAATGACAGACGCTTGGAAGCTAGAGCAAAAAGCAACATTAGAACAAGTAGCAGCCGAAGCAGCAGCGCCAGTCAAATTAAAAATTAATGCGATGACAGAAAAAGTACAAGCATTAAAACACATCATTCAAGTTGAACAATTCCAAGCATTTAGCAATACGCTAATGAAGCAAGTATCAAATGAAATTCGTGCGGAATCAAAAATTCATTTAGAAAAATGGACGCGTGAGCATGAGCAGGCGTTAAAGGATATTCGTCCGTTTGATGAATCGATGTTACTAACGAATACTGCAACAGAAGAAATCGTTGAAGACCAACAGCTTGAAAAAATCGGCTCAGGTTTAAATATTGAAAAAGTTACAGAGCGAGCATTAAAAACAGCTCATATTTTATCAGATGTGCAGGGCTTTAAAGAGGTATCGAACTTCTTGACGAAAAAGGTCGAACGTCTGCAAAAACGTGATTTTACAATCGCTTTATTCGGTGCGTTCTCTGCTGGTAAATCAAGTTTCTCGAATGCATTAATGGGTGATAGAGTATTACCGGTTTCACCAAACCCAACAACTGCAGCGATTAACAAAATTCGCCCAGTAACACCAGATCATCCACATGAAACAGCTGATGTGCACTTAAAAACAGAAGAGCAATTATTAGAAGATATTAAAGGTTCTTACGCGGCAATTGGCTTAACAGTGAGCTCGTTACAGGAGGCGTTTGATCGTGCGTCAGAAGGCTTAGCGGTTCAGTTAACAGACGAGCGCTTAAACGTACACAAATCATTTATTCGTGCCTATTCTGAAGGCTTCGAAACATTCTTGCCGAAATTAGGTACGACATTACGTGTAAACCGCCATGATTTCGAAAAGTATGTAGCGCAAGAAAATCGTTCATGTTTCGTTGATAATATTGATTTCTATTTTGATTCTCCACTTACTCGTATGGGTGTTACATTAGTCGATACACCAGGTGCAGACTCAATTAACGCACGTCATACAGGGGTTGCGTTTGATTATATTCGTAATGCGGATGCGATTTTATTCATTACGTATTACAACCATGCATTCGCGAAAGCAGACCGTGAATTCTTAATTCAATTAGGTCGTGTAAAGGATGCCTTCGAGTTAGATAAAATGTTCTTCATTGTCAATGCGATTGATTTAGCGTCAACAATGGACGAAGAGGAAGAAGTAAAAGGCTATGTACGCACAGAGTTACAACGCTTCGGAATCCGTTTCCCAAGACTTTACGGCGTATCAAGCTTACTAGCATTAAAAGAAAAGCAAGAACAAAAAGAACATGAATCAGGTATGGCGCCGTTTGAAGATGCATTCCATCACTTCTTAAACGACGAGTTAATGGGCATTGCGGTACAAGCCTTGCAAGAGGAAATCGAGAAAACAGAGGACCGCCTGCATGATTTAATTACGCAAACCGAAGACAACTTAAAGCGTAAAGATGAGCGTTTAGGAGAACTTGCACACTTAGAGCAGCACGTGCGCGGAAAATACCAAACAACGCAAACATCGATGGTAGAAAGTGACTCAAAGCAAGAGCTAGATGAACTACTTTATTACGTATTACAACGTGTGTACTACCGTTACCCTGATTTCTTCCGCGAAAGCTACAACCCGTCGACATTTGCACAAATGCCGGTACAGCAAGCGTTAGAAACAGCACTAAAAGAAGTTTTACAAGCATTAAGCTTTGACTTTGCACAGGAATTACGTGTAACGAACTTCCGTTTAGCACAATTTGTTGAAAAGAAAATGAATGAACGCTACAAAGATGAAGCACGTGATTTAAAAGAGTTAAACCCAAGCTTTGCATTTATGGCTTATGAAACGGGCGAGCCAGAAATTTTGGATTACACAGGACCATTTAACGACCCAGCCCCATATGTAGGCGTGAAATCAAACTTCAAAAATGTTAAAGCCTTCTTCGAGAAAAACGAAAAAGAACTATTACGTGACGCGTTAGAGCAATTAACAAAGCCAGATGCACAAAAATATTTGGATACAGAAAAGATCAAATTAATCGAATGGGCGAATCGTTTCATTGCAATCGAAGCAGAAGGGTTACGTCAACATATGCTAGAACAAGCCGTCGAGCAAATTGAGACAGAGCGCTTGTTATTACAAGAAGAAAGCCGTTTAGCAGTTTGGAAAGATATCTACGCACAATTAAAAGCGTAAAGGGGAATCGATATGCAAACAACGATTTTTGTATCAGCCAATAAAATGGAACGTAACGGACGAATCATTGACGTCCGTTATGATTTAACAAATGAACAATTAGGCAAACAATTATATAAGGAAGGGCATATTGAAGGCGCAATCTATTGGGATTTAAACGATGACCTTTCCGATATGACACGTGATGAAGGACGTCATCCACTTCCAAGTAAAGAGCAACTACAACAGCTTTTCGAGCAAAATGGATTACGTGTTAATGATGCCATTTACATTTATGATCAAGGTGCATCACCATTTGCAACTCGTGCCTGGTGGATTTTACATTATGCTGGCTTTAATCATGCTTACGTTGTAAATGGTGGTTTTGAAGCTATGAAGGGGGCAGGTTTTGCTATATCGCAGGAAGTTCCTAAATTTGCCCCTACAATGTTGAATTTACAATGGAATGATGAGATATTATTGAAACGTTCGGATATGAAACGAATAATTGATGGAGAATCTAAGACAACCTTACTGGATGCTCGTGCAAATGCGCGTTACCGTGGAGAGATAGAGCCACTAGATGCCATTGCAGGCCATATCCCAACAGCAAAAAACTACGATTGGGAACAGTTACGCGAAGGTAAAAACTTAGTTGTAACGTCATCCTTATTAGCGAAAGTAAAAAAAGACGAGGATATTGTTGTGTACTGTGGTTCAGGTGTAACTGCTACTCCAGTTTATTCGATATTAAAACAGGCGGGCTATGAAAAAGTAAAAATTTACATGGCTGGCTATAGTGACTGGGTAAAGCACGAAACAGTTGAACAAAGCGAGAATTTGTAAGCACAACAGACTTAGCTCATAGAAAAAGATTTAGCGCAATTTTTCATAACTTGAAAAATTGCGCTTTTCATTTGTAAATTTTATGCAAAAAATGAGTCGCTATTCATAAAGTGTGATAAAGTATAAATAAGTGAAACTGCAGAATAAAGGAGTGAAAAGTTATGTTTTTTAAGAAAAAATCTGAACAGCATACACAATCTGGTGTAAATATGGTCAATGGATTTGTATCATTTCAGGCAATTAAGCTTAATGTACATTGCTTTGAAATTGACGGTGTATTAATCGATACTGGCTCGGCATCACTCTTACAGGAATTTAAACCATTTTTCTCACAGCTTGATATCGATCAAATTGTTCTAACGCATTATCATGAAGATCATTCAGGTGGTGCGCATTATTTACAAACAAAATATAATGTACCTGTTTATATGAGTGACGTTCGTTGCCAAGAGTGTACATATAAAGCGAGATATCCGTTATACCGCAAGCTATTTTGGGGTAGTCGTGAGCCGTTTGAAGCAAATGGGATTGGTAACCGTTTTTCATCACGTACGGCAAACTGGCAAGTAATTAAAACACCTGGGCATTCAGATGATCATTTAGCATTTTTAAATGAACAAACGGGCCAGCTTTTTACAGGAGATTTATATGTAACACCAAAAACAAAGGTTGTATTACGTGAGGAAAGTATTCCACAAATTATATCTTCCATAGAGCGTGTGTTAACATATGATTTTGGCGAGGTATTTTGTAACCATGCAGGCTATATAAAGGACGGAAAACAAGCGTTACGTATGAAGCTAGATTATTTACAAGATTTACGTGGCAAAATTGAAATGATGAATGACGAAGGGCTGTCTGTGAAGGAAATTACTGCGCAGCTTTTCGAGAAAAAATATCCGATTATGAAACTGTCGTTAGGTGAATGGGACTCAGCGCATATTGTGTCATCGGTTTTACGTAAAAGCTAAAAAATGGAGAGAATTTCTTATGCGAGTTATAGAAATTCTCTTTTTTGTTGATTGATAAATATGCAATAAAATCTTTACAATTCCTTTACAATTAAAATAATTGTAAAAAGGGTAAGATAATATTTAATAATTAATTAGATATTTTTTTTGTCGAAAATGTCGAATTTCGTCATATTATTATCTTTTTTTGTTGTTGTTCTGAAAATTTCGGCGAGTTGGAAGTGCCTACATGAAAAAGAAGTGAAGAACCGATTGTTGTGCTTTGTAAATGTTTTGTTAAGAAAAACAAGAAGTATTGAAGATATTGAAAAATAGATGTTATGATAGCGAAGGTTTTGATTTACAAACTTAATTTTAGGAGGATTCACATCCATGTTTAACTCAAAAAAACCAGATCCATTTTTCGAAGGATTATTAAATATTGCTAAAAATGTACAGCAAGGTGTTAACTTCGCAAAAGAAAGTACAATCACAAATGTTGCTGACTTAAAACAAATTCAAATTAAAATGAAATCATTTGAAACAGCAGGTGACAAATTAATTCACGAATTAATTGTAAAACTAAATGATTCATTCATGACGCCAATCGAGCGTGAAGATATTTTAGCGCTAGCAATTAAATTAGATGACATTTTAGATGGTATTGAAAACACAATCGCGCATTTCGAAATGTATGCTTTTACAGAAGTGAACCAACATATGCGTGATTTTGTAGACTACATTGCAAAATCTTCAGTTGAAGCAGTAAAAGCAATGGAGCTTTTAAACAAAAAGGATTTAATCGGCATGCGACAACATGCGATTTTAATAAAGGATTACGAGCGTGAATGTGACGAAATTTTCCGTAAATCGATTACAGAGTTATTCCAAGTGGAAAAAGATCCAATTCGTTTAATCATTTTTAAAGATTTATATGAGCAGTTAGAGGAAATTGCAGACTACTGCCAAAATGTAGCAAACACAATCGAATCTATTATTATGCGTAACGCGTAACAAAAAGGAGTAAACTATGGATACGTTATTAATTATTACCGTCCTTGTAGTCATCTTTGCGTTAGCATTCGATTTTATTAACGGCTTCCACGATACAGCGAATGCGATTGCTACTTCTGTTTCAACACGTGCGTTAAAACCACGTGTGGCAGTTCTGATGGCGGCAGTTATGAACTTTATCGGGGCGATGACGTTCGTAGGTGTAGCAAAAGCGGTAGCGTCAGGCATCGTTGACCCGTTCTCGTTAAACGCATTTGAAGGTGATGTAACGGGTTCGGTTGTTATTTTAGCAGCACTTAGTTCGGCGATTACGTGGAACTTATTAACATGGTATTTCGGGATTCCATCAAGTTCTTCACATACTTTAATTGGTTCAATCGCAGGTGCGGCTGTAGCATCAGCAGGCTTCGGTATTTTAAACTATGAAGGTTTCTTAAAGATTTTACAGGCATTAATTATTTCACCAATTCTAGCATTAGCGCTTGGTTACGTTGTGATGAAAATTTTCAAATTTATCTTCCAGCGTTCACCATTATATTCAACAACTAAAGCTTTCCGTTTAACGCAAATTGGTACAGCCGCATTACAATCATTCACGCACGGTACGAACGATGCGCAAAAAGCGATGGGTATCATTACAATGGCGTTAATCGCAGCAAACTGGCAATCGACAGATGAAGTACAAGGTTGGGTACGCTTCGCCTGTGCATTAGCAATGGGTCTTGGTACATCAATAGGTGGTTACAAAATCATTAAAACAGTAGGCGGTAAAATTATGAAAATCCGTCCAATTAACGGGGTTGCAGCAGACTTGACTTCTGCATCGATTATTTTCGGTGCGACAGTGATCGCTTTACCAGTCTCGACAACGCACGTAATTTCTTCTGCAATTATGGGTGTAGGTGCTGCACAACGTGTAAAAGGTGTTAACTGGGGTATGGCACGTAAGATTGTTATTACGTGGTTTATCACATTACCAATTTCGGCACTGATGGCTGGTTTATTCTATTTCTTATTCAGCTTAATTTTCTAATACAAAACGGCGCTCACTAATGACAGTGACGCCGTTTTTTTTATTAAACTCATTTATCAATTACGCCTCTGCGTAATTGCGTCCAGATTTTTTTCGAGCTTGGGGCCACAGGACGTGGGTCAGTCAGCCGTTGTCACACGATGTGACGTCTTTAGGCTGACTTCCTCTTTTAAATTCCTCTAAAAATCTGTGACATCCGCCGGGGCATTAACTTGATTCAGCCAGGCTTGGAACCTCGTTAAATGAGGATATACTTAGATTCATTCCCCTCTTTTAGAAGTGGAGGATTTTTGCTGAAGCAAGTTAAATTGACTGTGCACATTTTCAATTGGGATAAATAAACCGACTTTTCCATAATTATCACGGCTACCTGTTGCGAACACGACACCAATAACCTCGCCCGCCTCATTAATTACAGGGCTTCCACTATTTCCTCTGTAAACGGGTGCATTCATCATAATAATATCTGGTGTAACGCCAATTGCATTTGTGTAGCCTAATATTTCGCCTTCATTAGCAATGCCGCTAAACGCAAGTGGATTGCCGATGAAATAAACATGCTCGTTTTGCTTGAAGGAACTAGAATCTGCTAATTTTAAATAAGGAATATCGGTAGCTTCGATTTTTAATAGCGCTAAATCATAATCCTCATAGCTTTCAATGATTTGTGCCTTGTATAGCGTGTCATCAGGAAAGACTACAGTGATTGTTAAGGCATTGTTGATGACGTGCTCATTGGTAATTATGTAGCCATCCTCTGAAACCGCAAAGCCCGTTCCTTTTCCTGAATCGGTATTAATCGTAACGACTGCTTTTTTATATAGTTGTACATCTTCTTGATTTGATAATTTTGCGGATACTTTTAAAAATTCAATAGCAGGAATGGAGTATACGTTAAAAATAACCGCAAATGTATTAAAAATTAATGTTAATGCCATGAGCCAAACGACGACGCGCACAACTGGATTTTGGCGCTTTGGTTTTTTAGGGATAGGATTTAAACGGCGTTCGCGTTCTTTAGCGAGCGCTTTTTCTTGTTCATCTAACACAAGTTCTAAAAATTCTTCTTCTGTGAGCTCTTCAGTTGTTTTGTTTTCAGTCATGTCATTCCCTCCGTTATGTATTATTTTAACAAATTGCGAGAAATTTTTGACGACATCTTTTTGAATAAATATTTTTTTTATGAAGTTTGTGAATTTCTTCATATTACACGAACAAAAATACTTCGTGCAAACAATCACACACTTTAGCCCTTTAATGCGCTAGTTTGAAAATGATAGCCCTCACATTAATTATATCGATATAATTGATTGTGCAAGAATGAGCAAACTTATGAGAAGTGGTAAAAACGGATTAAGTGTTGGTGTTAAAGGATTTGTGGTAGGTTTCATTGGTTTATCTTGGAGTTTTAATGTTATCGTTGACAAATTAATAAAAACACCATAACATACGTAATTATAATAAAATTCAAATTATAAAAAAGGGTGATGAAGATGGATTTAATGAAAAAGTCATTAGAGATGCATGAAAATTTTGGTGGTAAGATGGAAATTCGCGCAAAGGTTCCTGTTCAAGACAAATACGATTTAAGTTTAGCGTATTCGCCAGGCGTAGCAGCACCTTGCTTGGAAATTGAAAAAAATCCATCAAAAGTGTATGACTACACAATGAAGGGCAATTTAGTAGCAGTTATTACGGATGGGACAGCAGTGTTGGGATTAGGGGATATTGGCCCAGAAGCAGCATTACCGGTTATGGAAGGGAAGGCACTACTATTAAAGCGTTTTGCCAATGTTGATGCCGTTCCAGTTTGTTTAAATACAAAAGATGTTGATGAAATTGTGCAAGTAGTAAAAGCGATTTCGCCAACTTACGGGGGCATTAATTTGGAGGATATTTCAGCACCGCGTTGTTTTGAAATTGAAGACCGTTTACGTGCTGAATGTAACATTCCCGTATTCCATGACGATCAGCATGGTACAGCGATTGTCGTAGGGGCAGCGTTAATCAATGCATTAAAAATTGTTAAAAAGCAGCCAGAAAATATGAAGGTTGTCATTAATGGTGCTGGTGCAGCGGGTATCGCGATTTTACGTATTTTAATTCAGATGGGTTATGTAAATGTACTAATGTGTGATACGAAAGGAATCATTTACGAAGGCCGACAAGAGGGGATGAACCCGATTAAAGAGCAAGTCGCAAGTTTAACGAACCCATACCAATTACGAGGAACGTTAGATGAAGCGCTAGTTGATGCAGATGTATTCATCGGCGTATCTGCTGCTGACTTGTTGAAGGAGCACCATATTAAATCAATGGCAGCAGAACCAATCGTTTTTGCCTTAGCCAATCCAAATCCTGAGGTGACACCTGAAAATGCAAAAAAATGGGGAGTAAAAATTATCGGGACAGGACGCTCAGATTATGCTAATCAAATTAATAATATGCTTGCATTCCCTGGTATTTTCCGTGGTGCATTAGATGTGCGGGCAACAGATATTAATGAGGACATGAAATTAGCTGCAGTTGAAGCAATTGCCTCTTTGGTGACGGATGAAGAGTTAAATGAAGACTTTATCGTGCCAAGCTCAATGGATGAGCGTGTGGCAGGTGCTGTTGCAAAAGCTGTAGGTTCTGCGGCGATTGGATCAGGCGTGTCAGATTTGTTCCAGCAAACATCAGTTGTACAAGATATAATTGCTATTTAACTTGCTTCGAGGCGTAATTGCTTAAAAGCGATGGGACCATTTATAAAGAGTCCCATCGCTTATTATTATATTTTAGCTTCGATTTCTACTGTTAGTTCTTCAAGCTGTGTTATTAACTCGCCAATAAATGCAATTGTATCGCGTAAAGGCTGTTCCGTTGAAATATCTACTCCGGCCATTTGCGCTAACTCTAGCGGTGTTTTTGTACCACCAGCTTTTAATACTTCAATCCATTCTGCAACCGCTGACTCATCTCCACTAGAAATACGACGATATACTTGTGTAGAAATTGTTAAACCAGCTGAATACGTGTATGGATATAAGCCCATGTAGTAGTGTGGTTGGCGCATCCAAGTAAGCTCGGCACCTTCGTTAATTTCTACTGTATCACCCCAGAACGCTTCTAATACTTCGCGTTTTAATTCGTTAAGCTTCGGTGCGTTTACTGTACCACCAGCGTCTATCATTTCATACACTTTACGTTGATAAGCTGCTTCTAGTAAATGAGTGACAAAGTTGTGGTAATAAGTACGGCTAATAATTGTTGAAATGACCCAACGTTTGAAGCGTGCATCTGTTGAGTTTTTCAGCAAATAGTTGGCCATTAACATTTCATTCATTGTTGATGGTGCCTCGATGAAATAAAGTGATGGACGTGCATTGAAAATGTTCTGTGCGTCGTTTGCTAAATAGAAATGGCCAGCGTGACCAAGCTCATGCGCAAGAACGAATACTTCATTCATACGGCTTGTCCAAGAAATTAAAATATATGGGTGTACACCATATGGGCTTGAGCAAAATGCCCCTGTTGATTTTCCGGCATTTTGTGCGAAATCAATCCAGCGCTCATCAAATGAACGATCCAGCATGTGGGCATAATCTTCGCCCATAATTGCTAAGCCATCTTTCATATATTTGCGCGACTCTTCGATTGTGATCGTTGGCTCGTATGTTGGGTCTAATGAAATTTTTAGATCGGCAAATGTCATGCTGTCTAAGTTATGTGTTTTTTGAACAAGTTTTGCATAACGGCGCATATGTGGCGCTAGCTCGGATGTAATAAGATCGATTTGACGATCATACATTGAGCGGTCTACTTGCTGGTCTTGTAATAATGAATCAAAAATGGATTCGTAGCCGCGTAAATCTGCCTCTGTTTTTTCCATTTGAATATGTGTGTTGTATGTTTTTGCAGTAGTGTGTTGGTAGTCACGTAATTTGCTAGAGAATGCATCAAAAGCAGCGCGGCGTTTTTCTGTATCCGTTTCTAGCTCCCAATCACCTTCAAACAAGTTGTAGCTCATTGGATAAGATTTTCCATTTACCTCGAAATCCGGGAATTGCATATCAACTAATTTTGTCGTGTTATAAAGTTCATAAGGTGCGTTAAATGTTGCGCCAAATGCAGCTAATGCTTTTTCGGCCTGTGGGTGTAATTGGTGCGGTTTTTGAACTAATAATTTATCGATAAAGTTTTTGTATTCAGGCATTAAGTTTTGAGCCTTTTTTAATACGCCTTCATCTAATGCTAGTAAATCACTTGTAACAAATGATAGCTTTGTCGCGATTGCAGCTGCTAAAGAACCAAAGCCTGCTGAACGCAATTGATTTTCTGTATTCGTTTGCTCTACGCTAATTGCAAGGTTTGCGTATGTTCCAATTGGGATCATTTTCTCTCGGATTTTTTCAGTTGCTTCAATTGCCTTTATGGCACCATCCACATCCGTAATTTTTCCTGCTAAGCTTGTTACGGCTTCATCTACAATTGCTTTTAGGTCTGCAATAGCATCCGTGTAAGCCTCTTCTGTTGTGAATAAATCTTGTAAATTCCATGTTTCTTGCAAAGTTACATCATTACGCTTTACTGTTGACATAGTATTACCTCCTATTTGTTACGAAGTTCGAAATAAATAATAACATATTTCAGAATATTTAGGAAGTAAATGTGAATAATAAATACTTTGTTGTAAATTTGGGGAAACCTTATAATGGAGTTAAGTATTTTCATAATAATGAAAGAGTGTGATGTCAGTGAATGAAGTTAGGGATTGCAGTTTAATTTTAGAAGGGGGTACATTCCGAACGGTATATACAGCGGGAGTGCTTGATGCGTTAATGGAGGAAAAAATCGTTATGCCGTATATTGCAGCGATTTCGGCTGGTGCGATTAATGCGGTATCATATATGTCGAATCAACCAGAGCGTACGATGCGTGTATTAACGACATACCGAAATGATCCACGCTACATGGGAACGCGCAACTTTTTAAAAGAAAAGAGTATTTTCGGGCTCGATTTTGCTTACAATGTCGTACCAAATGAGCTCGATTTATTTGATTGGGATGCATATTATAATTACCCAGGTGAAGTGGAATTTGGCGTAACGAATGCTTATACCGGAAAGGTGGAGTACAAGCAAGCACATACGATGACAAAGACATGTGATATTTTACAAGCAACTTGCGCGATTCCACTATTATTTCCAGAAATTAAAATCGGCAACGCGCCTTATTATGATGGTGGATTAGCGGATTCTATTCCGGTGAAACGTGCAATTGAAAAGGGCTTTGAAAAACATTTGCTCATCTTAACACGTGAACCAGGCTATTTAAAAGCGGCATCAAAATCTTCAAGTTGGGCGACGAAGCTATTTAAAAAACGCTACCCGCGTTTAGCGGCTGCAATGAATCAAAGACCTGATATGTATAATGAAACAATGCAGTTTATTAGTGAACTTGAACAAGACGGGAACGCGTTCATTTTCAAACCTGAACGCGCACTAAATAGCTTTGAAAGTAAGGTAGATCAAATGAAGGCGAACTATCATATGGGCTACGAGCAAGCAACAAAGCAAATGCCGGAGTTGAAGCAATTTTTAGGAATTTAGAAGTAAGATGAGGTGTATTAATAAGCCTAAAGCGAAAAGGCATGTGAAATCATAATAGATTTTTCATGTCTTTTTTAATGAACAAATCAATATTGCTGTGTTGGAAAAAATTGTTTAATTGAAGGTTGATTTTGTTGCTCTAACTCTTGTCAATTTTTTCGTTACTAAATTCTGGAGGTTCAGCGATTTGCTGTTTATTTTTTAAATAAAGTCCCACTTCTGAGTAATTAATGCCATGTTTTACTGCTAAAAAAATCACGACATATAAACCAATTCCCCAAAATATTATTCCCATTTTGATTCTCCTTCTAAAATATTTAATTAATAAATATTACCATATTTTAGTCAGGGATGGTTTTTAAAAAAATAGACAAGCAATTACGTAGTGTAAATTGCTTGCCTTAAAATAGATTTGCTCAAAACAGATAATTATAAATGCTAGTGCGTTTCTTTTGTAATGGTGATATTTAGCCAGCCAAATAAAATCGTCATGACTGGACTAAGTAAGCAGAAAAATGCGAACGGTAAGTAATCTAGTACGGAAACATTCAGAGTAGATGCGATAAATAAACCACATACACTCCAAGGAACAAGCGGGTTTATGACCGTTCCTGCATCTTCAATTGCACGTGCTAAGTTTTTCGGATGCAGCTTTAGTTGCTTGAATTTTTCTTTAAATGCTTCTCCTGTTAATAGTAGCGATAAATATTGTTCGCCAATTGTTAAGTTAATACCGATAGCAGTAAACGCAGCACCAGTAATGACAGAGCCAACTGATTGTAATCTGTTTTGCAATGCTTCAAGAAGTGCTTGAATAATACCAAGTGCAAATAATAGACCGCCCATCGAGAGTGACAGCACAATTAAAATAATGGTAAACAGCATACTATTCATGCCACCACGTGATAATAGCGAATCAATTGCGGCTACACCTGTTTCCATAGAAAAGCCGTTATATAAAATCGAAAATAGTTCATTTAAAGGAATCGTGCTATGGAAATATGCAATTACAACACCGCTGATAGCACTTATTGCAAGTGTTACAAGGCTCGGCAGTTTAAATAATGTACAAATAATTAGCACAATGAGTGGTATCACAGAATACCAATGAATTAAATTTGTTGCAACCAGTGTATCCTTGTAGTTAATAATAAGCGCGGTATCTATTTTCTGTGCACTTGGCGAAAGCAACGCGTAGCCAATGAGCGAAAGTATAAATGCTGGAATCGTTGTGTACATCATATTTTTGATATGTGTAAAAAGGTCAATACGAACGACACTTGCTGCAAGAGTTGTTGTATCAGAGAGCGGTGACATCTTATCCCCGAAAAAAGCCCCCGATACAATCGCACCTGCCGTAATGACAAGAGAGGCTTCAATTGAGCTTGCGACACCAAGCATTGCGACACCAATTGTAGCTACGGTCGTAAGTGAGCTGCCGATCGCTGTTCCGATAATACTTGTAATGATAAAAACAATTGCATAAAAGAAACTCGCAGAAACAATAGACAAGCCAATATATAGTAGTGTCGGAATCGTCCCCCCAATGAGCCAGCTACTAATTAAAACACCGATTAATAGAAAAATATAAATCGCGCCTATGCTTGAGGAAACAGACTGAACCATACTTTGTTCCATTGTTTTATAGGGCACTTTTTTTAGGGTACCGTAGACAATTAACAATGTAATCGATATTAATATTGGAATGTGGGGCACGCTCTCAAGCTTGATAATTGAATAGGAAATAATCCCAATAATGCTAAGCATAAGGAGCGATGCCTCGATTACATGAGGCTTTACGTGCTGAGATTGATTCATGAAGTCAAAACCTTTCAGTATAATAATTTCGCGCTTCAACGCGTCGAAGTACGAAAGTAAGTGTAACACTTTTTGTTGTAAAAGGGAAGGGGAAATAGAAAGGAGCTGCGCGAAAAGTAAATATTTCTCGCGCAGTGCTTCGTTCGTGTATTAATTATCCGCTGCAGGCGGTGCTTCTGCGGTAGTCAGAATAAGGAACGAATGCTAAAAGTGTCACATCCTGTGACAACGCATTCATGACCAACATCGTGTTGGCCTCTATCCTCGGCGCAAAGGGGGTGTCCCAGAATCACTTCTCGGACACCCCCTTGTTAACCAATTATTTCGCTAACATAATTTGTTCTAATTCTAATGGCTCGATATAAGTAGCGCCTTTGTATGCGCGCATATTACCGCCAGAAATTTCATCGATTAATATAATTTCGTTTGTTTTTGCATCGCGACCAAATTCTAATTTAATATCATAAAGTGTTAAGTCTTTTTTCGCTAGCTCAGCACCAACGAATTTTGCGATTTCAATTGTACGTTCTTTTAAAATTGCATATTCTTCGTGTGTTAAAAGGTTTAACATTGCTAATGCATCTTCTGAAATTGGAGGATCTAAACGGTCGTCGTCTTTAATTGTTACTTCCACAAACGCATCTAAATCTTGACCTTCTTGTACGTAAGCACCGTAACGACGTAAGAATGAGCCAACTGCTTTGAAACGGCAAATAACTTCTAAACCTTTTCCGAATACTGTTGCAGGTTTTACAGTCATTGTTTGCTCTTCGAAGTTTGCATCTACATAGTGTGTAGGTACTTCAAGCTCGTTTAATTTAGAGTAGAAGAACGATGTTAATTTTAGGCCAGCTAAACCAGCACCATCGATTGTTAAGCCAACAGTGTTAGCACCTGGATCGAACACACCGTTTTCACCTGTTACATCATCTTTGAATTTTAATAAGTAAAGTTCGTTTTCTAATTTAAATACATCTTTTGTTTTACCAGTATAAATTAATTCCACGCTAAAAAACCTCCAATTTGAATTCGTTTCTATTATAACACGAATGTTATATCGTTGAATATATAAAATTGTTCGCTTTTGTATGAAAGACGTCTAACAACAATTGCTGAAAATGGAAATATCAGTGCAAATCGTTGCGTACATTTGCTATACTACAATTAAGTAAAGGAGTGGTAATCATGGTAGAAACATATCACAACGTTGTCGTAGCAGTAGACTTTTCAGAAAAAGCGAAAATTGCATTTGAGCGCGGTGTACGTATTGCAAAATTAACAGGTGCAACACTTCACCTAGTTAGTGTAATTGATACACATTCGTTTGGTTCAGTTGAAGCATATGATTTAAAATATGCGAAAGAATTAAAAGAAAAAGCAGCCGTATATTTAGAAGAGTACAAAGTAAAAGCTGTTGAAGCAGGTGTTGAGAAAATCCGAACAATCGTTGAAGAGGGCTCACCAAAAGTTATTTTAACAAGCTTAACCGAATCGGATTTAATCATTGTTGGTGCAACAGGGCTAAACCGTGCAGAACGTTTCTTACTTGGTTCTGTATCAGAAAATGTAGTACGTAATGCGAAATGTGACGTATTAGTCGTACGTTAAGCGAATTTGAAAACCGCAACCCCAAAGAGGAGATTGCGGTTTTTTCATTGTATATTAGTACACGCCTTCAACAAGCATACCGTTCGCTACTTTAATAAAGCCTGCAATGTTAGAGCCTACTACTAGGTTACCTTCATAGCCATATTTTTTTGCTGCTTCTGAACTTTCAGTGAAAATTGATTTCATAATATCGTGTAATTTTGAATCAACTTCTTGGAATGACCAGTACGTACGGCTAGAGTTTTGTGCCATTTCTAATGCCGATACTGCAACGCCACCAGCATTTGCTGCTTTTGCAGGTCCGAATAATACACCGTTATCTATGAATTCATTAATTGCTTCTAAGTTCGAAGGCATGTTTGCACCTTCTGCAACGACTTTTACACCGTTTGCGATTAATGTACGTGCTTGCTCGCCGTTAATTTCGTTTTGAGTTGCGCAAGGTAGGGCAATGTCACATGGAATTGTCCAAATACCATCGCATCCTGCTGTAAATACAGCGTTAGGTCGGTATGTTACATATTCACTAATACGATTGCCTTCTACTTCTTTTAATCGTTTTACAATTTTTAAATCAATGCCTTCAGCGTCGTAAATATATCCTGAAGAGTCAGAGCAAGCGACTACTTTAGCTCCAAAATGTTGTGCTTTTTCGATTGCATAAATTGCAACGTTACCTGAACCAGAAACAACTACTTTTTTGTTTAAAAATGTGTCACTTGCCTCACGTAACATTTCGCTTACGAAGTATATTAAACCATAGCCAGTTGCTTCTGTACGAGCTAATGAACCACCGTAACCCGGTTTTTTACCAGTTAACACACCTGCTTCGTATGCACCGCGAATACGCTTGTATTGACCCCATAAGTAACCAACCTCACGAGCACCTACACCGATATCACCTGCTGGAACATCGACATCTGGACCAACATAACGGTATAATTCTGTCATGAATGCTTGGCAGAAGCGCATAATTTCTGCATCTGATTTCCCTTTTGGATCGAAGTCAGAACCACCTTTACCACCACCAATAGCTTGACCAGTTAATGCATTTTTGAAAATTTGTTCAAACGCTAAAAACTTCATAATTGATTCGTTTACAGTAGGGTGGAAGCGTAGGCCTCCTTTATATGGCCCGATTACATTATTGTATTGTACACGGTAACCACGGTTTACTTGTACATCGTTGTTATCATCTTGCCAAGCAACGCGGAACGAAACGATACGGTCAGGTTCTACGATACGTTCTAAAATATTATGCTTGATATATTCAGGATGTTGTTCGAATACAGGAACTAATGAAAGGAAAATTTCTTCCGCAGCTTGTAAGAATTCTGGTTGGTGAGCGTTCTTTGTTTGTAATTTTGAGAATACGTTATCAACGTATTGTTTTGCATTATTAAGCAATGCTGTTGTCATTTTGTAACCCCCAAATTTGTTAATAGCTATACATTAGTATGAATTATCTCGCAATTCAATTTAATTTTATATGACATACGCTTGTAAAATTGATGTGAGAAAGGGAAAACGTTTTCATAAAGTTATATCGAAATAATAAAAATTACTTAATTTCAGAAGGGATTGATATTTATTTTAAAGCTGTTAATTGATGCGGATTCCTGCCCAGTTGTTGATTTGGCGCTGTTTGTTTCATCTCAATTTGAGATAATACCCATCTTATTCTGCGATACGTCTCATCGCATTGAGCGAGAAAATGTAAAAACTATTATTGTCGACAAAGGACCAGATTCGGTCGACTTTAAGCTCGTAAGTGAGCTTAAACGAGGAGATATTGTCATTACAGGAGATTATGGACTTGCTGCTATGTGTTTGGCAAAAGGTGGAATTGTCCTGACACATAACGGAAAAGAACTGACGTCTGACAATATAGATCAGCTGTTGGCATTTCGTTATGAAAATGCGAAAATAAGACGTGCAGGAGGTCGCACAAAGGGACCTAAAAAGCGTACTGAAGAAAACAATTTGGCGTTTGAAATGAAATTTCGACAAATTTGTGAACGTGCGATTTTGCAGAAGGAGGAGAACAACCATGGGTGAACAGAAAATCGATGTAAACGCTTTAACAGCAAGCTTTCCATTAATTGAAAAGCTGCAAATGCAACAATATGTATTTTGGATAAATGAGCAGTTAAATAAAGAAAAGCCAACGATTTCATCTATTTCTATGGAAATGATTCGGGAAGCAGAGCAAAAATTGCAACGCTTTTCTTCATATATAAAAGAAGCGTTTCCGATTACAAAGTTTTCTAACGGTCTGATTGAATCGGAATTAAAGGAAATTCCATATATGAAAAAGTTAATCGAAGGTCGCCGTGGATTTGCAATTCCAGGGACACTCATGTTGAAATGTGACCATGCTTTACCTATTGCTGGTTCTATTAAAGCACGTGGGGGCATTTATGAGGTATTAAGTTACGCCGAAAAGCTAGCACTTGAAGCTGGACTTATCTCAAAATCAGATGATTATGCCAAATTTGCAACAGATGATATGCGCGCGTTTTTTAACCAATACAAAATTGCTGTTGGATCGACAGGGAATTTAGGGTTAAGTATTGGGATGATCAGTGCTAGATTAGGCTTTCAAGTAACGGTGCATATGAGCGTCGAGGCTAAACAATGGAAAAAGGATTTATTGCGTAAAAACGGTGTTGAAGTTATTGAACATAAAACTGATTATACAGAAGCAGTGCGTCAAGGTCGAATCTCAGCTGAAAAGGATAACACATGCCACTTTGTCGATGATGAAAATTCAGTTGATTTATTTTTAGGCTATGCTGTAGCTGGACTTCGTTTACAGGAACAGTTAAAGCAAGCGAAAGTAAAAGTTGACGCAGATCATCCATTATTTGTGTATTTACCTTGTGGTGTTGGTGGTGGCCCTGGTGGTGTCGCATATAGTTTGAAGCAAATTTACGGTAAGAATGTCCATATTTTCTTTGGTGAGCCAATGCAGTCACCTTGTATGCTATTAGGGATGATGACAGGTTTACATGATGAAATAAGTGTTGGGGATATTGGTTTAACCAATCAAACAGAGGCTGACGGATTAGCAGTTGGTCGCCCCTCACGCTTTGTAGGGACAGTAATGGAATCCGTAATTAGTGGATGCTATACTGTGGACGATAGCTTTTTGTTTAGAAGTTTAAAAGGGATGTTCGAAACAGAAAATATTTTTATGGAGCCATCTGCACATGCGGGGGTTTATGGACCAATCGAATTAATGATGCAAGGTGTTACGTATTTAGAGAAACATAATTTACAACAAAAGCTAGATAGCGCAACGCACATTATTTGGTCTACTGGTGGTGACTTGGTGCCAGAAGAACTACGTCAGCAGTATTTACAGACAGAGATTTAGAGGGGAAGACAGCTGTGTTAATTTTTATCGTCATTGTAGCGTTATTTGCGGCAGGGATGCTAGATTTAAAGCTACGCAAGAAATTTAATATCGAAAAGAACCAAAAATTTATGGATCAGTATGTGGGCGTTTGGCATTTGTTTTTAGAAGTGTTCCTATGCTTTATGTTCCTATCATTTGTAACCGTAAATCTATTTGATCAGAAAACAGTCTACGCATTGTTGATGGCATTCATCATGCTGTTATTTATGATTCGTGGATTCTTTGAATTTTTATTTAGACGTGATAAGCGTCGTCATGTTATCTCATTTACATACGTTGCGCTTTGTGCGGTATGTAGTGTAGCGATTGCGTTGTTTATGTAATGAAAACAAGGTGTGCCACTTACGAAATCACGTAAGCGACACACCTTGTTTTTTTAATCCTGTTGTACTTCTTCCACAGTTGCTTCTACTTCGGCACGTGACATTTTTTCACGGCCATCACGCATTGCTTGTAGCGTTTTATGGGCTAATGCGAGTGGGAGTTTGCAGAACAACTTAATGGAACGTTTGTCTAAATCTTTCATGTAAAGGTCGGCTTTTTCTAAGTTTTCCTCGGCGTAAGCAAACAGCTCGGCGCGAGTCCAGTCATCAGGTACAAAGCTTACACCACGCTCGTCTAAATCTTCTTGCTCATTACGTAAAATATTCACTGCCTGTAAGCCACGGCCATAACCAATTGCAAGCTCGCGGTCTGTTTTTGTGCCTGCGCTCCATTCCCAAAGGTCAGAAAGCATGACACCTACTAAGCCGGCTACGTAATATGTATAGTCGTCTAAATCTTCCTTCGTATGCACTTGCCAGTTTGCGAGTGCCCATTTAGCCATACCCTCAGCCATTTCGCTCGTTGCTGACATGACGATTGTACGCGCATCTTGTGGACATACTTCCAACCAGTCTGCTAAACGTGTTGTTACCTCAGGCATTTTATCTGATACAGGCGCTAATGCCTCGATGTAAGCCGTGTTATCGAATGTAGGGGCTTTTAAAATCGCTGCTACTCTTAATAAGGTTGTGTTTTTTATTTCATTTGAAACGTCTTCGTGGTCTTCAATTTCATCAATAGCACGCATAGCTAAATAGGCGGCTGCGACCGTTAGTTTTAATTCTTTATCTAAAAAGGTAATTGGGATATAAAATGTACGGCTCGTTTCTTTTAATACGCGCATCGCATCTTTTTGTAATTGTTTGATTGTCATACGAAGCATCCTCCAATATCTATTGCATCCATCTATTATCGTAACGCAAATTGACAAAAAGTGAAAATAAAAGTTCTGTTAATGTTTCTGCTAGTGGTGAAGTGTGGATATTTATCTGTATTTGAGTGTCTAATTTTTAAAATCATATGGAATTTTGTTATATATTATAGAAGATTATTGTAATATAGATGGGAGGAGTGAGGGAATTGAAATTTTTACAATTTATTGTGGTTGGCGCAATAATTGGACTGGTTGTTGGGATGTTGAACTTACCGTCATATACCATCGCGATCGCAGCAGTAGTACTTTTTATTGGGATAATGGGGAACTTTTTTTACGTTACCATGTATACGAAAAATCTAAAGAAGATAGAAAAGGTTATTAAGAGCAATCGTAAAAATCCAATATATCGTAGTTTGCAGCTATTAGCTGAAGGTACAGATGAGGAATTTGAGGAAAGCTTAGAGGTCATATTAAAAAAATATAAAAATACAAAATACGAGGGGACATATGGTGCACTGCTTGCGATGATGCGGGGAGATTTTGAGCAAGCACATCGTTACAATGAACGCCTATTACATAAAGAAGTTGGGCAATATACAAATTATATTATTGATATTGTATCAGGAAAAGAAATTGAAGACGTTCCTGCATTTAAACAGAGCTGGATGAACTCGAGTATTGAAGCACATAAAGCGTTTATGAGTCATGACGTACATGCCTTTGAAGATTTTTCAAAACAAGCAACGGAGCAAGCAAAAGGTATACAATATTATGGGAATTATTATACGTTTAAGCGGATGCGGAATAAACTATCAGAAGAGTTTCAAACACAATAGAAAAAAGGCGTATTTATTTTAAATGGTAAGACAGGCTTAACTTATTGCAACAGCAATATGTATGCCTGTTTTTTTATGGATTTAACATGTGTACAATTGCTAATGAAATATGATTATTTTGAATGATTGTCGTTTTTGTGATGATTTGTATGTTTTGTCTAGCGTTTAGTTTACGGAAGCAAGAACTAAACGGCTAAATAGCTTTTGAATACCGAGTGAGTGTATGAAAACTTCTTCTTTTGGGAGAGGGCTTTCATACACTTTTTTATTAATTAACTTCACATACTCGAAATAATTTTTGCGAATATATAAAAACTGCCATTTATTAAGCAAATGATTAATGCTGAAAATGCATAGGATCTACTGTTTTTAAATTCGTAAATAAAGGTGATTACACCGAGAGTTAATAAACAAATCCAGCTACTATCCCACAAGATACTTGCTAATTTGTCAGGGAAAAGCGTGTAAACGCCAGTTAAAAAACAGGTCCAAATAACAACGGTTGAATTGAAAAAAATGTAACTTAATTTAGATGCCTTTACTGTATTTCCTTTAAAGAAGTAAAGCATGGCAACAATACAAATGCTTATGAAAACAACGATTAGAAATATAAGTGGAAAACGTTCCCTCCAGTATTTAGCCAATGAATTTCGCGAACCATGCAACATAATGTGAAGCGGGAATAAATAGTATTTGGGCAAATAGTGTACCTAAAAATCTTGAGCTTATCATCATGATGGAAGCCTTTTTTAAATGTACATAGCTTCCTCGATTATTAATGACTGCATCTGAAAGAAGAGAAATTTTTGGATCGATGAAAACAATCAATAAAATCGTTCCAATACCGTTTATTAGCCCAGAAGCCATAATGGCTGTTGTTTTATATTCAGGTACTAATAAGCTTGCATATAATGCGGAAAACACACCGGTTGTATAAACTGCTGTCACGATAACGTTAATTAGAAATAACTTTTTTGGTACATCTTTTAATCCGATGCCTCGTAAATATGAAAAACGAGGCTTACGAATATGTCCCACTGCACGACGTAGATATTCGAATGATAGGCCTTTTTTGAATAAGGCGGGAATAGACCCACGTTCTGCGACTAAATGAATAATGGCTCTAGAAAAGATCGCGACAAATGTAGGGAGTAGTAGCATTCCTATTAAAGTGCCTAATGAAGCAGAGCCCAAAATAAAACGAAATTGATTTTCTACAAATTGAAGTGTGTTTTCAGGAGGGGCGTTATCGATTAAACTCCCTGTAAAAGGTTGCTGCATCATGTTTGATAATCTTGAAACCATCACCATAATATTGAAAAGTGATAATGCAGTTGCTAATAAACGTGCACGCGCTCCAGATAATCGAACAGCATAAGCCAAAGTTTCGATTGAATGGATAATCAAAATAAATAAAGCAATAATAATAACCTTTCCTGTTATCAGTTCCATTTTACACAAACTCCCAAATTTTATTTTGTGATTTGACGTTTTCAGTGGGGATTAGTTTCTCGTGATTTTAGGATAGTTGTCTAATTAGCTTTATACTCAAAATGCACTGGTTAATAATGTGATTTCAAAAAAATGTTGAAACTGACAACCCTGTCACTTTATAATAGTGACAAGGTTGTCAGTTTTTGATTTTTATTATGAAATGGGGG
Organism: Solibacillus daqui; assembly: GCF_028747805.1. Taxonomy (NCBI): domain Bacteria; kingdom Bacillati; phylum Bacillota; class Bacilli; order Caryophanales; family Caryophanaceae; genus Solibacillus; species Solibacillus daqui. The sequence continues at coordinate 1,373,625 of NZ_CP114887.1, forward strand.
ACATAATGATGACTAGTGTTACTTATTCAAAGCATCTGTATAAAAATAAGCCTTTTTTGTTTTTAATTGCTTCTCAAATTGTTTCGGCTATTGGTAATTGGTTGGATCTTTTAGCCATTATGACTTTGGTTGCTGTAAAGTGGAATGCTTCACCCTTGGCGGTGTCTGGTGTCATGCTAGTGTTTGTAGGTCCTATGGTTTTGTTTGGTCCGATTAGTGGGGTGCTAAGTGATCGTATTGAAAGACGATTCATCATGGTGCTATCTGATTTAGTGTGCTTGGTTCTCGTTCTAGGGGTAGCTTTTTCAACAGAGTTATGGCAAGTATATGTTTTGTTGTTTTTGAAAAGTTCATTTGTTGCATTATTTATTCCCGCAAAAAATGGTAAATTAAAAGAAATCGTAGAAGAAGACCAAATTCAAACTGCAATGGGAATTAGCGCAATGATTGATAATGGGGCAAAAATTATTGGCCCCGTACTTAGTGGAATGGTTGTTGCTACGTTAGGCATTCAATTGGCATTTTATATTGATGCGCTTACGTTTGCTTTGTCAGCCCTATTATTACTGGGTGTCCCAAAGTATGATCGTAATGTTGTAGCAAAAGAAACCGAACAGAAGAGGTTAATGATATTTTCAAATTTACTAGTAGAGATGAAAGAAGGTTTTACTTTCCTTAAAGGGATTCCTGTTATTTTAGTTAGTTTGATTATTAGCACATTACTGCTTCTTGTTTTACAAATTGCCGATACACAATTTATGGTCCTTTTAAGGGAGATCTTTAAAGATCCAGTAACCGTTGCGGGCTATAGCATGGCAGCTAGCGGTGGAGGAATGTTTATAGCATCCGCTATTTTTACAAAAAAACAGATTCATTCGACGCTGAATTGTATGTTTTTTGGAGCTTTTGGCCTTGGAATTTCATTAATAGCAGTTGCTGCTATGTCGCATCTTTCCACTACATTTCTTACAATTGCCTATCCAATGGTATTTTTTTTAGCCGGCTTTTCATTTGGTTCGGCGATTATTCCTTTAAATATCCTTGCACAAAAAAGTACTCCAGTTGATAAAACTGGGCGTGTATTCGGAATAATCAACAGTATGACAACACTTGGGACATTCATTGGAATGGTTTTAGGTGGAATTCTGTCCGAATTGTTTGGTGTTGTAATGACATTCATTGTGTCAGGTACATCCTTGGTTGTGGTGAGCTTGCTAACCATTATTATTAAATCTCTATCGAAAGAAGGTATCGAAATGTCACCTAAAGTTTCGCAACAATATAAAGAAAATCGCAAACATGAAATATTGAGGGCTGCAGAAACTGTATTCTGTCAAAAGGGGTTCGAACCGACAACTATGAAAGACGTTGTTGAATTGTCAGGGATGAGCCGGGGCGGAGTATATCAATATTTTTCTAGTACAGAAGAAATGTTGAAGAGCATCCTGGCAGAAAGAGACGAACAGTTTGAAAAGAAAATTCATGATTTTATCGAAAGTAATCAACCTGTTTGGGAAACGGTAGAGTCTATATTAGATGCGTATAATAAAGAAACATTCCATAAAATTAGTGCCGTTACTTATGAATATTTTGTAACGGGATGGCGTAGTGAAGGAATGGAGCGTATTCCTTATTTGTTAACACGCTTCAATCGGGCAAGGGAGAATCTTATTAAACTGCTTGAAAAAGGAGTGGAAACAGGAGAATTTGATCCGATACAGCCACTTCATACGATTGCTACCTTTATAATCAATGTTACTGACGGCATCTTATTACAAACACTTCTCGCTGGAAATAAGGAAGCGGACACAGAAGGACAGATAGAAGCTTTAAAAATATATCTGAAAACAGTATTACAAATAAACTAGTTACTTATAAATGATTCCTTTATTAAATAAATTTAAATTACCCTTAAGACCAATCTGTATTGAACTCCACCTTAATTGTTAGGGCATGTTATTTTAAGGTTAAATCATTCACGGAAATTGGTCTTTTTGTATTTCAGAATATCTAATGAATAGATACCCTAAAAAACTTCTTACTATTACCTTACAATTTATGTAATTATGGTGTATATTTTACTAATCAAATTAAAAGGAGAGAGGAATATGTTAGTCATTACTTTATCAATCACAAACGAATCGGAGGGTATGTTGAACTAATTTAATATTGTCACTTATTCTCCGATTTGAGTTTCATAACTGACTCAAAAAATTCGGAGGGCAAAAAATTGGACATTAAAAACATTTACTATTTTTTATCGAGTTCACGCTCGTTTTGTATTCATATCGTATTTACACTAAATGCGATTTATTATGTTTCTCAGGCAGGTTTGAACCCGCTACAGTTGGTGTTAATTGGAACGATTATGGAATTGGCCATCTTATTCTTTGAAATACCAACTGGATTAGTAGCAGATTTTTGGGGACGAAAAAAATCATTTGTTATTGGTACATTCATTATAGGGGTTGCGCATCTATTAGAAGGAAGTTTCCCAGAATTTTGGGCAATTGCAATAGGTGCTGCTTTATGGGGCATTGGATGGACATTCATTAGTGGTGCGGAAACGGCATGGATTGCAGACGAGTTAGAAAATAATGAATTAGATTCTGTTTTTCTAAAAGGCGCCAGGTATGGCTCAATTGGTAGTTTCTTGGGGATTATTGTTAGTGTCCTTTTAGCTACTGCTTTTTCGGTGCAAATTACAATCTTAATAGCGGGTGGATTACTCGTTGTCATTGCAATCATTTCTTTAAGAATCGTACCTGAAACTAAATTTGTGCGAATGGCCAATGAAGGGACGACAGGTTTTCATCAAATGCAGCTAGCAATCAAGGGCGGATTTGCTCAAATAAAAGGTAATTCAATTTTACTTGGTCTTGCTGCTATTACATTATTTGTGGGATTGGCTAGCGAAGGTTTTGATAGACTTTGGGGAGCTCATTTTATAGAAGGTTTTCAATTGAAGGCAGAAGAAGCAGTTTACTGGTTTGGCGCTTTTTACGCAATTGCCTTTTTATTAAATATAGGTATTTTAAAAGTTGTCGAAACGTATGTGAAAAAACGATTTACGGGCGTTTTACTAGTACTTAATGGATTGCTCTTCATGGCTATGCTGTTCTTCGCAATGAGTGAGGAGTTTATACTGGCAATATTACTATACTGGGTAATAGCTTCACTACGAGCAGTAAATTCACCTTTAATAACTGCTGTAACGAATAAACAATTACAATCACAAGGACGTGCTACTGCGCTATCCATGTATGGTCAGCTTGATGCATTTGGTCAAGTAGCTGGCGGACCACTAGTTGGGATGGTTGCTCTTTATACATCGGTTCAAGGTGGGATTATTATGTCTGCTATTTTAATTATTCCTACAGTGTACTTTTTATGGAGAATGCGGAAAATAGCTTAAAGAAACAGTTTGTAATCTGGGTTTCTTCACGTAGAAAATTGTTGGAAAAATAAAACGGAAACGTTGACTTTACAGCGTTTCCGTTTTTTTTTTTGTGGATAGTAAAGTATAAATTCTAAAGGAAATCCACAAAAATGTGACATCATTTGGTGCGAAATGTATTTTTCTAATTTAGATCCCACTTTATAAAAAGGTTTGTATTTGTTTCATATGGTGAATATCATGCTCCATTAAACCTTTTAAATAGGTATAAAGGGATAATGTCGATTGGTTAATGTTCAATTCAGCTAACCAAATTTCTTCAGGTAGTTCGTTTAATGTTTCAACTAATTCAGTCCGAATACGAATACACTTTTCAAATGTGTGTTGAATCGGTTCATTTCTTGCAAGATGAGCTGAACGTAAATTTAAATCGTCAGCGTTAGGACTTGGTGGGAAACTGCTATTAGTTAATAAGTAAGGAAGCCTATTTTGCAAGACAAATTCATCCCAAGGGTAAAAGTGACCAATTATTTCGATGACCGACCATTTTCCATCACATATAGGTGTTAGTAAAACATTTTCATTAATATGTTCTAAGCTTTGTATGAAATTAAGAAAGTTACGTTGATGTGCTAGTATTTCGGATTTTTCTTTCAGCGAGTTAATTACCTCCTACCGACCTTTTCTTTTAAGAGCAAATAGATATGTAATGCGAACAATTTACAGATTCAGTTAATATCCCACATTATAGTTAAGCCATCTAGTTACTTCCTTCGCTATTTTATCTGGATGGACACGATGTAAATAATGATGACCCTCCAACAAAATATAAGTAGTGTTATTTCCAGCATATTCAGAGCAACGGTATTCGTTTTCGCGGAAAGGTTGTAAAAATATTAGTACAGGAAGATTCTTATTTTTAGGTAATTGCGAAATACTTTGTAAATTTTTTTGTCCCATTAAATATTCATTAAATAATGTACTGCCTTCAGTGATATGTTTTGCAGTTCGTTCTTCCTCTAGTTTTTCATTTTCTGTCCACTCCGAGTCGATGAAAATCTGATTACGCTCCTCAGGGGAAAGTTTATCCATCCAAGAAATCGCGACTTTATATGCTTTTGTTTGAAATAAAAAATCGCCATCTTTTGTGGTAGGCTCAATACCAATTATGCCAAGTACTTCCTCTGAATATGCATGCTGATAAGCGAGAGCAAGAGGACCATTTGCTGAATGGGCAAAAAATATAATAGGACTATGTTCAACATGTTCGATTAACTCATGAATTTCAAATACGATATTTTCCCAAGTTCTCTCAACATCTGTTTCATCACTTTCACAAACACCTAAGCGATCAATAAACAATTTTGGATAACGAGTATCTATTCTCTTTGCTATATTTTTTAAGCCTAAATAATTGCTTGCTCCTCCAAATCCGTCCATAAAAATAATTGTTGGAAAATCTTTCTTTCCTTCAATTTTTACATAAGACATTTTACCGTGACAACCGTTAAAGAATTGTTTTGCAACCAACAAAATTCTCCTTTCACTATTAATCTTCGAAATAACGGAAAAACCCTCGATTGCATTTAAATCGTTGCAGCGATCTTATTTATCGCTAAAGAAAAATTTTCTTCCTTTTATTTGCAGTATATCTTTTTTGATCGAAATATGGTAATATTAAAATAATTTAAATGAACGGAGGTGAACAGAATGAATAAGTTAGCTATGGAGACAGGTGTAAAAGTGGATACAGCTATGTATTTTGCACGTGTCATTACGTTTAAATTTGCGTCTAACGGGATAGGTATGCCCTTTTTTAGACAATTTAAAAATAATGCGTAGCTAATTAACCTCATTCTTTTCACCATAGCGATGGAAAGACTGTTTCGTTAAGGAGCAGTCTTTTTTTCGTGGAGAAAATAAGAAATTTAATTCCATGCTACGCTGTGGAGGCGTAGAAATATGCAATTAAAAGCAGAAAATATAACGAAAACAATGGGTGGTAACACCATTTTTAAAGATCTTTCTTTTGAAGTAAATACGGGAGAACGTGTGGCGATAGTAGGTCGGAATGGTAGTGGGAAAACGACACTCTTTAAAGTGCTAGCAGGAATCGAACAACCTGATCAAGGTCGCATTATTAAAGCGAAGGGGCAATCGATTGGCTATTTGCATCAAATTCCTAGCTACACAGATACAACCGTTTTTGATGTATTATCTGAAGCGTTTGCCGAATTACATGCAATGAAAGCAAGACTTATGGATTTAGAACAGCGTATGCAGACGGATATGTCGGAGAAAATTCTTAATCAATATGGTGAAATACAGGAGCAATATCTTGCCAATGGCGGATATGAAATTGAGGCGAAAATTGCTTCCATTGCGAATGGATTAAAGATTACTAAGTTATTAGAGCAATCATTTGAGGCGTTAAGTGGTGGAGAAAAAACGAAAGTCATGCTTGCTCAAATATTATTGCAACAGCCGAGTATCCTTCTTTTAGATGAACCAACGAATCATTTAGATTTAGCCGCAACGGAATGGCTGGAAGACTATTTACATTATTTCAAAGGGACGGTCATTGTGATTTCACATGACCGAATGTTTTTAAACAACATTGTGCAATATGTTGCTGAAATTGAAGACGGAGAAATTTGGGTGAGCAAGGGGAATTACGATCAATACCTACAAAATAAAGAAGCAAAAATAGCTCAACAATTTGCAGACTATGAAGAACAGCAGAAAAAAATTCAAAAAATAAAAGAGGCGATTCGTCGACTACGTCAATGGGCGAATGAAGCGTCGCCACCGAATCCTGATTTATATCGAAAAGCGAAAACGATGGAAAAAATGCTTGCGCGCATGGAATTAGTAAAAAAGCCAAAAAAAGAACGTCAAATGAATATACAACTAAAAACAGAGGATCGAACAGGGAAAGAAGTGTTTATGTTAAGTGATGTTTCGCATGGTTTTGCTCAGGATTTTTTATTTATGGATATTCAGTTGTCCGTTTATTACCAAGATCGGTTAGCGATTGTCGGAAATAACGGGACAGGGAAATCAACGCTTATGAAAATCCTGCTTGGACAATTGCAGCCACTAGATGGGCACATAAAGCAAGGGAGCAATTTGAAAATTGGCTACCTTGCGCAGCAATTTGACCAATTCGATGGTAAGCAACGATTAATCGATGCGTTTCGCGAACAAGTGTCATTAACGGAATATGATGCGCGGCATATGTTGGCACAGTTTTTATTTTATGGTCATGATGTATTTAAAAAAGTCGAGCAGCTTAGCGGTGGTGAAAAAATGCGACTTCGTCTAGCGCAACTTATGGTTCAAAAATGCAATGTTCTTGTGTTGGATGAACCAACGAATCATTTAGACATCGAATCAAGAGAAGCACTGGAAGAAGCGCTTGAAAATTTTGAAGGGACCATAATTACGATTAGTCATGACCGCTACTTTTTACAAAAATTATTTACGAGAACGGCATGGCTAGAAAATCAGCAACTGACCGTCCATGAGGGTCCCTTTGAATGGGCGAAATCGAAACAAAAGGAGTTAAGCAGATGAATAAGATTGAAGCATATTGGAATCATTTTTGTGAACTAGAAGGATTAACAAATATTCGATATACAGAGGCGTTCCAGTTTGGGGAGAAAGCAGATTGGTTAGCAAGCCTAGTAGTGGATGGAACAAAAACAGCGACTTGTTCAAGCTATCCTTTATATGAAATTGAGGGGGAAGCTTTACCTGCAGTAGGTGATTATCAAATTGTCTTAAACAGTCAAGATGAACCTGTTGCAATTATTAAATCCTTTTCAATAGAAATTTATCCATTTAATGAAGTGCCCGTTGATTTTGCATTAGCAGAAGGTGAAGGAACTTATGAACAATGGAAAGAGGCTCACATCGCATTCTTTGGAAATATTTCACTTGAATACAATCTAGAATTTTCAGAAAAAATGCTAACAGTTTGTGATCGATTTGAAAAAGTGTATCCGAAATAGTTAACATCTCATTAAAATAGACGCAACGCTGCTCGTAAATGACATCATTAGCGTATAAAATGTGGTTTAGTGAAAATGAATTCTTAAAATTTAAAATTATATTATTTTTCTTTTTGAATCTAAATCCGCTCAAATTTCGCAACCTTTATTACTACAAATCGTTTCATAATAGTTGCATAAAACATAGATTTTTTGATATAGTGATTAATGTTTTTCTAACAATATTGAAAAGCTTTTGAACAAAGAAAGAGTGATCAAAGAGATGAAAGATTTAGTAGGAAAAAAAGGAGTTCAATTGAACGGCTTTTTAGGGATTTATCTATTAGCTGTCTTTATGATTTGGATAAAAACCTATATAACGCAATTGACACAATTTGATTTAAGCGTTGAGGGAATGCTTCAGCATTTTTTATTATTAATTAACCCACTAGGTTCAGCACTATTATTTTTATCAGTAGCCTTTTTATTTAGAGGCAAAAGAAAAATGAGCATTTTGATAGTCGTCTATACACTAATGACGATTTTATTATATTCAAATGTCGTGTATTACCGATTCTTTAGCGACTTTATTACGTTACCAACGATTTATCAACCGCAAAACTTTGGGGATTTAACCGGTAGTGTGCGTGCGCTGATTCGCCCATTGGATTTATTGTATTTCATTGATATTGCCTTACTTATCTACTTACGAATTGCAAAAAAAGAGCAGTTTAAGCAAGTAAAAACGGGCTTCAAAATGCCAGTCATCGCGGTTGCCTTGGCATTGATGGTTTCTTCGATGAATTTATTATTAGCAGAAAAAGATCGTCCTGATTTACTAGTACGTGGTTTTGACCGTAGTTATATTGTGAAATATTTAGGGATGTACAATTATGCGATTTACGACACAGTAAAAACGGCAGAAGCATCTTCAGAACGTGCACTTGCGGATAGTAGTGACATCACGGAAATTATCAACTATACAAAATCAAATTATGCTGAACCAAATCCTGAATATTTCGGCTTAGCAAAAGATATGAACGTTATTTATTTACATTTAGAATCTATGCAAACATTTTTAATTGATTATGAGTTAAATGGTCAGCAAGTAACACCGTTTTTAAATTCATTAGCGAAAAATGAAAATACAATGTTTTTTGATAATTTCTACCATCAAACAGCACAAGGGAAAACGTCTGATGCAGAGTTTATGCTAGAAAATTCATTGTACGGTTTGCCACAAGGTTCGGCCTTTATTACGAAAGGGCAAAATAAGTACCAAGCAGCACCGACGATCTTAAAAGACTACGGTTATACATCTGCAGTATTCCACGGCAACAGTGGTACGTTCTGGAATCGTAACATTATTTATGATCAATTTGGATATGATGAGTTTTTCAGTGCAGATAGCTATGACACAAGCGATCCTAAAAACATGGCGGAATACGGTTTATTAGATAAACCATTTTTCGAGCAGTCACAGAGTTTATTAGAAACATTGCCACAGCCGTTTTATACAAAATTTATTACGGTTGCGCACCATTTCCCATTTAAAATGGATCAAGATTTAGTGACAATTGACAAAGCGACAACAGGTGATACAAGTGTCGATAATTACTTCCAAACAGCGCGCTATGCGGATGAAGCAATCGAGGAGTTCTTTACTTATTTAAAAGAATCAGGTCTTTATGACAACACGATGATTGTTATGTATGGCGACCATTATGGTATTTCCGATAATCATAACCGTGCTATGTCGGAGATTATCGGTGAAGAAGTAACACCTGTTGTAAACGCCGATTTACAACGTGTTCCGTTACTTATTCATGTGCCGGGCATGGAAGGTGGCATTAACCACACGTATGCTGGACAAATGGACCTTTTACCAACCGTGCTACATTTATTAGGTGTGGAGACACAAAACAATATTCACTTTGGTTCAGATATTTTATCTGCAGATCATAGCGAAGTTATTCCATTTAGAAATGGTAACTTTGTCAGCCCAACTATTTATTCGTTAGACGGCAAATTTTATGATCGTAAAACGGGATTAGAATTAGATCCTTCACAATATGAGCAGGCTGAGAAATTACATGCTATGGTTCAAGAAAAACTAAATTATTCTGATAAAGTTGTAAACGGAGACTTATTACGTTTTTATTCAAAAGACGGTAAAGTTCTTTCGGAATAACTAAAATTGAGACACTGCCTAATTTTATTAAATTTCGCAGTGTCTTTTTTATTACTTCTTTTACAAAAGGTAGCTTTTGATATATGTTAAGTTAAGATCTTTTTAATCGAGACAGTAGGTGATCTAAATCAAACAAAACATAGACATACGCGTAATGAAGACAAGGCAAAAGCTGTTTGATGCGTATTTATCGTTGCTTGAACAACAAACACCAGAGAGAATGACTATTCAAATGTTAACGACGAAAGCTAATATCAATCGCGTGACATTTTATAAGCATTTTCACAATTTAGTGGAATTTCATGAACAATTTATTGAACATTATATTTTAGAGCTTTACGAATTTATGAAGCCGCTTAATTACAAAACGTATACGAAAGGCTTTGAGTATGAAGCGTTATTGCAGCTATTAGAGCATATCAAAGCAAATCAAATAACATACAAAATTTTGTTAACATCGCAAAATATTACGGGTTTTAATAAGGCGTTATTAGCGCATTTTCAACAGCGTATTTCAAAGCATACGACGGAGCTTGCGAAATTTGATTTTCCTGGGACAGGTGTCAATCAAATTATTGTATCGTGGTACGGGGTTTCGGCATTATTCGGTACTATTCGGTACTATCATAATGTGGGCGGAGTCTGATTTTAAATATTCTCCTGAGCAATTAGTGAATGCGATTGTCAGATTATCTCCGCATTCAGATTAGTATGGCTACATTTTAATAGAATTTGTTTATTATTTATCCATTAATTTGTCTTATACTGAATGCAAATAAACAAGGGGGTAAATAAAATGACAAACTATCAAGCAGGAATTTATAAAGGTGCTAATTTAGTAGAAGTAGAGGAGCGCTCAATGCCAAAAGTCGGTCCAAATGATGTCTTATTACGTAATTTACGTGGGGGTATTTGCGGTACGGATATTAATATTGTGAAATACGGTTCTGAAATGGGCATTCGTTTTGAGCAGGAATTCGGCCATGAATTTGCGGGCATTATTGAAGCAAAAGGGGAAAATGTAGCAGATTTAGAAGTGGGGATGTTTGTTGCTGTTAACCCGATTACAGCAAAACGCGCAGGTCGTCGTTATTCTTTGGAAGCGGGCGGGTTTTCACAATATATTATAATAGAAGATGCAAAAAAGCATCATAATTTATATCCGTTAAACGATGATGTATCACCTGAAGAGGGGACGTTAGTGGAACCGATGAGTGTAGGCTGTCACGGTGCATTTTCTGTGAAGCCACAAACAGATGAAAATATTGTTATTTTAGGTGCGGGTCCAATTGGTTTATCGGCTGCAGCGATGTTAATCGGTGAAGGAATTACAAATGTTGCAGTAGTAGATATGGTAGGTTGGCGTTTAGAAAAGGCAAAAGAAATTGGCGCAACTGTTGTGGATACATCAAAGGTATCGTTAGTAGAAGGCCTTACTGATATCTTTGGTACAGTAAATGTATACGGTGTAGATGTACCAAATGTAGATGCATTTGTTGATGCAGCAGGCGCGGCACCATTATTTACACAAGTGATGGAAATTGTTAAACCAAATGCTCGTATTGCGGTTATCGCAGTGTATAAAAATGAAGTACCTATAAGCTTAGCACAAGTGATGAGTAAAGAGGTGCAAATTGTTGGGGCGTCAGGTTATACGAACGAGGATATTTTAAAAGTAATTAAACATTTAAACAACAAGAAAACAAATATTGCAACAATGGTAACGCAAGTGTATCCGCTAAGCGAGATCCAAACAGCGTTCGACACAGCAATTGCTGGCAAGGATTCAATCAAAGTAATTGTTGATGTAACGAACTAATTAACAAAGTAAGTGAGCCTGCTTCGTAATAGAAGCAGGCTAAAATTGTTATTCCACAGCTTTTTCTAAAATCGTAAACTTCTTATTGTCACAATCAATTTCAGCAAGTATACCGTATGGCAAAATAAACTTTGGCTCTGTATGCCCGAAATTCATGTTATACAGTACTGGTAAGTGTTCAAGATTATATTCTTTTAGCACCTTTAAAATTTCGGTTTTATATTCTTCGTAATACTTCTCGTTTTGAGGTTTACCGAATATGATGCCGTTTGCTTGCTGTAAAATACCTTGTAAGGCATAGTTTCGTAGCCAGTAGCGTAAATTATTTGGCTTTGGTAGCTCTTCAGACGTTTCAAAAAAGAGAATGCTATCTTGCCAATGTTCTTTGTTTGGCCAAAGTGAGGTGCCATTCACGAAATTTAACACTTCAATACAGCCACCGATTAAGCGTCCTTGTACTGTACCGGCTCCTTGTAGTACCTCATAGCCTCTGTTATTATTGCGCATTGTACGGCGAGTGTATTTGTTTGATTGACTCCAATCTAAAAATTCACTCGTCCATTTTGGGGCGGGTAAGATTTCACCAATTACCTCGCTTGAAAACAATGTGCGTTCTATTGATTCAATTGTATAAGGGTCCATTTCAACATTTTCTGCAAAATCAGTTAAAATAGCTGGTCCATAGAATGATGAGATGCCTACCTTTAAGCAAAATAAATGCGAAATTGTTGTATCAGAATACCCCATAAAAATCTTTGGATTGTCACGAATCACATCAAAATCTATATATGGTAGTAGCCGAACACTATCCTCACCACCGATATTTGCGATGATGGCTTTAATATTGGAATCCTGAAACGCCGCCATTAAATCTTCGGCGCGTGCTTCTGGATGCTCGTATAAATACTGTGCACCTTTCAAACTGTTTGGCATGGCAATAACGTTCAAGCCAAATACTTCCTCAAGCCTTCTTACTCCTTGTTCATAGCGCCAGCGTAAATCTATTTCACCTGCTCCACCCCATGAAGGGCTAATTGTGGCAACTGTATCACCACGCTTAAGTTTTGTTGGTTTCTTTAGCATCCTCATCACCTCAAATGGATTAGTAAGTAAAAATATGTAAATGCTATTGTAGCGGATTCTGAGACAATTTGCTAGAGAAAATTGCATTACCTGTTTTTCTAACTTTTCTTTTCGCTTAAAGTTACGGTATGATACAGGTTATACATAGTTTTAGCAAGAAAGGGCGTTAACAATGGGGAGTGAATTTGATTTATTCGAACATACGAATGAGCAAATAATGGTTTCATCATCACCAGTGGTTGAAGCGATTGGGCTATTAATGGCTTATGAAGCATCAAATAAAATAGAGATTTTTGAGCAATATCCTGAGCTATTGAGACTTATAGAACAGCATTCATTTATAGAAATTTTAAAGTCTATACCTGTTAATCACCGTTATCAATTATTGGAGTTTTTACTTCCAATTCCACAGCTCACATCTATTACGTTATTTGCAGAGAAATTACGTGATTTGAAAAACGAATTTGTTTTGTATTATTTTTGGAATGAGGAAATTTCGTTGGAAACAATCCACACACTGTTAAGAGATCCAACACAAATCACACAAATAGAGCGCACCTATTATTGGCAAGATAATGAGACACTTCACTTCTCACAGTATCTGGTGGAAAATGTTACAACCTTTAAGCGACAATTAGCAGATTTGTTCATTCAAATTGCAGACAACGAAGCTTTTTCGAAATTACTAAACGCGAAACAAGATTCGATTAAACAAGCAATAACGACGGTAGAAAATTTAAAACTAGAGCCATTAGCAAGAGCGCAATATGTGATGGGAAAAACGTTTAGACGTGTGCACGATTATAAACTGTATCATTTTATTCCGAGCTACTGCATGTCACCGTATCGTGTTCGCATTTTTAATGATGATGTGTGTTATATCATTTTCGGAACGACAACACCTGTTGAAGATAAGCGTGAAAAAAGTGAGCACTTAGCAAAGCAACTAAAGGCAATCGGTGACCCGAATCGCTTGTTAATGTTAAATATGCTGGCATCTAATAAAGAATACGGGGCAAAGCTTGCAGAATATTTAGGGATTACAACGGCTACTGTATCGCACCATATTGAAATATTGAAAAAAGTTAATCTTATTACGGAAGAAAAAATCGGGACAATAAAATATTTTACTGCAAATAAAGAACAGCTAAACGAGCTACTTCAAGCAATGCAGCACTTTTTAAAAGCTTAATCGTGATGATTAAGCTTTTTCATTTTTCTAAAAACTATTGCAATTTACATATTAGATAATTATCATATTAGATATCAATCTAATATTGGGGGTCAATCAAATGACGAGCGCAGTAATTGAAGTGGAAAATGTCCAAAGAATGTATCAAATCAAATCTGGATTTTGGAAAAAGTCTACGAAGCAGGTTGAAGCGGTAAAGGGGATTTCATTTGAGGTAAACAAAGGAGAAATTTTTGGGCTACTCGGTCCAAACGGTGCTGGAAAAACAACAACGATTAAAATGCTCACGACAATGCTTATTCCGAGTGCTGGTACTATCAAAATTTTTGGATTAGACCCGGTGAGTGAACATAAAGCGCTTAGACCACGTATTAATTTCATTTTAGGTGGAGAGCGTAATTTATATTGGCGCTTATCAGCCTATGACAATTTAGCGTATTTCGCAGATTTATATAAAATTCCACGAGCGGTACAACAAACCAAAATTCCAGAGTTACTAAGGCTTGTAGATCTTGAAGAAGCTGCGCATCGCAAAGTGGAAACATTTTCAAAAGGCATGAAGCAGCGTTTACAAATTGCACGTGGCTTATTAAATAATCCGGAAATCTTATTTTTAGATGAACCGTCAATCGGTTTAGATCCGATAAGTGCGCGTAAATTACGTGATTTAATCAAAAATTTAAATGCACAAGGAACAACGATTGTATTAACAACGCACTACATGTTTGAGGCAGATGAGCTTTGCGACCGTATTGCGTTTATAAACAATGGTGAAATTATTGCCATTGATACGCCGAAAAATTTAAAACAATATACGAACCAGCAATCGATTGTCGAATGTACAATTGTCGGTTCTCCTGTACAGGAGCTACGCGATTCATTAGCGGAAGAACAAATTAACGTAATGGAAATGCAGCCATTACAAAATGGCGTGAAGGTAAGAATATCAACAGAGCAGCCTCAGCAAATTGTAATGGTGTTATATAATTCGGCACAATTTCATGTTGTCGATTTAGCTATCGCAAAGCCGACACTTGAAGATGCATATATTGCGATGATTGGAGGGAACTAATATGCACGCATTTTTACATAGTATTGTACTGCAAATGAAGCTTTCAATGGCGCGCCCGATGTTTCAATTTACGATTTGGATATCGCCACTTTTTTATGCAACGATCACCTATTTTATTTATGGTAATCAATCACCTGAACGCATTTTCCAATATGTTGTATTAGGGGCGGGCTTTATGGGATTATGGACATCGATTGTTTATTCCTCTGCAAGTGATATTAATCGCGAGCGTATGTATGGCACATTAGAAAATATATTTGTGGCGCCTGCATCATTCGCGGTCATATTAATGGGAAAGATTGTTGGAAATACGGTTTGGGGTTTTATTTCGATGGTGCTAGCGTTTTTCTATTTAGCCGTTGTGTTTCAAATAAAAATGCCAGCTTTAAACATCGCGTTAGTTGTGTTAGCACTGCTCGTTGTAATGATGGCAATTTCAGTTTTTGCATTTGTCATGGCACTTATTTTTACATTATCTCAACAGGCTGAAGCGTTAATGAATTTTATTGAATACCCGATTTTTTTAATTTGTGGTTTCTTATTTCCAATCTCCATTTTACCGATTTGGATACAGCCGATTTCGTATCTATTGCCACCAACATTTGCGATTGAGCTATTACGCGCTGTGACGAATGGAAAGTCTACCATAAATGATATAACTGAGGCCTTTTTACACCTTGGTGCAGTGACGCTAGTTTACTTCATTATTGGGGTTGTTACGTATAAAGCAGTGGATCATAAAGCAAGAATTGATGGAAAGCTAGGTGTTTATTAATATGGAAAGTTTACTAAGATTTACACGACATGCAAAACTATCATATACAGCGTTGTTTGGTTTTATTAATCCGAAAACGTATATACTCGTGATGTTATTAAATCCGTTAACGCAAATTTTGTTTTTTGGGATGCTTGTAAATTATGTGTATGAGGGGGAAGGGCTAGCTGGCTATATTGCTGCTAATGCACTGCTTTTATGTGTGATGAGCGCGGTATTTGGCATGATGTCTGTGGTAACGTCCGATCGTGGAATGGGGACACTACCAATAGTAATGGCTTCACCTGCTTCCAAAAGTGTGCTATTTTTTGCAAGGTCTGTTCCGCATATTTTTAATGGTGTTTTCACAGCTTGCTTAGGGCTTGGATTTGGACTGTTATTATTTAATATTTCGATTCCTGTTTCAGCTGTATTACCACTAATCGTTGTTTGGTTTGTTTCGATTTTTTCTGCTTGCTGTCTAGGGCTCATATTAGCATCATGCAGCTTTTGGACGCCCTCGATGCATTTGTTGTCAAATCTTTTAGGTAGTGTCTTACTTCTATTAAGTGGGGCCAATTATTCGTTATCAGTCATGCCAAGTTGGTTAAGTGAGCTGGCAAAGTTTTTTCCATTAACGCGTGGAGTAGAGTTAACAAAAGCACTTGTAACGGAAGGGCATTCGCCGCAATTTTTTCAACTCATGACACAGGAATTATTACTTGGCTGTCTCTATTTTATCATTAGTCTTGTTGCCATTCGATATGCTGAGTATTTGGCAAGGGTAAAGGGGACAATGGAGTTAAGTTAATAGCTGATAAATGAAAAGACTTACATCCGGTTTCAGTACCGAATGTAGGTCTTATTTATTTTTTACAGTATGTAAGTGATGGAAATGTATTCGCGGATAAGCTTGTCATAATAAGAAGAATATTAAAGGTAAAAGCACGAGTCCACAAAGGATGACTACTTGGTAATAGTTTTTGATAACGATTTTTATATTTCGGGAATTTTTGGAGAAAAGTAATGGTGAAAACAAATGCTTTTGAAGTAATTTTGAATATATAGTACCGTATAAAAATTTATTGTTAGAAAAAATAATACTATTGGGTAAAAAGGTTTAGCTATAAACTTTTATTTATTAATAAATTTTACTAAATAAATGTGCGTAAAGAACGATGTCGGTACAAAGTTGATATGATATATTGTGGAAATGATTAATATATTGAGAAAATATATGGGATTTTTGTGATAGAGAGGGGTATTTTTTATAATGAAACAATTTAGTTTCAAATCAGTTAGGGCAAAAATATTAAGTGCTTTTTTTGTAGTAATTATTTTCATTTTCGGGTTTAGTACATACAGTTATTTTGCAAATGCTCGAATTCTATCGAATGCTGAAAATATCATTGAAAAAGAGCTACAACTTTTAACAGCGAGTGAAAAATTGTCGTCTTCGATAAGCAATCGTACATCGGCATCGAAAAGCTATTTATTGAATGGGAATGCTGGCGCTAAAGACTCGTTTGAAGATTATGTTAAAATTGCCGGAGAAAATTATGCAATCATTAATGAATTGGAAGCAAATGAGAATTTGACTGAAATTGCGGATAAGGCGACAGAATGGGGAGAAATTGTCCGAACACAAGTATTTGATGTATACGATCAGGGGAATAAGGAGCTTGCCATTCAAAATTTAGCAAAGGCTGATTTACTCGCATGGGAAGTAATGAACGGCTATGAGGAATTCGCAAATTCAAAAAAAGAATCTATCAATAAACTGGGTAAAGAGATGGTTGAACAGTCGAAGGTATCAATGTACTTAGGTGCATCCATTGGTACGCTAATTATTATACTATCAGTTATCGTTGCCTACATTACAGCGCGCATTATTACTACACCGATTAAGGAAGTTGTAAAAAGAATTACAGCGATGGCAGACGGCGATATGAGCCTACCACCATTAAAACAAAAAACGCAAGATGAGATTGGATTACTTGTCCAATCGACGAACACAATGAATGGTAAGCTACATGACTTATTAAGCACAATTCATGGGGTTTCTGCAAACGTAGCAGCAAGTAGTGAGGAGCTAGCACAATCTGCTGTTGGTGTAAAAGATGGCTCACAGCAAATTGCCATGACAATGACAGACTTGGCGGAAGGTTCAGAATCGCAAGCAAGCAGTGCAAGTGATTTAGCCAATATGATGGAAAGTTTTAAAGTAAATGTGCAGCAAGCTACAGAACAAGGAACGACAATGGCCAAGGGTTCTCTAACGGTATTACAATTAACAGAAACAGGTCAAGGATTGATGAATGCCTCAACACAGCAAATGTATACAATTGACCGCATCGTACAAGAAGCGGTATCAAAGGTAGAGGGATTAAATAGTCAATCACAGGAAATTTCAAAATTAGTAGAAGTAATTGACGGCATTGCAAATCAAACAAACTTACTCGCACTAAATGCGGCAATTGAAGCGGCAAGAGCTGGGGAACAGGGGAAAGGCTTTGCAGTAGTAGCAGATGAAGTGCGTAAATTAGCAGAGCAAGTATCTCTTTCTGTTACAGATATTTCTTCGATTGTAACACGTATTCAAAGCGAAACAACGAATGTCACGATGTCCCTACAAACAGGTTATGACGAAGTGAAAAAAGGTACCGCACAAATAACAGAAACTGGTGAAACGTTTAACACTATTTCGACAGCTGTCAATCGTATGTCGATGACGATTCAAAGTATTACGGAAAATCTACTTGGAATTTCTACGACAACAGAGCAAATTAATCGCTCAATTGACGAGATTGCAGCCATTACTCAGGAATCGGCTGCCGGTGTAGAACAAACAACGGCGACGATTGAAGAAACAGCAGGAACAATGGAAGAAATCGCGAATAATACAGACCAATTAGCAATTCTCGCGGAAAATTTAAATACCCAAGTACAGCAGTTTAAACTATAAAAAATAAAGTCTTCATCGAGATGTGTATGTGCACTCTATGAAGACTTTTCTTCTAATTAAAGAATATCTTAAAATGCTAAGTATTTAAGACTATGTTACTCCAAAATATGCCCCTTCTCGAGATACCTATCTTTTATTTTTAATTTGAATATTCAAATTATAGTGAATTTTATCTATTAAATAGGTATTTATAAATAGTGATATAGCTTCTTTATAATATTTTTCATATAAGAAATGTGCAATTAGGTAATATGCGATATAGAAGGGGTATGCTATATTTGTCTATAGAAAATAAAATGTAATATGTACCAAAAATAGAAAGGAATACATAATATGAAGAAAAATAAAAAGTTTCAATCCATTAAAAAAAGGTTATTAACCGCATTCTTATTTGTATCTTTTTATATAGTCTGTTTTACTATATATAATTATTTTGCAAATGAGCGTTTAGTCTCTACGGGCGAAACTATGGTAAATAAGGAATTACAAATACTTACAGCAAGTGAAAAATTGGTAGAATCGATTAATAATCGAAATTTGGCTGAGAAAAACTATGTATTATCAGGAAATAAAAAATATATAGACGAATTTTATAGCCATAGTGAAATTGCAGAGACTAATAGTGCCATCCTGATGGAACTAGGTGCAGATGGAAATTTAACGGAACTCAAAGAAAAAGCTCTAGAGTGGGAAAAAATTGTCCAAACAGAAGTATTTGATGAATATGGTAAAGGTAATACAGACCAGGCATATCAAAATATGATGGCTACAGATAATTTGGCTACCGAAATAAAAGGAGGCTATGATAAATTAGCACGAGCTAAAGAAGAGTCCATAAATAAACTGGGTAATGACATGGTTTCACAGTTGGAGCGAATTAAGACGTTAGGGATAATCATTGGTGCAATTATTGTAATACTTGCAATTATCACTGCATTTGTTATGTCAAGAATTATTGCAGAACCACTTAAAGTAGCTATCCAAAAACTAAAAGCTATTTCAGAAGGTGATTTAAGTCAGCCGCCATTAATACATAAAGCGCAAGATGAAATTGGGTTACTTATTCAATCGACGAACACTGTGAACAGTATGCTTCAGAGCGTATTGAGCTCGATAAATGAAGTTTCTGAAAATGTAGCGGCAAGTAGTGAGGAGCTAGCACAATCTGCTGTTGGTGTAAAAGATGGCTCACAGCAAATTGCCATGACAATGACAGACTTGGCGGAAGGTTCAGAATCTCAAGCAAGCAGTGCAAGTGATTTAGCAAATATGATGGAAAGTTTTAAAGTAAATGTACAGCAAGCAACTGACGAAGGAACAACAATGGCCAATGGCTCTCAAGTGGTATTACAATTAACAGAAACAGGTCAAGGATTGATGAATGCTTCTACTCAGCAGATGTATACAATCGATCGCATTGTTCAAGAGGCCGTGTCTAAAGTTGAGGGATTAAATAGCCAATCACAAGAAATTTCAAAATTAGTAGAA
Organism: Solibacillus daqui; assembly: GCF_028747805.1. Taxonomy (NCBI): domain Bacteria; kingdom Bacillati; phylum Bacillota; class Bacilli; order Caryophanales; family Caryophanaceae; genus Solibacillus; species Solibacillus daqui. The sequence goes on from NZ_CP114887.1 coordinate 1,393,578, forward strand.
GTAATTGATGGCATTGCAAATCAAACGAATTTACTAGCATTAAATGCGGCAATTGAAGCGGCAAGAGCGGGTGAACAGGGGAAAGGCTTTGCGGTTGTAGCGGATGAAGTGCGTAAATTAGCTGAGCAAGTATCTCTTTCTGTAACAGATATTTCTTCGATTGTAACACGTATTCAAAGCGAAACAACGAATGTCACAATGTCCCTACAATCAGGTTATGACGAAGTGAAAAAAGGTACCGCACAAATAACAGAAACTGGCGAAACGTTTAACACTATTTCGACAGCTGTCAATCGTATGTCTACAAGCATTCAAAGTATTACAGAAAATCTATACGGAATTTCTGCAACAACGGAGCAAATTAACCGTTCAATTGACGAAATTGCGGCAATTACCGAGGAATCGGCTGCCGGTGTAGAACAAACAACGGCTACGATTGAAGAGACAGTAGGTACAATGGAAGGAATCGTTACTAGCTCGGAACGACTAGCTACAATGGCTGAAGACATAAATACAAAAATGAAACGATTTAAGCTATAAAAGTAAAATAGTCTTCATATGTATGTGGATATGCATACAATGAAGGCTTTTTCTTTTGACGATTGTTGCTTAGATTTTATTGCGAAAAATTTGATTTATTTGTAGTGTTGAATTATTTAATTACAACATTTCTGAAAACGCTACAAATGTACAAGCAGAACAAAGTGTATAATCCAGAACTATGTATATTTATGTGAATTTGGAATTTAATTGAATTCTTATAATTATTCATATACAATAATATTTATAAACGGACGTAAGAGGGAATCAATTTTTGGAAGAAGTGTTTCAATGAGTTTGTATTTTGGTTATGTTTTAATAGGGCTTGCAATTGCAATGCCTGTTGGGGCAATTACTGTTGAAATGACAAAACAAGGTTTAAAAAATGGTTTTATTTATGGATGGGCTGTTGGAATTGGTGGCATGACGATTGATGTGCTATTAATCGTTGCCCTGTACTTTGGGCTTGCCAAGTTTTTAGCTTTGCCGTATATTCAAATGCCGCTTTGGATTATAGGAGCACTCTTTTTATTTATGCTTGCTTATGATTCTATTAAAAATGCCGATAAGGACATTACACTAGCTGGTGAAAAAGTGGATAAATCTTTTTTTACTACGTATCGAAATGGTTTATTAGTAGCAGTTTCTCCAGGGAATTTAGTGTTTTGGATTTCCGTTTTTGGTGCAGTACTGGCAGATTCCTATAATGTAAGTGGTACGAATCAGTTTATTATCGTAGCGTTAGGGATTTTATCGGGAATTCTATTACATGACATTGGCTTATTAACAATTGTTGCATTAACAAGAAAAGTAATGAATCGTCAAATGATTAAATGGGCATCAATCATTGCTGGCATGTTATTATTTGGATTTGGCTGTTATTTTATTTATGAATTTATAATTGATTTAAAAAGCTACCTTTAAAATTTAATAGTGGTGACAATATAAAACCTACATACTTTGAATTATATTTTCAAAGTGTGTAGGTTCATTTTTTGATGCTTTATAATATGAATTTTAAAAATCTAAAAGTGAATATGTATTTTCTTGAACATTAAATGTAGTAACGCCAAGTCCCGGTAATTCATTTTCTGCATGTGCAGTACTAGTAAATTGCAACATAAATACGCCAATACCTAAAACGAATAGTAAATTAAATATTTTTTTCTTTTTCAACATTATAAATCCTCCCAATAGCGTACATTCTGATTATTAGTAAATGTCGCGCGTTCATAATAGTGTGTTGCTAATTTGTACTTTTGCTGTTTTCTTAATAATTCAGCCACTTTAATGCCATATTTATAGACATGGCGAGCATCATTTTTATTTTCAAAGTGACTTAACGCTTCATTAATAAACTTCAAATCATCAAATTGAATAAATAAATGGTAATACAATTTGAAATGGTAATAGTAAGATTTGTAGTTTTCGTGATTTTCTATGAGAGATATCCCTCTATTAATCCATGTTTCCATAATAACATAATTTTCTAATTTTGAATATATTTGTATAATAGAAAAAATCGTAATTAGTTGTTTTTCTAAAGTGACTTTCATTTCAAAGCTTTTAAAAAAATAATCAAGTGCTTCTTCTAAATTACCCAATGAAGAATTTACAGAACCAAGGTTTTGATAAATCACAGGGATAAAATTGCTGTATTGTGTGTTTTCAGCTAACTTAAGTGCTTTACTATAAATTTCCTGTGCTTTTTCTAAGTTTTTTAATTTTTGATGGGCAATACCTTCGATTAGTAGGCATTCGATAAGGCGAGAAAAATTAACTTTATTCATAAAATATTGAGTAGGATATGTTAGACATTCAATACACTGAAAATATTGATTGTTTGCTAACAATGCTAAAGACCTTATATAAGCTAAGTCTGCTTTTTCAATTTCCCCAAATTGCTCAAAAGGTAGTTTTTGAGCTGCTCTATCGAAGGCATCACATGCACGGCTAAATTGATTGTTATTATAACAATGAATACCGAGACACTTTTCAAACAAATAGCTCTGTTTGTGGTCTAAACTTTGGACATTACTTGAAAGCACAGCTATTTGTGAATCGATTTCATCAAAATTTGTTCCTATAATAAGTAACAAATATAGTTGCAGTAATTTAAAATCAAAAAATGTTTCTTTAGAAAAATAATTAGATCGTTTATCACTTAAATATGAAAGCTTCTCTTTTGTATACGATGTAGAACGTTTTTGAATAACTTCCTTGTAAATGGAGAAAAATTCTTCATGATATACATGATGATTTTCTAAATCGGATTTCGCCAAATCAAGATTTAAATTAAGTCGATTAGCTAGCAATTGTAAGATTTCAGAATTTGGCGCAACTTGATTATTTTCTATTTTACTTAAATATGAAGTTGAACAAATTCCTTTTGCTAATACATTTTGTTTCTTGCCTTGCTTAATTCGTTCTGATTTTATTAGATTACCTAACAAATTGCCCCCTCCTAGCAAAAATTTCATGAAATAAGGAATTTTATTCTCGATAGTACTATTTGTTTAGATGTTTCTGTGAAAAATTTCCCAACCTAAATGCGTTTATCATCATATAGACAGTGTATATAATATTATTATATTATAAGGCAATTGTAGTAAAAAGTTGCTTCTTTAATCACTTTACCATATTTAATCTCTAGAAAACTGATCTCACTTTTTAATACATAATTTGCTAGTTTGAAGGTTATTTGATGATGAAACATATTTATATTTTATTAGAATCTGATTAATAAGGTAACAATTAAAATGTTTTGAAATAGTATTGGAATTAATGAAGTAGTAGAATTAGTATATTTTAAATTGGAAAAACTGTATATGCAGCATTTATAAGAAGCTAAGAGGAGGAAAAACATAATGACATTTTTAAAATTTGAGGTGAATGGCCATTTACAAGAACATTTTACGGTACGTGAAACGACGATTCTTCAAATGGCAATTTTAAATATAGCTGCGATGACAAACGTTTTAATTTTTGAAACAGGGGTATTGTTAAATCCGCCTGATGAAGGGGAAATTGGAATTACACTTACATATGAAAGGGAAATTGAAAGAGAAAAAGAAAAAGAATTTTGTGAAGCATTTATATACAAAATAAATACTTTCTTCCAGATGTCAAATTTAGATTTATATTTGTACCTTGTTAATGATAGATATATATCATAAATAGAAAGCGCCCCCTGAAAAACAGGTGGGCGTTATTTGTCGTTTAAGTAAAATCAGTTTAAATCTTCTTGAAAGTAACTAAATAGTCATGCGTACAGATAAAATTAACTCAGTCCAATTTATAAAATATGGAGGAGGAATTATAATGCAAAAGGTATAATCCTAAAAGACAGGATATTACTAGGCGTTTATGGTTCAACATATGTTGGTCAATTTTGATAAATTTGAAAAGATGTTCGATTAAAATGTGTAAAGCTTATATTTGTTTTACTTTTTAAATAAGCTAACAACAAAATCCTCTAAACCAAATTCATCCTGCGTTAAATTGTCGTACTGCATATCACGTATTTCAATTTCTTCAAATCTTTTAAAAATTACTTTTAATTTTTCCTTCGAGTAGCCAATACCACCATGTAAGCTTCGATCCATATAATATTGCTCATCAGCAAGAGCGGAGCCACCGTACTTGCCATTTTCTTTAAAGGCACTAATTGAAAAATAGCCATCATGTTTTAAATGGTGTTGAAGAAATTGAATGTAAGTAATTCTTCGGTGTGGTGCTAGGTGATGAAAACAGCCAGAATCGTAAATAAAATCAAATGACTCATTTGGAAATATTAAATTGAAAATATTTTCACAGTAAAATTCAATATCCACATTTTCCAAGCTAGCCTGTTGTGTCGCCCAATTTGCAGCCTCCTGTGATAAATCAACAGCTGTTACTGAGAAGCCATTTTTAGCTAAATAAATTGCATTTCGTCCATTGCCACAGCCAATTTCAAGTACGCGACCACGTTGAATCATATTGTTTTCAACATACTTCTTTAAATGCTCGTCAACGCGGTCACAAAAAAATGGAATTTCCTTTTCTTTACGATCCTTATAAAACGAATCCCAAAATTGTGTGGGCTCTCTTAATAAAGAATCTAATAAATCATATACATCTTGTTCATCTTTCACTAACATCGAATCCCTCCTTTAATAGTATAAATTGTAATATAATGTTAGTTGAGGAATGTTACAAATAGTTTATAAACAGGTTAAATCGATTGTTATTTTAGGTGTTAATCCGCGCTGAAATGCATTTTAACGTGGTTAGTTTAATAGATTTGGAGTTTTTATCCATCAATTAAGGGAATGTAAGTGAAATGATGAAAACTTGACTGGGTGGAAATGGGAGATCTTCACGGTACCTTATGAATAACGGTGTATTACATTTGTTACAAATATTACAATTAGGATAAATGAAAGGAAGGTATTCTATGCAAATTCGTCGATTCAAAAAGGAAGATATTCTTGAACTAACACAATTAATGACACAGCTCGGTTATCCTACCACCTCTTCTCAACTGCAAAATCGTTTTGAAAAGCTATTAAATTTACCAAACTATCACATCTTTATTGCTGAGCTTGAAGGGGAAGTAGTTGGGTTTGCAGGATTAATGAAACAATGGGCGTTTGAATTTGATGGGCCATATGTAAGGGTTTTAGCGTTAGTTGTAGATGAAAAGCATCGTCGAAAGAATATCGGGCAGTGCTTAATGCAGGAAGTGGATAATTGGTCAAGTAACAACGATTGTGTGGCAGTTACATTAAATAGTGGGAATCGAGATGAACGTAAGGCAGCGCATCAATTTTATGAGCGATTAGGATACGCTGCGAAAAGTACAGGGTTTACGAAAAATTTGAGGAGCTAAAGTATGAAATTTATCGAATTTGGCATCGGTAATACATGGCTTGTACGAACAGAAACGGAATTAGCGGATGGCACAGAATACGAAGAGAAGGGTATTGTTGGCCCAATTCAATTTCATTCTGCCTATATACGAGTTTGGATTTGGAAAACGGTGCTTATTTTTGATTTAAAGGAAGGCATAAAGCTTAAAAAGAAGAATCGTAATGAATTTAAGGTGATTTTTGGTATTGTAAGTAAAGATTGATTAAAGAATGAAAACGTCTTCGAAATTCCTATGAAGACGTTTTTTTATTTCCTTATCTCACACTGTCTGCATTAATAGAATACATGTTTCCAATTAATAAGTACGAAGCCATTGAAATAATCGCTAATATTAAAAAAATATAGTTCGTTCCTATTACAGAGGCAATGACACCTAAGAGTGGGCTTATACAAACAACACTTCCTTGATTGATAATCATTCGAAAGCTCGCCATTTTACCATTAAAGCCCGTAGCAGTATGCATTTGTTGAACTGCTTGAAAGTGGCTTCGAATCCATGTTGTTAACAAACCTATTGAAAATAAGCAGATAAAAATAACAATATAGCTTTTACTAAATACACAAAGTATCAAGGCTATGCTAAGTATCAAAAATGCAGTGTGTGAGAAAATATTGCTTAATTTTGTTAAGAATTGCTTTGAACATAATCCGATTGAGATGCCACCTATTGTTAATATTATTTGTAAATAACCATAAACAGTCGCATTATTTGCAACTGTTTCATACGTATAGGCAGCTAAAAATCCTGTTGTGCAATGAGTAATAACTTGACCAGATCCAAGTATAACGAAGAGTTTCCAAAATATCGGTTTAGTTTTAATGTAACGAAAGCCATCTTTCAAATCTTGATGAATCGTAGTTTGAATCTGGTTTTTTGCTTGAACTGTTTTAGGTAATGTGTAAGAAATCGCTAAAGTAATCGCTATGAAACAAAGCATAAGTAGTAAAATAGATATATTCGAGTAATCTACAAGTTGGCTGGCGATAAAGGTACCAACTACTCCGCCAAAAATTGAAATAGAGGCGGACTTTGTAAATAGGTAAGGTAATTGGTTATGTTCAAAAAGATGTGTCATATAAACTTGTATGGATGGTCTAAAAATACTACCACCTAATTGTAAAAGCATTTGTGATAAGTACAGCATATAGATTGTATCCATTTGAAAACTAAATAGCGTATTTAAAAGTGCGATTGCTATAACAATTATGGCAATTTGAATCATCTTTTTGCTATCTCGTCGATCGACAATCGCTCCGATATATAGATTGGCAATTAAGCTAGGAACAAATCCTAAGCTAATGTAAAGCCCAGTTAATAGCAAGCTTCCGGTCGTTGCAAAAATAGTCCAAGAGCTTAACACTAAAAATGCACCGCTTATTAATTCAAGTGAAAATTGAATAAAAAATATTTTTTTTACATAGGGCATCCCATTCACCAGCCTTTTCTTTATAATGAAACTATAAAGTAGACATAGGAGATTAAAAATGGACAATTATATTAAAAATGTCTCCTTTTAAAAGGTGATGTAAATGATCAATTTATTGAAATTATGGGCATTAAAATCAGAAGCATTAGCAATTCATGACATAGCTGAGTATTTACAATTGAGTGTGAAACAAACGGCTCGTAATTTAAAAAAGTATGAGCAGCAAGGATGGTTAACATATATACCTGGTAAAGGCAGAGGCAACAAATCGAAAATTATTTGGCATAAAAATGTTGAAGAAATAGTAGAGGAAAGTTTAAATGACCCTAAATTATCACGTGCAATCTTAAAAATTTTAGATGTTGAACCTTTGCCTGAAGCGCTCGTTACAACTATCTTTTCATCGCTGTTTTTCAAGCAAAATCCACTGCCAAGCCAATTAACAATACCTATTTATAATGCACAACTAAACATAGATCCACTAACGGTCACTGATACAGAATCAGCTTGGATTGTCTCGCATTTATTTAGCAGACTGGTTGATGAACATGGTGAAGGGGATTTGGCTTTCCACTGGGAACAAAAACAAGGGAAATTTATTTTTTATATGAGGACCAGCCTTTATTGGCATACAGGACAACCAATGGAGATGCAGCAAATTGTCAATTCGTTGTTAAAGTCTTTTAATCATGGAAGCTATATGCAATATCGAGCGAAATTAAAGGGCATTCACTATTCAAATCAGTGTCTAATATTTGATTATGATGGCACATTACAAGAGCTTTTGTTAGTACTTGCTCAAATAGAATTTTCAATACAATATAAAGGATTTTATTCAGGTGCTTTTATAATAAAACAGAATGTAACAAATCAATATGTATTAACTGCAAACCCAAATTACCATTTAGCAAAGCCGATTATATGTAATATTTTGCTTCAGACAATTCCTTCTCAAATGGCAAGAAAAATATCGTCATCGATTGTGGATGAAAATAATTGGACTGAAAAGCTAGAGTATGGCGGCACATTTTACCTTTATTATAAATCAGATGTTTCAAAGCTACTGGAACAGCATTTGCAGGCATTTTTCTATCAGTTTGCGAAAGAGGTATCGATATTAGATGAATCAAAAATTGCTCTTCATAGTAACCCAATTGATATTGTAATTCCTTCAGCCTCATTTAAAGTAGGCTATATCGTTAATAAGGAAAAGTTTGTTGATCTATTAAGAATAATGGGTAGTCCACTTATACAAGTGGATCATTTAACGGTGAAGGATGCTCAAAATGAAGAGAAACTTGAAAATTATGATTGCTTAATTGTTCCAATATATCCGAATTTGTTGGAGTATTCTAGAAATAGCTTTGAAACGATTTTTACTAGTAGAATTGCTTTATATGACTCTTATCGTAAAATGTATTATCCTAAAAACTTTATTCGAAAGGGGCATGATTTGTTCGGTTATCCGAATTTGAAGGAAAGTTATTTAATTCAATAATTTTATAGATAGAAGCAAGCAAAAGAAACAAGCTAGGGTGCTTGTTTCTTATGTTTAGAAGTGGTGTATGATCGGAATTCTTGATATATAGCCATTGCTAAATCAAAGTTTTGGCAGTTGTAATTCATTCAACGCTTGAATAAAATTCGCTTTTGAAATCGGCCCTAGTGAATCGATATTGCCGTTGAAAAATTGATTTACCATATAAATTTTCAGCTTCTCAATTTCAACAACTTCAGCTTGTATCAGTAACTGCATATAAGCAGTGAAAAACTGTGTCGACTTATTTCCTGAATGGTGTATGCGCATTATTTTTGCCCTGCAAACTCTTTAATACGTGTTTCAAACGCATTTCGCACGGATTGGAACACGAGCCACTTTTCTTCGTCTGTCCCTATAGCTTTAGCAGGGTCATCAAAGCCCCAGTGTTCGCGCATTATATGTGGTGGTGTCATCGGACATTTATCCGCTGCATCACCGCAAAGAGTTACGATGAGCGTTGAATAATTTAAAATGGTTTCATCAATGATATCCGAAGTTTGATTAGTTATATCGACTCCGACCTCTGCCATTGCTTTGACGGCATTTGGATTTAAGCCGTGCGCTTCAATTCCCGCGCTTTTTACTTCCCAATCAGGTAAGTATTTTTTTGCAAAACCTTCTGCCATTTGTGATCGACACGAATTGCCTGTACATAAAAAGTAAATCGTTTTCTTCATAATAAGCTCCTAATATAGTAGTAGTGATACATATAGTCCGAGTAATGTAATGAATAAAATGGGAATCGTTAAGGTGATTCCTGTTTTAAAGTAAGTACCCCAAGAAATTTTGGCGCCTTTTTCACTTAACACATAGAGCCAAACGAGTGTTGCAAGAGAGCCGATGGGTGTAATTTTTGGCCCCAAATCAGAGCCAATAACATTTGCGTAAATAAGTGCATCTTTTATCGCACCGTTCGTAGTTGTTTCGGCAATTGCTAAAGCATTGATCATCACAGTTGGCATATTATTCATAATGCTCGATAAAAAGGCAGCTAAAAAGCCCATTCCGATTGTGGCCAATAATAATCCTTGATTGGCTGTCCATTCAATTAGTTTGGCTAAATAGTTTGTTAAGCCAGCGTTGCCGAGGCCGTACACAACGACATACATACCGATCGAGAAAAAGACAATATTCCAAGGTGCACCTTTTATCACCTTTTTTGTGTCAACTGCTGGACGATTTCGAGCAAGTAATAGTGTAATCACGGTAATAATTCCTGCAATTAAGGATACCGGTACACCTAAGGATTCGCTTGAAAAGTAACCAATAACAAGTAACAAAAGGATAGGCCAAGACCATTTGAACAGAAACGGGTCTTTAATCGCGTGCTTTGGTTCTTTTAATAGTGCTTGTGAAAACTGCTTTGGTATGGATTTACGGAAATAAATCAGGAGTACTGAAATCGTGGCGATAATCGAGAATAGGTTTGGTATCACCATGCGAAGTGCATAATCAACAAAGCCGATTTCAAAAAAGTCCGCAGAAACAATATTCACTAAATTACTAACGACAAAAGGCAAACTTGTCGTATCGGCAATAAAGCCACTGGCGATAACGAAAGGGAAAATAATTTGCTCTTTAAATTGTAAATGGCGCACCATTGCAAGAACAATCGGCGTTAAAATAAGTGCAGCCCCATCATTGGCAAAAAGCGCGGCAACGATTGCTCCAAGTAAACTTATGTAAATGAAGAGCTTGAAGCCGCTTCCTTTAGCGACTCTTGCCATATGTAGTGCAGCCCACTCAAACAAGCCGATTTCATCTAAAATGAGTGAAATAATAATGATTGCAATAAATGACAATGTTGCATTCCACGTAATATCAATAACAGTAGCAACATCTGACAAATTAACGACCCCACATAAAAGGGCAATGGTAGCCCCCGCCATCGCAGACCAGCCGATATTCAGGTTTTTGGGTTGCCAAATAATAAAAATAAGAGTCACGATAAAAATTAAAGCAGCTAAGATGAACATGATGTACCCTCACATCGGCATGTTGTAGCTTGTAATTCATTTATCACGGCTTTTACGACGTCAGCTAAATCGTCAGCATAGCGGTAATACTTCCATGTGCCATCTTTTCTTTCCAAAATAATGCCTGCATCTTTCAATTTTTTCAGTTGTTGACTCACTGCGGGTTGAGAGATTTGAAGCACCTCCACAAAATCACATACACATACTTCACCATTTTTCATACAAGCAAGCAAAGTCAGGCGGTTTTTATCTGCTAATGCTTTTAATTGTTTTTCAAGTAAGTCTAAATCCATCATTTCCTCCAAAATAAATAAGTATTTGCTTATATAAAATAGCACAGTGTATTTTATAAGTAAATGCTTATATTGGTTATTAGAATCATTCGAGCGGATATTAGAAGATAGGTCTGGGATATTAGAAGAAACTTGGGTTATATTAGAACATTTCGAGCACTTATTAGAACAATTGACAAGGATATTAGAAACTCCATTTATTTGAAGCAACTCAGAATGTTATGCCACATCATTTTTGTCGAATTAAGACATAAGTATAGGCTAAGATTAGTGAAATCACATGGTTATCCGCATTAAAATTGATTTATAATAAAAATATAACAATTTCAGGAGGGGAAGTTATTATGAGGAAAATTACGCCATTTTTAATGTTCCAAGATGGAAAAGCAGAAGAGGCAATGAATTTTTATACATCCATTATTGAAGATTCAGCAATTACTCATATTATTCGTTACGGAGCAAATGAAGCTGGCGGAGACGAAGGAACGGTGATGCAGGCTACTTTTACGTTAAAAGGGCAAGAATTTATGTGTATTGACAGTAATATTAAACATCAGTTTACCTTTACTCCTTCGTTCTCGATTTATATTACATGTGATTCCGAGGAGGAGCTGGACAATCTGTACGAGCAGCTAAGCGAAGGCGGCCAAGCACTCATGCCATTAAACAATTACGGCTTTAGTAAAAAATTCGGCTGGATAAATGACCGTTTTGGTGTTTCGTGGCAAATTAATCTTCCTTAAATCAAATTCATAAACCGCATTTTTTATCATGAAATATGCGGTTTATGCAAAATGACAGTTTATCCGAAAAGACTGAAGCGTTATTTACACAAGAATACTGTCAGTGCCTCGGAATTGTATGTTACTAAAAAATCTGGATATAATGCTTATTTATTTGAAATTCAAGCTCTCTAATACTAGTATTTGATTCTGCATCGAGAATGTTTATTTCAATTGTAACCTTGTCCCATTCTTCAAAATAAGTACGCTTTACACACTTTTGAAACCCCCTAACCCCAGAAAGCTTCTTAAAATAAAGAGGCTTTTCATGAGATAAATTATAAATGCTATCATCAATTTTCCATTGCCCGAATTGAATATATTTTTATATTTAAATAGTTATCATTCATCAGTAATAATTGATTGCCTACATGATCTTTTTCTTCCCCAAACAAATTTTTGCCACTGTTCTTGAGTCCATGTATCCATGTTAGTTGTATCAAATGGTTTTGGTTAATTGTACCAAACTATTCTAAAATTATTATGGAAGATTTTACATAACAAGAAATGGATTATGTTACGCTATGAATTAAATAATTTGATTTTTTTTGCAACCTTTTGGAGCGTTTATTCGAGGATAAGGTGAAAGGTGGGAAGTAATGGAACTGGAACGACTTTACTCGACCTATGTAAATGATATTTATCGCTACTTATTTTCACTTTGTCGACACCCCGAGACAGCTGAAGATTTGTTACAAGATACGTTTTATAAAGCGCATGTGACATTGCTTGCTCAACCCATTTATGAACTAAAACCCTGGCTTTTCAAAGTTGCCTATTATTCATACATAGATCACTGCCGCAAAGAGAAGCGAAGTGAGCCATACGAGCAAGTCGAATGCGTTGACTATACAACACCGGAAATGATTTTTGTACAGCAAGATAGTTTTACAACGCTGTTAAATTTACTTGATCAACTAAATCCACTTGAAAAACAGGCCATTTTATTATGTGATGTTCAGGATTGTACAAATGAACAGGCTGCGCAAATATTAGATATGAAGCTAAACACATTGAAAAGTCATTTGTTAAGAGGGCGTAAAAAAATGAGAAGTTTAATTGAAAAAGGAGGTTTGTAGGATGGATGAGTACGAAAAATTAATCGCCGCGAGTAAAGAGCACCAGCTCGAACAGGAAGAGCAGCAGAAGCTTACGAAACAAATGAAACGTACCGTGTCACTGTCAAAAATTAAGCTTGTTTTAGGGATGCTCACGGTGCTACTAATGATTTTACCGGTAAGCTATATGTTTACATTTTTTTATTATGCATTTGTGACGAAATCGACTACATTAATGGACGTTACAAGTCAAACACTTTACGTGACAGAGCCGAATACATCACTAGAGGAATTAGAGTTTGATATGGAATTCACCCCATTTTCGATGCAACTGAAGTTTGACCAATATAAGCGAATTGGGAAAGAGGATTTTAAAGTGAACACCTATGATATGCGCTATACAATTGGTGGTTTGACGAAAAAAGAGGTGAATTCAGCGTTAGAACGTGTTTCAAGAAAATATCCAACGGAAACAAGTCCTTGGCTTACACATCCGGATAATCGTTCAGAAATTAATTCGTCAAAAGAATGGAAGATATTAAGCGGACTTCCAGCTGAAACAGTTGTTGAAGCATATATTTCACTAAATGAGCTCACTACAGTCGATGAAATCCGCCGCAGTTTTCAAAATGTCGATGTCGTTTGGGCGGCAGTAGATACTGGTGTGGAGCACTCGAATTTAAGTGCGGATGGTAATGTTGTATCGCCAATCGGTTATCCAGTGCAAGTTGACAATACGTATTGGTCTCCATTTAGAAACGCAGAAAGTAACGAGCAAGCATTTAAGGACATCTTAGATTTTATCGTTCAATATGAAGAGCTGGCAACTGAAGTATCGAGCGCTAAAAACTTAGAACTAAACGAACGAATTGCTTATATAAATGAACATGGTATAAAAACATATGCGGTCGTTGTGACTGGGCCTAAAAAAGAAATTGAAAAGCTACGTGAAACAAATTTAATTCGCACAATGAAAATAGGTGAGGTGAAATTATGGAACTGGGCAAATTAAAGCAAGCAAAATTATCGGCAATCGCAGCGTGGATATCGATTGTCAGTGGTTTATTTATCTTACTATTGTTTAATATAGATATGTTGACGAATTATTCGATGGTGCTGTTAGATTATTTCATTATTTTTATTGGCATTGGATTTATTTTCTCATGGCCCGCTATTTTTTCGAAAAACACTCGTTTATTAGGTTTTTGGGGGCTTGGGATATCGTTATTTTTATTGTTATTTATCTTTGTTTCATTTGTATTAGGATGGATGATCTTTCCGTTTCCGTAATAATAGGGGGTAATATTGAAATTTACTGATCGAAGTAAATGTATATTAAATAAGACTGAACATTTCGTACAACAAATATCGTTTATCCGATTCCTATTTTAAGTGTTGTACACAATTATGGGTTCACAAAAGTTTACGAACGACTTTAATAATTCTTTTGACATCCTCATTTCGAAGTGAAGGGTAGATTGGTAATGAAACCGTATTGTGAATCCAATAAGAAGCATTTGGATAGTTATCACTTAATCCAATTAATTCTGACTGTTGTATTGGAATGGCTGCTGCAATATTATATTTTGCTAGTGCGGTGATAATTTCAGCTTGTATCGGTGTTTGTAAAATAGCTCGGAATCGAACGGGTTGTATACCACTTTCATAATTGAGTAAGGGGATATTTGCGTCTTTATATTGAAGATAAATTTCTTCCCTTCTTTTCAAAAAACTCGTAAATCGGCGTAATTGTGCACTCCCAATGGCGGCCTGTAAATCCGTCATTTGAAAATTAAACAAGTGTTTTTGAATGTCCATTTGATTGAATGTTCGATAGTTTTTTAGTTCTTTAATAAAGGCAGAATCTCTAGAGACAATCATACCGCCCTGACCACCAGAAGTGATTAATTTTGTCGCATAAAATGAAAATATACCGACATCTCCTTGCAATCCAACGGGAACATCATCTACATAGGCACCTAATGACTGGGCGCAATCTTCAATAATAAAGGTTTTGGAAAGACCTTTGGATATTTTTTGTGGTATTCCAAAAAGATGTGGAATGATTGCAATGTCCATAGAAGAATTAACGGTCTCCATATTAATATTGGGAGAATCCATTTTACTGTCCACTAAAATTGGGTTACCCCCAGCTAATGTTACGGCATTTCTTACCGACGAACAACAGTAATATGGAATGGCGATATTTTTATCTTTTGCTTTGTAAATAGCGAGTGTCATATAAAGAGCAGCAGTGCCGCTTGAAACGGCAACTGCTGAACCTGATGGTAAACCTAAATACTGACATATTTCGTTTTCGAAATTTTCTACTGCGTTACCTTGGGCAATCCAGCCTGAACGAATTACTTCTACTGCAACTTTTTCCTCTTGCTTCCCTAAAGTTGGTCGATTATGTGGAACAAAATTTTTTTTTATATTTTTTTTAGTCATGGAAAAGTCTCCTCTCCATTATTTTATGAGAAGGTCGTTAAAGAATATGAGAACGTAATATATAATACTTTTCTGCATATGGAATGCCGATTTCAAACCCTCTCATTTCTGCCCATTTCAAGACACTTTCAGGTGAAAGAAGGTTTCTAGGAGGGCGTCTTTGGGAGGCGTGTTTTAAAAAGGCATCGATTTTCTTTTGATATGTTTGAGAGATATCTAAATATAATTCGCCCGTATTCCAAAATTTTTGGTATTGCCATGAAATAAGCGGATATTCATACATGGCAATTAATTTTATATTTTGATTTGTACGTGGTCTAAGTGCAGCAAAACAGGTTTCAAATAAAACGTTATGGTCTTGGTGATAGCTAGGGAGGGGAATAAATACCATAGTAGGTTCATAACTACTGATAATTTTATCTAATTTAGCAACCAGTTCATTTTTAGGGATGGTGTCAAGTAAGGAATCTTTATCGTTATAGATCACTTCGAAATCGTTACAACCCAGAACTTCCAAAGCATCTTGCAGTTCTTTAATACGGGTTGAAGCCAATACAAGTTGATTGTTATGGGTGTGAATAATATCCCCAACAGCAACAACAATAACTTTGACTTGATTATTATGTCGACAAGCTTTTTCAATAAGTCCTCCACAGCCAAGCACTTCATCATCAGCATGTGGAGCAATGATTAATATTCTTTCAGCTCCTAATGTAATCATCGATTCACCTCCTGTTAATGTCTTTATTCAATCGAATTTAAAGTCGATTATGACGAATGATGTTGATTGTTTCAGGTCCACAATTAAAGAGCATATCTATTATAGAAAGATTAGGCTGGAAATTCCCAAAACGTTGAGGGTAAATAGGATGTTTGAAATTTTGATAGACAAGTTGGATTTGCTGAGCATGGAATTCGCTAGGATCGTTATATACTTGTGCACCCGTACCTGATAAATAAACGTCACCATTTAAATGAGATGTGATGTTTACATTTCGTGAATTTCTTTGACCAAAATCTATTTCGAAATCAGATTCGAGCAGTAGTTCAGTTGTAATCATTAATAGCGATTTAATGTGCTCGATGAGTGCAATATTTAACATTGCGATTTTATCCCATTTATTGCTGTATATTTGCTCAAACCCATGCCGATAATCGCTCCAGTATGGGCATTTTTTATAGTTCGCTTCGATTATTTTCCAATGAATTTCTTGCCATTTACTATTGTTCGCAATGTGAATTTCGTTTATAGGTTTTTGCTTCGTCTTTAATGGCACAGTTAGCATGAATTCACCTTGTGGAGTTTTGATTTTATTTCGGTTAAGAAATCCACTTTTTGAATGGTGTGCTTTATCTAATAATACAAATTTATCTACTTGATCTATTTTGTCGAAGTAGCCAATCCAAGGAATATAGTTTGGTTGATGAATAGCAATTTTCAAAGTATCACTCCCTCGGAATAGGATATTCAACATATCTAATTACATATAGGTATAAAATCTATATTCAAGAGAACTTACTTGTAAACGTTATTTCCTGTCCGTATTAATGAATCCCAGCGTACATGATTTCCACGTAAAGCCGCGATTACCGCTTTCCATGTGACATAGCCTAGCAAATAACGATAGCCGATTCTTTGTAAAAAAATCCATAGCAGCGGCTTCATTTTTTCATTTTCAATCTTAAATGCTAAAAACGAATTTAAGGTGTCCGTAAAATAAAATAGTAAAGCAAACAAATAAATGCTAGTTGACCCTGTTGAAATTGCAAGGATAAAAAGGATATCTATAATTGGAGCGGTTAAAAAAAGTAAATAGGAAAATAACAAGCTTGGTACGGCAAAATATTTTAGTGTTTTGTTACGAGAGGTAAGGATGGATTTTTTATGTTTCCATGAGGCTTGTAAGATACCATAAGACCACCGATAGCGCTGCTTTACGAACTCCTTAATAGTTTCAGGGCTTTCCTCGTAAGAAATGGCACGATCATCATAAATAATTTTGTGTCCAGCATTCAAAATTCTAAGTGTAAGTTCCGTATCTTCTGCAAGAGTATCATGATGAAAATATCCTAGTTTCTCGACGACGCTTTTACGCCACGCACTATTTGAACCGGAGACAACTGTTATACAACTTAGTTCCTCAAAGGCCCTTTTGTCTAAATTTTGTGTCGTAACAAACTCGATATGTTGCCAAATTAGCAGTTGATTATGCAAATTCCCGATTTTGCAATTCCCTGTAACGGCGGCGACATTCGAATCTGAAAAATTTTTTACTAATTCATCAATAGTAGCTGGCTTAAATATTGTATCTGCATCAACGGTAATAATAATATCTCCTAGCGCTTTTTTAAAACCAAGGTTCAGTGCGGAAGCCTTTCCACCATTCTCTTTTTGAAGTAATTTGACTTTTGGAGTGTGCGAAAAATATTTGCTGACGACATAAGCTGTTCGATCCGTCGAACCATCATCAATGATAAGGATCTCTGTTAATGGGTATTCACTTTTTAATAGAGCTTTAATCGTTCGTCTAATGATAACTTCTTCGTTATAAACAGGTACAATCACACTAACTCGCGGTCTAAACAGTTTTAGATAAGGCTTATTTATGGAATAATACTCTTGAATAATTTTCTTTCTTTTGTGTTGTCTAAAACAAAAAAAGATGATGATTAGCATTCTTAGGAAGCCTAGTATGATAGTGATCAATAAATAGGCTGAAAAAACTTTTATTAAAACAGTAACAAAATTTGTAGTAATTATATTGATTAATGGTAAATGAATAATTTTGTAATGATTTAATCCATAGAGCGACAGTGCAATTAGAAAGGTAAATACAACCATAGATAAAAAAATTTTTATTCTAACCCAACGCTGACCGGAAGTATCTTCAAAAATCATGTAATTTTCACCAACCTTTTGAGGTATTAATATGTCCGGTTTATCAATTGGTTTGTACATTTGTTTACTTTTCAAGGGAAATTTTGTGGAGAATCAAATAAAAACAAAGCTGCTTGAAATCGGCATGATTACAACGATTTCAAGCAGCTTTTTATGATTAAGAATAAACGAGCCAGATGTAATTTAACGTATTTTGAACAAATGGGTACTTTCATTTAGTGCTGTGTTCATAGCAGGATAATTTCTACGAATATTAGAAGCTAAAAAAAATTGAAATTCCGTAATTATTGTCCAGCTTCTTCAAAAGAATTTTAAATAAAATACAACAGGTTACATTTCAAAAATTTTAAGAAAAGAAGGTTGGTATTATGAAAAAATTTAAAAATGGTGGTCTGACTATTTTATTTTTACTCGTAGCGCAATTCATTTTACTTACTTTTCATAGTCAGTTTCATTTTCAAGATGTCTGGGAAAATACGGTCTATTATTGGCAGCGTTATCTGTTCGGAGTTTTGGTGTTATTTGTGTTTTATCTATGTGGTCTTGTTGTATTTAATCGTCAAAAGTATGCTTGGTTTTCGTTTTTTAGCATGGTCATGTTATTCGCATTCGCAGATTATTTGAAGATAAGCTATCGAAGCGAACCACTATTACCAAGTGATTTTACTCAAATTTTTGAGATAACTTCTATTATTAAAATGCTGAACGAAATTCATGTGATGGTTTTATTCGTTATTCTTGGATTACTAGTAGGAGCTTTTCTACTCGTTACAAAAATCAAATCAAATGTGATTTTTACGACGAAACAGAGAATAGGAAGTGCATTCATTTTAATGTTAATTATTATGAGTATGTATTATAGTAATCACCCATTTAGTCCATTTCGAGTAATGGCATCAGCTTTCGGTATTACGGATGTTTATTGGGATTTGACGGAAGATTACAGTTCAAATGGTCCAATTGTAGGTTTTATAAAAAATCTAGATATTCAAGTGATGGGGGAGCAGCCTGAAAACTATTCCTATGAAGCTGTGAGAAAAATTGTTAACGAATATAAAGAAAAGGCTAAAGCAGGGAATGACGGAAAGGATAGTTTAAAAAATCACATTGTTATTTTTATTTTAAGTGAAAGTTTTGTTGACCCTTTGAGAATTCCTTCACTGCAACTTTCTGATGATCCGATTCCGTACATTAGGTCGTTAAAGAATGAAACAACTTCAGGGGTAATGTTGGGTTCCGGTTACGGTGGTGGGACAGCCAATGTTGAATATGAAGTTTTAACAGGGTTTAGCACAACTTATTTCGATTCATCACTAACGATTCCTTACACATTGCTTGTACCTAACTTAAAAGAAGCGCCGAATCTAACCAATGTATTTTCTCAAAAAACGGCCGTGCACACTTATAATGCAGGCCTATATAGGAGGAAAGAGGTTTTTGAAAAGTTTGGATTTGATCGCTTTTATTATGATGGAGGCGATCTAGATCTATCCTATAAGGAAATGGTCGATAATAGTGAGTATATAAGCGACAAATCAGCTTATCAAGAAGTGTTAGATATTGTAAAAGATCAAGAAGATAATAATTTATTTATGTTGTTAACAACGATGCAAAATCATCTTCCTTATAAAGAGGGGCAGTATTCTAATCAATTTCAAGTATTGAATGAGTTAGATGAACAAAAGAAATCTGCAATCGAAACATATGTTCAAGGTATTCATTATACAGATGGGGAGACTGAGAATTTTATAGAGGAAATTAATCAAATCGATAAGCCTATAACAGTGTTCTTTTTCGGGGATCATTTGCCATCAGAAATATTTGAAAGTTTTGATGAGAGTAAACACGAGAATTTAGCCTTTTATCAAACGGATTATTTTGTTTATAGCAATTTTGAAACGCCTGCCTTAGATTATTCCATTGTTAGCCCGAATGTCATGAGTTCGATTGTTTTGGAGCAGTTGAATGTAACGTTAACACCCTATTATGTCATGCTGGATGAAGTCAAAAAAACAGTACCAGTTATTCGTTGGGGAGAGTATTTAGTACAATCAGACGGGGAATTTGTTACGGAAGATGAATTGTCAGAAGATGCACAGAAGCTGGTAAATATGTATCGAATGATTCAATATGACATTAATGAAGGCGAACAATATTCAATTGAGCTGGGGATGTTTGAATTTGAGCAATAAGCCGAGGGATAAATCAAATAGAAGGGAATATTTTAGGTAATGAAGAATAATAAGAAAATTAGAAAATGAGTTGTATGGGTAGGGGGAATTTGGTTGAAATTTACGGATCGAAGTAAACGTATCTTAACAAAAGCTGAGGATATTGCGCGAGTAACAACAGGGCTTGTGTATCCAGTGCATATTTTACTTGCGATGTCAGAAGAGCAAACAGGAGTTTGTTCGGAATTAAATAGGAGTTATCCGCAGTTGAAGGATGT
The DNA here is from genome assembly GCF_028747805.1 of Solibacillus daqui. NCBI lineage: Bacteria > Bacillati > Bacillota > Bacilli > Caryophanales > Caryophanaceae > Solibacillus > Solibacillus daqui. Next base: position 1,413,907 of record NZ_CP114887.1, read on the forward strand.
ATTACATGAGAAAATCAATGAGCTATATCGAGTAGATTCTGTTGAAGGAACAAATATTGAACCGTTTATGATGAAAGTATCAGAGGCAACAAGGCAAGTGCTTGAAATCGCCGAGCAGCGTATGCATCGTTATGGTCAGCTTGTCATCAACGAAGGGCATTTGGCAGATGGAATTTTTAGAAGTGATGATCCAAAAACGCTAGAAATTTTAAAAGGGCTCGATGTCCCGGGGATGCACGATATTGTTTGTAAAGCACGTGATATGATTGTGCATTTACGAAACTATATATTTCCGAGTAAACTTAATAAGCAAACGACATTTCGCCGAGCACATCCAACAGATCAAATAGCGATTGTTGACTTTGTCGAGACGCAGTTTGGTGTTGGATGGGTAGAATCAATTGAAAACGGTTTTGCACAGGAGCAAATTCCAATTTTTCTTGCACTAGAAGATGAGTATATTATCGGCTTCGCTTGCTATGATGTTTCGCGTAATAGGAAAGGAATATTTGGGCCAATGGGAACGTTAAAGACAAACCGTTCTCGCATGGTAGGCTTCACACTGCTACACTTGGCGTTAAATGAAATGAACGAAATTGGCTATGAATATGCGGTACTTGGTGAGGCAGGTCCACTTGAATTTTATGAAAAGGCTTGTAACGCGGTGGTTATTCCAAGGAAGTGAATTTTATAAAAGTGAACCGAGAACAAAATTGATTTTTTACTTTTGTTCTCGGTTTTAATTATTTCACTTCAATATTAATATGCTCAAACGCTTCAACATCAAATAACCCAGTATCCGTTAATTTAAGTGTAGGGATAACCGGTAATGCTAGGAAGGATAGCGTTAAAAATAGATGGAAAGATAAGGTCGGGTGCAGTATATGCAGTGCTTCATGAACTGCGTGTAGCTCCTTTGTTGCTATAGCTGCATCAACATTGGTCATAATGCCACCAATAGGTAGTGCCATTTGTGCTAATACTTTTCCATCTTTAACGACGATAAGTCCACCTTGCATTTCTTGGAGTGCATTGAGTGCTGTCGCCATATCTTCATCATTAGTTCCTACAACAATTGCGTTGTGCGAATCATGAGAAATCGTAGTCGCAACAGCACCGGCCTGTAAACCAAGTCCATGAACGATGGCAACGCTCTTTGTGCCGCGCTGTAAATGACGTTCGAAAACGGCGATTTTCAAGTAATCCTTGTCGATACTTGGGACGAATTCACCGTCAACTATATCGACATGTGCGGTTAATTTTTTTGTGATAATTTGATGCGGAATAATTTCGATTATATTTACTAATGATTGCGTTAAAGGCAGTTTGAAATCTTCTACTGTAATGTTAGGTAATTGTACAGACTGTAAAATACTTGCTGGTACTTCAGTTAGAGTAGCAACAGACGATAGCATAACTCCGTTTTCAGCCACTTTTTCACCGCGCTTCCATACCGCGGCAATTTGCATTGTTTCAAGATCATCAAGTAAAACAAAATCTGCTTGGAAGCCAGCTGTTAGAGCTCCAACATTGTGCAGGCGATAGCATTCCGCGGCGTTGAGAGAGGCAATTTGAATCGCTTGTAAAGGATCCATGCCTTCTTTTATAGCTATTACGATTGAGGCGTTAATTGTCCCTTCCTCAATAATTTCATCTAAATGCTTATCATCCGTGCAAAAGGCAAAGCGACGTGCATTTTGTGCAGTAACAGCTGGTAAAATCGCACGGACGTTTTTTGCAGCTGAGCCTTCGCGCATAAGGACAAACATACCTTGTGTAACACGTTCGATAGCTTCTTCCGCACTTACGCATTCATGGTCGGTATGAATGTTTGCGGCGCGGTAGCCAGTAATTTGCTTAGCGTTAAGTCCAGCGGCATGGCCATCGATAATCATATCATTGTCTAAACCGAGCTGAATTTTTTCTAGCATATCATCATCACCATTTAAAACAGCTGCAAAATCCATTACTTCTGCTAAGCCGAGTACTTGTTCATCTTTAGTAAATTGCGCTAAATCCGCTGCTTTTAGTATTGCACCTGCATGCTCAAAACTTGTCGCAGGGACACTTGAAGGTAACATATAATAAATGTCCATCAATGCATGACGTGCCTCGTCGATCATATATGAAAGCCCTTTAGTACCCGCAACATTCGCAATTTCATGTGGATCGGTAATAGCTGTTGTCACACCATGTGGCAGTAAAATTCGGCTGAAATGCTCTGGTGTTAACATTGACGATTCAATATGAATATGCGCATCAATGAGTCCAGGGATACAGTAACGTCCGTTTGCATCTTCTTCATGCTTTGCTTTATAGTTTCCTTCCGAATCCACTGCAATAATACGTCCATTAGCAATGACTAAGTCAGCTTTTTTCCATTGTAATAAAAACACATCTGCAACCATCGCATTACGTAAAATAAAATCCGCTTCGATTTGGTGCTGTGAAATCGCGATTAATTTTTTCATTGAATATTTCCTCCAGTAGTTTTTGAAATTATAACGTATCTGCCAGTGAAGAGCGAATAATGTGATAAATCTATTGGAAAAATTTCAGAAGTTTACTATGAATTATTTAATTTTTTGAATAGTAAATCTAATCGAGTTGGGTTTCAAGTATAATATAGGAAAAACAGATGATGGGGATACTAAAATGCCGAATATAAAACAACAAATTTTACTAGAACAGGCGCAGCAAAGTTTTTCGGAGATGATCGAAATAATCGAAAGTGTGCCTGCACGAAAAAGGACAATGACTGTGGAATCGGATTTTCTAGAAAAGAATTTCCGTGATGTACTCATGCATTTATATGAATGGCATGTGATGCTTGAACGGTGGTATGGTGAAGGAATGGATGGTGATACCCCATTTATGCCGGCCCCTGGTTACAAGTGGAGAAATTTGCTGCAGCTGAATACGAAAATTATTGAAAACTATCAGGACATCACATTAAACGCTGCGCAAAAGAAGATAACATTAAGTCATCACCGAGTATTGAAATTAATCGAAGCACATACCGACGAAGAAATTTTTACGAAAAACTATTATAAATGGACGAAGACAAGTAATTTGTATAGCTATTTTGCAGCGAATACAGTCGATCATTACGAATGGGCAAAAAAGCGCTGTACGTTGATTAAGCAGAGAATAATGGTTCCTGTAAAATAACCCCGTCGTTAGAATGTATTTTCATATCGCTGTTGATTTGAAGAGACTTCTTGACGAGAAAATATTACCAAAGTAATTTCAGGTGCATTTTTATAATCTATATAAATTGATAAGGAGTCATTGCGCAACAAGCTTTTTTAGTTAGATGTGACGGAATGTATATCTATTCCATTTGACGAAAGTATTACATATCCGTTATTTTAAAGGTAAAGATGGAGGTTTTATAGATGGCATTAACGGCAGAACAACAACAGCAATTATTAGAAACGCTACAGCAGCGCTTTGAAAAAAATCTACAGCGCCATGAAGGGATTGAGTGGACGCAAGTTGAAGAAAAGCTTGGCAATTCGCCGGATAAGCTATGGTCTTTAGCACAAATGGAAGAAACAGCAGGGGAGCCAGATGTTGTCGGAACAACGGAAGACGGAGCTTTTATTTTCATGGACTGTGCAAAGGAAAGTCCAAAAGGTCGTCGAAGTGTGTGCTATGATCGCGCAGCATTAGAGGCACGTAAAAATCATCCACCCGCAACAAGTGCGATGGATATCGTAAAGGAAATGGGCATTGAGATGGCGACAGAGGAGCAATACCGTGCCTTACAGCAATTAGGTGAATTTGATTTAAAATCGTCTAGTTGGGTGGCAACACCTGATGAAATTCGTCAGCTTGGTGGCGCTATATTTTGCGACCGACGCTATAATACTGTGTTCGTTTATCATAACGGAGCAGATTCCTACTATGCAGCACGTGGTTTCCGGGGCGTATTAACAATATAAAAAGAAGGTAGCAGCGTCATGGCGTTGCTACCTTTTTGGGGGTTAGGGAACAAGTCTAAACGAAAATGCTAAATTTAGGAAGATGAAAATTGCTATGTTATACTAGAATTGCTAAGTTTTGTTTATTCTGAAAATTAATCAGAAAATTTAAGTGAACCAGTTTTTATCTTAAAAAATCCAAATTTGAAGGGAATTAAGATGAAAATGTCAACAGTTAATGGAAACGTAAAAGTAATTATGAAAGAAATTGATTTTTCTGGAACAATTTTAGTAAAGCAACATGACCAGTTATTGCAACAATTTAGTTATGGCTATGCTAACCGCACACATGAAGTATTGAATAATGCCCAAACACGCTTTGGGATAGCATCGGGCTGCAAGTTATTCACAGCGATTGCTATATGTCAGCTTGTTGAAAAAGGGCAACTTTCGTTTGAAACGAAGCTAACGGAAATGTTAACGGGTCCATTTCCATATTTTGATCCAACAATAACAATTCATCACCTATTAACACATACTGCCGGTATACCAGATTACTTTGATGAAGAAATAATGGACGACTTTGAAGAGCTTTGGATCAAGAAGCCGATGTATTTAATGCGTCGTTTACGGGATTTCTTACCACTCTTTCAAAATGAACCGATGAAGCTACCGGTTGGGGAAAGGTTCCATTATAATAATGCAGGCTATATTTTATTAGGTCTTGTTGTAGAAACTATTAGCAAGATGGAATTTGCTGATTATATTGCGGAACATATTTTTAGAAAGGCAGGTAATACTCATTCTGGCTATTTTGAATTAGACGCATTGCCTGTAAATACAGCGATTGGCTATATTGATGCTGCCGATGGAAATTGGAGAGCCAACAGTTATTCATTGCCTGTAAAAGGTGGCTCTGATGGTGGAGCTTTTGTAACGGTAGAAGATATGAGCCGAGTATGGAATGCGCTTATGAATTTTAAGTTATTAAGTGAGCCGTGCACAAAAAGACTATTGAAACCCTATATCAATACCGATGGGGATTATAACCGTTTTTATGGATATGGGATATGGATTGACCAAATGAATGATGAAATTACGAAGTATCATGTTATGGGTTATGACCCTGGTGTGAGCTTTCATTCTGCTTATTATCCGAAAAACCAAGTAGAAACCGTCGTTTGTTCCAATAAAAGTGATGGGGCTTTTCGTGTCTTTAAGGTGCTTGAGCAAACGATTTTAAATGATTAAATAAGGCTTATAAAAGGGAATGACCGAGAAGTGATTCTGGGACATTCCCTTTGCGCGGAGGATGAGGGTCAGCACGAAGTTGGTCATGAATGCGTTGTCACATGATATGACGTTTTTTGCATTCATTCTTATTCTGACCACCACGAAAAGCAGCCTACAGCGGATTAATAATACATTAAACGGACGCTACCCAAAAAGTAAATACTTTTTGGACAAACCTTCATTCCTTAAGCTTCTTCGTAAAACAAATAATACGGTTGGCTTCAGTAAAACCAAGCTTTAAATGCATTTTCAAACTGTCGGTATTGTCTAATTCACAATCACTCGCAAATTCTGTACACCCCTTTGTGAGCGCCCACTTTTCGCATGCTTCAACAAGTGTTCGAGCGATTCCTTGCTGACGGTAATTGTCCAAAACAAAGAGCCCTTCTAAATAACCAACTGGACTTGAATCTGTACCTTCTACGTAATCTGTTCTCAACTGACATTGCGCAAAGCCAATTGCCTGATCAGCATCAATTGCTAAAAAAATTACGCTATTTTCACCAGTAATACAACTTTTCATATTCAAAATGAAATCTTCTAATACATTGTCTGGCCACAGCAATAATGCGAGCTCAGCTGCAATTTTTACATCAGAAATTTGAGCATGTTTAATCATATGTACCTCCAAATAAATGTTTTTATATTCTATAAATCCTTACTTAAAAAAATAATACGTTCAATTTCCTCAAAGCCATTTTTCTTGTAAAAGGCTTCAGCAGGGATGCCGCGGTCTGTAAGTAATGTGATGTTTTGAATGGCGTGAGGTGCGAGCTCGTTTACTAGCTGATTTAATAATGCTGTTCCAATTCCAGTGTGTTGTTTTTGTGACTTTACGCACATTTCATGAATGAAAAATTCCTCTCCACTCCACCACATACGTCGAACACCGAAAATAAATCCGACTATTTCATCTTGCTCAATCGCTAATAACCCTAGAAAGCCAGGTGTACGAGAAAAATCCCGCAAATAGCGGGTAGCATTTTCTGTTGTCCATTCATCGTTCCATGGCGCACAGTTGAATACCTCAATAAAGGCTTTCGTGCAGGCTTCTAAATCTTGCGCTACAAATGTTTTGAATTTCATTAATCTAATTCTCCTTTGTTTATTGACTTAAGTATAAGGGAAAGCAGCTACTTTCTGTAGAGAATTTCCAAACCATTAATTTATTTACAAAATTACCCTTTTTCGCTACTATTATGTTATACGATATATCGTGAGGCATAATAGTGAGGTGAAGAGCATGTCTTATAGTGGGGGGCCGATGACCGAGGCGATGTATTATGTGCTACTTGCGCTGATGCGTCCGAATCATGGCTATCAACTGATGCATGCCATCGGGGATGTTTCGCGCGGACGAATGCAAATGGGACCAGGTACACTTTATGGGGTGCTGTCACGTATGCAAAAAGATGGGCTCATTGCATTAACTAATAATGATGGACGTCGAAAAACGTATGAAATTACAGTGGACGGGAAAGCAGCTCTACTTAGTGAATACCGTCGATTGCAGGCGGTCTTAGAAGATAGTCAGTTATTGGAGGGGGGGACAGACAATGACTAAAGTTGTGCGAAAGCTTCGGTTAAATAATTATTGGAACTTGGTGGAGCACGAAAGCTGGTATACCCATATGGCGCAGCAAGGACTTTTCTTGAAAAAGAATGGCGTTTTCTTTACGTATTTTGAAAAGAGACCTCAAAGACAAATGAAATACCGCATTGAAGTATCTAAAAAGGCAATGGCTATTGAGCAGCTGGATTTTTATGAAGAAGCGGGCTGGGATTATGTGACGAGCTATAATTATTTCCATGTGTTTAGCTCCCCTGTCGAATTGAATGCACCTGAAATTCATACCGATCCGACACAACAGTCGCATATGTTAAAAGAGCTCAATCGATTGCTGATGTTCAATTGGATTTTTACGATTTTTGGAGCTGTTTTCAGTAGTACGATCTTTTGGGCGATTTTCTTTTTAGATGGCACGCCAATTCGTCAACTGGTGAAAGGAATGACGACGAGTCAGTTATTACTTCCATTATTTATGTTTTTACTGATGATACAAGTAGCACAAGCAGCTTTATCAATACGTCGCTTAAAAAAGAACTTAGAAAGGGGAATACCGCTACAGCATGATATCCCATGGCGGAAAAAGACGCTTAAACATGTATGGGCGTGTTTGTTTTTAGTTGTTGCGTTATTACACTTGTTTTTATCAAGTATGCAACTTTATATGATGGAGCGAGGTACGTTGACTGCTGATCATCATGAATTTTCTGCTGTGTCTTTAGCGTCGATTGAAAACAATGACGCATTTATTCACGAGGAACATTTAGGTAATGGAATTGACTATGGCAATATGTACGAAAAAGCGTGGAATCCATTTGCGCCAACACAATATACGGTGAATGAATCAGGCATCGTCCCAAATTTAATGTGGGAAGATGGCAGTAGAAAATATTCTCCATCAATTATGACGGAATACTATGAGGTAAGCTTTGAATTTCTAGCTCGACCATTAGCACGTGATTTAATGAAATGGTACGATTTTGGAGATGGCAGACTGTATTCGAAAGTAGCTGATTCGAGATTTGATGTGCTGTATACACGTGAGGATTTTCCAAAGCTTGAAATTGCGGCAAAAAAAGGCAAAAAGGTTGTCTATGTTCGCTATTATGGCGATGCAATGAAGAGTCAAGTAATTGAGCAGGTTGCAAGATTACTGATTTCTGACAGCGAGTAAAATAAAATTAATGAAAATTTACAAAAAACACATATTCGTATAATAATTCACCTTCATAATAAAATCAAAATAGATAGTAGGAGAAGGTGTGATTTTGAAAGCTCTAGCCGTAACAAAACCGACTTCATTTTTTATTTTTAACCAATTTCTTTATTGGCAGCGTTTATATGCACTCAAAAAAATTATGGCGCAAGATAAAATGAAGACTTATTTTCAACCGATTTATGATGTACAGGCAAATAAAACGATGGGCTTTGAAGCATTAAACCGTCCAGATGATGTTACGTGCTTTGATAATACCGATGATTTTTATGAGTTTGTTGGACAAACAAAAAATGTTTATTTATTTGAGCGTTTTTGCCGCAATTTATCCATTCGTCGATACTGTGAACAATTAAATAAAGAAATGGATAATAAAGATTTTACTTTATTTATTAATATCCATCCGAATATTTTACTCGATAAAAATTATCACAGTGGCGAAACGCTCGCTTTATTAAAATCATTTGGCATTTCCCCGCAACAAGTTGTTTTTGAATTGACTGAACGCAGTGCGGTGACAGACTTTCATGAGTTTTCTCGCGTGTTATCACATTATCGTAAGCAAGGGTATCGAATTGCGGTGGATGATGTGGGATCAGGTTATAACAGTTTAAAAACGCTCATTTACTTAAAGCCAGAATTTATTAAAATCGATCGATCGTTAATTCAAAATATTGATACAGAAATTCCGCAGCAGCAACTCCTATCGGTATTATTAAATTACGCTTTCCAATCAGAAACAAAAGTGATTGCAGAAGGTATTGAACGCATGGAAGAATTCGAATACATACGCGAGGCCGGTGTTCATTTTGCACAAGGCTATGCCATTGGACGTCCAAATGAACAACTTTATGAGGCAAATGTACCGCTTATGCGTAAATAGATTTGAAAGTTAGGTGGACAATCTATGTTTACTATTGGTCATATTGTGGAGGAAGCCGAATGGATTGATGAGCAGGTAAAAAACAAAGAGGTCAATCAAAAATTCGTTCAGCAACCTACACTTCGAGGGATTGTGATAGTAAAGGACCAAACGCCAGTCGGTCATATCCCTCGGTCTCATTTCTATCAAAAAATTGGGACACTTTATGGCTATAACTTATATATGGGGCGTGCCAATACCCTTTTAGCAAAGACAAATCCTTTAGTTGTTGATGTTAATATTAGTCTTGCAGATGCGAGTAAGCTGGCGATGGCACGTAACGAAGGAGATTTATATGATGACCTAATCGTAACAGAAAATAATTGCTTTGTAGGGATCGTTAGTGTCCGAACATTATTATTAAAATTGGCTGAAGCGGAAATTACGCGGGCAAGTGCACTCAATCCGCTTAGTAGTTTACCGGGTAATCAAATGATTAATCATAAAATCAATGACTTATTAAGCGCCGAACGTTTTTCACTAATTTACATTGATGTTGACCGCTTTAAAATTTTCAATGATTTATACGGATTTAATCGTGGCGATAAAGTTTTGCTGTACTTAACAACTATTTTGAAACAATGTGTGCTGTCACAAGATGATTTTCTTGGACATATTGGTGGAGATGATTTTGTAATAGTTGTCCCTCATTTTGACGTTACTCTTCTTTGTGAAAACATTATTACGCACTTCCAAAAAAGTATTCATCAATTTTATGATGCGGAACATTTAGAGCACCCTCCGATTGTAAAAGATCGAAATGGCAATGAAATTTTGTTAGAGCCGATGACGTTATCCATTGCGGTTGTTTCCAATGAACATCAAATCTTTGCAGATGAACATGAGTTATCTCATGCAGTAGCCCAAGTGAAAAAGCGATGTAAAATGCAGGAAGACAACAGTATTATATTCCACAACCCAGCGTTCGCTATCCATTAATAGTGAGCGTTTATTTGTATCAAAAAGAATTTTATGGAAATTAATTGACATTATTTATGTATTAAGTACATAATACACATTAACAGGTGTATGAAGGTCTTAATACATTTTTTTGTGCATACTGTATTAATAGGTTAATACACTTCGTAAGCGTATTGTTTATTAATAGTGTATGAAGTGTCTAATACACAAAAAGGGCGGTGAGGTCATTGGAAGTGAAATTTAATAATCGGGATCCGGTGTATGTGCAGGTCATGCGCCATTTTAAGGAGCAAATTGCGAAAGGCTTTTATGCACCGGGGCAGGAAATCCCATCACGTCGCGAGTTGGCAAATCAGCTCAAAATTAATCCGAATACGGTGCAGCGTGCCTATAAAGAAATGGAGGAGCAAAAATTGATTTATACAGAAGGAAATTTGCCAAGTTGTATTACGAAAAATGAGGATGTATTAAAAGGTGTACGTCATGAATTAATTAGTGAAGCGGTGCATATTTTTGTGAATTCTATTAAGTCAATTAATGCGCCATTGTCAGAAGTAATCGAGCTCGTGCAGCAGAAATATGAGGAGGGTGAAGGGCGTGATTGAAGTAAATCATGTGTATAAAAAATATAAGCGTAAACAGGTACTCAAAGATATGAGCTTCACCGCTGAAAAAGGGCAAATTACGTGCTTAATTGGTATTAATGGTGCGGGTAAAACAACAATTATGAAGTCAATCATGGCATTAACGCCAATCGACAGCGGTGAGATTTTAATTGATGGGCAAAAAATTGATAAAAATGCATACGAAAAAATTACGTATATTCCAGACCGTCTAACGATGCTGCCAAGCTATACCATTGCTCAGGCGTTTTCCTTTATGTCGGACTTTTATAAAACGTGGAATGAACAGCGTGCAACGGAACTTCTAGCATTTTTCAAGCTAGAGAAGACCGAGAAAATCTCGAGCTTATCAAAAGGGAATGCTGCTAAAGTAAATTTATTGCTCGGTTTAGCACTTGATGTGGATTATATTTTAATGGATGAGCCGTTTTCAGGGATAGATATTTTCTCACGTGAGCAAATTGCCGAGGTATTTACAAGCCATTTAATCGAAAATCGTGGCGTTATTATAACGACGCATGAAATAAACGACATTGAGCATTTGATTGATAAGGCCGTTTTAATAGGCAATGGTACGGTTTTAAAGCAAATCGATGTGGAAAAAACACGTGAAGTGGAAGGAAAGTCTGTTGTAGATGTCATGAGGGAGGTGTATGTCGGATGAGTTACATAAAACTCGTTAACTTTGAAGTGCAGCGATTTTTTAAATTTTTTATAGCACTAGTTGTAGTTGTTGCGACTACACAAGTAATCGCGGCGTTTTTATCGGCTAGCAATTACAAGGACCAAGCGGAAACCGTTATGCAGCGAGAAAAGCTGTTAGCACTAGACTATGTCACAAACTACGGGAGTTATTCAATTTTTAATTTTTTCAATAACAGTTTATTCCTGCTATCGATTATGTTTGCAGCAGCGATGTTAATGATTTATATATTTTTTATTTGGTATCGTGATTGGCTAGGGAAATCTTCGTTTATTTATCGTTTATTAATGCTACCAACTGAACGACGCAATGTGTATTTTGCTAAGCTAACCGCTATTTTATTATTTGTTTTTTGTATCGTTGGGGTACAGGTATTATTAGTCCAAGTTGCGGAGCTTATTATGAAGTGGGTGATTCCAGCCGAGCTGCTTATAGAGAGCGGAGTTATTATTGCGTATTCTTATGAATTAATGTCGATTTTATATCCTAAAACAATGGTTCATTTTTTAGTGAGCTATGGCGTAGGTACAGCATTTGTCGCGATGATATTTACGGCGATTTTAGTAGAACGAAGCTATCATTTGAAAGGGATTTTCATTGCAGGAGTTTATATAACACTTTCGTTAGCTTTGTTACTAGTACCAGTATTCATTGGTTATTATACGGACTATTTTTATGTGAAAGAGCTTTTAATGATGGTTGTGTTTATGGCGCTGATTGTCTTTGTAAGTTCAGTAATCATTGCCAACTATTTATTGAAACGAAAAATTAATGTGTAGGGAGGGGAAATGATGAAAAAATATTGGTCATTAATTGTTATTGTAACCGTCATTGTAGCGACACTTGCCACGCATTACATACAAGTAGCAAGTGCTTCAAACAATAATTATCGTGTAACTTTTGAAAAAATTACCGGTGATGAACGTTATGTAAATAATCTTGCCATCGAGGGTAATATCCAAAGAGCGTCGAACTATCATTATAGCCCGTTTTTAATTACAAATGGGGAAATGAAAGCCCAACGTTATTCGTTTTATGAGCGTCCTACATCACTTATGTATAAGCAATTGATTGATGAGCATAAAAGCTTCATGCGCGGTAAAGTGCTTGATGCCAATCGTTTTTATGAGGATGAGGAACAGCTCATTTACGTGAGTGTACCTGAAAATGTTTGGGAATTAGCGGTAGGGGATAATTTAACTTATAAGGTAGACATTTTAAATAAGGCGGATGACAGCGTACAATCGTTTACCGTTGAAAGTATACTTAAATCACCTGCAAATTGGATTATTCTACAGCACATAGAAATCCTCGGCAATGATCTAAAGCTTGTAATGAATCACGCGAGCGAAATGAGCAATGAAGAAGTACACCTCACAACGATTGATTTGAAGAGCAAGCAAGTAACGAGTGATACAATAATTGAAAAGATTCATAGTGATGAAGCAATTCGAACGAGCATTAACTTTTATTCTGAATATAATAATTTAGCATCTGAAAAATATTTAGTATATGGCATAAGTGAATATGATGCAAACCTGAATCAATACAAAGTGCTTTCTCAGCGTTTTAAAGTATTAAATTTAGAGACAAATGAAGTCCAGGCATTTGATGTACCAAAAGAGATGTTAGCTGACGAATCGCGTATGGTTGTACGAGATCATCAATTTATTCGCGCGGGCATTAATGATGGCAAAATTATTGTGAATCGTTATAATCTAGGGCACAAGGAATGGGGGGAACCGTTCTCATTAGATGCACCATATGAAGTACTGCCCCTTGCGTTATTTAATATGCAATGGACGAATGATAAGCTATATATTTCAGCGCAGGCAGCTGAGGGCCAGCTATTGTTTATTATTGATGCGGAATCAGGAGAAACTTTATACAGTGGGTTAATCAAGCCTATTTCAGAGCAACATAACTTTGCGTTGGCAATATCGCAGGTATATGAAGAGCTAGATTAATAGGGAATGATAAAGGCATCGGAGTTTTTTTATCCGATGTCTTTTTTATTAATATTTTTAGTACGGAACACCCGAAAATGCGCATAGCTTCTATTATTCGTGGAATCGATGTTTCTCATTTCAAATCCAGTAGGACACAAGAGGGTATTGCATTCATACTCAAAATAGGAGAAAATTTTATCAGAATATTAAATTAACTGTTAGGGCGGTGTTTTTATGTGGGAGCAGCAACTAATTGAAACAGAAAATGGTGTATTTGAAGTGTTTATATCGGGGGAAGGCGATCCAATTTGTGTCACGCATTTATATAGTGAATTTAACGCAAATGGCAATCGTTTTGCAGAGATGTTTCAGCCGTTCTATAAGGTCTATTTAGTGAACTTACGTGGCTGTGGTCATTCAACTGATGATACAAGTAAATATAATTTTAGTTTGCAAGATAGTGTGAAAGATTTAGAAGCAATTCGTCATACGTTACATATTGAAACATGGGGATTTGCTGGGCATTCGACAGGTGGAATGCTGGCTTTAAAATATGCGATCATGCATCCCGAAAGTTTAAACTTTATCGTAGCGGGCGGTCTATGTGCATCTTCGGATTATATGCGTCATGTTGGAAGTATGTATTGCAAGGAAAACCCGAACAACAAACGGATTTTAGAAATCATGGCTATGTTGAAAAACCCAGCTTCAACAATTGAAGAACGACAAGCGGGTTCAAAGGAATGGGCGCTCATGTCACTTTATAAGGAACAAAGCTATGACAATATGGTGAGTCGTCCGAACAGTGGGAAAACAGTTTCGAAAAGACTGGATTATTTTTCATATGAGGAGTTGCCGACCTATGATTTACGCCCACAATTACCAGATGTAAAAACGAAAGCCTATATTTACGGTGGGTTATACGATGAACAATGCCCTTATGAATACGCAGAGGAAGCGGCAACACTACTTGGAAATGCCACACTCACGACTTTTAGAGAAAGTAATCATCATCCATGCATTGAGGAAGAAAAAGCATTTGCGCAGTTTGTAGAAACAATCTTTAATGAACAGAAAACAAGTGAGGGAAAGCATGCTTAACGCTTAAGAGCATATGCTGGCTCGCATTAACGGGGGACGAAAAAGTGGATAATATTGTATTAGAAAATGAAGTTGTACGATTAAGACCGGTCGATCTAACGGATATAGAGGCGATCACTGTTGCAGCAAATGATGTGCGAATTTGGGGGCATATGTCGGTCACTTTACTAGATCGAACTTCGGTAGAAAATTATGTTCAAAAAGCGATTCAAGAACGCAAACAGGGTATTTCATATTTATTTGTTGTGATAGATAAGCAAACAAACACACTTGTAGGCTGTACATCATTTTTAGATATCTCAATCCCACATAAGCGTTTAGAAATTGGGGCTACTTGGTACAATCCGAGCGTCTGGCGTACGGCAATTAATACAAATTGTAAGTTTTTATTATTGCAGCATTGCTTTGAAAGCATGCAGTTAAACCGAGTACAAATTAAAACAGGTCATGAAAATTTGCGCTCACAGCAAGCGATTGAGCGAATCGGTGCGCAAAAAGAAGGTATTCTACGCGATCATATGATTAAAAAAGACGGCACGATTCGTCATACCGTTATGTATAGTATCGTAATGGATGATTGGCAGCAGGTGAAAGCTAGATTTCTTGATCAGTTATTATAATCTCAATCCGTCCATTATACTCTAACCCGTTACATTTCAACGTAACGGGTATTTGGTTTCTCTATAAAATTATTACTATACTATAAAGAACAAAAATTCAACATTTACGTTTTTGATAATCACATTATTTCATGCCTTTTCTCACAAATTGTGATGTAAATAAGAACATTGTCGTGTTTTTGGAAGTGAATTCCGCTACAATAGGAAAAGATACTTTTTTAAGATACTATCGGTAAAATTATAGTAGGTGAAAATTTTGGGACGAACAAAAACATATATAAGTGTAGATATTGAGGCAGCGCTCATACGAGGAAAGCAATATATTATTGAAATCGGGGCGATCAAATGGCTACCAGACGGCACTACGGAGACATTTACACAGTTGATCCAGCCGTATAAATTCAAAAAATTAAATGCACATATACAACAGCTAACGGGCATTACAACTGAGCAATTAATTGATGCACCTTCATTTAAAGAGGCATTTTATAAATTTAAGCGTTGGTGTAAGCAAGATTATGTATTTTTAACATTCGGAGAGTTTGATCGTAAAGTGTTAGAAGAAGAGTTAACACGCAATTACATAAACAAAGATTGTCTCTATCCGATTATCGACTTCCAGCAGAAATATATGATTGCACAAGGGATTAAGGAGCAGCCTTCATTAGGTGGATTAATGGAGCAGCTAGGACTAGAAATCGAAACGCAACACCGTGCTTTGGCAGATGCTGTTAGTCTACTAGCAATATTTAAAGAGGTAAACGGCGATGCAATCATACAGCAACAACAAACAAATGAATTCACATTATTTTTAACGAATTTCCGCATGCTTGAAACAACATTTGATCTTGTAATGTCCGTGACAAACTGTTCGGTTATCAATGGGCAAGTGCAAGTGCATGCCATGAATACCTTCCGTGAAGAGTTACCATATACAGTACAGTCAATTGAACGTACTCAAGAGGATGGCGAAGTCCAAGTAAGCGAAAAAATTACGATTAAATCAAGCCATGATGCGAAGCAATTTTTACAGCAGCTTGCAGAGGATGTGCCAGGAAAGATATTAATTTCACGCTCGGCATTGCGTTCAGTGTCAAAAATATTAAAATTACATCATGTAACATTGCCAAAAACAGAAGTGATGACTTTAACAAATATTATCGAATCGGAAGAAATTGTTTCGAAGTTTAATTTGGTGGATGAGTCTACGCATTCTTTTGAAGCAAAATTAATGCGTTTAATTCGTAAATATGAACAAGCATTCGTAGATGAGTTTTATAAACGTGCGTTAATTGAGAAACAACTGGTAGAAGTATAAGGGAATTATTTTTCACTTTATTGCGTTCATACGTTACGCTATTATAGTTAAGTAGGGAATTACAAGCGGGAAGTACAAAGGAGAATAGTTTTATGTCAACATGGATTGGAATCGACACAGGGGGTACGTTGACAAAGCTTGCGTATTTAAATGAACAACAAGAGCTTACATTAACAGTCTTTCCATCAAATGAAATGGATCTAGTAAAACAATGGTTAGAGCAGCATCCTCAAGTAGAAGAAATCGGGTTAACAGGTGGACGTACAGAGCAATTACGAGACGTGTTAAAAACGATGAAATCGATTGAATATATTGTAGAATTTGAAGCAACATTAAAAGGCGTGCGCTACTTATTGGAAAAAGAGGGCCATACAATCGAACAAAGTATTATTACAAATATTGGAACAGGCACCTCGATTCACTATATGGACGGTAATCAGCATATGCGTGTTGGTGGTACAGGTATTGGTGGTGGTACATTAATCGGTTTAGCTACAATTATGACGGGAATTTCAGACTTTGAAGAAATTAAATCGCATGCTTCCCTTGGACAGCGTGGAGGAATTGATTTACTCGTCAAAGATATTTATCAAGGTATGGATACGCCGATTGATGGCAACTTAACGGCAAGTAATTTCGGGAAAGTGGGTATTACAGAACAACTTGATTTTGCTCAAAATGACATACTTGCGACAACACAAGGACTAGTCGGTGAAGTCATTACAACGTTAAGTATTCAATTAGCCGATCAGCATAATGCAGAGCACATTGTTTACATAGGCTCCACATTAACTAACAATGAGCAACTCAAACAAGTCATTGAACATTACACCGTCTTAAAAAAGCATACACCGATTTTCTTATCAGATTGCGGGTTTTCAGGCGCTATTGGGGCACTTCAAAATATTCGCGAGCATAATAAACAATAATTCGAAAGCATTTAAACTAATTCATTTAGTTTATGTGCTTTTTTTGTACTTTACAAAAAACTTCGAGAGGCGTAATATTAACTAAGTAAATAATATTTAACTAGGTAAATAATTAGGGGTGATTACGATGAATCCACTATTTCATATGTTTTTCCAAAAAAACCGGCAGTTAGTCAATCATTTAAATGAAGCATTAAAGGAACACGGACTTTTTCATTCACAGTGGTCAATTCTGTTTTTGCTACATAAAAATGGACCGATGTCGCTAACGGAAATTTGGAAGTATTTAAACGTTGAAGCACCGACGATTACACGCACGGCAACACGCTTACAAACGTTAGGCTGGATTGTACGAGTAGAGGGAGCCGATAAACGAGAGAAAATTATTGCATTATCTGATTTTGCAAAGGAGCAATTTCCGCATGTAGAGGCATCCGTTTTAGCGTTCGAAGCCAAAATCACACAGCAGCTATCACAGCAAGAAGAGCAGCAGTTAATGGAACTATTAAAAAAGTTAGAAGGTTAATGAAATGGAACAAAAAATATTTACAAAACGATTTATAAGCCTATTTTTTACGAATATGGCTGTATTTTTCGTGTTTTATGGTCTCGTGACGACATTGCCACTATATGCAATGGGCGTATTAGGGAAGTCCGATGACGCATCAGGATTACTGGTTACTGTCTTTCTACTATCTGCGATTTTCATGCGCCCATTCAGTGGTAAATTACTCGATATGTTTGGGAAAAAACGATTATTAGTAGTGAGTATCGTGTTTTATTTGCTAAGTACGGTGCTGTATGTATTTTTTAAACCATATGTGCTACTGCTTGCGTTACGTTTTTTCCAAGGGATTTGGTTTAGTATTGCAACAACAGCGGCTGGTTCGCTTGCTGTGGATATTATACCTGCAAACCGAAAAGGGGCGGGGCTGGGTTATTTTACAATGTCAACAAATTTAGCGGTTGTATTAGGGCCGTTTGTCGGATTACTCATTGTGCAATATGCGAATTTTGATGTGTTGTTTATTGTGCTGTCTGTTATTGTCATGATTGGAGCGCTGCTTGCCGTTACTGTACAAACAAATGATTTACCGAAGCCAGCACATGTTGAGCGAAATTTTAAATTCGGTTTTCATGATTTGTTTGAGAAAAAAGCGTTGCCTCTTGCGGCTCTTGCTAGTTTAATTGCCTTTGCTTATGCGAGTGTTCTGTCGTTTTTATCGGTATATGCAGAGCAACAAAATTTACTCGCCGCAGCAAGCTATTTTTATGCGGTATTTGCGGCAGCGATGATTTCGATTCGACCACTTACGGGTAAAATATACGATACGCTCGGTGCAAAATTTGTTATCATTCCGTCTTTCGTTTTATTTACGATTGGGCTCGTGATTTTAGCAAATGCTAGTAATACGTGGATCTTTTTAATTTCGGCTGTATTTATTGGTGCGGGCTACGGCACACTAACGACAAGTTTTCAGTCATTATGTATTCAGTCGACATCCCCCGAGCGCACTGGCTACGCGACGGCTACTTATTTCACGCTATTTGATACAGGTATTGCGCTCGGCTCCTATGTGCTTGGGATTATCGCGGTTTCATTAAGCTACGCAACGGTGTATTATTTATCGGCATTTTTACTAGTAATTGTTTTTGTGGTGTATATACTGTTTTTTGTACGTAGTAAAAGAATGGGATAATGTAAAAACGGGCAACGACTTGTTTGCCCGTTTAGTTTTTGGTGGATAGGAAAGTATAACTTGTTTCAGGGAAATCCACATAAGAAAGACATCATTTCGCGCTATTTGGCACGAAATGTGTTTTTCTAATTTTTTAAAATTGCTTCACGTGCGAGTGCATCAGCAGCCTTGTTTTCTTTGTCTGGAATCCATTTAATGAAAAAAAGTTCGAATTCGTCGATGAGTTGTAAGGCTTGTTCTAAAAACGGCTTAAACTCTTCGTTTTTTACGTAGCGTTTATCGACTGAGCTCACGACAATTTTAGAATCTGAGTGAAGCCATACAAAATTCGTTTTGAGCTTTTTCGCTTCCTCTAAACCACGAACGAGCGCGGTAAATTCGGCGATATGATTGTTCGTCATGCCGATTGCTTCATTTAATTTAATAAGATGACCTTCGCCTTTAATAAAGATGCCAATGCCACTCGGACCAGGATTACCGGCACTCGCACCATCAATATATACTTCTAACATGAAGAATGCTCCTTTACGTTACTGATTTTAGTATAGCAAATGGGCGGCAGTTGGAGAAATCAAAAAAATAGCGTACAATAGGGAAACAGCTTTAAGGAGGTTCGATACGTGAATAAAATAAACGTAATGAAAGATATAGATGAGTTGACGGATACCTATTGTGTCGATTGCCTTGTAATTCGTGATTTACGAAAAAAGCGAGGAAAGCAGGGTGCTCATCTTTTTTGTATAGAAAGCTGTACAGTGGGGGAGCAACTTCAATTTTTAGGCCAAGAAATAATGAAGTTTAGTGATAAATAATAATTTTTTAACATTAATATAACTATTGAAAATAGTTTTTTTATATATTAAAGGGAAACAGTCCACCAATTGCTGCCAATAGTAGCTGCTGGTGGGCTTTTTTTTTTGAGGGATTAACTTTTTCGCGGGAATACAAATGAAAATAACAACAATTAGCACTATTTTGGCACGGTTCTACATTTAAAAAGCAAAAACCGTTTTTAGAAAACAAGTAGCTTTCCAAAAACGGTTTTAATTTGGGAACTATTAGTTAGCCCCTACTTTTACTAACTGCTTGTCTTCGTGGAAAGCCGTTAGCTCTTGGTGGTATTTGTTTAATGATGATGCTGAAATGCCAAAGCTTTCAGCAATATCTTTTACCGTGAATTTTTGACCTAATAAGTCGTGGTCTTGACCGAAGCGGATGGCACCTGCAGCAATTGCCCCAGCTTTACGAGCAGATGGTTCTTTTTCCACTAGGTAATCTTCAACAATTGCAACAAAGCTGTCATTGTCGATACCTTTGTCAGCCATGAAAGCTTTTAATTGCTCAACAACCTCTTGTTCGAATGGCGTGAACTCTTCGCCCTCGTAGCCATTTTCCACTAAACCTTCCCATAGTAATAGGTGATTTTCTTTTGTGAATTGCTCCACGCTTAGGCCGCTCTTTTTGTAAGCAGCTGTGAATTCTTCAAATGAAATCGCATGCTCTTTGTGGAAGAAAATTAATGTAGAAACCGCTAATACATGGTTTTCCTTGTTTGTACCATCTGGCAGTAGGAATGCAAATACACGCATGCCAAGAGGGATTGGTTTAGGGCTTTCTTTTTTGATGTTGTATACTGTGCCATCCATCGCTGAAACCGCTGTGAAGTATTCATCTTCTACCGTTTCAACTGTGCCGATAAAGAATGTTGGTTTTTCCCACGTTTTTAAAAGCTCGATCATAGATGGGCGAACCGTTTTCTTCGACATTTTTGCTAAGTAATTTGTCCAAATTTCAGGGCGCTTATGGAAGAAAAATTCATCTAATGCAACAGCTTCTACTAATTCTTTTTGTAACTTTGACTCTAGTTTTGGTGCCCAAGCTTGTACTAGCTCGATAAACTCACGAATGTCTTTTCTCTCTGGATAGCTCGTATAGAAAGTTTGTAGTACGTTTTCAATTTCTTCTTGGAAAATTGTTGTAGAAGTTGTTTGAGTTTTACCTTCACAACACTTCTTGTATTTTTTTCCGCTATTGCATGGGCATGGGTCATTTCGTCCAACCATTGTAACACTTCCTTTAATACAACTTGTTAAATACTTGTGGTGCAAGCATTGCTATTCTTAATAATACCGTCAGAATGTTATTAAGAAAACTGATTATCTATTGCAAACAATCAGAAAATAGCGCTTTTTTAATTATAGTAAATAATGAATAGAAATAGAACTAAAAAGTAAAATAAATAGGACATAGCGAGATTATGCTATGCCCATAATATATAAATTACGCATTGGCATAATTTATGTCCAGATTTATTCGAGCTTAGGGCCACAGGGAGTGAGTCAGTAAGCCGTTGTCACAGGGTGTAATGCTTTTAGGCTGACATCCTCTTAAAAACCCTTCAAAAAATCTGAGACATCTGCCAGAGGCTTAAAATCTATTAGCTATTTTTTATCAGTCGCTAATAGATTCTAGATAGAAGATTGTGATTCCAATTGCGCCAATTTTTTGGCTGACGAAAATTGTTCAAGCTGTGCAACAAAGTTTCCGATTAAAATGAATGCGCCACCGATGAGTAGTTGGGTTGTTAATCCTTCACCAAGGAAAATGACTGCAAACATAGCGGCGAAAATTGGTTCTAATGAGAAAATTAGCCCTGTATGAGTAGGGGATGTGTACTGTTGTAATACAGCTTGTGCAACGAAACAAAATGCTGTACAAATGACACCTAATCCTAAAATTGCTACCCAACCAAGTGATGTTGTCGGTAATTTTGGTGTTTCCAGTGCCAGAGTAAAAATTGCGCCAAGTACACCTGCCACACCTAATTGATAAACGCCGTAAGAAATGGATTCAACATCCTTCGTGAATTTGCTATTTAAAATTAAATAAATTGAATAGCCAACCGCTGCAATTGCAACTAAAATATCACCAGTTTGGAAAGCTAATGATTCGTTATATGTTAAAATAGTAATCCCAATCATCGTTGCTACAATAGCAAAACTTACAGCGCGTGATGGCAAGCGCTTATCTAAAAAACTAGTGAAGATTGGCACTAATACTACAGTTAAGCTTAAAATAAAGCCTGCATTTCCAGCAGATGTTGTTTTTAAGCCGAATAATGAAAGTGCAAAAACTGTGAATAATAAAATGCCTTGAATGGATGCATAATAAATTGTTTTTTTCGTTACGCGCAACATCTTTGGTAAAAAGATTAGCCCTGCAATAATAAATGCGATGATGCATCGAAGTGCAATTACATTATACGCTTCTAATACTTCTAAACCAATCACCATGAACGTATAGGAAAGACCCCAAAACAATGTCACGATCACCATCAAAATATTTGCTTTACCTTGTAAACTCAAAGATGTCACCACATTTCGTTAAAATAATGTTTTTTGTTAGCTAAACCAATTATTTAGCACTGTTATAATACACTATAAACTGGATGTTGTGATTAGTAAAACGAATGTTTATAATGATAAATATGAAAAAAATTCATGTCTAAAAGATTAAATTGGGGTAAATTGAAATGAGTATAGTGAAATATGAAATTTTAAATAAAGTTGCAGAGGTACAAAGTTTTACAAAAGCTGCGGAACTACTTGGTTTGACGCAATCTGCAATTAGTCATGCGATTTCTAGCCTTGAAAAAGAGTTTGGTTTTAATTTAATTCACCGCAATCGAAATGGTGTCAAGTTGACGGAGGATGGGCAAGAAATGTTAATTGAAATGCGAAAAGTTTTGACCGCACAAGAGCATCTTCAGCAGGCTGCCTCAAATATTTTAGGGGTAAATAAAGGGACTGTAAGAATTGGCTTAATTTCGACCATTTCAACCCATTGGATGCCGAATATTATTCCGATTATGGATTCACTTTATCCTGGAATAAGAATTGAGCTACGTGAAGGGGATTATTATGAAATTGAGCAGTGGCTTTTGAATGGTGAAGTGGATTGTGGCTTTTTAAACCGTACAAGCTCGAAGCAATTTGATTTTTTACCATTAAAGCGCGATCCACTATTATGTATTGTCTCAAATGAAAGTCCACTATATGATAATACTGCAATTGATTTATTAGAAATTGAAAACCTGCCATTTATTATGCCGTCCTATAAAGGAACAAACGATGTTATATCGAATTTTGAAAAGTACGGCATTCGTCCGAATATTCGTTTTGAATTATTCGATGAAAAGGCGATTGTAGCAATGGTAGAGCATAATTTGGGAATTAGTATTTTGCCGGAAATGGCCGTTGCAATGTTGCCGCAAAATGTGAAAGCGGTACCATTGTTACAGGAAAGCTTTCGTACAATAGGATTATCAACAAAACAAAAATTATCACCGGCGTCGAAAAAATTTGTTGAAGTATTAGAGCAATGGCTGGCGTCAGTTAAACAATAGTGGGGGATATGAATGTTATCAGGGAAAAAGATATTAATTACTAGTGGGGGTACATTTGAAAAGTGGGATAATGTGCGTGGCCATACGAATTTATCGAAAGGAACTATGGGCTGCTATTTAGCAGAGGCGGCCTATGCAAAAAATGCAGAAGTCATCTATATGCACGGGATTTTCACACAATTACCGGAGCATAAGGAGCAAATGCGACTTGTAAAATTTGAAGGAATTGAGGATTTAGGGCAGACATTAAAGCAAATTGTCGAAACGGAGCACATTGATTATGTTATTATGGCAGTCGCTGGCTCTGATTGGATAATCGACAAAGTGTTTGACCAATCAGGGAATGAGCTTACGGAAAAAGGAAAAATGCCATCTGATGAACCACCGATTATTCACTTTAAAAAGGCGCCGAAAATTTTAGCGCAAGTGAAAAATTGGGCACCGAATACGACACTAATCGGCTTTAAATTAGAAGCGACGGAAGATGAACAATTTTTAATCGAACGTGCTACAACGCGAATGCAAGCAGCTAACGCAGATTATATGGTTGCGAACAGTTCAAAATCATTGTACGGTGCGATGGAACCACATTTGATTATTTCTAAAACTGGAGCTGCTATAAAAAGAGACGGCAAAGAGGACGCTGCTAAGGCACTAATGGACTTATTAAAATAAGAGAGCCATATTTGACACAAGTTTATGATATAATTGGAATATTCTCTTTATTTAAACGAGGTGTTAGACATGTCGATTCAATCAGTAAAGGCGTATTTTGAAACGCAAGGAAGATTACAGGACGTACTTGAATTTACCGAAAGTAGCGCAACCGTGGAGCAAGCGGCTAATGTGCTAAATGTTATACCTGCTCGTATTGCCAAAACATTATCCTTCCATAGTTCTGATGATAAGGGATTACTAGTTGTTGCGGCAGGGGATGCGAAAATTGATAATAGTAAATTTAAGCAACAATTTGGCTTAAAGGCGAAAATGCTTGATTTTGAAACAGTAGCAGTCTTAACGGGGCATCCTGTAGGTGGTGTTTGTCCATTTGCGTTAGAGAATGATTTATCAGTATTTTTAGACGTGTCGTTAAAGCGTTTTACGACCGTTTTTCCGGCTTGTGGCAGTGCCAATTCTGCGATAGAGCTAACATGTGATGAATTAGAGCGTTATACAGTTGCTAGCACTTGGGTTGACGTTTGTAAAGCTTGGCAGGAGACGGAGGACTAGGAAATGTATCTATTTGATCATGTTGTCCATTTTGTAGAAAAGCCAGAGTTTGCAGTCGAACGTTTGCAAAATGAAGGCATTCACACCGTTATGGGCGGTAAACACGAAATGTGGGGTACATATAACGCGCTAAGCTATTTTGATTTAAGCTACATAGAGTGTATAGGCATTTTTGATGAAGCCTTATTTGAGCAGGCAGCGGGCGAGAAATATTCTTTACATGCAAGCTTTGCCAATCGTCGCCAAGTTGGGTTAAAACGCTTTGCGATTCGAACAACGACGATTGAACAAGATGCAAAAAAATTTACTGAAGCAGGTCTAGAAGTATTTGGACCAACTCAATATTCAAGAACACGTGAAGATGGTTCAGTAGTTCGTTGGCAATTATTATATGTGGGTTATCCAAAATCAACAATCGAATTTCCATTTTTCATTCAGTGGGACGAGGATGATGAACAGCGCCGTAGCTTACTTACTGAGCAAGGAGTACTGGCAACACATCAATCTGGGGACTTACAATTAGCAGAACTCCATTTTGTCGTACCAAATTTTGTCGCGGTCACGCAAATGGCAACACTTTGCGAGGCAACTGTAGTAGAACATACTAAAATTGAAGACAATGTTCAAAGTATGACGGTGAAATTACCGAATATTGAACTCGTATTCCAATGTCCTATAGGTATTGGACGCGTATGGGATTATATGCTTGACCATGGTTATGGCATACAAAAGCTTGTGTTGACAGGGGCAAAAGTTAGCGAAACGATTGAGTATGACGGCGCTACATATGAAATGTCAACACGATAATACATATTAAAGGAGCATATTCATGGCAAATTTAACGAAGCAAGAGGCATTACAAGCATTAAACAACAGCGAATTTGTAGGTTTTACTACGGCAACAGGAAACGTAATTGTAAAAAAATCGAATCGCACAGATTACGATATTTTTGTCTATGAGGAAGGTAATGATGAGCCTTCCCACTATATTGGTAAAATTACAAATGTATTAGCAACTTTTAATGATAAAAAAAGTAACAAGGACTTTGTGATAGTAGAGAAATAAAAAAAAGCTGTAAACGGCCATTGTGCGCGTTTACGGCTTGATTTATTTTTTCATGACATTCGCAGCTTGTGCACCGCGTACGCCGTCAATAACTTCAAATTCTACGGCCTGTCCTTCATCTAACGTACGGAAGCCTTCCTCTTTTATGCCAGTAAAGTGTACGAATACATCTTCGCCATTGTCACATTCTATAAATCCATACCCTTTCTCATTGTCGAACCATTTTACAGTGCCTTGGTGCATTCGCCATCTCCTCCGATACTGTCAAAATTCAATTGAAAACGCAAAGTTACAGAATATTACGAATAAACTATATAATAAATATGCGATTGATGTCAATAATTTGTCGATTTAACATAGGATTTTTGTTTATCAACATAGACAAAACAGACTATAATAAGAAGCAACTATGATAGAAAGTAGGGTAAATCATGACAACTACGACGAAACCTTTGACTGATATTGAAATTGCAAACGAAGCGACAATGAAACCGATTGTGGAAATTGCAGAAAAAGCGGGTATTCCGTTAGATGCAGTGGAGCAATACGGACGCTTTAAAGCAAAAATTGACACTAGCAAAGTATTAGGCGATGCAAATGCCAAAGTCATTTTAGTTACAGCAATTAGCCCGACTCCAGCGGGCGAGGGAAAATCAACTGTAACTGTTGGCTTAGCAGATGCCTTACATCAATTAGATAAAAGTGTTATGGTAGCTTTACGTGAACCATCATTAGGTCCTGTAATGGGTGTAAAAGGTGGTGCAACAGGTGGTGGTTACGCTCAAGTATTGCCAATGGAGCAAATTAATCTTCATTTCAATGGGGACTTCCATGCGATCACAACAGCGAACAATGCGCTTTCAGCATTAATCGACAACCATCTTCACCAAGGCAATGCGCTAAACATCGACCCACGCCGTATTATATGGAAGCGTGTATTAGATTTAAACGACCGCGCATTACGTCATGTGACAGTTGGTTTAGGTGGCCCATTACAAGGTGTTCCACGTGAAGATGGCTTCGATATTACGGTTGCGTCTGAAATCATGGCGATTTTCTGTTTAGCGACAAGCATTCAGGACTTAAAGGAACGTTTAAAACGTATATTAATTGGCTACACATATGACCGTCAGCCAGTAACAGTTGGCGATTTGCAAGTAGAAGGTGCGTTAACGTTAATTTTAAAGGAAGCATTAAATCCTAACTTAGTACAAACAATCGAAGGTACGCCGGCATTAATTCATGGTGGCCCATTTGCGAACATCGCGCACGGCTGTAACTCAATTATCGCAACACAAACTGCGCGTAAATTGGCAGACATTGTCATTACAGAGGCAGGTTTTGGTTCAGATTTAGGGGCAGAAAAATTCCTAAATATTAAAGCACGTGAAGCAGGGTTTAAACCAAGCGCTGTTGTTATTGTTGCGACAATTCGTGCACTTAAAATGCACGGCGGCGTAGCAAAAACGGAGTTAGTTGCTCAAAATGTAGAGGCATTGAGAGTTGGAATTGCAAACTTAGCACAGCATGTTGCAAACGTTCGTAATTTTGGTTTGGAGCCTGTCATCGCATTAAATCGTTTTATTACAGATACGGAAGCTGAGTTAGCCTGCGTATTAGAATGGGCTCAGGCAAATGAAGTTCGAATCGCTCGTACAAATGTGTGGGAAGAGGGCGGAAAAGGCGGAATTGAGCTAGCAAAACAAGTGCTGGAAGTAATTGAGCAGCCCAACGATTTCCATCAATTATATGAGCTACAAGAAACTGTTGAACAAAAGTTAACAAAAATTGTACAACAGGTGTATGGTGGAACAGGCGTAATATTAACAGACGCGGCGAAAAAACAATTAACAACGATTGAAAAAAATGGCTGGGATAACTTGCCGATTTGTATGGCAAAAACGCAATATTCATTATCGGATCAACCAAGCTTACTCGGACGCCCAACAGATTTTGTCGTAACAATTCGCGAAATTATTCCAAAACTTGGTGCAGGATTCTTAGTGTGCTTAACTGGTGACATTATGACAATGCCAGGTTTACCAAAACAACCAGCAGCTTTACGTATGGACGTAGCTGAAGACGGTAGCGCCGTTGGGTTATTCTAATTAACAAAAAAACGTATTCGTGTAAATATCGCGAATACGTTTTTTTATGCTTTACCATTAGTCAATTTATTCAAATCCTTTTTAGAACATTAAACCGAAGAAGTGTGTGATTACCATATATGCACAACTTGCTCCATAAACAGCTGAACCGATTAAAATTGGTGAGATTACTAATAATCCTTTACGTTCTTTGTCACTCATAACATGTGGTTGTTGTATTTGAATAGCTCTCATAATAAACACTCCCTTTTTCTACTTTATGTCTTCTTATTGCTATTATATGTCTTGATTTTATAAAAATCAATATAAATGTTCACATTTCCGACAAAAAAGTTGTTTAAAGTACAAAAATGATTATTTAGCGAGTATTTTATGGTTGACTAATGGATTTGTACCAAATTCGAATTTATTATCCAACTGAGTAAGCTGCATAATTAATCGAAATTGTTATGACTAATGATAAAGACATACATTATTTATTATGTTTAATCAGTTGCACAAAAATGCATATTGGATGTTTTACTTATGAAAAAATGAAATCGGCTATATATGGTGATGAATCCCTAAATTCAAATCTCGCTAATGGGAATATTTAAATATGGATGTTATTCGGTGGAGCTGCATACCTTTAAATAATAAGAAGGACTATAGATAAAATGATGATTATTAATGATAAATATCCGATATTCACAAAATTAATTGTTTATTAATCCGGTAAATAAAGACTATTTAAAAAAATGAAAGATGGCCATTGATAAAAATCCTCAAATATTGCAATGATTTTTCAAGTTTATGAGATGTTGATCTTTGTTTTTTTCAAGCAGCTAAAGAATTGCAATGGTGGATTAATTAAGCGGAAAAAAAAAAAGGGGGATTTTTTTGCAACGTGAATTATTGGAGAAAGATGCGATTTTGCTCCAGCAAGATGCAGCTAGTTGGGAAGATGCAATAAAAAAAGCGGGGCAACTTTTGATAGATACAGGAAAAATTCGGGAAAGTTATATCGAGGCAACGATTCGCAATATTCATGAATTAGGACCATATATTTTAATTGCACCAAATGTAGCATTACCGCATTCGCGACCTGAAGATGGGGTGCTTGAACAAGGGATTTCAGTATTAACGCTAAGAAAAAGTGTGGAATTTGATTCTGAAAAACCATTTCAACTTGTAATTTGTTTAGCAGCAGTTGATGAAAACTTACACATTGAGATGCTCCAAAAAATTGCAGAAGTTATTGCAGACGAGGCGTTAGTGAACAAATTATTATCATCTACTTCTGTGGATGAAGTATACAAAATGTTCAACGGGGGAGGTGAGTTAAATTAAGATTTTAGCAGTATGCGGTATGGGCTTTGGCTCTTCAATGATGTTAAAAATGACAATCGAAAAAGTATTAAAGGAAAAAGGCATCAAAGCAGATGTTCAAACGACTGATTTTAGTACTGCGGGTAGTGAAAAAGCAGATTTCATTTTCACAAATGAAGAATTTGGGCGACAACTAGCTGGTGGGACTGTTCCGGTAGTAGCGATTAAAAACATCGCTGACACAAAAGAAGTGCGTGAAAAGTTAGAAGCGGCATTACAATAATCTAATTTGTTTGGAGGATTTAACATGGCGTTTATTGAGTTTTTAATGAATGAGATATTAAGTATTCCGGCTGTATTAGTAGGTCTTATTGTTTTCATTGGTTTAGTTACTCAACGCGCTGATTTTTCTAAAGTTACATCTGGAACATTGAAAAGTATTATTGGTTTCTTAATTCTTGGCGCAGGTGCAAGTGTCATTGTTGGCTCTTTAGAGTCTTTAGGGGGAATCATTGAAGATCGCTTTAATATTCAAGGCGTTATTCCAAATAATGAAGCGGTAGTAGCTTTAGCGCAAAAATTATTTGGAACAGAAACAGCATTAATCATGGGATTTGGTTTTGTTATGAATATTATTTTTGCTCGTTTCACCCCGATGAAGTATATATTTTTAACAGGACACCATACATTTTTCATGGCAGCATTATTGTCCGCAGTTCTTGGTACAGCGGGGCTTGATGGTGCATGGTTAGTAATTGTTGGTTCAATTATTTTAGGGTTTTTAATGGTAGTGATGCCAGCGATTGCACAGCCATTCATGCGTCAAGTAACAGGTAATGACGACGTGGCAATGGGGCATTTCTCAACAGCAGGTTACGTTGTTGCAGGTTTAGTTGGGAAAGCAATCGGTAATAAAGAAAAGTCTACAGAGGATATCAAAATTTCGGATAAATGGGCTTTCTTAAAAGATTCTTTGCTTTCAACGGCGTTAACAATGATCGCAATCTTTGTGATTATCGCAATTTTAGCTGGATCTGAAATTGTTAACGAATATTCTGCAGGTCAAAACTTTATTATGTTTAGTATTATTCAAGGGTTAACTTTTGCAGCTGGTTTGTCCATCATTTTATTAGGGGTTCGAATGATATTAAACGAAATCGTCCCGGCGTTTAAAGGGATTGCTGATAAGTTAGTTCCGGGCGCTAAACCAGCATTAGATGTACCAATAGTATTCCCATATGCCCCAACAGCTGTATTAATAGGATTTTTATTCAGCTTTGCAGGAGGATTAGTTTCAATGGCGGTCCTTGGTGGATTGTCAATGGCATTAATCATTCCTGGTTTAGTACCGCATTTCTTTACAGGTGCAGGTGCAGGAGTATTTGGAAATGCAACGGGTGGTCGTGTAGGTGCGGCAGTAGGTGGGTTTGTAAATGGTATTTTAATTAGTTTCATCCCAGCATTTTTACTACCAGTATTAGGGGATTTAGGCTTTGCAAATACAACTTTCGGTGATACGGATTTTGGTATTATAGGAATTATTATTGGGT
The DNA here is from genome assembly GCF_028747805.1 of Solibacillus daqui. NCBI lineage: Bacteria > Bacillati > Bacillota > Bacilli > Caryophanales > Caryophanaceae > Solibacillus > Solibacillus daqui. Next base: position 1,444,362 of record NZ_CP114887.1, read on the forward strand.
ATATAGCTAGCCTATTTGGCTAATAGCAAAAAATTAACCTTCTTCTGAATAAAGAGGAAGGTTATTTTTTAAAGGGGATGAATGTGATGATCTCGATTCAACAACTTGAAAACCACGCAGTTAGCATCCGTCGCAAAATTATAGAAACAGCGCATTATAAAAAACAGGGTCATGTTGGAGGCTCATTGTCTGCGGTGGATATTTTGACAGTTTTATATTTTGATCAGCTGAATTTGAATGGAAATGAAATGCGTGATCGCTTTGTATTATCAAAAGGGCATGTAGCACTTGGGTTATATTGTACGTTAGCTGAACGTGGCTTAATTGAAATGGAGGAACTTAAAACATTTGATAGCTTTGATTCGCGTTTGCAGGCTCATCCGGATATGACGAGGCTTGAAAGTTTAGATATGTCGACGGGCTCATTAGGACAAGGGCTATCAACAGCTGTTGGAATGGCGATGGGAGCAAAATATTTATCACAATCATTTCATGTATTTGTACTCCTTGGTGATGGTGAGTCACAGGAAGGGCAAGTGTGGGAAGCCGCTTCTATAGCAGCACGCTACAAGTTAAACAATTTAACGGTTATTGTTGACTGCAATGGATTACAGCAATTTGGATGGTATGAAGGGAATCAAGTATTTCCGCCCGATCAACATTTACCCGAGAAATTTAAAAGTTTTGGCTTCCTTGTACAAGAGGTCGATGGTCATAGTATTGCATCGCTACAAAAAGTGCTTGAACAAAGTAAGCAAAACCGTACGAATCAACCAATAGCTATTATTGCTAAAACGGTAAAAGGTAAAGGTGTATCCTTTATGGAAAACAACTATTTATGGCATTCCAAAGCCCCAAATGACGAGGAGCTAGACCAGGCACTTCTACAGCTTGAAGTAGGTGGTGAGTGTAGATGAAAGGTGAAAGTCTTCGCAATACATTTGGCCAAGTTTTATCGCAGCTTGTACAACAAGACTCTAGAGTGGTTGCGCTGGATGGGGATTTAGGAAATTCGACTAAATTAGATCATGTGCTGATGGTTAAAGAATCTGCATTTTTCCAAATGGGAATTGCAGAACAAAATATGGTAGGTGTTGCAGTAGGGCTTGCACATGTTGGTGTTAAGCCATGGGTATGCAGTTTTGCAACCTTTTTAACGAAGAGAGCATTCGATCAAATTGTAGTCAGTGTTGCACAAACCAATGCAAATGTAAAACTAATTGGTAGCTATAGTGGCTTATTAACTAGTAATACAGGAAAATCGCACCACTCGTTGGAGGATTTAACCATGTTTTCTACAATTCCAAATATGAGTGTCATTGCACCGGCTGATGCACAAGAGTTAGCTAGTGCAATGAAAATAATGTACGAAACAGATGGACCCATGTATTTGCGTGTATCTCGTGACGAGACCATTCCGCCTTTTTTAGGTGGAGAGCCGTTTCAGTTAGGGAAAGGAAGAGTTTTGGCAGATGGCGGTCCTATACTTGTAGTGTCTACAGGGACCATGACCTATCAAGTGAAGCTTGCCTTGGAGCAACTTCAAACGAACATGGTGACACATCTACATATGCCATCGATTAAGCCCTTTGACACGAAGCTATTATTAGAGCATGCAGCTTTGTGTACACAAGTAGTAACCGTGGAAGAACATTATATTCGTGGTGGCTTAGGTGGTATTGTAGCAGAAATTTTAAGTGAACAAAATCCAAAGTATGTAACACGCATAGGTGTGAAGGATGCGTTTTCAGGATGTGGCACAGATGCTGAACTTTTAGAGGCTAATGGTTTAAGTGCAAACTGTATAGCTGAAACAATAAAAAAATTATTAGCGAAATGAGGGATCAGTATAAATAAAACGTATACAATTCCATTTTCAGAAGGGCTACATGCTCGTCCGGCTTCGCAGTTTGTGCAGTTAGTGAAAGATTTTTCAGGAGATGTGCAAATTGACAAAGAAGGTAAACGTGTCAATGGCAAAAGCATGATTTATATCATGACGTTAGGTGCAAAAAAAGGCGATAAATTAACGATTACTTTAACTGGAGAGGAAACAGCAGAAGTTGAACTTTTTACAAAGTTAGATGATTTTTTTCACGCTTAGATATTCTTAATAAGCATTTGTTTTGAAAATAGCGGACAACGGCAATGACAGAAACCCTAAGAATCTGTCATTGCGCGACTGCTCTAATATTGCTTTAGCAAAATATCCCCAACCTCAAATCTCGCTACCTCTTTTCTTTACCTGCTACATTATTCTGAACTCTCCCGCTCGATAAAAGCGATATCCATACTTCGCGCATTGCTGTATATCCTTTGTTTCTCTTCTGTACCGAATTTCATGGTTTCATGAATCGTGATTTCGTCATTAGCAGTTTGGAAGATGTATTTACCATAGGGAAGCTCGTAATTGTACTCGTAAATGACGGCCTGTATGTCGGTCCACATAACAATTTGCTCATTATTATAGGATTTCAAAATAATTTGTTCGTTTTGAATCGCGTTATAATTCGTTAGCGTCCAGCCACAAAAGCCGATGATTGCAATGATCATGAGTGTCGCTAGACTGTACGTAAGTTTTGTATGCTTTAATGCCAGTAAGATCAGTGTAGCAACGATCAAAACAAGCGAAGTAAGTGAAATGATTAAGTTGTTTTTCGGTGTCAGTAAGACGATGTTGTCTTTACTAAAATGCAATGTCTCGGTCATAACAGTCGGTAAGAAAAAAGCGAAAATAATGCCTATGAATCCAACTGCAATTGCGATAATACCAATTTTGGCACGTGTTGATTTTTTATTTAACATCAAAACTCCCCCTTAAGTCATTTCCTTATATACGTATTAAAATGATGAAAGTTTCAAATATATGGAATATTATGAAAAATAGAAATCATTATCGAAACATGGGGTTCATGTGCGTTTCGGAGCATTTGCGTGCGCTTTAAGACCCGAGCCCGCGCGATTCGTGGTAAACTAAGGAAGAGAACAGTACAAATGAAAATGGTGATGAAATGAACGAACAAATTACAAAATGTGAGACACTCGTAAAAGAAATTTATGAAAAAATGGACGCAAGCCATGATTTTCAGCACATCGAACGCGTATATGAAAATGCGTTAACAATTTTAAAAGCAGAGCCGCAAGCAAACGAAAAAATCGTGCGTTTAGCGGTGTTATTACATGATGTGAGCGATTCGAAATACGCAGAGACAAAAGAGGATGAAAATCGTATTTTACAGGCGCTTAACTTAACAGACAAAGAAATCCAGCACATTCAAACGGTCATTGCTGAAGTATCGTTTAACGGTGGCAATGAGCTGCCAGCAACAACCATCGAATCAAAAATTGTGCGTGATGCCGATCGATTGGATGCGATTGGTGCGGTGGGAATCGCACGTACATTCGCTTATGGCGGGGCAAAGGGACGTAAATTGTATGATGATGCGGAGGAAGCTCGTGAAGAAATGACGTTAGAAGAGTACCGTAAAAAATCAACGGCCAGCGTCACACATTTTTATGAAAAGCTCCTCTTATTAAAGGATTTAATGGTGACAGAAAGAGGGCGCGAAATGGCTGAAGGGCGTCATGCATTTATGGTACAATTTTTACAGCAGCTTAAAAAAGAAAGAGACGGGATTTCATGAGTCATTTAATCGTATCAAATTTAACAAAAACAGTTGGCGATAAAACGCTATTTCAAAATATTGAATTTACTATTTATGAAGGGGAGCGCGCAGGTCTAATCGGGATTAACGGCACAGGGAAATCGACACTATTATCCATTTTAGCTGGTATACAGGATGCGGATGCTATTGAGCTTGACCACCCAAATAAATACCGTATTGCTTATTTAGAGCAAGACCCACAGTTTGAAGCAAATGTAACGGTATTACAGGCAGTGTTCAGTGGGGATTCGCCAATTTTACAATTAAACCGTCAATATGAGGATATTGTAACGGCACTTGCGAATGATCCAACATCCGAAAAGCTACAAAATGAATTGTTCCGCCTACAGCAGCAAATGGACACGGACAATGCATGGGATGTAAACGCATTAGCAAAACAAGCGTTAACAAAGCTTGGCATTGATATGTTTGATAAGGAAGTAACTTCTTTATCTGGTGGTCAGCAAAAGCGTGTGGCCCTCGCAAAAGTATTAATTGAACCAGCAGATCTCTACTTATTAGACGAGCCTACCAACCATCTGGACGTCGCATCAACGGAGTGGCTACAAGAAATGGTATCGCGTTTAAAAGGCGCGGTGATTTTCATTACCCATGACCGATATTTTTTAGATGAAACGGCAACACATATATACGAATTAGCGGATCAAACATTATACCGCCATATTGGTTCATACGGAGATTACTTAGAAGCACGTGCGATTCGTGAGGAAATGCAAGCAGCAACACAAGCAAAATTACGCAATCGTTATCGTTCTGAATTACAGTGGATTCGCCGCGGTGCAAAGGCACGAACAACAAAACAAAAAGCTCGTATTCAGCGCTTTGAGGCATTGGATGATTCGATTGATCGTTCAGGTGAGCAAACAGATCTTGAAATGAACTTAGCTACATCACGTCTTGGCAAAAAGGTGTTGGAGTCAGATGGCATTACAAAAGCTTATGGCGACCGCACAATTATTAAAGATTTCAGCTTTTTACTACAGCAAGGGGACCGTTTTGGCATTATCGGTGCGAACGGTTACGGGAAGTCAACATTACTAAACATGCTTGCTGGCGAAATCGAGCCAGATCAAGGCGAAGTAGTTGTAGGTTCTACAGTTAAACGTTTACACTTTAAGCAGGCATTACCGGCGATGAACGAAAAAGCGCGTATGATTGACTATGTGCGTGAAGCATCGAATGATATTACCGATGCAAACGGTGAACGTTTTTCTGCATCACAAATGCTAGAACGCTTCTTATTCCCGTTAAATGTACATGGCACACCAATTAGTAAGCTTTCAGGTGGCGAGCGTAAACGTCTACATTTACTGCGCTTACTTATGGAGCAACCGAACGTGCTATTACTAGACGAGCCGACGAATGATTTAGATATCGAAACGCTAGGTGTATTAGAAGACTTTATCGAAAATTTCCCAGGCGTTGTTATTACAATTTCACATGACCGTTTCTTCTTAGATCGTATTGCGAAAAAGCTTTGGATTTTAGATGGGCAGGGCGGAGTGTCAGAAAGCCTGGATGTTTACACAGACTATCTAGCGAAAAAAGAAATTGAGCAGCAACAAGTCGCAAAAGAAGTGAAACAAGAAAAACCGAAAGCCGAAAAGCCAAAATCCGAAAAGAAAAAGCTATCATTCAAAGAGCAAAAGGAATGGGAGACAATTTCGGATGACATTGCCAAAATGGAAGAAAAAATCATGCAGACGGAAGAAGAAATTTCTACAGCTGGCTCAGATTTTACAAAGCTTCAGCAATTAACGGGAGATTTAGAAACTTACAATAGCGAATACGAGCAATTAATTGAGCGTTGGAGCTATTTGGACGAAATTGTAAATGGATAGGAGCGTTTACTATATGAAAATATTATCAATCGAACCAACACCAAGTCCAAATTCGATGAAGGTTATTATTGATCAAGACTTACCATTTGGCAAAAGTTTTAACTATACAAAAGACAATATTCACGAGGCTTCTTCTGAATTACAAGGGATTTTTGCAGTTGAAGGTGTGAAGGGTATTTATCACGTATCGAACTTTTTAGCAATTGAGCGTAATGCGAAATATGCATGGGAAAATATTTTAGCCGATATTCGTCGTGCCATTGGTGGCGAAGAGGCTGAAGGTAAGGAACAGCAAATTAACGAGCATTACGGAGAAGTAAATGTACACGTACAAATGTACAAGGCCATTCCACTGCAAATTAAAGCATTTGATGGTGAAGGAGAAATACGTATTAGCGCAGGCGACCGTTTTACGATTGCGTTTAAGCAGCTACAATTTAAAGTGGCAGAAGACAACTTCATTTTAGAGCGTAAATGGGTGGACTTCGGCGTGCGCTACGGTGAAAAAGAGCAAGTGGCACAGGAAGTATTAAAAGAAGTGGACGCGCTATACCCACAAGACCGTGTGGAATCGATTGTCGAAAACGTCAATACCGAAGTTGTAACAGCTGCACTAGAACGAAAAGAAGTAACGCTTGAAGCATACATGCAAGTAGAGGATTGGCAACAGCGCTTCCAACTGCTTGACCAACTACCTGACCCCGAAGTGAAGGATATTCCGCTATTAGAAAAAGCGTTAGAAGATGAGCAAATGTCAATTCGTCGTCTTGCTACGGTATATTTAGGAATGATTGAGGACGAGGCGGTCGTTCCAGCGTTGACGAAAGCACTGAATGATAAGAGTACGGCCGTGCGTCGAACAGCAGGGGATTGTATGAGTGATCTAGGTCTAGAAAGCTTTGAACCTGCAATGATTGCAGCACTAACGGATAAAAATAAGTTAGTGCGCTGGCGAGCGGCAATGTACTTATATGAAGTAGGAACAGAAGTAGCGGTAGAGGCTTTAAAAATTGCGAGTACCGATAAAGAGTTTGAAGTGAAATTGCAGGCGAAAATGGCGTTAGCGCGTATTGAGGGCGGCGAGGAAGCAAAAGGCTCTGTTTGGAAGCAAATGACGGAAAGCCGTAAATAATCTTTTGAAAATATTGAAACCTATTGAGCAGTTTAAATTTGCTTAATAGGTTTTTTGTGTTTGATAAAACTGAATTTAAAATGAGTTTTTAACCATAAAGCATAAGTAACGAAAGTGAATTATGTAGAAATTTGTCGAATGAATACTGTAGACTTCCCCGTGAAAAATATTCACTTATTGAGATATTTGTTATATATTTACAGAATGGACGTTAATGAAGGAGATGAAGGTTTAATGGAGTTGTTACAGAATGAGCGATTGTTGGAAAATCCAGTTAGTTTAGAAACTAAGCGGATGGAAAAGCTTTTATCACTTTTAGACTCTTTTAAAATGAATCATTCACAACTATTCACTAAAGAGGATGCTTGCTTAATTACATATGACATTTGGACATTGTTAGAACTTGGCGGAGATTACGAAGAGAAAATCAATAATGGAGATGTCAATAAAAAAAATTGGCGCTTATTTTTACTTAATTTTTTTGCAGCAAATGGATTGGACAAAGATTCCGTGTATACACAATATGATTGCACCGAGAAGCGATTTTTTACTGCGTTATTTATCGTAAAAAAGCTAATTTCAGGTCATTTATCTCAACTAGAGAAATTATGGAAAGTACAAGAGCACAGTGAAACTATTCAATTAATGAATAGTAATGATAGTAAATTGGAAATCCTGCAGCAAAGATTATTTACAGAAATACAAAATAAGTGGTATATTCATTTGTTCAAATACAAGACTGAATTCCAAAATATTCTTGTACAAGTTGAAAGGCAGCAAAACGCGGTTGAACAAATATTAGGTCCAGAAATTTGGAAAACAATTGATGAAAATCATTTTGCAATGCTTATGAAATCAATTGAATCGAACCACTTTGCAGAGCTTCACTTTTGGAAAGAAAAAATTGAGAAAACAGAATTTGTAACAAATCAATCCAACCAAAATTGTTCCTACATTCTTTGTGTGCAGCAAGATGTGTCTATGCGTGAATATATTAACATACAAACTGCAATTGTCCTCCAATTAATAAAATCAATCCAGAAAAACGAACAGAATTTCATATTTGTTCCCTTTGCTCAAACCATTGAACGCGAGATGGTTGCGTTAAAAGGGATGTTTAATATGGACCGTTATTATGATTTGAATCAGCAAATTCTAATTAAAAATGAGCCTATAAATTATAAAAATGCACTGAATTACGCGTTATTGATGTTGAAGCTGGAGTTATCGCAAAATGAGAATGGTAAAATCTATTTTTTATGCAATGAAATGATCTATAAGCATTTACCACAGGATGAAGAATGGAAAAATGCTGTTGAAAGCCATAAGAAAAATAATAGTATTCAAATTTGTGTGATTTATTTAGGTGGCAAAAATAACTTTAAACCTATTTGGTTTGCCGATGAAATACATTTGGCTGAACAATTTGTTGCGTCAGTAAAAGTATAATAAATAAACACAGAAGGGGGTGTCCGAGAAGTGATTCTGGGACACCCCCTTTGCGCCGAGGATGGAGGCTAGCACGAAGCTAGTCATGAATGCGTTGTCACAGGATGTGACGGTTTTAGCATTCGTTCTTTTATTCGACCACCGCAGAAGCACCGTCTGTAGCGGATAATTAACACACGAACGAAGCGCTGCGCGAAAAGTAAATACTTTTCGCGCAGCCTTTTCTGTGTTGGGTTAAGATTCAGGCTGTACTTTTTGAACTTTTTGGTCTGGATAAAACACGGTATATATAATACTCCCGAAAATGAGGACAATACCTAATATTTGTAGCAATGACGGTCTAAAGCTCAGTAAAATGGCATCAAGTAATATGGCTACAACCGGATCAACAAAAACGAGCACCGATACAATTACTGTTGGTAAATCGCGAATACTATCAAAAAATAAATAATAGACAAAGCCCGTATGGATGAAGCCTGTGCCAAGAATATACAGCCAATTTGTTGTAGTTAAGCCTTCAAATACCGTAAAATCACATAGGGGAAATAGCATGATAATTCCGACCATCGTTTGAATAAATGTTAAAGCATATGAAGATAGTCCGTGAATGGTTTTACTTGTAAACATAGTGAGCGCATAGCAAATTGCCGATAGTAACGCCCAAACAAAGCCCGAATTCATAAATTGAGAAATACTTGAAAAGCTATCAATACCAACGATTAAAATGCTACCTAAGAAGCACACAACTGTTGCTAAAATCGACCGTACCCCCATTTTTTCTGCTAGTAAAACCGAGCCAAGCATGAGGACGAAAATCGGTGCTAAATTGTAAATCGAAATTGCGATTGAAATAGACATCACTTCAAAAGCTTTAAATAAAAATACCCAATTCAGCACGATGAAAATCCCACAAATACACGTTTTAATCACTTCACGTTTGTCCCATTGTTCTGTTTTATGACCACCTGTCATCACCCATAATCCACCTAAAAACAACGTTGCGCAAATACAACGTACAAACACAAGCTCAATTGCAGGGAGTCCTGTATGAATTGTAAAAAATCCAATTGAACCAAAGATGGCCATAGAAAGGGTCAATTTAATCATGGAGCTGGTGTTCATTATTCAACCTACTTTCTGCCTGTTTAGTTGCGAATTTGGCCGTTACCAGTAATAAAAAATTTCGTTGATGTTAATGCAGGTAAGCCCATTGGTCCACGTGCATGTAGCTTTTGTGTAGAGATGCCAATTTCTGCACCGTAGCCAAATTCAAAGCCATCTGTAAAGCGTGTTGAAGCATTGTGATAGACCGCGGCAGCGTCAACTGAATTTAAAAATACCTCTGCATTTTGTACATCTTCTGTAATAATTGCTTCAGAATGATTTGTTCCAAATTTATTAATATGATGTACTGCTTCATAGACGTTTTCGACAACCTTAATGCTTAAAGTACATGCTAAAAATTCTTCCGCATAATGTTCATCTGTTGCTGGCAAGGCTGCATTCAATGCGCGGCATACTTGTTCGTCACCGTAAATTTTAATACCTAACTCCCCATGTAAATAATGTAGGAACGCTTTACCATGTAAATGGAAGAAGTCCTCGTGCATTAGTAAGCTTTCTGTTGTATTACATACGGAAAGACGCTGCGTTTTTGAATTTTTTATGATTGATTTAGCCATGTCAACATTAGCGAAATTGTCTAAATAGACATGGCAGTTACCTGCGCCGGTTTCAAGAACGGGTACTGTCGATTCACGTACTACTAAATCGATTAAGTTTTTTCCACCACGTGGAATAAGTACATCTAAATAGTCGGTCATTGTGAACAATGTTTTTGCTGTTTCACGGCTGGTGTCTTCGATTAATTGCACCGCATCAACTGGATAGTCTGCTTTTTCTAATGCGCGGTGAATCGAGGCAACAAGTGCCATATTCGAATTTTTTGCCGAAGAACTTCCACGCAAAATAACGGCATTACCTGTTTTTAACGAAAGGGTAGCAGCATCGACTGTTACATTTGGACGTGCCTCGTAAATCATGCCGACAACACCAAGTGGAACGCGCTTTTTCGTAATATGTAGGCCGTTTTCCTTTGTAATGTCTTCAAGTACTTCTCCAACTGGGTCTGGTAAATCAATCAGTTGTAAAATGGCGTCACTCATCGCTTGTACGCGTTCTTTATTTAATAATAGGCGGTCTAGTGTAGAGGCATCTAACTGGTTTTCTTGCCCTGCGATGATATCCAGTTCATTGGCAGCTAAAATTTCGTTTAAATCCATTAATAATTGAGAGGCGATGTGTTTTAATGCATCGTTTTTTTGTTGTGTTGAGCAAATATTTGTTTTATAGCTTGCGATTTTAGCGCGTTTTCCTTTTTCAATTACTTCGTTTGTCATTGCTGCTCCCCCTTAATTTTTCACCCAATGATTGCGGTGGATAACTTCGATTGGTGCGTTTGAAAGCTCATCAGTACGCTTGCCCATTGCCTGTTCGAGTTCTTTTGCTGAATATAAAACCTCCCCACGGCCAATACATGTATGACGGTCATATACTTCGACAACATCACCGCGATTGAATTGTCCTTCAAAGGCGTATATACCAGCAGGAAGTAGGCTTTTCCCCCCGTGTTGCAGGGCATTGACAGCACCTTCGTCGATAAATAGCTTGCCTGAAGCCTCTGTAAGTGTAACCCATTGTTTATTCGTGGGAATGGCTTTGTCACTTCGTTTGAAATACGTGCCATCACCATTGTTATCTAAAATTTCAATTAATTTAAGTGACCCGAAACCTGTTCCGATAAAGACGTCTACTCCGGCATTCATTGCAAATTTTGCGGCAGCAAGTTTTGACTGCATACCACCTGTACCAACTTTTGAACCAGAGCCTTTAGCATAGCCAAGCATTTCATCGGTAATTTCTTCAATGAGTGAAATACGTTGTGCGTCTGGGTTGGTTAGGGGATTGGCTGTGTAAAGTCCGTTGACATCCGTTAAAATAATGAGCTGGTCGGCATGGACTAAACCACTCACTAAAGCCGATAGCATATCATTATCGCCAAATGTTAATTCAGCTACAGATACTGTGTCATTTTCATTAATAATTGGAATGATTGAGCGCTCAAGTAGCTCAGATAATGTTTCGTATGCATTTTTATAACGCTTTTTATCGCTAAAGTCAGAGCGTGTCAATAAGATTTGCGCTGGGATATTGCCATAACGTGCGAATTCGTCTGAATAGGCTTGAATAAGTACGCTCTGTCCAACGGCGGCTGCTGCTTGCTTGCCCTTGATTGTTACGGGACGAGATGAGTAGCCTAATTTACGAAAGCCTGCAGCAACTGCTCCCGAAGAAACTAAGATGACTTCATGGCCAGCCCCTTTTAATTTTGCAAGCGCTGCGACGTGATCGGTGAATTTTTGTTCGTCAATTTCACCTTTTGTATTTGTTAATGAACTGCTACCAATTTTGACGACGACACGTTTTCGTTCCATAAAATTGCCTCCATTTCTATTCTTTACACATAAAAAAGCACTTTTCCTCCTAATGCATAGGACGAAAAGTGCTGTAACTTCCGTGGTACCACCTAAATTGAATGCTAAAAACATTCCACTTCATCTCATAACGCTGAGCCGGCGCCCAAATTTATTAGGAGCATGTCGAAGTAGGTTCGGTAGGTTTTGCTATGCCATTCTTTCAGCCGCTGGAATGTGCTCTCTTCTCTAGCCAATTGCTACGTACTATTCTTTGAGTAAGCTTTTTATTTTCTAATAGCATGCCCGATTGAATGGGATTTGTCAATATCATTTGAAAAATAGCAAAGTAAAGTAATTTTGCAATTTTCATGAAATATTGTCGTTTTGTCAATTTGGATGGGGAAAATTGTTCAAAATAGCGTTTTAATAGAAAATTTTACGAAAACTGCACTTTGTCAATGTAGCATGAAATTTTTATGGTGGAGTTACCTAGGAATAACAAGTTGTGCACAGCTCAAAGGAATGCAGCATAATGCAAGGAATCGATGAGCGCATTGGCGAGTTTGAGTATTTGATTTTACGTGTGATTGCGAAGTACAAACTATTTCAGGATAAAGAAAACTATATGCAGATAGGGCGGTTGGCCATTTGGAAGGCGGCCAAGGAGTTTGATGAAACAAAAGGAAATTTTGAAATGTATGCCTATATGCTGATTAAATTTGCGATTCTTCGCGAATTTAATGGCAATTTGAAGGTGACTGAACATGAAACAGCTACAGAGGATAACAAGTTGTCATATTTGTGCGATACAGCTTCAGACCAATTACCGTTTACTATGGAACGACCGGATTGGTATTATCACCTATTCCCAGATCATCAACATTTGATTGAGTTACTTTATTATGAAGGTTATTCAATACGTGATGCAGCAAAACTAGAAGGCATTTCGTACGAGGTGATGAAAAAACGTAGAAGTAAAATGCTGAAAAATGTTCGGACAATGATACAAAAAAAGGACGGGCAAGCACCCATCCTGTGAATTATTGATTAACGGTATTTAAAAATGCGCTTCGTTGTTCTTCCGTTTGTTGAATACCCGCTACTAGCATTGCACCTATACGATAATTAGCTTGGCCTTTCTCAACAACATATTGTAAATTCACGGATTGAACTTTGTCATTAACTTTGCAATCGCCTTTAAATTCAACGACGTGCTCCATCATTTTCGTTTGGAAATACTCCCATTTACTCTTTTCACAATAGTTTTTGAGGGCAACTTCAGTTGTGATGTTACTATTTTCGACAACTGGAGTCGCCTGTATGTATTGTACATATTCGTTATCTGTCACTGGCTTTTTTGGTCCAAAAAAGTAAATAAACACCCCTAAAATAGCAATTGGAATAATCCAAAAAATTGTACGTTTATATTTCCCCATATAAAAACTCCCCCTTTGTACATATGTAGTATAACATCTAGATGGTTATATTTTCTACATTAACATAATAAAGTTCTCGTTCGTGTTGAAAGTTAATAGATTTGTTGGTGGGTGTAGCGCCATACGTATGTTCGGTTTTTGTTTGCAAATTATGTGATTCAACTTATACTAAAGATAGATAAGGGGGAGGATTGCATGCCTAAAGCATTGCTCATTGCAGAGAAGCCTTCACTCATGCGAGATATTGAAAAAGTATATAAAAAAATGAATCTACCATACACGATGGATTTTGCGAGCTTTGTAGGACATGTCGTGGAGTTGAAAGAGCCTCATGAATATAAGCCGGAATGGAAGAAATGGGATTTAAATTTGCTACCGATGATGCCAGAGCGCTATGAATTCCGTGTAAAAAAAACAGCTGCGAGTGTTTACCGCAATATTGCTGACCAGTTAAAGCAAGGCCGATATGATTTCGTAATAAATGCGTGTGATGCAGGGATGGAAGGTGAAAATATCTTCTATTCATTTTACAAAAAAGCGAACTGCACTTTGCCAGTAAAGCGTTTTTGGACTTCGCAAACGACAGAGCCTGCGATTCGAGATGCACTTGAAAACTTAATTGATGAGCATGATGCCCTCATAAAAAATTTACGAAATGCAGCGATGTATCGCATGATTTTTGATTGGCTAGTTGGTTTGAATTTAACGCGTGCCGCCACAGTAAAAGGCGGACGTACAATTAAAGTGGGGCGTGTTATGACACCAACATTAGCCATTGTCGTTCAGCGTGAGTTAGAAATTCAAAATTTCATCCCGCAGCCATATTTTCAAATTGAACTTGATTTAGGGAACGTCAAGGCAACTTGGTTTGATCCGAAAACAAAGTCAAATAAAATCGCAACACTTGAACAGGCACAGGAGATTTTGCAGCGTTTGACAGCTGAGGCAGTGGTTGTAGACGTAAAGACCGAGCGAAAAACGATGTATGCGCCAAGCCTGCATTCGTTACTTGAGCTACAAAAAGAAGCCAATCGCTTATACGGTATGACATCTGCTGAAACGTTAAAGGCCGCACAAAGTTTATACGAAACGCGAAAGCTTGTGACGTACCCTCGTACCGAATCGCAGCATTTGCCTACAAATTTTGCGAAAACGATTGACCGTAATTTAACTGCGATTCAATCAATGCCTCCATATGCGGAGCTAACATCTTCTATATTAAATGACCGAGCGCGTATGCAAAAAGTCCAACATTCGAAAAAATATGTGGATGACAAGAAGTTAACGGATCACCATGCCATAACCGTTACTGAAGTCAAACTTGGTCAAAAGAAGCTAACGCCCCAAGAGGATAAAATTTATCAGCTCATCGTCAAACGTTTGCTTGCCATTTTTATGGACCCATATATAATTGATAAAACACAAGTGGTGTTCACTTGTGGTGGTGAGCATTTTAAAGCATCGGGTAATGTCATAGTTGATGAAGGTTACACAGTGTTATATAAAGCACATAAAAAGAAACAAACAGAAACACCATTACCAGCACTCCAAAGTGGAGAGCAACGAATGGTTAAGGATGCTAAAGTCCATTCTAAAGTAACTGAGCCGCCTGCACGTTATACCGATAGTACATTATTGGATGCGATGTTTCATGCGGGTCGCTTTGTAGAAGATAAGGCACTTCAAGAAATTTTAAAAGATGCAGAAGGAATTGGGACATCAGCTACGCGTGCTGAAATTTTAGAAAAGCTATTTGCGATTGGTATGCTAGTACGAGATGGGAAATCCATTGCAGCAACACAGTTTGGTATTGATGTTATTGAAAGCATGAAGCACCATGATATTGTGTCGCCTGTATTAACGGCTATTTGGAGCAAAAAACTGAAGGATATTGTGGATGGCACACTAAGTTCGCGCCAATTTTATGAGGAGATGCAGCGTTATATTGTTGCAACTACAGAAAGTTTTAAAGCCATTGACATGGAAGTGGCAGAGAAGGAAATTGTAGTCGTTGGTAAATGTCAAAAATGTGGTGGACAGGTTGTAGAAGGCTTTAAAGGCTACCAGTGTACGACAAAGGGCTGCAAGTTTTTCATTTCGAAAACGCTAATGAAAGCAAAAATTATGGTAAATGATGCGAAAAAGCTATTGGCAGGTAAAGAAACACGCGAAATCCGCTTCACATGGAAAAGTGGGAAAAAGGGAAAGGCAAAATTGAAGCTCGAAAATGACCAACTACAATTTGTCTTTTCACAGCCGAAGAAATAGTGCCTATAAAATTAGAAAGCAATCATTTCTCATATTGAGAGGTGGTTGTTTTCATTAATGAATTTATTTGTTAGTATTCCATCATTTCAATCGAAAAATCACACCAATTTGTAAAAATGCAATATAATATATTGACAAATGTAAAAAAAATTCGTATTTTGACTAAATAGATTATGAATTCCCAGAATAGTCTTGACTGCATTAGGATATGTTTGTACACTGTGTAAAGTCAAATGTTTTTTCGGTAAGTACAAATATCAATTTTGAGAGTAAGGATCTGATGAGATGATAGTATGTAAATTTGGAGGCACATCTGTAGCAAGTGCAGAACAAATTAAAAAAGTAGCAAACATTGTGAAATCTAATCCTGAAAGAAAGATTGTCGCTGTCTCCGCTCCTGGTAAGCGTTCAAGCGACGATATTAAGGTGACAGATTTATTAATCGATTTAGCACATACGGCTTTAGCTGGCGGTGATGTAGAGTCAAAAATTAACGGTGTAGTAAATCGATACCGAGATATTACTGACGGACTTGGTTTAGACAATACGATGATGAATGTAATCGCAGCGGATTTACGTGAGCGTGTTCAGGCAGATCGTTCAAATAAAGATTTATTCATCGATAGCATAAAAGCAAGTGGTGAAGACAATAACGCAAAATTAATCGCAAGCTACTTCAACTCAATTGGTGTGCCTGCAAAATATGTTAGCCCAAAAGAGGGGCTTGTTTTAAATGATTTACCTGAGCGCACTTATGCATTACCTGAAGCATATGTAAACTTAAGTAAATTAAAGGACACAAAAGAAATTATTATTTTCCCTGGCTTCTTTGGCTATACAAAAGAAGGAATTTTACGTACTTTTGACCGTGGTGGATCGGATATTACAGGCTCGATTTTAGCGTCTGCAGTTGGCGCAACTTTATATGAAAACTTTACGGATGTGGACTGTGTTTTTGCGGCGAACCCGAAAGTTGTCAATGATCCAGTAGATATTAAAGAAATTACGTACCGTGAAATGCGTGAATTATCGTATGCGGGCTTCTCGGTTTTCCATGACGAAGCATTAATGCCAGTATATAAGCAAGGTATTCCGGTAAATATTAAAAATACAAACAATCCTTCAGCACCAGGCACGCGAATTTTACCAACACGAAGTCAAACAAATCGCCCGGTTACAGGTATTTCGGCAGACGGAGGCTTTTCAATCCTTTACGTGTCAAAATATTTAATGAACCGAGAAGTTGGCTTCGGTCGCAAGCTTCTACAAATTATTGAAGAAGAAAATATTTCATATGAACACACGCCATCTGGTTTAGATGACATTTCGGTTATCATGCGTTCAAATCAGCTAACTCCAGAAAAAGAAGAGCGTATTGTGGCACGTGTAAAAACTGAATTATGTGCAGATGATGTCCATTTCAGTCATAATTTCTCAATGATTGTGATTGTAGGCGAAGGTATGCGTCATAATACAGGTCTTGCTGCGCGAGCGGCAACAGCGATTTCAAATACTGGGGCAAATATTGAAATGATTAATCAAGGTTCATCAGAGGTAAGCTTAGTATTTGGCGTCCGCTCTGAATTCGAGGACCGCATTTTAAAAGGTCTTTACGAAGAGTTTTTTGCAAAAATTCCAATTGCTTGAAAGCGTAAGGATAAGTCGAATCCGTAATGGGTTCGGCTTTTTTTCTTGTCTTTTAAACTAATGCATGTGAGAATAGACGCACGTACTATTATCGGAGGAAACGTATGAAAATCGAAATCTTCTCGGACTTTTCTTGTCCATTTTGCTATATAAGCAAGACAAAATTATTTAATGCAATCCAAGAGTTAGGTTTGCAACAGCAAGTTGAAATAGAATATAAGGCATATCAACTGAATCCAGATGCCTCAAAAACAGAAACGCGCAACTACAAAGAGGAAATGCTGCAACGCTTCCAAGGTCGTCAAATCAAAATGCAAGAAGCAATCGACGCAGTTCATGCGCATGCAAATGAGGTTGGACTTACGTACAATGTAGATGCAATCAAAATTGCTAATACTGAAAACGCGCACCGCCTTGCGAAATTAGCGGCTACATTTAACGTAGCTGATGCCTTTACAGAGCGTGTGATGAATGGTTATTTTTCAAATGGCTTTGATATGAATGACACCTCAGCGTTAATTGACATCATTGTCTCACAAGGTATCCCACGTGAACAGGCACAGCAAGTGATTGATGAGCAGCTATTTTCTGAAGAGCTTGCACAAGACCGCTATGATGCTCAGCAGTTACAAATTTCGAGTGTACCATTTATGGTTTTTGAAAATGCATATGGCATTAAGGGTGTGGAGCCACTTGAAATTTATATGAAAACATTAAAGCAAGCGCAGGGAATCGCTAAAAAGCGAATAACTGTCATTGAAAGCGATGCAGTCTGTGGTAATGATGGCTGTGAAATTTAGCAGCTGACGAACTGTCAACAAAATTAAAATTAGTTATTAAGGGGTCTTTCATGCAACAATTTACGTATAAAGCACTTGGCGATATTAAATCAACGAATCCGCAGCCTATTAGAAATGAGGCAGGTGAGCAAGTACAGTTACTAGAGCGCGTTTATGATAATGGCTTAAAAAGGTTACTAGACGGTTATTTTGACTACCGCTATTTTTTAAAGTATCGCGTGACGAACAATGACGGAGCGCCAATTTTTGAAGCAAAGAAAATTTTCCGTCGAGGTAAAGTATGGTTTGAAGGAAAAGATTTTGTTTCCAATGAAACTTATAGGATCAACTATGAAAATTGGCGAATTGGTCTCCCTGAATTGTTTGTAAGCGGCCCAAATTTAAAAATGAAAATCGATAAAGAGATGGAAGACTGGTCAAACTTCATTGTAGAAGATGAAATCATTGCACGGTGGAAGGCTAGCTATGATGAGGCAAGTGACGAATTTACAGTAATGCTTGAATTGGCAGAATCCGCACCGGTTCAAAATACGGCATTCTACATCGCGATTGCACAGGCAACATTATTTATCGGAGTATAGGAGAAATATATGAACGTTGTATTTGTATTAACTGAAACAGCAGAAGAAGTGCTACATATGGTATCTAATGATGTCGCAGGACTACTAGCGGCTGTCAAAGGGGACAGTGTGTCATTTCCATTTGGCACGTACCAATATGATAGCCACACATTAGATCACTATTTATTAGAAGATGGCTCATATCAACAAGAGCTCGTCGTGTATTTAAAGCCGGAACAAAAGAAAGGCGAGACAGTATTGCCATTACCACAAGTAGATCAACCGATTTATTAATGGATAGGAACATAAATATTATTTAATAAAGGAAATTCATATCACCTGCTCGAATGTATTGTACATACAAATCGGGTAGGTGATTTTTTGGAGCAGTTGAGTTTATTTCAAATTGTCGATGAGGTGCGAAAGCCGAAATTTTTAGTATTAGAACGGGTGATGGTGCGGTTAATTGATGAAGAAAGCGATAGCGAAACTCATCATTATCGTAAATACTACGAGCCGCATATAGTAAATAAAGTGGGCGAGGTGTTGCAAATTATTGTAACTATACAAAGTATTACATATGAAGTCGATATATATGGCACGAAATATTATTTACTAGAGGAGGAACTCGTTGGATTATAGGAGTTTGTATGTGGTTTATTTTGGGAATATTTTGAAACTTTATTGGTTCTTCGCTCGTAAATAAGGAGAATGGAGGGGGCTAGATGGTAAAAGGAAACATTTTTAAAATCGGGTTTGTCGCAATCTTGCTGGTGGTTTTCATCGGATTTGGAATTATGTTGACAAATGTAACGATTTACACAACAACCGACTTAGAATCACAGCAAATTATTGAAGAAAATGATAACTATTATTTATTATTAGATGGTAGAAAATTGAAAATAAGTGAAAACTCACTAAAGCACCTGGAGTTGGATAAATTTCCAACATACAAATTAACATATTCGTACAATAAATTAATTGAAAATAAAGGAAAAGTTTTGCGCCTTGAAGTATATGGAAAGCAAGTACCATAAATTTCGCACTGCTCGTTAGCATCAAGTGAAACTTAATTTCTTCACAATTGAAGTCACTTCCCACCAAAATGTAAATAAATTGTTAAATTATAAAGGATTAAATGTTAAGATAGATTTTTAAGTGGATAAGAAACTATTTTTAATATAGATACCCTCATTAGAACAAATACCATTTCGCGCTAGTTTGCGTCACATATGTTTTTCTAATGATAATTACATTTGGTGGTGAAATCAATGCTCACGATTTTTGGTGGGATTGGTCTGTTTTTACTTGGTATGACCATGCTAACAAACGGACTGAAAGAAATTGCTGGAGACGCATTAAAAAAATGGCTGAACAGATTTACGAAGGGTCGTATTAGTGCGGTTGTTTCCGGAGCTGTTATGACGATGCTTGTACAATCTTCAACAGCAACAACATTACTTACGATCGGCTTTGTGAGTGCAGGTTTGCTTACATTTATACAATCGATTGGGGTCATTATTGGTGCGAACATCGGTAGTACGAGTACGGGCTGGATTATTTCATTAATTGGCTTCAAAATTAGTTTACAAACGATGGCGTTACCGATTATTGGCGTTGGGGTATTTATGTCTCTGATTGCGCCAAATGATATTAAAAAATTCGGTAATGTGTTTGCAGGATTCGGTTTACTATTTTTGGGGATAGATATGTTACAGCAAGGAATGGGCTCGGCACAAGATTTAATTGCGTTCGACAAAATACCGGCTGACTCTATTATTTCGATTTTTCTATTAATAGTTATTGGAATTGTGATGACTGTGATTATGCAAGCTTCAAGTGCGGCAATGGCAGCTACTTTAGCAGCATTATTTGCAGGGGCCATTGATTTTGAACAGGCCGCTTACTTAGTCATTGGGCAAAATATTGGGACGACAGCTACGGCATTATTTGCGGCAATTGGTGCATCGGTTGCAGCAAGGCGTACAGCGATAACCCATTTAATGTTTAATGTAATTACAGCAATTATTGTTACGTCCATATTCTCATACTTTGTCTCAGCAACAAAATGGATTACGGTAGCGATTTCTGGTAGCTTTGATGAAACTATAGGCTTAGCGATTTTCCATACATTATTTAGTGTACTAGGAGCGTTTATTTTCATTCCGTTAATGCAGCCGTTTGCCAATTTACTAATGAAAATGGTACCAGAGCGTGAAAATGCATTGACGCGTAATTTAGATGAAAGCTTAGTGGAAATGCCTACTGTAGCGATCGATGTGTCATTTATAACGATGCGTGATATTATGATGGAATTAACGAAGGCACAACAGCTTTTATTACAGTCGAAAAAAGTGACTGTAGATTACGAAAAGAAAATGCTAGAAGTAGAAGAGGCACTTATCATTACACGCAGATTTTTAGATGGTATTTTAGTAAGTTCTTCGCGTGACCGTACAAAGCTGATTTCAATATTACATACACTCGATCATTTACATCGATTAATAAAAGTATTGCGCGAACAACAAAAGGTAGAGGCGCTTTATTTACAAGAAAAACTCATGCAAGATTGGCAGGAGTTATTGGAGACGATAGGTGACCGTCTGTCAGAGGATGAAAAAATGCTCGATATATCGATTATTTTAGAGCATACATCGCAAGAAATGGCACAGCAGCGTCGCAATAAGCGCGAACAATATTTTGAACGTTCTGTATCAAATGAAACACAGCTTGATTTAGCGGTTTCAAAGGTAGATGCACTATTATGGATAGACCGTTTAATCTATCATTATTGGCGTGCAACTGCGCGAATGGCAGAATATCAAACGATTAATGAAGATTAAAAAATGGGGCTGTCTAAAAAGTCGAAACTTTTTAGACAGATGCCTCCTCATGTATTAATTATCCGCTTTAGGCGGTGCTTCTGCGGTGGTCAGAATAAATTCTCACCATCCTCGGCGCAAAGGGTCTACCCCAGAATTACTTCTCGGGCAGACCCTTTTTTATTATTTTTGATATTTTTTTTCTAGCTTCATGCCGACGATACGGATGACAATACCGATTAAAATAAACACCCAACCAAGACCGATAAAAATATAGTTTAACGTTTGATTTGAATTTGGAATGACATCAAATAGCCCTAAACAAACGACGATTATGCCAGAAAATGATATTAAAAGGCCAGCTGTTACAATACTCACGTTCTTTCACCTCTAGCGAAAATTTTATCATGAATCGTGCATATATTACAACGGACACAAATAAAGTCATAGAGGTGTCACAAATATTGTAACTAATATTGAATATTTTGAAACTTTTTGCAATATTTTACGTATTAATTAGAAATAACCTATAAAAAGGGGGATGCACCATGAAAAAATGGGCAAGTTTAATAAGTGCGTCGGCAGTAGCGCTAAGTTTATTTACAGCGGGGACAGTGGCAAATGCCAATACGGCTATAACTTCAAAAGAAGATCGCCAACAAATTTATGTAGCAATTAATGATGAACAGGTCACAAAGGAAATGCTGATTAAGAAATTAAAATCAGTATTACCAGAGATGTTCGGTTCATATAGCAATAGCGATTTCACTATGTCGACAATGAGCCATCACTATTCGGATGATTTAACAACTCGCTATGAATTATCGTTTACGAAAACCGTTGATAAAAAGACACAATCAGGAAGTATTACGTTTAAAGAAGGGGATTTAGAAATTGAATCGCTTTCTATTTCACCAATTATTACTAAGGACTCGTTATTTCCTGGGAAAATAACAGAGCAAGAAGCGCAAAAGATTGCAACGGATTTAGTCAAGAAAGTAACGGGGAACACTAATTTTATTACAGCAAGCCAAGTTCCGAGCTATTTTTCAACACGCTTAATTACAGAGCCAATTTCATATACGTATTCATTTACGAAAACCGAAAATAACATTCCGATTCAAGATCAAGGTATGTATGTAAGTGTTCTTGGGGACGGAACAATTCAGCATTTTATGCAATATTCACAGACGCCTAAACGTTTAGCATTTGAAGAAGCGAATAGTATCCTTGCTAAAAGTGAAGCTATTGCCAAAATGAAAGATTCGCTAAAATTATCGCTCCAATATTCGTATAATTATAATTCATACAATTCGAAACCTACAGTAAGCTTAGTGTATGCTCCAACGGCAGAGTATACGGGCATTCATGCGAAATCAGGAAAGTGGCATACTTATACTGGTACAATAGAGCAAATTCAAGCAAAAGCACTTTCACCAATTGTGGAAAAGCCATTACAGGCAGCAAAGCCAATTACGCTTGAGGAAGCGAAACAAGTCGTCAAAAAGCTTGCAGAATCAAAAGCGAACGGTGAGAAATTTGAAATCGATTCCGCTTATGAGCATGAAAGTGAAGGGACAAGTATTATAAGTATTTCATATTCATACCGTACGAAAAACTCTTCGTATGGTACGTCGATTGAATTCAATAAAAACACCGGAGAGCTTTTAAATTACTATGATATGTCAGATTCAGTACCATATATAGACGCACCTGAAGATAAAACGCCACGTCTTGAAGAAGATAAAGTGCTGGCGATTGCGACGGATTATGTGAAACAATTTGCACCAGCCTCGGTCCATGAATATTCGAAGCCGATTCATAAAGTAAGTTATGATGAGGAAAATAAAATGCATATGGTTACTTTCCCACGTATGAAAAATGGACTTGTTGTAAATGGGGATAGTATTTCAGTATCCATTAATAACAAAGGTGAGCTTAAATCTTACTACCGTAGTAATCTAACAATTGATGAGTGGCCTGCTATTGATTCCGTAATTTCACTAGAAGAGGCTCAGAAGAAGTTTGATGCGGTGCTAGATGCTAAGCTTGTTTACCAGCCGGTTTACGATAAACCAGGAAATTACGAGCTTCTTTACATCCCAACGATTGGTGATGACTTTGTTTACCAAATGAATGCGTCGACAGGTGAATTTATGAATCTTTTCGGTATGGCAAAGAAGGAGCAAATTACACATCCAACTGCTGAAAAAGAGCTGAATTATTTAATTCAAGCAGGTGCAATTGAAGTGAAAGACGCAAAAACCTTCAATGCAGATAAGTCCATTTCACAAGGTGAGGCCTTAAAAACAATTATTAAATCGATTGGTTATTTCTATGAAGACTTTTCGTATAATTATGGTCGAAATGAAACGAATACAATCGACTTCGTATCAAAGGACAATCCGTACTATTCTACAGTGGAATCCGCTTACCGAATGGGGATTATAAAGGATGAAGATAAGCTAGCGATTGACCAAAACGTAACAAAAGAGCAGCTAGCAGTGTGGTTTGTCCGTGCATTAGGTCTAGAACAAGCCGCGAAAAATACAGGGATTTATAAGTTAGATGTGAAAGACTTGAATGAAATTACAGCAGCAAACATTGGTTATGTATCATTATCAAATGCGTTAAAGCTTCAGCCTATAACAGAAAATAAATTCCAGCCAAAAAAGGAAGTTTCATATGCGGAATTAGCCGTTTCGATTATTGATTTAGCCTATGCTATTGCAGAAAAACAGAATACCGGTTATTAATTTACTTTAGCAGAGGTTCAAGCCCCGACTAAAGCAAGCTACTGCCCCCGGAGGATGTCACAGATTTTTAGAGGATTTTTTTGAGCAGGATCGAAAAAAATCTGGATGAGAGTAAGCCGAGGCATAATTGATTTAAATTTCACCTCACTATGCATTCTGTGTAGTGAGGTGTCCTTGTTCGTGGAGCAGTAATGAGAACTGTTTTGAAGAACAGCATCGAAGCTTTTTCATTTCAGCATAAACGAAATGTGTTATTCTAATATTTGTTCTTATATAGTCACATAATTAAGAATGTATGTTCTAATTTTCTTGAATCGTAGTGGTTTATGAATATGATTTTATGTTAAAATAAGAAAAAGCACGAAAACCTAAAAAAAGAAGCGAAAAATTTTAGGAAACGATGTAATATAATTAAAGTAATTAATCAATGATGGAAGTTGGGAAAAACATGCAAAAAAATAAATATCGCATTCATAGTAATGCATTATTTGAAATTGCGCAAAGTCGTGCATTTACCGAAAAGGATAATATCGAAGAGCGCTTCGATGAAGATGGTAAAATTAAATTAGTAAGTGACCGTGCTGGTGCGGATCTTACATTATCATTAGTAAAAACGGAAGATGGCCTTGCTTACCTAGTAAAATGGGATGATTCTGAGGAAATATATAAAGGCTGGAACATGGCTTGGGAAGAATTCGTTTGGTGCTTAGGTGTGGTAAATAAGCCGATCGAGGAAGCTGCCAAAAAAGCGGCTGAAGAAGCAGCAGCTCGTCGTGCAGAAGAAGCGGCATTAGCTGCAGAAAACGCAGAAGCAGATGAAGTAACTGAAGATGATGCAGTTGAAGAAATTGTAGCTGTTGTAGCTGAAGAATTAGAGAAATAAAATACGGAAAACCGTCTGAAGCAGTGTGTTGCTTAGACGGTTTTTTGTTCGTTTTGGACATATTTTTATGTGGTAATTTTATGGGTATAAGTAGACGTTTATTGCTCACTAATAATTTTGTAATCCGGTGTGAAATCAATGCGGATCCAATAGCAGGAACAGAACAAATTATCGACGGTGCACTGTCGGTTCAATAAAAAACAAGTGACTAAGTTATAAAAAGAACATCTACGATTGAATAAAAATGTGATAGTAAAAATGCTTGAAGAACAGGGGGACTCCGCGCAAAGTAGCGAGGTATGTGGAAAGCCTTCTCAAAATCAAAAGCAATTATAAATAGCAAAAACCAACAATGTTCTTCTGAAGACACATTGTTGGTTTTCTTTGGTTGATAGGAAAGTATAAATCTTTCAATAAAAGCCACATGAGAAAAGAGTTGTCTTATGCTTGTTTATTTGGTCCAACAAGCGCAAATCGTTCCCACTTACGACTACGCCAGCGGAAAATGACTAAAATTGCACGAATCCATTCATCACATGAAATCGCAAGCCATACGCCGACTAAGCCTAAATCTAGGACAAATACAAATAAGTAACCTAGTGATAGTCCGATACAAATCATCGAGATAATTCCGATACGCACAGGGTAGGTCGCATCTCCAGCAGCACGTAGCGAGTTGATGATTGTAATATTAATGGTACGACCGGTTTCTAAGAAAATACTTAATAATAAAACGCTAGCACCGATTTGAATAATGTCATCATTGTCAGTAAATAAGCGCATAAGCGGTTCTCGGAATGTCGTAACGAGTGCCACCATCACAAGTGTAAAAACAAGTGCTGATTTTACGCTAAACCATACTGTTTTGTAGGCTAAGTCTTTATCACCTGCGCCAACATAACGCCCGATCAATATAGCCGTACCAGAACCAATTGCCATCGCAAATAAATATGTAAACATAGATATATTCGCCGCGTATTGACGTGCTGATAATGCTTCAGCACCTACATACGTTACATAGTAAAGTAATACAATTTGGCTCGCTTGATATAATACTTGCTCCAGTGCAGATGGAATGCCGATTTTTAAAATTTTTGAAATGTATTCTTTCGACATACGGTAATAGTCGGCAAATTGAATGCGTACTTCAAGTGCCTGATATAGTAACCAGAAAAATACCACTGATGCTACAATACGGCTAATGACTGAAGAAATGGCTGCCCCTTCAACACCAAGCTCTGGCGCACCAAATTTCCCGAAAATTAAAATATAGTTCAGAATAACGTGAAGTACGTTCATCCCAAGTGATACATACATCGTTTGCTTCGTCCATCCTTGCACGCGAATGATTGAAGATAGCGAGGTAATTAGTGCCTGAACAAAAATAAAGCCCCCAACAATTGCTAAATAGCTTTGCGCAGCTTCAAGGACAGCTCCTTGTAAATTCATCATTCGCATAATCGCGTCAGAGAATAATAGGAAAACGCCACTTAAAACAAAACCAGTAATTAAGTTTAATGTCACTGATAGCGCGGAGATTTTCGAGGCATCTTCTAGTAAGCGAGAGCCTAAATATTGTGAGACAACGATCGAAGCTCCTGTGCCAATAACACCTAATAACAGAATCGCAATTTGAATAAATTGGTTAGCTGTCCCGACACCAGCGACGGCATTGTCAGATACGGCACTTAACATGAACGTGTCTGCAAGCCCCATTAGCATAAATAAAAATAGCTCTAAAAATAAAGGCCATGTAAGTTTAAATAAGCTTAATTCCTTTGTTGTGTTTGCCAAATTACCTCACTCTTTCATTAATTTACTCTGTAGATTTTTTTATTTAGTTTGAAAACGTCTCAAAAAATCTGTAATATCCGCCGGGATTTAAGCCCCACTGAATAATGGTATGCTTGGCATCCATCTTCCATTTATAGAAATGTAGAAATTCTGTACCTGTCGCATTGCATATCGTACCAAGTTAAAACAAATCGTATCGTACCATAAAAAGGGAGTTGAAGATAGTACGAAAATCGAAATAACAGCATTTTTAAATAAAATAATACAAATTTGATTATTTTATGCTGGATAAAAATAATTATCAAAAATTTGTAATGTTAAAATGACAAAATCTCACCTTTTGATACTAAATTGTAATTTCTGTATCATCAAGTTGTAATATAACTGAAATATAAAGTAGGTATGCTAATACAAGTTGAATCAAAAAGATTTTTCACGAAAATTATTTTGGAGGGAAATATTCAAGTATGATCAAGAAGTTATTAGCATTTACCGTGGCAATTGCCGCAAGCGCATTTATTTTTGCAAGCCCGTCTTTTGCAGCAACACATACAGTTCAATCAGGTGAGACTTTATTTTCAATTGCTCCAAAATATAACATATCAGCAACAGAATTAAAAAAGAAAAATAAATTAACAAGTAATAATCTAACAATAAATCAAGTTCTTCAAATACCAGAGAAAACTGAAAAAGTATCAGCAACCCACCCGTCAAATGTAAAGAAGACATTTAAAATGACGGCTACAGCATATACAGCAAATTGTAAAGGCTGTTCAGGTATTACAACAACAGGATTAAACTTACGTAAAAATCCAGATTTAAAAGTAATCGCGGTTGATCCAAAAATCATTCCACTTGGTTCAAAAGTATGGGTTGAAGGCTATGGCATTGCGGTTGCAGGTGATACAGGCGGCTCAATTAAAGGAAACAAAATCGATATTTTCGTAAAAAGTAAATCAAAAGCCTATAACTGGGGACGTAAAAAAGTGACGGTTAAGCTGTTAAAATCATAATTTGAAGGTCATGCATAAGCTGCATGACCTTTTTTATGTGTATTTTTGAATTGTACAATGGTGTGAGATTATCATACTATAAATAAGAGGCTGCTATCCATGTGGCACAATAGAAGAAAAATAAAAGAGGCAGATAATGAAAAATTCCATCACTTAGATTCTTATACTAGTATAGCCACCAGTTGTCGTTTTTCCCGCACGACTGGTGGCTTTTTTTGAGGATAATCACATGTCTCAATTACGGAAATTATATATTCGTTTTTGTGTAAGCTGTTGAAAATTAAGTCCTCATTTATAAGCTTTTACTACGTTTTGAATAAGAGGAGTTCCGGTTTCTACTAAAGATTGATTATCATAGTTAAGTCCCCAATAATAAATAGTTCCCAGTAAAGTTTGGATAATTACTTGGAAAAATTGTTTTTTTGAATCAATTTTTTTTAATGATCCATCCTTATTTCCATCCTCTATAATTTCTAAAATAATTTTAAAAAGTTTTCGATCTTCGCTTGTAAAAAATGTATGCTTTTGGTCAATAATCGCTGCAGAATATATAACCCTCATTAATTCCTTTCCCATCTCTTTTTCAATGCTTGCATAAACGGATAAACAAAATGCTTCTAAACGATCAATTGCCAAATGGTGTTCTAATCTAATTTGAGAATATATATTTACATAGCTTTCATCCATTTCCATAAAGCGCATCATAAAAATACTAGACTTCGATGGGAAGTGTTGATAAAAGGAACCTTTAGAAGTCTCACTTTCTTTGACAATACGATCAACAGAAATTTTATCATAGCCATACTTTTCAAAAAGGGCTAGTGCAACAGTCATTATATGTTGTTGTTTCTGAATCCCGCTCTCAGTTTTATTATCGGTATTGTACATATTATCTCCTTTAAGTGTTTATCTTGTTAAAATATAAATTGACTTACTATAATTACCATTATATCATTAGACTACAGTCTGGTCTATGGAGGGGATGAGAATTATGAAAAAGCTTAGAAAGCCAGAAGAGTTATCTATACTTTTTGAAGACTCTATGCGTTTACTTGTTGGGGGCTTTGGTATTTCCGGCACACCACTAACAGTTTTAGACGCTCTTGCTAAATTTGAAGCAGGTAACTATGAAGTTGTTAGTAATAACCTAGGGGACAATGGAAAAGGATTACACAAAGTTTTTATGGCTGGGAAAATCGACAAAGCTATTGGATCTTTTTTCACTATTAATAAAGAAGCTATAGAAGCATGGTCAAAGGGAGAATTAGAAATTGAGCTTTTACCACAAGGTACTTTAGCAGAAGCAATTCGTTGTGGAGGCGCTGGCATTGGTGGTTTTTATACCCCAACAGCATTAGGTACTAAATTGGCCGAAGGTAAAGAAGTACGTGAAATTGACGGTGTCCGGTATTTATTTGAAAAAGCAATCAAAGGGGACATCGCATTAATAAAAGCGGATAAGGCGGATAAAGCAGGAAATCTAGTTTACCATTCAACAGCACGTAACTTTAATCCAATGATGGCAACAGCAGCTAAAATTGTTATTGCTGAAGTTGATGAAATTGTTGAAATTGGCGAATTTAGCCCAGAAGAAATTGTAACTCCACATATTTATGTAGATTATATAGTGGAAAGTAAATATGTAAAGCAAGGAGGGAGTTACATTGAAACTAGATAATAGAGAACTAATTGCTAAAAAAATAGCTGAAGAATTACAAGATGGAGAGGTTGTGAATTTAGGGGTAGGAATTCCAACTCTCGTAGCAAAATATATCGAAAATCATAATGTTTATTTGCAAACTGAAAATGGTTTAATTGGGATGGGACCACCGCCAGACGAAGAGAACATTGATATTGATCTAATTGATGCTGGTAAAACACCAGTAACAATTACACCTGAAGCGTCATTTTTTGATAGCGCATTTTCTTTTGGAATGATCCGTGGAGGACATGTAGATGTAGCAGTTTTAGGAACGTTAGAAGTAGATTGTTATGGGGAGATTGCCAACTGGGCTGTGCCAAATCAACCAATTTTAGGAGTTGGTGGAGCAATGGATTTAGTTGCAGGTGCAAAAAAAGTCATCGTTGCTAGTACCTTGTTTACAAAAGACGGTTCACCAAAATTAGTAAAAAAACTGACATTAGACTCCAGTGGAGAAAGAAAAGTTGATCAATTTGTAACAGAATATGCAAATTTCATGTTCCAAGATGGCGAAGTGATTGTAAAAGATATTTACGGATCACTCAGCTTTGAAGAACTTGAAGAAAAAATTGGTTTTCCTTTAAAATTTAAAATAACTAAATAAGTTGGGGAGGATTAGCTATGTGGAGTTTAATTACAATCGTTATCTCATTAATACTACTAATTGTATTAGCGCTTCGTGGTTATAGTATCATTATTATTGCTCCAGTTGTCAGTTTGTTTGTAATGGTAACAAATGGTTTCTCGATATTAGAAACATTTCAAGAAACTTATATGTCTGGATTTATAAATTATGTGAAAAATTACTTCCTCATATTCTTATTTGCCGCAATATTCGGTAAATTGATGGATGATAGTGGTGCTGCTCGTCAAATTGCTAACTTACTATTAAAAATTGTTGGTAAAGATAGCAAATATAAAGTACTAGTTGCAGTAATGATTATTTGTGCATTTTTAACGTATGGTGGCGTTAGTCTATTCGTAGTTATTTTTGCAGTATTACCGATTGCTAAGCCCCTATTTAAAGAATTGGAAATTCCTTGGCATTTGTTTATGGCTCCATTCTTTACTGGGATAGGAACATTTACAATGACGATGTTACCGGGTACACCATCTGTTCAAAACATCATTCCGACTAAATATTTAGGTACAACTGTAACAGCTGCCCCATTATTAGGGATTATCGCAGCGGTATTCGTTATTGCGATTAACTTATGGTATATGAAGTTTGCGCTAAAACGCTCTGAAGCAAGAGGCGAAACATATTCTGGTATGAAAAACCCTGATAACGATGAAAAAGGAAGTATTAAAGATATTTATGCAGGACGTAAATTACCGAATCAATTTATTAGTTTAATCCCACCTATTGCTTTATTAGTCACTTTAAATTTATTTGAAGTTCCAATTATCTATACATTAATGGGAGTTGTTGTATTAACTACAATTTTATTCTGGAAAAATATCGAAATCAAAAAAGATACAATTAATAATGGTACTACTTCAGCCATATTACCAATTATTAATACAAGTGCAGATGTTGGTTACGGTTCAGTAATTGCGATTACAGCAGGCTTCACATTATTTAATGATGCTATGGCAGATATTCCAGGAAGCCCATTAATTTCACTATTTATTGCGACTACTGCATTAGCTGGTATCACTGGTTCATCAAGTGGTGGGTTAGGGATTGCGATGGAAGCGCTCTCCCAAACATATTTAAACCTAGGATTAAATCCAGAAGCTATGCACCGAGTAGCTGCGGTCGCCTCTGGAGGATTAGATTCATTACCACATAATGGTGCAGTAATTACGATTTTAGTTGCTTCTAAATTAACTCATAAGGAAGCATATATGCATATTTTTGCAGTTTCAGTAATTGCACCACTACTTGCTGCGATTCCAATGTTAATTGCTGCAGTTTTATTATACTAATTTTTGGGAGGGATCGGCATGGTGGAAAATGTAGGTGTTATCGGTTCTGGAACAATGGGGTTCGGAATTGCGTTTCAATTCATTACAAACGGTACGCAAGTTACTATTCAAGACATTCGTAGTGAAGCGTTTGAACTTGCTAAAGAAAAGTTAAAGACGTACTTAACCATCTTCCGTGAAGAGGGCGTTTTATTTACTGATACTGAAGAAGTAATTATAGATCGCTTAAAATTTACTACAAAAATTGAAGATTTAAAGCATTGCGATTTAATAATTGAATCAGCGACTGAAAATTTAGAACTGAAACAGAAGATTTTCAAGCAACTGGATGAAATTTGTGATGAAAAAACAATTTTAGCGTCAAATACATCTAGTTTAAGATTATCGGAAATTACTAGAGATATTAGTGAATCAAGAAAGCAACGTGTTCTTTTAACTCACTTTTTTAATCCTGCTCATATTGTACCTTTAGTTGAATTATTAAAAGCACCTGAAACATCACAAGAAGTATATAACGAAGTAGATACTTTTATGAAAAAAGTAGGTAAGGTGACGATTGAAGTTAAAAAAGAAGTACCAGGTTTAGTTGCAAACCGTATTCAAACAGCACTTGCAAGAGAAGCTCTTGCGTTACTTGAAGATGGCATTGTATCAGAGCACGATTTAGAAAATGCAATTTTTGCTGGTCCAGGTTTTAGATTTTCAACTAGTGGATTATTAAAAATAATGGACTTTGGGGGTTTAGATGTTTGGAACATCGTTTTAGATCAGTTACAACCTGTTCTAGAATCTAATATCCGTTCATTTGAAATTTTAAAAGACAAAGTACAAGCTAATAAATTCGGAGTTAAAACGTCTCAGGGGTTCTTTGAATACCCAGGTAAAAGCTTGGATAGTTATGTAGTCGAAAGAGATCGTTCGCTAGTTCAGCAATTAAAAGTTTTCAATAAAATATTAAATACGAAGGAGCATGAGCATGCGTAATGTTTTAATTACAGGTGCAGCAGGTGGTTTAGGTCAAGCGATGGTAAAAAAATTCATAGATGAAGGGGATTATGTTTTCGCTGCTGATTTGGCTATCGATGAATTAAATAAAGTGGTAGAAGCATTTCCTGGAAAAGTAACTGCTGTTGAACTTGATGTAACAAGTGCCCAATCAGTACAAAATGTAATCGATTCCATTTGTAAGGAACAAGAGTTACATGTCGTTGTTAATAATGCCGGTTTACAACACAGAGATAAGATTGAAGACTTCCCAGAAGAAAAGTGGGATTTATTGCAAAATGTAATGTTAAAGGGTCCATTTTTAATTACTAAATACGTATTTCCATATATGAAAAAACAAAATTACGGAAGAATTGTAAATATTTCTTCTGTGCATGGTGAGATGGCTACACCTGAAAAAGTAGCTTATGTTGCTGCTAAACATGGGGTTATTGGGTTAACGCGCGTTGCAGCACTTGAAGGAGCTGCCTATGGTATTACGGTTAATGCAGTATTACCAGGACCTGTAAAAACACCATTACTCCAAAAGCAATTAAATGATTTAGCTCAAAATAAAGGTATGTCTGAAGCAGAAGCATTAAGTGAAATTATTTATCCTAAGCAAGCAATGGAACGCTTTATCACAGCAGAAGAAATTGCGGATGGAGTTTATTTTATTTCTTCAAAACATGCAACAGGTATTACGGGTGAAATGTTAAATGTCTCAGGTGGAATGTAAAGGAGGAATAATATGACAGCTTATATTATTAGTGGTAGTCGAACTGCATTTGGTACATTTGGTGGATCATTAGCGAATACAACCGATATAGATTTAGGTGTAGTTGCAACAACAGAAGCAATTAAACGCTCGAAAATTTCTACTGAAGATATAGGTGAAATTGTCTTCGGTAATATTATCCAAACAAATGAGTCTTCGGCATATTTAGCGAGACATATCGGCTTAAAGAGTGGATTAGCTCACGAAAGCTCAGCATTAACTGTTAATCGTTTATGTGGATCTGGTCTACAGGCTATTGTAACAGTTGCTAAAGAAATTAGTTTAGGAACATACGATGTTGGTGTGGCTGGGGGTACTGAAAATATGAGTCAAGCGCCTCATGTTTTACAGGGTACGCGCTTTGGGTCTCCTAATAAGTCACCAAACGTAGTCGATATGCTCTGGTCTACTTTACATGATACTGTAGCTGGTTGTGGCATGGGGATGACAGCTGAAAATTTGGCTGACAAATACTCAATTTCAAGAGAAGAACAGGATCAATTTGCACATGAATCACATAAACGAGCAGCAATAGCTCAGAATTCGGGTAGATTTGAAGAAGAAATTGTGCCAGTAATAGTTAAAAAGGGCAAGAAAAGTCTAGAGTTTAAAGAAGACGAACATATTCGAGCAGAAATCTCCGTTGAAAAATTAGCTACTTTAAAGCCAGCATTTAAGAATGATGGTACAGTTACTGCTGGTAATGCGAGTGGAATCAATGATGGTGCAGCCGCAGTTGTCATAGTTTCAGATGCGTATTTACAACAGCATCAGTTAAAACCATTAGCAAAAATTGTAGCATCTGCAACTGCAGGTGTTGATCCAACAATTATGGGAATTGGTCCAGTTCCCGCAATTCAAAAGCTATTAAAGCAAACAAATTTAACAACTGATGACATCGGGTTGTTTGAATTAAATGAGGCGTTTGCTGCACAGTCTTTAGCTGTAATAAAGGAGTTAGGGTTAAACAGTGAAATTGTGAATGTTAACGGTGGTGCAGTAGCTTTAGGTCACCCAGTAGGAGCAAGTGGTGCTAGAATTGCATACTCACTATCATTAGAGATGCAAAAACGAGGTGTAAAATATGGTGTCGCTAGTCTTTGCATTGGCGGTGGCCAGGGGATTGCAGTACTTTTAGAAAATCCTTCAGTCTAAAAATATGTGTTTTTCAACTAATTCCCTAAAATTATAAAAAACCATGCATTTTTCTATGAACCCCAAAATAAATAATGTACGGTTTTAATGATTAAAGTTAGCGCTTAGTCTAGTACTCAAAATCTCAAATCTAAGCGCTAACTTAATATTATAACACATGTGTTGATTAACCAAAATAATCCAGTATTGATTTGATTTAATTCATAATGAAACGCGAGGAATTCTTTGAGTCTAATACGCCATTCAATCGACAAGGTTGTTGCAAGTAACTTACATTTGACAAGGAATCTCTCTTTTTTTGTTTGTTTTTATGGGAAATAAATGGTCAATAAACAGACGTGATTGAATTTCGAAATATTCAATTACCTATCACGAAAACTTATGATTTTAGAAAATAATATTTCAATAAAAGCCTAGTCACAAAATGTTGATTTAACAGCATTGTGTGACTTTTTTTACATGTTCAGACTTTTGTTTGGAAACGTTATTTTGTTCGTTCGTGCATGACTATAAAAAATTTAAATTTCATTAAGATTGGACAACTATGTGAATTGAAGTAGGTTCTTTTGAAATAATATCACCTTCAAATTCCCCTATATTCTCAATTATAAGTCGATTATCAATATGTATAGGTGGATGATTTAAAAATAGTTCTATTAACTGAACATCTCTGAAATTTTTTTCAAACCTAGTACAAACAGGTTGTTCAATAAAATATTCTTTATTCATTACTTTTAGGCTTAAAAAATTGTGATGTAATGCTTGTGTAATTAATTGAGTAATATTCATTGGGTCGAAGCCTACTAATTTTATGGCACCTGAGATAGTTAGTTTTATGCCTTCAGATTTATTAAAGTTTTCGAATGCTATTAATTTAGTTGTTTTAGCATTGTTTATTATTTGAGAAACTTCTTCTGAATTATTAGGTACATTTACTTCAATAGGCATGTAGTTAGGGTAAGTATTTTTGAAAAAGTGATACAAGTTTAACTTTGATTTTGTAAATTCTACTTTCCAGTCATTTGAAATGTCATCTAATAATAGACAAATAAATAAACCCGAATTATAGCAACTACTTCGAATATTTATTTGTAGTAATTTGTTATCCAATAATTGTTCTGCATATTTGCTAATTACATCTTCTTCAACAGAACTAATATCGGCTAACGCTTGATATTCAACATAAAATGCAGTTCCTTCAATCGTTTCAACTGAATTTTCATATTCTACATAATCAGAAAATAGTTCCATCCTTTTATCTCTAAGTGTGATAAATTCGTTTATTTTTTGCTTTTTTTCAATTAAATCGGTTGATATAAAAGCTTCGAAAAGTCTTTTTCTTTCTAAAATACGTAGTTGAACATTATTAAAATCAATTGGATAGTTAAATCCTAATAGTTCATTTGGGTAACGGTTTTCTTCGGATAAATGTTGAAATACATGAAATGATTCATGTATAAGCAAAGAATAGATAATCTCAAATGAATCATAAAGTGTAGTGTCTACAATAGCTGTCGGTACTTCTTCAAATAGTATACAAGTACAAGCATGAAATTCTTCCGTTTTAGCCAATTTGATATACTGCTCTTCTTTGCATTTAGGATGATTAAATAAAAAGACATCTTTATCGTCAAAAATGGCAAAGGCAACGGGTATAAATCCGTCCCAATATTTCTCTTGTTCAAATGGTAAGCTATTTAAAATTCGTTCTATAATGTTTTGCATGAAATTCACCTTTCAATATTAGTAATAGATAAAAACTTACATTATCGATATGCACCATTTCTTAAACTCTCATTTAATTATACAGTTTTTACATTTAATTTAACTGAAAATTAAAATATTTAAATGACTATCTTTTAAAAAGGAAA
This sequence comes from Solibacillus daqui, assembly GCF_028747805.1. NCBI lineage: Bacteria > Bacillati > Bacillota > Bacilli > Caryophanales > Caryophanaceae > Solibacillus > Solibacillus daqui. Next base: position 1,480,347 of record NZ_CP114887.1, read on the forward strand.
CGAAGATGTTCAATTCTTTATTATATTAGATATCACTGGGAATCGAGTAAGCGTGTTGCTGCATATGAGCATGACGATTAACTTGGTGTGGAAAGGTAATGAAGCAGTCCCTTTTCATATACGAAACTAGCTTGTCCAGAAGGGTTTAAAACGAAGCAACTGGCAAAAATACAGCTAGAGGAAAAAAATAATCAATTACAGAAAGAGCATGTACCACAGCAACTACTCGCTTAAGTAGCATGGTAGCTATGGCGAGAGCTGTTTGTTTATCGCCTCAGATAGGCAAATCCAAGCTTAGCTCACAAATGCAGCGAATGTCTTGAAGGGCATTTTAACTGCACTTGTCGCTTTAGTTGGTATTTGTGCAACTTTATTTATTATTATTAAGCGCATGCCATCAGCAAATGATCCGCATGAGAAGAATGAGAGCGCTAAGCTTGTTTGTACTTTAGCGGCATTAGCATAAAAGAAAAAAAGTCTATATCCCGAGAATATATAATTGGGTTAGTGTATTTTTCATCCAAAATGAAGCTTCTAATCTTGCATGACTCAGTTCCTCTAAAGGACGTGGGAAAAGGTGTTTTATAGTGGAAAAAGTTTTATAATAAGGATTTGGATACTGTTGAAAGGAATGTGAATCTTATGTTTACATATGAAACGATTTGCCGTTATTGCCGCAAGCCCTTTTTCTTGCGAGAAGGCACAAAAAAATACCAGCAATATAAAGTGAATCGTCATGCAAATATTTCGTGTGACACCTGTGAACGACGCATTGAGGACGATTCACGTAAATATCTGTTTGACCGCGATTAACGTTGCATCATTCTTTTGAGATTCTGCATTTCGCCAATAAGATCGTCCATTTGGCGTTGCATTTGCTCTACTTCAAAATTAAACAGATTACTATTAGTTGATTTTGAGTTAGAGGAAGTGGAAGATGCCTCCTCTAATAAACGTAATGTAATGCCAGCAGAAATAGTGGCTAAAATATTTCCAATAGTTATGACAGCGACGCTAGCATACTCAAATTGCGCAGCTAAAACTTCTAGTGATTGCTCATTATTCGACCGTGAGCGTTTACTCAATAAGCTTCCTCCTAGCATTAGGTTTAGCTAGTATATGCAAGGATATAATAAAATGAGCCTACAATTTACAACGAAGCTAAGGGGGGATGAACATTGGAAGCGAAAAAACAACAAATTGAATGTCACAACTGTCATGAAATGATGATCATTGATTTTGAAACAGCAACTTTTGCGACAGCAGTTCAAGTTATAAATGGTAAAAAATCTGAAACACGTACATATCTAGAAAAATGCCCAAACTGTGACGCTGTAAATAAAGTAACAAGTGACAACAAAGAGGAGTGGGGGAAACGTAAAGGACCAAATGTAAAATTCTTTATGTATTCAGGAATGTTTGGCTGTATAGCATTTTTGGGCCTAGGTATACTTGCGATTTATTTCGCATTTAAAGGGCTAGGTTTTGTAATGGACTGGCTAATCAAATAAATCAGTATTGTGATTGAAAAGAAATTGCTTCTTTTCAATCTTTTTTTTGAGAAATAATGGCCGAGGTTATTATGCGGGATGAAAAACGCATTATTCCAAGTGTGGCTTATTTACAGGGGCAATACGGCTATAATCATTTATGCTTAGGTGTACCGGCGATTTTAGGTGGCAATGGGATAGAAAATATTGTAGAACTGGATTTATTAATAGAAGAAAAAGAGGCGTTGCAAGTATCGGCTTCGGTTGTAAAGGAACTAATCGATATATGTGACTGAATGGATTAAGATGTGCCACATCACATGAATTCGTGCTATAATGAATGATTCGTGGAGGTGTAAACGACAATGAGTAAAAAATGGACAATCCATTCGATTCGTGAATACGTAGAAAAAAATACAGATACGAAATTACTTTCAACAGAATTTAAAGGTTTTTCACAAAAGCTTGATTTTCAATGTGCTTGTGGCAATACCTTTCAAAAACCGTGGAAGAAATTTAAAGAAAATAAGCAACAAAAATGTGAAGTTTGTCAGCCACCTAAGGAATCACGCTAATTAATTATAAGCATAAGCCTGTATTGAAGGGGCAGTGGTGGTTACATAAAACTACCAAATATAAAAGGGTCTATCCAGAAAGTGATTTCAGGATAGACCTTTTGCCATTTGACGAGCGATAATTGATTTTCCCATTAATATTGGTAAAGTGCAATTATTCAATTACTGGCTCAGCGTTTGCCTTTTTGAGTTCAGGGTGAGCCATTTCAATAATGGATGTGCGTAATAATAGAATTACAATCAGTATTAAAATTAAACCGCTAACAAGTAAAATGTATTGCGCTGGTACGAAGTCATATAAAAATCCGTAAGCAAGTGTTCCAATCGGCATCGCACTCATCGCCATCATTTCAACAATTCCAAAAACACGACCACGATATTCCTCATCAATAGTTGTTTGCATCATGACGCCAATTGGGGTATTAGTAATGACACCAAGTCCACCGAAAATAAACATAATGATAAAGTAATAAATGAAATTCATCATGCTTGAAAAATCAAAGAATAATGGTAAACCAACAAATATAACAAGTAATGCCATTAAAAATGTCGAGCGTTTTACGAGCAATAATGGAAATTTAACAGTCGAACGAGAAGCGAAATAAATGGATGTGATGAATACCCCGATAGCTCCTCCTGCTTCAATGATCCCAATTAATTTCGGATCAATCTGTAATAACGTTAGTAAAATGAAATTATGACCAACGTTAACGGAAGTGAAAAATAAATTTAACCATAGTGCAGTCCATAAGATGGCTTTGATTACTGGTTTTTTATTGACATAGCGGAATCCAGCTTTAAAGCTTTCGAACATTGTTTCTTTTTGGGAATCTGTCGTTGCTTGTTGTTTTTTATACAGCTGGAAATTCATAGTTGCTTCTAAAGTAAGTGTAATTATTGAAGCGATGATGAAAATTGATAAGAAAATTTCCATTGATACGAAGCCAAATAACATTCCGCCAAAAATCGGACCACCAATTCCAGATACTGAAAACGCTAGTTGGTTAAAGCTCATCGCCTTTTGGATTCTTGTTTCATCAACTAAATTGGCAATAGATGCAGAAAATGCAACACTTGTGAATGTGCTGAAAATGCTATTAAACACGGTAGCGGTATAAATTGCTGCCAATGATAAACCAAATTGTTGTGTATAAAGCAGAAGTGTCGCAACTGTTAAGATGACGCCTGCCTGCCCACCTAGCACCAGTTTTTTTCGAGACATGCGATCCCCTAATATTCCCGCAATTGGTGCCATAATTGTACGTGGCAAATAGCTTAAAATAATATTGAACGCAAAGCTTAACGATGAACCCGTTAACGATAAGATATACATACTAATACCAAAACTATAAACATGTGACCCAAGCGAACCGATCATTTTACTCACTAGAAATGTGTATAAATGGTAGGTCGCTTTTTTTAATTTTGCCTGTTCATTCATGTGCAATACCCCTTTTGTTTAATCTTATTAAACTTATCATAACGGATGATTTGAATAATAGCAACCACAAAGTTTAATTTAATTAAAAATATTTTAGTTTTAAAATTAAATTCTCTTACATATTGTTTAATTGTATTAAAATATTTCTTTCGTCATGTGGATTTGTTACACTGTTTGTAGTGAGGTGGCAACGTGATTAATATTGGTGAAAAAATTAAACAGCTACGTAAAGAACGAAAAATGACGCTTGCACAAGTAGCAGGGGACAGGCTATCAAAAGGGATGCTCAGTTTAATTGAAAACGGCAAAGCCCAGCCTTCAATGGAAAGCTTGCAACATATTGCAAAGCAGCTGGGTATTGATGTGTCAGAGTTGATGCAGTCGAAGAATTCTCAGGAACTGAAAGAGTTTTATTTAAGAGTAGAAGCATTAGCGACAGAATTGAAAAAAATATATGAAGATGATGAGCATCGTGCAAAATGTGAAGAAATTTATTCGCTAGTCGAGCCCTATATCAAAGAGGACAAGTTAAATGGCAATACATTTGAAGAAATTCGCTTGACGGATATGTATCATTTAATGCGTTACTACTTAGAAATGACACGTGAAACAGCGGGCTTTGAAAGCTGTATTGAGCGCTATAAGCAAATTTATGCACATTCAAAAGTAGTGAAACGCTATGGTGACCTCGGTGGTATAGAATTTAATTGGAAAAACTATGAAAACGCTATTAATTGGATGCTAAAGGGTGTTGAATACATTGAGCAGTTTGATGGATTTATAGGTGAAATCGAAAAATTGGATTTATACTATAATTTAACTGTTATCTACGCTGCACATAATAATGAGGCAGAATCAGAAAAATATTTGCAGCTGTCATTAAAAATTGCGCATGAGAAAAAAATATTGTATCGCATAAATGATTTTTATCGCTATTTATTTTTTATGCAGTTGAACAAGAGAGACGGGGAAAAGGCGCAAACTTATTTAGATAAAATTCGTGCGTTTTCAGTTATTTTGCAAGATCCGCTTGATTTGGTTATGGAGGACTTATTGCAATTGGCGTATTGGAATCAAATTGAAAATGATTATGAACGAGTAATTTCAACAGAATTTAATTATCGGAATTTTGCTACCAAAATTCGAACGCAATTAGATCAGTTTATAGTCGGAGAGCAGGCCTATGCGCATTATCATTTGCAACAAGTAGAAGAAGCCTATGCACTATTAAAGGATATTGCTGGTCCTGAAATTTTCCATCATCCATTGGACGCAGCGCGCATTTATCGCTCTTTTGCTATTCGTGCACTTTGTTATTTGGCGCAGGGTGATGTAGAAAATGCCAAGCGCGACATTTTATACGCGGCAAATGGTGTGAAAGACTTCGCCTCATCGCTTGATAAGACATTTATTGACGATGCATATACAAAAATTATGAAAAATTAATAACGTTCCATTGCTCAAATTTTTTGGGTAATGGGCGTTTTTTTATCTAAATTTATTTAGTAATATTTAGTGTAAATGTCGAAAAATGTTCGATAAAATTCTGAAAAATAATATAAATATGTGATATATTTGCTACATAAATTGACGGAACTTGTAAATTATATGGTTAATTTGTTGGTTTCGTATGAAAAATAAGAATGGAGATATTGTAATGAAGTTAAATGTAAAGGCAAAATTACAGTTATCATTTGGGGTAGTGTTAGCATTACTGATGCTTTTTGCCGCAGTAATTTTATACAGCTTAAATGAACATAACAAAACGCTAGATAGCATTGATCAAGATACAAAAATGGGTAATTTATATAATGATGTCGCGTTCCAAACAGTTCGTGCCAACGCAGCAATTCGAGGCTATATGCTATACAAGGAAGATAATATGCGTGCCAACCATTATGAAATCCGCGACACGCTTGCTGCTTCGGTTGAACAGCTAAAAAATATGGGGGCGGAAAGTGATAAATTTGCCGAATTCGAACAAAAGCTAGCTGCATGGGAAGGCTCAATTGATAATGAAATTTTACCGTTAATGGACGCCAACAAGATGGCTGAAGCTCAAAAAGTAGCAAAGCCAGTACTTGGCGCTGGGTCTCAAGAGCTTGTAGAATTTGGAAAGTCGATGGCGAATGAAGTAAATGAAGAAATAAATCAACTGATTGCTCATTCTAAGGAACAAATGCGTACAACGTTTATTGAAACGGTAGCTCTCGCGCTTATCTCGATTATTGTTAGCATAGCTATTTCGACTATTTTTGCACGTCGAATTGCACTGAACATGCAATCTGTTATGGCGGGTATGAATGAATTTGCACAAGGCAATTTACTAACGAAATTAAAAGTTACTTCCAAGGATGAATTTGGACAGCTTGCGAGCTCATTCAATGCAATGGCAGACCGCTTACGTGACACGATGCGTCAGGTGGGGAATTCGTCAGAGCAAGTTGCGGGCACATCGCAACAATTAACAGCGAGCAGTATGGAAGTTAGTAAGGCAACAGAGGTAGTAACGGAATCCATTCAAGAAATTTCACTTGGAATGGGTGATCAACAACAAATGACAAGTGATTCGAAAGCATTTTCGGACCATATAATGAAAAAAGTGTTTGATATTTCAGAGAGCATTGAACAAGTAAATAGTGCTTCTGCTTATACGAAGGAAAAAATTACGGCGGGTCGTCAATCGGTACGTAATGTTATTGGGCAAATGGATATTATTAGTGACAATACATCGGAATTAAATGTTCGTGTGAAAGAATTGGATGGTAATACAAGTGCTATTGCTTCAGCCGTACAAGTGATTAAAAATATTGCTGATCAAACGAATTTATTGGCGCTTAATGCGTCGATTGAAGCAGCACGAGCAGGGGAAGCAGGGAAAGGTTTTGCGGTCGTTGCGAGTGAAGTTCGAAAGCTGGCAGATGAATCCAATATTGCGGCAACGGAAATTGAACAAGTGGTACAAAATATAGTGGAAAGTACGCGTATCATTGAAGAGGATATTACGAATAATGATCAATCCGTAGATATTGGGAAGGAAAAAGTAGAAGAAACACGTGAAAACTTCCTGAAAATTGATGCGGCCATTGACCAAGTTGAAGAGGAAACAAAGGCTGTAACGCAAGCAATTAAAGAGGTACTGAGCGATGTCGAGAAGCTAGTTGGAGAAATCAATGATATTAATGAAGTAACCGTGAATTCTAGTGATAGTATTCAAAGTGTGGCAGCCGCTTCCGAGGAGCAAAATGCGGCGATGGAAGAAGTAGCAGCCGCGTCAACTTATTTAGCAGAAATGGCTGTAGAACTTCAAGAATCGATTCAATCGTTTAAATATTAAGCATAATTACGTTACGGCCTGTTACAAAACGGCATAAACAGTGTTCATAAAAAAAGACACAAAATGATGTTTTAACATTGTTTGTGTCTTTTTGTGTATTGCCAATATTAGTTGTTAGTAAACTAACTGAAAAGATTTCAAATAGTGAAAGTGTTCCCATTTCCAACATTTCTAAATTTATTTTTATATAATTAACCTATTATTCACAGACTTGTATGTGTTTTCTTGGGGTTCTAAAATGATTAAAAATAGAAGGGGAAGAGTGCTATGAATTTAGGGTTGAAAAAAGATGAAGTGAAATTGGTTCCGTATAATGAGAATTGGAAAAGTGCTTTTCTTATTGTCAAAAAGGAGTTAATAGAATGTGTAAAGCTGCAGGGCAGTCAAATCGAGCATATTGGAAGTACGTCCATTGAAGGGATTCAGGCAAAACCAATAATTGATATTTTAATCGGTGTAAAAAATCTAAATTTGTTAGATAAAGCATTTTTTTCGAATCTGCGAAAAGCGGGTTTTTATCGATTACAGGTACAGAGACCAAATGAAATTGTCTGTGCTAAGTTTACGGATGAATCCTTTGAAACGAAAACGCATTTTCTTCATATCGTGGAACTCAATAAAGAAAAGTGGAATCAAATGCTCTTTTTTAGAGATTACTTGAATGCAAATGAAGAGGTAAAGAATCAATATCAAGCCTTGAAAAATGATTTCTTTTCTACAAATTTGAATGGAATTAATGCATATACAGAATTTAAGGAGCAATTTATTCAATCGATATTTTCAAAAATGGAGGAGTAATAATGGAATTTTTTAGTTTTGCTAAAGAACACGGTCGAATAGTGACTCACGCAAGGTATTCAAACAGTAAATTCTTTGCGTCATAACCAAGCAGTGCGCTCTACGCTTTTCTTATTGCAACCTTTACTTGAAATATGCTCTATATGCTGCGATAAAAGCTTCTGGTGAAGATTTCACGATATACGTAAATACACCTTGTAGCGAATGTAAATAGAGAATACCACCTTGATTTGCAATTTCTCGATAAGAAAAATCCATCACATCCTTAATCGGAAACTCTCTATACTGTGTAACGACCTTATCATTGTATAAGTAAATGCTTCGGTTATGTTCAATTTCAAACTGTTCAATACTTGTCACTTTTCTTTCTATTTTTATATAAGGATGTTGCGCTATCAAGCTCATATGATCCTCCTAAAACAAAGACTTATTATTATTATTATATCACAAACAGATTATTTATTTGCCGACTTTCAGATCCTTCCATATCATCCTCCAAAAAACTTGATTTTAACTATGGGATCATCTCATTTCCTTAAATGGATCTTCAACAAACTGGCCCGTTTATTATATAACTTGAGATATTTTATTTTGAATGACTTTGTTACTTTTTAATGATTTAAACAACTTTATTATCACAAAACAAACACTTCTTCCAGAGCATCTTGTCGAAACAAGGCAATAGGAAGCGATGTAAAAAAACAACGGTGGATCTGCACTATATGCTAATCCACCGTTGTTTGTCTATTTACATACCATCTATTACATGATGCTTGCTTAGTTTAATCTACACAAGCCGCTTCCCATTTCTCCATAAAAGCCTGCATAGATTTATTAAATTCTTCTTCACTTGGAATACTTCTTAGAATTTCTTCTTCGTTGTATACTTTTCCACCTTTAACGATGAATTCGATATCCTGTGTATGTTTAATATTTTCTAGTGGATTGTTGCTTAGGATGACTAGATCTGCAATTTTTCCTTCTTGCAGTGTTCCAATATCATTTAAATTAATTGAATTAGCCGCATTCACAGTCGCTGCCTGTAGAGCCTCTAATTCGGTAAAACCAATCTCGACAAATATTTCAAGTTCGCGGTGTATAGCCATTCCTGGGTAAGTAAACAATAATGCTGGGGTATCGGTTCCAGCAACCACCGTTCCTCCCATATCATAATAGGTTTTAGCGATTGCTTTTGTTAAATTATTTATAATGGCAGTCCTTGATTTTATAGAATCAACATACTGTGTATTCTTATTCCACTCATCCATCATTAAATTTAACTTAACAAGAGATTCGATCACATTATTTTTAGGTGACCAAATGTTAGGATATTGCATAGATTGATCGAAAACTACCATTGTTGGGCATAGTTTTACATTGTAACTCAACATTTTCTCACAAAGTTCCTTTATTTTTTCTTGATCCGGGTTTTCCCAATCGATATGACTCCATTCCTCTTGGTCTACTAATGGATTCCAACCTTTATAAATTTCTTGTGCAAAACCAGATGCATGTTCAATCCAATTAACACCTAATTCAGCTGCATCTAAAGCTGTTAACTCTTTTGAATTCATTAAATCACAGGTAACTTCCAAGTTGTACTTCTTCGCCTCATCTACAGCCGCTGCCATAACCTCTTTTTTGATCCATCCATACAATTTAACAAACTTTGCTCCCACTTCTACTTGTCTACGGACTTCTTTCCGCGCTTCTTCTGGATCATCTGTAACGAAATTACCATAGCTAGTTGGTCCCCATTGTCCAGGGGTACCGTCAATCATTCGATCTGAAGCGTACACTCTTGGAGTCGGTGCATGATCCGGTTTTTCAATTAAATTTTGAAGTAAGATCACATTACCCGCTGCATTCCGTACTGTTGTTACCCCTGATGCAACAAAATGTGGTGCGTATCTTTCGTTAATATGACAATGCATATCGATTAGACCTGGAATGATATATTTTCCTTTTGCATCAAGTGTTGCTACGCCTTCAGGTAATGCATCAGACTGTTTTATCATTCTTTTAATCTTATTCCCTTCAATTTCAATTGCCCCGATAAAAGATCCCCCATTCTCCACATCAATAATCGTTCCATTTTTGATTAATAATTGTTCCATTTTTAATTCCTCCTTCGTGATATTCCATATATTTCTTCTTATGGTTTTATTGTATATTGATTAAAACAATAGGTTTTCAAAATTGTCATATAGTGGAATGTTTTGTTTCAGGGGGGATATACGTGTCGGTAGAATATGGAAAAACGCTAAGAATGATTCGACAACAAAAAGGAATAACCTTAAAGAAGCTAGCCGATAACATCTGTTCTGTTTCTTTTTTATCAAAGTTTGAACGTGGGGATTCCGATATCACGCTTAGTCTTATGACAAGGTTGTTAGAAAAGTTAATGATGAATTTTGATGAGTTCTTATTTATACATCACGATTATCAGCATGATCAACTAGAACAATTTTTTAATGCGGCTAGAACAGCGTATTTAAATAGAGATGTCAATCAACTAAAGCAGCTGAAAAACACAGCATTAAATAAATGGAAGCAATACGGTGTTGAAACATATCATTTTAATGCAATGTTACTTGAAGTTTATGAAAGTATCGTAGATAGTAAATATATGGATGAAGGAATAAAGGAATATGATATTTCCCTCCTTTCCGATTACTTATTTCGGGTAGAGGTTTGGGGATATTATGAATTATCACTTTATAATGGAACATTACTTTTACTCGAACCGGATATGGTTATTATGTTATCCAGAACCGCCTATGAGAAAAGTGCTCGCTTTCAAGACTTTAAAAAGGTGAATGAATCGATCACAGCTGTGCTTTTTAATACCATTATTTTTTTACTGGGTTCTGTGAATCGATTTCACGAAGAATTTACATACAAAAAGGAATTTATGGAGTTTATCTCGTATCTTGAGAAGATTGCCCTTCCAGAAAGCAACTTAATAGAAAGAAAACACTTATTAGAGTTGAAGGGTGCCTATGACATCAGAATAGGTAACAAAGAAGAAGGGATTGCAAAAATAAAAAAAGCGATTCGAATATTAAATGACCTAAATTCTACTAAGTTAGCTAACAATATCGAGCAATATCTTTTACGAATTATCCGAATTATCTAATAGGGTTGACTTTATTTATTTAGATCCGCACCGAGATAAGCACGGCGATATTGTGTGCGTATTACCGAAAAATACCTCTTTAATCTGATAATAAATCCATATTTTAATAAGAAGTGAACATCCCCAACTTATAGTCATGAGCTGTTTTTAAGGTATATAAAGGTGATAATTGGAAATAAATGAGGGGATCAAAATAAAAAATATGCCGTCATTTATTTAGACGACTATTTGCGCGATATGTGTTTTGATAAGAACGAAACGACTCCATAATTCGTTTCAGTAATATAGAATGGAATCAAAGAAATTCACATAAACTGCGCTAGTGTTTCGCAAGAATTTGCAGTAAGCTATGTTTTTCTAATAGGATATGTAGACGAAATGTTTGGGGGTGATAAAACGAAATGGAAAATGTAGTGATTTTTTCTATTCTATTTTTAATAGTGCTATGGCTATGGTGGAAATTGAATCGTGCTTATTTTTTGCAACGTTACATTCGGAAGCAATTAAAACGAGGGATTCGCAACAATAAGCAGGAGATTCGGTTGGCAAAAGGCGATAAAGAGCAGCAATTTGAGGTATATAAGCAAGTGTATAATCATGCTATTGTTACGTCAAAGAAGCGCCATAAAAGAAACCAGGTAAAGTATGAGCGCCAAGTAAATAACGAGCTCAATCGGATGATTCAAAATCCGCTAACACGCTTAATTTCATCGTTGCTTTTGTTAGTAAAAGGGATGACAGCGCTTGTTACGTTGTTTTTTACGATTGTCATTGGCTCAATTGTCGTTGATGAAGTAAAGGCGAGTGATTTAACGATGCCAACTATTAATCAAGAGGCGCAAATTAAACTAAAAAATGATGCAAGCGATGTCATAGATCAGTTATTAACGAATTTCATAGATCCAAACCGAGGCGTTGCTACCCTGTCCTATGACGAAGTAGCGAATTCAAATATTGTCCCCGTTTATTCAGATTCGGCTTATCCAGAAGGGGTGGAGACAGTCGAGCAGCTTGCACAGGCAACGGCCTATCATATGGCAAATTTTGAACAAAATTTTACGATTCCCTATTCGGGAGAAACGGCTGATTTTGGTGCAACAATTGATGAAGTTTATAAATGGCTAGAAGTAAATGAACCGTATTATTGGGGTGTATTTGCTGAAAGTTCATCAAGATACATCGATTATGGCTCAGTAATTGAATGGCAGGTAGAAATGGCCTATGACTTAACAGCCGAGGAAAATGCAAAGGTAAACGGAAAAATTAAACAGCTAACCGAATCGATACCTACTACAGCGACAGAAATTGAAAAAATAAAGTTTGTGAATGATTATTTAGTGAAGAATACTAAATATACTGCTGATAGTACGGCGAGTCCTCATACACCGTTTTCGATTTTAATGAATGGCGAGGGTGTTTGTGAGGGGTATGCCTTAGCAGCCTTACTTATGCTGGAGGCGTTGGATGTTGAAGTAAAATATGTCGTTGGTGATGCAGGCGGTCCCCATGCATGGAATTTAGTGAAGGTGGGAGAAGAATGGTACCATTTAGACACTACATGGAATGACCCTTTACCAGACCAAGGTGAAAAAGTACATTATAATTATTTTCTATTAAGTGATGAAACTATGGCACAGGATCACACCTGGAATCGTGACGACTATCCAGCAACAGCAACGAGCAATTATTGGTGATGAGATCTAAATGAAATGTCGTTTTTTTGCTAAGACAAGTACAAAAGGAATTTTGAATAGGGCAAAGGACTGTTCGAAATTCGTTATTTCATAATTTAACAATCTCCGTAAATTTTCAAAATGACAATTTACGGGGATTTTTTGTTTGGCTAAGTTAACAGGTTGATTTTTATGGCTAACATGCATTTTATTGTCAGTGAATTGCTTTATACTAAAAATAACGTTACACATCGCGATTATATAACGAAATATGGCAAGAAAGGTGGTTTACACATGGACGTAAAAGTATTGCTTGCTCCTGAATATACAAAGCCTATCGCCGAGATTAAAGCCCAGGAACTGACACCGCGAATCGAAAAGGTGGTGGCAATGCTTGAGCAGGAACAACAAAAAAAGATCATGATTTTAAAGGGCAAAGAAATCGCACTGATAGAAGAACAGGAAATCTTGTTAATTCGCACAGAGGTTAGGAAAGTGTGTGTCTATTTAACAGATGGCACTTGGCATGAAACGAATATGACGCTCGCACAATTTGAAGAGATTTTAAGCGAGCCTTTTGTTCGCATTTCTAAAAGTGCCATTGTCAATTTGGAAGCAGTGCAATCGGTAAAGGCGGCTTTTAGTGGCATGCTTCATGTGACACTCAAAAATGATTTGGACGAAAGTATTAGCCGTAATTACCGAAAATACTTTAAAGAAAAGTTAAAGGAGTGGTATTCATGAGAAAAGCTGTCCAATCAATCATGGGTTCGTTTGCAGTGGGGTGTATGATTTTCATGGTATCGATTTTAATTGCGTATTGGGATGGGCAAATGCAAATTTTTGAGCAGATGCAAAATCGTTATGATCAATACGTACTGGGCATTTTCATGGTTAGTATCGTTACTGGGGGTGGGGGTTATATCATTTACAGATTGAACATTTCCTATAATAAGCGTGTGCTGCTGCATTATGGCGCAAGTATTTTGACCATAATGGTTATTTCTATTTGGCTTGAAATTATTACAATTTCTGTTTCGCAAATATTAACATATGGAACATTTACATCTGCCATTTTCATTGTCAATTGGTACTACCACTATGTGAATGCGAAAAAAGATGCGGAAGAAATCAATGCGCTGTTAAAACAAAACGTGCACTGATTGGTATTTTATGGTATATTTATATATAGTTGGAATATAAGGAGGGTGGGGAGAACTAAATGTTGAAGCAATATTCACCGAGGCTATTATTTACATTAGCCGCAATTACTTGTCTTGTCATATCACCGCTTTTTGCCATTTTTGTACCAATGACCGTGCCTGATTTATTTTTAACGGATCGCTCATGGTTTTACATCTATTCCTTCAAGGGCAATGTCAAGCTTATAATGATGGGATTTGTCCTATTAGCAGCGGCCTTTGCATTACTGAGCTGGAAGCGACATGCAGCGACTTATGTTGGATGTTTGGCACTCATTATTTTTGGGCTCGTTACATTGTATAGCTCCACTGAAAATTACACAGCAATTAATGAAACGCAAGTACAGAAAAATTTGCTAATCGGCTCGCAGACGTTAAAATGGTCTGAAATAGATGAAGTGGTGCTTGAATATGTGCCGGGTTCATTAGGGCAATACATTTTTAAAGGCAAAAACGGGAAAGAAATAATTGTTGCAGAGGATAAAGAAATGGCAACTAGCTATATTTACCAAATGGCGAATAAGCAAGATGTACCTTTTAATGAGTATGAGAAGAAATAAAGAAAGGCTGCATTCGTGTTGGATTTTAATCCGACTTGATTCGCAGCCTTTCTTTATTTAAACGCCTCAACTAGTGCACGCCCATCTGTCTCACCAAGCGGTAAATCTAATATACGTGCAATTGTTGGACCAATATCAACAACGTTTACTTCACCTAAATCTAAGCCTTGCTGTACGGTCGGCCCTGCAATAATAAGGTTGCTCGTATAATCGGGCTTACCCGGCAAGTAGCCATGTGTTGCATAAACCTTGCCCTGTGCATGCAAGTCAATTACAGCCTCGCATTTATAGTCGTCATCAAAGCAGTAGCCTTGCTTAGCTTCAAGCATCATTTCAAAGCGTGGATCGACATGCATAGCATCAAGCTTCTGCTTATCAAAAATGGCTTCAATGCCGTATCGTTCATCATGCAACGCTTCTTGTAAAAGGGTAAGAGCTAATTCACGTGCATCATCATCTCCATGTTGCACATGTAAATACGCCGCACCACCTGCCGCCTGCACATAGGCACGCCACTTCGGAATACCTGCTTCTTCATAAATGAGCCCGTGATCTGCAAACAAGCGATTTAAATACACCTTATAACGTACATCGAGTTGACTATGGTCACCAACGATCATAAAGGTCGTTTCGTCATACGTACCCGCCACTTTTGTCGCGTCGATAATCGCGCCAATACGGCGATCCATTCGTGTTAATACTTCATCTATATGTGTACCCTTTGTACCTTTTATATGCTTGATGTCATCTAAATCAATTAAATGTAGCATAAAGAGTTCAGGCTTTTTGTTTTTAATTGTATCCACTGCGCACGCAGTAGTGAAATCATCTAAGTATGGTTGCTCAATCCCTTGACGAATTTTTCCGTACTTCAATTCTAAAACCAATGTATAAAGCTTACTGCCATTTTTTAAGATTTTTAGCGCTTGATTTTCCCCACGTACGGCACGAATTTCGGGGATGTTGTACGTAATCGGCGCTTTACCAGAAACAGGCCAAAGTAACGCAGCGGTTTTTAAGCCCTTTTTATGTGCCGCTTCAAAAATGGTCGGGCTTTTCATATCGCTTAAAAACCAATGCCAGTCTTGGTCGATTTCCGGTACGAATGGCTGGAACGGATTGTTGTGAAACACGCGGTGCTTATCAGGGTAATTGCCTGTTACATACGACGAATGAATGACATATGTTAATGTCGGATATACACTTTTGACGTTTGTCGTTGTTGCACCGCGCTTGATTAAGCTTTTTAAATGGGGTAGCTCTTTTGCCACTGCCCAATTATCTTGTGAAAAGGCATCGTACGAAATGACGATACAATATTTTTTAACCATTCGATTACCTCGCTGTCTGTGGGCGTGATGTTGCGTCCTTTGGTAGCATTAAAAATACAAGGAGCCCTAAAATAAATAACGGAATAATTGATAAAATACTGTATTTTGCCGCGCCTGTTAATGTCGTTGTTAGTGCCATTAAAAATGGACCGATAATCGCGGCGAACTTGCCAAAAATATTGTAGAAGCCGAAAAATTCATTCGAGCGTTCTTTCGGAATAATTTTGCCGTAATACGAACGGCTTAGCGCCTGGATACCACCTTGCGCGGAACCAATCATTACACCAAGAACGAAAATATGCCACATTTCTGAAATGAAAAAGGCTGCTATACAAGACACAAGATACGTTAATATGCCGACGATAATCATCGTACGTGTTGAATATTTTTTGGCTAACGACCCGTAAAGTAGAGCAAAAGGGAATGCTACAATTTGAATGACAAGTAAAATGCCAAGGAGCATAAATGTATCGAATGAATCGGCACCAAGAACACTTGTCGCATACGGTACAACCATTTTAATGATTGTATCCACACCATCAATGTATAAAAAGTATGCGATTAAAAAGGTAAAGACGATTTTATAATCTTTAATTTGCATAAAAGTTTGACCAAGTCGTTTAAAGCTATTTCCAACCGGATTTGGCTCTGGCTCGATATAGTGCCGCTGCTTCACATCTTTGATCATTGGAATTGTCAATAACCCCCACCAAAGCGCGGTAATCAAGAACCCAATTTGATAGCCGATTGCTTTGTCCATGCCCATTAGAAAAATAACGACTAAACTAATGCCGAATGGTATAACGCTAGAAATATAGCCGAAAGCAAAGCCGGATGAAGATACTTTATCCATCTTTTCATCGGTCGTAACATCGACTAAAAAAGAATCATAGAAAATGTTTGCGCCCGCAAAGCCGATGCACGATAAAATGTACATCACAATAAGGAGCTGCCACTGTCCACTATCTGGTGTGATAAACGCAAATGATAATGTAGAAAAAATACCTACAAGTGCGAAAAATGTAAAGAAGCGTTTTTTCTTGTCCTTATAATCGGCAAATGCACCGAGCATCGGGCTTAGTATGGCTACTAGAATACTTGCAAGGGAATTAAAATAGCCCAAATCCATGTTGTTGACACCGTTAAACATACCAAAGACAATTGGAAACAGTGCGGTTGTAATGGCCATTGAATAAGCAGAATTCCCGCAATCATACAGTATCCACGATTTTTCTTCTTTTGTTAACTTCAAATGCATTGAACTCCCTTCATATCTGTATTTGCCGCATGTGCGACTAGAAAAAAAGTCTACGTTATGATGAATATTATACCATCGGAATGGAAAGTAACGGAAATTGAAGCTGTTAATTTTACATTAAATTAATAACTTTAAAAATTGGATGGGTTTTCTAATATAATACGAGTAAAATATAGACTGGAGGTGCGTGATGCAAAAAATGGTTAATTATTTTCATCCGTTAGTATGGATTATTTTATGTGGTACGATTTTTGTTCGGACAGCTAGCTTTATGGCTATTCCATTTTTAGCGCTCTATTTACACAATGAGTTAGAGGCATCACCGCTAATAATAGGGATAACAATCGGGATTGCGCCACTATTTTCAACATTTGGTGGGTTAATTGGGGGCTATTTGACGGATCGTTTCGGACGAAAAAGCGTTATTATTACAACGGTTTTCATTTGGAGTCTAACCTTCGCTGGCTTTGCGTTTGCGCCATCAGCAATCTTTTTTGTCGTTTTGAATGCGTTGAATGGACTGTGCCGCTCGTTTTTTGAACCGGGTACGCAGGCGCTAATGATTGATTTTACCGAAAATGAAAAAAAGCGTAGACTGTTTTCAGTGCGTTATACAGCAATTAATATAGCAGCGGTCATTGGTCCATTATTAGGTGTTTGGATATCCGATCTTTCAAGCCCTGCCATACCATTTGCGATTACGGGTATTATGTATGCGATGTATGGGGTATTTTTACTCGTTGTGCTGAATCGTTATGAAATGAAACAAAACAAACTTTCAAATACACAGCATGTTTTTACGATTTTCAAAGCGGTGTTTCAAGATCAAAAGCTATTATTATTCATTGCGGGTGGCATATTAGTTGTACTAGGCTATTCGCAATTTGATTCGACATTGCCTCAGTTTATTAATATGAATGTGGAAGACGGTGTAAAACTGTTTTCGTATGTTATTATCGCCAATTCAATAACGGTACTGGCATTACAATTGCCACTGACAATGATGATAGAAAAAATGTCAATTTATACATCGTTAAAAATGGGGATTATTATCTTTTCGGTTGGTTTATTTTTATTTGGTTTGTCGGACAGTGCGTGGATGTTTATCGCGAGTATGATTGTGTTTTCGATTGGAGAAATTTTCTGTTTTCCAATGATGAATGCGGTAATTGAAGAAATCGCACCAGAAGATCAGAAGGGGACGTATTTAGGCGCTGCGCAACTCAAAAATATCGGAGGCTTTATTGGACCGATTTTTGGTGGGTGGCTTTTAACGTCTGCAATCGATTTTATGTTTGCGATTATTGCCGCTTTGATGTTCAGTAGCATTTTAATTTATCGTAAAGCACTTAGAACTTCATAGTGTGGTGAAATCTTACAATAAACCTTGCGTTAAAAATTTTGTTTTGTTACACTCATACTAATTAATTGCATTTGCAGGGGGACACATTGTGTTGAGAAGGTAAAACCTGACCCTTAGAACCTGACCGTTAATACGGACGTAGGGAGCAAAGTACATCATTTTTAAATTGTACTTACTAGGGCTCTGCGTATTTTTACGTGGAGCTTTTCGTTTGCAAATACTTTAATTGCGGGGGGACACATCGTGTTGAGAAGGTTAAAACCTGACCCTTAGAACCTGAACAGTTAATACTGGCGTAGGGAGCAAACACAGGGTGAATCTACTCTTTTTTGGCGTCTCTATATATAGAGACGCCTTTTTGCCTTTACGTCCACCAAAAGAGGAGTGAATATCGTTGAGTCTACAAAAAATTAATGAGAAAAAGCCTTTAATCCATTGTATTACAAACTATGTTGTTGCAAATTTTACTGCGAATGGCTTATTAACAATTGGGGCATCTCCCGTTATGGCAGATGCTTTTGAAGAAGTGGCAGAAATGACTCGTATAGCCAATGCGCTATTACTAAATATTGGCACACTAAATGACCGTACAGTTCAGTCCATGCTAGCTGCGGGAAAAAGCGCAAATGAACATCAAGTTCCGATCGTATTAGATCCTGTTGGTGCGGGTGCTACTGCGTTTCGCTCACAAACAACGCATACGCTATTACAGCAGTTAAAAATCACTTTAATACGCTGTAATATTGGAGAGCTTGCCGCTATTGCAGGCGCGAATTGGCAGGCAAAGGGTGTTGATAGTGGTTCGGGTGAGCTCGATGTTGTACAAACTGCAAAAATGATTGCCAAAAAATACAACTGCCTGGTGATTGTGACTGGTAAGGAAGATGTATTAACTGATGGACAGCAGGTAGAAATCATTGCTGGTGGTCATGAAAAGATTACGAAAATTACTGGAAGTGGCTGTTTATTGAGCGCAATTTGTGCTGCTCTTTTAGCAAGTAGCAATGAGCCTTTTGAGGATTTAGCTGCTCTATTGCGTGAATACAAGCAAATAAGTTTAAACGCTTATGCTCCCATGGGAACGTTCCATGAAAATTTCTTCAATCAATTAGAACAGTTTGCGGAGGTGCGCGGATGATTGCATGTACAATTGCAGGTTCAGATAGTAGTGGCGGTGCAGGGATTCAGGCCGATATCAAAACATTTCAGGAACTTGGCGTGTTTGGCACGTCTGTTATAACAGCTTTAACTGCACAAAATACATTAGGCGTGCATGGAATTTATCCGACAACTGTTGAATTTGTTCAAGCACAATTGAAGGCAGTACTTGAAGATTTAGAGGTCAAAGCTATAAAAACAGGTATGCTATTTAATGCTGAAATTATTGCTGGGGTCGTTTCATTACTGAAAGAACATCAAATTCCAATAATCGTAGATCCAGTTATGATTGCAAAGGGTGGTGCGAGCTTACTACAGCAGCAGGCGATCCAAGCAATGAAAGAGCAATTACTTCCAGTGGCTACGGTTTGTACACCGAATATCCCAGAGGCAGAGGTGCTGACAGGTCGGACAATTGAAACCGCGGAAGATATTGAGCTTGCGGGACGTGATTTATTGGCTTTAGGCGTCAAGTGTGTAGTCATGAAAGGTGGACATTTACAAGGAGAAAAGGCGATTGATACGGTATTCATCAGCGGCGGGCCTACCTTTATGATGGAAACCGAGCGCTACGAAACGAAGCATACGCATGGAACGGGCTGTACATTTTCAGCGGCAATAACGGCTGAAATCGCAAAAGGAAGCTCACTAAAGGACGCGATTATAGAAGCGAAAAAATTTGTTCAACTTGCAATAAGCCATCCGTTAAATATCGGTCATGGCTTTGGACCAACGAATCATTTTGCGTATCGACAGCAGCAAGGGACGTGTAAAGTCAATGTCTATTAAATTAGATAAATATTTCATTATGGGAACGAATAATTGCCAAAGTGAGCCACTAATTATTTTAGAGAAGGCACTGCAAGCCGGAATTACGATGTTTCAATGGCGGGAAAAGGGCAATGGTGCATTACAAGGAGAAGCGTATGAGCAATTCGCGCGTGCGTGCCAACAACTTTGTAAGCAATATAAGGTCCCGTTTATTGTCAATGATGATGTGAAACTGGCGTTGAAATTGGATGCAGATGGGATTCATGTTGGGCAGGACGATTTAGCGATTGAAGCCTTTCGTCAACTTGCAGCGCATAAAATCGTTGGGGTTTCGGTTCATAATATGGAAGAATTAGAGAAGGCAATGCGTGCGGGTGCGGATTATGTTGGCATTGGTCCTATTTTTGCAACTACATCAAAAGAAGATGCAAAGGCTCCAGCAGGTGTTACATTTTTAAAGGAAGCAAAAACATGCTATCCTGATTTTCCGATGGTGGCAATTGGAGGTATCACGCCTTTAAACAGCGCTTTTATACGTGAAGCGGGTGCGGACGGTGTGGCAGTCATTTCTGCCATAAGTTTAAGTGAAGATATTCATCAAACGGTACAATCGTTGTAATGGTGAAAGTGGATGAGGGACGTCTCATCCACTTTTTTTCATTGGGTAAGCCATTGTTAAAATGTGAAGTTTAGTTATAAATGATGTACAAGCGTGAATTTTTTTAATATTCTATTATTATTACAAATTCGAGGTGAGCATATTGAAAGCAATTGAAATGAAAAACTTTGGTACTTCGGAAAATTTACAGCTAGCGGAATTACCATTACCATCCATTTCGGCAACGGATGTAATCGTGAAGCTACATGCAGCAGGGGTAAATCCAAGTGATGTTTATACATCAACAGGTACATATGCCATCAAACCACAATTACCATACACACCGGGCTTAGATGGCGCGGGAATTGTGGAAGCAGTTGGAGAAGCGGTAACAAATGTACAAGTAGGCGACCGCGTATTTGTCGCAAGCTTACCAGGTGCAACGACGGGGACATTTGCAGAAGCGGTCGTATGTGATGCAAACTATGTGATGCAATTACCCGAGCACATAAGCTTTTTGCAAGGAGCGGCACTTGGCATACCAGCATTGACCGCGTTTCGTGCAGTTGTGCAAAAGGCAGGTGTACAAGCTAATCAAACGGTACTTATCCACGGAGCAAGTGGTGCGGTTGGTTTACAGGCGGTGCAAATGGCAAAATCACTTGGGGCAACGGTAATCGGAACAGCCAGTCGTGGAGAAGGAAAGGCGCTTGTAAAGGACGCCGGTGCAGATTATGCGTTTGATCATATTACAGAAGGCAATATGGAGCAGATTCTTGAAGTAACAGAGGGTGCTGGACCAGATGTGATTATTGAATTTTTAGCAAACGTCAATTTAGCGGTCGATTTACAATTGGTGGCGAAGTACGGAAAGATTATCATTGTCGGGAATCGCGGTGACATTGAAATCAACCCGCGTTTAATTATGCAAAAAGAATGTGATGTAACTGGCATGGTGTTATTTAATGCAACGGGTGAACAGCATCGTGAGTTAATGACAAGTGTAGCGGCGATGCTTGAAGCAAATAAGCTTACACCGTTTGTTGGTCATAGCTATCCGCTAGCACAGGCAGGCGAAGCGTTTGATGCGGTAATGGCAGGAAAGCATAATGGTAAGGTTGTACTTCAAATTTTATAAGAAAAATAATGACCAAATATAACTAAACATTGTTTTCCTTATTGGCTTGAGGTTTGTTAAGGGGAAATTATAAAGGATGGACTAGCTATGAGAATTTTTGATGCCCATTTTCATATTATTAATTTTGATTTTCCGGTAATTGAAAATCAAGGCTATATGCCGCCTTCTTATTTAGTGGAAGATTATAAAAAGCAGACAGAGAGCTATAACATTGCAGGTGGAGCCATAGTGTCGGGCTCTTTTCAAGGCTTTGATCAAGGCTATTTACTGCATGCCTTGCAGCTATTAGGAGGAAACTTTTGTGGAGTCACTCAATTGCCGTATGATGTTAGCGATGATGAGATTCTGCAGTTAAATGCAAAAGGGGTCAAGGCGCTACGTTTTAATGTTAAGCGTGGGGGTTCCGAGGATTTATCAAAGCTCGATTATTTCGCGCGTCGTGTGTATGAGCTTGCTGGTTGGCATAGCGAACTGTATATTGACGCTACGGACATTCCAGACATTGCAATCACACTTTCGCAATTACCAGCTCTGTCCATTGATCATTTAGGTTTGTCAGAGCAAGGTTTACCACATTTATTGAAGCTCGTTGAAAAAGGGGTACGTGTGAAGGCAACAGGCTTTGGTCGTGTAGAATTACCGATTGCAGAGACGCTTAAGAGTATTTATGATGTAAATCCTGACGCATTAATGTTCGGTACCGATTTACCGTCAACACGCGCCGAACGTCCATTTGAAACTGCGGATATAGAACTCATTCTGCAGCTTTTTGATGAACGAGCCGCCGATAAAATATTTTATAGTAACGCAAAACAATGGTACTTTAAATAATAGATTACTCCAACTCGAAGCGAATTCGAATTGGAGTTTTTATTTTTGAAAATTAGAGAATAAATGGTAGTTTAGTAGCGATTTCTGTTTGATTACAAAATGTCGCTTCATGATTGTTGAAACATTGGTATTATTTAAAGAGCCATACAACTTCGAAGGGGGCAAACAACTTGGGCTTTAAAGAAGAAATAAAACGCGAAATGCGTAACGCAACAAAGGATGTTGCAAAGGAAGTAGAAAAGCATTGGGTGCTTGATTTTGAAGGGCACAAAATTGAATTTATTAATAAAATGTTAGAAGAAACATTGCTTGTAGACGGAGAAATCATTGCACAGCATATTCGCCAATCGATTTGGTCACATATTGTGCCCTATTCAAAATTAATGGGAACATTTGTAGGCAATGATGGCAAAACGCATAAGGTGTATGTGAAAGTAGGTGGCTTTATTAAGTTAAATGTCACAATCAAAGTCGATGGAAAAAAACTGTTGGCTGAAACACAAAAGTTAACGATGATTCCTTGGAAAAATAAACAAGCAATCGTTCCTTTTTTACAGCAGCAATACTCAGAGCACGGTAAGCTAGTCAATAAGGAGTTACCGGATGATGAGTATTTATATGATGAAAATCAGATGAGGTTAGCCCCTGGGTTTGCCGATCAGCTAGCGAACGAACCGGTGCTGTTGTCATATCCGAAAAAGCTTGTGAAACTGTTGATTACGCAAAGTGAAAATCCTACAGAGGCAAATCGTAAAGCGACTTATGAAAAAATTCAGGAAGAAAAGGTCATTTCTTATTTCCAAGAATTTTTAGTACAATTTACAGAAGCCGAAAAGGACGAAACACTTGTGCAGCAGGAGGCGTTGTGGCTATTAGAGCATGCCGCACATCGTGAAGTCGTAAAGTTTGCACTTGTTGTGTTAGGTACGACTGACTGTAAAAATCTTAAGGAGCAATTAAAGCTTATAGCATTGCATGAGGAATTTACTGGAGTGGCATTATTTGCGCTTTCAAACGGTGTGCGCAATGCCAATGACGATATTTGGGACATCTCAAAAAATGTTTCAGATTGGGGCAAGTTAGAGGCACTGAACTTTTTAGAGCCAGAACGCGAAGAAATCCGTCATTGGTTTTTAACAGATGGTATTGAAGATATCGTGCCAGGGGTTCAGGCTTCGCTACAATGCGCGGATAAAGGTAAACTTGATATTGAGCTGCATGAGGATACGATTAGTGGTGCGATATTTGACGGGGCAAGTAAGTTGATTTTGGCAATGCTTTATGATGGTCCATACCGTGAAATGGATGAATATGACTACGCGGGGCAAGTGCTCATGCGTTATACAAAGCATGCCAAAACGCATTGCGAAGCGATGCACCACTTTTACACGCTAACACAAATAGCAGACTATTTGATTGAAGATGAAGAGGTTTGGAATGGGCGTTTTGAATACAACTGGAAGCCGCATGAAAAGCTAGCGGTCGAAACAGGTATTGAAGAAATTAGCCGAGATATGAAATGGTTGGACGAAGCGAAGGGAATGCTTGTTGATCAGCCAGACAATCAAGATGCGCTAGCAATTGTGAATTTTTATAAAAAGTAAAATGGCGAATTTGCTTGAATCAATGTATTTGATATAGTAAGATGTTGGTAATTGGAAAAAGCGTTGATAAGGAAGAGTACGTAATACGGCGTTATATAGAGAGCTTTTGATGGTGGAAATAAAGCAAACAACGATTACTGAACATGGCCTTTGAGCTAAAGTACCGAAAACATTAGTAGGCTACTTTCGAGAGATGCACTCGTTACAACAGCATCAGTATGAACACGTACTGACTTGAGGCAAATAGTGTGAGCTATTTGTAAATTTAGGTGGTAACACGATTTATTCGTCCTAATCGCATTTTGCGGTTAGGGCGTTTTTTTTTTACAAATGTGTAATGAGGGAAAGCATTTGTAAAAGGATTCGTACATCTCAACGCTTTTATTGAATACAATTTTAGGGGGAAATGTAAATGGCAATTTTAATCGGAGGTGCTTGGCCATATGCAAATGGCTCACTGCATCTAGGGCATATCGCTGCGCTATTACCTGGAGATATTTTAGCGAGATATTATCGCTTGAAAGGTGAGGACGTACTGTACGTATCGGGGAGTGACTGTAACGGCACGCCGATTTCGATTCGTGCAAATCAGGAGCAAACAACGGTTACAGCGATTGCGGACCGATATCATCAGGAGTTTGTCGATTGTTTTAACAAGCTAGGCTTTACGTATGATTTCTACACGCGTACCGATGCCGAACATCATCACAAATCCGTTCAAGAAATTTTCTTGAAGCTTTTAGAAAATGGGCATTTGTATACGAAAAAAATCGAGCAAGCATATTGTGTAGTGGATGAGCAGTTTTTACCTGACCGCTTTGTGGAGGGAATCTGTCCAAATTGTGGGGCAAAAGCGCGAGGTGATCAATGTGATAATTGTTCAGCGATTTTAGACCCGCTTGATTTAATTGATAAGCGCTGTAAAATTTGTGGCACGGAGCCGGAAATTCGTGAAACCGAGCATTTTTATTATACATTTAGTCAGTTTCAGCGTCAGTTAGAGGATTATGTAGCGCGTACTGAACAGTCGAATGCGTGGCGTGATAATGCGATTCAACTAACGAAACGCTATTTAGCAGAGGGGCTGCCTGATCGAGCGGTAACTCGTGATTTGCCAAACGGTATTGATGTTCCGGTAACGGGCTTTGAGGGTAAGAAAATTTATGTGTGGATTGAAGCGGTTGCCGGTTATTATACAGCGAGCGTGGCGTGGGGTAAGGAAAACGGTTTAGATATTAAGCAGTGGTGGAATGCGGAAACAACTTCGTATTATGTGCACGGCAAGGATAATATTCCGTTTCATACAGTAATTTGGCCAGCAATTTTACTCGGCTTAAATACAGAAGCGCTGCCAAAGCATATCGTATCTAACGAGTATTTAACGCTTGAAAAACGAAAGCTGTCGACAAGTCAAAATTGGGCGGTATGGGTGCCAGATATTTTGCAACGATATCATCCAGATTCGCTACGATATTTTTTAACAATCAATGCACCGGAAACACGTGATGCTGACTTTTCGTGGCGTGAGTTTATTTATAGTCATAACAGTGAGTTGCTCGGAGCATTTGCGAATTTTGTAAATCGTACATTGAAATTTATCGAGAAGTCGTTTGATGGTAAAGTACCGAATGTAGAAGTGGATGAAGGAAAAAAAGCGCAAGTTACGGAATTATTTGAAAAGGTCGGACAAAAAATTGAAGCTGGTTCGAGTAAAGCAGCGCTCGATACGGTTTTTGAATTTGTGCGTGCGGCAAATCGTTATTTTGATGAGGAAAAGCCGTGGATTACGGTGCGTGAAGATTTAGCAGCATGTGAAAATACAATGGCGACGTGTACAATGCTTATTCAAAATTTTGCAGTGCTGTTAAAGCCGTTTTTACCTTTTGCAAGTGAAGCGATTGAAGACATGCTACAAGTGCGTGGAGATGCTTGGGAACCGCAAGTGACATTGGCGCAAACGATCGTAAATGTCGTACCACTGTATGAACGAATTGATGTGAAGCAAATTGATGAGGAGTTAGAAAAATTAACTGCGAATGAAAAATAGGGGGACTTATGACAATCGTCTATTTTGTGCGCCATGCACATTCCGTGTATACACCGGATGAATACAAACGCCCTATTTCTGAAGCTGGGCGAATGGAAGCTTTAAAGTTAATCGAACTCTTTGAAAATATTGATGTGCAGGCAATGTATGCGAGTAGTTACTTACGTGCAGTACAAACGATTGAGCCGATTGCACAAGCAAAAAATTTGAGTATTATGCAGATTGAAGCACTAAACGAACGGCTATTGAGTAATCCGCCGGTTGAAAATTTTGACGAAGCGATTTTGAAGGTTTGGCAGAATCCAACGTTTGCCTATCCAGGTGGGGAATCAAATATTGATGCACAAACTCGTGCAGTTCCAGTGTTTAGGGAATTACTAAAACAGCATGAAAATGAAGTTATTGTCATTGGTACACACGGCAATATTTTAACGCTTATGTTACAGGTGTTTGATCATCAATATGGTTTGGAGTTTTGGAAGGGGTTAATCATGCCAGATGTCATTAAGGCTGAGTTTTTGCATAATCAGTTGGTGTCTGTAGAAAAAGTAGTCATAACATAGGGGGAAGTTATGGATACAAAACGTAAGCTGGTACCTGTAGAGTTATGGAACATTGGGGAAATCGAAAGCTGGCTTATCGAACAAGCTCAAAATGGGCGAATACTTGAAAAATTGAGTAGCTTTAGGGCAACGTTTCTTCTAGCAGAGCCACAAAATTTGGAATACCGAATGATCGTCATGCCTGAAAAAGATACCACACGTACGAATGCCCAGGAACTCGAACAAGCAGGTTGGTATTATGTGACAAGCCATCAGTATTATCATATTTTTTGTTCACAGCAGGCAGATGCTACAACGGAGATTGAAAAAGATTTAATGCAGCAGGCACAATCTTTTTCGGGCATTTTGCTGGATTTGCGTAAGAGGCTTCTGTTTAATGTTTTGATGATTGTGGCGTTTATTGGCCTAGTCATTGCTTTATTCATGGATGTTGAGGCGCCGATAACGAGTGTAATTGGAGGGAGTAGTATTTCGGTACTCGTGTTTTTTTATACAAATGGTTCATTAACGGTAACAATTTATAAAGACTACCTCAAGGTGATGCGCATCAAAAATCAGCTCGAACAAGGGATTGTACTGGATCACCACGCAAGTTGGCGTTCAGCAAAAGTGAAAAAATTCGGGTGGAGTTGGTTGAATTTTGTGTTCGCGGCTATTTTAATATGGATGCTCGTAATAAGTTTTACCAAAAGCGGCAACGAAATCTTACCTAAAAATACTGCGGATTTACCACTTCTGCGCTTACATATGATTGAACTGCCTAAAGAAATGGAATTGAGTGTGCGCGATCATGCAGGTGTGAACTCCCTCGAGCAAAACTGGTCAATCTTTGCTCCGGTTCAATATGAAGTGAATGAAAACGTAGATATACCAACAGAAAATCAAGTAACCTATTCACCGTGGCTTCATTTCCGGGTGATTGAATGTACTGTTCCAAGCTTAGCAAACGCATTGTTTTATGAGTGGGTAACCTATTATCGATTTGAAAACGACGCCGAATTGTCGCACGCGGCGTTTGATCAAGTAATTGTAGAACAAATATTTGAGGATAAGGTACGTATTTTAACAAAAAAGGATAATCAAGTGCAGTATGTGGACTATCAGGGTGAGGCAAATGTCGAGGCAATTTTAAGCGCATTAGAAAATTTATAAGTTTGAACAAGAGGTTTGTTTAAAGTTAAAACGCTATAAACAGACCTTTTTCCTTTGAATATAATAATATCCCACATGATAAATAATGAGGTTTATCTGATAGAGGTTGTCATAAATTAATTTTAAAGTTGAACAACCTCTTTAAAAAGTTATCAAGTCAAAGGGGTTTATTATAGGATTGGAATAGCAATAATCGGAAATATTATTCCTAAACACTTGGTTTTATCATTTTTTGTGACTATTACGTTCTAGTGCTAGAATGATAGGGTGGTTGGCGGGAAGAATTTCCTTTAATTTAGTTAACTTTTGTGTCATATCCAATGGCATTGGAGTACTCTCCTTGATTCGATTGAATGGATGATTAGGTGGAAGATTCTGATTTACATTAATCAATTTATCGTTTGGTTTGTTTTCCAAATTCATCACTCCTTTCTCGAAGACGAATGATAGGTTTAATCTTTATCTCAATCTAATGTTCTAAAGTCAGTATCAAGAACAATTTGTCCTGGGAGATTTACGCTTCAAAGGGTACTTAGAAAAAATTTTAAAGCGAATTATGGAATCTGCTATTCCCATAGAAAAGCATGATCTTCCCCATTAGCCGTTTCCGAATCGCCCACAATCTGTCCACGGTTATTAATACCAAAAGCAGTACTGAAGGTTCCCCCGAGCGTACCGAGATCAGTCATCACGCCGTTTTGCCATAGGAAAGCAAGAACGCTCCCATTAGCCGTTTCGGAAAATCCCGTAATCTGTCCCCGGTCATTTATACTAAAAGCTACACTAAAGGTTCCACCAAGCGTACCAAGATCGGTCATCACCCCATTTTGCCATAGGAAAGCATGACTTTCTCCATTAGCAGTTAGCGAATCGCCCACAATCTGTCCACATTCATTTATACTAATAGCTCCACCAACGCTGCCACCAAGCGTACCGAGATCGGTCATCACCCCGTCTTCCCATAGGAAAACATGAAATTCCCCATTAGCCGTTTCCGAACCTCCCACAATCTGTCCCCGTTCATTTATACTAGAAGCTCCACTAATGCTTCCACCAAGCGTACCGAGATCGGTCATCACCCCGTCTTCCCATAGGAAAGCATGAGTTTCCCCACTAGCCGTTTCCGAACCTCCCACAATCTGTCCCCGGTCATTTATATTATTAGCTATACTAATGTTTCCGCCAAGTGTACCGAGATCGGTCATTACACCTTTTTGCCATAGAAAAGCATGTAAAGGCGAATTAGTAGCCGTTTCCGTATATCCCACAACTTGTTTACGGTTATTTATACTAAGAGCTACACTAAAGTTTCCACCAATTGAACCGAGATCGGTCATCACACCTTTTTGCCATAGGAATGCATTTAGTTCCAAATTATTAGCCGTCCGAGATGCTCCTACAATCTGTCCCCGGTCATTAATACCAAAAGCACCACTGAAGATTCCCCCGAGCGTACCCAAATCAATCATATGTGGCATTCTTCCCATATACACCATCCTTTCAAATAATAAATATAATAGGATATGAAAGATTTAATAGGTCTGATTGTGCTATTCTCTCGTCAATATGGAAATCAACTATATTACAACGGTATCACTCAAATTTGATTTGTAATAATTATCCAAGGAAGGTGGGGCAGATGATGATATTTTTCTTCATCTTACTTCTCAGTACGTTTGGAATGGGGAGAATATAGCTTAGTGGAGCATATGAACATCATTGTGATTGTCGGCTATCCCGTTGCAATCGCTAGTTTCATCGCATTGAGCTACAGTGTTTGTAGGAAATTGAACGCCTATCTACATCTTAGAAGAAAAGATAACCATGTGTAGTAATTGCACATGATTTTTCTAATGAACCTCTTATTTCTCAAACGAAATTTTCTGGTTCACCAAAAATCCCCTCTACATTATGTAGTAATTACTTTTTCAGATTGAATACTTTCTACCTCTATTTTACAATAATGGAAAGGAGGCTGATGTCTTGGGCAAAAAACGAAAGCTCGTGCCAGTGGAATTATGGCAGCGTGGTCAGGTGGAGAGTTGGCTCACCGAACAGGCACAGCACGGCCTAAAGCTTGAAAAAATTAATAGCTTCATGGCAACATTTCAAAAAACGGAGCCGCAAGATCTTGAATATCGCATGATTATCATGCATGAAAAAGATAGCTTTCCACCAAATACGAAAGCATTGGAACAAGAAGGTTGGCAATACGTTGTCAGTTATGAGTATTACCATATTTTTTGCTCGCAGCAAGCGGATGCTTCCAGTGAGATCGAATCCTTAGTAGAACAAGCGGCATCATTTGATGAGATTATAAAGAAAACCCGCAATCAAATACTAATAAATAGCGTGTCAACTATAGTCATTTTAACACTGATTATTGCACTGTTTCGGAATGCGATGATGCCGATTACAAATACCATTGAAGGCTATACATTAGGTACGTTATTTATGATTTTTACAAATAGCTGTATGGTTGTTATTTTTCTTACAGAATGGCTTGGGGTTAAGCGCCTAAAAAGGCAATTACAGCAAGGAAGAGCATTAGATTACCGCGCAGGCTGGCGAATTCCACGCCTTAAGAAATTCGGCTGGAAACTGGGCTATTTATCTATTATAATCGTTTGTTTTGTTGTTATTATCAAGCAAGTTAATTCTTCTAGTTATGAAACACTTCCAAATGATACAGGGGACTTACCGATTTTGCGCTTAGCTATGATTGAATCCCCAGAAATTTTAACACAACAAGCGCTCTCTGAAAATGATTGGTACAATTTGCTAGAGCAAAATAGGTCGATCTTTGCTCCAGAGCAATACAAATTTCGTGAAACTTTGTCCGTTCGGCTAGAAAATCAACAATTGTATGAGCCACGTTTCGAATACAACACGATCGAATGTGTCGTACCTAGCTTAGCAATTGCGTTATTTAATGAATGGGCAACTTATTATGAAGTAGATAACGAACCCAATTTCTCGCATACAGAGTTTGATCATGTACTTGTGGCTAAAATATATGAGGATACTTCACGCATTTTAACAATTAAAGAAAAGCGCGTGCAGTATGTCGACTATCAAGGTGAAGCAAATATCGAGACGATTTTGAAAGCTTTAGAAAATTTATAAGGTTAGCAAGAGTGCTAAAGTTAAAACAGTAAGTTGGTGTAGTAGTTTGGAATGGTATTCCCAAACTACTACATTTTGGTTGAGAAAAAATTATCACAAATTATTAATCCAATTGTTCAAATCTTGTCTGTTATTGATGATAATTAGTTTTTCTTCATACATCTCCGTCATTTGTAAAAATCGTACTTTGTCTACTTTTTCAAATTGTTTATTCCATTTAAACATATTCAAAAATAGCCTAAATGTCGGTTGATAATTTGCTTTTTCAAATCCTAGCTTTTGCTTTATGAAACGCTTAATAATCCGTAAAGTTCGAGTAAAATAGCTCGTATTGAGAAATACTATTATATCCGCGTGCTGCCAACTTTGATTTACCCAATCCTTCGTATGTACCCCTTCAATAATCCAACTATTTGTTTGAACGATTGATTGTAAATTTCGTTCAATTTCTTGGTCAGTTCTTCGTATATCTACAGAGGGGTTTCTTATCCATACAGCATTATCGATTTCATAACACGGGATTCCCGTCACTTTAGATAAATTTTTCGCCATAGTTGTTTTTCCACTCCCGACAGAGCCAAAAATATGTATTTTATGAATGGGTTGTTTCTTCATAGCTTCACCTTTGTTTTTTGTCTAACAGTATCCATTCTCTATTGTGAAATTAATATCCTTTAATTTTGATGTTTAATGATCCAATTCAATGCCTTTTTTTAAAAGTAAATTCTTTATTTATCATGCAGTGAGGGTGCTCATGGAGATATGTCTTTTCATGATGGACTTAATTGTGAAGTTTGGATTTTCGTAAAAAATAGTCTTGTTGTAAACGCATGGGGGAGAGTCGCTCATGCTTTTTTTTTATTAATGATTACAATTTAGCTTACTCGAAATAAATTTTTGCAACTGGCTGCCTAAAAAGTAACTTATGCAATGAAGTAGCGAAATTCAATTTCAACTAGCAAACTTTGACATGAATTTCGTAGAGTACTAATCTAATTGTGTTAACTTTTATTAAAAATAGGGTTGACGTAAAAAATCCGTTACTTTATATTTACGTTAACCTATTAAAAAATACGGTTAACATAAAAGGGGAGGCCATTATGGAATCAGTATCACGATCAAACGCATCATGGAAAACAATTGACTTAGTGTATTGTGGTTTATTTTCAACGCTTATGATGATTGGCGCAAACATTACATCATTTGCTCCATTTTTAACAGTAGGTGGCGTACCAATAACTTTACAAACATTTTTTGCCGTGCTAGCGGGCTTAGTGCTTGGAAAAAAGCGCGGGGCAATCGCTTGTACAGTTTACATGCTTATCGGACTTGCAGGAGCACCTGTTTTTGCGAAGTTTAACGGTGGATTTTCAGCAATTTTATCACCAACATTTGGCTTTATCGTAACATTCATCTTAATCGCCTATGTGGCAGGTGTTATTGTAGAAAAATACCAAACGCGCATTGCTTTTATCGCGGCTGCGTTAATCGCGACTATTTTAAATTATATTTTAGGTACGAACTGGATGTATGCTGCTTATAAATTATGGGCAAGTGCACCAGATGAATTTTCATATGGCATGGCATGGTTATGGATGATTCCACCGATGCCAAAAGATTTTGTATTAGCAATCTTTGCAGGGGTTTTTGCTTATCGTTTACAAAAAGTATTGAAAATTTTACCGGTAAAATAGGGGGAAATGAAATATGAATTGGGTTCAATTAGCTGAAGAAGTTCTAGAGGGAAAATTATTATCAAATGATGAAGCATTAGCCATTTTACATGCATCTGATGATGAATTATTGCTACTTATGCAAGGCGCATTTACGATTCGAAAACATTATTACGGTAAAAAAGTAAAATTAAATATGATTATGAATGCCAAGAGTGGCTATTGTCCTGAAAACTGTGGCTATTGCTCGCAATCTTCCATCTCTACGGCGCCGATCGAAAAATATCCGTTTATTACAAAAGAAGAAATTTTAGCAGGTGCGAAGCAAGCATTTGAAAATCAAATTGGTACGTTTTGCATTGTTGCCAGTGGACGTGGACCGACGCGCAAAGATGTGAATGTTGTTAGTGAAGCGGTTCAGGAAATTAAAGAAAAATACGGATTAAAAGTATGTGCCTGCTTAGGGTTATTAAAAGATGAACAGGCCGATCAGCTAAAAACGGCAGGTGTCGATCGCTACAATCACAATTTAAATACGTCTGAAAAGCATCATGATTATATTACGACTTCGCATACATACCAAGATCGTGTCAATACAGTTGAAATTGCGAAGAAGCATGGTATGTCGCCTTGTTCGGGTGCTATTATCGGCATGCGCGAAACAAAGCAAGATGTTGTCGAAATCGCCTATGCACTGCATGCGCTTGATGCCGATTCCATACCGGTCAATTTTTTAAATGCAATTGATGGTACAAAGCTGGAAGGCACAAAGGAACTAGATCCGCGCTATTGTTTAAAAGTACTTGCCTTATTCCGTTACATCAATCCAACGAAGGAAATTCGAATTGCGGGTGGACGCGAAATCAATTTAGGCTCGTTACAGCCACTTGGGATGTACGCAGCAAATAGTATTTTCGTAGGGGATTATTTAACAACAGAAGGACAAGAAGAAAATGCCGATTATGCGCTGATTCGCGATTTAGGCTTTGAAATTGAAGTCAATGAAAAACAAGCAGCATTGCAAGCGTAATCATAAATAAATGGAGGGTGTATTCCGCATGATGAAGCGCGGAATACACCCTCTTATTTTGCATGATGTCGCCCAATTGGAAGAATGAGTGGCGTATCAGACACCGGGTCATTAATCACCGAGCATTCTAATTGAAACGTTTCTTTAATCAGTGCACTCGTTACAATGTCTTTCGGTGTACCTTCTGCGATTAACTGACCTTGTTTCATTGTAAATAAATAGTCAGCATAGCGCGCAGATAAATTAATATCGTGCAATACCATCACAATCGTTGTGCCATACTTTTTATTTAAGTCTGTTAGTAAATCTAAAATTTCGACCTGATACGTAATGTCTAAGTAAGTTGTTGGTTCGTCTAAAAATAAGATGTCAGTTTGCTGTGCAAGTGCCATTGCAATCCACACACGCTGACGTTGACCGCCAGATAATTCATCGATGTTTCGATCAGCAAATTCTGTAATATTCATCATTTCTAACGCTTCGGCGACCGCTTCATAATCCTTTTTCGACCAGCTACCAAAAAGCTTTTGGTGAGGGAAACGCCCACGACCAACTAAATCCACAACGGTAATGCCTTCAGGTACGACAGGGGATTGTGGTAGTAATCCAAGTGTTTTGGCAAGCTGTTTTGGTGGCATTTGATGTATGGATTTACCATCGAGCACAACTTCACCATTGGCAGGCTTAATAAGACGTGCCATCGTTTTTAGTAATGTCGATTTGCCGCAGCCGTTTGCCCCAATAATGATGCTAATTTTATTTTGTGGAATACTTAAACTGACGTCATTTAATATGATTTTTTGCTCATAGCCGGCATGTAATTGTTGTGCCTGTAGTGTATGCTGCGTCATTTATATGTCTCCTTTACGATTGATGCGAATTAATAAGTAAATCAAGTATGGTGCGCCAATAATGCCGGTAATGACACCTACTGGATATCTCGTCGTAAAGGCAAATTGACCAATTAAATCAGACGCCAATACTAAAATAACACCGATTAAACCGGCTGGAATGAGGGCAGAAAAGTTGCTGCCAACAAGACGTTTGGCAATCGGGCCAGCTAAAAAGGAAACGAATGCAATCGGGCCTGTCACAGCAGTTGCTAGTGCAAGTACTAATACCGCGCAAATAATTAATAAAATACGCGTTTTATTTGTATCGACGCCAAGTGAAATTGACATTTCTTCACCAAGCTCCAGCATTTCAAGTCGTTTTGAGAAAATGAGTAGTAGCGGTGTAAAAATCGCGACCGTAATCATTAGTGGCGTTAATGTCTCCATTTTCACACCGTTTAAACTACCACTTAACCAGCGCAGGGCAGTCGGAATATCATGCGTTTTTCCGATTAGCATTAAATAGGAAATAAACGCGTTCAGCATCGCTTGAATCCCAATGCCGATTAATATTAAGCGGCCGATTGAAAAACTCGTGCCTTTTGCTAAAAAGTATATGAATAATGTCGTCGCTAAACCACCAACAATTGAGGCGATCGACACAACGGTATTACTTGCATGCAAAACGATAATACAAAATACCGCAGCAGCGCTCGAACCAGCCGTTATCCCAATAACATTTGGGTTCGCCAGTGGGTTACGTAGCATCGTTTGGAATACATAACCACCTATACCAAACGCAAAGCCAGCAAAAAGGCCAGCAAGCATTCGAGGAAGGCGGATTGTACCAACGGCAAACGTAGCGCCCTTTATATCTTCACCTAGTAATACAGCTACAACATCCTTTACCGGATAGATCGTATTCCCGAGCATAAGCATCGTTGCACATAAACCTAGCGCTAGTAATACTAGAATTAAAGTTGTCAGCACAAATCGTCGTGTGCGCTGCTGTCTTGCTTTCATTATGGAGGTCATTGTTTCGTTTATCATAGGCTACGCACTTTCGCTTTCATTGTAATGTATATTAAAATCGGTGCGCCGATAAAGGCTGTTAAAATCCCCACTTGCAGCTCGCCTGGACTTCCAAGCAGACGACCACAAACGTCAGATATCATGAGTATAATGCCACCTGTTAATGCCGATAGCGGAATAAGCACGCGCACATCTGACCCAATGACAAGGCGTACTAGATGGGTTGCTAACAGTCCGATAAAACCGATTGGACCAGCAAGTGCTGTAGCTGCACCACATAATAGTACACCACCAAGGGAAGCAAACAAACGAATTGTCCCCGTGCGAACACCAAGTCCTGTCGCAACTTCATCTCCTAAAGCGAGTGCGTTAAGGGCAGGGGCAGTGAAGAGGGCTATGAGTAATCCGATGACTAAAAACGGAATAAATAACGAAATCGAATCCCAAGACCCTGAGCCAACACTCCCAACTTGCCAAAAACGGAACTGATCCATGACGTTTGAACGTGGAATCATAACAGCTGTAACAAGCGAAGATAAAATGGCAGTTGTTGCAGCACCAGCAAGGACGAGCTTCAGCGGTGTAGCACCACTTGCACCCATCGAACCAATCCCAAAGACAAAAATAGCAGTGAGTGTCGCACCTGCTATCGCTAAAAAGATATATTCATTGGCAGAGCTAATATTGAAAAAAGCAATCCCACAAACAACAAATAGCGATGCGCCCGTATTAACCCCTAAAATACTTGGGTCGGCTATCGGATTGCGGGTAACCGATTGCATAAGTGCACCAGAAACGCCCAGTGCAGCGCCAACCATAAAACAAAAAATCGTTCGTACAATTCGCTGACGTACAACATTGGCCTCGTGTGACTGAACGTCAGGATGTAGTAATCCATCCATCAGTCCAGTCATGCCAATAGTACGAGAACCGAATACGAGCGATGCGATGATGCTAAGCGCAAGTAATATGATAAGAAAAACGACTACTTTTACAATGTTTTTCGGTAGTAATTGCTTCTTATGTTCGGAAACTTGTAGATTGTTCATCATTACTGAATGTTTTTCGCAACATCCGAAATTAACGTTAAGTACTCATCAATTGTGTACTTAATTGATAGTGGGTTGGGGTTACCAGCTGCTGCAAGTGGTGTGTTGTCTTCTACAATGACAACATTGCCTTTTTCGATTGCAGGAATTTTACCTAAAATCGGATCTGCTTGTAAAGCTTTTACGGTATTTTTATCACCATATGCGATAAAGATTTCAACATCCGCTAATGCATCTGCATGTTCAGCAGATAACTCGAGATAGAAACTTTCGTCAGTTGATAATGCTTTTAAGCTTTCTGGATATTCCATACCTAAATCTGTTAAGAATTCACCACGTGGGTCACCAGGCGTGTAAATGTAGAATTTTGAAAGGTCTGTTACATTGAACATACCGAATGCTGCTTTTTTGCCTTTAATAGCTGAATATTCATTGGCTTTGTCCGCGATTAATTTTTCAGTATCCGCGATTAATTGTTGACCTTCTTTTTCCATACCCATACCAGCAGAATTTAATGTTACTTGGTCACGCCATGAAGTTACCCATGGAGTTTCTTTGTAGGCGATTACTGGAGCGATTTGGCTTAGCGTGTCGTACTCTTCTTGTGTAATACCAGAGTAGGCTGCTAAAATCACATCTGGATTAGAATCAGCAATTGCTTCAAAGTCTAAGCCGTCTGTATCTTGGTAGACGTTCGGGTTTTCTTCACCTAATTCTTTTAATGCATCAGCAGTCCATGGAAGCATACCGCTTTCATCTTGTACACCGTAGTTTGCTGCAGAGAATCCTACAGGAACAGTGCCTAAAGCTAAAGCGACGTCATGGTTTGCCCATGCGATAGTTGCAACGCGTTCTGGTTTTTCTTCGATAATTGTTTCACCAAAAGCATGTTGCACAGTAATTGGATATTGTTGATCAGATGATTCAGTTGATGCTGTATCACCATCTTTATTGTCTGTTGTTGTTTTTTTGTCAGATGAATCTGAGCAAGCGGCTAAAACGATTGCCATGAAGCAAGCGAACAATAGCGTTAGTAATGATTTTTTGTTCTTCATTATTATTATACCTCACATAACTTCTATTTCGGTGATAAAGATTCTCAATACCATCGTGTTTCAAGTATTACTCCAAATTTTAATAATGTCAACAATAAATTATTGGGAATAGGGATAAAAAATACGTAATATTGACAAGTTATTTAATAAACGTTATCTTAATGATAAAGATTATCAATGTCATCTATTGGAGAAGTTATATTGATAAAGTGAACTTGAACAAAAAATTGAATTAATTGGAGTGTTCAATATGGAAGTATTTGATGTAACAATTGTCGGCGGAGGTCCTGCTGGATTATATAGTGCGTTTTACAGTGGTATGCGCGATTTGAAAACAAAAATTATCGAATTTCACCCGTATTTAGGGGGGAAAGTGAATATTTTCTTAGAAAAAATGCTATGGGATATTGGTGGACAACCACCTATTGTTGCAGAAAAATTTATTGGACAATTAATCGAGCAGGCTATGACTTTCGAACCTACTGTTTGCCTAAATACAAAAGTAGAGCATATCGAAAAACAAGATAATGTTTTTGTCATTTCAACAAATAATGGGGAAAAGCATTATTCGAAAACGGTTATTATCGCAATTGGCGGTGGTATTTTCCAACCAATCAAGCTTGAAATTGAAGGTGCGGAAAAGTATGAAATGACAAACTTACATTATACAATTAACGGAATTGAGCGCTTTGCTGGTAAGGATATCCTAATTTCAGGTGGTGGCAACGCGGCGATAGACTGGGCAGTGGAGCTATTACCGATTGCGAAAAAGCTTACGGTTATTTATCGCAGCGACGAATTGAAAGCCCATGAAGCACAGGTGAAAAAACTAAAAGAGCATAACGTGGAAATTTTACTAAATACCGAAATTCAGTCGCTAATTTCAAATGATGAAAAAACAGCAATTGAGCATGTTGTCATTCGTGAAGGGGATGTAGAGAAATCGGTTACGGTGGATGATATTATTATTTGCCATGGCTATAACCGCGAAGTGTCACTCGATTTTGCACAAGGAATTTTACCGAAGCGTAATGACAATCAACTCTTTGAAAGCGAAGGACAATGTCAGACGACAACTCCAGGTATTTTTGCGGTAGGTGATATTGTTGCGTATTCGGACAAGGTGTATTTGTTAGTTGGAACATTTAACGATGCGGTGCTAGCAGTGAATAGCGCGAAGAAATATTTAGAGCCAGATGCCAATAGCTATGCGATGGTGTCTTCGCATAATGAGAAGTTTAGAGATCGTAATCAAAAAATTTTAGTAGATATGAAATAACCATTAGGCTCAAAGCCGTGTGGGATAATGCAATACCTGTAGTGAGGACACTTGAAAGAGAGTGTCCTCACTACAGGTATTTTTTATGGTTTAGCGACGAATTTTTAACTATAAAAATAGTCGCGCATCCTAAATGGATACACGACGATTCATCTTTTCAAACAGCAGTTAAAAATTGATAAGGGCATACAATTTATTCCGTTTCACGTGAAGTATGCGCGCTTTTTGAGTTTTATGCTCGAATTTAATGAGGATGTGCGCGCTTTTCAAAATATACGCTCGAATCACCATTTATCCTTAAACGTAGTTCATCCCAAAACTATGGTGATGAACCTCCACACTATTCTTCTATAATTGAAGTAATAATATAGCCGTTTTTGTTGTCACCTGAAACGTTGAAGTTGCTTGTATTCGGGATGTTTACAGTTGTCGAGTTCGTCGTATACTGTACGAAATACGTTGTGCCATTTACTTTTGTTGTATAGGATTGTTCCTTTTTTAAATAACTAATGTATTCTTCAAGCGCAAAATCCTTTTCCTGCAACGTCACGCTATGCGGTAAGCCAACATAGCGAAAATGCCATGGCTCATAATTGATGTCGGTTACGTCGACTTTATGCTTCGGATAACGTAGAATAAAGCCGAATTTCGGGGCATTTTGTTCGAGCCATTTTCCTTCAGCGGTGTTTTCCATTTTCCCTGCAGTAGAGCCGATATCGAGTGAGAGCCCTGTCTGATGTTCACTGTAACCCGAAGGTAGCGCATAGGCAGCACCATTTTCCTCGAATAATTGCTGCTGTAATATTCCGCTCCGATAGGCACTGTTAATAATAAAATAATGAATGTCATCTTGCTGTGCGGCTTCGAAAAGCTGTTTTAACGGCTGCATGACCTGATTTTCAAGCAAAAAATTTGAATCGACAACAACATTTGCAGCGATGTCTGTCGGTATTTGAGCTAGGTTTATTGGGTCTTGCTGCAACTGGGTGTCTCGATTAACTAATACAAGATCGCCACTTGAAATCGCAAAGGATTCGAGTGGAATTGTTTGAGGTAAGTCAGGTGCTGCAACTTGCTCTTTTGTGAAAAATTGATAGCCAATAACGGCAATTATAATGGCGAATAATAGTTTTTTCATATTGATAACTCTCCTTTGATACTAGCATAAAGTACAAAACTTAATATTATGCGATGGAAATTCTTAAGAATTTATGAAGGTATACTAAAGGTTC
The DNA here is from genome assembly GCF_028747805.1 of Solibacillus daqui. Lineage (NCBI taxonomy): Bacteria > Bacillati > Bacillota > Bacilli > Caryophanales > Caryophanaceae > Solibacillus > Solibacillus daqui. The sequence continues at coordinate 1,520,685 of NZ_CP114887.1, forward strand.
ATTTTGGTCCAAACTTAACTGATTCATCCCCTACTTATATGTAGGGGATGAATCAAGCTAGGCCCCCGGCGGATGTCGCAAATTTTTTAGAGGGGTTTTAAAGAGGAATTCAGCCTAAAGACGTCACATCGTGTGACAACGGCTGACTGACCCACGTCCTGTGGCCCCGAATTTGAAAAAAATCTGGACTAAAGATAGCTTCGGCGTAATTGATTAAGTTGATACTCGCCTTGTCGTAAGCAATTTCGAATAAATGGCAATGGCAGTTGTACGCATCGAGAATGTTCTTTACTATAGATACAGTACGTGCGCTTATGAAATAATGGTAAGCTACTAAATTGATATAGAGGTGAATGTATGAATCAGATAATAATTGAAAACGCATACGAAGGAAATTTAAAAAACATTTCAGTAACGATTCCACGTAATCAGCTCGTTTGTGTGACTGGTGTTTCAGGCTCGGGGAAATCGACATTGGTGCTGGACACATTATACCAAGAATGTCAGCGTCAATATATGGAGGCAATTGGCTATCAAGGCATTCAAAAGCCAGATGTTGAGGCGGTTCGCAACATTTCACCAGCTATTCAAATAAATCAGCATTTAACAAACAAAAATCCGCGCTCAACAGTCGGTACGTTGACGAATATTTATACCGATTTGCGTATGGTGTACGAAAAAATTAGTGAGCGCCCATGTAGTGACTGTGGTAAGGTGTTCGCGCAGCATGAGGGGAAAGAGGCTACAGAAATCGCCCATGGAGAATATAAGACATTTGTGCAGTGCCCGCACTGTGATAGTAAGCAATTGAAGTTAACACGCGCACATTTTTCTTACAATAAATCAGATGGCGCCTGTCCGACATGTTCAGGACTAGGTGTCGAAGTTGCAATTGATTGGGACAAGGTGCTTGATGAAACTAAGCCATTGGAAGACGGAGCTGTGCATTTTTTAGATAAAGGCTATCGTGATTATGTTATAAATATTTTAAAAAATGGATTTGCCTTTTATGGGTTAGCCGATGTGCAGAATGTTCCATTAAATCAATGGTCCGAGCAGCATCGTGCGCTCCTTATCAAAGGGGCAGAGGCAGCCAATATTGATGCAGAAAAGGGCGTGCCAAAAAATGTGACGAAAGGGCGATTTGAAGGGATAGAGCCGCTATTATGGCGTCGATTTGCCGATAAAAACGGTGATTCGGAGGTAGAGCAATATTTCAAAAAATCAACATGTAGTGCATGTGACGGAGAGCGATTGCGTGAAGAGAGTCGTCAAGCCATTGTTAATAATAAGCGTTTACCGGAGCTATCGAATTATTCATTAGAACATTTAGCGGCCTGGATTGATGCACTAAATGCAAAGTTAACCGATAGCGAGCGTGCCTATGTTGGTCATTTTATTCTTGATATGACGACAAAATTAGCGCGCTTACTAAAGGTAGGTGTTGGCTATTTAACACTAGATCGTCAAACAATTACCTTATCAGGCGGGGAGCAGCAAAAAATTAAGCTGTCGGCGACGTTAGATTCAGAGTTAACAGGGGTTATTTATTTACTAGATGAGCCGACAAGTGGTCTGCATCCAAAAGATACGCTTGGAATGATTGACATTTTGAAAAGGATGCGTGATTTAGGCAATACGGTAATTGTCATTGAGCATGATACGGATGTTATGAAGGCGGCAGATGTCATTTTAGATATTGGCCCTGGCGCTGGCATATTTGGTGGAGAGCTGATTGGACAAGGGACGTTAGCTCAACTATTGGATACAGAAACATCCGTTACAGGTAACTATTTGAAAAAGCCTGTCGAATTAAATACAAAGCCGCGTCAAGCAAATGGTTATATTACGCTAGCAAAAGTATCGGAAAATAACTTGCAAAATGTAACGGTCCAGTTCCCAAAACAATGCTTTACTACAGTAGTAGGGGCGTCGGGCTCGGGGAAATCTACGTTAATTTTTGATGTCCTTGCCAATGAAACATTTGATGATTTCGACCAAGTTATTACAGTACAACAAGCATCGATTTCACGTATGCGACGCTCGAATATTGCAACCTATACAGATGCATTTACTGTGTTACGTAATTTGTACGCAAAGGAACCGTCAGCAAAGGAAAAGGGCTTCACGAACAAGCATTTTAGCTTTAATACAGCAGGTGGGCGCTGTGACCATTGTGAAGGGCTTGGTGTTGTGCCAAGTAATATGATGTTTTTCGATAATGTCGAGCTTGTGTGTCCAGTTTGTAATGGGAAGCGCTTTAAGGATGAGATTTTAGACGTTACGTTGCATGGCTATTCGATTTCAGAAATGCTTGATATGTCAATTACAGAGGCAGCAGAGGTTTTACAGGCTGATAAAAAGCTAACAAAGATTTTCTCACTGCTAATTGAAGTAGGACTTGGCTATATTACGTTGGGTCAATCATTGACGACCCTTTCAGGTGGGGAAGGTCAGCGCTTGAAGCTGGCAAAAGAGCTACTTAGTGTGAAAGGGCAACAAAATCTATTTTTAATTGATGAGCCTTCAACAGGTTTACATCCGGTGGATATTGAAAACTTTATTATATTACTGAACAAAATGGTTGAGGAGGGGCATACCGTCATTGTTGTGGAGCATAACGAGCAAATCATTCGAGAGTCTGATTATCTAATTGAGCTTGGTCCAGAAGGTGGTGATAAGGGCGGTACAGTCATTGCGACAGGAACACCAGAGGAAATTAAAGGTAATAAGCAGTCCATCATGCGAGAATTTTTATAATATTGGAGAATTGAAAAGGGGATGTCCCAGAAGTAATTCTGGAGCATCCCCTTTAAGTAGTAACTTTTTGGGTGGAGTATTCGTATTGTTGACAGTAAATCGCTACTTTAACAAATTTCTGAATAATCCTTTTGACTGCTTTTCAGGTTGTTGTTCAACTGATGCTGTGATTTGATTCTGTGCGACGTTTAGTTTATTCAAAACATTCATAATGGCACTGTTTTGTTGTTCGACACGATCAAGCTGCCGTTGCTGGGCAGGATTTGGTTCGTTTGCCTGCTCTAAAATGTGCTGCATCATGGCACCAAGCTGTTGCTTTAACGTGTGGTTTTGGTCAATTAACAGCTCATTTTGCGTACGCTGTTCTTTAATTAATGTTAATAGCTGCATGTTTTGCTGTTCAATGCCATGAACATGGGTAGCGAGGAGCTGCATTGAATTTGATAGATCCTCAAATTGTGAAACATGTGGTACTGCGGGAACAATAGTGTGCTGTAAATGTTCATCTGGTTTAAAGGATGGTTCAGTTACAATTTGTGCAGCTTCTTTTAACTTGTAGCCATGTTCTTTATTTAATGTTAAAAAGGCACGTAACATAACAAAATCCTCATCTGAAAATTGGCGATGCATCCGGCTATTGCGGCGAACCTCGTATCCATTTTCTTCTAAAATGGTCATGTAATGTTGTAGGGATGCTTTGCTAATTCCAAGTTGTTCAGCAATTGCACCCGTCGCATAAATAGCGGGCATAGTAAAAACTCCTTGAATATCAAAAAAATATTGTATATCACTATGAATTATACGTCTAAAGTAGTGGTGATGTGAAGGGGTAGATATCGCAATTTCCATAAACATGCGAAGATTTATCATTTTTTAATCAATTATCCCGAAGTGTCATAGTTTAGATGTTTTTTGAGGTAGTTCACTTAATATCAAATGAACTACTATGTTAAAGGGAAATAAGGAATTTATGTTAAAATAAAGTAAAATTGTAATGGTGGTACGTGTTTCGATGTAGTGAAAGATTATTTAAGAGTAGGTGCTTACAATGTTACTAAGTGATGGAAGATTTGATATTGTTTTAGAAACAGAAAGATTAGTAATAAGACCATTGAAAACGCAAGATTATAAAAATTGGCTTAATGAATTCGAAAATCGTCAACCGTCTCAACACAGACACGATGAAGGAAAAGTTGATATGAGCGAATGTACGTTTGAATGGTTTGTTAAATTAGTTGATAATCATCAGGAATTAGCTTTGACAGATATTGCTCACGTTTTTGGCGTGTTCAAAAAAGAAGATGGTACACACTTAGGGATGGTGGATTTCTCAACTTTAGCTAGGGGTGACTTCCAATGGGGAAGAATAGGCTACACAATTCATAATCAGTATTGGAGAAAAGGTTACGGCAAAGAAGCGGTAAAAGGAGCACTTAACATCGCTTTTGAGCATTTAGCATTCCACCGAATTGAAGCGCACATAAATTTAGATAACACAGCTTCTATGAATTTAGCTGAAAGTGTTGGAATGGGGTTAGAATGTGTTCGTAAAGGGTTTATATATGAAAATGAAGAGTGGACTGACCATTTAGTCTATTACATAAACTCCAAATAAAATTACTCATTAAAACGCTCAGAAAAATATGAGCGTTTTACTACTATAAATAAAAAGGGGGCGATGACATGTTTTTGAAATCAGCCCGAATTAAAAAGGAACTCATACATGATTACCGTGAATACCCATTTTCCATTCCGTTTGTCCGACATTTAGATGAGCTTGATTTAGATGCGCCCATCACATTTTTTGTTGGTGAAAATGGTGCGGGTAAATCGACGTTACTCGAAGCGATTGCAGATCAAATCGGCTTTAATCCTGCAGGGGGCAGCACGCAAAATTTTCAGGCGTTTGATGTACATAAATCTGACGCTGCACTTGGTGAATTCATTAAGCTAGCGTGGTGGCCGAAAGTGACAAATGGCTTTTTCTTACGCGCGGAAACGTTTTATCAGTTTGCCTCACATGTTGATGAGACTGATCGGAATGGCTACCGTTCATATGGTGGAAAATCGTTGCATCATCAGTCGCATGGTGAATCATTTTTTTCACTGTTTCAGCACCGCTTTAAAGCCAATGCGATTTACTTGCTTGACGAACCAGAGGCGGCACTTTCTCCGACGAGGCAGCTCGCATTTTTGACATTGTTACATGATTTATTAAAGGAAGGCAATGTGCAAATTATTATTGCAACTCATTCGCCGATTTTGCTCGGTTATCCAGGAGCTCGTATTTATCATTTTCATGAGAATGGTGTTGAGGAAATTGACTACGAACAAACGGAGCATTATCAGGTGACGTCTTACTTTTTACAGCACCGCGAAAAAATGCTTGCTGACTTATTCGAGGATGAAGAGGAATAAATGAATCTTCTAGAATGTTGAATCGTAGAGTATAAAAAGGGGTGTGGAAAGTATGGGTAAATATTCAATATCACAATTTGTGCAACAAACGAAGCAGGATGAACAGGAAAATGACTTTTTCGAATTAGAAACAGAGCGGGTATTAGAGGTCAATTTAAACGGTGAAGTATGGGCAAAAATGGGCTCGATGATTTCGTATACAGGTTCAATTAAATTCGAGCGTGAGCGTATGTTAGAGCACGGTGTCGGGAAATTGTTCAAAAAGGCGTTAACAGGAGAGGGCACACCGCTTATGCGCGCAAAAGGTAATGGCCGCTTGTATTTAGCAGATCAGGGGAAAAAGGTGACGATTTTTGAGCTAAATGGTGAAAGTCTATGTGTTAACGGCAATGATTTACTGGCTTTTGAAAATCGGATTAACTGGGATATTAAATTAATGCGTAAAATGGCAGGTATTTTAGCAGGTGGCTTATTTAATGTGACTTTGCAGGGGCATGGTCTGGTTGCGATTACGACACATTTTGAGCCACTAACATTACTCGTTAAGCCAGGAGATAAAGTATACACAGATCCGAATGCGACGGTCGCTTGGTCAGGTAATTTAACACCAGAATTCACGACAGATATTACGATGCGCACATTGATCGGGCGCGGCAGTAATGAATCGATTCAAATGGCATTTTCGGGCGAGGGTTTTGTCATTATTCAGCCATTTGAGGAAGTATACCTATCCTCACAGCAATAAGCTTAGACAGTTCCCATATTTCGGTATAAACTAATACTAAGAGGGGGCGTTGACATGGAGTGGCAACAGCTACAGCTTGCGACAGAAAATTATAAACTTCAATTACTAGAAGCCGAAAAGCTACATAAAAAACAAACAACCGTAGAACGTTTAATGAAGCATGCAGAACGTGAAATTGAGCATTTTGAACAAGAAATGCAGCAGGCGCGTAAAGCATTAAATAAATTAGATCAGTCATCGTTCGTCAATTTATTCCGCAATTGGTCAGGTAAGCAGGATGAGCTAATCGAGCAAAATTTAGACAAAATTGCGGTTACTGAGTTAAAGCTGATCGAGGCACAATTGATGCTAGAAGATTTACAAGACGATGTAGTTGATATTGTTCATAAGCTAAATGCAATCAATGAGTCGTATATTGAACAAGAGCTGCAAACATTAAACAACGAAAAGCAGCAGTGGCTAGCGGAAAATGCACCACAATTTGCGGAAAAACTAACATTCATTGCTGAGCAACAAACATTATGCAAACAGCTTACAAAAGAAATTCAAGAAGCAATCGATGCTGGGAATACAGCGTTAAGCGCATTAACAGATGCCGGCTACGCGTTACATGAGGCTGACTCATATTCAACATGGGACACATTTTTAGGCGGTGGCTTTATTGCAACAGCGATGAAGCATGAAAAACTAGAAACGACAAACAGCTATATTCATACCGCACAAATGGCTCTACAACGCTTTAGCAATGAGTTATTAGATGTAAAAGACATGAGGGACGATACAATTGAAATCGGTATGGACGGCTTTGTAAAATTTACCGACTTCTTCTTCGATAATATTTTCACAGATTGGTCGATCCATTCGAAGATTACAACAGCCATGAACCAAATTTCTCGCGTTCAAGATGATGTGGCAAACACATTGCGTGAATTACATCAAAAATTAACGGTTGCACTCAAAAAAGAAGCTGAACTTTTTTCGGAACGTGAAGCGATTCTTAATTCCGATGAATCAGCATTGTTTTTTGAAAAATAGAGGCGTAAAATAAGTCGTATATTTTATAGGGGTTTTAATAGTAAAACCAAATCAAAGGAGTCTTGTAAAATGAGTCGTTTAGTAGAAGAATTTTTAGAATTAGTACAAATTGATTCTGAAACAAAACATGAACAAGTGATTGCACCCATTTTAGTGCAAAAATTAGAGGATATGGGCTTTGATGTATTCCAGGACGATGCACATACACGTAACGGCCATGGTGCTGGGAATATTATCGCAACATTAAAAGGTGACGATCAAATCGAGCCAATTTACTTCACAGTGCATATGGATACAGTTGTACCGGGTGTTGGCATTAAGCCTGAAATTCGTGAAGACGGCTATATTTACTCAGATGGAACAACGATTTTAGGTGCGGATGATAAAGCAGGTATGGCTGCAATTTTCGAAATGGCACGTCGCATTAAAGAAAAAAATATCAAACACGGGACAATCCAGTTCATTATTACAGCTGGTGAAGAAAGTGGTTTAGTAGGTGCAAAGGAATTAGATCCAGCGAACATTATCGCAAAATATGGTTTTGCCGTAGATAGTGATGGTAAAGTAGGCGGCATCGTTGTAGCTGCGCCATTCCAAGCAAAAGTAAATGTCAAAGTATTCGGTAAAACGGCGCATGCGGGTGTTGCACCTGAAAAAGGGATTTCTGCCATTACTGTAGCAGCAAAAGCAGTAGCCCAGTTAAAGCTAGGTCGCTTAGATGAAGAAACAACTGCGAATATCGGACGTTTTGAAGGCGGTAAGGCAACAAACATCGTGTGTGATGAAGTCACTATTTTCGCAGAGGCACGCTCAATCGATGAAGCGAAATTGAACGCTCAAACAGCCCATATGAAAGAAACATTTGAACGTGTAGCATTAGAAAATGGGGCACGTGCTGAAGTAGAAGTAGCATTATCATACCCTGGCTTCCGTGTAACTGAAGAAGATAAAGTTGTTCAAATCGCACAGGCTGCAGCAAAAGCTGTTGGACGTGAGCCAAAGTTAGGTATTTCAGGTGGTGGTAGTGATGCCAATGTCATTGCAGGCTTTGGTATTCCAACTGTCAACTTGTCAGTTGGTTATGAGGAAATCCATACAACAAACGAAAGAATGCCAGTAGAAGAGCTAGAAAAGTTAGCAGATTTACTAGAGCAAATTATTGTAGAAACAACAAAATAAGAGGTGAATAGATGAGCTTTGAAAAAGCAGTTGTCTTTTTATGTGGGAAAGAAGAATATGCAGTTCCGGTAGAGCAAGTCGTTTCAATTGAAAAGTTAGAGCGTGTAACGCCGATTCCACATTTGCCAAACTACTTGCTAGGCTTCTCTCGCATTCGAGGCGAGTTAACACCCATAATTGATTTTGGACGTATTTTATACAATAGCCCAACGAATACAGAGACGTCAAAAGTAATTGTTCTATCAACAGACATTGTAAATTATGGTTTATTAGTAGCCGATGCACGTGAAATCATTGATTTTGAAAACGGTGTTTTAAAGCAAATGGGGCTTGTAAATTATGAAAAGACTAAATATTTCACAGCCGTTGCCAACCTTGAAGATCGTATGATTTCTTGTGTTGATCCCAACATATTAGTCAATTCATTAGAAGGCATTCGTGAGATAATTAATTATTTACATAAAATGCTGGAAAATGAAGATGTGAAGGCATAAATGAAAAAAGGAGTACAAGATATCGGTCTTGTACTCTTTTTATTGAGAAACAAAGTATGATTTTCAGGGAAGCTGCTGGACCTATTTTGTCGCGACTTGAGTTTTTCTAAATTGTTTGATGTAAGCAAACCCAGTAATTCCAAAGACGATTACTGAAATAATGCCAAGTGTAAGTACTAAATTATCCTCAACCCAAGGAACATTCCCCAAGACAAAGCCGCCAGCTAGCCACACGGTTGTCCAAATAATAGCTCCGACAAAGTTGTAGCGTAAAAACGTACTATACGAGAAGTTGGTGTAGCCAGAAATAAATGGCGTCATTGTTCGCATTAGTGGCACAAAGCGTGAAAATGTAATCGCAACTCGGTCGTAATTCTCAAGGAAATGCTGCGCTTTTTGTACTTTATCTTCAGATACGATTTTCATAAATAAATTGTGCTGAGCTGGGATTTTTCGTATGGATCGACCGATGAAATAGTTGTTGCTATCGGCAAGTGTGGTTGCAACAATAAACAATATAAATAAAACGATTAAATCAAGCTTTCCAAGCGCGGCTAGGGTACCACTTGTAAATACGGTGCTATCTCCAGGTAAAAATGTTAAAATAACGAAAGCGGTTTTTGTAAATACAACAGCAAACAACAGCAAATATATATAAATGCCAAGTTCCTCTATGTAATGAAAAATGACTTGGTCGATTTCTCGTAGAAATTGGATGATTTCAAGCAGCATAGTAGTTTCCTTTCAATGATTATTAATATGTAATAGTATAGCCGAATTTTGGAAATTTTGTTTGTTTCGGCTCTGAAAATTTTCGTGAAACTGGGGTGAAAAATTGTTTAATGATTCAACAAAACCAAAGCTACACATTCCGAAAACAAAATCGGAGCGTGGCTTTGATATAGTAGGGTATTTAGCGCTTGCAACGATGTTTGTCGTGCTAATTGTCAATTGGAGTAACCTACCTTCTCAAGTACCAGCACATTTTGGGGCAAATGGACAGGTCGATCGCTGGGGCTCGAAATGGGAGTTGCTTATATTACCTGGCATCGCAATTGGACTGCATTTTTTTCTGTTTGTTTTAGAAAAGTTCCCAGAAACTCATAACTATCCAGCAACTTTTAATGAAAAGAACGCAGCCGCTTTTTACACTAATAGCCGTCAAACATTGAATTATATGCGTAATATTATTAATGTGCTATTTACATATTCGGTATTTGAGGTCACTTCGATTGCACTTGGACATGACAGTTCACTCGGTTGGCTATTTTACATGATTTTAGGTTTGCTGTTTATTGTACTTGGCTACAAGATATACAAAACGTTTCAAATAAAATGATGAGGTGTTATAAATGAAGGCTTATTTAGCAAATGGACTATTTTCAATTGGGGATCGTTATGTCAATGATCTATTAGCACGCGAATTACGTGCAGCGATTCCACAAATCGAGCTTTACGTACCACAAGAAAATGATGCAATTAATGATAAAAATGCCTACGCGGATAGCTTAGCCATTGCGCAAGCGGATTTAAATAGTTTAAAAGAGAGCGACGTGTTAATTGCCGTAATTGATGGAGTAGAAATTGATTCAGGTGTTGCCGCAGAAATTGGTGCGTTTGCAATGCTTAACCGTCCGATTGTGGCGCTATTTAGCGATGTACGTCAGCAAGGAAGAACGAATGCTAAGAAAATTGAGGCACTCATTGCGGATGGTATAGAAAATCAATTTATTTACCGCAATTTATTCGTTGTAGGGTTGATTAAGCAAAATGGTGTGATTGCAACAACGATTGAGGACGTTGTGGCGCAGGTAAAAGAGTTAGGTAAATAATTTTTAGCATGCTGTATTTCTTAGGGGATATGGCTTTTTTATTTGTACATTAAAATTTTTATAAAAATTTTACATATTTTAATAACTTGTTCGTCTAGTAAGGTAAGAGAGGTGACGCACATGGATTTTGAGGAGCTGTACAATAAGCAGTTTCATTCGACATATGTTTTTATTCGCTACATGGTCGGAAATGCTGAACTGGCAGAGGATTTAACACAAGAAACGTTCTTACGCATTTATAAGGCCAAAAATTTAGATCGGGTTGCGAATGCGCAAGTGTATACGCGGCAAGTCGCACGCAATCTTGTATATGATTATTATCGCAGAAAAGCACTCATAAAGTGGCTGCCATTTTCACAGCGACATGAGCAACAAGAAGTTACATATGTACCCGAAGATTGGTTGCTTCAGCAAGAACAGCGCAAAGCTTTGTTTGAAGCATTGCAGCAGCTAAAGCCTTTACAGCGTGAAATCCTAATTTACCGCAAAATTGAAGAACGCTCAATTGAAGAAACGTGCAAGATTTTAGGACTAACAGCGATGAAGGTCGTCAATACACAGCGCAGTGCAATGAAAAGATTAGAACAAATTCTAGGAGGTGCTTACGATGAAGCTTGAAGAAAACTTCCAACAGCTACAAAACCATCCTGTAAATGAACAATTACAGCATAATATTCGTATGAAATTAGACGATAAGAAACCGCAAGAGCAGTGGAATTGGCTCGGTAGTCGCTTAGGTGAGTTTAGCTTTGTTCTTTTATTAATTGCACTCGGTAGCTTTTTACTATTCACTTCATTACAGCATACACAGCAGGCGGCTTCTAATTCGATTCAGGCAATTTATTCATATGAAAGTGAGGATACTGATCAAGATTTCCGTGCAAAGCCGTCAACAAATTATATAGGGATGGAAAATGTCACAACGGCAAGCCTAGTGTTTTTATTTGAAAATATTAATGAGTTGCCAATCGTTTCGCCAACATCTAAAATGTATGGTGATTATGAAATAATAGTAGTTTATGAAGACGGAGAGCAGCGCCGATTTGAATTTGATTCAAGCTATTTGTATGATGTGGATGAAAAGGTGTACTATCCAGGCTTTGAAGAAATGCCAACAGCGATTTATTCGGATCTGTTCGCGGCACATCATTCGAAGAAATTGCCGATTTATTTAATGCCGCCTTTGATTTTGGGTTTAATTGGCGGTATAGCAGTATTTTATAATCGTAGGAGAATCGAACTTCCTGTGAATAATAAGTCAAAGAATGTCGCATTAGCCATCTACACAGTGACGATGCTAGCAGTATTTTATTATGTATTTAAAATTGGATTGTTGTACTTCCCATTGCTATTGTTAATCATTTTAGCTTTAGCGTATCTAATGTGGTGGGCAATCAAACGTGAAGTGACTAATCCAGTAATACTAAGAGTAGAGAAATTACGAATCATTGCACTTGTAATCATTGTTGTAGTGTTTCTTATATGGGGAAGGTGAGGAAAATGTCAGAAAATCAATGCCCGCTTTGTCAGGGGGAAAATGCATGTAATGTTGAGGATGCACAAAATTGCTGGTGTATGACAGTGAAAATTCCACAACATGTGCGAGAGCTTGTGCCAGAAGGATTAAAAAATACAAGCTGCATTTGCGCGGCTTGTGTGGAGAAATATCGTGTAATTGCAGAGTAATTAGAGGCACCTAGTCGATTTTGGCTAGGTGTTATTAAATGGCAAAGGAGAAAATGAAAAAGTTAGTTACCAAAGTTAAAGCAACGGGTCTCTTCAACTAACGACACTAATAAAATTAGTTCGGAGAAAGAAACTGAAAAGGAATTATTTGCATTGTCTGAAGAATTATTTTAGCTGTTTATGACAAATTGAAACTTCAATTGATCAGTACTTCTTCAATTGTATGGCGTGATTATGGTCGATAGTGGCTAATCATTTTTTGTTAGTCAATTTTAATTACGTATCCTCAAAGTACTCAGTAATTTTGTCTATAGAAATGCTAAACAAATCTTTTAGGTATTTCATAATGAGAAGGTGTCAAAGGTATTTGCTAATGTTTCTTACTCTTGGTAACATATGAGCATACAATCTGGAAGGGACTGAACTATGCGCAGATGGCAATATTTTTTATCTAACGGATTAAAAATATTGGAGGTAAAACGTATTGATAAAAGAAATACACACGCAAAGATTGCATTTAAGAAGAATGGAAGTTTCAGACTCACATAGCTTGTTTAAAATTTGGTCTGATCCAGATGTAACTAAATTCATGAACATCTCTAGCTTTACACAAGAAGCTCAAGCAAAAGAAATGATTGAACTTCTTGAGAATTTGGCTAAGGCTAATGAAGCTATACGGTTCAGCATGGTTGAACGGAAATCTAACGAGATAATAGGTACGTGTGGATTTAATTCATTAGACTTTGAAAATGCTAAGGCAGAAATTGGTTATGATATCGCTAAAGCCTATTGGGGCATGGGGTATGCTCCAGAAGGTATCAGAGCATTACTTAATTATGCTTTCGAAACTTTGAAACTTAATAGAATCGAAGCAAAGGTGGAACCTGCAAATGTGAATTCTATCAAGGTTTTACAAAAACTTAAGTTCACATTCGAAGGAACGCTTAGACAGTACGAAAAATCTAAAGGGAACTTTATTGACATCAATATGTACTCGTTATTAAAAACAGATTGATATAGAATTCCCGAGGCTGGGACAAAACAAAAATACAAATTTTCTCCACGGAGAAAATTTGTATTTTTTTGATGCGATAAAAAATTGGTTTCCGTTCCGGGTCCGGCCTGAGCCAGTAGTTTCAGGCATCGGTGCTCCTGCCACTTCACTACAACTAATTTTGTAAAATTATTTTTTTATTATGCCATTTTCACTTAATTCTTCATTTTTTTATTTCTGCCCCCAACCTCCTTATTTTTGTGTGACCAAATTGCTTAAGCGTTGTCACAATTGAAGTTAAAACATATTTCACTACTGTTGGTTTGAAATAATGTTAGATTGGTTATTAAAGATAAACCGTTTATTAAATAGTTGCACCGTTTTATCCCTTTGGATGGTATAATTTTTTACGTATTTTCAATTAGAAGGAAGTGAATTCATGAGTGATTTAGAAAAAATAAAACTTGTGAAGCCACCATTTCCCAAGCTACGATGTTTTTCTTTCAAACCTATAATTATCTAGGAGAGGATTAATTTGAAGAAAAACATCGGAAACAAAACACCTAGCTTATTATTACTGATTGTATTAGTTGGCTTCCCACAAATTAGTGAAACTATTTTTAGCCCATCATTACCAACTATCGCAGAAGCGTTTGAAACTTCTATGAGTGATGCACAGCTTACGATGAGTGTGTACTTTATCGCTTTTGCCTTCGGAGTATTTTTCTTTGGTCGTTTATCCGATAAAATCGGTCGTCGCAAGGCAATGCTTTATGGGCTGTTTTTTTATTTTGTTGGTAACATACTTTGTTTAGTAGCAAATGAATTGGCGGTTTTATTAGTCGCGCGCTTTATTCAAGCGTTTGGTGCAAGTGTTGGCTCTGTCGTAACACAAACGATTTTACGCGAAAGCTTTTCTGGTGTTGAGCGACATAAATTGTTTGCTCAAATTTCAGCTGCCATTGCCTTCACACCTGCAATTGGCCCGTTAATCGGTGGCTTTACCGACTATTATTTTGGCTTTAGGGTCGTATTTTTGGTGTTAGTTGCTATGAGCGTTATTGTATTTTGCTATGCGTTTTTACGCTTACCTGAAACAGCACTTTCTACAATCGAAATGAAGCCTATTCTACCAATAGTGAAGCGCATGATTACAAATGCCCGTCTATGGCGTTACGGCGTATTAATTGGCGGTATTAACGGTGTATTATTTAGCTATTATACCGAAGCGCCATTTATTTTTACGCAATACTTTACACTATCAAGTGCGATGTATGGTTTTTTAGGTATTATCGTTGCACTCGCTACTATCGCAGGTGCGATGCTATCTAAACGACTCGTTAACCACACAATACCTGAGAAGATTATTGTGCGCGGGTTAGCCATTATGCTCATCGGTACAATGCTCGCTACATCGGTACATTTTTTACCGACTTTAATACAAATGCCATTCATGATTGTTAGTGTATTCATTATTTTATTTGGTACAGGTACTGCTTTACCAAACTGTTTAAGCTTAGCGCTGATTGACTTTCAAGACGTCATTGGTTCTGCGGGTGCGATATTTAGCTTAGGTTATTATTTACTTGTCAGCGCTACAATTTATGGTATGAGCTTTTTTCATAACGGAACAGTCCTTGCGATGCCACTATATTTTTTAGCACTAGGACTTGTTATGCTTTTAATAAGTTTACCGTTACTTAACAAAAAAGATGACGTGTTTTGAATAATGTCGTGATTCTTTAAAAATGTTGCACCATTAAAAAAAATAAATGCTCGACCTTCACCCAATTTAATAGGAGTCACGATATCATTTATAAGCCAAATCGAAAATAAACTCTATAGTCACCTCGAAAGTGATTAAACATTATAATAATAACTAAACTTAAATCTGCTAAGTAAGAATCCATTTTGATCAACCTTGATTCAAAATGGATTCATTTTTTTATCGTAAATTCAGAGGTCTCTTGGTGTTTTTGATCAAACTTTATTTTTAAGCTAGAGAATTACTTCTAAAAAAGGGGGTGTGATTGGAATGACTGTTAATTTGAAAGAAAAGAAAGCGAGACGTAAGAAGATTTGGCGAATTCTTTTAGTTGCAAGTACTCTAGTTTTAGGTGTTATCGGTTACGCAATTTACTGGTTTTTTTTTGATATGAATAGATTGCCAACAGGGGAATATTTAACGGAAGCAACTTCACCTGATGGCACATATACAGTAAAGGCCTATGTAAACAGCCCGAGTTTAAGCGTAGATGCGGTGAGAGGCGAGCTAATATTTAATAAAAAGAATGGTAAAACGAAAAATATATATTGGAATTACCGTGAATCAAGAGCAACAATTGAATGGCTGGACCATCAAACGGTTGTAATAAATGGGCACACACTACATGTGCCAAATGATAGATATGATTTTCGACGGGAAGAATAGTAATAATAGTATTTCTTTTGCTCGCTTTAATAGGTGGGATAGTACAGTACAGCAATCTTTATGAAATTGTAATTGTAAGGAAGAGTTTAGTTGAGAAAGCTTATAAGCCATGAATGTCGATATATCATGGCTTGTATAGGATTTACATAAGTGGTGATGTCGTAATAATAAATTTCTTTAATATGAACGTACCAGTTTTTATGGAGTATATTTAAAAATATCCACCATTTCACCGTCGGTTTCATGGATGGTCTCTACTAATTTCCAACCTCGTTTGATGTAATAATCTGAAGCATTTTCAGTTTTTAAGTAGATTTCGGAAATGCCTAATAATTTCACGTGATTTAATAAATAATTCATAAGTTGCTGACCAATTTTTTGATCACGATACGTAGGTTGTACATAAAGCGAAGCAAGCCACGGTGTATACTGTGGACGCTTTTTAAAATCGTTTTCAAAGACAGATACAGTTCCGACGCATGCATCATTTTTTATTGCGATAAAGGTTAATGGGAATGTATCAAAATTCGTATTCTGAAAAAATACTTCTACATCAGAAAACACCATACGACTCGAAGTTCCTACAACAAACTCCCCATAAATCATGTGAGAAACGTCTTTGGCATAAGACGGCTTTTCAAATAAAGTTGTAATTTCCATTGCCTATCCCCCCTCGATTGCAGAAGAGCGTTATATTAAAATCCATGATATTCTAGAAAATCCCCGACCAATTATTCCGAATACATTTATTTACAAACCCCTAATGGATTGCCGTCAGGGTCATAGAAAGTAAAAAACCTAGTAGTTCCTTCTTCACCAATTGGATTTACTTTGACATCCCGTTCAACTAACAATTTATGAGTCTCTTCAATATCATGAGAAATAAAATTATAATATTTACCAACACCAAAATTATTATCAGGGAACTTCATTGGTTGATGATTTTGTGTTTTAACAAGACATACTACTGTTTGAGACTGTTCTGCTATCTTCATAACAGCTGCTTCTACCTCAATATAAATAACCGTAAAGCCAAGTTTTTCTTCGTACCATTTTGCTGATAATTCAGGGTCTTTCACAGGAATAAATACGCCTTCCATTCCCTTCAATATTGCTTTGGTCATTTTCTTTAGCTCCTTATACAATATCTTGATTAGTGTATACGTTCTCCTTTTATTTACATTTCCCCTTGTGAAATCCTTTATATTTTTGTGCTTCGTGAGTTTAATAAAGACTATTACGAGAATTATACCCTTTGCATATGAGTATCTTTAAAGCTTTGTTTATATTTTAAGCCATAGCCTAAACAGCGATCCAAAAATATGTGAGCAATCCAAATACAAGAAAGCATGAGCAAAGTGTCGATTTCGAGTAGAATCGAAGCACCGATTAAAATTGCCGGGATAACAACACTATGACCAATATTGTAGGTTAATGCGCCAACTTTGGAATTAATGATATAACCAATCATCGCAATGTCTGGGACAAACAATAACAAGAGAAATAGCCAAAATGAAAAATCTAGCTGTAAATAAATGAACAAAGTTAGTATAAAAGCAAAGCCGTATTCAGCATGGAGTACAATTTTATTCATCGTGAAAACCTTCTTTCAATTGGTTAAATAATTGATTTATGGATAGATCAATTTGTTTTTGATTTTTTTCAAATTGTTGATTGCCCATTAATTGTGTAATCAATTGTAGGGTGTTGATGGCTTGTTGGTAAAAAGTGATTTTGTTTGTTAATTGCTGTGATTTTTCATTAAATAGAGCAACCGTTGTTTCGTTACACCCCACGTTTATTTCTTGTGATTTTAACTGTTTTAGATGCTCAATTTCTTTTAAAGAAAATCCGAGCTGCTTTAATACGACAATCATTTTTAGCTGTGCCTCGCAGGATTCATCATAATCACGATAGCCATTCGGTAATCTTTTTGGTTGGAGTAATCCTTCTTTTTCATAGAAACGGATGGTATCCATTGAAACACGAAGTTTTTTTGAGAAAGTTTTTATTTGCATATTCATCACCTCAAGTAAACGATAACATTGGAGTGCACTCTAAGGTCAAGAGGGGAAATTTATTTTGGGTAAATATGTATTTATTGTGAATTATTAAAATACTAAAGAATAATAGGAACAA
This sequence comes from Solibacillus daqui, assembly GCF_028747805.1. NCBI lineage: Bacteria > Bacillati > Bacillota > Bacilli > Caryophanales > Caryophanaceae > Solibacillus > Solibacillus daqui. Next base: position 1,538,398 of record NZ_CP114887.1, read on the forward strand.
ATTGTAAGTGATAGCGTTTCATCAATGAAGGAGGTAAAAACTGGACAAATAAACTACATGAGGTGAGCATTTTGGATTCACAACAATTATTAAATGTTAGTAACAATTTACTTCTTTGTGGCTTTATATTATTGCTAATCGCAATTGTGCCACTTGGGCTCTCTGTCAAATCAAACAAAACACTATTCGGGAAGCTGGGCATTGTTATAACGTATGCAGCATTTATTTTACAGCTTGGTTATTTTATAACGAGATGGGTCGCGGTAAAGCATGCACCTGTAAGTAATATGTTTGAGTTTGTGACGTTTTTCGGAATCATGCTGATTGGCGGCTTTATACTAATCTATCACTTGTATAAGCAAGTTATCGTCGGTTTATTTGTTATTCCGATTTCCCTCATCATTATTGGCTACGGCAGTGCTTTTTCTAGTGAAGTTTCTCCATTAGTGCCATCGTTAATCAGTAACTGGCTTACCATTCACGTTATTACGGTTGCCATATCGAGTGCAATATTATCGATTTCGTTTGCAACAGGGATAATGTATCTTTTAAAGGTGCTAGATGTGACGAAAAAATCAATCAGCACACGTTCATTAGAATTCGTGCTGTATTGTTTAGTCGTGGTAATCGGCTTTGTTGGTGCATCGACGGTATTTAGCTTTGCAATGGAGCCTGTTACAATTGCCTACAAAGATGTACAAGGAAATGAAAGTACAGTGATTTATGAAATGTACCCGCTTATTGTGACCGAAAATCATGACCAAGTTGGACTTTTGACCATTTCGAATAAAATTGATGCAGCAAAACTAAATTCCATTGCATGGGCTTTTATTGTCGGAACAGTGTTATACATAGTGCTCCGTCTCATCACAAGAAAAAGTATAAGCATGCTTTTAAAGCCTCTTACAAAACGTGTAAATGCTAATTTGATGGACGAAATTTCATACCGTGCTGTTGTCATTGGTTTCCCACTGTTTGCACTTGGCGGCTTATTATTTGCGATGATTTGGGCGCAAATTGCATGGGGGAGATTCTGGGGCTGGGATCCTAAAGAAGTATGGGCACTCATTACGTTTCTGTTTTATGCGGCGATGCTACATTTACGATTATCGAAGTCCTGGGAAGGTGAAAAGACCGCATGGATGACGATTATCGGATTTGGCATTATTATATTCAATCAAGTTTTCGTAAACCTTGTCATCGCAGGGCTTCATTCGTATGCATAACAGTTAGCGTGAAATAAATTTAAAAATGCTTGCTCACTTTTAGGAGCGGGCATTTTTAATTAGGGTGACATCATTTAATGCTACCTACATCATGTAGCTTTGTAATAAAGATTGATTATTTATAATAAAGATCGATAATTTGTAATAAAGTTTATTTAAAATCAACTCTCCTCTGTAGATTTCTTAGAGGTTAGATAATTTTTCGTTGGACATTTTTGTTAATGTAACTATTAAGATTGTGAAGAAATGTACTTAAACTAACGAAGCAGTTTAGTTGAACAAGGATAGATGGTAAATTATGATAAGAATAGAAATGAAATAGGGGGATTTCTAATGTATACAGACAATAAAACAGTATTAAAATTAGTGGAATTTGATAAATATGATGTCTTAGGCTTAGTAGAACTTTCTACATCAGTCGGCTGGGATTATGATGAATATGAAATTAGAACTGTTATGTCATCTGGTAAAATATACGGTCATAAAAATGCTGTGGGGAAAATTGTTTCGAGTGCTGCAATAATACCTTATGATACTGATTTAGCTTCAATCGGTATGGTTATTGTAAATGAAGAATATAGAGGTTTAGGCTTAGGGAAGAAGGCTACTCAGGAGTGTATAGACAGTGTTTCTCAAAATACCTCAATAATGTTAATTTCAACTGAGGATGGAAAACCTTTATATGAAAACTTGGGTTTTATTACTGTCGATTCTGTACATAAATATTTAAGTGATAATTATATTCCAACTAAATTGTTTAATAATCCTCAAGAAATTACCTTAGAGAAATACCAAGAGAAAGATATTAATGAAATTATTGAATTAGATTCTGCTGCATTTGGTGATAAGAGGAGAAAATTACTTCTTAACAGGATAAATCAATCAAAACAATGTTTAGTTGTTAGAAATCTAAAGGGGAAAATTATTGGATTTGGATTATCCATATTAGGTCCAGTAAATCTATTAATAGGACCTATTGTAGCACCAGATTCACAAACAGCTGCTTTAATAATCGATGGGTTAGTTCTTAATCATCAAGGAAAGTTAAGGATTGATGTGACATCCAGTACTGACGAGTTAATGTTGTTCTTGGAGAAAAGTGGATTTATTAAAGTTAGTAATCCTCCGATAATGATAAAGAACTCTATTAAAATGCCACATAGGAATAAAGAGTTGTTTGCTATTGCTGCACAAATCTTTGTTTAGGGAAAGCAATATCCTTATTCAACTAACGGAGGCTTTAGTTGAATATTCGGTTTCCGAAATGATCAATCTAATTACAAAAAGCCCTATACAGATATGAAAAATAGCCCCTATTTTGATCAATATTTGTTCAAAATACGGGCTATGATTTTCTATAAGAATCATCATTTATAGCTGTGTTTTATTCAATCTTTATTCCAAGTCAACACATCAAAAGTAGAATAAATATTGCCCTTTAGAAAATTAACAAAACGGTGATAGGTAAGTGCTTTGAGGATTTTAATTATAATCAACTTTTATTTAAAGATAGGTATTAATAAGTTATTAAATTATTTCCTATTTTAAAAAGGAATGGAATTAACATTAATAAAATTACCCCAATTATCAAAGTAGAAAGAATGATTTCTTTAATCGATACAAAACGATTTTTATAAAGTGTATAAAGAATAATCATATTGATGGGAACATTGAGTATTAAACCGGTAATTAGGCCTGGAGAATAGATATTCATTATTATTGTTGCGATGAGATGTGGAAAAAATGCATTAAATATCATTGCGCCTAAAAAACCAACAAACATCCACTTTATTATTTTTATTTCAGGTGAAAAAATAATAAAGAGGAATGTAATTAAATACGCTAACGCTGTAATAATAATAACGGCAAAGAAAAATTCATTGGAAGTGACAGGTTGTTGAATAGAATGTCCGATTTGAGACCATTCTGGAAGCCATATAGCTTCTTCTATATTATGTAATGTAATAGCTAAGCAGAAAAAAATAGGTAAGCATCTTATATGGGTGTTATTTTTATTCTCATTTAGATATTGTTTATTAAACATATTTCACCATGCCCTTAAAGTTTAAAGTCAATATAATAGTTTTATACTCGTAAGTGAATTACATTTGAAATTGTACCCAAATTGATATTTGGGTACGACTATTAATTCTCAGGAATAATTGTTATTGCGACAGTTCTAACAGGAGCATCTTGGTTACTACTCGATGCGTTAAAATACTTTGTCATTAATTCATGTAGTTCGTTTTGGAACTGTGTGAAATGGTTTTCATCTATCTTTAATTCCACTACAGAAAAGGTTGATCGATCCTCTCGAGAATTTTCTTCCTCTAATTTTTCAAGATAGTTTTTGTATTGAGTCATAAGTAATAATTGATAGTAAGAAATGTAATCTAGCTTTTCCTCGGTCGAGACTTGACTCCATTCATCTCCGTTAATTCTAATTTCATTTTCATTGATTGCGTAATATTTTTCAGAAACAGATTTCACTTTTTTTTCTTGAATTACGCTAATAATACCAGCATCAACTAATATTTGTAGTTGTCTATATAATGTAGCTTGCGGCACATCTTTGAGGATTTTTACCATTTCTAAAGGTGTAAGCCCGTGTTCTCTGTTACGAAGAAGTGCTTGGCTAATTTTTATTCTTACAGGATGCATTAAAATCTCAACTTTATTCTTCATCGAATCACCTAATTTTTTATTCTCATTATATAGAATAAGAATAATGATTGCAATTTTCCATTTAATTCATTATCATTATCGATAATGATAACAAGAGAGGTGAAGTAAATGAAATTACATTACGGAGTAGATGATTTAAAGAAAATTGATATTTTGTCTTATTTACCTATTATCCTGCCTATTTTAATAATAGGGGCACTTTTAGTCTTAATTGCTTTAGTTGACTTGTTTAGACATAGAAACACTAGAAATAATGTACTTATCTGGACATTAGTTATTCTATTAGGTAATACATTTGGACCGATTTTGTACTTTATTTTTGGAAGAAAGGATAGTGATACACGTTGAAATTAGAGATTAAAAATATATCAAAAACATTTAATGAAAAAATGGTGCTCAATAATTTTTCAATGGAAATAGAAAAGGGAGAATGTGTCGGTTTAATTGGTCCAAATGGTGCAGGAAAATCTACATTAATAAAAATTATTTCAGATATCATGTTCCCAAATAATGGGAAAGTCTTATTGAATGGGGTAAAAGTTTCAAAGATGAAGGAAGAAATCGGTTACTTACCACAATATCCAAACTTTTTTCATTGGATGACAGCTAAAGAAACGTTAATGTTTATGGGGCAGCTTTCAGGTTTAAAAAAGGAGGTATTAATAGCCGCTATTCCAGAAATTTTGGCTAAAGTTGGATTAAAGGACGAAGAAAATTCAAAAGTCAGTATCTTTTCTGGGGGGATGAAGCAGCGACTGGGGATTGCACAAGCATTATTACATAAACCGTCATTACTTATAATGGATGAACCTGTATCTGCATTAGATCCAGTTGGGAGAAGAGAAGTATTAAACCTGATAAAAGAGATAAAAAAAGATACAACCATCTTATTATCCACCCATATTTTAAGTGATGCCGAAGAAATCTGTGAACGATTTATCATTATTAAGAATGGAATAAAAGTAGAGGATGCACCTATTACAGAGCTTTTAAAACGCAATAGCAATAATCAAATTCAATTAACAATTACAGCAAACGACTTAAATTGGCTTGATACTGTTAGAAGTCTACCTTATGTAGAAAATGTAGAGATGATTGGACATAAGGTCAAAATAAAAGTTAAGAGTATCGAGAAAAATAAGAATAAATTGCTTGAAAGTGCGCTTATGCATGATGTGAATTTAACTCATTTTGAAATGTATAGTGAAACCTTAGAAGATATCTTTTTAAAATTGGTGGTGCAAAAATGAGCAAATGGATCGTGCTAATGAAAAAAGAATTTGTTCAAATGATTCGTGATTTTAGGATAGTTTGGTTACCAATCGCTTTTATGTTTTTAGGTGCAACGCAACCAGTAGTCAATTACTATTTACCATCAATTTTAAAGTCTATAGGAGGTAGTCAGGGAATTACAATTGACCCAAACATGGCTCAGTTAGAGGGAGGGGAAGTATTAGCCAGTACGTTAGCTTCACAATTTGATCAGCTAGGAATAATGATACTGGTTATCGCTATTATGGGAATTATTCAAACAGATAAAACTAACGGAATGCTTTCCTTCATTTTAACACGACCTGTTGCAGTACCTTCCTATATTGCTAGTAAAGTTGTTTCAAATTATATATTACTAGCTATTAGTGTTTCCGTTGGCTATTTTACTTCATATATATACGTGAATTATCTATTTACTTCGGTACCACTTTCACAAGTCTTTGTTGGACTCATCTTCTACCTTGTGTGGCTTTTGTTTATTGTATCGTTTACAACGATGGTTAGTACCATTTTTAAAAGTCAGGGTGTTATTGCGTTAATTTCAATTGGAACCCTTCTAGGTTGTAGATTAGTAATAGGTCTAAGTCCGATAGTTGATCATGTTAATCCCGCTGTTATGAGTAAATACGCAATCGAATACCTAAGTAATGGGGTGATTCATTCGAACATAATAAGTAGTAGCCTATTTACGTTTGCCTGGCTATTAGTAATATTTATTACGATTTACTATTGGATTTTTAATAAAAAATTTACTACCGAGTAATGAATTTCGCATAAGGAAAGCAGCATGGCTACGTTTGGCTATGCTGCTTTTTTTTAATTTTATACCATGTTACGGAACGATTTAAATAATAGTAAAGCATATAAAAACCACTTAATTTTGATTTAATTATAACTTTATAATCCTTGTTTCCAGTAAAAATAATTCCCATGACCATCTGTTTGGTGCAGCGTTTTCTTTGAGAATGTTTGACCTTGATTAATGAAATCTACATGTAAATCCCCATCAAATATATTGTTATAAATATGATAAATGCTGTGCTGGTTACTTAATTGTTGTAGTAATTCCAGTAAATCATGTTTGAGTTGTGATGGAAACTGATTCGCTACATGTGTGTGAAAAATGACAATTTGAGTTGCTTTGTACGCTTCATTTGCCAATAGTTTAGGAAGTAGCGCGGTGAAATCTCCTGTCAATAACTGCTTTTCACATTGTTCATGTATTGGTCGAGCACGTTCTAGATTCAATTTACGCTCGATAATCTCTGGCCATATTAAACTTTGTAGCCATAGATATTGCTCCTCATCATTTACGTCAATAATATTTAAATCGATGCCAATCCGGTTGTGGATGATTGGCTTCTGCGTGATTACTATCGGGTCTCCCAAATTTTTTGCATATAGGGTTAATGGACTCGTTTCATCGCCGAACGTAATTGTTTCATTTTGTTGAATGTTGTAGTGATAGCGATCTACATTTAATAACAAACCGGCACTTGTACCAATTTCGATGATTGTTAACGGCTTTTCCACTTCAGCTGCAATTTCAGACAATAGGGGATATAAATAGCTTGCTCGCTGGACTTCATTTGTTTGAACGAGTTTCGTTTGAAAAAGTTGAATAAGTTCATGCTGATATTCCTTGCAAAAGGCAATTAGTAATTGAAAGCTTTGTTCTAAGTTAGCGTCCTTTGGATTATCAAATACCTGTTTCAACGCTGTTTCATTTTGAACCGCCAAGTATTGAACCGCCGCAAAAAATAAATTAGGCTTTGGCTGTGTGTGTGGAATATGCATGATTACATTTAATAATGGCTCATGTGTAATGATACGCCTGCACCAATATTCATAGAGAGGGCTTTTACCTTTCGCTTCATTATTTGCAAAGCGTAGAAATGTTGCTTTTAACTTTTCCATATTTACACCCCATTTCATTGATGCTGTTATTGTATAATGGTTGATGAATTAAAGAAATTAATGAAATTTAATAAATATGATTATTAATATTAATCAAAAGGGGTGGGGAAGATATGGATTTAAAATGGCTAAAAACGTTTGTAACTGTATATGAGGAAGGAAGTTTTCGTGCTGCGGCAGAAAAGTTATTTATTTCACAGCCAAGTATTACGGTACATATCAAAGCATTAGAAGAGGAGTTACAGGTAGCTTTATTTCAGCGTGAACATACAAAAATAAGACTTACTACGGTTGGTGAACAGTATTATCCGATTGCCAAAAAATTATTAGCGCATGTAGAGGAGAGTAAAAATGAAATTCGAAGTGTGTCGGGCAATCAGAAAACGCGTCTTGTCATCGCACTATCTGCAGCGTTAATTTCAACCGATCTGTTAAAAGTTATTCATAACTTCATTGCATCACATTCAAAATATGAGGTAGAAATGATTATGGAGGATGGGAATCATTTAGAAGGAATATTAAGGAACCGTCAAGCTGATGTCGTCATTAGCTTACAAAAAACAAAATCAAAAGACCTGCATTCGGAGCGATTGATTCGTTCACCGATGAAGCTTGTTTACTCATCAAAGATACAATTAGAAGGCAAACATCATGATCAGCAATTAAAGTGGCTATTAGAAAATTATCCACTCTATATTGGGTATTTGGATGAACATACGCCGATTATAGAAAGTTTAGAAAGAGAGTATAACGTTAGGCATTATAACAAGGTGCTGGATAGTATTTTTGCAATTAAGCTAATGAACGAAGGACTAGGAATAGGGCTATTACCTGATTTTCAAATAAAAACAGAGTTAACAGAGGGTAAGCTAAAGGTGCTTGATATTGGTGCGATTGCATCCATTTATCCGATTGATATTTATATGAGCCATTTGCGGAATAACGTGAATTTGAATCCTTTTTTAAGTTATGTAAGAAAACATTTTGAATACTCTTGATGCAATATAGAAACATGTAATAATAAAAAATTGTATCGACATTTTATGTAATTATATGTAAATTATGTTAAAGTGTAACTATATTATTGAAAGGTGTGATTTAAATGAAAAATACTTTTACTTTGAGTCAGAAAACTTATATAACAGGAGTTTATTGCGAGTAATTCATTAAATCGAAGAATTTTTTGAATGCTCGTAAACTAGAAAAGTATTGGGGGAGCATTCATGTTAAGTAATCAAGGGTTTAATTTATGGGCTAATGAATATGATAAAACGGTTCAGTTAAGTGAGGAAAATAATCTATATCCTTTTGCAGGTTATAAGGAAATATTAAATGTGATTTTTAATGAAGTGATGCAGAAAAAGAATTCTGAAATTTTAGATATCGGTTTTGGGACAGGTGTATTAACAAGCAAATTATATGCAAATGGACACCAAATTGATGGTGTGGACTTTTCATCGAAAATGATTGCCATTGCAAAATCTAGTATGCCCGATGCCAATTTAATGGAATGGGATATATCAATGGGCCTACCGCCAGAGATACTTGGTAAAAAATACGATTCCATCATTAGCACATATACTTTACACCACTTAACAGACAAAGAGAAAATTGAGTTCATAGCCAATTTAAGACCTTTGCTTAAGGAAGATGGCAAAATTTTTATCGGTGACATTGCTTTTGAAACACGAGAAAAACATAATCAATGTCGTCAAGAAAGTATTAATTATTGGGATGACGATGAATTTTATTTTGTATATGAAGAAATTAGTTCTTTATTGGAGAATGAGTGTGACTTTTATCCAATTTCTCATTGCGGTGGGGTATTTATTTTTTAAATGTAATACGTAATTTTTGGGAGTAGCAAGATAACCTTAGCTACTCCCTTATTTTTAACGATAATTCAGTAATCAAGCGTATTTCCGGAATAAGGTTTGAGGCCTTTATTGCGCATTAAGGCGGTTTCTCCAACAAGGATTGGGCTCCGATGCCATTTAAGAAATACCGATTTGTGTAAAGGAAGGAAAAATTAATAGGGAAGTAGAAACGGAGTAAAGACAAAATTAATAATGGAGGATAAAATTATGAATTCAAATGTGAAAGATATCTTTCAATTTATCGAATCAAATGAGGTGGATGCATTAAACAAAGCGCTTATTTCTAACCCATCCTTAGCAAATAAAGAAAATGAGCAAGGATTAACTCCTTTAGGATTTGCTGCGCATTATGGAAATAAAGATATTGTACAGCTCCTATTAAATAATAGTGCTAATGTTAATGCTGTTTCCCATTCTAAGATAGAATTTATCCCGTCAAATACAGCTCTGCATGCAGCAATTGCAGGAGCGCGGAATTTAGAGGTCATTGAATTACTTTTAAATAATCAAGCAAACCCAGCTATTTTTGATAGCAATGGTCATACAGCCTTACATACTGCTGTGTTTCATGATGATAACATTGAACTGATTAACCTTCTTATTAAACATGGGGCTTCTGTTCAAGCCATGGTTGAAGGTGGAAAAACGGCATTAGAATTAGCAATCGAACTAGGGAACAATCAAGTAGCTGAAAAATTGCACCACGTTATAGAAACAGCCTAATATCTTTATGAAAATTTATTATGAAATACAAAGTCCTGTAGCGAGGAGGGATTCATTTGAAAGTCCGGCTGTCGGAGTATGATGAAAATTGGGGTCGAATGTTCGAAGATGAGGCTCGATTTTTAAGAGAACTATTTGGTGATGAAATCATCAAATTTGAACATTTTGGCAGTACCTCTGTACCAGGCATGAAGGCAAAACCTGTTATTGACATGATGTGCCTCGTTAAAGATATCAAGAAAATTGACGCCTTCAATGATCAGATGAGATTGCTTGGATATGATGTTGCCGGTGAATGGGGAATACAAGGCAGACGACTATTTCGAAAAGGTGAGGAAACTAGAACCCATCATATACATGTTTATCAGTACGATAACCTTCAAATTAAACGACATCTGGTGTTACGAAATTATTTAAGAACTCATCCCGAAGAGGTTGAACGATATAGTTGTTTGAAAGAAGAATTGGCTCAACGCTATGATGATACTGCTTACTACAGCAAAGCGAAAAACCCTTTCGTAAATGAATTGGAACAACGGGCATTAAATTGGTTTGAACACCAAGGAACTTAGAAATTATATTTGCCAATTTATCAGATTGTTGAGCAAATATTTATTTGTTAGCCTTATGCAAGGTGAACCGTACTAGAAGTAAGTGAGGTTTTTAATGTGATTGTCGCTTTTAAATGAACAATTAAACCGAGCGTTTGAGCAATGTGATAAAGAAATATTGAATTAGACAGAAGCGTTATAGAATAGTAGTCATGAAAAATTAAAGAAACCAACTCAAATGAATATGTACACGCTTTACATGGGTTTGGGAATTTGAAAGCAGTGCTAAATAAATATGATTCGGCTCAAAATGGAATATGTACAGTGTTATTATTTCAGGTAATAAATTATTTTTGGGAGGTACGCTATGAATGATGTTGTGAATACTCAAAAAGAAAAATATAAAACTTGGGTTACGGAAAACTTAGGCGAAAAAACAGGTATGTGGTACACGCCATATCTTGAAAAACTTGGACACCTGTTAGAAAAGTTTGGATTAGGTAACGGTTATAAGGAAAATTTCTTTGATTATCAATCCTATTCGGAGTATAAAAATATCTATCAACAAATGACAGAGCAAAGTGATGGGGATATTGAGCGACTAGTAACTGGTACAAGTACACCTCGATATCCAGAAAAGTTTGCTAGGACAAGAATTCAATTTAGAAAAAAATATGCGGAAGATGAATATAATCGCGGCGTAAGAAGTAAGCCTGATAATATAGGTGGGATACCTGACTGGGGCGTTTTAATGCGATCATATTTAATTTTTTTATATTATGATGAAAATCCTACTTTAACTTATCCTAAAAAAGAGAAGAAAATTGCGAATCAAGGAGATGAAATTGATAACAGCGTTAATTATTGGTTAATTTCGCCAGGTGAGTATTCAAGATTATGGAATCAGTTTCATACAGAAAATATGATTGCACTTGGTTGGGACTATTTAGGGGATATAAAAAACTATGATTCAAAGGAAGCTGTTGAACGAAAAATAGCGGAGCAAAGAGCGGACGGGGTGCGCCCTGTCAATGATACAAAGGCTGTGTGGGATTTCTATCGTGGAATTCAAACAGGCGACGTTGTATATGTGAAAGAAGGGATTAAGAAAATTCTCGCACGTGGAGTTGTTACGGGAGATTACTACTTTGATAAGGATGCATCAGAGTATAAACATAGAAGGAAAGTAGATTGGCTTCAAGTTGGAAAGTGGGAACTACACCAGACTTTTGCTCAAAAAACGTTAACATGTCTAAATTCTTATCCAAATTTTATTCAAGAAATTGATCAAGTATTGAATGAAGATTTTATTGATCCAAAAATTGCTGAAGTAAATGAGTTTCGAAATTGGTTATCCAATCAAGTTACAGATACAGGAATTACCTTAAATGATAAAACAGTTACGCAAAAAGTAAGTGCGTTAAAGGATATAGAGCACCATTTTGATGCTTCAATTTTTGGTGAAACAGATATAGAGCAACTTAAACGGTTGAAAGATATCGTTGTATCAGATGAATCCTACAAAAAATATAAAGGCGTATCGGGAAGTTCCATTGACTACTACATTCGTTTTATTGAATCTAAGCCTACGGTACTAGAAAATGAATCGTTTACAATGGATGATTTTCTTTCGGATGTTTTTATCGAGAAGGAGGAGCTTGTAAGGCTAATTTCGCTACTTGAAAATAAGAAGAATCTTATTTTGAAAGGTGCACCGGGAGTAGGGAAAACGTTTATTTCCAAACGTTTAGCGTATGTAATGATGGAAGAAAAAGATGAAACGCGTATCCAGATGGTTCAGTTCCACCAAAGCTATAGTTATGAAGACTTCATTGAAGGGTTCCGTCCGAAAGCTGAAGGAGATGGGTTTGAGCTGAAACAAGGTCCGTTTGTGAAGTTTGCTAGAAAAGCAGCACGAGATCCTGAACGAGACTACTTCTTTATTATTGATGAAATTAATCGTGGAAATATGAGTAAAATATTTGGGGAATTAATGATGCTTATCGAAGCGGATAAGCGAGGCGAGCAAATCAATCTCCTTTATTCTAATGATAAGTTTTCTGTGCCAACGAATTTATACATCATTGGAATGATGAATACGGCAGATAGAAGCTTAGCTTTATTAGACTACGCACTAAGAAGAAGATTCTCGTTTTTTGAAATTAAACCAGCGTTCCAAAATGAGACATTTAAGTCGTATGTAAATGAATTAAATAATCCAGAAGATTTAAAGCGTATCATTGATGAAATTAAAAGCTTAAATAATCAAATTGTTGAAGAGCTAGGAACAGGCTTTCAAATTGGGCATAGCTATTTTGTAGGTGATGCTTATAAAGTAGATACTGCAAATCGTGTAGAGGAAGTAATCGAATATGAAATTATTCCACAACTTGTAGAGTATTGGTTTGATGATGAGCAGAAGGCAAACGATTGGGCTGAACGACTAAGAGGTTGTTACGATGGAGAGAAATAATAACATTCCAATTCGTAATATATACTATATGATTTCCTATGCATATCAAACGTTAAATCTTTCCGAGTATAAAAAAATTGGAACAGAAGAGTTTGAGAACGTCAAAGAGCTTTACGCAGAAATTTTAACGATTGGTATACCTGTTTTGATTCGCGGAGGATTAAGTAAAGATTACATAAGTGTTGAAGAGACTTCTAATGTTATTAAGGGAAAAATAGATATCAATTCTACGATAAAGAAAAATGCATTGGTAAATAAGAAAGTTGCTGTGATTTATGATGAGTTCTCTGAAAATATATTGTTGAATCAAATTATTAAAGCTACACTCGTTTACCTATCGCGCTCAAATAAAATAAGTCAAAAGTTCCGTAGATTTTTTTATGGTTTGCTACCTTATTTTACAGAGGTATCAGATGTAGAGCTAGATTTGAAGCTATGGAAAAACGTTAGATATAATCGCCAAAACATTCGCTATCAATTTATTGTAGACGTATGTAGATATCTTTATGAGCAGTTATTATTTGATGAAAGCTCTACATCTCAAATGATGAAAGAGGTTCAAGAAGAAAAAAGATTATCGTCTTTATATGAAAAGTTCATCTATGAATTTTTCAAACGTGAAACGGATTATAATGTATCCCATCCTCAAATTCAGTGGAGTGTTGATAATGAATTCAAAGATGCATTACCTATTATGCAAACAGACCTTGTACTTCAAAAAGATAAAAAAACATTGATTGTGGATGCGAAATTTTATTCTGAAAATATGGTAGCAAGATTTGAAGGTGGAGCTACAAAACAAAAATCCGGTAATCTTTATCAGATATTTACATATATAAATAATTGGAAAAAAGATCTGGATGAAACAGTTGCAGGTATGTTACTTTATGCGAAAACAACCGCATTAAATCAACCTAACCATATTTATCACATTAAAGGTAATCAAATTTTTGTTGTATCTCTTGATTTACAACAAGATTTTAGCGGCATAAAGGAAAACTTATTAGCATATGCCAATCAGTTTTTTTCATAGTTTTATAAATTCGCTTTATCTATATACGAAATATCCCTCGATTCATCATTTGGGGGATGTTTTCTATCGTTTTTCGGTAAGCTAGAAAATAGGGGGTTATAGGATATGGATGTTTCTGCGTGGAAGCATGATAAATGGACATGGAAAGAATTTACGTTATTGTTATTGCTCGAATTTATTTTCGTAATTATAGTTGTTAAGTATGGCGTCCAATCGCTTTATCAAACTTGGTTTAACAATACCTTATACTCAGGAACACTGACTGGACTAACAATTGCGATTGTTCTGATGTTGGGATTGTATTTTATTGCATTACGTCCTCAAAAGCTATCTTGGGGAGAAGTCGGAATAAGAAGATTTCCTGCAAAGTATTGGTTGAAAATTCCTATATGGTTATTAATAACGATTGTTTTAAGTGTCGCGTTATTAGTACTAACAAGCGCATTAGGGAATGGCGTAGACAATAGCAAGACCGAAAGCTTACAACAAAATATTAATCTATTTACAATCCTCATTGGAATTATTTCTGCGGGTATAGTCTCTCCGATATACGAAGAGATATTTTATAGAGGGTTTATTTACCGTTGGATAAGAGTAAGGCTTGGCATGAAATGGGGTATCTTGCTTAGTTCGCTAATATTTACGATAGCGCACTTTCCGACCTTAAATGCAATGCCAGTGAATTTCATCACCGGTGTTATGTTTGCTTGGGCATATGAAAAGACGGGTTCTGTTATTCCGGCAATGATCATTCATGGGGTATTTAATACAATCGCAGTTTTATTAACAGTATCAGGGTAAGATGAAAGGTAGAAACATATTCAGTTAACGGGCACTATCCTGGAGCAAGGGGGAGTGCCCATTTTTTATTCTAGGGGCATTCTTTTTAACAAGAAAAATAATTGAAGAAGATAATTATTTATAAGGGCAAATCCTAGATGTTCACAAATGACTTCTTACTAAACAGTTGTTACAAGTCCCCATATAATGGGCTTAGTGATGTGTAATCGAGGCACGCTTTTTTTGTTCTTTAAAGAAGGATTATCGTATAAAACGTCGAATCTAGGTAAAAAAAAGGGGGCATTGTATGCTTACGCATAGCGCTGAACATATGAAAGTTAATCTATTTATGACCTATGATGAATTGTCTGAATACATATTGGTGATGTTAGACAAGCATGAATTAATTGTCAAGGTACTATATTATAAAGCGAGAAAAGACGAAGTAACTGAGATAGACCTAGAGAAATTTGAAGTTGTAAAGAGTTTCGCTGCTTCAAATTTAGAGGATGCGGAGCTTATGTATTCTAAATGGAACGATGTACGTATAGCTGTTTCAATGATTTCAGAGTACATAAAAAGTCGTAGTTACTAAAAGAAATAGAATAGGGTGCACAAAATTATAAGCCTTCCACAGGGGAAATGAACTGCACCCTAATTGTTAGCGGTGTTTGTCCATATAGTTGTCGCATCAAGCCATATTATTTTTTCTAGCCAATCTACAGGTTGCTCCTTTAAAAACCCCAAGTTATTCGAAGCTATCGCGCTGCGCTTGATGGCCAGTTGATCTGTAACGGAAGGAAAAGTTTCTTCCATTACAGGTCAACAGAGAGAGGGGGATTTTTTATTCCCTCGCGACTTCCTTCATCGGATTTAGTGCGACTTGCTCCTGCGCTAACCAATTGCGCGTTTGTCCCGCCGCTAAGATTGCCGTGTGTAACAAGTGCAATTGTTTCAGATTCCTTATTACTTAATTCTTGTACTAATGAAAGAATGCGCTGAAGCCCGCCCCGATAGTCATGGATTTAGCAATGGGTTACCATACGTTTGCGAAAATGATGAATCCAACAGCCATTTGATTAGCCAATTAACAAGAAGAAATCTGTAATTATCATCAATCATGCTTTACGAATGCGGCAGTTGAAGGTAAAAAAATCTGAATAAAGCGCTTCAATGACGCCATTATTTCACGCGCAATCCGCAACACTATATAGAAGAGTGCAACACGGAATCGATTCAGTATCACTCTTAGTCAAGCGCATGTTTTGGTGTAGAGCCAAGATTATTAATCCATAAAATTTCCGAAAAGAAACATGATATTTTATTTGCAAAATATAGTATTTTCATAATTCAAAGTCAGTGGAATTTATTTTCACACAAGAAATCTTAAGGATTCTTAAGGATTTTACGCATATTCTCTTAAGGTTTGAATTATAAAGTATGATTAATAATTTAAACCTATGAGGTGAATAAGTGTGAAAAAACTGCCTTTCTTATATCAATTTATTGTGAACCCAAAATCAATTGGTGCAATTCTTCCAATATCAAGTTTTCTTGGTGATAGAATGATAGAAAAAATCAATTTTAAGGAAGCAAAATATATTGTTGAATATGGTCCAGGTACAGGTGTGTTCACAGAAAAAACTGATTAATAGAATGCATCCTAAGACCATTATTTTATTGACCCGCCTACATCTTTACCTGTTCAATGTCAAAAAAATTTACGGAGGAACTTAATGATGTCAAGAATACTAATTGTTGATGATGATAAAGCGATAAGAAATCTTATTTCGGTGTATTTAGAAAATGAAGGAATTCAAACGCTAAAGGCTGAGGATGCTGTTGAAGCGATAAAAATGCTAGAAAAAAATGCGTTTGACCTAATTATTTTAGACATTATGATGCCGAAAATGGACGGGATTCAAGCTTGTATGAAAATTAGAGAGGAACGCAACATGCCGATTATTATGCTTTCTGCAAAATCAGAGGACATGGATAAAATCCAAGGGCTTGCTGCGGGTGCAGATGATTATTTATCGAAACCATTTAACCCATTAGAATTAATTGCTAGGGTGAAATCTCAATTAAGAAGATATAAAAAATACAATTCTGAGCCAACTATCGAAAGAAATGTTATAGAAATTGGTGATTTAACAGTA
Organism: Solibacillus daqui; assembly: GCF_028747805.1. NCBI lineage: Bacteria > Bacillati > Bacillota > Bacilli > Caryophanales > Caryophanaceae > Solibacillus > Solibacillus daqui. The sequence continues at coordinate 1,555,094 of NZ_CP114887.1, forward strand.
AATTCCGACACGCGACAAGTTTGGGTACAAAATGAAGAAATTCGATTGACACCAAAAGAATTTGATATTTTGGAGCTTCTTGCTCGAAATAAAGGAAATGTATTAAGTGTTGCAAAAATTTATGAAACTGTTTGGAAGGAGGATTTTTTAAAATCGGACAATACAGTAATGGTACATATTACAAAAATTCGAGACAAAATAGAGGTGGAACCAAAACATCCAATATACATTAAAACGATTTGGGGAGTAGGCTATAAAATATGACTACAATTAAATTTCGACATACACTAACCCTAAATCTATTATTAATGATTGTCATTAGTTTTTTTGGAACGCTTGCTGTAATGATCTTCTTTGCTAAAATGGATATTTTTATCAATCCGAATGGTAGTGTTTTGCAAGCTGGTTTGTTACTAACATTTTGGTTTTTTATAGTAATAATAACGTTCATTGTAATATTTTCATTGCTCGTAAGGAAAAAAATACGGTACTTAAGAAATATTACTGAAACTGTGCAACATATTGCTAATGGAAAACTTGGGCTAACAATTGACATTAAGGGAAAGGACGAGCTGTCTCAGCTTGCAGAGAACATTAATTTTATGTCAAAGGAGTTAGAAAATAAGTTTATCCATGAAAGGCAATTAGAAAAGGTAAAAAATGAACTGATTACAAATATATCGCATGATTTACGGACACCATTGACATCAATTATTGGATATTTAAATTTAATAAAAAATGGACAATATGAAAATAAAGATCAACGTCAAGAATATTTTGAAACGATTTATTCGAAATCACATAGACTTAAACATCTAATTAATGAACTATTTGAATTTTCCCGTTTATCAAGTCCTGATGTACAACTAACTCTGAGTGAAGTAGACTTACCGAGCTTATTGCACCAAATCGTAGGAGAATATACTCCAATATTTGAGGAAGAGCAATTAAATGTTCAAAAGTCGATAACTGATGAGAATATCCCAGTTTTAATAGATGTAGAAAAAATGGTGCGTGTTTATGAAAATCTCTTTATGAATGCTATAAAATATAGCATTAAACGTTCTGATATACGAATTTCCTTTAACACACTAGATAATACTGCAATTTTAAAAGTATCCAATAGAGTAGAAAACCCTCCCGTAGAAGATGTAAATAAATTATTTGAACGTTTCTTTAGGGGAGATAGGGCGAGAATAGATGCGCAAGGGACCGGTCTTGGACTTTCGATTTCCAAAAGAATTGTAGACCTTCATAATGGGAAAATTCATGCGGAATATAAGGATGGTTGGATTATCTTTATAGTTGAACACCCTATATTTAAAAAATAATTTATTGCACAAACAGTTCTCGTTTTAAACTGTCAATAAAATAAACTATAAAAGACTATGTACATTTTAATTGTGCATAGTCTTATTTAATAATTTTTATACTAATTCTTCAGCCATTGGGAATCGGAACATTTTTGAAATAGTTGAAAAAATTTAGCCTGAAACCTTTATTTTATGTACAACTTAAGGAATCTTAATGATTTTAATATGATTTTCTTAATTTTCATTACTTATTGTATATATATCGAAAGCAATGGGGAGATGAAGAAATTGAAAAAGAAATTGATCATAATAGCTATTTGGATAATGTTTGTTTTAATATTGAATTACTTTGACTTACTTTCCCTTGATATAAATACAGTTATAAAATTTGCTTCTGCAAATAAAGATTACGCCTATTTACTGATTTTAGGCCTATGGATAGTTAGGCTCATATTATTTATTCCGAGTACACCTCTTATGATTTTGGGTGGGGTATGCTTTAATCCAGCTGAAGCTGTATTTTTATCTACAGTGGGTATGTTTTTAAGTGAAACTTGTGTTTATATATTCTCAAAGAGTTTTGCTGGCAATAAGGTGAAAAATTATTTAGTGAATCGACAGCCAGATTTGACCAGTTTAATTGAAGCTTACAATTACAAATTACTTGCACTAGGAGTTATTAATCCAATAGCTCCAGCGGATGTAATCTGTTTCTTATCTGCTTCCGTAGGTATAAAATATTCAACTTACATTTTAACAGTCATTATTGCGAGTAGCCCTCTAAGGATATTATATAGTTTTATTGGTATTAGTCTTAGCGAATCTAAAATTGCTCTAGCCTTAGTTATAGTATCATTAGTACTGGTTTTTACTATATCAATAAGAATTTGGAATACACTTAGGAGTAAGAAAAAAAATGGAGTTTCAACAATAACATAGTTGAAATTATTAACATATGCACTTCAAATAACGGTGCGTTATATAAGGAGAAATTGTTTGGAAATAAAAAAGGCATGGTTCTACTGTGATAGGACCTAGCCATTTTCATAAACCAACCAGTTGAGATGTTATCATCGTCTTTCCCTTTTATAAGACCTTCTCCATAATCTGATCTCGTTTTGCTGCTCCGTCATTTCCAAACCCTTTTATACAGCGCTTCATTCAAATCTGTTTCTATCATGTAAACATCAGGATTTGTTAATTGCTCCCATTGTTCAAAGCCAAAACTTGATGAAAGTGCATTTAACAGTAGTGCGCTAAGATTGCCGTGTGTAACAAGTGCAACAGTTTGTGCATCTTCATTATTTAGCTCATAAAGTAAAGAAAGAATGCGCGTTGTCGCTTTAAGGCTAGATTCGCCACCTGGAAATTCTAGATGCATATCTTTAAAGGTTTGTTGTAACTTGTCGTACCAATCGGGTAGATTTTCTTTACTTAATACACGCTCCTTTAAACGCTCGTCGATTTCAATTTGAAGATTATTTTTCAGAGCAAATGGTGTAATTGTTTGGATTGTTCTTGTAAATGGACTAGAGATAATTCGGTCAATCGGGTACGTTTCTAGAAAATCGGCTAATTGCTGTGCTTGGTCCAAACCTGCTTCTGTTAATACTGCTTCAGGTTCTTGTCCTTCAGCTGAGCAATGTCTAATTAATATGAACTTGGTCAATTAGTATCCCTCCAAATTGAGATTTAGTAGCTGTTTGAATCAGGCTATACTCCTCAAACAGTTGCCCGAACTATGTAACGGGAAAAGGTAGTGGGTAAACCATCTTCTGTTGCATTTTTTTCAAAAATCTTCGTGATTGTATGTAAATCTTTTTCTTTTAATGTTTCAAAAATAGAAGGGTGTTGACCAAAACACCTAAGCTTTAGTAGATCTTCCGGTGATTCAATAAACTCAGTACTATTTAAGGTTTCAATGGTGTATGAGTTGAAATTACTTTTCTCTAATTGCTGATTAATACGTTGTAAAACTGGTGCACCAGTTGTTGATTCAAAGAGATTTGGAAATAATTGAGGCAACTCTTTATTCATGTCATCACCTGGATGGAGTCCAAAAATTTTGCCGCCGTCTTTAATTACTTTCCTTAATTGAGGATATGCAGAAGTAGGGCCTTTTCGTATATAGGCACAATCAAATTCGTTGTTATCAAATGGGAGACCTTTTTTAGCATTTCCTAAAACAAATGATACGTTCTTCGTATTATTGAATAATCCAGTTTGAAGAAATTGCTCTGTTATATCAAAGCCTACGATTTCATTTGCAACTAAACCACATTTTTTTGTAAACTCACCGTGCCCACAACCAACATCTAACACCTTTTTACCTGCTATCATTTGCATTACTTCTTGATCAAAAATTGATTCACCATTAGGCTCGGTTAATTTAGAATTCCAAGAGTAGCTATAAATGCCTTGAATTTCACTTAGCTGTTGATACCATTCAATTGAATGTGGCTGGACCCATTTTAAAAGTGTTTTAGGGTCAGTTAATACCATACATTTTGCCTCCTTTCGTTATAATATGATATTAACATAAATTGGGATTTTGTTTTCAAAGACAATTGGACTTGTATTTTAAATAGTCTTTGAAACATGCTTTGATGGGCTATCTCATAATTGAGAGGCGTTAATACGTGCGGTTTTTTAGGCTTTATGTGCGAATTCAGAGCATTTGCGTGCGACTTTTGGGAAATACGTGCGAATTTAGACCATTTGCGTGCGATTTTTAGAAAATGCGCGGAATCCCCAATAAATAACATTCTAATAGTGCTATAAAATTCATAGCACATCCCAACTTGTGGCTGTTATCTGTTATTTTACTTTTTTAGTAAAATACAATAATTAATGAAATTAATTTTAATAACCATAATCTTCACGAAAACAGCGTATCGAATAAAGCTGAAGAAAAAATAAGCTCCAAAAAATAAAGTAGGTGCTTTCACAGATTGTGAGAAGGCACCTACTTTTTAGATTTAGTTATTAACCTTTATTAATTTGTTGAATCTGCCTGTTTTCTTACTAAAAAATAGGCGGTGATATAAGCGGTAATTGGAATAACGAGTGTGACGCCTATCGCTGCACAACAAATCGTAATCAATTCACTGCTGAACACTTTCGAATTGATGATTTCACCTAATGAATAAGAAAGGTCCTTAAACCAGATAAGTAAGGCCAAGTAACCCCCAAAAAAGGCAAAGAATAATGTATTGGTACTCGTTCCTAAAATATCTCTACCAATACTTAAGCCAAAACGGAACAGCTCTTTTCTTTCAATATTTGGGTGATGAAAATGCATTTCTCTCATAGGTGAAGCAATAGCGATTGCTGCGTCTGTAATGGCACCAATCGTACTCATAATAATGACTGACACCGCAATTTTGACGAAATCAAGACCTATATAAAATGAGAACATGCCCATTTCTTCGGTTTCCTCTTCACCAAAGCCCTGTATCATCGCGCTATTTGTGATCAAAGATATAAAGATGACTAACACAATTGTCGTCAGCATGGTAGCTAAAAAGGCAGTTTTCGTTGTCCAGTTGACTTCATTAATGTAAAAAAGGTTAATACAACTAATGAATACGCAGGCAATTAATGTTAAAATGACCGGATTGATAGTAGGGTCATTCATAAAGAATACGGTCATGATTATTACACCGAAATTTAGAAATAGGGCAATAAATGACCGAATCCCTTTTTTGCCACCGATGATCGCCATAAACACGAATAACAGTCCCGCAAGTAAAACTAATACATTCATAGCTGTGCCTTCTTTCTATTCACAAAAAATATAGCGGTATAAAGACCAATTGGAATCGTAAGGACTATTCCAATCCCACCTGCTAATGCACGTACTAACTCAAGGGATAGATTCAGTGAAAGGGTATAGCCAAGCGTAGACGCATTTTTAAAATAAAGTAATAGAATGGGTATCGATCCACTAACGTAGGCAAAGAACAAAATATTCGTCATCGTGCCCATAATATCCTTGCCGATTTCCAAGCCCGATTTTGTAAGAGCTTTTACTGAAATTGTTGGGTCCTTTTCATACAATCCAAAAATCGAAGAAGACATTGTAATCGCAACATCCATCACAGCACCTAAAGATCCTATAATTAAGCCAGCTAAAAAGACCGTTTTATAAGGACGCGATATAAACTGCAATTCCTCATAACGAAGGCCATTTTCGCCTGTAATGACTAAAGCGATATATGTAATGAGAAGCGATGTAAACGTCCCTATCAATGTGGCAATTATCGCAGAGAATGTCTTTTCATTTCTACCATTAACGAGTAATAGAGAAACGACTGTAAATACAAAAACGCAAGCCCCACAAATCCATAACAAACTTTGATTGGCATATTTAATGTAAATATCTAATGCAAACCATAGGACCGCTGCATTAAAAGCTAAGCTTACAACGGATAATAACCCTTGTCTTTTGCCAACGAGCAGCAGTACAAAAATAAATACCCATGCAATGATGACTAAATATTTGTCCCGCTTCACGCCGGTAATTATACCGGTTTGCTCCTGACCCTCTTGCAATTGAGTATCGAATGAAACAAACACTTCACTACCCATCTCAAATTTTTGGTCAAATGCTTGTGATTTTGAATATTCATTTGTTAAATGAATGAGTGTTCCTTTTTCACTACCGTTTTTCACCTTAGCGATTAACTGCTGAGTATATAAAACGTCTTTGTTTTGAAAATTATCTTCTACATTTGTTGTACTGGTTATCGTTACATCAACAACCTCTGCAATCGAACTTTTATAGAATGCATAGTTGTGATTGACAAATACAATCGAACCGATGAATAAAACGATTAGCACAACCGTAAATAGGCGTTGTTGCCAAGTTGTTTTTTGATAAAACTTTTGAAGTAACTGCATATGCATACCCCCTGTAAATAATATTTAGGTAACAATTCACACTATATCAAATAATTGATATGAATAGGAATGTAGTCAGCCTTTTCCATATGGATAGACCAAGAGATGGGATGTATGCGTATCATCACAAAGAAAATGCGGAGGAAATCCAAATTACCAACAGTTAGCTTAGTTCAACTTTAGCAATAATGAAATCGAGCTTGATTCCTGATTTACAACGATATTTTGTTGTTCAGAGTTCCCATCAGCATATTTGGCAACCACGCTGATTATGATGTCATCTTCTACTTTATTACCATCATGAGGAATTGCGAGTGAATATTGATATTGATCTTGCTCATTATATTGAACTGTAAAGGTACTTCCAATTTCCTTTATACCTTGAAAGAGAGCTGAATTTGGCTCACTTGAAATAGTATAAATCTTTTCTGATAATAATCTATCTTTATTTTTTACCTCTTCAGCTGTTAGGGTAACATCCTCTATAAACATTCCTTTGTTTATTGTATAAGTGATCGGGTCAATATCTTCTCCTGAGATATTTAGCATAACATCTGTAAAAATTAAGCTATTTCCATTCCCAATCCAACTTATACTAGTGATAACACCTAATCTTTCTACAGGTAATAATTCGAACGTATATTGCCGTAGTATCAATAACTCGATCTATATCTAGTTCAGTTGACCAAACTAAATGTTGCACCATCGTCTATCAACTTCCTCCATTTTAAACACACTTGAGCATATCATTTGGTGAATTTTAATTTGAAATAATTTTAAGTAATTGATTAATTATATTGTCGAACTGAATTTTGGTATATAATTACAATAAAATTCTGTAATTGAGTTGAGGTGAAGGTGTGTCAATTAAACCGATTACTATTCATAATCGAAAACGAGTTCATCAATTTTTTAAAGAACATTGGGGTAGTACTCAAATGATTATTTCTTCTGGAATCTATAACTGCGACCAATTAGACGGTTATATTTACGAAAAAGATGAGAAGATTTTAGGTTTGCTTACATATGTGTTCCATGAAGATGTACTCGAGGTGATTTCATTAGACAGTGTTATAGAGGGGCAAGGAATTGGTTCGAAGCTAATGCAAGAAGTTGAGTTGTTAGCGAAACATAAAGGAATGTTAAAGATTACGTTACTCACAACAAATGATAATATTAACGCGTTAAAGTTTTATCAGAAAAAGGGCTATCGCATCGTAAAAGTAATACCAAATGCTGTAGCTAAAGCGTGCATGATAAAGCCCTCCATACCGTTGATAGGCTATGAAGCGATTCCTTTACATGATGAACTAGAATTAGTGAAGTTGTTAATTAAGGCAGGACAGTGAGTAGAAGCTGTTTTGTATTTTGTTGAAATTGAAAGAAATATAAAGGGGTTCCTGATATGGAATTAAAACAAAATTCAAGTCGATGTATTGTGCTTCTTCACGAGATTTATGGAATCAATCAGCACATGGAATATTATGCAAAGCTATTTTATAAACAAAAATTTGATGTATATATCCCCAATCTAATAAATAATGAAACGTCATTTCCTTATGAAGAGGAGGAACGAGCTTACCGTCATTTTATAGAGAACGTTGGGTTTGAAAAGGCATATAAACAAGTGATAGCACTGATTGATGCTTTATCAAAAGAATATATAGAAATTCATGTAATCGGTTTTAGTGTCGGTGCAACAGTTGCTTGGCTCTGTAGTAATCATGAAAACGTACATAGGGTTGTTGGGTTTTATGGGTCCCGTATTCGACAATATCTTGGTAGTGTACCTAAATGTGAAACGATATTAATTTATGGCGAGCATGAAAAGTCATTTGATCCGAAAGATTTAAAACGTAATCTGTCGCAGTATTCAAATGTCTTGGTGAAGATCGTAGAAGGGGGTCATGGCTTTGCGGACCCGTATTCAAAGAATTACAATAAAATAAGTGCTGATCGCATATTAAAATACTTAGCACAATAATAATGTTGTTCATTCGTTTGGTGCAGTGAGTAAAGGCGGTGGGAATTTTTAATACTTACTAACAGCCGATACGTGCGGTTTTTTAAATTTGTATATTATTGTTATGTACACAAGTTGGAAAGACGGTCACTTCATATTAGTGGGCGTTTTGTAATGTTAAATAGCAACACTTTACTCTAAACTACGATTTTGAAGTATGGTGTATGCCAATGCCAAAGCTTAGACTCTGCATATAAATTAAAAAAGCCCCATGTAAGATTGCTCCTACATGGGACATTCCCTTATAACCTACTCCAATTCATATCTTGAATTGGAGAGAACTATCAGAATTGTATTTGCACCTGGTACAGGGATATTAATAAATATCTCTATTCCAAAAACGTTGCATTGCAATGGCCTCCACAAATTTTTCTCCAAAATCAGCATTACCAGTTTGTACTACAATACCTGGTCCGATTTTTACATTGGATTCTTTTAAAAATTGCATACCTGTTCGTGCAACGCCAATTGGTTTATAGTGGCGAAATGCTTGATTAATATTAATTAGTAAATCTTGATTAAATTTTGCTTGATTGTCTGCACTTACCCCTACTACATATAAGGCGTCAAACAATACGGAATCTGTTGTTAAATAGGTTTCATTCGCCATTAATTGGACGCCTTCCTTACTTTCAATTACCCCTATTCGTTCACCAATGATACTATATCTTACACCGTATTTAGTGAGCGTTTTTAACACATTACTCACTTCTGCAGCATCGAATCCATTGCCAATAAGTACACCGACTTTAAGTGTTTGTGGCAGTTTTATTGTATTCGCTTGACTCAGCGCGGGTGAAGATGCTGTAACGGTTGATTGTTCACCAGTTGGTTTGTTAACGCCTACATTATGAGCAATTATCGTAGCCATTTCTTTATCGACATGGACAAACATATCGACAACTTGTTGCCGAACGGATTGACTATTCACTTTGCCTACTTCGAAGCTAAAGGCATTGATGATATGTTGCTTTTCGGGTGGTGACATACTGTTCCAAAATAGCCTTGCTTGTGAGAAATGATCATCAAACGATTTACTTCGTGCTCGGGTAATACGCCCTTCCACTTTTTCCTCATAATGAACAAACCCACCTTCAGCTTCAGTCGATGTCGAAGGTGTATTATTTGCTAGAGAGTTTTTATGATAACTTACCCGACCTACATTAATCGTCTGTCGACTAAAGCCATTACGCTGATTATTATGAATTGGACATATCGGTCGGTTAATCGGAATTTCAGCAAAATTTGGTCCACCTAAACGAAGAAGCTGTGTATCAATATAAGAAAATAAACGGCCTTGTAAAAGCGGATCATTTGTAAAATCAATGCCCGGCACAACATTACCAGGATGGAAAGCTACTTGTTCGGTTTCTGCAAAAACGTTATCAACATTACGATTCAATGTCAACTTCCCAATAATCTTTACAGGTACTATTTCTTCTGGCCAAATTTTCGTTGCATCTAAAATGTCAAAATCAAATTTAAACTCTTCTTCTTGCTCAAGCATTTGAATACCAAGCTCGTATTCTGGAAAATTACCCATTTCGATTGATTCCCATAAATCTCGACGTTGAAAATCTGGATCTTTTCCTGCAATAATTTGAGCTTCATCCCACACGAGGGAATGAACGCCTAATACTGGTTTCCAATGAAACTTTACAAATCTCGACTTTCCTTTGTCATTGATAAAACGGAAAGTATGGACACCGAAGCCTTGCATCATTCGGAAATTTTTGGGGATCGCCCTATCTGACATCAACCACATCACCATAGCAGCACTTTCCTGATTGTTCGCAACAAAATCCCAAAATGTATCATGTGCGGTAGCTGCTTGTGGCATTTCGTTATTAGGCTCTGGCTTCGCGGCATGAATTAAATCTGGAAACTTCATCGCATCCTGTATGAAAAATATTGGAATATTGTTTCCGACTAAATCGTAATTGCCTTCCTCGGTATAAAATTTGACGGCAAATCCACGCACATCTCGTGCTGTATCCATCGAACCAGAACTCCCAACAACATTAGAAAATCGCAAAAATACAGGCGTTTTTGACCCTGCTTTTTGTAAAAATCCTGCTCTTGTATATTCTTTCATAGATTCATACAAAACAAATTCCCCGTGGGCAGCATAACCTCTTGCATGAACGACACGCTCTGGAATTCGCTCATGATCAAAATGCGTCATCTTCTCCCTGAAGTGAAAATCCTCCATTAATGTTGGACCTCGAACCCCTGCTTTTAACGAATCCTCATCATTTGAAACTTTCACACCCTGATTAGTTGTCATCTTTTTCCCATCATTATTTACACGAAACTGCTCAAGTTGTTGTTCCTTGGCATCTGTATCTTTCCCCTGATTAGACCAAGATTTGTCCACGAAATCTCCTTTCCTCACTTAACAATTTTCATTTCACAAAAGCCTCATACAATATATGTTTTCTGGATAGATTCATACTTGAATCAATTTCATAACCAAATAAAATAAGTTCTGATCGTGTATTAGTATACTTAGCACAAGAACCAAAGTTTAGAGGAGAGTGTAAGTATGCCGAATGATTTATGGTCAAATAAGGGCAAGGAAAACAATCCGACAAGACTAAAAAAAATAAATAAAAAAACCCCCAGTTTTGTGTGTGAACTGGGGACTAATTTTTAACACGTTTTATAAATACTTATTGTTTTCCTGCATGATTTACATGTAATGGTGGAGGCACTAACCAACCTTTATTTTTGTTAAGGCGTAATAGTTTGGCACCAAGTAGTGCTCTTGCTGTATGGAATTGACCAAACATTAGTGCGATGTCTTCTCTAATACACATTCCCATTGCTTGACTACATGCAACTAAACCAGAAGCTGCATCTAATGATAATGCCGCACTGATTTCAGGATCATTAAATTTTGCACCAGGAGGAATATCTTCTGGTCTTGCGTTTGGACGTTCAGGAGGCGCTGGAGGTAACGCAATGCCGTTTGTTTTTAGAATCTCTTGTAGATGTCTAACTTCCTCTTTAGCACCTTGAATTATTTCTGCAATGATATTTTTCAGATCTTTATCACCAGCATGATTGTAAAATGTTTGATACCCAGCAATCATGCCATAGTTTGTAGCAAGATTTGTCCAGATACTGAACACTTCTCCATAATGTAATGGTTCGTCTTTGGGATTACCGCTAAACATACCCATATTTGCACGTCCTTTTCAGTTTTTTTGCCATATTCAAACAAGGATAGTATGGGCTGAAAACACAAAAAAATTCTTGAAATTACAAAATAGAAGATGGTTGTTTATCAATAAATTGGTCAGTGACATTGCGGATAAAATATATATTGAAAGTTCATTCTATATTGAGAATTTTAAAGGGGATGAAAAAATGTATATTCGCTTAGCATCACAAAATGGTGTATTCAGATTACAGCCAATTCAACGACAAAACGATACAGAATTAGATGTTGCTATCGCTGACCTCGAGAAAAGAGGATTTATTTTGGTGAAACGTGATAAAACCCCTAGTCAATATAGTTGTGAAATAACATACAGTCGAGTTTGGGCGATTATGGAAAAATATATGTATTAGTATTAAAAATTTTTTATATGGAGAAAGAGATGATTAGTGTATTTGTAATAACAAAGAATGGTGTTAAATGACAACACCATTCGATTGAATTTTTTATTATTTGTATAAATTAAACGTTTCCGTTTTCCCATCCCATTCCACAGTCACTTTAATTTTGTTTTAGAATATTGATTATTATTCCCTACAGCTCCTTTGGTAGTTGAAGTACCTTTTTCTCCTATAGGTGAATCAATTGAATCTAGACCTGCTAAATAGCTAATACTTGATAGTCCACCGCTATTTGTTTCATATGTGACTTCAACTAGCCCTACAGAATTAACATCTTCCCCTTTATATTTTATATACCCTAGTTCTGTTATTCTTTCACCTGTAAATTCAACTGTAAAAGCACCCAACCAATTTTCACTTTCACCATGGAAACTTATCACTTTGGGCTTATCTGTTTCTTGGGCAGAAACAGATAAGCCCAAAATTAATAAGGAGCATAAAAGTAACATAAATATTGCATAAATTCGTTTCATTATCACACCACCTTTTATGATTATTTTGTTCAAAACAGATTAACTTACCACAACAAAATATTTCCTTTTAAAATAGGTGGAAAAGTAACGTAACGTTTCAATAAAATAGTTTTCTACTAAAGGGGACTTAAATGAATAAACCTTCACAAATGAAACTATATTGACAATACGAAAAAAAGTCACAAAAACAAGGGTTTGGGAGCATGATTCAATAATATAAATGCTATAATCAGTAAAATAAAAATACAGATTTTGGAGGATTGAATGGAAAAAACAACTTTATATGCGTACATTAGTTTTACTGGAAATGATGATGTTGATGATTTCCCATTAGAGATAGTAACCGAACGATTAAATGTACAACCAACAACAACTTTGAGAATGGGAGACAAAATTAATAATTTTCGGGTTCGCTCATTTACCAGTTGGAAATACGAATCTGAACCTTAGAAACAACATTGGATTCTGAAGATGTTTTACGTCCTATTTTAAATGTTTTCAAGTCTAAAACAGATACCATTAATCAATTAAAAAAAGAGTTAAATTTAAATGTACAGATTTATTTAGTGATTTCAATGATAGATGGTTATACACCAGGTTTAACAATCTTACCTGAATTCAGTAGTTTTGCTGCTGCCATCAATGCTTTTATTGATATTGACATGTATGTATATCCTTTTAATGAACCTGAAGAGGAATAAGTAGTTTGTAGAATATAATATTAAACGTTCTCAAATGACTTTTTGTGAAGGTTTGTACTTTATCTATGAACGATTTGATTTTTATAAATTTGATAAAAAAATGCCACACTAATAGGGGTGAAAATATGGACGATATTTTAAAACAATTAACTGAAATTGAAGACGAACTAAAGAAGCCATTTCCTACTAGAGATATTAATAAAATATGTGAAGAATTTCGAACAGAATTTTTGAATTTATCTGGTGAGGTGGATTTCTATGAAGATTTTCGTTATTACTGTGTGAATATCGCTGGAACTTTAAGCTATGTTTTAGCAGGCAACATAAATGAAATCCCACAAGGGCAATTTGACATGCTTTTTAAATCTTTTTTTGAATACTATGATCAATATGAATTTTTGGAAGAACGAATAGCAAACTATAATCTTTTCTTTCAGGAATATAAAACCTTTGAACAACCAAGAAAATTGCTTTTACAGCTGTTGACAAATAACCTTTTTCCATTAGATTAGCAGAGACTTAAGTGGCAAAAACATTATATAAGTGATTACCATACACCGCTTTTGCAGCTTTTATGTTAAGAGTAAGGATAGTAGAATTTTTGGACTTATTCTCTTTGACTAGGTTATAGGAGAAGTGAAATTTCGATTTTATATATTAAAAATATATTACAACTAAATAATGGGATATAATAATAAGTATAAAGATAATTATTCCGTTAATGGGATCTCTTGGGTGCTGAATTATTATAAAATAAGGTTGTGGTTGGATGGAAAAAGACATTTTTGAAGCTATTGATGTAAGTAAAGAAATCGAAGGGAAAATGATTTTAAACAAAATAAGCTTCAAGTGTGAAGATTATACTACTATGGCTATCTGTGGGCAAAATGGTTCTGGTAAAAGTACTTTATTAAAAGTCTTGGCAGGAATATATGAACCTACAAACGGAAAAGTCAGAAGGGGCAAGAGGAAGGTAGGGTATGTACCAGAACACTTTCCGGAGAATATACGATTTAAGCTCAAAGAATATTTGATACTAACGGCGTCCTTTCACGGTTTTTCTAAACAACATATTGAAACTGATCTTTTAGAATATATAAGAATTTTCGGTTTGCAGCGATATGTAGACACGCCACTAAAACAATGTTCAAAGGGGACAAAACAAAAGGCAGGTTTGATTCAAGCGCTTATTATGAAACCTGATATCCTTCTTTTAGACGAACCTCTAACTGGATTAGATAGCCCAACCCAGAAACAATTAATATATCTTCTAGAAAAGTTAAAAAAGCAAGTAACTATCATTTTCACAACACATGAAGACGAGATGATTGAGAAATTGGCAGATAATATTTTTTATGTTGAATCTGGGGAGGTTTTAAGCTGTTTAAAACCACGAAATGTACAAAAGTTGATTAAGGTGAATTTTAATAATAAAGATATTTTCAAAGAGCTAAATTTCTTTGATATTACATATGAGAGAAACACTGCTTTGATAACGGTAGACGCAGCTAAATCTGATGAATTACTACTAGCTTTATTAAATAAAAAATGCTCTATTTTAGAGGTAAATGAAAAGAGGTAAGTATGACTGGGTTTATTCGTTATCAATTCATAAGTTATATTCGTTCTTTAAAAATGATTCCACCCGTCACTGTTTTTTGCGCATGGGTATTTGTACTGTATGCGTACAGTGGTGTTGCCATTTTAAGCAGCTACGCAGTCACAAGCATTACGATTTACTTAGTGATGACATGGTTGACGATGAGTGCTTTTTCAATTGAGGAAGAAAGTGAGAGGTACATATTGTTTGTCCAATTGGATAGCAAAAATCGTTATTTATGGGGGAAATGGACGATTTGCTTAATTTTCACAATACTATTTATGGTATTTGCAATTCTTTATCCTATCATATTAAACAGTTTTAAAGGGACGATCAGACCAATTCATTTAGGACTATCAATATATAGTCATTTCCTATTAGCTTGGTTTGGAATATTAGTAGGTACTTTTTTCTCCGTTACTTCATTTGCAACAAGAAAATATGCTTGGTTGTCAGCAATGTTGGTGATTGTAGTATCTATTTCTTATGAAGGAATAGTGGAAAAAATAAGCTTGCTTAAATGGGGACTTATCATATTTCCACCGGTAACGCATGTGATTAATTATTCGAATGGAGACGATACAATTCAAATTGGGAATGATTTTTGGTTACTTGCAATGTGGGCAGTTGTTTACTCGGTTCTTGGGGCAATCGTAGTTTGGCAAATGTTTTTAAGGAAGGAAAGGTAATTTTCCAAACCTAGGCGACAAACACGGATATAACAGCGTTTGTCGCTTTTTTGTGTATTCCCAAACTTTCATTTGGGAACGTTATTTATATAGACTCGTATAACGTTTATTAAACATAGTGTTCAAATAATGTTTTCTAAAATATGTTAAAGGAAACATGCTTATTTTCTACAGTCAATGAAATATGTATCATATGATTGTTGCAGTTTATAGCCAATTTTTTCAGCTAATTTAACGGATTCTTCATTAGCACCATCCCAATTAGGATACTTTCGGCTATCTAAGCAATGTAATATTAAAGTAGCAGCGATAATTGTTGCTAAACCTTGCCTTCTATAATCAGGGTGACTAGCAACTTCAATCTCAATCCCATCATCATATATACTAAACGACGTTGCAGCAGAAACAACTTGACCGTTATTGATAATCGCATAACCTATTCCTCTATTAATAAAATCATCAATAGAATCAAACTGACTTACGAAGTCCTCTGAAAGTTCATGGAAAGAGGGTTCTTGTGCTATCGTTTTATCTATTCGCTTAATCTCATATCCATCAGGTAGTGTTGATATTAGACTTTGTATATATTTTTTATTTAAATGTTCCAGATTCTTTTCAAATCTATATCGTGGAAACTTCTCAATTGAACCAACATGAACTGTTTCGATACGATTTTTCCATTCATCTGAATCAACAATTGCAAGAGTAAAATCAGGTAGATTATTAAGTAATTCTTCAGCTGCTTTTGTGTCTGCATTTCCAGCAAAAAACACAAAAATCCCCACTGTTATTTGAGCAACAGTCGGATTCTCAAGGTCATCCACCCAAGCAGATCCCATATGTCCTTGAAGGCATGAGAGAATTATCGTGCTATCAATTTTTTCAAACATCGGGATTAATTTTTGCCTTACATGTAAATCTGCTTCAAATATCATTAAATTCCTTCTTTCTTACACAAATTTTTACTTACATTATACATAATACACTAAAAAAGGGATAATTACCCTAATTGATTTTTGAGGTGTTATGCTACATTAATTTTAATATAAACCTTCACAAAGCGTAGTTTTCGGACATACTGATTATAAACAGCCCAAACTCCCCCCTATTCAATTGAATGGGGAGAGTGTTTACCTAACTTTCATTTGGGAACGTTATTGATATTTGAAAGTATGAGTTGTTATTCTTCGGGTTCACTAAAAGGATATACATATATATCAATACCAATGGATGCATTGGTGGCAGATGCAAATCTACTAAATTCAGGGGAGATTGTCAAACCAGGCGTATAGCCATTTATCATTGTTATCACTAATTCAATTCGTACATTCAAATTCAATTCTTCTTTTATACGGTTAATTGTATCTGTTTTGTACTGGAAAACATTTAAAATGGGAAGTAAAACATCATGTAAATTTACGTTTTTATTTTTAGCAATACATCACCTTCTGCAAATGCTGATCATTGCCGCATCATCAAATATTTTTGCCTTCGATTTTCTTCAACAGACCCACAAAACTCCCTTTAATATTTCATCCAAAGTCTTTACATGAACGGATAGTTTCATCAACTTTTTACTATGTCCCAAAGGCTATTTGATTTTCCATTTTTAAATACTGAAAATAAATTCCGAAATTTTATTCGATATGTATTGACAACAAATTATTGATTTGTATATATTGTATATAAAGTATATATACAATATGGATTGAGGAACATGCATGCAAATTTTAATCTCACATAATTCAAAGGAACCAATTTATGAGCAAATCGTACAGCAAATTAAGAAAGCCATTTTAGCAAATGACATTCCTGCTGGCTACGCATTACCATCTATGCGTAACATGGCGAAGGATTTGGATGTGAGTGTCATTACAACAAAGCGCGCCTACGAAGAGCTTGAAAAGATGGGGCTCATTTATTCGGTTGTTGGGAAAGGCTCTTTTGTATCAGAGCAAAATAAAGAAATGATATTAGAACGAAAACAAAAGGTGATTGAGGAGCAGCTAAGTCAGGCGATAGTAAATGGGAAAGAGATTGGCTTAGATTTAGGTGACATACAAGCGCTCGTCGCACTTTTATATGAGGAGAGGGAATAATGGAGGCAGTCATTAAATTAAATAATGTCAGTAAACGTTTTTCGGATTTTGAAGTGAAGGATTTATCATTTGAAGTGAAAAAAGGCTTTGTTACGGGCTTTGTCGGTGCAAATGGCATGGGTAAATCAACAACGATTAAGCTCATTATGAATCTTCTACAGCCAGACAAAGGAGAAGTATCTGTATTTGGTTTAGATTATCAAAAGCATGAGCGTGAGATTAAACAACGTATTGGCTTTGTCTTTGATGAACATGTCTTTTACGAAAATTTAACACTGCTAGAAATGAAAAAAATAATTGAGCCAGCTTACGATAATTGGGATGAAGGAATGTTTCAGCGCTATGTAGACGAGTTTCAATTGCCGCTTAAGAAAAAGCTAAAAACTTTTTCAAAGGGAATGCAGATGAAAGCATCACTAGCAATTGCATTATCGCATCACGCGGACTTAATTATTATGGATGAACCAACAGCAGGTTTAGACCCAGTATTTCGACGTGAATTACTAAGCTTATTACGCAATATCGTGCAGGATAGTGAAAAAACGATTTTCTTCTCGACACATATCACATCTGATTTAGATCGCATTGCAGATTATATCGTATTTATTCATGAAGGGCAGCTTATCTTTACGCAGGAATTTTATAAGCTGGAGCAGCAATATGTTCTTGTAAAGGGTGGCTTGGATTTACTGGATTCCGATACAAAAAAATCATTTATAGCGATTCAACAATCAAAACATGGGTTCGAGGGATTATCGGCTGACAAAACTGCTGTAATGGAGCTGTTTGGCGATCTGGCGATTTACGAGCCTGCAACGTTAGAAGATATTTTATACTACACGAAAAAGGGGACGAGGGAAGTTGCTGCAACTAATTAAAAAGGATTTTTATATTCAAAAAATGGTTTGGCTATTTATGATTTTAGCGATTGCGATTTATATTTTTGCACAAGCATCATCACTATTTGTTGGCATTATTTTTGGTATTGTGATGACGGTTAATCTCTTTGCAATGGATGAAAAAAAGTCAGCTCAATTATTGTTGAATTCCTTACCGTTTACGCGTAAAGAAATTGTAAGTTCAAAATATATTGCCGCGTTTTTATATATTATGTGCATTATCGCCACGATTAGCGTGTTGCATTTAGTCGTAAATCAAGCAATTCCGAATATGTATCATTTATTAATGATTTGTATTGTGAGCCTACTAGTAGTTGCAATTTTTTATCCGTTTGCGTATCGATTCAGCAGTAAATATTTTACGTTTTTATTTGTCGGTATTTTTGCGGCCTACTTATTGTGTCTAAAATTATTTGTACCTAATATAAATGACCAAATTCGTGAGCTTGTTGGCTATTTATCAAGTGTCAGCCAGCCGATGATTTATGTGTATATTTTAGTGGCAACTGTTATTTTTTACAGTTTGTCTTGGCTACTTTCGATTCGTATTTATTCGAAAAAAGTATTTGAATAGGGGAAATGAATGTGCGTACACAACAAAAAACGCCTTTTTATAATCGTTCCTGGTTTGTATCTATTGCCGTATTTTGCATTGTGCAACTGCTATTCTTTCTTATGGAAAAAACAGGGTGGATACCGAATTTAAGAGATTTTGATGGGAAGCTATTAGGGAAAGTAACGGAACTTCACTTTTTTAAAGAATGGTTCCAGTTTTAGTGGATAAGAAAGTATAACTTTTTCAAGGAAATCCACATAAGAAAAGACATCATATCGCGCTATTTGGCGCGATATGTGTTTTTCTAATGAAACACAGTGGTTTAATATATTTACATTGTTTTTAGCGATAATTTTTGTACTTCAATTTGTTGGCAGCGCGGTGAAAGGCATTTCACTTAAGTTGAAGGGATAATCTTTGAAAGAGGGCCAAGTTTGTAGATGCTAGGCTTTTTAATTTTGAATATTAAGATAAATCGATTCCGAATGTAGCTTTGAGAGTGTTATATTTGAAATATAATATAGATATGGAGGTTAATAATGTTAAAAGATGATTGGTTTACCGTTCGGCAAATTGATGATAAGACATATGCAATTAGTGAATTAGGTCATTGGGAAAAAGTACATTCTTTTTTGTTGTTAGGAGAATCAAAAGCTGCTCTTATAGATACAGGCTTAGGTATCGATAACATGAAGCGAATTACAAACCAGTTAACAACCTTACCGATTGATGTTATTACAACACATGTTCACTCTGATCATATTGGTAGTCATGGTGAATATACACGTATTTTTGTTCATGAGGATGAAGAATCTTGGTTAACTAATGGCATTGTAGGATTATCCATCGAGCAGATTAGAGCAAATACAGCAAGAGATATTACGATCCCAATACCCAAAAGCTTTAACCCCGATACATATACGCCATTTACAGGAAGACCTACCGGATTATTAAAAGATGGAGATGTCCATGATTTAGGAAATCGAAAATTAACTATTTATCACACACCTGGGCATTCTCCAGGACATATTTCTATATATGATGAAACGAAAGGCTATTTATTTACTGGTGATTTACTATATGATGAAACACCAATCTATGCCTTTTATCCAACAACTAATCCTGTAGATTTAGTCAACTCTTTAGAAAAAATAGCGGAAATTCCTAATATAAATATGATATATGGTTCACACAATTCATTAGGCATTACACCAGATATCTTAAAAGAAGTTAAATTAGCAATTGCATACTTAAAAGATAATGATTTAGTGAAATTCGGCACAGGGATACACAGATTTAATGGTTTTAGTGTGCAATTTTAGCGGAACTATTTTTACTTATATAAAATACCGTTCCAAATATTATTGAAGATAGAAAAGCCACCTCATTCCAATTTTAAATGAGGTGGCTAATTTTTATTTTTGATTCATGTATTCAATAGAATTATTGTGATTGAATAATATAATCATTAACAAATGCTTTTATGAAAAATAATTCATTATCATTAGGGTCTCTTTTATTTTCTAGCTTAAAGCACTCTATAGCATTTTCTAAGGAGCTTGATGTTACAGCCTGACTTGCTGTTGTTAACTCTTCCCAAAATATATTCATTTCATTTGAATCACATATAGATTCATGACCAAGTAGGAACAATTCTGCATCAAACTTTTGGATGTCTGTAATCATTGGTAATAGCAAGGCTTGCTTATAATGAAATAAAGAATTTGTCGTTGTACCGTATGGACAATCACCCAAGAAAATAACTTTTTCATCGGGAATATAAATGATTGTAGAGTCATCAGTATGGGTAGCTTTGATTCTCTCGATTATGCAAATTTTATTTCCTAAATCAATAGTTAAAGTATCTTCAAAAATTACATCTGGAGAACGCAATTTAAAGCTAGACCTATTTGGGATTTCGGACTGTATAATTTCCATACACATAGAACTCATTTCATTATTACCTACATATTCAAGTAATGATTTATCATCGAATGTGTAATTTCTCCATTTTTTCAACAATTCATTTGTTAGACTGTTAACTATAATAGTTGCATCAATTTCATTCATTCCTAAAAAGTGATCCCAATGCGCATGCGTAATAACCATATATCTAACTGGGGGTACATTTAACTTCTCGATTTCTAATAAAAAATCAATAGCATGCTGTGTAGAATTCCCAGAATCAATAATTAAGCTATATTGGTCGCCGCATACCAAGCCTAATGTAGGTCGGTCTTTATCATCTTGATTAGGAAAATAATAGATCGTATCACTTATTTTGTTTAACATGTTATGTCTCCTCTATACTTGATATTGATATTATGAAAGAGAAAATCTACATGTAAATTATTAAAATAATTAAAGATTTTCTCATGTTATTTTTTTACCATTGGACTAATACCTCCTGTAATATTAGGGAAATTATAACATATTTTAATTCTTTTAGTTGATAAAATCACAAAAGTAACTTTGAATATTTTTTGTAGTCAGAAAATTCTAGTTAATGTAATATAGAATATATGTTCTTAATTAGGGGGAGAATAATTGGGTAGAAATAAATATCGACAAATCTGGAATTTAGATAGTATTTTTCAAAGCTTAAAAAAATCAAATCAATTTTCAAATCACATACTGGATATCGAACAAGGATTGGCTAAATTGGATGGAGATATAGCAGTTACTAGTATTTCAAGTGTAGAAGATGCTGATCATATCCTAAATATACTAATGGAAATCGACAGTATTAAGCTTAAATTGTCACAAGCTTCCTCATTTATCACTTGCTTATTAGCGCAAAACCCATCTGATCAAGAGGCGAGTGTTTTTCAAGGCAGGGTTACTAAATTAAAAAGTAAATATGGTGTTATATTAACAAATTTTCAAGCTATCTTAGCAAGTACTTCATTGGAAATATGGATTGATGTTCTTAAATCTGAGGAGTTAAAAGACTTTACATTTATATTGGCAGAATGGCGTGAAGAAGGTAAAACAACTCTAACTTCTAATGAAAAAGCGATTTTGTCTAAGTTATCTATAGATGGTTATCATGCGTGGGGACAGCTATATCAAACATTAATGGGTAATCTCGAAATTGAAATTCAATTGGAAGGAAAGCCACAGAAATATTCAATAGGGCAAGCTTTGAATTTACGCGCACATTCGAATGAGGAACTACGTAAAGCAGCGCACGAAAAATTAGAGCTTAAATGGTCAGAGCAAAAAGAAACCTTTGCCAAGGTATTAAATCATATAGCTGGTTTTCGACTTCAACTATACAATTTTCAAGGAATCGATGATGTTTTGGAAGAGCCTTTACGTAAAAATCGAATGAAAAAACAAACACTAGAGGCAATGTGGTCTGTTGTAAGCAAGAATAAAAATGCTTTTGCAGAATATTTATATCGAAAAGGGAAAATGACTGGTGAAGAGAAGATGCAATCCTATAACTTTTGGGCAAATTTTGAAACAAACAGCCAAAAGATTCATTATGATGATGCAATTGATTTAGTAAAAGGCTTCTTTCGTAAATTTGGAAAGCAGTTAGAAGCATTTGTAACAACTGCAATTGAAGGAGGGTGGATAGAAGCAGAAAATCGCCCTAAAAAGTCAGCCGCTGCATTTTGTGCGGGCTTTCCAATGTCTGAGGAATCAAGAATTTTTATGACATTTGATGAAACGATGAAAAGTATTTTAACACTTGCACATGAACTAGGGCATGCTTTTCATAATACAGCTATGAATGGGATTTCAAGTTTGAACCGACAATATCCACTATGTATTGCTGAAACGGCTTCATTTTTTGCTGAATTGATTGTATTGGATGCAGCAATTGAAGCGGCTGAATCAAAATCAGAAAAAATAACTCTAGTTGACGAAAAATTAAAAAGAAGTGTAATGAATTTTATGAACATTCATAGCAGGTTTCTTTTTGAGCAAAATTTTTATGAGGAAAGAAAAAAAGGGCTAGTTTCTACACAGCGATTAAATGAGTTAATGCAAGAAGCAATTTTGGATGGATATAGAGATTCTCTTGATAATGTATCAGTATATACGTGGCTTTGGACACCACATTTTTATATTACAGATGCACCATTTTATAATTTCCCATACACATTTGGCTATTTACTAACATATAGTTTATATGAAAAAGCAAAAGAAATTGGACCTGAATTTGAAAATATTTATATTCAATTGTTGCGAGATTCAGGGAAAATGCCCATCGAAGAATTGATCCTGAAACATTTAAATGAGGACATTACAAAAGAAGACTTTTGGGAAAAAGGAATGAAACTTTGTGTTCAGGATGTCGATCTTTTTCTGGAATTAACGGCTTTAGAAAGAGTTTAATTTTCATCAAATAGTAGCAATAAAGGACGAAAGAAGTGAACTAGATGGACATTAGAAAGCATTTTTCTGCACCTTTTGTGAAAGGGTTATTATTAACACTAGGAATTGCAATCATTGCAAAATACATTTCAATCTTGCCTTTTTTCTCGATTATGGGGCAGCTTGTTATTGCAATCATAATAGGGATGATTTGGAAAGCAACGATTGATGTTCCAGAAGCATGGCAGACGGGTATTTCATTTTCAAGTAAAAAATTATTACGTTTAGGAATTATTTTTCTAGGGATGCGTTTAAATTTAGTGGATATTTATAATGCGGGCGCAAGTGTATTTCTTATTGCTTTGATTAATTTAGTTTTTGCATTATTTGTAGTATACGGGCTATCAAAAGTTTTTCATGTAGAGAAAAAACTTGGGATTCTAACGGCGTGTGGAACAGCAATTTGCGGAGCGGCTGCAGTTGTAGCGATTGCGCCACAAATAAAAGCAAATGAAAAAGAAACTGCAATAAGTGTCGCGATTGTGGCAATGCTCGGAACGCTATTTACCCTTGTATATACATTGTTGTATTCAGTACTTGGTTTAACACCGACAGAATACGGGATTTTTGCTGGCGGGACATTACATGAAATTGCACATGCCATTGCAGCCGCTGCAGCTGGTGGAGATGAAGCTGAAGATATAGCAATCATTGTAAAGTTAACACGTGTAGCTTTATTAGTACCGGTAGCCATTTTGGTAGGTATTTGGTATAGAAGAAGTGAAAAGGGTCAAGAGAAAGAAGCATTTTCTTTATCAATTATTCCTTGGTTTATTGTTGGATTTTTAGCAATGAGTGCCTTTAATTCACTTGGCATTGTACCGCAGTCTGTTGCACAAGTTATCGTTAATATTGCGTATATTTTAATTGCCATGGCAATGGCTGGTTTAGGATTAAATGTTGAACTAAAAACCCTCAAAAAATTAGGTGGAAAAGCATTTGGAGTAGGACTTGTAGGATCAGTTTGCTTATCCGTTCTTGGATACTTATTAGTTGTTCTATTTCAGTAAGGTGGAGCTAACATTGAGCAAATTCACTAGCAAAAAATGGATTGAGTGCAGTGTTACTTATTTTCGGCGGGCTACGGCATGACAGCATTATGGCCACGTGGTACGTGTCCATACTACTGTCTTTAATGCCGCATGCAAGGCCCGCCAAATAAAAATGTTACTTTTTCCTATATAGTTAAGAGCGCAAAATGCTGCCGCTAGCGCTATCGCGAGGCGGCGGTGAAGAATAGAATACTACTTTGTATACATTATTGTAACTTTGAGTTTTATTAACAGCGCTTGAACCAAAAAATTTATTCTAAAATTTTGAATAAAAACCAACTTTAGTTTGATGGTAGAGTGCCGCGAAGTGACGGGGGCGACTCCTAGAGGATCAAGCGTGCGTGGAAAATCCACTTGTATGTGCCACCGTAAAAAGCACATACAAGTTAGTTGAAGCCACGCCCTCAGGAAAGCGTCCACCGTAGCGTAACAGAACGGATTTTATTAGATAAATACACTTGGTTCCAAATTTTGTCTTGAAAAATGCTCATTATGAGATGGAATTGTTTTAGCGATTAAGGTCAAATAAATTTACTTTATGCAGTATAAGAATAGAATGAAAATTAAATAACTATTGACTCTTATCCAAATCAATGTATATAATCAATTTCAAATTTATAAAAATCAGTGAAGAAGAAAGTAGCTAATATGATTTTGGTTTAGCGAGTTAGGGATGGTGGGAGCCTAATGCAAAAAGTATTGGTGAAACGCACTTTGGAGATGCATCTTGAATGGAGTAGGGAATGCCGGGGAGTCACCTCGTTACGAATGGAAAGCGGTCACAGTTATGTGGCAACTAGAGTGGTACCACGGGAATTTATAGCTCTCGTCTCTTTTTTAGAGACGAGGGCTTTTTTTATTGGATTGGAAAGGCAAATTTTTTTCTGTGATATAACGTAAAAAAGACAATAGTTAATAATATTTGGAGGGAAAATAACATGATTCAAACAGTCGCAAAGATTTTAGAACAGACAATTGAAAGTGAACTAACAACACTAGAAATAATCGCTTTACTAGAAAAGCCGAAGCATCAGCATTTAGGGGACCTCGCGTTTCCATGCTTTACACTTGCTAAAAAATTTAAACAAGCACCACAGCAAATTGCACAATCCATTGGTGAGAAAATTAAGCATCCGTTTATTCAGGATGTTCAAGTAGTAGGTGGCTATATTAATTTCTTTGTCAATCAGTCAGCTGTCACGCAGCAGGTTTTGACAGACATTGTAAGCAATAAGGACAACTATGCCCAGGCTGAGAAAAACGGTCAACGTGTTGTAATTGATTTTTCATCACCGAATATTGCAAAGCCTTTTTCGATGGGGCATTTGCGTTCTACTGTCATTGGCAATGCGCTTGCGAATATTGCACAAAAGAATGGTTATGAAGTAGTTCGTGTCAACCATTTAGGTGATTGGGGGACACAGTTTGGTAAGCTGATTGTTGCTTACCGTCTATGGGGCTCGAAGGAATCGATTGAAAAAGCACCTATTCAAGAGCTATTAAAACTTTATGTGAAGTTTCATGATGAAGCAGAGCAAGATGAAGCACTTAATGTAAAAGCACGTGCTGCATTTAAAGCATTAGAAGATCAGGATGCAGAAGCAATCGCATTATGGGAATGGTTTAAACGTGTATCTCTAGAAGAATTCAAGGGAATTTATGACCAACTCGGTATTGAATTTGATTCCTTAGAGGGGGAAGCCTTTTATAACGACAAGATGCAAGCTGTTGTAGAGGAGTTAAATGGTAAGGAGTTACTAACGGTTTCAGATGGCGCAAATGTGGTGGCGCTAAAAGATATGCCACCGTGCTTAATTACGAAGCAGGACGGTGCAACGCTATATGCGACACGTGATTTAGCGGCAGCCTTTTATCGTCAAAAACAATATAGCCCTGAGAAAATCTTTTATGTTGTGGGCAATGAGCAAACGTTACACTTCAAGCAATTTTTTAAGGTGATTGACAAGATGGGCTATACATGGGCAAAGCAGCTACAGCATGTACCTTTTGGGATGATGTTAAAAGACGGGAAGAAAATGTCGACACGTAAAGGCAGAGTAATTTTGCTAATAGATGTCCTAGACGAGGCTGTTCAAACCGCGAGACAAAATATTCAGGACAAAAATCCAGCGTTACAAAACATGGAGGAAGTTGCACATCAAGTTGGGGTTGGCGCGGTTATTTTCAATGATTTAAAAAATTTCAGATTGAATGATATTGAATTTTCACTAGAGCAGATGATGAATTTTGAAGGCGAAACTGGCCCATATGTGCAATATACATATGCACGTATTTCATCGATATTAGAGAAAGCAAACTTCACACCATCTAACATCGACTTCATGAAATTAGAAGAACAAGCTTGGCCAGCTATTCTTTGTTTGCAAGACTATCCAAAAGCGGTTAAAGAGGCTTACGAGCAGGCAGACCCATCAATCGTTGCGAAGTATGTGCTTCAATTAGCGAGAGCCTTTAATAAATACTATGGCAATACAAAAATCTTAGTAGAAGACTCAGCAAAGGAGAGCCGATTACTGTTTTGCTACTGTGTAGCAACCGTATTGCAGGACGGGCTGAAGCTATTAGGGTTGAAGACTCCGAGTAATATGTAGAGATTGTATAAACGGGTTTAAAATCAAAGGAATGGTTCATCAATAAGCATGCATTGTGTGGTAGGGGATGTACGACTTAATATAGTACCTGTCGTTAGTGTACTTGAAAAAGAGTTTGTAATCTGTAGGTTCTATATTACAATCAATTCCCAAGAACCTTATGAGCTGTGGGAACTCCTTGGCGCGGATGACCCGCACGTATCGATCTTTGAGAGGCGCATGAATGAATTCATGCGCCTACTCGATTTTCTGAAACATGCTCGAGAGCACCTTGTTAAACAGACTTCCACAAATTGATTGCAGTAACAGTTGAGGTTTTTATCATTTTGAATACCGCTTGATGTTGAACCTTATTCACAATCTTTTGCTGATTCTGAATAGTCTTTTAGAGGTGCTAAATCTGAATTAGTACTATTAAGGACTCTAAAAATGCCCCATAAACCTAATTCAATATCCCATCTAATATTTCCTGAACGATACATATAGTCTCCTGGTTGTTGAGACAGTCCACCTGCTCCGTAGAATAAATGGAAATCGTCATTAGTTCCTACAGTATTTTCTCCTTTAAAGGAAGCAATTGAAGAAGAAATGTCTTTTTTACTTCTTAAGAAATGGTGTGCATGGATGGTGAATGTATGGGCTCGCGGTTTATCGGAAGGGAACGCAAAACGAATTGTTACTGGGTCTCCTGGATAAGCCAAGAATAATGGTGTGCTTGGGTTTCTTACTTTATCTGCACTAAAGACTTTAAAAACATCATTCAAATCTGTAACATGATGACTAAAACGCTCGTTTCGATAATTAAAGCCTCTTGAACCCTGATCTTCAAAATCTTCTATTTCTTCCTCTGGATCGACGAGGAGTGGTTCGGGATCAATTATTAAATTGCCATTCTTATCAAGAAGTCTTACTCCATCATGCATGACGAGCGAGAACTCTCTAAACTCAGGGAGCAATGGATTCGAAATAATGGCTTGGTGTCCGATATTTCCTTCTTTTCTAGTCTTAGGATGAAGAAACTTTGACCCTCTAGACTCAGCAATTAATATACCAAATGCCCCGTGATGTCGATGATTGCGAATGTCTGCCATATCCATTAGATTAGCTGATCCGAAATCAGTATCAATATACCAGATATACTTAATACTTTCTCCAGGTGCGATCGTTTGATCAAGGTTGAATCCAACAGTTGCTCCATCAGAATAGCGAACGTCATAATTAACTAATTGTGCATGTAATGATATTCGTTGTGATGGAGGGAATGGTGCGCTGACAGGTACATCGGGATAACCATGTAAGGCTCCATGGTGGAATTTACCGTCCAATTCATTCGTAAGTGTGATTTCGACATATTCTCCAACATTTGCACGCAATACTAATGGCTCTGGGTTTACCTTTTTATTTAAAATACTCTCTTTATCGTCATTGAGCGCAAAAATAATTCCACAAGGATCATGATCGCCTTCATTGTTATACTCAATTCGAGCATTTAAAGCAACAACGTCATATTTACGAATAGTTGCATTTGCTGGAATTGTGTTTTTTGGCAGTCTTGCTCTTGGTGGAGTTTTCCCTGTAGTGCACGGTAAAGGGAAATATCGTGGGGGAGGAGGATCCCTGTCTGGTAAAGGAATTAAATGAGGTACTCTTTTTTCAAATGATCGAAAAATACCCCAGTTTCCTAACCAAATATCATCTACCGAACCATAATGGTAAAGTGTATCGAAATCTCCTTCCCCTTCCATGCTAAATTCCAATGTGAAGGATTCGGCGATGGCTATATGTTGTTGCTGATCTAGTTTTGAAAATAAGTTTGGACGTTCTTTATGCCAACGTTGACGATGGAGGTTAAAGCTATGTGATTCCTCATGTGCGCCTTGAAGGAGGCGAATTCGAACCGGATCTCCTTTATAGGCTTGTAGCATTGGCGTTACAGGATCCCCGTGTACCCAGGAGCTAAAAACATAAGCTGGATCACAATCGGGTTCTTTTAATCGAAATTGAATTGGTTCATTTTTATAGTTGACAGCCATTACTCCTGGATCCTCTGGTGAACTAGGAAATGGTGGTGGATTAAGAGGACATCCGTCTTTATCAAATAACATCGTAAAATCTTGTACAAATAAACTTAATTCACGGAAGTCAGGAATTAACGGATTGACGATTGTTGCTTGTGTACCGGATTTAATTTCTTTCCCCGTACAGGAGTCTAAAAATTTTGAGCCTCTTGCTTGAATATTGATACCCGCAAATACGCCGTGCATCTGATGTTCATTGGCAAATAAATGATCATGCCAAAATGTTGCTTTTAACTCTACATCTGCAAACCATTGATATTCAATTGTTTCACCGGAAAGAACGCCGGAATCGTAATTCCATCCTACATTCGCTCCATCCGCAACTAAAACGTCAAATTTAACAAAGTGAACATGCATACCAGCCTCATATGTTCGGTTGACTAATTGAAATGCATTTCCGCCAATGGTCTCAGGTAGCTTATTGGTAAACTTAAAACGAACAGCCTCACCAGCATTTGCTCGAATAATAAGTGGTTCAGGTTCCTTTCTGCCAGCTAATACGTCTTCTTCATCTTCAGCTAAAACATATAAGCGGCCTTCGGGATCATGCCAACCTTGTTTATTGTAAATAAGTGGCATTTGTATAAGAACAACATGGAATTCCCTTATTGGTGTAACACCTGGAACAGTTGGGTTGACAAAAACAGCACCAGGAACCGCGTTTGGAGCAAAATGATTTTTTTCGATTTGAGTAGCTTTTCTTCCGCAGTCAATTCCAAGAGGTGGACGTGGCGCTTTAAGGCCAGGAATTCCAGGCACAAAGTTTGGAAATCCTGGTTTTTCAGGTGTTGGTTTTGGTGGTGGTGGTCGATCAGGTAGCGGCTGAAGTGCTTTAATAGGCACGCCATTAGGGTAACATTGGCTTCCATCTTGCAACGTATCAAAATTTCGTTGCATTCCCCACATGCCTTCTCCAAAATGGGGGTATAGGTGGCAATGAATAATAGCGTCACCCATTGCTCCTTGTAACGAACCGCCTCCATATAATGGTGTGACTAAGTAGTTTGTTTGTGGCGAAATGGCTTGCACATCAAGAAGGTCTGAATTTGGATTATTCGGTTCAGATAACCATTGGTGGACATGATAGTGGAATGAATGTGTCTCTTTTGTACCTCCATGAATTACCCTGATTTTTATAGGGTCTCCTATATAGGCTCGTAAAATAGGCGTTGCTGGGTCGCCAAATACCCAAGAGTCGTGATGAACTTCTTCGCCCTCACAATCTGGACATACTACACCTTCTTGCATTAACCGTAGTCTGTTTCGCATCGGCTCTGCTCGATAGTTAATGGAATGTGTTGCTTCTGGTTGAAGTGTATGGGGACTAATAGGCTGTTGACCCGTTAAATCATCTACTTCCATCTCGTCGTGGAAAAACCAACCGAATTCTCTAAAAGAGGGGAGCAGTGGATTGTGAATATCTGCAAATAGCCCACTTTTAATTGGTTTACCTGTGATAGGATTTGTCCAAGAAGATCCACGAGGTTCTACGAAAAGTGCACCAAACAAACCATGAACATTACTACCTAATTCACTTGACAATGTATTTCCTAGATCAGAGAAAAAATGAGTTCCTTCAGAATGTACTTGCCATTTGTAGACAATACTTTTTCCAGGTGGAACTGTTGTATTCGAATTTCTACCTACAAAAGCACCGTCCGAAGTAAAAACATTGTATTCTGCATCTTGAATTTGCATCGAAGTATTGAAGGGTAGCTGATTTTCAAATTTGATTTCAATATGGTCGCCTACATTTGCGCGAATAACCAATGGCTCAACTAAATCTACTGGCGTAAATGGATTCTTAGCTACTTGATGTTTGATATAACTTTCATTTTCTTTTAAAACATACATCATACCGTTTGGATCGTGGTCACCGAAATGATTGACAACAATGCGAATTGGAATTGCAACAACGTGAAATTTTCTATTCATACTTACCATTCCTAATGTCTGGAATAGGTCTGTTTTCTTCTTCAATATAAAAAACTTCGATATCATCAATGTGGACACGGAATTTTTCTCCATCAAGGTCTGATACATTCGTAATCTCAGCGTCAATCACTAGATAGTCACTAATCACTTTATCGATTGGCCCAATAATTAGAAATGGATATTGAGAGAGTAAAACTAAAGCTCTTACGCCAATATTATCTGCAAAAACTTGTGTCACAATAGCTTGTCGAATGGCATTAATATCTGGCGTCCCAATACTACTCTGTGCAGCCAGTTTACTTATATCCATGGTATCCTCCTATTCTTTTTAATTTTTCGAGTATATTCTTATACAATTACAATTTTTCGATCAATATCAAATGGTGTAAATACTGCAATATGCTCCATAGGAAAACTAAGTGGAGTAGGAAATTTAAAAAACGGTGCGTTGTGCATTTTAATCGTTACAGGAAAAAGTGTGATAAATCCATTTGTTACTTCCACTACTTTTCCACAAAAAATAGGTCTAAATGTTTGACCGAGAATACTTAATTGATCTTCTTCTGTTACCAGTAGTATATTTTGACCTTTCATTTCTAAAAATATCCCATTCTCAGGTAATATTTGTTCTCCCATTTTGCTTCACCTCCTTTTACTAGACGGTGTATCGATTTATTTGAGCTAACACCAATCTATGAAAATGATAACTATTTTGTTAATTTCTTTAAAACGATTATTTTTTGTGCCCAAACCAGTTTGAAATTAGCCGTTGGAAAAAGGAAGCGAATCTCCCTTGCTTTATATACATAATCTGAGTTGTCGCAATTTCGAGCACTTCTCTATGCTTTAAGTAAATCTTTCCAGGCACAACATTTAGAATTTTTCCCTTTATTGGTTTGTCAGTAAATATGGTTAGTTTGGTACCTTGCCATGTTTTTAAATTAGTCTCTAATAATTCCTCAAAGAATTGTTGTTTTAATACTTCTTTATTTGAAACCGTTTGACTGAAGTTCGTTAATAATTTTTTTCTTAGTTCATTATTAATCACCACATTTTGGTGTGAGTCATGAATTTGAGTGATACCAAAGGGTGTTTTTGCAGAATGAATACTGTCAAATGGTATCCAAATCCGAGCAAATAGAGTTTTTATCATAACGAAATTTCTACCTATTGTATGGACTTTACCAACAGTATGGATGATTTGATCAGAATATCTTGAAAAAATCTCGACGAGCTGATATTTTTTTGATTTAAAAAATTTTATCAATATGAGTTGTTTCTTAAAATGAGGGAGGTGCGCTCCTAAGGTCTGTATGTTTACGCTATGAATATAGTCTTGGAACACTTTTAATTCGTGTAAAGGTAATGCACTAGTAGGTGAAGTGTAACGTCCTTCTTTTATTAATTCAGGGTATTTATATTCAAATGGGTCTGGAAGGTTAACATTTTTTTTCATTTTATCCATCATAAAATCTCCTCCTGTACAACAAAAATTTATGCCACTTTAACTACAATTAAGTAAAGAGAGAGGTAAGCAATAGCAATAATCCGAGTGGTTCGATTATTAGGTTCTGCTTGTATTACTTTTTATCTAGAACGTGATAGCAATGCATTGACATATATTAAGTACAAAGGAGCTGACTATTTGAATATAATATTTTGGTTGATTTTGTTTAGCTATTTTATTTTTTGTTTTGCCACCTTTACTTTTTTATACAAAATTAAATTTCTAATTAGCTATCATTTTGGTATGAATATCGCAATGTTAAGTAGTGGAGTAATAGGATTAGCTGTTGGTGCAATTCTTGGTAATACATTCCCTAGTCATTATACGTTGGTAACAATTATTGCTACTGTGATTGCCATTATTATTGGTGCAATTTTTGGTGCGTTAGTGGATTATCAAACTTTACTCTCAGGCGTTTCGGGGGGACTAATGGCTGGCATTATGGGTCCGATGCTTGGTGCCATGGCTGATTTTGGGATTGTAATTTTTTGTTCAATTCTTGTGTACGTGGTATTTGGGATGCTTTGCTTATCCGTGCGCTCGTAGCATTAAAACAACGGGTTAAAATAAGTGAATATAGAAACAAGAAAGACGATAATGAGCATTAAGGTGAAATCTAGTTTGATCCATAGATGTAAGTTCAATGTATGTTGCTTTTTTAATTTGGAGCGTGGTAATCACCCTGTTACAATAACATCAATCAGCTTAAACAAAAAATATGTAGCCAAGGGTTTAATTCATACGGTTCTTTCACGTTCATTAAAATAGTAGAGTTTATTCTTGAGTTGGTTGTGAATCTGCTTCTTGTATCATATGGCGCGATCGTTTGTTTACAATGGGCATACATGAATCTTTATTATCTATTATTTGATTAACGGGTGTAGTAATGCAATCTGAAAACGATATGATCATTTCACAGGATGTCCGTTATTAGATGAAATAGCAGATACTAGACGTGATAAACACCATCGACTAAATCAGATTGTGCTAAACAATTTATAGCTGATGGTCATTTTTTGTCTTTTCTTGCTAGTCACTCCTTACTGTTTTTCATAGAATACCTTTATATAAACGCGCTCTTTTTCGATTTTTTCGTTAATTTCAGTGAGTGTTATCTTAGTAGAAGACTCGGTAAAGGAGAGCCGATTACTGTTTTGTTATTGTGTAGCAACCGTATTGCAGGACGGGCTGAAGCTATTAGGGTTGAAGGCACCGAGTAATATGTAGAGAATGTATAAACGGGTTTAAAATCAAAGTAACGATTCATCAAAAAGAATTCATTGTATCGAAGAAGATGTCCGAGCAGAAATGTTTCGGGCATCTTCTTCATTATTATGTGTAATATATAATTGACAATTGTAATATATATATTACAATTAGCGGTAAGGTAATCATTACCATTTCTAAAATCTAAGAACACAATTTATGCAGTAAATTGAAAGGGGGCTTGTTGTTGAAGGAGGTTGTCATAACGAATCATGTGAAGGTTCGACGCATTGAGCTCGGCAATTTAACGCAGGGGGATTTGGCGAAACAAGTGGGTGTCACCAGACAAACGATGAATTTAATCGAAGCCCAAAAGTATAATCCAACAATTAAGGTGTGTTTATTAATTGCGGCCGCACTGGATACGTCGATCGAAAAATTATTTTGGTTGGAGGAAGATTGATGACGAAATTATTCACCTATATCCCGCTTGTTGCTTTTTTATTGGTGTTCTTTTTAGTGGAAGCAATGCTGTTAAAAGGCTTGCTGCTAGCATTGATGATTGTGCTAATCATTTTTGCAAAATTTAAACGCAGTCAGTTAGAAGAAGATGTGGAATTTGATGACCGCGTCAATGCCAATATTACAAAATGGTCTTTGCGAACAATTTTTATACTCAATACGGTGCTGCTTGTGCTGTTAATGATAGAGAGCCGAGGTGTTGCTGTTTTTGATATGAGTATGAATAATATGATTGCGTATTTATTGGTGACGCTATGTGTGCCTTTTTACATTGTTCCAGCGATAGTAAAACGATTTTAGGGGGAATTGAACATGACGATGGATTTGTTAATTATGGGTGCTTTGTTTTTAGTGATGGGCTTTTTAGTTGGCGTGAAAAAAATGACATGGTTATTAGCGGGCTATAATCAAAAGCGTGTGAAAGATCAAGAAAAGCTAGCGCGTTTAGTTGGTGGAACATTTGGGATTGTTGGAATTGCTCTAGTAATTTGTGGGGTCATTGGTTTAACACAGGTGGAGACGCTATTACCGATTGCGTTAGGAATTTTATTACTTCAAGTTGTTTATGTGAATATTAAATTAGTAGAATAATAAATTATTAGTAGAGGCAATAGGGGGAGTAGAAATGACAGCTATTGATTTATTAAATAAATATATTGATGCAACCAATACACACGATTTTAAAAACGTTCAGGCATGTTTACACCCGAATGCAGTTTATTGGTTTACTGGCACTAATTGTACAAATATGAACGAAATCCAAGCGTATTTTGAGAATGCATGGGATACAATTAAAAATGAAATCTATCGAGCAAAAGATATCCATTGGCTTGTTAATGAAGCAGATAGTGCAACATGTATTTATACCTATGAATATGAAGGTTATTTTAATGGGAAATACGTGCAGGGAAATGGACGAGCAACAAATGTATTTGTGAAAGATGATCAAAATGAGTGGAAATTAATACATGAGCATTTGAGCAATATTAAATAATAGAAATAGAGAAGCCTGCTCATAATTAAATAGAGTAGGCTTAAACTTTTAATTAAGAAGCAGATTCGATTTTATCTTTCCATGTTCAATAATAACATCGAAAAGCAAATCGAGATGCATCATAAATAATCAAAACCTAAATTTACTGGTTCTAATGGTAAATTTGAAGCTGAGTTAGTCATATTCGTTGAAGGAACGGAATGATCAACTTCTTCAAAACTAACCCCGTCTATCCATACTTCACCCGAGCCAACAAGTAACACACCAAAATGAATGGCTGCGCTTTCTTCTGTTACATCGAGTACAATCGAATAGTAATTCCAATCTGTCGTACCATGAATTGAACGATTATCCATGTTGTCGAATTGAACGAGGTCCCCGTTTTTCGAATCAATACGGCACCAAGCCCCGCATTTCATCGCATCTTTTGTTTTAATAAAGCAAGACATTTTCATGCGCTTACCAATCCAATTTTTAGCTGAAAATACTTGCATTAAAGTACCAAATTGACCTTCCTCAGCAGGCTGTGTGCTGCCTAAATAGCCCGATTTTGAGCCTGTATGAAATACCTCATGATCGGCTTTAATTGTATATAAAGATGGGTTTGTCCCCGTTAAAAGCCAGCCTTTCACTTCATTTGTTGTCATTTCCTGTTCCTCCTTAAAGTTTATTGAACGCATTAAATTACGATATTTCCCCGGTGGCATCTGATATAGCTCTTTAAAAGCACGTGTGAATGCTTCTTGCGATTGAAATTGACATTCAAATGAAATACCGAGTATTGATTCATCGGAATGCAACAGTAAGAAAGCAGCGACAGCAAGTCGTCTTTTTCGAATATAAGCACCGATAGATAAGCCTGTCTCCTTTTTAAATTGCCTTGTTAAATAAAACTTCGAGTAACCAATTTTTTCGGCATACTGCTCAAGCTGCCATTCAGATAAAATATTTTCCTCTAGCGTATCTACAATATGTTGGACAAGTTGACTATACATGACTGCTCACCTCAAAACTTAGTATAAAAAAGAAACCAAAACCATTTTTGATAATTATTGCACTGATGTAATTATAGTTTATTGGAAAATTAGGATGGATTGTATAGTGCAAAATAAAAGGGAGCATTATGCAGTACATTGAAATTCGTATCACAATAGTGCTAGATTTACATTTTTAACATTTATTGTATGTTAAAAAGGCTCGTTTGTTTTACAATAGTCATAGAGGGTTCACTTCTTGGGTAAATTTAATTTGTTCTTATAAAATATACCAAATAGGGATACGCCCATTTTTTGTTGCAAAACGCTTGATACAAAAGGAGATTTTATTTTGAAAAAAACAGCGGTACTTATTTATCCTAATTTTAGTGAATATGAGTTAACAACGGCATTGTCAATTTTAATGCAAGGTGCTAAACCTGTAAGTATTATATCAATAGACAAAGAACCAGTTAAGGGAGAGGCAGGTCTTACATTAATGGCAGATCAAACAATTGATCAAATTAATTATGAAGAATTCGACAGTCTTCTATTAACTGGGTGTATGGATGTTTTTGCTATCATTGACAATACGAAATATATTGATTTTATTAAAAAGATTTCGAATCAGGATAATTTCATTATAGCTAGTATTTCAAGTTCGCCCGCTTTACTAGCAAAAGCAGGATTATTAAAGAATAATAATTATACAGTTGGATTACTAGAGGAAGCTAGAAACAATTCTGGGTTATTCGAAGGTGCCAATTATGTTAATGAATTATTAGTGAAAGATGGCAATATTATCACTGCATGGGGTTCAGCTTTTATTAAATTTGGTATTCTATTTGGAAAATCACTGGATCTTCAATTTGAAGAAGGCTGGTATGGTAAATAAGTAGCGTTAGTGATTCCTTTGAGTATTAAAAAAATTAGTGTATTAGAGCTTGAGAATATATTAATTAGTGGAAACTATAATTAGGAGGATACGAAACATGGGTTACATTGAAAGATTACGCAAAGTCGTAGGCAGCGAGCCTTTACTATTAGTCGGAGTTGCGGTTGCTGTCATAAACGACAAGGGGAAAATATTATTACAAAAACGAAATGATGGTGTTTGGGGCGTTCCGGGCGGTTTTATGGAATTAGGCGAGTCAACTGAGGAAACCGGTAGAAGAGAAGTATTAGAGGAAACGGGGCTTGAAATTGGACAGCTTGATTTAATCGGCGTGTTTTCAGGGAAGCAACATTTTGTTAAACTGCCGAATGGTGATGAGTTCTATCCTGTAACAATAGCTTACATTTCAAAAGAAATTAAAGGTGGCGTCCTTCAAGCAGATGGTCAAGAAACAACTATGGCTAAGTTTTTTAACATGAATGAGCTACCAGATCAACTAAATCCCTTGATAAAAAACATGATACAACAATATGCACTTACAATTTAACGTTTTATTTTGGAAGTTTAATTTTCTTTTTTTGGAGGCATGCGATGATTTATTTTGATGAATATGGTGATCGAAATAAGCCAACGATCTTGTTATTACATGGTGCATCGGCTGTAGATACGTTCACGCAACAATATCAACTCCTACATAACTATCATCTCATTGTGCCACATCTATATGGCGCGGGTGAATCTGTCGCAGTAACATACGATCCACACAAGCTTAAGCAAGAGATTTTAGAGCTCGTAAAATCGCTAAATAAGCCGAGCATTAGGATAATGGGACATTCTATTGGGGCGCAGCTTGCCGTCATGTTGGTTGCTGAAAATCCCGAGTTGTTTTCACGTGCTGTGTTTTTAAGTGCATGGGTACATCCAAATGAAAAAACGATTCGCATGTATTGCAAAACGGCATCAGTAACTTTTAAATTACTGCGATATAAATGGGTCGTGAAATTGCAGGCGAAGTATTGGAACTATACGAAGAAGCAGTCAGATTATATGGCTGACTATGCCAGGAAATTAACCGTCGAAAACTATCAAGCTTTTTTCAAAGCGACAATGAACATTAAGGATTATCCAGAATTCTATGATGTTACGATTCCAATGCTAGCAATTTGCGGGCAGCGCGAAAGTAAGGAGATCAAAAGCTCGCTTGAATTATTAGGGCAAAATGCATGTTGTAAGACAATGGTGTTACCAAAAGCGGGGCATGATTTTCCGATGCGTTGTGCAAGTGGATTGAATCCTATTTTAGAAAGTTTTTTTGATGAGACGATAAAGTAATCCACCGAAAAGAGCCTGCTCGAACGTAAATAGGAGCAGGCTTTTACTTTTGAGCAAAATCTATAATTATTAAATCGGGATTTGGTGAAAACGGTCCAGTCACATAAGTTGGGGATGACATGCTTATTCATTAATCTGTGAATTCAATTTGAATCATAATAGCTTGGTCGTGTACATTTACACCGAGGTGAGATGTGAAATAGGGCGATTCGAGCATAAACTTTGAAAAGCGAGCATAAATCCAAAAAAAGCGAGCGAAAAATCTGAATTCCGAGCGTAAACATTCAGATTCCAAGCATAAAAACAATAATTCAGGCATATTTCACGCAAATCGGTCATGCATTAGCCCATTTAAAGCTGAAATATAATGTTACTTTTTATTTGCACGCCATCTCCAAACAATGAAACAAAAAACAGTCATACCGAAGAGTAAGAGCACAAAATCTAAATCTTTATCAAATTTAAACCACATTTTAGGGCTTAAATTGACCTCTTTATTCGGTGTGAACTCATTTTCAGTAATTTTTGGGTAATCGTCACTTGAATTTACTTCCATGACAGGGCTACAGGGGCTGTTGTAATAGCTTCCATTATTTTCATGCAAATAAACAATGTTTTTTTCCTTCTTTTGAAAATCGTAACCCCATGTAAAATCCGCTTCAAAAATGATTTGTGAGGCTACTTCGGTTTTCCAGCTCTTTTCTACTTGTAGCAAAACATACTTCTTTGTCTCTTTTGTCCCCGTAAATCCTTTTTGTACAATATCATTTTTCACATTCAAAACGGTTCCTACTACAGCCATATCATAATTATCAATAATTGGTTCTTCTAGCTCAGCACAACTTAATGCCTTCGTTTGGTTCGGAAAAATGATGTGTAGAGACAGGGTACTTATTACGATGAGTAATAATAATCGCATGGCGCCTCCTAAAAGAAATATTTAACATATTAGACGTGTGAATCTTTTCGAAGTTACAAATTGTCTGATTGAAGCTAACCAACATAAGCATGTAATGTTGAATTGGTATTTCAAAATAAAGGAAATAATTAGTCGCAAAACGAATAATACAAGGAGTACGAAAAAGAAGTCACTGTTACGGAGGGATGACATGTTTCCAATATTAGAAACTGAACGTTTAATTTTAAGAGAGGTAGTTCCACAAGACGCGCAAAATATTTATTCCTATTTTTCAAACGACCTTGTAACAAAACACTATGGAATGGATACGATGACACAATTAGCTGATGCCGAAGCTTTAATCCAAGCATTTGCAACGAATTTCAGTCAACAACGAGCAATCCGTTGGGCGATTGAGCGAAAAGATGAACCGGGTTTAATTGGGACAATTGGCTTTAATTTATGGTCAAAGATACATAGACGTGCGGAAATTGGCTATGAGCTGCACCCGGATTTTTGGCGGGCAGGCTATACTTCAGAAGCTTTAAATATAGTGACAGAATACGGCTTTAATGAACTAGGGTTAACAAGAATTGGCGCAGTAGTTTATCTAGAAAATACACCATCAAATCAATTGTTATTGAAAAATGGCTTTGAAAAAGAAGGGGTTTTACGTAACTATATGTATCAAAATGAACAGGCACATGATGTGAACATGTTTTCTAAGGTGAAGCGCTAACTGATTACTTACAATGAATCTCGTTAAACCTCGTCCTTTTACTTAGAACGGGGTTTTTGAATGCTCAAAATAAAAGGGGGAGAAATGTTATGTATTCGGAAAATGAAAGAGAATCATATTTTCAAGAGTTTCTAGTAAAGATACGTGCGCTTTCAGGTGTAGAAGGTATTATACAAATTGGTTCTGGAACGGTGGGGTATACGGATCAGTACTCAGATATTGATTTGATGATTGCAACGAATGAACATGTTTCTGATGTAAAAAGCTTAATCAGCAATGAACTTGCGAAGATGGGCGCATATTTCATTTAGGAAGGGAAGTTTAGTGATCAAATTTTTTTACTTATCCCCTTTTTTCCTAATGCATTAGAAATGAATGTATCTGTCTTGCCTGTATCATTATTAAATGTTAAGTCTCCGTTATGGAAAATTGTTTTTGATCGTAATGGCCATGTATTAGAAAAAATGACATACGAAAATGACAACTTTACTAAATTGAAAGACCCATATTTAGGGGGTTTTGACATTTCATTTGAATTTGCCTATAACTTAAGAAAACTACGGATAGAAGTGAAGCGAAATAATTATATCTACGCTATGCAGATGCTTGAAGTATTAAGGCAATTAACGGTACAAATTCAAACGTTGAATGAAAATAAAAAATTGCATCAATTTAAAGCTTTTCATACGTTAAACAATGATTTTCTGGAAGCGTTTATGGCGTGTTATCCAACAACGATTAATACTGTTGAAATAATGAAGGCTACAAATGTATTAACGGAGCTATTTAAAAGAGTACTTCGTAGCAATAAATCGTTTATATTAGATGAAAAGTTGTTTAGAATTGCGGAATTATAATTATTTAAATAAAACTGTAGCCTTATAATTTCGATTGATAATTTATTATAGAGTCTGAACAAAATCATTTCTCCTCTAAGGAGTCCTAGATGAGTGATGATTTTTTATTGGATATTTATGTTAATGTAATCGTGAAGGCTGTTAAGAAATGTACTTAAACTATCGCAACAGGTTAGTTTAAGATAAATTTATTCTACAAATAGTAAAAGCGAGCGTATGTTCGTGTTATAATTTTGTTGATAATACTGACAAGGAGGATAATTGTGAAATTAGAGAACATTAACATTGAAGAACGAATGGAACATTACAATGTACAAGGTCTAAGTATCACATTGCTTGAAGGTGGTAAAATTAGTGGAACAGAAAATTACGGCTTATTAGAAGTGGAAAGCAATAGACGAGCAAATGAAGATTCTATTTTTAGTGCGTGTTCAATTAGCAAGTTCTTAACAGGAATGCTCGCTATGAATCTAGTAGAGAAAGGACTTCTTGCTTTAGATGA
This sequence comes from Solibacillus daqui, assembly GCF_028747805.1. NCBI lineage: Bacteria > Bacillati > Bacillota > Bacilli > Caryophanales > Caryophanaceae > Solibacillus > Solibacillus daqui. The sequence goes on from NZ_CP114887.1 coordinate 1,596,465, forward strand.
TGATGTGAATGAAAGTCTTGTATCGTGGAAAGTCCCAGAAAATGATTTTACTAGAAATAAAAAAGTGACATTGAGAAACTTACTAAGTCATCAATCTGGAATAAAAGACCCTGAAGATAGTTATTCTGAACTAAATTCGAAAATAGGGATTCCTTCGATGGCTGAATTATTAGAGGGGCAAACTCCATATTGTAAAACTTCTATTGAAGTCAAGTGTGAACCAGAAAGTGAATTCCATTATTCGGATGCAGGCTTTTGTATCATTCAGCAACTGATAGAAGATGTTACTGAAAAACCGTTTCATAAAGTTATGAATGAGCAAGTATTTGAACCATTAGGAATGGCAAATAGCCATTTCAATACAACAATGTTGGAAGTAGATAGACAAAATTTTTCTTGTGGTCACAACAAAAACGGTGAATTAGTAGATGGAAAATATCCTATATACCCTTATCCAGCGGCTTCTGGATTATGGACAACTTCATTGGATTTAGCTGAATTAGTTCTTGAGTTAATGAATGCTGTAAAGGGAGAAAGTAAGGTTGGTATTTCGGAAAGTTTAGCAAAGGAAATGATAACCTCACAAAGAGGTAAAAGTTGGACTGGGTTAGGCTTGTTTCTTGAAGGCTCAGAAAAAGAACTTGAAATTACATCACTAGGTTGGGGAGTGGGTTTTCAATGTATGATGGTGGCGTTTCCGTATTTAGAAAAAGGTGCGGTCATAATGACGAATTCAGAATTAGGTGTTCATCAAATGGAAGGTATTATAGGAGAAATATATAAAACTCTTTTATCTTAAAAAGTGTTAATGGGGGAGAAATATGCAGATAGCCTTAGCAAATCCAACTCAAATATCTGAAGTGGTATCGTTCTTCAACGAAAATTTAGAACGCAATAACAGTGCGGTCTATTCTGAAGAGTTTTTTTGTCCTCTTGGAGTTAAAGCAGCGATAAGAAGAAAGCAAATGATAGTGGCAACAGTAGAAGGTCAAGTAGTGGGGGCATTTCGGTATTACCGAAAAAAAACACAAAACAA